>JAKLEA010000030.1 GCA_022711755.1 Planctomycetota bacterium
GCAGGACGCGGTCATTCGCACGAATGGCTGGATCAATGCCAATGGCACCGGCTATCCGGTCGCGGGTGATCCCGGCCCGGGTGCTGGCCGCAATGGCGGTGACACGGGCAGTGGCGGCGGCTATGGCGGCGGGCGTGGCGGTGGCTTGGAATCCCGCGCATGGGACCTTGCCACGCTCATCACATTGGTCGTACATCCCGAAACATGGAATCCCGACCTTGTTCGCCGCGTTGATTCTTCAGGGTCCATGGGCGGCGGCGGCTACGGCGGCGGCGGTGGCGGCGGTTACGGCGGCGGTGGCGGCGGCGGTTACGGCGGCGGCGGCGGATCAAGCACAAGCCTTCGCGATGTCATTGACGTTGAGGCTTTCGCTGAAGAGGGAATGGAAGCCGGACGCGGCGCCATTCTGATGCGCGGCGGCATGCCGGGCGACATGATCATCCTGCAAACACCGGATATTCATTCCCAGATCGAAGACCTGCTGACAACGCTTCGCAAACATCGCAATATGCAGGTGTCGGTTGACGCAAGGTTCCTGGAAGTGAAGGACGACGCGCTGCAGGAATTCGGAATTCAGATCAACAATTTCGTCCCGCACAGACGGCATCATTACATGTTCACCGACCCGAGCAACTCGGCGCCGATAACCAATCCGGTTCAACCGCCTACTGCGGCGACGCCGACGCCTCCTCCGGGATACGTCTATTCCGGCCCGTTCCTGAATGAAGGCGACTTCATCAACACCGGAACGACCACGGGCGGCCCCGGCATGAGCATGCGATTCTCGATCTTTGACAGCTTCCATATGAGCGGCATAATTAAAGCCGCCCAGTCGGTTTCAGAATCCGAATCGGTAAGCTGCCCGAGAGTAACGCTCACCAACGGCCAGTTGGGCAGCGTGACGGTCGGAACGGACATCACTTACGTCGGATCATACACGGCCACAAGCGGCATTGCGACGCCCCAGGTCTCGACCGTGCATGACGGCGTGACCTTCGACGTTCGTCCGATCATCAGCGCTGATCGCCGTTACGTCTATCTGGAGCTGGCCCCGTCAATCACAAGCGTCACCATACAGGAGTTCCGTTTCGCGGCGCAGTCCTCCACGACCGGACTTGACGGCGGCAGCCTTGCGACGAACACCGTGCTGCAGATGCCCTCGACGTTCGAGCAGAGCGTCAACACGACGGTTTGCGTTCCGGATCAGGGCCTTCTGCTGTTGGGCGGCTTGAGCATCCGCAAGGAGCGCACAACGCAGCAGGGTGTTCCCTTCCTGTCCAAGATACCAATCGTCAAGTTGCTGTTCTCCGGCAACAACACAACGAAAACCCGGAACAACCTGATTATCCTGGTCCGCCCGGAAATCCTCATACAGTCAGAAAAGGAAGCAGAGATTCCTTAATTGACCGGATTGCCGTTTTCTGGAGGAAGCAATGAGCAATTCCGCGCGCAACATGGTCATGGCGGCGTCGGCAGTCTTGGTGTGCGGCCTGCTGATAGCGCAATCTCTTCGCAAGGCCGAGGCCCAGTCGGAAGGCGCGGCCCAGAACGTGATCGCGGTTGCGGTAGGTTCCTCAGTTCGCAATACGATCGTTCTGTTCCTGATTGACAGCCGGGAGCAGTCCGTCATGTGCTACGATTACGACGTCGGCGGCGGGGGCGGCTTGAGGCTGAAGGTGGCGCGCACTTACCGCTATGACAAGAGTCTGCCGGACTTTGTCAACAGGCGCGATGAAGAAACGCCGGTTGACCGGATGCGCATGATGCTCGAAGGCGGTCCGATGCGATAAGTATCGGAGTTCTGCCCTAAAAAGTTGAAAACCGAAAGCCCGCCCCCGAGAGGCGGGCTTTCTTTTTTTTGAATGATCATGCCGACATCTCACTCGGACAGACGCCGGCGAATCGGCCTGATAATCCTTGCCGCCGTCGGCGCGCACGCGTGTATCGCACAGGCAATCCTTCTACGGGAGTTGCTGGTTTCCCTTGCCGGTGTTGAGTGGACGATCGGGATGGCGCTGGGTGTATGGCTGTTTGGCGTATGCGTCGGGGCTTTTCAGGGAGAGAGAGGCGATGGGGCTGAGCGGGCTGATGCTGCGCTGCGCCGACTCTGTGTTACGGTGTGCCTGCTTGGATTAGCGCCGTTTCTGAGCTTGATCGCCACTCGATATGCGAGAGGGATGATCGGCCCTCCGCAGGGCGAGTTTCCCGGATTCGATTATGCTCTGGCCTATTCTCTGCTTAGTGTCTTTCCGACCGGATATCTGATTGGGGCGATTTTCCCTGCCGCGGCGAGGGCAATGGAAATGGCCCATGGCTCAGGGGCTAAAAACGCGCGAGAGTCGGACTCATCAGGCATGAACAAGCCGGCGCGCTTGGTTTCTTTGTTATACGCCGCAGAGGGCATAGGCAGCTTTGCCGGCGGAGTTGTGTGGACTTTGCTCCTTGTCGGAAACTGCCCGGACCTCATAGTGGCGGGATGCTCAGGCGCGATGCTTGCGGGCATCGGGCTGTTCGCGTGGCCGGGGGCTGCGGTTGCGCGATGGCCGGCTCCCGTTGCCGCCGGATTGCTTCTGGCGGTATCGGTATTCGCCCCCCGGCTCGAATCGCACAGTGTCGCGGCCCGATGGCGCGCGCTTACTCCGCTGGAGATTGTGGGAATGGCCCAGAGCCGCCACCAGGGCCTGGCGCTGGCCGGACGCGAGGGGGCTTTCACGCTTTATTCCAACGGTCTTGTCGCGTCAGTGTTTCCCGATGAAGCCGGCAACCGGGAGCGCGCGGCTCTCTTTCTGTCTGCGCATCCTCACCCCAGACGGGTTCTGGTTCTTGGCGACGCCATAACGGGCCTGGCAGTCGAGATGTTGCGCCTGAACATCGAGAGGCTTGACGCTGTTGAGATTGACGATGCGGCAATCAAGCTTGTCAAACCTCATCTGCCGGAGGATGCGCTTAATGCCTTGGCGGACAATCGCCTCCATCTTTATCGCTGCGACGCGCGGCAATTCGTCAGGTTGCGCGTAAAGGGGGAGCAGGCGGTTGAACCTTTTCTTTACTCAAGCTCCGCTCAAGGCCCGCATTCGAAGGTTTCGGAAAGCGAACCGTATGACCTGATCGTTGTTGACTTCGGCATGCCCGCGAATCTTCTTTCCAACCGGGTCTACACGCGGGAATTCTACATCAACCTGAAATATGTTCTGAATCCCTGTGGCGTTGTTGTCTGTCGTAACGCCGAAGTCGGGGAGTACTGGGAAGGCGATGGCTGGCGTTACGCGCTCTGCATGAGGAGCACTCTGAAGTCTGCCTTCAAGAAAGTTATTGCGAGCTTGGATATGGGGTTTTATCTGTTCGCATCAGACTCGGCGGCCAGCCTTGCGACGGATGCCGGGGTGTTGGCGACTAGATTTGCGGGTCTGGGCGGCGACGGCATACAGGGCAACCTGGTCGGTTGGCATTTTCCGGTTGAGCGCGTGGCCGCATTCGAGGAAAAGGCGGAGGCGGCCGGACTTCGCCCGATCAATTCGGATTCCGTTCCCCGCGCGTGCCATCTTTATCAGAAATTGCTGTGGGCGCGGTCGAGCAGCTTGACGGATCGGATTATGTCGCGCATCAGCGCGCGACAGCGCGCAGTCAGAGGCGTCTTCCCGCGGGTCGTGGAGGCGGCAAATCCACGGATGCTTTTCCTGCCAGTCGGGTTGATCCTGGTTGTTTTAGCATGGCTCAGACTCAAAAGAAGGCGGGAGGCCATGCGCTCAGTCTGTGCGTTCTGGGCGATCGGCAGCGGGGGATTCGCGGCAATGGCTTCGCAGACGCTTCTGCTGTTTATGTATCAGAGTAGGTTTGGATTCGTTTTTGAAAAGGTCGGCCTTCTGACTGCCTTGTTCATGCTCGGGCTTACTGTTGCCGGTCTGTCCGGAGCCGCGCTGACGAGGCGCGGAAGACGGTTCGGGCTTCTGGTCGTGGCAGAGATTGCGATGACGGCTGCGCCGGCTGGTCTGGCGCTGCTCCCAAGCGCCGGGATGGGCTCTGAATGGGCGGTTGCAACCGCGATGTCGGTCCTGGGCGCGCTTACAGGATTTGACTATGTGCTTTGCGCAGCTCTCTATGGAACCGGGCCAATGGAAGCGAAGAAGATTGCCGGACGACTTAATGCCGCGGATAATCTCGGCGCGCTTCTGGGCGCTTTCTGCGCGGCGGCGGCGATGCCGGTCTGGGGCGTCGGAGGCGTCTGCCTGGCGGCCGGGATTCTGAAAGGCGGAAGCCTGCTGTGCCTGGCCGCCTTGAGGAGTTCGAGCTGGAAGTTCTAATAAAAGTCCTGTGCTCATGCGCAATGTCCCAAATCCGACGCGTTAGTTCAATGTCGCCGATACGGAAACATAAGGATTGAGAGGATTGCCGAATCGTCCCGCGCCGGATAATCTGTGTCAGGCGTATTCCACGGATACGACACAAGGAGGAACCGATGAGAGCGACATGTCTCGCTGGATGTCTGGCAATGTGGGCGGCGATGCCCGTCATAAATGCCGTTGCTCAGGAAGCCGCGCAGGCCCCGTCCGGACCGGCGTTCGACGTCAGGGACTTCGGGGCGATCTGCGACGGAAAAAGCGACGACACCGCCGCTATACAGAAGGCGCTGAACGCCGCCGCGGCGAAGGGCGGCGTTGTGAATCTCCCGGCGGGGAACCTGCTCCTGAAGGGGCACATCGCCATCCCGTCAGGCGTGGCGCTCAAGGGCCGCTGGACCGCGCCGCATCACGCGATGGTCGCCGCCAATACCACGCTGCTGGCCACGGAGGGGGAGGGCAAGGAGGACGGTGAACCGTTCATCATGATGGAGCAGTCGTCGTCCCTCTCCGGCGTGACGATCCATTATCCCGGCCAGAACATTGACGCTGTCAAGGCATACCCCTGGACCATCCGCGGGCGAATGATGCACGTGACGATTCAGGACGTGACACTGACGAATTCCTACAAGGGAATTGACTTCGGGACGCACCACGGCGAGTTGCACACGATCCGCAACGTCTTCGGCTCGTGCCTGAAGATGGGCGTCTACGTCAACAACTGCACGGACATAGGCCGCATCGAGAACGTGCACTTCAACCCGCATTACTGGGCCAGGTCCGGCGCGGCAAACGCCCCGCGCGGGGACCAGTGGGAAAAATATCTCCAGTACGTCCGGGAAAACCTTGTCGCCTTCACCTTCGGCAGGTCGGACTGGGAATTCGTCTTTAATACATTCTGTTACGGGGCGAAGATCGGATATCACTTTGTCAGGACGCCGGAGGGCGAATGCAACGGCAACTTTCTCGGCATAGCCTCCGACGGCGGACCGGTTTGCGTGCAGGCGGACGGCGTCGCCCCCTACGGCGTGCTGATCACGAACGGGGAGTTTGTCGCCATGAATCACCCTGACGCAGTGGCGATTGTCACGGGGGACAAGTTCGATGGCGCGCTCCAATTGGCCAACTGCGCCTTCTGGGGGCCGGCGAAGAAAATCGCGGAACTTCGCGGAAAGGGCCATGTGAGCTTCCGCCAGTGCAATGTCTGCGATTGGGGCGGGAAGGACGGCAAATCGCCGGCCTTCCATATTCTGGGCGGCGACGCGCATGTCACCGGCTGCCGCTTCACGCGTGACCGGCTTCACTTCCTGATCGAACCTGGCGCGGACGGCGTCATAATCTCAGAGAACTTTTTCCGCGAGAAAATGATTATCCAGGGCGACAAGGTCAAGGGCGCGCTGATCGTTCGAGACAACCTGGAACGCAAGAAGGATTGAATCCGGAGCGAGAGTCGGAGCTTATTTCGACGCGCTTTCGCGTCCGTTTCCGTTCGCCAGCGCGCGCGCCAGCTCTGTCCGGAATGATTCCATATTAAGGTTCTTCCCGGGGCATTTTGTGTGCGCGTCAGGAACTTCGCAGTGGCCGATCACGCTCTCCGGCGGAATCTTGCAGGCGATGCACAACTGGCGGCATATCTCCGTCACAGAGCGAATCTGCTGTGCCGTAGGCCGCGTTTCCTCAACGTTCCCCACGATGCAAATGCCGATGCCGTGGCTGTTATAATAATTATTGCCGCAGTGCGCCCCCGCGCCCTGCGCCTCCCAGCGCGGTCCCGGTTCGATCTGGCCGTCGCCGGAATCCGTCCCGTTGCCGATGACGAAGTGATAGGCCAGTCCGCCGGACCACTTTTTCTTGTCGCGGTGGTAGGCGTCGAATTTTGCGGCGTTGCCAGTCGGCGTTGCGCTGTGATGGATGACGATGTAACGCCAGTCGCCAAGTTCCGCGTTGCGGTGCGCGATGGCGCGGGCGATTCTCGCCTCCATGCGCTCCTGCGTTTCGTCCTCGCTCGGAATGTCCATACGATTGTGAAGGACGAACGCGCGGGACGCGATCAGCATCACGCCGGCGACCAGCGCGGTCATGACCACAAGGTACGGAGCTAGCAGTTTTTTCCAGAGCGGTTTGCTGGGCACTTTGTATCAGCGTAATGTCAGCCGGCGACCGGCGGGAATGAAGAGAGGCCGCCTCTCCAACGGCCCCTTATGAATCGCCGAATTATAGCAGTCCGACCGGGAAGGCGTGAACTTTTTCCCTGCTGATCATCCTGCCGGTCTGGCAATTCCCAGCACGTCTGCCATTGAATACATGCCTGCGGGTTTGCCGGTCAGATATCGCGCGGCGCGAAGCGCGCCGGACGCGAACGTGTCCCGGTTGTGCGCCCGGTGCGTCACCTCGATCCTCTCCCCCCCAGTGCTGAAGAATACCGTGTGATCGCCGACGACGTCCCCCGCGCGCACGGCATGGATCGCCATTTCGTCGCGCGGACGCGGCCCGATGATGCCCTGGCGTCCGTAGATGGCATTCTCTTCGATTGTCCAGTTCCTGGCCTTGCAGACGGAATCAGCCAGCGCCTTCGCCGTGCCGCTTGGCGCGTCTTTCTTCTGATTGTGATGAATCTCGATAATCTCGACGTCGTAGGCTTCGCCCAGTGTCTTCGTCAGTTCGCTCACCATCCACAGCAGGACATTGACGCCAACGCTCATGTTCGCGGCCAGTATGCAAGGGACCTTCTTTGAGGCTTCTCGCACTTGTGCCGCATGCTCACAGGTCAAGCCGGTTGTGCCGATGACGAGCGCGACGCCCTTCTCGGCGGCCTCTGCCGCGCGCTTTACGGTCGCCTCCGGACTGGAAAAGTCAATAAGAACGTCCGGGATGACGCCGGCGGGCCACTCGCTCGATACCTGGACGCCGCGCGCTGCCGTTCCGATCAACTGGCCGAAATCCTTCCCGATGTCCGAATGCCCGGCGGTTTCGAGCGCCGGGGCGATCTCAATGTCGCCGGCCTCAGCCGCCAGCGTCGCTATCCTCCGGCCCATCCTGCCGCAGGCCCCGTTGATGCCGATGCGTATCATCTTTCCGACTCCCTTATGTTGATGCCAATGTTCGAAGCGTAGCTGCAACCGCGACGGCAAGAGAGTATTTGCGAGATGCCCGGGATTCAAGCCATTTCACTTCTGCCGGCTCGCGGCATCCAGACATTTGCGGACAAAACTCCGCCATCGGTCCCAGTATTGCTTTCCGCCGACAATGTAGCAATCGGCGTGATGGCCGTCCTCCACGAGAAGAAATTCCTTCGGCCCGGATGCCGCCTCGTAGAGCCGCCTGCCCATGCCCGGCGGTATCAGCTCGTCGTCGGTTCCGTGTATGAAAAGGATTGGCGCGCTGATTCGCGAAACTTTTGCGACGTTCTCGAAGCGGTTCCGGACGATGTGTCTGATCCCCGGGATCGGGAAGTTGGCGGCCGTGACATCGGGGATCGAGGTGAATGTCGCCTCAAGGATCACCCCGGCGCATTTCCTCCGCAGCGCAAGCTCGCAGGCTGCCCCGCCACCCAGCGAGCTGCCGAAGACGATGATCTTTTCGGGCGGGATGCTTTTCTCCTTGACCAGAAAATCGAAGACCGCCTCGGCGTCGGCGTACAGCCCCTGCTCGGTCGGCCTGCCTTCGCTTGATCCGTATCCCCTGTAGTCCGGCGCAAGAACGTTGGCCGTGATTTCACGCCGGATCATTGCGATCACGTCATCCCAGTCGCTGATATTCCCGGCGTTGCCGTGGAAGAAGATAATGGTAGCGTCTGCTGCCGGATGGATTGCGTGCCAGGCGTGAAGCGTCACGCCATCGGATGTCCGGATATGGCAGTCCTGAACGCATGTCCCGCAGCTCTCTGGCATCAGACCTTCGGGCGGGCCTTTCGACGGGACGAAGAGCAGGCGATTCTCTATTCGCGGCAGAACCGTAAATACAAGAATGGCGATGAAGGCGATTGCCAGGATTATTTGCAGCATCCTCAGAACCCCCGGCGATCAGTGAGCCGCCAGTTCAGTCAGCAATTCCGCAAGTTGTCGCGCGACGACCTTCTTTGAATAGCGTTCGACCACGGTCGCCCTGCCCCGCGCGCCCATTTCAACGCACATATTACGCGATGCGGCGAGTTTCTCCAGCGCGGCGGTCCATTGCGCGTCCGTGACCGCATGGAAGCCGCTTGTCCCGTCGCTGACAATCTCCGCGTTCACGCCTACCGGGGAGCAGACGCACGGCTTTCCGACAGCGAAATACTGGAGCAGCTTGAATCCGCACTTGCCCCGCGTCCACGGATCGTCCGCCAGGGGCATAAGCCCGATATCGAAACAGCGCAGATCGGCCAGTTCGCGCTCGGCGTTCCACTGGCGGCGCTCAACGGGAAGGTCGTCCGGCAGGGGATCGAACTTGTCCGAGATCGCGACGAGTCGCGCATCGCAATGCCCCTTGAGGAAATCCTTCAGCGGAGCGGCGATTGCCGCGAGGTAGCCGACTGTGCTGCCGCTGCCGATCCAGCCCAGGACAAGGCGTCCCGTCGGCGCAGGCTCCGGAGCGGGGGTCAGGTAATCCGTGTCCACGCTTGTCGGCAAAACGCTGAGCATTCGCGCGTCAGGCTGCGCCTGCGCGGCCAGGTAGGCGTTTCCGGCGATGACGAGGTCTGCCGTCCGGACGGTTCTGCGGAAACGGGTGGCGCGACTGCGGGAGACGAAATCCCCGCGCCATGAGTCGCGGAACATGACGGCGTCGTCGAAATCGTAGACCAGCCGCTTTGCGAATCGCCGCAGAACCGCCAGCTCAACCGCGCTGAAAAGCTTCTTCTGAAGAAAGACAATGTCCGCGTCAGCGGAGCTGCGGAAGACGCCGAGCCTGGCCGTTGCTCCGTCGGGAATGGTCAACACTTCCGACTCAATGCCGGCGTCGCGCAGGGCATCCAGATGCTGCAAAATTCTGAAGCGGGAAGACGCTCCGGAGGGCCTTTGAACAAGTATTGCGGACTTCATTTTCGCCCCGCGCCGATTTTCGGCTCGCTCCCTTTCAACAGACGCCGGATGTTTGAGCGGTGCAGCAGTATCACCATCGCAACCGCAAGCATGACGAATGACATGGTCGGAAGCTGCCTTCCCATCGGCTCGTCCAAAATGAGTATAGCTGAAATCGCGAGCGCGATCGCCGCTGCCATGCTGGCCAGCGAAACGTAACGCCATGCCGCTGCAAACACAATCCAGACCGCGAACGCAATCGCCACCGGGAACGGTATCAGGCAGGCAAAGACGCCGCAGGACGTGGCGACCGCCTTGCCGCCCTTGAAACGCAGGAAGATGGAAAAGACGTGCCCCAGCATGGCGCACATCCCGGTCAGCACAGCGAGGATTGAGGGATCGAAGGCCGAACCGGCGTCATGTGAAAGGGAGGCGGCGACATAGGTCGGACCGAATCCCTTGCCGAAGTCCAGGGCGAAGATGACGGGGAAGAGCTTCCAGCCCAGAACGCGGGCGGCGTTGGTGGCCCCGATATTCCCGCTGCCATGTTGGCGCAGGTCAACCCCGCGGATCAGCTTGACAGCAATCCAGCCGAACGGGATTGAGCCGATCAGGTAGGCTGCCGGAAGTGCCCCCCATGTCCAGGCCGGCGTCAAAGCTTTTTCCCTCCGTTTCTGATTCGGGACGGGGCTTCGTCCCTTGTTCGCGGATTCTAAAGACAGCGGGACGCATTGGCAAGCGCGCGCGAATCAACGCTCGCGTATTGTATGTGTTTAAATTTTGGAGTGCGGTGGCACGACACCGCTTTCCGCGTGCCGGCATGACGGCGCGATGGATGGGGACCGATCAATACCCCCTTTCGTCGCATCGCTAAGCGATGCGCCACCTTCCCCCACGCTTCGCACAGGGGAAGGAAAGCTTCTCAAGGAATTATCATGTGCTAAACGCATACAACACACTGGACGGCGCGTTAGCGGTTGCCGTTCGGAGCGGGCGCAATTACAATGCGGCCCTTTGCCCGATGTTTCTGGAGATCATTATGGCCGATGGAATCAACGGCAGGGGATGGATCAGGGGCCGCCTTGACAACGGTCTGCGCTACATCCTCGTTCCCAATCCTGCTTTCCATTCCGTCGTCTTCACGCTTGACGTGAAGGTGGGGGGGAGGCATGAGAGAGACGGCACGTTCGGGCTGTCGCATTACCTGGAACACATGCTCTTCCATGGCGTAAAGCCTTATACAACGCCTTCCGAGTTGAACATAGCCCTGGCAGGGATGGGCGGCTCAGCCAACGCCGTGACGACTCAGGAGTTCACCAGTTTCACCATAACCACACACAGCGACTTTCCGCGCGAGGGCGTGGAGATCATCAGGAAACTTGTCTTTGATTGCTCTTTTACTGAAGAGCAGGTTGAATCAGAGCGCAGCGTGATCCTGCAGGAGCTTGCCCGCTCCAGGGGGTTGGGCGCAAAGAGCCACTCTCTGCACGACCTTGCGTATAACATGATGTGGCGCCCCGCTGCGCTTCATACGACCGTCATGGGGGACAAGCCCCATGTGGCCGGTTTCAACCTGAAGGCTCTCAGGGAGCGTCATGAGCGCTATTTCCGTCCGGATAACGCCGTGCTCTGCGTCGCCGGAGGGTTTGATCCGGTCAGAGTCGAGGCGATGGTGCGGGAGCAGTTCTCCGGGCTGAATGGGAAGGCGGAGGTGGAAACACCGGAGCTTGTCACGGTTCAGAATAATCCTGGCGTCGTGCTTGTGGCGGAATCCTGGCCGGTCGTCTATCTCATGGTCTGCCATCGGGCCTGCGCGTCTACTGATCCGAAGCACCGGGCCTTGCTGCTTGCCGCGGATATGCTTGGCGGCGGGCCGCACTCGCGCCTGTTCGTGCGTTTCCGCGAGGAGCTTGGCCTGACATACGATATCTCCGCCTCCCCGGCGCTTTACTCCGACGTCGGCAGCCTTGATATTCAGACAAGCACGCATCCGAAGCGACTGGAGGAATTGCTGTGCGGCATAATGGCGGACCTCAGGAAGCTTGCCGGCGAGGGCTTCCAGGAAAAGGAAATGGAGCAGTGCGCCGCCCTTATCCGTTACCACACGGATTTCCTGCTTGACAATCCCTATGAGTTGGCGGAATGGTTTGGTAGGATGGAGTTGCTGCTGAATCCCGGCAGGCTGGTCCCGCCGGAGGAAGAACGGGACTTTCTACTCGCAGTGACGCTGGATGAGGTCAACGTCCTGGTCGCTGATGTTCTGCGCCCGGAGCGTTTCAACCTTGCCGCAATCGGCCCGATGGGGTTCATCCGCAGCGGCAGGATCAGACGGATGATTCACTCTCTGTGAATTGGAGCGGCTCGCTGGAGCCGCCCGAGCGAAATGAAGCTCTCAATCGTCATACCGGTCTACAACGAAGAACAAACCGCCGAGGAAATCGTCAAGCGCGTCCTCGCCGTCGAGATTCCGGGCATCGAGAAGGAGCTTGTCATCGTTGACGACTGCTCGACCGACGGCACGGCGGCGATCCTCGCCGGAATATCCGCCCCGAACGTCCGCAAGTTCCGGCACGGCGTCAATCAGGGCAAGGGGGCCGCGCTGAAGACAGGTTTCAACGCGTGCTCCGGCGACATCATCCTCATCCAGGACGCCGATCTTGAATACGACCCAAGGGATTACGCCCGCCTGCTCGAGCCGATTCTCGACGGCAGGGCTGACGTCGTGTTCGGCTCGCGCTTCCTGGGCGGGCCTCACCGCGTCCTGATGTTCTGGCACTACGTCGGCAACCGTTTCCTGACGCTTCTGTCGAACATGCTCACCAACCTGAACCTGACGGACATGGAAACGTGTTACAAAGTATTCACAAGGGACGTGCTGAAGGGACTGGACGTGGAGGAGAAACGTTTCGGCTTTGAGCCTGAATTCACGGCGCGGGTGTCGCGCATGAGGGCCAGAATCTACGAAACGCCGATATCCTATAGCGGGCGCACTTATCAGGAAGGAAAAAAGATCGGGATGATGGACGCCTTCCGGGCGCTTTTCTGCATCGTCAAGTATCGGTTTTTCTGACGGCCTTCGGCATCCGCTCGATCAGGCTGGAAACAAGCGGAGCAGGATCTTCCTGGAAGGCCATCTCGCAGCACACCTCCGTGCATGCCCCGGCCAGCATCACATTCAGCCCGCGGAATTGATTCTGGCGGTAATCCGTCCTCACCCCCACGATCGGTTTTCCAAGACCGTAAGCGAAGCCGACTTCAAGCGCGACTCCGCTGTCCGTGTCCGCCCCGTCCAGAACGGCGATTATCACGTCTGCCTGCCGGATGCCGGCGATGCACTGGTCGAATATCTCCCGGAAGTTCTTCCTGTCATTGTAGCGTCCTTTAACCTTGAAGTCCTGCGGCAGGATGACCCGGCAATCCTGGATTCGCTCCTGCATGAGTTCGGCGATCCGACGATTCCACCGGCGCTCATGCTGGCAGAAGACCGGCGCGGAGAGATAGATCACCATGCTGTGGCCCTCGCGCGGAAAATGCTATTCCTCATCGGAGCGCGCCGCTACCTGCAAGCCGTCGAAGAGCAGAGCCGGAGTCAGCATCGCGCCGTGCCATTCCCGATCGGAACCGGTCTCGACGAGCGAATTCAGGACGCTGAACGTGTTGCCCGCCACCATGCAATCCTTCACCCGCCCGACGACTCGCCCGTCTTCAACAAGAAAGCCGAGGTCAATGTTGACCGAAAATTCGCCGGACAGGACGTTCGACTGGCCCGCCCCGAGAACCTGATCCACGACAATTCCGCGCCGCATTCCGGCAATGATTTCCGCCGTTGTCCGTCTGCCCGGTTCGACGACAAGGCTGTTGTAATGCGGGGCAGGCATGTCCGCGAATGAGCGCCCCGCGTTGCCGGTTGGACGGACGCCCATAAGTCCCGCCGTCTGAAGATCGAAGATGAAGTTCCTGACAACGCCGCGCTCGACCAGCGGCTTCCTGTCGCAGGCAAGCCCCTCGGAATCCAGCGTTCCGCACCCGGGCGCGTAATCCATCGTCGGATCGTCCCATATCGTCAATCCGGCGTCGGCGATCCTCTCGCCGAGCTTGTCGCCCAGCGGCGATACCCCCTTCTGGATGAATTTGCCGTTGCATCCGACCTCAATGGCCTCCAGAACAACGTCAACCGCCTTCGGTAGGAAGAGGACGGGATATGTTCCTGTCGTTACAGTCGCGTTCTTTTCTCCGAGCTTGTGTTTGCGCAGGGCCTCCCGCGCAAAGGCGGGGATGTCGTCGCAGAGCGCGTGGCCGTCGCGGCCCTCGCCGATCCAGAGCAGGCCGCCTTCGGGCAGGACGAGCAGAACCGACACGTCGGCGTCGAAGCCTGTGGCCTCTTCTGAATAATCCAACCCGGCGGAATTGATGATCCGCCATCGCTCCAGGCTTTTGGAGATTTCCACGCTGCAATCGTAGTGTTCGTCTGCGGCAAGGGCGGTCTCGACGCATTCGCGCCCGCGCTCAATGGCGGTCTGCAACTGGAATTCAGCCGCCCGTTTGTCGAAAACCTTTACAGGAGTCCCGATTTGGGGGGGCGAAGGAAAATCGAATGCGGCCGTCTGTCCGAAACGGGCTGCCTCAAGCGCCATTTCAACCAGACGGCCCGGCTTGCGCAGGTCCGTCGCCGCCGCGAATCCGATCCTGCCGTCCTTTATCACGCGCAGGCCGATCCCCGTCATCTGCTTCGTCTCAATTGATTTCAGGTTGTTGTGCTCGAAGACGACGCGCAGGCTTTCGATGTCTTCCATTAAAACGTCAGCCTTTCCGCATTGCTTCAGAGCCTCTTCGAGAATCTGTTCAGCGATATTCTCAGCCACTTGCTCAATCTCCACGAAGCAGTTGGGTAATGAAAATCTGATAACGCCGCGCTATTCCACGGCCTTCTTTTCCAGCAGCTTGCCGATTGTTTCGGACAGCTCCGTTGTCTTGAACGGCTTCTGAAGGTAGGCGTCCGCCCCGACCGCCTTGCCGTAGCGCACGTCCCTGTCCTTGCTCCTGGCGCTCAGGATGATTACGGGCGTGCGCCAGCAGTTCTTATTGGCAACATTGGCCGGGTCTTTGATCTTCCTGCACACCTCGAATCCGTTGATCTGCGGGAGCATGAGGTCAAGCACCACCAGGTCCGGAGCTTTTTCGTAGACCATGTCCAGCCCCGTCGAGCCGTCATAGGCGACGAGTACTTCGTAACCCTCGACTTCAAGCAGTTCGCGCACGATTGCGGCAAGGTCCGCATCGTCCTCAACGATCAGGATTCGCTGCCTCTCCGGCGTCGCCGTGACGCGTCCCTTGCTGTCCCTCTCCTTGTCAATGGTGAGAACCCGCTTGCAGGCGGGACATCTCGCCTTCTTGCCCTCGCTTCCGTCCGGGGCGACCACCTGCGCCCCGCACACGCACATGAAATTCATAGGCATCTTATTATCCTCACTGTTCGTTATCGCCAAAACTTTCTCCGTTCCGGAAAAGATAACAGTTGTCGAATCGTCCGCTGCGGAGCGCGCTATCGCGCGCCATTGCTGTGCGCCGCAAAGAAGGATATCACTTGCGCATGCCTTCGGCAACGGTTTTGGCGGCGAGAATTTGACGCCGGCTTTCCAACATCTTCGGCCTTGCCTTCCCGGCAGAAGCCGCTCCGCTTTCGCGTGACAGCTTATGCCGCCAGCGCCTTGCGCTGAAGCTCGTGATGCGCCAGAATACGGATTCAGAGGCTTGCCGCATATGCCGGTTGATGCTCTCAAACAAAACAGCCAGACGGTAAAGTCTTCGGACAGAATGACGTCAGGCGTCTGGCTCCTTGAGCCGGGAGCGCCGTTCCGCATCCTGCTCAGGGGGCTTGCCGGCGCGTTGGCGCTCGTCGTCGCGGGCTGCCTGATAACGTGGCTCATATATGATCGCCTGGCCCGGGCGCAGGTGCGAAGCTTCCAGTCCCTTCAGTTGAGCGCCGCGCGGCAGATCGCTTTCTCAATGTCCGAGCAGATGGATGAGGTTCGGCATCTGCTGGATTTTCTGGGGGGGATATCGGAGACCGGAAGCTCGGAATCAATGCTTCAGAAGTGGAGCGCCTGCATGGAGGGCAGCAAGGCGGGCAGGGAACTCGTCTGTTGCGCCTGGATCGAGACGCCGTCAACCGGCGGGCGCATGTCCCTGCCGCCTTCGGAACTTGCCACTCACGAGCCGGACGAGCTTGAGATTGAATTAAAGTCCCTCAAGCCCGGCGAGTCCTGCCGTGTATCCCGTCCGTATTTTATTGATGGAGAGCCGCGCCTGCTCTTCCTGAAAGGATATTCCAACGGGGGATGGGCCGCGCTGGAAATCGCAGTCCCGCGCATCGGACAACTGCTGGGCATGAGCAAGCAGGTGGCCTCCCCAGGTCGCTACTTCATGATGGATGAGGATGGGTACACGCTCGCCCATTCTGTTCCGGAATATGTCGGGCGGCACTTCAGCGAAAACTTTGACCGCATTCGCTATCCCGAAGCGTTCAATTTCCTGAATCGGGCCAGACGAGAGACGGAGGGAACCGGCGGTTATCCATTCCTGGCAATCGGCGTGCCGGGCAGGCAAGGAACCGTAATGACCTTCGCCGCATTCAAGGATTTCACAGTGGCTGGCAGCGAGAAGCGATGGATTCTGGCTGTAGTCGCGCCGGAATCCATGTTCGCCGCGACCGCCGCCGAAAGCAGCCGTTACTTCGCCGGCCTGCTGGTCCTGCAGGCGCTCGTCCTGTTCGTGATGCTTGCCCAGGTTTATTTCTCCCAGGCAAGGATGCTGCGCCAGCGCGCCAAAGCCAGGGAAGCGGAGGAGCGCTCCCTCGCCCTCTCGCGCTATCGCTCCATCTTCCAGTCTTTCACAAGCCCCGTCGTCCTGACCGACCGTTCCGGCGGCATACTGGCCATGAACCACCGGGCGCGTGAAATCCTTCTGCGGGGCGGCGCCGCTGCCCCGCTTCCGGAGAACATCCGCAACGTCCTGCCCGCCGATGCCGTTGCTCCGCCGGAATCCGGTTCCGCGGAGAGAACCTCCGACTGCATACTCGAAAGTAGCGGGGCGGCCCGGCTCAGCCTGCGGATTCGCGTCGCGGAAGTTCCGGACATTGACGGTCTGGTCTACCAGATCGAGGACCTGACCCGCCAGCGCCAGATCGAGCAGCGGGCGCGCTTGACCGACCGCCTGGACGTCCTGAACGAGATGACCGCGTCCATCGCGCACGAAATCCGTAACCCTCTCGTCGGCGTGTTCCTGGGCGCGCAGATGCTCAAGCAGGAACTCCCGCCCGACAGCCCCTTCCAGGATGACGTCGCGGACATGCTCACCGGCGCCGGCCAGGTCGAAAAGGTCGTCAACGAAATGGTCGAATTCGCCCGCCCGCAGCCGCCCGGGCCATCCTGGGTGAACCCCCTTCAGCTCGTTGAAAGCGCGCTCTTCTTCATCTCGCCATACGCCCGCAAGGCCAGTGTGGACCTGGAGACGGACATGGAGGATCACCTGCCGGACGTCTTCGTTGATCCGCAGCAGATGAAGCAGGTCCTCGTTAGCGTCTGCATCAACGCTGTTCAGTCCATGCCGGATGGCGGCAGGCTCGGCATCAAGGTCCGGGGGAGCAACGGAGACGTAGTGGTGGACGTTTCCGACACCGGTCAGGGCATAGCCGAGGATGACCGGGACAAGGTTTTCTCCCCCTATTTCACGACCAAGGCGCAGGGAACCGGCCTGGGGCTTGCGATATGCCGGAATATCTGTGAGGAAAACGGGGCTGATATAGGCTTCCAGAGCGTTCCCGGCAAAGGAACGACGTTCA
Source organism: Planctomycetota bacterium (assembly GCA_022711755.1). Lineage (GTDB taxonomy): Bacteria > Planctomycetota > Brocadiia > SM23-32 > JAKLEA01 > JAKLEA01. The sequence goes on from JAKLEA010000030.1 coordinate 17,175, forward strand.
GCATAACCATTCACTATCGCTCTGAACCTGAGCAGGTCGAGTGAAATCGCATCGCGTTCGAGGATCGTCCCGATGACGGCGTCACAGGAAGTCGGCATGAGTCCCGAGACCGGGGTCTTCGCGCGCGCGCTTCTGAACCTTGAACCCGTCCGGCCCGGCGACTGGGAGCCGCTGATCTCCCGCGAGCATCCTGAGATCAGCGCGCTGTTTCATTCTCATCACCCCGACGGAGACGCATGGCGTCACACTCTCGCCGTTATGGAACGGCTCAGGGAATTCCTGCTCCTGCCGGAAAGACCACGGGATGCGGACACGGTATGGCCCTACCTGCCCACCCCGCAGGCGGTCTACCTTGCCGGGCTTGTTCACGACCTGGGGCGCGCGGTGGTTCCCGCCGAGCCGTGGCATGAGAACGCGCCCGGCCATGCCCGCCACGGCACAGCCCCGGCGCGGGAGGCTCTACGCCGCCTCGGCCTTCCGTTCGCTCTCAGGGAGGCCGCCGTCCAGCTTGTGGCGCATCACCACGCCGCAGGGCGTCTGGTCGGCGCAGCGGAATCAGCATTTCTGGCGCTGGCGGACAAGACGAACCTGATGTGGACATGCGAACTGGATCAGGCCAACAGGTCGGCCCTGAGCGCCGCGAATCGGAAGGGCGAGGAGATAACGGAGAGATTCCGGTGGCGGGCCGTCGGAATGGGACTTTACAACAACCCGCCGCTGACGCCGTTGCCTGGCGGGGTGATCGCACGCATTAGTGAGCTTCCCGCTGAGATCAAACGCCTGATAGCGAACACGTTGTTGCATCGCCGCCTTATGGGTGAATCTCCGGGCGGGGCCGACATCGAGAAGCTGGCATCGGAAGTCGCGGAGCGGGTGAAGACGCCGACGCTGCACTTGCTCATCGGGCTTCCCGGCAGCGGCAAGTCAACATGGGCATCGCGCAATGCCGGGGACGCGGAGGTTGTCTGCACGGACGACATCCGCGAATCCCTGACCGGAGATCCCGCGGATCAGACGCGCAACGTGATCGTCTTCCGCAAGGCGATGCGCCATATCCGCGCGGCGCTGAAGGAGGGGCGGGACATTATTCTGGACGCAACGAACTGCAACGACAAGGCTCGTGAAATGCCCGTCCGAATCGCCCGCCACCTGAAGGCGCTCATTGCCGCGCGTTTCTTTGATGTTTCCTTAAGCCTCGCGCTTGAGCGCAACGCAGCGCGTTCGCGTCTGGTTCCGGAGGACGTGATACTCCGATTCTGCCGCAGGCTCGAAGCGCCGGGCATGCACGAGGCCGATCTCTTCTTCCGCGTGGATGATCGGGGAGAAGAGACGCGGATATTGTGATGCCCGACCGCATTGCATGACGGATTTTCACCCCGGATGCGATGCCCCTCTGCGTCGTCAATCAGTACGGCGTCAGTCACGGGCGCGTGGCAGCGGGGCGGGTTTCAAACCCGCCCTTACAAGTGGCTGGCATATAAACGCTCCCTTCACTGACCGGATACGTCAATCAGGGGATTTCCCTTGACAGTCAGTCTCTGCAACGCCTAAAATCCGCCCTTGTCGGGAGGTATTCGTGGGAGCGAAAACCGGAGCTTGACAGGGCTGAGAATTCACATGGAATTCCAGTCCTTTTTCTTTGCGGCGATTGGGATCGAAAAGGGGAAATCTGGTTCGTCGCCGCGTCCCGCTAGGGGCGCGACGCAAGCGAGCTGCTGTGGGTGGTTGCTCGCCCTCTATCGCCCCCGCCCGCCGCGTTTTTGTGAAAGGGTTGTTTCAAGATGGCGACAGGAAGAGTGAAATGGTTCAGTGATCAGAAGGGCTTCGGCTTTATCGAGCAAGATAATGGCCCGGACGTTTTCGTGCATCATTCCTGCATACTTGGGGAAGGCTTCAAGACGCTGAATGAGGGCGAAACCGTGGAGTTCGAGATTGAGGACAGCGGCAAAGGCCCGCGAGCCAAGGAGGTCAAACGGACCGAGGTTTAAGCGGACTTCCCGCCCGGCGGGAGAGATTTTACTGAGGCCCCGGCAATATCAGCCGGGGCCTTTCCATGTACGGACTGCGCGGGATATAAAAAAAAAGACGGAGCAAATCGTTCAGAGCGTGTATGAAAAGGGCGACAGGATGCGTCCGAAGCGGCGCGACGTCGCGTAGGCGCGACGCACCGTCGCAAAGCGAGAACGCGCCAGGCGTAGGGTGCTTTGAACCCACGCGGACCGCTGCCCCTTTTTATGCCCTCTCTCAAAGATTGAGCAGCCTGATTGCGTTGCCCCTGGCTATGAGTTCCCGCTGCGACTCGGTGACGTCCAGCCCCCACAACTGCCCCAGCTTCGGCTGGAAGGGCACGCCCGGCGCGTCCGTCCCGAACAATATCCGCTCAACACCAAGCTCTCTGACGGCCTTCTCCACCGCCCCGGCCTGCCAGATGCTTCCGCTGAAATCCATCGAAATGTTCGGCACTTCCCGGACGGCCTTGATGCCGAGTTCCCAGTCCATCGCCATATGCGCCATCAGTATCCGCAACCTAGGGAAACGCCTGCCGAGGATGGCGACATGCCCGGCCGTGCTCTCGTCCTGAAGGTTGGCGGGGCGTTTGTAGAACGAGTGAATCAGGAGAGGAAGTCCCCTTGCGACGCAATGCTCCGCCGTCTGGGCCATCTGAGGGGAATCCGCCCGGCAGGACACCCAGACCTTGACGATGTTGCACGCCTTCGCCTCCATCGCCCTGTCAATCTCCGCCTTCGCCTCGTCGGGCCTGCGCGGGTCCACCGTCGGGCAGCCGATGAAGACGTCCGGACGTTCCCTCACGATCCTTATCATGGCCGTATTGCCCTGGGCGATGTCGTCCGGTTCCGGGTAGTAGCCCCCGCGAATCGGGCAGATGACGATCCGCTCGATCCCGAACATATCGGCCCCCTCCAGCATCAGCGCCGCGTTGGCATCCTCGCTCCCGCCCCAGATGTGCGTGTGTGCGTCAATCGGTTTCACACTCGATCTCCGTCAAGAGTTCCGCGGCATTGCCGTAAAGAATCGCCTCTTTCACAGCGTCGTCCAGCTTGCCGAGCATCACCCTGTAGATCGCCGCTTCCGGCGTCAGCAGCGGCCAGAGCGAGCCGTAGCCCAGGTTGGCCGCGCCGTGCCTGGCCACCCATTCCTCGCAGCAGTAGAACGGACCTTTGAAGAAGGAAAGTTCGAAGATGATCCTGTTCCCTGTCGGCAGGTCTTTCAGCGTTTCCTCAGCCTCGTTGAAGAGCATTCCGCAGACCACCGCGCGGCATCGCTCAACCCGCGCCAGAGCGGAACGTACGGACTTGACCGGCGCGGGGGCGCAGTTGAAGACGCCGTGCTGGATGCGCTCGTCCTCCAGCCTGCATTGCAGGAAGATCGCCTTGCCCGCGTCACGAATGCGCTTCATGCACTCCACGGACGCCTCGCAATCGGCGGCGTAACCGTGATACGGCGGAAGAAGCCTGAACCCCGCGATGTCAGGGCGGCGAAGAAAGCACTCAAAGTCTCCCTCCCAGCCGTCCATCGCCGGGTTGATCGCGGGAACCCAGAGCGTCCGGCCCTCGTCAAGGAATTCGTTCACCTCGCGCTCCGATTCGGCAAGGGCATCGGACGGGTCCTTGTAGAATGCCCCGGCCAGCGGGGTGATGAGCGGGCGCTCCATGCGCCACCGGTTGATGTAGGCTATCCAACCGTCGCCCGCGGCGCTGAGCCTGTGGAAGGGCCAGCGCCCGTGGAAAAGAGCAAGGTCGGCCACGCCGCGCGGGCTGACTGCCAGTAAGTCTTCGGGGGATATCACCTTCTGAACCTCATGTCTGGTTTCCGGTTCTGATTGCCTGACGCCGCCAACATCGCTATGCTATCACGAAAGCGTTTCCTGCAACATCCTGTTGCCTTGATGAAAAAGGCGGCGGCGCGCCATGAATCTCGACGGCAAGCTATTTCCCGCTGTGCCGGTTCCGTTCGGACCGGATGGAGAAATTGACCGGGAGGCACAGCAGCGTTACATCGAATGGATGTCCGGACAGCCGGTCGGAGGCGTCGCCGTCTGGGTTCATACAGGACGAGGTCTTCGCCTGACGGACCGTCAGCGCGAATACGTTCTGCGCTCATGGCGGGAGGGGATGCCAAGGGGCGCGGCGATCATCGCCGGCGCGGGCGCGAGACCGGAAATCGCGCCCAAACCTGAAGCCGTCATGAGTGACGCCCTGCGCATGGCAAAGCAGGCGCGGGATTTCGGCGCGGACGCTCTGCTCGCCCATCCTCCGACGGCCCTGCGCGGGCTTGACGGCCTGGATGACATGATCGTTGGATATCACGACGCGCTTGCCGGGGCGGACCTGCCGCTGATCTGTTTCTACCTCTATGAGGCTGCCGGCGGGATCAGTTATTCCCCGGATGTTCTGGACCGTCTTTTCACCATGCCCGCCGTGGCAGGCATAAAGATGGCGACGCTGGACAGCGTCTGCACGTACCAGGAGGTCGCGGCGCTCATCTCGGAGCGCTTCCCCGGCAAAACGCTTGTCACTGGCGAGGACCGTTTCCTGGGATACTCGATAATGCTTGGCGCGCGGGCCGCCCTGATCGGCATGGGCGCAGCCAGCGTGGCGATGCAGTCGCGACTGTTGAATTCGTGGATCGAGGGCGACTTCGCCGCCTTCGCAAGGCTTTCCGCAAAGGTTGACAAACTGGCCATGCGGACGTTCGTCAAGCCAATGGAAGGTTACATCCAGAGAATGCTCTGGTGCCTCGCCTTCGCCGGTGTCATCTCCTGGGACGCAACGCGCGATCCGTGGGGGCCGGCGTTGCCGCGTGAGCAGCGGGAAGCCTTGCGGGTTTGCCTGGCTGAGCTTGGCGAAGATACAAGCCACGCCCCATGAGCGGAGATACAGAATGACAAATGTTTCCAACCCCGGATGGGATTTCAAATCACGGTTCCATACAACTGTTCGGCCTGCCGCCATTGTCATGCTCTGCGCCGTCGCAGCCCTCATCGGCTGCAAGAGGCAGCCCGCGAAGCCTGAGACCGTGCTGCGCTTCGCGCATTCGACGACCGGCGGGGCCACCAAGCCTGTTCTGGACTGGGCGTGCGAGGAGTTCGGAAAGCAACGCTCCACCCCGCAACTGACCGTCCGCGTCGAGCAGGTGACGCAGCAGGACGAAATCTATCAGAAGACCGGACTTGCGCAGTTGCTTCAGGGCGGACAGCCGCCGGACGTCTTTTTCGAGTGGGCCGGATGGCGCGTCGAGGAGAAGGCGCGACTGGGTCTCGCGGCGGACCTGACGGCCGCAGTCGAGAAGGACGGCTGGAAGAATGATTTCCTGCCCAAGTCCTGGCATCAGACGATCTACGGCGGCAAATACTACATGATCCCAAGCTCGCTCTCCCTGAGCACGCTTTACTGGTTCAACGCAAAACACTTCAAGCAGGCCGGCGTCGAGCCGCCGAAAACATGGGACGAGATGCTGGCTTCCTTCGCGAAGCTGCGCGCGGCGGGAATCACCCCCGTCGGAATCGGCAACACGGACCTTTGGCCGCTGGGCAACTGGGGCGCGTTGATCGTCAGCCGGTGGATCGGGGAGGAAAAGTACGCCGCAATAATGAGCCTTGCCCCGGGATCGAGCTTCCTGGACGAAGACATGGTCAAGGCGATGGAATTGATCGCCAGGTTCCACGAAATGAACCTTTTCAACAAAGGGTTCATGGGCGTGAACGCAGCAGACGCGATGCAGGGATTCCTGCAGGGCAGGTCCGCCTGCCATCCGCTGGGCGAGTGGCTTATAAGCGACGCGCAGAAGGATGCCCCGCCCGGCTTCGAATACGACTGCTTCAATCTGCCGCCCATCGCGGGCGGCAAGGGCGAACAGACCAGCATCATGGCGTTGACGACGGGCCACATGGTCGCTGCCGGCACGAAGAATCTCGATCTTGCAATCGAATTCCTCCGGTGGCTCAGTAGCGCTGAAGTTCAGAAGCGTCTCTGCCAGGCCGGCAACTTCAGCGCCGTCGAGGGGATCAACACCTCCGATGCCGCCGGGCCGCAACTGAAGCGCGTGATGGATATCTACTCAAACGCCGGATCGGCGATCTCCCCGCCGGACACCGGATACAACGTCCAGGTCGCAAACCATTTTTATGATGCGATTGCCGCGACGGCCTCCGGAAAGTTGACCGCGCGGGAGGCGCTTGAACTCTGCGAGAAGCGCGTGCAACCGTGGCGCGAGAAAAAGTAAGACGATACTGGAGCCGCCTGCTCTTCATCCTCCCCGCGCTCTCCATGTTCGGGTTCGTGATACTCATCCCGGCAGTCGGCGGCGTGGCGCTGAGTTTCTTTCAATGGAGCGGGATGGGCTGGAGCGGGGATGCCGCGCCGAAGTTTGTAGGTTTGGAAAACTACCGCCGTATCCTGACTCAGGATGACATCTTCGTATCCGCATTCAAGCACAATGTCGTCTACATGCTCTCGACCCTCGTTGTCGAAGTGGCGGTCGGCCTCGCGCTGGCGCTGCTGCTGGACATGATCTCGCGCGGACGCGATTTCTTCCGCGTCCTGCTTTTCGTGCCCATGATGCTCTCCCTCACCGTCATCGGCATGATGTGGCGCTTCATCTTCCATCCGGAGACGGGGGCGCTGCCCGGCTTGTTGAGCGACGAGCGGACCGCCCTGCTGACGATCTGCGCCATCTCCGGTTGGACCTACTGCGGCTTCTACATGATCCTCTTTCAGGCCGGCCTCCAGAGAATCCCGCAGGACCTTTACGACGCGGCGCGCATTGACGGCACGGGGGAGTTCGGCAGAATGCTCCACGTCTCGATTCCCCTGCTGCGCAACACAATCTGGGTCAGCGCGCTGCTCTGCGTCACGGGCGCGTTCAAGTCATACGACCTTTTCTGGGTGATGACCGGCGGCGGGCCGTTGCACGCCACGGAGGTCGTCAGCACGCATCTTGTTCAGATCGCTTTCACGAACCACGAGCTTGGCCGCGGCTCCGCAATGGCGGCGATCATGAGCGTTCTGGTTCTCGCCCTGAGCCTCGCCTACGCGTGGTTCGGACGCAAACGGCAGGGGGACGAATACTGATATGCGCCGCCGGGGACCGCAGATATTCGCCTATGCCATCCTGGGACTCGCCTCGGCGAGCATGGTCGCCCCGTTCCTGTGGATGGTCCTCTCGGCCATGAAGACAAACGCGGAAATCTTCGCCTCCCCGTGGTCGCTGCCGGCGAACTGGAGCCTGGAGAATTTCGAGAACGCCTTCGTTATCGGCAGGCTGCACCGCTACGCGCTCAACAGCCTGATCGTCACCAGCGCGACGGTCGTCGCCCTTCTTTTCATCGCCAGCCTCGCCGCGTTCGCATTCGCGCGCTTGAAGTTCCCCGGGCGGGACATTCTGTTCCCCGTGTTCCTGATCGGGCTGGTCGTCCCGCTTCAGGGCGTGCTGATTCCCCTGTTCGTGCTGCTGAGGGAAGCGGGATTGCTCTATACGCGCGGGGCGCTGATACTGCCCTACGTTTCATGGGGCCTGCCGCTGGCGATATACGTCCTTCGGGCCTACTTTTTGAACATTCCAAGCGAGATCGAGGACGCCGCGCGCATTGACGGCTGCGGCTCATTCGGCCTTTACTGGCGTGTGCTCCTGCCGGTGGCCAAGCCCGCCCTGGCAGCCGTTACAATCTTTACCGCGCTGGACGCATGGAACGAACTCCTCCTCGTGCAACTGTTCATCATGGACGAAAAGCTGTATACGCTCCCCATGGGTATGCTCAATTTCAGCGGGCATCATAGCAGGGACTATCCTCTGATCTTCGCCGGCCTGAGCCTTGTGGCGCTGCCCATGATCGCGCTGTACATAACGCTTCAGAAGTGGTTCATCAGCGGGCTGACTTCAGGCGCGGTGAAAGGCTGATCTCAATACATCCAATACCGGACCTTGCGCCATATCTTCACGGCCGCTATCTGCGCGTAATTCGATTTTCCGACCTTCACTCGTGCCTTGCCAGTCATTCCCTTGCGCAGCATCTCTCCCGGATTGGGGACAGTCACGTTGGCGATGAATACGCTTGTGTTCATGTAATTGCTGGAGCGGAGCTGGATGCTTTCCAGTTCCCCGTCCAATTCCTGCTCTCCGAAGAGCGTGGGCAGGGCCATGCGAACCTGCGCCCCGCGCGTTACACGCAATATCTCCTTCTGCGGGATCGCGACCTTGACGATCAAAGGATCAAGCGTAGAGATGCGGCAGATCGGCTCGCCCGACTTTACGACCATTCCGACCAGCGTCTCCGGTCTGTCCGGCTCGATGACCGTCCCGGTTATAGGGGCGCGCAGGATGGAGTCCGCCAGGTCGGTCTCGACGATGTCCAACTCCTTGCGTTTTGAGACCAGCATGGCTTCGTTCTCGATCGCCTTCGCGACCCTCGTGCCCTGGTCCTGGGAGCCGGCGGGCAGCAGCGCAGCCTCGCCCTGAAGCCTGCGGATGTCCACCTGTATGCTGTCTATCTCGGACTTCAACTTCTCCTTGGCAAGCTCCAGCCGTCTTGTATCCAGCTTGAGCAGAATTTCGCCGTTCAGCACCCGCTGCCCCAGCTTGAAACCGATCTCGGCGATGCGCCCGTCAATCTCGCTTACGACTGCGGCGTTGCGGCTCGGTTCCAGGAAGCACTCGCACTTCACCTCATCGTCCACGGGATAAAAGACTGCGACGAAGATCGCCACCGCCGCGAACAGGGCCACGGCCAGCCATTTTGATGTTTTCGCCTTGAACTTCCGCCGCTCCTTCGTGCGGCGGCGGTCGTGCATCTGGCGATAGAAGTCCGTGAATGGAAGCTGGCCGAGGAAGTTAAAATTGTCAACCGTGACGGCGGCATGGACGGCAAAAACGGCTGCCAGCCCCTGCTCGTGCGGACCGAACGCGCGCTTCTTCCAGCTCTCGAAGACCAGTATCCCCAGGTTCCGATCCTCGCGCTTCAGGGGGAATATCAGGATGCTGGACGCGCCGGAAAGCTGCGCGTAACCGGAGAGCTTTTCCTGGATTGACTCCTCGAAGGACGCAATATCCGTGTCGCCCTCGAAGAAGATGACCGGCTTGCCCAGCGCCATGACCGGCAGGCCGAGTTCCCCCAGCAGCCGCGACCACGCGCTCTTCTTGTCCGCCTGGTCAACGTTGCTTGCGGCCTCGATCTGCAGCTTCCCCGGCTTCTTCTCGATCATCAGCGTCACGCGGTCGCAGCCGATGGCTTCCGCCGCGGCGTTGACCGTGAAAACGCCCATGCGGCCGGACAAGGCGTGCGCGTGAACGTCCGAGAGGACCTTCATCAGCCGGTTGATGTCCTCCCGGTCCTGGCGGTGCTTGAAGTATGCCCGCCCGGCCTCGAATATCCCGCAATACCCGCAGACTGTCTGCGCAAGGTTCACAAGATACGACAGCGTCGGCTCCGGATGGACGGGCAGCACCAGCCGCACCAGCCCGACCGGCCCTTCAAGCCCGGTGATGCGGATGAATACGAGAACCTGCGTCTTGTCGAAATCCAGCTCCCCGGGGCGGAAGACGACCGGGGCGTTCTTCTGGAAGCATTCCTTCATCGCCCAGGACTGGTCGGTGTTCGGAACCCAGAGCTTGGCCGTGATCCCCTTCTGGCGCTCGATCTCGTCCGCAAGGACCAGATTCTCGCCGGAGAGCGTCCAGAGCGTGACGGCCCATGCGTCGCACATTTCCTGGAGCGTGGTTATGAACTGGCGCAGGAACGCCCGGACGTCGGCCTGCGTCTTGCACTGGCCGACCAGGTCCGTCAGTCGCTGCGCCGCTTGATCCGAATGCATCTGGTTTCCTCTGGGTTTGTTTCCCGCCTGTCTCAGGGGTAAAAATCAGCCGACACGATACCACTTCTTGTAGATTTTGTGTAGCGCTTTACCGAGGTAGAAACTGCCGACGGGGCCGCGATTATACGTGATCCGGGCTATGCCCGTCATGCCCCAGCGCATGCCGGAGTCCTGCTGCGCCGGCTCCGCCTCAATCAGGTAGACCTTAACGAGAGGCGCAGGCTCGTCCCCGGACTGCTCGACGGGAACCGTGCCCTCGTCCGCGGCGGTCAGCCCCATGTTCTCGATGCGATCCTGCTCCGCGGGGGAGATGTCAATCACCTTCGCCTCGAATTCCCGGTCGGGATACGCGGCCAGCTTGAGTCTCACGTCCAGATTCAGTCGCAATTTCCGCATGTCGTCCTCAAGGACGAGAATCTGGTAGCGGTTGCCGTCGCTGCGCTGGGAAATGCACATCAGCCCGTCCCCGACGTTCACGCGGATGCCCTCGAAATCCTCCGGCGCGGGGCCGAGCGGGTTGTCCAGGAGCATCACCTCCGTGAATCCGCCCTGGCGCACAGCGGACTCGCGGGCGCGGGCGTTGCAGACGTATCCGTTATGCGGGGCGATCAGTCGCCCGTTCTCAATCTCCTTGTTGATCAGATCAATCTCGGCCAGGATTTCCTGCTCCTGAAGCGTCAGCGCCTTGTACGCGGAGGCGTCCTCGACCAGCGCCTGCCTGCGGCGAACGCGGACCGCCTCAAGCTCCGCCTCCCGCCCCTCCAGGCGCTTGAGCCAGTCGCGGTTGACTATCTCGGCCAGCAGGTCCCCCTTGCGGACGTAATCCCCCTCCCGGACCAGCACCCTGGAGACCTGCCCGGGAATGGGGCTTCGCACAAAGGTGTAACTGAGCGGGATCACGGCGCACGGGGCCTTCACGGTGTAATCAATCGGGATCATCCATATCCCGAAAAGACCAAGCCCGGCCAGTATCAGCGCCGCCATGAACCGCTTCTGCTCCCGGACGGACCGTCCTTCCAGGATGCGCTTGGCCGTCTTGCCGATGGGAGCGATGAACATGCCCCATATCGTGCTGAGCATCATCATGATCCCCATGGGCGCGAAAACGTTGAAGAGCAGTATCCCAATGCTGAACAGGATGAGAAACCGGTAAAGGAACGCCGGCACAGCGTATGCAAGATAAACCGCGCGGTCCCTGACCTCAAGCTCCGGATCCGGAGCGTCCGAACCAAGTATGTATTTGTTGAAGAGATATGAAATATAGCTCTGCGTGCGCTGGCGCAGGTTCGGGATTTCCAGAAAGTCGGAGAGTATGTAATACCCGTCGTAGCGAAGAAGGGGGTTGGCGTTGAAAAGGACGGTGCTGACGCTGCACGTGACCATGCAGGCGTATGAAAACGTCTTGGTAAAGCCCGGCTCCAGCACGATCCAGACGAATGCGGCAAGGCTGGCCATGAAAATCTCGATGTACATCCCTGCCGCGCCGACCAGCATGCGCTGCCATTTGCTGGAGAAGCGCCAGGCATCAGTCGTGTCGCAGTACATGCACGGATTGAACACGAGCAGGGCGAAGCCCATTTCATGGACGTCCCCCCCGAAGTGTTTGCAACTCAGCCCGTGGGCCATTTCGTGAAAGAACTTGGTCGAGAATATGGCCACGCTCAGCGCCAGCAGGTTCCATCCGCTCAGCAGTGAAAACGCCCCGCTGACGAGAGTCGGGAAATTGGTCAACACTATCACGGCGGCGCTCAGCAGCGCAATCAGCCATAACGCGAAGAAACCCCATCCCCACATCCATCCGAACAATGGGCTTATCCGGTTCATGATCCTGTCCGGATTCCAGAGGGGCAGTTGTATGAACAGGTAGTTTGAGAACCATTGCAGCAGCCTGGCGCGCCAGACCGACGCGCGGGTCTGATAGAACCTCTCAGAATCCATCGTCCCGCGCGTAACCAGAAAGTTGCAGACCGCCAGGGACCTTACCGCGTCCTGAAGCATGCGGTCGTTCAGGTCAATGCCGGTGTACGCCTTGACCTTGTTGTGAAGCTGCTCGCGGGTGATGCCGTCCTGAAGGGCCTTCAGAACGAGATACTCAAGCTGGCCGATGCGGAAGTAGTTGAGCCGGACGGGGTCTTTCACGACGTAATTAAGCTTGCCCCGGAAGTACTGCGGAAGCACTTCAAGGTCGGGGCGCACTCGCGGAAGGGGGACCGGCCTGCCGCCTTGCGCGGGAACAGCCTGCGCTCGGGTCTGAGAAGCCATTATAGCTCGGAACCGTCCTTGGCCTTCTTAGCCTCGCCGTTCTGCCTGGAGATGAGCGCCTGACTGTCCTTGGCCTCGGCTGCGGGGAAGCGGACTTTGGCCCTCAGGCCCGGCTTGATAGCTCTGGAACCCGTCGCCTCGTCAACTATCGGGTTGTTGACCAATATCTTCACCTGGAACGTGCCGCTTCGCTGCTCCACGACCGGGAACACGCGGTCCACCCTGCCCTCGAACCACTTCTCCCCCAGGGACGGGAATTGCACCTGCGCCGCGCGCCCCTCGCAGACGCCGCCGCAGAAATCCTCCGTCACGTTGACCATGACCTTGATCTCATCAACGCGGACGACCTCTACCACCGGCTGCATGTCGCGCACTGCCTCGCCCGGACGGATAAGCACGCGGGAGATCACTCCGTCAAACGGACTGGTAAGGAGCGCGTATGTAAGCTGTACCTTGCGCAAATCATGTTCGATCTTCTTGCGCTCCTGCTCCAGTTTCGATGCCTCAAGCTGCACCTTGGAAAGGCCGGCCTCGGTCTGCGCCTTCAGCAGGTCCGCTGGGGAAACGGCCTCGCCCATCGCCTCGGAGCGCTTGCGCTCGGCCTCATACATCTGGCACTGGATTTCCATGCCGCGGATGGAACTGTCATCCCTTGCGGCGAGGTCCGCCAGCTTTTCCGCAAGAATCAGCGCCCGATCGTCCATCCGCACCAGCTTATGCCCCTTGGTCACGCGGTCGCCTTCCTCAACGAAAACCTCCTCGGCGACCCCGTCAATCTGGCAGGACAGCGTGGACTTCTCCACAGGCATGCTCACTGCGTCCCAAACCTTGTCCGAAACGCCGGTTCCTTTCGGCGCTTCCGCCCCCGGCGCCGCAAACGCCGTCGCCAGGGCAAAGAACGCCGCGACCAACATCGCTTTCCTCATGGCACAATCTCCTGAGCGGCCCGCCCCGCGCGAACCGCCGGAAAAATCCCTGTCGTTCCGCCCCGCCCTTCAATCTTGGAGTGCTGTAGCCATGCTACAGCCTTCAAATCGGGAAGCCGTGCTTCCCGCAATCTCTGTGAGGGCGCAACACGCTGCGCCCTTGCCGCGCAATCGCGGCGCAAATGCCGCCGAAACGGCTGTCTGCCGCCGGTCTTCGCTAGCTCGTCAGGTCCCAGCGCGCCCAGTCGAACCAGTACCCGGACGCCGTGTCCACGTAGTCGTTCGTCCTCAGTATTGACTTCCCGCCCACGTAGACGCTGCCCAGCTTGTCTGCGGCCACTATTCCGAACGTGTTGACCGGGTAGCCCGCGTCATTGCGCAGACGCCCGCCAATCAGAACCGTGCCGATCGAAACCTTGCCGAAGGCCAGGTCTCGGCCCGGAGTGTATCCGTCCGCCTTTGAGAAGAACTGGAGCGTCTGGGAGTTAAACGCCACGCCGGGCCGCTTGTAGACGCCGGCCTGTATCGTGCTGTCCTGCATGTCCTCGCCGATGTAGACCATGTTCAGGCGGGTCTCGGTGTCCAGCAGCGGCAGGGCGTCGTCCCCCCCGCCGTTGTCGAACCACCGATTCGGCCCGAGCAGGAAGCCCACGCCGATATCCGTCTGGGCCATGTCCTGAATCACGGCGATCAGCCCCGCGCCGCTGCCGGCCGTGATGATCGCGCGCTCCCTGATCTGCACCTCGACCGGCTTGCCTGTCGGCGTGTTCTGGCGGTAGCTCAGGTCCACCGTGCCCCATCCCGGGATGGAAACGGTCTCAAGCCCGGATCGGGACGTTGTCCGTCCGACCTCCGTGGTCAGCGCCGGATCGGAATACATCACGACTTCGACAACATTATCCACAAGGGCAGTCGTCAGGTAATAAGTCCCCGCGTTCGTGCCGGGCAGGGGGATGTAACCCTGGTCGCTGAAGTTGTCGAACCCGTCGGAGCCGATCGCCTCGCGCACGATGCGCGTGTCTCTGGACGCCGTTGCGACAAAGGTGTTTATCTTCCCGTCCGTGTGGATCGCGCCACGATAAGTTCCCCGCACGTTCACGGAACCGATGTCCGCCGTGGAGTTCACCCACAGCTCAAAGTCCCCGGCGCAGTTGATCGAACCGATGCGCGGATACCAGGAATCGCCCTCGCGGAAGAGGTGCGGCTCCATCAGTATCTGCCCCTCCATCTTCCCGCCCGTCGTGATCAGGCTCTTGATCGGCCCGTTGGACTCAATGTCAATGTTGATGAACTGATCCGCGATGACCGCGTTGATGGAGCTGTTGTCCGGCGTGAGCATTTCGATGCGGCTGTCGCGAAGTTCGTTCTTGACGTAGATCGTGCCGATCTGCCCCGCGCCGGCCATGACCGAGTCTTCCATGTAATCGCCCACATACCACAAAGTGGACGATCCAGCCTCGAAGCTCGAACCCGTCACATGCCCGCCGATCAGAATCTGGTTGATCATGTTGTTACCGCCGAATCGGGCGTTGACCACCGAAGCGTCAGCCCTGATCGTCCAGATATCAAGCGGGCTTTCAATGCTCATTGAGTAGTATTGGCCCTGGAGATACTTGTATTCGGTCGGAACCTCGCCGTCTATCCATCCGTTGGGACCGACCGATGCTACCTCCCTGATCAACTTGTCCGCCGAGATCAACGTATCCCTGATGCCGAAATCTGCCTGGTTGCCGTCCTGCGTGTAGACCCGGATCGAATTGATCGTCCCGTCAAGGGGATGGACCGTCGTGAAGGGCTGCTTGTTCCAGATTCTGAACCGGGCGTCCTCGATCAGGCTCATGTGTGTCCCGGCCAGAACGACCTGGTAAAGGCCGGTATTCCACCACAGGCTGTCGAAAATGCCCGCGTTTTCGCCAACTATGCTTACCGTTCCGAACTTGCCGATCTGGGCGAAGGTTCCCGAATACCTGTCCTCGGGCCTTATCCACATGAACGGGCTTCGGGATGAGCCGATGTGCGGCGGGTTGATCTCAAGCGGATTGTCGCGCGTCTCAGGATCGCGGGTTCCCACCCAGCCGCCATTGGTCAGGTAGATGCCTTCAACACCCACCGGCGTGATGATAGGGCCGTAAATCGCGCAATCCTTCTCCTTGGACATCACGAAGCGTATCTCGGCGCTCTGAGAGAACAGGCCGGAGATCGGATGATGCCCGTAGCCGGAGAAGGCTATGCCGTCCCCGATGTAGATGAAATTCGTCCCGCCGTCAATGGCGATGACGCCCTCGATGCCCTCGAATTCCTGCGTGCGCTTGCCGTCATAGTTCGTGATGACGGTCTCGATCCTGACGCCGGCGCTTGTCACAAGGTCCTTTATTGACGAGCCTGCCGTCACTATCGGCACGTTGCCATGAAGCATCAAGCCGTTAATGTAGATGCCGAAAACGCCGAAGCCCAGGCTCCCATCGCCGGTCCACGCGTCGGCTGCCTCGCCGTGCGAGATGCCGAGCGGCTCAATGTAGGACGCGGCCATGGGGTCAATCATGCCCAGCACCGGGTAATTCGTCCGGGTCGTTCCAATGTTGCCGCCGACAACTATGCTCTTAACCGCCGGGTCAGCGAATGTGCTCTTGTCAAACAGGCCGGACAGAAGATCGCCCTGTATATAGAGGTTGTTCATCGGGACTTCGGAGATCACACGGAATACATCCGCGGACTTCTGCGGGGCCGTGACTATTATGCTGCCCCGGGCGGTTTCCGCCCCGGAGGATTCGGCATGGTTGATTATGTTGCCGATGCCGAGTCGGCTGGCGCCGCCTGAGTAGCTTATCGTGCAGTTCGAGTTGAACACGTCCACCGCCGCTATAGCCACGCCGCCAGAACGCTGGTAGTTGCTGAAGATCGGGAAAGGCGTGACCAGCACGACCTGGTGGAACGTGAGCGTCCCGGCGTATGGATCAAATTCATCTGTCTCGGAATAATACGCCCCGGACGCCGCAAAGGTCACCTTGCCGCCGGACGGGTCGGTGAAGGTGTTCTGATTGCCCGGCATGATGATGATCGGATCAATCACATCAACGTAGTGCCCCGGCCCCATCGTGCGATGCTCAAGGGCCCCCGGCAGCGCCATGAAGCGCATCCTTCCGCCGTGAACGTCAATGTATCCCCTCGCGTAGGTCGGCAGTCCGTAGACGCCATTGACGTCAACGACGTCAATCTGATGTCCGGACTCCCACGTCTCCCTCAGGCCGCTGCCCCATCCGCATTCGATCTGGAGGTTCAGCGCGCTTCCGCCGACGCGGACTTCCCCTATGTCCTTGCCCGCCATTACCCTGTTGGTTCCGCCGCCGCCGGTGTAGGACATGACGTCGCCGTTGACGTAATATCCGTGTATGTTGCCGTAGGGGGCCACCAGGGAGATGTCGCGCACGGTAGGTATGGACAGAATGCCGCCCAGCCCGGCCAGTTGAGGAATATCAGGAATATCAATGCCCGGAAGCGAGAATCCGCTGGCTCCCGCGCCGCCAAGGGCGGAAACCCGGAAGATGTCCCCTCCCTGATGCGACTCGACCAGGACGTTGACCATGTTCTCGGCCGTCACGTCCATCACGTCCGATCCCCGAATGCCCATGCCGTAGAACGTGCCGGTCGAAAGGAATCCGACGGCGTATTGATGCAGCGGCGCGTAAGGCAACTCAGACTGAATGAAGCCCATCATTTCGTAATCAAGGCCGTATTCATGAGCGGAGCTGTTCAGGTTGATCATCAGCGGATCGGTCGCGGCGATCATCCCCGAGGAACTGGTCATCAACTGCCCCAGCCCCGTCCGGGTCATGGTCTGCTCTACTTCGAAGAGGTACGGGATCGTCTGGAAGATGGGCGGGCTGGCCGTTGTCGTGCACATCAGGACGATCCGGTGAACGCCTGCGTGGCCGGCCGTAACATTGATCTCGACAGGCTCGGAATAGCCCGTCACAAGCTGGCTGGGAAGAACCTGCGGCAGGTAGGCGTAATAGAGGCTTTCCCCGTTGGGATCCAGTATCTCCATCGTGCCCGACCACCCGAATGTTATCGGGAAGGTCAGAGTCAGCTTTTCTCCCTCCTGGAGGCTTACGTTCCATATGTCCGCCGGGTCTTCAACGTCGCCGTCGCTGTTGTAGTCGCCCATTCCGCCGTAGACGTAGACGGGAAGACCGTTGGGGCTTGAGATGTACTGGGAGACGTCCTCGCTCATCGCCCCGTTCCAAGGGCTGGGTTCAAACCCGTAACTGAGCCCGCCAAATCCATCCGTGTAAATCCTGATTCTCCCGGAATTGCCGTATTCATTAATGAAAAGGATGTCATCCGGGATGTCCCTTATGCCGGGCAGTACGCTGGAAAGCATGTCGAGGTTGAGTTCCGCCTTGGAGATTCCGAGCGGGAACTCCGCGACCGCCGTCGGATCTGTCGCCACCGAAGACGGCGTGTCGTCAAGCATTATCATCCCGCCCACGGAGGTGGTTCCGGGCATCCAAGCGATCACGTTGCCCAGCGCCCCGTCCATCTCGATATGCCCGGACCTGAACGGAAATGTAAGCGGGAAATTGCCGACGTATCCGTATTCCGTGTTGACGTAGAACATGTCCAGGTTGCTGGTGTTCTCGCCAAGCAGCGGGCCGGGGGCGTATCCGCAGATGATGCCGCCCACGGTTGCGTCGTCAAGGTGAATCTGTCCGATGATCGGGCCGCTGACGGCCACCATGCCGAAATCGGCCTCTACGACCAGCGCGTCCTGCTCAAGCACCGCCGTGGAGTAATTCCCGTTGTGTTTGACCTCGTTGTTTCCGCCGGCCACCGGACCGATCATCGCCCCGCCTGAACCGTTCGGCGCGCTGACGGGGGTGTCATCAACGTAAATCCACGGATCAGGTGAACCGCCCCACCATCCTTCAGCTTCGCGCCAGGGGTTGAACCTGTAACCCCCCAGATTTTCGTCATACGCCTCCCCTTCGGGATATGTCCGGATCATAAGAGCTATGTCGGACATGTCGTTGCCGAGAGTATTGTAGATGCGCACGGTATTTGGCTGAACGCGCACCTGTATGTCTTCAACCTCAATGACGACAGGGTTCTGCCGTCTGGCGTCCCCCTGGTAAGTCATCCACGACGTGCCCCATATTCCGCCGTCAACGTCGGCGAATTGTATGTATGTATCCAGAACGCTCGCCCCGCCGTTGGCTTCCATCTTGGAGAAGTCTTCATTCCAGATTTCGATCGTTATGTAACCGCTGCCTATGGTCCTCTGCACGATGACGTTATAGATGCCCGTTTCGGCGGTGTAGCCTCTTTCCGGGTTGGTGTTCCATGCGTCGTCCTGGAAGTTCTCCAACTGGTCGGAAAGCTCGCGTGTCACGCGCTGATCCACGAAGGATGACACGCAGGTGTCATAATCAAGATCCCAGAAAACGGGATCGCTGCCCTGCGTCCGGTCTACCATGTCAACGACAGTGCCGAGCGGGATGCCAGTCGGATCAGCCGACATGGTGGTCATGTTGTAAAGGTATGCCCCGACAACGGTTCCGCCATAAGTCTTCCAGGCGACTGAGGTATGGACTTCCCCCGTCAGTGGATCTTCGCCCAGGACGACTCCAAGTAGAATGCGATCCTCAAGGGATTCAATCTGGAAGCGCGCGCCGGTTTCCGCCGTTTTGCCGAGTTTCCGTTTGGCCATTGGCTCACCTTCTCTTCAACAGGCTGTCGAAGCTCCCTACGCCACTTAAAGTACATGTCACCCAGGCGATCCCATAACCTTCAGACCGCCTGCGAATGCGCCCTCTCCCGGAACGCGGACGATGAGTCCGCGCACGGGACGGGCTTCTACGCTATCCGGGCATTATTGACTGAGCTTACTTTACAACCGTTCCGCCGTAACGGTCAAGTTAAAATAAAAGCTTTCAGCGCTGAGTAATGAGGTGGAATGTATCAAGAAATGGCCGTATGGAGCATGCAAAATATGGGCTGCGCGGCGATTCTCTGGAACCGCGCGGCAGGGGCGCAGTTTTCTTATGCTGTGTTGATGGCCTTCATTGCCTTGCGCGCATACTCTCCGCCCGTCTTTGCGTCCCGCCTGCGCCTGACCATCAGCGGCAATCCGGGATGGCGGGTTTCTATTCCGCCATCCCGGATGTTGATCCGGTTTCGCGCCCCCCTTTGTTCTACCGCAACAGGCTGTCAATACGGGCTTATTCGTGCATGTACACGTCCCAGTCAAGGTACTTGTCCATCGCCTCGTAGATCGGGTCCGCGCAGTGCGTCGGGTTGAGCGCGCAATGATGTTCGAAGCCGTTCTCGCACGCGTAGGCCAGCAGGTCCTGTAGTCCATCCACCCTGACCACGCCGACGCCGCCGAAGCTGTTCGGCGGATCGCTTGTCACTTCGCCCTCGGCCAGGTATCCCCTGATCTCGCCCATGGAGTCGTCCGTCGTCAGACGGACGAACGTCGCCGGGGTGGCCTTCAGGTTGCCGATGCACGTGCCCCAGCTCTTCTCCTTGCCGACGCTCTTGGCGATGATGTCCTGATAGCTCATCTTCGGCGATTCAAAGAGGCTGGCGGGGAAGTTTGAGCAGTGGAAAAGCATCGCCTTGTCCGGGTCGTCGCCGTAGTTGTTGTTCCAGTCAACCAGCGCGCTCGGCTTGCCGGAAGCCAGGACGGCGGCATACATCGAGAGCAGGCCAAGCACGTCCACCTCGCAGGCGGCGGGGACAAGCCCTTCGGACATCATGCTCATCACCGAGCACGGCACTATGCCGAAGTTCTCCTCAAGCGACGTCCAGCACTGTATCGCGCAGCCGACCAGCGCGTTGTCCTTCATCCACCGGTCAAGCACCAGCCCGAACCGCGCCATGCGGTCAAGCGCGAACTCCGGGACGCCGGAGCAGGAGACGTAACCCTTGATCGAGGCGATCTTCTTCTTGTAGTCCCCGTCGGACTTCTTGATTTTCTCGGTCAGGCCGAATACCTCGGACAGGTCCAACGTCTCGACCGTGATGCCGCGTGATTCCAGAATCTTCTCGCTGTAACGCACGGTATTGAACGGGCCGGTCCTTGCGCCCACTGCGCCTACGCGCGTCTTCTTCAATCCCTTGACCACGCGGCACGTTGCCGCAAAGTCCAGCAGGTCTTCCATGAAGTCCGGCGTCTCGGGGTCAACCGTGTGCAGCGTCGTGAGCGTGAAGGGGATGCCATACTGAACAAGGTTGTTGCAGACGGACAGCTTGCCGCAGAAGGAATCGCGGCGGTTCTTCAAATCCATCTTTGCGGGGTCGTCCGCGAAGGCGTGAATCAGAACCGGGACGTCAAGTCCCGAGAAGCGCAGCGTATTGGCCACTGCGCGCTCGTCGCCGAAGTTTGGCAGCGTGACCAGGACGCCGTCAATCTTGTCCGCGTTCTTTTTAAAGAGCGCGGCGCATTTGCGGGCGTCTTCAAGTGTCTCCACGCCGCCGAAGTGCGTGTCCTTCGGGCCGAGGATGACGCAGTCCAGCCCGGCCTTCTTGAGAATGTTTCTGATTATTCCGTGTCCCTTCTCAACAAGGTGGTCGGGAAAGAAGCCTCTGTTGCCAACGATGACGCCGAGAGTGGTCCTGGCCATTTCAAGCCTCCTTTGCTGCCGGTGAACGGCATATGATTCCACGTTTCCCGTGGCGCCGCCGCCCGCGGGAATGCCGATGTCTGTTCCGTGTCCGACTCGCGTATTCTGGGCTTGGGGAGGCGCAATGTCAAGCCGCAGCGCGCATTGAGATCGGACAGTCGCGCCCGGTCTTGCGCCGGAGGGCAGGTTGACTTATCATTGCGCATTGTGGTCCGGAAAATCCGAAGGTCATACGGGGGACCCGCCGATGAAAATCCAGTTCGAGTGTCCGCACTGCGGAGAGTTCGAGGAGATTGAAGTCCGGGAAGGCATGAGCGAGTGGAAATGCCAGTGCGGCCAGACCGTCCCGCTCAAGCTGCCACAGTCTCCGCGCGGCCGTCCGGGGGACGATGTCCGCAGCTACACGCCCAGGCTCAAGT
This sequence comes from Planctomycetota bacterium, assembly GCA_022711755.1. Lineage (GTDB taxonomy): Bacteria > Planctomycetota > Brocadiia > SM23-32 > JAKLEA01 > JAKLEA01. Next base: position 38,234 of record JAKLEA010000030.1, read on the forward strand.
GCCGCAATTGCAACAACAGGATATTCCTGGACCCCGCCAAGCCGCCGAACTACAAGCCAAGCATATGCCCTGAGTGCCATGGAGAAATGATCCTGCGCTTCCTCTGCCCGACCTGCAAGCGCAAGCTTGACAGCACGCCGGACAGGTACGGCGAGGCCAGCGCGTGCCCCGGCTGCGGCGCGAAAATCACCGGCGGAATGGAAATCGTCGAATACAAAGTCCCGACCGCCGAGGACGCCATCACGTCCGGCGTCCGTCCGGGTGTTCCCGACCCGGAGACGGTTCTTGAGGCGAAAAAGCAGGATTCCACGCCGAAGCCTGAAGTAAAAAAGCCCAAGCAGGAACACGCCCAGAAACCTGTCGCCGCCGAACCGAAAGAGCCGGAGAAGAAAGAGACGCCGAAAGACGAATCCCAACCCGTCCCAACGCCCGTTCCGAAGACCGAACCCATGCCTCAGCCCGAAGCCCGGCCCGAACCGAAATCCGAACCAAGACCCAAGCCGAAGCCGGCTGCGGAGAAGGCCGACGGCGGATTCGGGGAGGACTTCGAGGACGGGGCGCATGTCACTCTCTCCTGCGAATCATGCAGGTTGCCGCTGCCGACGAGCGCGAAGTACTGCCCCATCTGCGGCAAGGCTCAGGGCGTGGCGCAGGGCGTGCCGCTGCCCGCGGCGGCGTCGGAAACGCCGGCGGATGATCCCAATCTTCACACCTTCCTGCTTCCCGCGATCGGCCTGATCATGCTGGCCGGGGCTGTCGTCTTTGTCCTTTCGATCTACAAGCCTGATGAGCGGGGCGCAATGTTCTCGGCGATCGCATTACTCTGCGGCATCGCCGCGCTGGTCACGTGCATGGGCATGGCGCACCTGACCGTTTCCATGGCCTCCATCAAGTCCCCAGAGACAGCAGGATTGCGGGAGAAGCTGAAGACAAATGTCGGCGATACATATCTCTTCAGCCTGCTTTTCAGCATCCTGTCACTGGCCTGCATGGCGAGCGGTCTGATGGAACTTGCCAACGGCATGGCAGAGTCGCCGCGGCCCCCCGCGTCCCTCGTTTCGCCGGAGCCGGACGGCGGGGCTTCGCGCAATCTACTGTCGCTTCCGAGGGCCAATGACCGAAGAGAAAGCGACATCCGCTGAGGCGTCCGGGGCGGCAGGCCTTGACAGTTACGCGAAGCGTTGCGCCGGTTGCGGAGTAGTGTTTCCGTCCGAGTCTCCCGTCTGCCCCAAGTGCGGACGCGCCGACGAGAGCATGATCGGCCGCCGAAGCTTCCCCATCGAGGAAACGCGGATTCCCCGTCCCTGGAAAGTCTTCGAGTCAGCCCTCCTGCTCCTCTTTCATCCGCGCGAAATCTGGCCCGCAGTAAAGAAACGCGGAAACCTTCCCCACATGCTCAGCTTCTGGTGCGTGTGGACGGGGATCGGTGTGGCTTGCATCATCGCGACCCTGTTGACGTGGGACAGGTCGCTGCCCAGGTTAGATGAGCTTCTGGCGATAATTGCGTGGATGACGTTCTCACTGACCATGCTACAGGTTCTCGTCTACGTGGCTCTGGAGGGATGCTGCCTGCTGCTCTGGATTCCGATGAGCCTGAGCCGCGCGTTGTTCTACGTGGTGTCCTTTCTCCCGCCTGTCGTGGCATTGACAGTCAGTATTGTGCGGATAGCAACGGCGCTGGGCGCCGATCCGCCGCACCGGATAACCGTCCTCGGGATCAGGATGAATTTCGACGCCGCCTTCGTCGGTTGGGGCGTAACGATGCCGTCGGCGCTGTTCCTGGCGGTAACGCTGCCCCCGTTTCTGCGCTGGCGATGCAGGATGAGCGCGCGGGGCGCATGGCTCATCGGCGCGGGGATTCCGCTTTACGCCGTGATTCTGATATGCCTGCTGCTGGCTCAGCCGCAGGTGTAGGGCGCGCGCGGCGGGCGTCGCCGCCCCGCGCAGCAATCAGGACGAAATACGGATCGTTCATGGTTTCGTGACAACCGGCAAGGTTGAAGGAGGCGGGGATGCAAGGGGCGGAAGTTGAGCAGAGCCGGACCTGTCCGGGATGCGGGGTGACGCATTCGGCGGCGGTCATCGAATGCCCGAAATGCGGACACCGCCCGCCGGAGTTCTCCAAGGTGCGCTATCTTCCAATCGAGGAAGACCGCATTCCGAGGCCGTGGAAGGCGTTCCGGTCGGCGTGGCTTATCCTGTTTTCTCCGAAAGAGACGTGGCCGATCATCAAGGAGAAGGGGAACCTGCCGCATATGATTGTGTATGCGGTGACATGGTTGTTAACAGGCGCGATTACTTTCACAGGCGTATATGGCCTTTTCAGTTTGAGGGACATCAATCTCATCAGCGCATTGAAGACTTTCGGGTTGATAATGCTGTCATGGGGAGTATTGTCATTCGCAGGCGCTCTTATCGTGGCAATGATGTCGCTGCTGTTATGGGTTCGTTTTTCCCTTTCAAGAGTAATCATATACGCGATTTCACCGGCACTTATGGTACTGGCCGGAGCCTTGCTTTCAGCATTCAGCGCCAATTCGCTGCCGGACGTGGTATGCGGACCGCTGGCGTTTGTCATGTTTTCCCTTTCGATATTGCTGGCGCTGGTTCTGTTTCTGCTCTGGAAGTTAAGCCCGCGCCTGCCGGGGTACCTTCTGGCTATGTCAATGCTTCTGATTTCCGGCGCGGCTTTTCTGATGTCGCCGCTCTACCTGAAAGTCCTTGGCATGGAGCGTCTTTTTGACTTTTATTATTACGGCAATCATTCACTATTCAGGGATCAGGCTTACCTGTTGCTGGGGACTGTCCCGGCGTGCGTGATGACTGTAGCGCTGTTTCTCCTGATAAGACGCACCGGGAAGCTGAGATCCGATTATCTGGGAACATTGGTTGGCATTGATCTCACAGTAATCTTTTCATCTGTCTTTGTTCTGGTCGAGAAGGTAAGTTATGGTATGGAGATCGGGAGCGTACATGTAAATCTCCACGCCATATATCAGGTAATGGGTCTGGGCGTCGCAGGCGCGATCATGCTGTCAGTCATCCTACCGCCATTCTATCGCTGGCGATGCGGCCTGAGCCGCAAGCTTTCGCTGATTGTCGGCGCGGGTGTGCCGCTGTTTATCCTGTTGGCGGTATGCCTGATGGTCGCAAAGCCGAGGTTCATAGGCCGTTATCCGACGCAACCGCCCCGCGTAATCCATTATTCATCGTTTGAGGGGATTCAAGGTCCTCTACCTCCGAGCAACCGTCTGAGATTCGATCGTGGAGGGGGCAATGGCTCCGGAAGCGGAAAGTGATCTGAGCCGGACATGCCCGGGATGCGGGGTGACGCATTCGGCGGCGGTCATCGAGTGTCCGAAGTGCGGACACCGCCCGCCGGAGTTCTCAAAGGTGCGTTATCTTCCCATCGAGGAGGACGCAATTCCAAGATTGCGAAAGGTGTTTGTCACCGCATTCGTCCTCCTTTTTCATCCGGGAAATGCGTGGCCGGTAGTCAAGGAGAGGGGCAACTTCCGGCACATGATGGCCTACTCCGCGGCGTGGTTCCTGATGGGACTTGCGGCAATGCTACTCATCATCTGGCTGCCGAGGCAGCATTCAATTCGGGGCGGGGAGATAGCCTTCTGCATACTTGCGCAAATGATCGGTCAGGGCGGGCTTTTTGCGATTGTCATGATTGTCTGCCAGTTCGTCTGGATACGCGCGGCGCGGGCGAGGGCCTGCGTTTATCTTACGTCCCTGATCTCGCCGCTGGCGATAGACTTGTCATTCGCGTTGTATTACCTCGCAGACAGAATCAGGTTTCTCCACGATGAATTCGAACTGGGATACTGGGTGGTCTACGGCATCAGAGGGCGCTACGGCGAGACTGTAAGAATGATGCTATCGTGCACGCCTGGACTTCTTTTATTGCTCCTGCTTCTGCCGTTCTTTTTTCGATATCGCTGCAGACTGGGAGAGATGTCGTCGTTTCTTCTCAGTTACGGCATAGCCTTGTTGATAATGGGCAGTTTGTGTATTTATACAACTCAGCCCAGCCTCTGGTGATTACCAGTCGGGACGTCCCGCTGCCGTTTGGATGAAGCGTAACATTGATTTCTCCAGGAAAGCGATTTCCCTGCTGATACATGAAAGGTCCGCCATTGACCAGCCAACCTGCCGCTGACCCCCTGCTTTCTCACGACATTCACACGCACACCGAATTCGCCCCGTGCGCGGAGGGCGTGACGCTTGAGGGCGTCGCGCGCCGGGCGCGGGAGGCCGGGATAAGGCTTCTCTGCATCACAGAACACTCGCGCCACCTTTACGCCCCCGAAGGCGGTCCCCCGGAAGGCTATCGCGCGGCTTTCATAATCCCCGGCTTCCTTGACCGCCAGCGCTCCGCCGGGCAGTGGCGCGTGCCGCAGTTCATCCGAACCGCTTCCGCCTATCGCTCCGAGAATGTCTGGGTCGGCATGGAGGTTGACGTTGACTTCGACGGCGAACTTATCATCCATGACGACGTTTTCGAGCAACTGGACATCGTCGTCGCTGCCGTCCATCTCCTGCCGGAGAGAATGGCGAAGGAGCCGAGGGCCGAGGCGCTGACCGACGAATACATCCGCGTCACCTGTAAGGCGCTGGAGAAGGACGTTGACGTTCTGGCGCACCCGACGCGGATACTCAAGCACACCTACGTGCCGGTCACGGAACGGGCGATCGTCCCCGTTCTGGACGCGGCGGCGGCTAACGGCGTCGCGCTGGAAATCAACCGGCACTCGCTCGATCCGGACGATTATTTCATACGCGGCGCGCTGGAGAGGGGCATAAAACTGGCGATCGGCTCCGACGCGCACAAGCTGGAGGAGATGGCGGACTTCGGGTTCGCGCGGAAGGTACTGGAGGGGGCCGGTGTTAATCCGGCTGAGGCGGGGAAGCATCTTTTCACGCCGAAGAGGCGCCGCACGCTCGCGCATCCCCAGTCGGTTTCTTGACACGCCCGGCGGCGCATGGCAGCATGAAGTCATGCGAGTGGCAATTAACGTAAAATACTTCTCGCCGAGGGGCGGGGCGCAGACCTACATCGCCTACCTTGCCGGTTGCCTGCTTGACGCCGGGCATGAGGTTGACGTCTTCGCGATGGAGCGCGATCCGGCCTTCCGATGCTCGGCGTTCCACAAGGTTGCGGCCTCCGCGTTCCCGAAGCTGCTGCGAGATTATTCCTTCGCCGCCGCCAGCGCAAAAGCGCTCAAGGATTCGGATTACGACGTCATATTTGCCGATCAGAAGGCGTTCTTTGTTGACGTCGTGCGTCTGGGCGGCGGGGTCTGGCGGCAATACATGGAGCGCGAACTCCAGTCGCTGAAGGGTTACCCGCTCTCGTTCCTCTCCGCGGCGAAACGCCGGCTCAGCGTCAAGGAGCGCCTGAACCTGGAGATTGAGCGGCGGCTGTATGCCTGCCCGCGGCTCAAGCGGGTGATTGTCAACTCCGCCTGCACGAAGGAGGCGCTGCTGAAGGACTACGACCTGCCGCCGGACAACATCCGCGTCGTCTACAACGGCGTCAACCTTGCCCGTTATAATCCGGCAAGACGCATGGAGTTGCGCGGAGAAGCGCGACGCGCGCTGGGTCTGGCCGAGGACGATTACGTTCTCCTTCTTCTCGCCATGAACTTCCGGCTGAAGGGTCTGCTCCCGCTGCTTGAAGCGGTGGCGAAGGTCAGGGGGGAGATCGCTCCCAGAAAGGTTCGGCTGCTGGCGGTCGGCAAGAAGCGGGCGGGATTCCATGCCGCGCGGGCGCGGAGTCTCGGACTGGCGGACAGCGTACAATTCCTCGGTCCTACGAAGAAGCCGGAGGAATGTCTGGCCGCCGCCGACGTTCTGGCGCACCCGACCTATCATGATCCGTGCGCCAACGTCTGCCTTGAGGCGATGGCGTGCGGGATGCCGGTGGTCACCACCCGCGCGAACGGCGCAAGCGAACTGATTGCGGACGGCGACAGCGGATACGTCATCGTGCACGCCTCGGAAATCTCCGCATTGGCGGATCGGCTGGCGAAACTCTCGGATGACGGTCTGCGGCTGAGGATGGGAGAAGCCGCAAGGCGGGGCGTCGAGCGCCTGACGCCCGAGCGGAACATGAAACAGGTGATCGAGATATTCCAGGAAATCGTCGGAGGTTAAATCCCGGCGCGATGGGAGGCAAAGCGATGCAGAAGCGACAACCGGCCGTGGCGGGACAGTTCTACACGAGCGATCCGCGCCGACTGCGGCAGCAGATCGAGGGCATGATCCCAAAGGACGTTGAGCGAAGGCCCGCCCTGGGTGCGATGTGTCCCCATGCGGGGTACGTCTATTCCGGAGCAACCGCCGGCCAGACGCTCGGGCGCATCCCCGTCCCAGACAACGTGCTGATACTGAATCCGAATCATCGCTCTGCGAAGCCGCCATTCGGACTGTGGTCGGGAGACGCATGGACGACCCCGCTGGGGGATTGCCCGGTGGACGAGGACCTTCGCGGGCGATTGATGGGCGCGTCAGAATGGATCGTTGACGACACGTTCGCCCATCTCTACGAGCATTCCGGAGAGGTGATCGTTCCGTTCCTGCAGGTCTGCAATCCGAACGTCAGGATCAATGTCATGATAGTATCCCGCGCGCCCGGAAAGCTGCTGCGCGAGGTCGGGGAGGTGATCGGGAAGGCCATTTCCGAACGCGGAGAGCCAACACTGATCGTCGCCAGCAGCGACATGTCGCATTACATTTCAGCCGAGCAGGCCAAGCGCCTTGACATGATGGCGATTGAGAAGGTCAAGGCCATGGATCCGGACGGCCTGCTGGAGGTGGTAGAGGGGAACCGGATATCCATGTGCGGCGTTCTGCCGGTGTCCGTCATGCTGACGGCATGCGCCAGACTTGGCGCAACAAGTTCTGAATTAGTCTGTTATGACAACAGTGGCACAGCAAGCGGAGATTATAACCGCGTTGTAGGTTACGCCGGGGTTATCGTATCGTAAGGGGATGAGCCGGGGACGGATGGCTGCCAAATTGACAAGACCAGCGACGGAAGTCGGGAACAGGCATATGTCATTTTGGCAGAAGCGGTAGTTGAACGGATCAGGGGTTAAGTTGGCAGAATAACACAACATGTCATATCATATTGTGTTATAGCGTGATATGACTACTTCTGTCCGGCTTTAAAGATAATATCCACGGATTGGTACCGACTTTGCTACATATCGGAAAGGTGGATTCCCTTTTTTGGCCGCAACAGGGCCGTTTTCGGAACTGACACCGCAGGAGGTAGAATAATGGCAGCGAAGAAGATCCTCTTTGAAAGAGAACACTACGACGCGCTCAGGGAAGGCGTCGAGAAACTGGCGAAAACCGTCAAAATCACGCTGGGGCCGCGCGGTCGCAACGTGTTGATACAGAAGAGTTTCGGATCGCCTCTGGCCACGAAGGACGGAGTCACCGTGGCCAAGGAAGTCGAGCTTGAGGACAAGTGCGCGAACGTGGCCGCGCAACTCGTTCGCACGGTCGCCAGCAAGACCAGCGACGTTGCCGGAGACGGAACCACGACAGCCACGGTTCTTGCCGAGGCCATCTTCCTTGAGGGGCTTCGCAACGTTGTCGCCGGCATCGGCCCCATCGGGTTGCGCCGCGGCATCGAGAAAGCGGTTGATTGCGTTGTTGAAGAACTGGCGAAGATGAGCGCCCCGGTCAATTCAAAAGAGGAAATCGCCCAGGTCGGAACAGTTGCCGCCAACGGCGACGCGACAATTGGAAGCGTTCTGGCCGACGCGGTGGACAAGGTCGGCAAGGACGGCGTCATTACGGTTGACGAGGGCAAGACGATGGAGACCGAGGTGGAGCTTGTCGAGGGGATGCAGTTCGACAAGGGCTACCTTTCCCCGTATTTCGTCACGGAAGCCGAAGGCATGCGCTGCGTCATGGAGGATTGCTATATCCTTCTGCATGAGAAAAAGATTTCCAGCGCGCAGAGCCTTGTCCCGCTGCTTGAGCAGGTGGCGCAGCAGAGCGCGTCGCTCGTAATCGTTTCCGAGGACGTGGAGGGAGAGGCGTTGGCGCTCCTGGTTGTGAACAAGATTCGCGGAACGCTGAAGGTTGCGGCGGTCAAGGCCCCCGGCTTCGGCGACAGGCGCAAGGCGATGCTGCACGACATGGCGGTGCTGACCGGCGCCCAGCCCATCTTTGAAGATCTCGGCGTGAAGCTTGAAGACGTGAAGCTGGAGAGCATGGGCCGCGCAAAGAGCGTGGTCATCGAGAAGGACAGCACGACGATAATTGAGGGCGGCGGCGATCCCAAGGAGATCAAGGCCCGCATCGAACAGATAAAGAAACAGATCGAAACCACCACGAGCGACTACGACCGCGAGAAGCTGGAAGAGCGGCTGGCGAAGATGGTCGGCGGGGTGGCGAAGATCAACGTCGGCGCGGCGACCGAGGCCGAGATGAAGGAAAAGCAGGCCCGCGTAGAGGACGCCCTGCACGCCACGCGCGCGGCGGTCGAGGAAGGCATCGTGCCTGGCGGCGGGGTTGCGCTCGTGCGCGCCTCTGCCGCGCTGGCAAAGCTCAAAGCGGCCAACGACGAGAAGGCCGGCGTGGCCATTGTGAAGAAGGCGTGCGAGGCTCCGCTGGCGCAAATCGCATCAAACGCCGGATTCCACGGCGCGGCGGTTGTCGAAAAGGTCAAGGAACTCTCCGCCAAGGAGGGATTCGACGCCGCCAACGGCAAATACTGCGACATGGTCGCGGCGGGCATCATTGATCCGACCAAGGTTGTGCGTTGCGCCCTTCAGAATGCCGCCAGCGTTGCGATTCTGCTGCTGAACAGCGACGCGCTGGTCTCCGAGATTCCGCAGAAAAAGAAGCCCATGCCCGCCGGCGGCGGAGGCGGCGGATACGATGACATGTATTGAGCCGCCGTAGATTGGTCCCGGATTTCAGGAATTACAGAGATCGCCTCCCTCCCGGCAGCGCCGGGCGGAGGCGTTCTCTTGTACAGAAAAGGATGGCGCAACCGGGAAGGCGCATTTCACGCAGGCGACTTGCGCGCCGTGTAAGAAGCCGTGTAAGGCATCCTTGAGATTTTCGGCGCGAGAAAGCCGTTCCCGGGAGAACACCGAATGCCCGACGCTGCCCCGCCCCATGCTCACGCAGGTTTGTCCGAACATCAACGCGCGCGCGGATTCCTCTTCCTTCGGATTGCGTCTGCTGCAGTGGGTTTTTCGCTTCTGCTCCAGATCAGCCTGAACAACAATTTCCTTGTCGAAGAGATACACGTTTCCGGTTTTCAGGCAGGGCTGCTGGAGGCTGCGCGGGAGAGCTGCGGGATATACGCCTTCGGCATACTGGCGCTTATTGCCGGACTGGCCGAGCCTCTGATCGGCGCGATCGTTCTGCTGGTGCTCGCGGTCGGACTGGCTTCATACGCTTTTGTGCCGACATATGGATGGGTTGTGCTGTCCAGCCTGGTATGGAGCACGGGCCTGCACGTCTGGATGCCGTTGCCGAATTCGATGGCGCTTGCCCTCAGCGAGGAAGGGAAGGCGGGCGGGCAGTTGGGGCGACTCGCGGCCTCCGGGGCGGGCGGCGCGGGGCTTGCGCTCGTCCTGGCGTTCATCCTCAACAAGGCGCATGTTCCCATACGTCCCCTCTATCTTATCTCCGGCAGTGTCGCGCTTCTCGGCGCGATTTCATGCCTGATGATCCCGCGCGCGATCAAGACGCCCGGGCCGACGCTGGTGTTTCGCCGCCGTTACGCCGTCTATTACCTGCTTTGTTTCTTCGAAGGCTGGCGCAAGCAGATTGCCCTGTGCTTCGCCGGGTTTCTGCTGGTCAAGAATCACGGCGCGTCGGTTTCGGACATGGTCATGCTCTGGGGATTCATCCAGTTCCTGAGCTGGCTGGCCGCGCCGCCGATGGGCAGGCTGATAGACTGCGTCGGGGAGAAGCGAGTATTGACTTCGTATTATTCCGCGCTGATCGGGGTTTTCATCATATACGCCTTTGTAAGCGAGCCGCGGATTCTGTACGTGGTATTCGTGATTGACGGCGTTCTGTCGGTCTGCACGACGGCGTTCACGACCTACGTCAATCACATCGCTCCGAAAAACGAGCACACGCCGCTTCTTTCAATGGGCGTGGCCGCCAACCACGTGGCTGCCGTGACAATGCCGCTGACGGGCGGCTTCCTTTGGAACTACGCCGGATACCGGTGGGCGTTCCTGATAGGCATCCCTGCGGCCATTGCCAGCATGGCGGTCGTTATGAAGATGCGGACTGGAAAAGAGTCCAGCCCCGCCTGCCGGTGAATGATAAATACGGCAACGCGCGTTGCATGGATAGTCAGGAAACGGGACGATATCAAATAAACAGGCGTGTGGTCCGGGAAAAATAGCGTAAAATATCACTTTCCGGATGTCTGACCCCGTCTGGAGGGCCGGCGCCGACAATAAAGGAGATATCTCGTGGACAGAATAGCGGCAATCCTGGGAGCAACGGTTGTCTTCGCGGGCATGACCTCGGCAAGCGCGCAATACGCCCAGTCCGCGCCGGGGAAGGACTGGCTGATTGACAACAGCGGGTTTGAGGCAAAGGTCGTCGAGGACGGGAACAAAAAGCGTCTGATCCTGACCAACGGACTCATCCGCCGGGTTCTGAGCCTGAAACCGGACGGAGCGACAATCGCCTTCGACAACCTGATGACGGGTGAGTCGGTCATCCGGGGAGTCAAGCCCGAAGCCATTGTCGAGATTGACGGAACGAAAATCAGCGTCGGCGGATTGCTGGGGCAGGAGGAGTATGCCTACCTGAGGCCCGAATGGATTGCCGGCATGACCGCCAATCCGGACGGATTCCGGCTGGCAGGGCATGAGATCGGTCGGACGAAGGAACGCTTCGCATGGAAGCGCAAGCGTTATTGCGCCGATCTGCCCTGGCCTCCGCCCGGCGTTTCGGTCCGGCTGGACTTCAAGGCTCATGACGCGATGCTTGAGAGGCTGGCAAAGTGCGGCCCCCTGCCGGTCATCGAGGACAGGCAGCGCCTCCTCTCCCTTGACCTGACGAGTCAGGCGGAAGGATTGAAGATTCACAAAACAGGGAAGGCCGGAGCCGATGTGTCATTCGGCAAGGACGGATGCTCAATAAAGGCTCCAGCGAACACCTGCACCTATGTTGAAGCCCAGTTGCCGAAGGGCACGCTGGTTGTCACATGCAGGATTGATCCGAAGACCGACAAGGCGGCAAGCTGGGGGCCGGGGCTGACGTTGGTCTGGCCGGATCGGACGATCAAGTTCAACCTGCGGCCCGGGATGCGGCAGCTTGGCGTCATGGACGGCGGAGGCGAAAGTCTTTACGAGAAATTCCAGCCGGGAAGGGCGTATCTGTTGCGGATGAGCCTCGCGCCCGGCGCAATCCGCTGCGAGGCCTCGACCGGCGGCGGCGCATGGGACCTCATCCATGAAATCAAGCTTGAAAAGCCGCTGGGCGACCCCATTGCAGTCCGCATCGGCAAGACGAGCCGCAACGGCGGAAGCGACGATTTCTCCGACCCCGAAGCCGCCGGGGAATGCGTCGTCGGATCTCTGATCGCATACGGCGAGACTACACAGCAGGCGCGGGAGGAACAGCTCCGGGAGATAGCCCGCCTGAAGGCCGAGCAGGAGGAAAGAATCAAGGAGTTCGCCTGGTTGCGGGACATCACCGTCTCGGTCCATTACGAGCTATACGACGGAATACCGCTGATATCGAAATGGATCGAGATCAGGAACGAAGGGCAACGCCCGCATCAGCTTGCGACCTTCGCCAGCGAGATTCTCGCGGCGGTCGAATATGAGTCGTCGGTCGGGGATAAGCAGCATTGGCGCATGCCGAACCTCCATGTGGAAACCGATCTCGCCTACCTGGGTATGACGCCGGACACGGTCAATCACGCGGTCAAGTGGGTCCCCGATCCGCAGTATACGACACAGATCTGCTATTCGCTCCAGATGCCTTGCATGCTGGAATGCCGTCCGCCCATCGGCCCGGACGAGAGCATCGAACCCGGCGCGACTTTCGAGTCATTCCGGACGTTTGAACTGCTTTACGACACCACGGAGCGCGAGCGGCAGGGGCTTTCGCTCAGGCGCATGTACCGCGCGATAGCCCCCTGGGTGACCGAGAATCCGATCCTTATGCACGTGCGCAACGCGGATCGCAATTCGGTTGACCTTGCCATCGAGCAGTGCGCCGAGGTCGGCTTCGAGATGATCATCATGACCTTCGGCAGCGGCTTCGACGCCGAGAACGAGAGCGAAGATTATTTGATGCAGTTAAAAGAGATGGCCGACTACGCGCATCGCCGGGGCATCGAGCTTGGGGGTTACTCGCTACTTGCCAGCCGCAGGATCAGCGACAAGGACGACTGCATCAACCCCGCGACCGGCAAGCCCGGCGGAATGGCCTTTGGCGATTCGCCGTGTTTGGGCAGCGAATGGTCGCAGAATTATTTCCGCAAGCTCAGGAACTTCTTCGAGAAGACCGGGCTGGACATTCTGGAGCATGACGGATCGTATCCGGGGGACGTCTGCGCTTCGACCGCGCATCCCGGCCACAAGGGGCTGAACGACTCGCAGTGGAAGCAGTGGAAGGTCATCACGGACTTCTACAAGTGGTGCCGCGCGCGCGGCATTTACCTGAACGTGCCGGACTGGTACTTCCTGACCGGCTCGACCAAGAACGGCATGGGCTACCGGGAGGTGAACTGGTCGCTGCCGCGGGACCGGCAGATTCTGCTCGGGCGGCAGAACATCTACGACGGGACGTGGGAGAAGACGCCGAGCATGGGATGGATGTTCGTGCCGCTGGTGCAGTATCACGGCGGCGGGGCGGCGGCGACCCTGGAGCCGCTGGCCGAACATCTTGACGCCTATGGGGCGCACCTGGCGCAGAACTTCGGCTCCGGCGTCCAGGCATGTTACCGCGGCCCGCGCCTTTACGACCTCGCCCAGACGCGCGACGTCGTGAAGAAGTGGGTGGATTTCTACAAGAAATACCGCGCGATCCTCGATTCGGACATCATCCACGTGCGGCGTCCGGACGGGCGATGGATTGACTGCATGATGCACGTCAACCCGAAGCTCCCGCAGCGCGGGCTTGCGATGGTCTACAACCCGACGGACGCGGCGATTGAAACGACGCTGACGCTTCCGCTCTACTTCACCGGGCTGACCGACAAGGCGTCGGTGCGCGAGCAGGAGGGGGGGGCGAAGGAATACGCGCTGGACCGGGAATACAGGATTCAAGTTCCAGTGAAGGTGGCGGCGAAGGGAGTGACGTGGCTGGTGATTGAGGAATAATGCAGTTCAGGTATCGTTTCTGGTCTGGGCACGAACGAAGGACAGGACCGCCACTTGGAATGTTTCCGGCGCGCTGGGCGGCTACGTCCTGACGCGAAAGGCGTCCGCCATGACGGTGCTTGACGTTGTCGGGTCGGTTCAGGGGGAAGCATCGGACACGCTGTGCATGAATACAGACGGCCCAGGGAAATGCCCGATGAATGCCAACCGCGACTTGGAGCGGCTTTGGATCGGATTAAGCGGCATCCAGCGCGAAGCCCTCCGTTCCGTCACATACGAAGACATGGCGCAGCAGCAGAACAAGGCAGGGCGGGGGAATTACATGATTTGATCTGTTGGGGCGGGTTTCAAACCCGCCACTGATTTCATAAAGGAAACTGTCATGGCCTATGACAAAGAGAAACACCATCGCCATTCAATAAGGTTGCCGGGGTATGATTATTCACAGATTGGAATGTATTTCGTAACGATATGCGCGCATGAACGCCAATGTTCGTTCGGGAGGATTATGGACGGGGTAATACAGATGAACGCGACAGGTCGTATGATTTGGGAAACATGGGACAATTTGCCGCGCCATTACCCGCACATGGAACCAGATGCGTTCATGGTTATGCCCAATCATGTTCATGCTATTATTCTGTTAACGGATGCTGTAGGGGCAGGTTTAAAACCTGCCCCTACCGCCATCCGCTACAGTCTGTCGGAGATTGTGCGGGGGTTTAAGACGTTCTCAGCCAGGCAAATCAACCAGTCACGCGGCACACTGGGCGTTCCCGTATGGCAGCGAGGCTACTACGAACACGTGATAAGGAACGAACATGAATGGAGCCGCGTACGCGATTATATCGAAACCAATCCCGCAAGATGGGCGGAGGACAGGGAGAATCCGGAGAAGAGAGCATCGCAGAAACGATCCGTAAAGCCTGGGTGGCGCGTTTGAGAACCATGGTGGCGGCATGGGACTGAGAGAAAGGACCGCCGTCCGATACTGACTCACCCGCGTGGATGCTAGGCTCGTTTTTAAACCGTCACATTGCCCCCCACACTGTCAGAGCCTGATCTCTCCCAGCCTCCTCAGATAATACCTGTAATTCTCCAGCGAGCATTCGGGGGTGATGAGGTGGTCGGGCAGGGGGATGAAGCCGCCCTCTCTCATCAGCGGGATGCGGCGGGCGATTTCTGCGTCAATGGCGGCGGGGCCTTTGCATAGTTCAAGTTTGTCAATGCCGCCGAAGACGCGCATTTCCTTGCCGAACCTTTTGCGCAGCGCGGCGGGGTCGGCCTTCCACGTTCCGATCTCGATGGGGAACATCAGGTTGACGCCGCCCTCCAGCCAGCCCTCGATCAACGGCTCGACCAGTCCGTCGCAGTCCGTCGCGTGAAGCCGCACGTCGTATTCCAGCAGCTTGTCCGAAATGCGCCGATACGCCGGAACGACGCATTCCCGGTAGACCTCCATGCTCACCAGCGGGCCGCTCTTGCCGCAGATGTCCTCCCACCCCCAGCCCATGTCAACCTTCACCTTCGGCAGGACCTGATCCAGGCACCAGATGACGAGGTCGGCGATAGTGTCAACCATCTCAGCGAAGAGGTCTCGGTCGTCGAACTGGATGTAGCTGAAGTTGAACACGCCCATCCAGTCGCGCAGCCAGCCCATCATGCTGCCGGTCCCGACGCAGGTCGGCTGATCGAGGTTGTTGAGGCGCAGCGCGATTTCGTCGAGGTTCTTCGGGATGCGGTCGGGGTGGGGCTGGAGGCGTTTCTTGTATTCCGCCCAGCCGGCGCGATCCTTCAGAATGAAGTCAACGTAATGCGGGATGCAGGACTTGCTCTTCCAGTGCTGCGCGATCACGCCGTCGGACTGGCGGAAGATGCGGTATTCGGCGGTTTCCTCGATGGTTTCCTCCGCGAAGCCGGGCAGCAGGCCGTTGTTGACGGGGACGCCGTTGGCCGTGGGGATCGGCTCCGTGCCGAGGAATTTGTGGATGTCGCCCTCTGCGGGAAGGCCTTCCTTGAGCCAGCGGGCGGTGGTTTCCGGCCAGCCGGTCCAGTGCCAGACGGGCATGCGGTCGTAATCGCCGTAGAACATGATTTCTGTGAAGAGTTGACGCGAATTCATTTTTGCCTCCGATGGGGTTTGAATGGTTATGTCAGGCGATTGCCTGAACGACCGAGTCCATGCCCTTCCCCTGATGCAGCATTGTCGTGTTCCTGAAACCGGCGGCCTCCAGGTCCTCGCGCATTTCGCCGAACGTGAAGGTTCCGCCGCCGTCGGTGTTGACGAGCATATTGACCGCGAAGAGCGCGCCGAACGGGGGATTCACGCGGGCCTCGTCAACGTAGATGTCCCGGACGAGGACTTTTCCGCCGGTGACGAGGGCTGCGCGGACCTTGCGCAGGAGCGCGCGGTTCTGCTCCCGCGAGTTCATGTGGACGATTGCGCTGACCCATGCCATGTCCGCCCCGGCAGGCAGCTTTGCGTCCTCGTAAAAGTTCCCCGGCGCGAAGGTCACGCGGTCCAGAAGCCCCGCTTCTTCGACATGTCGGCGCGCGATCGGCATGGCGTCCGGCAGGTCATAGACCGTCGCCGTGGTTCCGGTCGTCGCCTTCAGGAAGGCGATTGTCCACGTTCCCGGTCCCGCGCCCACGTCAAGGAGACGCTTGAAGGGCGGCGGGCCGATTGCGGCGACAAGGGGACCGGCCATGCGCCGCGAGGCGTTGTTCATCGCTTCGACGAACGACTCCCGGTCGCCCTCCGGGCCGCGAATGCTGGGGCCGCGGTCAACAGGTTCGCCGGACTTGACGACATGGGCGAGATGGGTCCAGCTTCTCATGCAGTTTGCCAAGTGGCGGACCATGGCGAGGGAGTTGTCCGGTCCGGCGTCTGTAAGCGCTTCCGCGATGCCCGGCGCGTTGGAGTAGCGCCCATTTTCCTTGACGAGCAATTGCATGGCTGCCAGGGCGTCAAGCGTATAGGTCACTGCCCTGAGGTCCGCGCCCAGCCGGGTGGAAATCTGCGCGGCGTCAAGCGGGCCGGTCTTCAGCGCGCCGAAGACGTCAAGCTCCGCGCCGGCGGCCACTACGCAGGCGCCGAGCGTCCCGCGCAGGATTTCCTCGATCTCTTCCGGTTTCCAGGTTTTGGGCATGATTCTGTTCCTTCCATGTTTCGCCGCGCCGGCTTGACACCGACCGCAGCGCTCAGATTATTTTTCCGACCTTGAAGCTATGAGCGCCTTGATGTTATCCGCTTCCTGCAATTCCATCATCCGTCTCTTTTCGGCAAACCTTCGGTATTTTACGACATCCTCATCGTTCCAGAAGGCGGATTCCTCATAATCGCCGCAGTAAGGCACAAGCAGATCAATCCAGCAGCAGAGCTTGTCCGTCTCCTCCTTTGATAGGATAACTCCGTTATGCCCGCGCATGAGCATGGCGATCAATTCGCTCCTGACCGAGCCGGAATAATACGGGGGCAGCATGGGAGGTATTGATTGGGCGCCTATCCAGTTGACGATCCTGTTGGGATTGCCGCGCCCCGTCAGCGCCAGATAGGAATCGCTCCATTGCCGCTTTGCGACCGGATCGGGCGTCAGGTCCCCACGGAGGCTGAATGCGGTGTTCGTATTATTTTTCAGCTCTGGATCCGGCGTCGTCTCAACCAGGGCAACGTCAATGTACTGTCCTCCAATCGTCTGCCGGCAGTGAACGGCCAGCGTGTTCCATCCGGCAATCACACCTGACTTGACCGGTGTTGAGGGGAGAAAGACGAAATCAGTCACGTAGTTGCGCCCGCGCGCGATGGGGGCGCCGTTTAGGTAGACTTCAACATCCTCGTCGTGGCATGCCAGAACGCCGATGCTCTCCGGGGGCAGCGCAGACTCGGCTTTGAATGCGCGCCGCAGCCAGATGTGCTCCGATCGCCATTCGGTTCCGATTTTTCCGCCGAGGGTTCCGGGCAGCCCGAACCCGGCCTTCCCGTCCTTCCAGCCTGAATCGTCGAAATCAGTCTGCTCCCATCCCGACTGCGGGCGTTCAGTCGTGTAGCGCCAATCAGCATCTTTGGGCGATAGGAAGTTGATCTTTCCGTCGGCAAGGTCTGGGCGCGCGCCACGGGGCGGCGCGGCGCCCCGGTCGTTGTGGCAACGGATGCAGTGTCTGTCAAGGACAGGTTGAATCTCCTTCCGGAAGCTGAATCCGCGCGGCGGGCCGTAAAATGGCTCCAATTCCTGTGGCCCGGCCTTCAACGCCTCTGTAATGAGACCGCCGGGGGGAGATGCGTTCTTATGCTCATGGCATCCCACACAGGAATAACGCTCGCCGGGTTGAAGGGTTGACCAGCTCCGCATCGTCTGGACGGCCCTGCCTGACTGGTCAATCGCCTGGAAATACACGGGCGTTCTCGCCGGGACCGTGAAGCAAGCGGAACCGTCTTCACGAACGACAGCGTCTCCGAGCACGGCCTTCACGTCCCAGGAGCCGTTGTCAATGGACGGCGGCGTGCTGGATAGCGCCCCGCCGGCCGGGCCGCTGCTCTTGTTCATCCCGATGCCGGCGGCTCGATATTCAAGCTTGACTACGCGCAATTTCTTCACCGTGCCGCGCGGAACTCCGGCAAGTCCGGGACCGGCATAAATGTCCTGCGCGTAAAAGACGCCCGTGGATTTCCCATAATCCACGGCGTCGGGATGAGCGCGCGGGACCGGTCTTGCAACCAGAGGAATGGGTTGGTTGCACGATATCGCCGGATCCCAGGCAAGCAGCTCGCGCCGACCGTCTGTCTTGAAGAGGCATATTGCGTACGGCCTCGTGTAGACGCGGTTGCCTCCGCCGATGGGGTCATAGGCGGCAATGAAAGTTTCATCGTCTATCGGATACGGATATTGAAACTGCTCCCCCTCCTGCCCGTAGGCGTCAATGCGCGCCGGCAGAGCCGTTCCTCGCGGAGCGACGAATGACACCCCGGCCGCTTCCTGCCTGCCCAGCGCAGGATCAATTATCGCCGGTTTGCCGCGCTGGTCGCAATGATGCCCGGACAGGATCGCAAGGACCTTCTGTGTTCCGGGAATTCCGCGCGCGTGAAGGATGGTCGTCGGGAACCATGAGTTGTTTCCATATAACTCGGTCTGGCCTGTGCCGTCCTGATTCATCTGGAAAAGCGGCTGCGTGAAGATCTGGCCGCGGTCGTTGTATTCCCACCGCGTATAAAGGATTCGTCCGTCGTCCGTGACCGTCGGAAAATTTGTGTGAACCTGGTCGAATCCGAGCCTGCGCAGATATTTGCCGTCTCCGTCGCAGGTGTATAGGTTGCTTACCTCGGTCCACCAGCAGTCAACCGTCTGGACGCAACGCGTCGAACTGAAAATTATCCCCCCGCCGGGCAGATAGGCTCCTTCGTAGTCGGCGAAGCCAAGCCCGAAAGTCAGTTGCCTGATCGCGCCCGTTTTGAGGTTGAGTTCGTAAAGATGGTAGTCGTCCTCCCGGTCGGACTTCTTCCATGCGAAGAGCGCGCGTTCACCGTCATATGACACGTCAGGATCGCGGATCACGCCGCCCGGGTCATTCACAAGGGTCGTTACAGTCCCGCGAGTTCCATTAATTTTCAGGACGCAGAGCGCCGCGCCGGGTTTGAAGTGGCGTTCGTTCTGCGCGTCGGACTGCCCCTCCGTGTAGGCGTAATGCGAACCGCCCAGGTTATAGTGCTTTGTGAATACGATTGAATCGCACTTCTCAAGCAACGGTTTCAAGACGGACGCGCGGCGCGCCTCGCAGGCTTTGAAATATAATCCAAGCCGGACGGCAGACGCGCCTGCGGCGTCAACCTTTTGCGCGGCCCCTGCTTCCGCGCGTAAAACCTCGCCTTCTCCGCCGAGTTCGGATAGCGCGCGGTCCAGAATTGCCGACTCGGTTTCAGCCCCTTCGGGAGATGACAACCAAGCGGCGAAACCCCGGCCTGCATCCCGCAGAATCCAGTCGCATTCGACCGGATAATCTCGCTCAATCATCGCCCATACTGCCGTCGCGATCCTGGCGCGTTCAGCCTCCGGCAGGGCCGCCCGCATTATGGCTGCCCTGGAGCCGAGAAGCGTTGCGGCCCATTCCGACTCTTTGACGTAGAATCGCCCTTCATCTCCTGATGAAAGCGATTGCCCGGCGGAATGTATAAGAAAAAGAAGAAACGCGCCGATTAATCTCGCTTTCTTTTGTACATCTGAGGTCATATGGCATAATCCGGTAACTTATTTCTTTGTTTCCTCTCCCGGCCTGTATTCCTTCTCCAGATTCGCGCGAATGTCCGATTCATCCAGCCAGACAGGCTTGAGCTTGCCTGAGGCAAACAGCGGGACCTGGTCGGCGTAGTGCGGGGATTTCTCATCCAGCGTCGCGCTGCCGTACTGATGGATGCTTTCCGAATGGACCTTGCCTTCCTTGTCCCATTCGACCAGCAGGACATAGCTGTCCCCGGAATAGCCGGTGAGGCGTCCGTCCTCCTCGACGCCCTTGCCGTATATGGCGCGCAGAACGTCCGGTCCGCCGCCCAGCCCGGCGTCAACCTTGCCGCGGCGCAAGCGATTCACTAGCTTCCAAGGGACGTCGAGGCGTCCGTATCGCTTCTTGATCGCGTGGGCAACCTTCGTGATCGTCCGCATCATGTCAGGCTCCGGGCGTCCGAACATCTGCGCCCGGACAATCGGCTCCAGAACAGCCACGGCGATTGCGGCTGAGCGGTTCTCCGGATCAACGGAGTAGTTCCACTTTCGCAGAATCTCGATCGCTTCCTGGACCACTGGGTCCTCCACCGGGGAGAGCGCGAGTATCCGTTCGACAACCGTGCGCGCGGGGGATTTCTCCGAGTATTTCACGTCGAATTTGTAAGCGTAGAACTCCTCCCGCGTGATGGAGGGATCGTTGCCGAACAGCTCCAGCGCGCGCCACCCCCTGTTGGTCATGAATGTCTCAATGCCGCAGGTCGGGGAGAAATCTTCGGGCTTTGGGTTGTAGGGATCGCTCGTGGTGTGATATGGCGTGTTGTTGCAGTTCTGTATGAAGCCCGACGGCGGATTCAGAACCTGGGGGAGTTTCTCGAGGGGCAGGTACTCGGTCCAGATAGTTCTGGATGTGTCGCCGGGAACGTAGCCGCTCCAATCGTAACCTTCGGCACGGATAGGGATGGCTGCGTTGTATAGGTAATAGATGTTGCCGGCCTTATCCGCGTAGCCGATGTTGAAAAACGGGATGCCCTGCAACTTGAGGGCTGCCATGAACTCGTCAAAGTTGCGGGCCTTGTTCATGCGGAACCACTGCTCGACCTGCTTGATCTCTCCCATGCCGCCGTATCGCAGAGCATAGGCCCCGTTGGCAAGCTTCAGAACCGGGCCGTGATGCTTCGACCAGTAGCATTTCCGGCTGATGGTGGTCATCAGCGAGCCGGTCACCTTCACCTTGACATCACAATCGCTGGATTCCAGGTCATACCATTGCCCGTCCAGCATGTACTGGTCCGGTTTGTCCGGATTCATCTTCAGAACGTAGACGTCGAGCATGTCCGGCTTGTTGACCGTGTGCGCCCAGCCGAGGTTGCGGTTATGGCCGTGTAGTATGAGCGGGACGCCGGGGAAAAGCCCGCCGATCATGTCCCATCCCTCCTCGCTGTGCAGGTGGGCCTCATACCACGCCACGGGGCCTTCCCACGGCTGATGAGAGTTGACGTTCAGGCGCGTGAATCCGTCCGCCGATTTGGCGGGCGCGACCGCGAACGTGTTGGAGCCGACCTCGCAGCCCCGCGTGATGTAGTCCTCCAGCAGCATCCCCTGTTTCAAATCCGCGTCCGGTTTCGGCTCATTGGTAAGCAGGTCCGCCAGCGTTTTCTGGACGCCATAGAAAAAGGGCGTGGTCAGGACGAAGCCGCCGACAATGTCCTTGCCGGTGATGGGCAGGGTTGCCGGGTCGGCCTTGCCGGGGTGAAGGGCGACGAAGTAGTTGCAGCCGTCGGCGTAGGCCTCGCATATCGCGCGGGTCGCTGGGGAGAGATCGCTTTCGTATTTCGCGTCAACGGTCTCCTTCACGCGGATCAGGCGGGCCATGTAGTCAATGGGGTAGCCCTTCATGCCCTCAATGGTGGAGACCAGCCCGCGCGTGGCCATGAGCATGCGGTATGCGGTGTCGAAGTCGTCCTGCGCGTGGGCGTAGGCCAGGCCGAAGGCGGTGTCGGCGTCGGTCTTGCCGAAGACGTGAGGGACGCCCCACTTGTCGCGGAGAATCCTTACGTCGTACTTCTTTGCGGCCTCAATGTAT
Organism: Planctomycetota bacterium; assembly: GCA_022711755.1. Taxonomy (GTDB): domain Bacteria; phylum Planctomycetota; class Brocadiia; order SM23-32; family JAKLEA01; genus JAKLEA01. The sequence continues at coordinate 59,875 of JAKLEA010000030.1, forward strand.
TTCGAGAGATCGGGAGCTTTTTCCTGCGCTCGAGCGAATAACGCGAGAACGCAATACATGATGAATGGGGCGGCGATTTTCCGCATGTCGGTGTCTCCTGAAGTTTCCGCGCGTGAAGTTTCTCCGATGTTGCGTGAGATGGTTGCGGCTCATTCCACATTGAGCATTATATCGCGCAGCGCAGGCATGAAGAAAGCGTTGAGCATCAGGTTTTGGGTTATTTGGGCCGTTGGGTCTGTTGAAGAAGAGGGTTGATTTGCGAGGGTTTTGGGCATAAGCGCGTGTAATGCCGCCTCGTCCCTGATCGTTACTAGGGACAGTCATCTGTTTCTACGGTCGCTCGAACGTGGGATACTAGGGATCGGAGCAATATCAGTATGATGTCCCCTGATTTCGCGTAGCCAAGGTAGGCCGTAAGATCCCCAGTATTTCCATGCTGCCTGCTAATCAGGTTCTCCTGGCTTCCAGAGCCAGAAGACCCGCCCTATTCGTTCTACGTCAGGCGTGAACATTTTCAGAAGTCTCCCATTGCAGTCCATCATGGCAATCTTGCTCGCGCCTCTATCACTTCTTTTCCTGAATGGCTGCACCAAGTATTTCCCGGATGGGCTGGGTATCGGTTCGTTCACAGCCCGCAGTCCTTTGTCGGCGTCACAGCCGAAGATGAACGCTCGTTTGTCCTGCAACAGATAGACGGCAGGGGACGAAGATTTCACGTCCCAGTAATAGATGCGATTGCCGTCAGAACCTGGTATCGGTGAACACCCCGGGGCGAGTTCCGTCAGAGCGTTATCTTCAATGCTGGCGCGATATATTCTCGGTGAGAACACTGTTGGAATCTGAGGACCGCGTCCATTCCATTCAGAATCTGGGCTGCCGAAGCAAGCTACAAAATAGACGCTCTTTCCATGAGAGTCCCATTGAATCACCTGTCCCTCCATCTGCTCGCCCAGACCGAAATTCGAGCCACTGACCGACCATGGAGTCAGACTCAAGGCTCTCTTCTTGCCAATCTCAATCAACCTGACGCAAAAGTTCCAATCTTGTACGGCCTCATAGAATGCGACATGCCGTCCATCCGGGCTTGCAGTTGCGCCTAGTATGCGATGACCGTCAGGCAGTTTTTCCAACGCTGGCATCGGCTTGCGTTCTTCAACATTTATCACAGAGATGTTGTTGCCAACAGGAACAATGACGATCTTACCATCCGCTGAAATGTCGGACTTCGCCCAGTCGGCTCCTTCCATGTTCGGCAAGAGTGTGCGAGACCCGCCACGGATCGAAAGGATGCAGGCATGCGCGGGAGTTACGGCATCAGGTTTCACGTGGTCATAACAGAGTAGTTTACCGCTCGGCAAGGCCTTCACAATCCGCATTTTGGACAGGTCAATTCCTGTCGGGATGATCTTTCCATCAAGGGTTAACCGTATGGCCCCAGTCCGACTGCTCCCAGTCAAAAGAAGCAACTCCTCACGCTCGTCCGTGGCCCCGGTAGATACGGCTGCAAAAAGAGCCAGAAACAGCAAGAACACTGGGCAATGGCTCCGTCGTACCATCGCGATGATTGGATAGCTTTGTGCATTGTGCGGTTTGTCCATCATCGCGGACGCTTCTTCCAGTATCGGACGTATCTGAGATTCAGAGCCGGATGCTTCTTGGGGTAGTCCCGCGGGGCGTCCCGAAGAAACTTGCCACTGTTATTCGGCTCTGAATACCTGAAGACGTCCGCTGCGTAAGTCACGCCATTACCAATGTAGGTTTCCCAGTGACCAGTTGCCGATGCTTGCGGTCCATATGAAATCACATCGCCTATCTGGAGATCCTGTTCTTCTTCCTCGATCCCATCCATATCTTCACCGATAACATAGGAAGGTGGAAAGTCATCCGGGGTATCATACCATGATTCCCACGGCGCGCCATCCCGCTTTCCATTGTATGCGTGGCATGCAGCATCTTTGCACGCCAGACTCGCGCCTTCGACTATCACACCATCCGCCAACTCAATAGCGGGGGAGCATTGCCTGCCCTGTTGGAAGTTCACCGTGTCTCTCGCAAGGTGGTCCTGGAAGATGACGATCTGACGGGCGTCAACAAAGTCGCTCCCGGCAAGATCAAGCGTTGTTCCGTCCTGTCTCCGCCACACCGGATTCAGGCTCAAAACGCCCTGACCGGCGGCTTGCGGAGACACATGGGCCGGGTCGTCGTAAATGTCCACCAGTATCTCCCCCGCCCCGGCTGTCAAGCCCCACCTGTACTGGAAGGCTAAAGGCGCGCAGGCGTGCCGGAACGGAAGATTATACGGCCCCGGCGAGACGCTTGTTACGCCCTGATTGTCATACCGATACGGGGGCGTCGTCTCAAAATACACGGGCGGAGCTCCCGACCGCAAAAGGTTCGGCTTGGTTATCTCAAGTCGTATGCAATAGAACGCGATTTCTTCCGTGATTTCCTCGCCTTTCACAGTCGCCGCAACTTTGATCACGGTTTTCTCTGGTTCCTTGAACGCGGCAATAGCGAGGTCAGTCGCTCCTGGCGGAATCGTGTATCCGATCGCCGAAAGTATCTCTCCGATGCCGCTTAATCCGAACAGGGCAAACACATCGCCATACTGCGCGTCAATGTCCGCAAACCGGTATATGCCGGTTGATCCGCCCTCCCACACCGGGTTTCCACGTCGTCCGAGTGCATCACCGGCGGGAATGTTCCGTATTTTCCTTAATATCATTGGCGGTTGGCAATCCAAAACTTTCTTCCGATCTGTTCTGTGAGAGAATGATCCCACGATGAAAACGGGGGATCAAGATAAAAGATAGGACTGCCATTACCGGATAAGACCGAGATGCGCGTTCTATTTCCCAACCCCTTTCGAGTTTCATACGTATCGAATACCATCATGTCTCCGGTCGGATTGAAGATGGGCATGCCGCCAGTATTATGCCTGTCCAGAATCTTTATTTCTCTTGTATTGAGGTTGATGATCTTCTGGCCTTCTCCGTCGGAAAAAACAAGCATACTACCATTCGGATTCAGTATTGGATATGCGCCTTCAACTACCATCTCACATTTCAGGCTGTCGATGTTGATCGAATAGATGTGGCACTTGACAAAGACCGACGAATGAACATTTCCCGTGTGGGCATTGTCGAATCTCGCTCCAAAAATGACATTTTTACCATCCGGAGTCCATGATATTTCGTTGGATTCCATATCATCGCCCAATCCCAATTTGTAACTTGGAACCGATTTTGGGCTGATGCAACGAGCACTTTTTCCCTCAGCATCAGCGACCCACAAGGAAAAGGAATCATCCCGTTCTTTCAAGTAGAACGCCACGAGTGAACTTTCTCGATTCCAACTGGGATTTCTGATCGCCATGGCCTCAGATGAAGATACCAGCGCGTTTTCGTCCCATTTTCCAGCAGCAATGTTCAGTATCTTCATCGCGGGGGGACCATAACAGACTATTTTGGATCCATCGGGCGAGAGTAATGCACGATATGCGTGCATTGACATTACTGCCGGCAACTGGAATTCCATGGAAGTTTCAACTTCGTCGCCTACCTTTGAGGGTAAACGGCATGCACGTACTGATCTTGGCGTGTTTCTCCCATCGTCTAATTTGTATGTCAAAAACTGGCCATTTGGAATGACCTGTAGATAGTCGCCCTTCGTCACTCCGAGTTTGATCTCTCTGCAGTTTCCATCAATATCCACTATGAACCAGCGATTTGCGCGCACATCTTCAACCAGAAGGGAGTAATCCGAAGCCGGGATCCGAACAACACAGAGAGTTAAGAAAAAGCTGATGAGTAACGGTATCAGACCAAGCGACAGATTCACTTTTATCGGCATGGTTGTGCTCATCATTTTACTCTTTATAAGACGGGACTTTTTCATTGCCGGGGCGCTTGTAAAACATAACTGACTGCATATTATTGGTATCATAGTAGGTAAGAACTGTATCTCGCCGGAAAATGCCACTTGCCGTGTCAGCAGCATACGTAATGGCATGTTCTCCAAGAAAGGTTTCCCAATGGCCGGAAGGCGTCGCTCCCAATCCGTATGATATAATGTCTCCACGCTCCAAACATCCAACCCACTGTGTAATCCTAGCATCACCCCGTAATAGGCTGGGCGATTTCACCCATTGGTCCCAAGGCTTTGAAATAGTTCCATTATATGCATGACTGGCAGCCATTATGCATGAGATTCCACCTTCTCCGCCTGGAACGGTGACAAACAAACCGTTGGGTAATTCCACATGTCCTTTACACTCGTTATTCGGCAGGAAATTCGCCGTGTCCCTGGCCAAGTGGTCTTTGTAGATGATGATTCTACGCTCGTCTTTTATAACGTCTATTGCGACGTATTCATCTTGACCCGTCTGCGGGTTCAACCACACGTATTTCGGCATCAAGGTCAACGTCCCTTCCCCCGGATCCGGAGGAGAATTATGGCCGGGGGAGCTGCCGCCATCATTATTCAGCGTTCCGCCGCCTGAAAGATTCCAGCGTCGTTCGAATCGCGTCTCAAGAACTTCGCCGCTGAATTCCAGGTTGTAAGCCCCGGGGGAATCGCTTGTGACGCCCTGATAATCAAAATGGTAACATGGCGTTGTCTTGAAGCTCTGCAGGGAGTTTGTGGCGGGATATGATCCCCACGGCTCGTTTATCTGCGGCTTGACAAGGTGCAATTCCATCTTGTCCGTCACTTGTTCGCCGGCAACCGTGAAGTGCGCGACGACTTTTGAAAGCCCCGGCCCGTCAAATACACCAATTGCGGAATCGTCAGGCAGAGCATAACCCAGATACGCAACCACGGCTTCAATTGTCTCAAAGCCGAAAAGCCTGAAAAGAAACGACCACCTATCGTTGAGTTCCGCCTTCGAAAAAATTGCCCCGTTGCCGTCCATCGTCCATTCGCAAGCCGATTCCTCATCAGGATTCCGGCTTAACTCGAAAATGGCGAATGTCGGGAATATCGTCAAGTCGCCCAGAGTCAATGATTTGTCCTGGAGGGCGAAGGAATCGGTCTCTCCAAGCAGAGGAACGGCTGAGAGAAGTTTCGGCGGAGACGCGAAGTGGAAAGCCCACTCAGGACTGACTTTGGAAATGAACGCCTTCAAATTCGCGCTCTGGGAGCTTATCAATGCCCCGCCTCCCGCGCCTGGGACAACCGGGGAATAGCAGAAGGTCAAC
>JAKLEA010000031.1 GCA_022711755.1 Planctomycetota bacterium
TGCTGTCCGGCTATCTGCTTGGCATCGTGCACGACCGGGAGCTGATGCGCGAGGCGGCGGTGAACATAGCGATACGGTGGTTTGCGGGGTATCGGCTGCAGGAGGCGCTGCCGGATCACAGCAGCCTCACGCGGGTCAGGCAGCGCTGGGGGGCGGAGAAGTTCCGGGCCGTGATGCTTCGGGTGGTCGGGCAGTGCGTGAAGGCGGGGATCGTTGGGGGCAAGACGATACACTGCGACGCGACGCTGATACGGGCGGACGTGTCGTGGGAGAGTCTGACGACGCAGTATGTGGACAAGGTTGTCGCCGAGAACTCGGCTGAAGAGGAGCCGGACGGAGATCCCCCTGAGGGGGGCGAGAACGGGCGGTGCGAAGGGGTGGAAGGACAAGGCGTGTCAGAGGGGGAATCGGACGCGGCGGGCGGCGCAGACGCAGAGCCAACGGCGCGGGCGGTTGAGACTCGCGGCAGGCCTGTGCGCAGGGCTAAGGCCCGGAAGCAGGCGAAGAAGCGCTCCAGGACGGATCCGGACGCGACGCTTTCGACCAACGACAAGCGCGCGCGCATGGAGCCATGCTACAAGCAGCACACGGCGGTGGACGATCTTGCGGGGGTGATAGTGGACGTTGAGGTGACGACCGGGGAGGTTAGCGAAGGGAGGCAACTGCTGAATCAGGTGGGGCGGGTGGAGGAGGCGACCGGGGTGAGGGCGGAGACGGTGACGGCGGACACGGGGTATGCCGGATCTGGAAACTACAGCGATCTTGAGGCGCTGGAGGTGGAGGCGATAATCCCGCCGCAGCGGGAGGGCGGGAGGAAGGAGAACCCGAGGATGCCGCTGAGGCGGTTCAAATATGACGCGCGGCACGGGGTGGTGACGTGTCCGCAAGGCAAGCGGCTGGTCAGGAGCGGGCGCAACAAAGCGCATGGGGGCTGGCGCTACAAGGCGCGCGCTGCTGACTGCGCTGGATGTCCGCTCAGGGAGCGCTGCGTGCCGCCCAGCAGCAGGAGCCGGGTGGTGATGATAACGCACGGCTACGAGTCGCTGCTGCGGGCGCGGCGTCGGCGCAGCGCGTGGACAGGAAGGGAGAAGGAGTTGTATGCCCGGCACCGATGGCGGGCGGAGGGGGCGCACGCGGAGGCCAAGACGCGTCACGGGCTGAAGCGTGCGGCGCGTCGGGGTCTGGACAACGTGGCGATCCAGGCGTATCTGACGGCGGTGGCGATGAATCTCAAGCGCCTGGCGGCGCTTTTGCGCGTCATTTTCAGGGCGATTGGAGGGCATCTGCGGCCAACGACAGCCCGAAAGAGTCCATCGGCGGGCGGCATCGCGAAAATCCCGTTTTCGATCCCGATCAGGAGCGAGGCGGCATGAAACGCGACGTGATCAAAAACGTCACCTTGCCCACCCCCCTTCTTCAACAGCCCCACTGTCCCTAGTATCCTAGTATCCCATCCTGCTCCTGAGGTAGCCGTAGGCCCAGCTCCGTGAGCCGTCCGGGCGGATGAGCCAGACGCCGCGGTTGTCCTGGGTGGTCTGCACGGGGGTCTTGCGCGCCTCATTGCAGTAGAGCGACCAGTAGACGACGTACGTGCAGCCCCACTCTAGGGCCGTCTCCGTCGTTCCGCGTATCGTTTCCTGAAACTCTTCGGGTTTGACCTCGTTCTCCGGCAGGCCGTATTCGCCCAGGTAGACGTTCTTCGCGCCGAAGGCCGCGCTGTCCGGCATGTTCTCAGCGATGAAGTCCAGCGCCTTGCGGAACAGGGTGCGGTCCCGGAGCGTGTCCCATGAGGAATAAGATACGAGATCGAGCTTCGTATTCGGCAGGACGCGGTTGACCACGCCGGGGCGTCCCTGGAGCATGGATTGCGCGACGAGGTTGACCTCCGCCGCGTGGAAGACGCGGACGTCGCTGTCCGGATTTTCGGCGCGGGCGCGGTTGACGCCGGACTGGCGGGCGTTGAGCCAGTCTATCATGCCCTTGAAGGCAATCTCCGGGGGGTCGGTGGTCGGATCGTAGCTTGTGCGGATGGCCCAGTCCCCCTCCCAGTGCTGGAGGACGAAGGTTTTGCCGGAGCCGCGATAGGTCTTCATCAGCCAGGCGGAAAGGTCGTGGAACTGGCGCTCCTCGTCCTGGGCAAGCTCAGCGGGACAACCGTCGCGCCAGTAATGCTCGAATCGCCCGAGGGAGTAGACGACGAGGATATAGGTTTTGAACGGCTTGGCCAGAACGGCGCTGAAGTCCGGCGTCTGCATGATTCCGACGAGGCTTGTGTATTTCGGCCATTCGGTCTTTGAGGGATAGCACCTTTCCGGGTAGATGGCCCAGAGTTTGATGACGCGGGAGCCGAATTCGAGGACCTGGTCCGCCCCTTCGTTCAGGTAGTCCTTGTCGGTAAGGTGATAGGTCTGCGTCGAATGCGTGACGCCGATGACGTCGCGTAGTGGCATATCGGCGGGAGCGGGGGCTGGCGCGGCGGCGCAGCAGGACAGGCAGAGGGCGGTTGAGAGCATCATGGCGAACATCCTCATTGCGGTTTCTCCCCATGGGTTAAGGTTTTACGGGGGGCATTATAACCTGTCGCGGGGATTCGCGCATGGCGCATATCATCGAGTATTGAATCGGAAAGCGGAAAAGCGTTGACAGTCATTCCGGGGACGCTGATAATGAAAAATCTGATTTTGGTCATGATATGGGCGGTTGAGCGCCGTGGGGATTGCCGCCCCGCAAAGGAAGTTGAAGCGGCCCGACCGGCGCGGGCCATTTCTATCTGAAGGCAAAGACATGGACATTTCATCACCGCCGCCATCAGGCAGGAAGAAGACCCCGGAACAGGAGGCGGACATGGCATCGAGCAAGTCCGTAAAGAAGGCTTCCCAAAAAGCCGGGACGAAGAAAGCCGTCAAAGCGCCAGCGGCGGCAAAGACGGTAAAGACAAAGAAGAAAAACGTGGGCAAGGCAGTTGTAAAGCCTTCGGCGAAAAGGGCTTCCGCCGCAAGAGGCGCGCCGAAAAAGGCCGTGTCCGGGAAGGCAAAACCCGCAGCGGCTGCGAAACCTGAAAAGGCCAAAGCCGCAAAGAAGAAGGCTGTCGCGATAGTAAAACCGGCAGCAAAGATTGCGTCGGATGAAAAGAAATCCGCGCCGAGGAAGATAGCTGCAAAAGCAGTAAAGAAGGTCGCAACCCAAGCTGAGACGCAAAAGGCTAAAGCCCACAGGACAAAATCGCAAAGGCTGAGGATGCAAAGGGTTAAAGCAACCCGGGGGAAGGCGGTAAGGCCTTCCCCGGCTTCTCGAGCCGTAAAGCCCAGGAAGGCGGCAAAGCCCGCCGCGAAACCACCGGTTGAAGTTGAGAAGCCCGCGGGGGGCGCGACGGCGGCCCCGGAAGCCAGGATTGGGGCGCGCAGGATCGGCGAACCCCGCCCGGAACTGGTTGCCGAGCCGCAGCCGTACATTGACCATGGTCCGCTCCTGCCGGATTCCTACGGCGGGAACAGGCTGGCGGCGCTGGCCAGGGACCCGTCGCGGATTTACGCCTACTGGGAGATCGAAGGGCTGGACAAGCTCGCTGCGAAGGCGGCGCGATGGGCGCTGCGGATCATCACGGGAAGCGGGGAGAGTTACGACGTTGAGATTGACCCCGCCGCGCGCAACTGGTACATGCCGGCGAAGGGGGCCGAGACCTATGACGTCCGGATCGGCTACTTCGACGCGGAGGGCGGGTTCCACATCATCGCGGCTGCGAAGCGGATGCGCACGCCGCGCGGGCACCGCGTTCCCCGGACGCGCGCGCAATGGGTGGACGCGCTGGCCGCGGAGCCGGGGAGACCCATCCCGCTGGTATCGGAATCCCCCTACGCCATGCCGTCGCCGCAATTCCGCAGGATGCAGGCGCGGATGCGGCGCGCCCTGCCGATCGGCTACGGAATTACCTCGTTTGGAAAACGCGCAAAGAACTAAGAAAAGCAGCCCTGACGGGTTCTGAAAAAAAGGAACGGATACAAAGCCCGATGAACGCTGAAAAAGGCTGTCTTGCCATCGTCCTGCACGCGCACCTGCCGTTCGTCAGGCATCCCGAGCACGACGAATTCCTCGAGGAGGACTGGCTCTTCGAGGGGATAACTGAGACGTATCTGCCTCTGCTTGCCAGGCAGGAGGAGCTGGTCAGGGAGGGCGTGCGATACCGGCTGACGATGTCGCTGACGCCGCCGCTCTGCGAAATGCTGGCCGACCCGCTTCTTCAGGGGCGTTACCTGCGCTACCTGGACAAGCGCATTGACCTGATGAAGCATGAGGTCGAGGCGAAGAAGAACAGCCCGTTCGAGGACGCCGCCAGGATGTACAGGGACATTCTCGGGCGGTCGCGGGAGCTTTTCCATGACCGCTGGGGGGACAACATCCTCAACGGTTTCCGGGAGCTTCAGGGGACGGGCAGTCTTGAGATCATGACGTGCGCGGCGACGCACGGCTTCCTGCCGCTTATGCTGACGCCGGAGGCGGTTCGCGCGCAGATCGAGATCGGATGCAGGAATTACGAGAAGCATTTCGGGCGCCGCCCGCGGGGATTCTGGCTGCCGGAGTGCGCCTATGCGCCGGGGCTGGACGAGCAGTTGGCGCGGGCGGGGATCAAGTTCTTAATCGTTGACACGCACGGGATCCTGCTGGCCGATCCCGAACCGGTCTACGGCGTTCACGCGCCGATCGTCTGCCCGTCGGGCATCGCGGCGTTCGGGCGGGATTACGAATCCTCCAAGCAGGTCTGGAGCAGCGAGGAGGGATATCCGGGGGAGGCGGTTTACCGTGAGTTTTACCGCGACCTGGGTTACGACGCGGATTACGCTTACATAAAGCCGTATCTTCACGCGGACGGCGTGCGGCGGAACCTGGGCATAAAGTATCACCGCGTGACCGGGAAGGTGGAGCTTCACGAAAAGCACCCTTACGTTCCGTCCTGGGCGCGCGAGAAGGCATCGCTGCACGCGGACGACTTTGTGGCGAACAGGCGCAGGCAGGCGGAGTGGCTGGCCGGGTCGCTCGGGCGAACGCCGGTCGTGCTATCGCCGTATGACGCGGAGCTTTACGGGCACTGGTGGTTCGAGGGGCCGGACTTCCTTGCCGACGTGTTCAGGAAGTTGCACTACAACCAGCGGGAGGTGACGCCCGTCACGCCGGCGGAATACATCGAGCGTTTCCGCGTCAACCAGGTGGCGACGCCGGCCGGGTCGTCATGGGGGGACAAGGGATATTACGAGGTGTGGCTGAACGGGACGAACGACTGGATATACCGCCATCTGCACGCTGCGGAGGAGCGGATGGTCGCGCTGGCGACGAAACATCGCGACGAGCGGGACGACGTAAAGCTGCGGGCGCTGAAGCAGATGGCCCGCGAGCTTGTGCTCGCGCAGAGCAGCGACTGGGCGTTCATAATGACGGTAGGCGGGGCGCGGCCGTACGCCACGCGGCGCACGAACCTGCACCTTGACCGGTTCCGCGTGATCGCGGATCAGATCGAATCCGGCGCGCCGGACGAGGGCTACCTGTCCGGCGTCGAGGGGCTTGACACCATTTTCCAGGAGATTGACCACAGGCTTTACGCCCGCGAGGCGTGACTTCGCCTGTTCAAGACGAGTCCCCAACGAAACATCAGGAGGATACAGAAGATGAAGATCGGGATAATCACGTTTTCCGACGGACGCAAGCGCGTGATGGAGGCCACGGAGAAGGAGTGCTTCGGCTTCCAGGACCGGATAGCGAAGTTTCTGGAGAAGGAGGGGCACAGCGTAGTCCAGGGCAAGAAGATTGTCTGGAATTACGCCACTGTCCGCAGCGAAACAAAGCGGGTGGAGAAGTGCGACGCTGTGTTCTTCAATTTCAGCGTCTGGTCGTACCCGGACCTGACGGCGCAGGCGGCCAATCTTCTGGATTCCATGACGCCGATACTGCTGATCGGGAACATCAATCCCGGCTATCCCGGCTGGGTCGGTTTCTTTGCCAGCGCCGGGGCGATGGACGAGATCGGGCGGCCTTACGGGCGCGCCCTGGGCGACATCGGGGACAAGCGGGTTCAGGCCGACGTGCTGACGTTCCTGGACCGCAGCGCACCGGGCAAGAGATTGGCCGGGGCGGAGGCAGCGGCGGAGCTTCTCGGCATGCGCTACGGCGAGTTCGACGGCCCCAGTATGGGCATGTACACGGGGCACGTTGACCAGAGCCAGTGGATGAGCCAGTTCGGGATTCACGTTTATCATCGCGGACAGCTCTGGCTGTGGGAGGCCGCGAAGAAAATCAGCGAAAAGCGCGTTCAGGACGGCCTTGACTGGCTGGAGGCGTCGTGCGGCAAGATCGAGTACGACGGGGACGCCCTGACCCCCGGGCTGAACGGCACGCTGGCCAGGCAGGTAAGGCTCTACCTGGCGATGAAGGATTTCATCAAGGAGGAAGGCATTGATTTCTGCGGTGTGACCGGCCAGCTCGACCTGACGGAGCTTGAGGACGGGTGCGTGGCCGACGTGCCGGAGGCGATCCTCAACGACACGGCGGACTGGGAGGATGAGAACAAGAAGCCGGTCATCTGCGCGACGGAGTGCGACAGCAACGGGGCGCTGACGATGCAGATACTGCACCTGCTGACGGGGACGCCGGTTCTCTTCGCCGATTTGAGGCATTATCACGAGGACCTGGACGTCTACGACCTGGTCAACAGCGGCGAGCACGCGCCGTGGCTGTCCAAGCGCAGCGACGATTACATGGAGAACTGGAAGCAGGTCAGGTTGATGCCCGCGACGCGGTTTTACTTCCGGGGCGGCGGGGCGTCCGTGCAGTTCTACGCCGATCCGGCAAAGGACGTGACGTTTGCGCGGCTGACCCGCAAGTCCGGCCAGTTCGCGATGCACATAATAAAGGGCAGCTTCGCCAAGCTTCCGCGCGCGAAGGAAGAGGAGCTTGGAAGGATGACGACCTACGAATGGCCGCACGCCTTCGCGCGGTTCAACATCCCCTACCGGACGTTTGCGAAGGTTTTCCGCTGCAATCACATCCACGCCGCCATCGGCGACTGGGCGGGCGAACTGGTCGCGGCCTGCGAGGCGCTGGGGATCGAGGCGGTGGTGCTGGAAGAGTAAGGAATCGCCGGCGCGTTGATTTGTAACCGGTCAATCATAGGCGCAAAGTTCATGTAGGGGCACGTTGCAACCTGCAGATACTCGCACAAGTATCACGCCCGTTATTGAACGGTTACATTGACTTGTCACGGCTGAGGACAAGGCGCAGGCAAGCGCGTCCGCAAAGCGGACGAGCGTCCGCAAAGCGGACGACCGCGCACTCCAAGGGGATTGACGGATCGGCGGGAGGCATTCCGATGCGAGCGTCATTGTCTGTCGTCTGCATTGCGTTGCTTTCGGCGGCGGGGTGCGCGAGCGCCCCCGCGACGGTCGAGGGGCCGATGGAAATGGCGGCGGGCGGCGTATCCAGGGCCAGGATCGTAACGGCCAAACCCGGCGCGCACGCGGTCGCAGTCCAGGACCTTCAACGGGTTCTCTACTGTATGACCGGAGCGGTCATCCCGATCTGCGACGGAAGCCCGGAGAAGGGCGACATATTCGTCGGAACGGCCTCGGAAGCGCTGAAGGGGGGGGCGACGGTCCAGGTTCCCGCGCTTGAGAACGAGGAGGTTTTCGTCAAGCTCAGCGGGGGATGCCTTTACCTGCTGGGGGGGGAGAGCGCGGGGGCGAGCCACGCGGTCTACACGTGGTTGAACGAGATCGGATGCCGATGGTTTGTGCCCGGCGAGATCGGCGAGCACATTCCGAAGTCTCCGGTTCTGGTCATTCAGCCGGTGAGCATCCGGCACAAGCCGTCCTTTGCCATGCGGACGATATGGTACGCCTACGGGGCGAATTCGCCGGACTGCGGCAAACGATTCGGGGAATGGGCGCGGCGCAACTGCCAGGGCGCTTTCCCTCGCGTGGCGCACGGGCACAACTTCGACGGCTTCCTGCCGAAGGAGAAGTACTTCGCCGAGCATCCGGAGTACTTCGCGCTGGTTGACGGGCGCCGCGATCCGACGCAGATCTGCACGTCGAACCCGAAGGTCATCGAGATCGCCGTTCAGAAGATCATCGAGACTTTCGACGCCGATCCGAACGGGCAGCACACCTATTCCCTCTGCCCGAGCGACAGCAACGATTTCTGCGAATGCCCGAACTGCGCGGCGCTGGACGTCGGCAAACCCGACCCTTTCGACAAGGAGGGAAAGAAGCCCTGGGTGACGGACCGCCTGATGGTTTTCTGGAACGCGGTGGCTGAAAGGGTGGCGGCGAAGCACCCGGACGCCGTGCTGGGGTTCTACTGCTACGTCAGCCACACGGCCCCGCCGGAGCGGGAGAAGATTCACCCGAACCTTGCGCCGGTCTTCACCGCGCAGCAGTTCTGCGTCATGCACTCGGTGGGCGACGCATGGTGCGAATCGCGCCAGACGATGAAGAAGATGCTCGAGACGTACTGCGCGATGAACCGGAACGTCAATATTTACGATTACGATCCCCCGCCGGGCAACAACGACCTGCCGATACCGCTTTACGCCGTCCACGCGCGGGACCTGCCGATCTTCAAGAAGATGGGCATCCGGGGATTCAGTTGGGAATGCCACGACTCATGGGCAGCCGAATCGCCGAATTACTGGATCAACGCCCAGTTGCAGTGGGACGTCGGGCGCGATTACGCCGCGCTGATGAACAGCTACCTGAACGACTTCTTCGGCCCGGCGGCGGCCGTTCCCATGAAGCGCTACTACGACGCTCTGGAATCATGCTTCATGCAGCAGGACGTTCACAGCGGCTGGGGCGCGGGGGGGCTGGGCAAGCTCTACCGCGAGGACGCGATGAAGGCCATGCGCCAGGCAGTCAACGAGGCGCTGGGTCTTGCGGAAGGCGTCCATCTCCGGCGCGTCCAGATGGTTGACATGGGGCTTCACTATCTTGAGGCCTACCGCGTTCTCGGAACCGTCGAGGAGCATCAGGATTACGGCGCGGCAGAGGACGCCGTCGCGCAGGTCAAGAACGTCCTGGGCCTCATGTATGCGACGAATGAGGATTACATGATCGCCCGTGAGCCTGCCGAATGGCTGAGGCGCTACACGGCGGACATGCGGCATTATCTGCCCGAGAGCAAGTGGTTCAAGAAGGGGAACGACGTTTGGGCAAAGATGCCGAAGGAGAAATGGCGGGTCTCATTCGAGGAGGAGAGCGGCCAGCCGTCGCCCGACTGGGCGAAGCAGGGATTCGATGACTCGAAGTGGCATCTGCTCGATCCGAACGTCATGTGGTACCGCCAGGTTGAGCCGAAGCACAAGGGGAACGCGTGGGGCCGCTGCGAGTTCGAGGCTCCGGAGAAGTGCCAGGGGCGAAAGACGCTCCTTTACGTCGGGGCGCTGGATGAGAGAGGCTCGATATTCCTGAACGGGCAGCTTGTCCACATCCGCACGGGCCTTGAAGACCCCTCGGCGTGGACGACGCCGTTCACGGTTGACGTAACTGGCAAGGTACTGCCGGGCAAGACGAACATTCTCGCGGTGTCCGCCATGGCGGACACGACCATCGGCGGGGTGTGGCGTCCGGTGTGGCTCTACAGCCCGAAGTAGAATGCTGCGGGCCGCTCAAATGTGCTTGGCGCAGTTGATTTGTTTGGACATCTGCGCGCCGTCATGTCGGCGCGCGGACTGCGGCGTCATGCCGCCGCAGTCCAAAATCTCGCGGCGCGAACGAAAAGCTCATGCCGGCGGCTTACGCATCGTTTTGTTCGCTTCTCCCGCGCCGGGCGGGAACGGTTGCTCCGCGCATTCCGCGACAAGGACACGGAGGAAAAGCGTATGGCGATTCTGAAGGAGATGCTCCGCGCCGCGGCGGTCTGCGTCGCGGCAGCGGCGTCATGCGCCGCAGGGGCGCGGGCGGCGGATAACGACGGGCAATATGCCCGGTTTCTGGAAACCCCGGCGGAGACGGTCGAGGGGGAGACCTTCAAGGTCAAAGTCGAATACGACCTGAAGGGGAACGAGGACACGCTGCATTTCGAGACGAAGAGGGAGGACGGCGAGCACGTCAGGTCGTGCTGCGACGCGCAGACCGTGAAGGGCAAGGGGACGTGGACGAAGGAGTTCAAGGCTCCCCTTTGCGGAGAGGCCAGGCAACTGCGTTTCCACGTCTGGACGGGGATGAACTGGATGACGCCGCGCACGCCGATACTTCTGACCGATCCCGTGCCGGTTATGAGCAAGGCCGGGGCTGAGAACCTGCGCGCCAAGATGGTCAAATGGCAGAGGGAGTCAGGGGCAATGTTGGAAAAGATAAAGAAGGCGGAACGAGGCAAGGGGCTGATCGCGCTGGTCGAGGACACGCTGCCGGGACTGGACAAGACGATGACGGCGGCGCTATCGCGGAAGCTGGAGGCGTCGGGTTACAAGGTAATAACGATCGGGGCGGGCGACCTCGGCAACGTCTACGTTCTGAAGCCTGAGCATTTCGACCTCCTCATCGTGCCGTCATCGCAGTACTTCCCGGCGGACGCGAGCCGGGCGTTCAGGAATTATCTGCGGGCGGCGGGGAAAGTGATGCTGCTGGGCGGTCCGCCGCTGACGGACTCCGTCTCGATGGTCGGGGGCGAATGGATCACGGCAAGCCGCTACGACGAGCAACTGAAGACCGTCGGCGGGCGGAAGACGTTTCTGGATTTCGAGGACGGGGACGTCAAGAGATGGGAGCGCGGGGGCGACCTGCCGGTCCCTCCCGGCAAATGGAACATCGCTGAAAAGGAGGGGCATGACGGCGGGAAGTGCTTCCACGCCCTGATGCCGTCTCTTGCGGGGTGGGAGACTTACGTTACGAGTTTCGACAAATCGCCGTTCGAGGCCGGGGATTCGCTGACCTGCTTATGGGCGAAGGGTAATCCGAGGACGCAGTGCCTGCTGGTCGAGTGGGAGGAGGCGGACGGGGCGCGCTGGATCGCGACGGTGTCGCTGACGGACAAGTGGCAGCGCTACGTCCTGCCGCCGGAGAGCTTCCGCTTCTGGGAGAGCAACGCGAAGCGCGGCTTCGCGGGGGACGTTCTGAACCCGCGAAACGCGAAGCGGTTGAACATCGGCCTTGCGCGCACGCACGGCGCGTATCCGGGGGACGGCCCGCTGGAGTTCTTCGTTGACGACTTCGGCGTCGCGCCGAATCCCTACGAGGGCAGCAGGCCGGAGCCGTGCGAAGGCTTCGATCCGATGGACATGATTTATCCGAGCTACAAGTTCTTCCCGGTGACGACGGCAAGCCAGATCGTTGTCAGCCCGGAGATGACCCGGCTTGTGGGGGAGGACAGGTGGAGCGCGCCGCAAAACCTGTATTCCGTCCAGCCGCGCCCGCGCGGGACGGGTTACCTGAAAGGTCGGCGGATGCGCTTCATACCGATCCTGGAGGCGCGGACGGCGGACGGACGGTGGTGCGGCGTTCCGGCGGCGATGATGGTCCACGATTTCGCGCCGTTCAAGGGCGGCGTCTGGGCAAGCTTCTGCATCCCCGGCTCGGAGTTCTACAAGTCGGACGCAGTCCTCAACCTTCTCGCAAGCACGGCGTCCCGGATGATTGACGGACGGTTCCTATACGAGGGCGGGACGCAGTATTGGACGTATTTCAGCGACCAGAAGGTTCGGCAGGGGGCAAGATGCCTGACCTTGGGCAAAGAGAAACTGGAAGGCGCGAAAATCACGCTTGACATTCGCCGCAAAGGATCAATAGAAGGCGACGGCCAGGAGTTCGACGCCGTGCCGGGCAGGGCAGTTGAGCGTGAACTGCCCCCCATTCAGCCCGGAACCGGCGAATGGATTTCCACCGTCATACTCTCGAAGGACGGCAAGTTCCTGGACATGCTTGAGCATGAGGTATCGGTCTGGGAACCCAAACCGGCGGCGCAGCGAAGGTTTGTGAGCATGAAGGACGGCGAGTTCGTCCGGGACGGCAAGCCGTTCTATCCCTACGGCTCGAACTATATGCCCTCCAGCGGCATCGGCACGGAGGACGGGGAGTATTTCGAGCATTGGGTTGGGGCGCGGGCGTACGACCCGGAGATCATCCAGCGCGACATTGACGCGCAGGTCCGGCTCGGGGCCAACGCGGCGGCAGTGTTCTGCCACATACAGTCGGCGGACGATCAGAACGTGGTTGACCTTCTGATGCGGATGGAACGGGCCGGGATGATGGCCAATCTCTCGATCCGCCCGGGAACCCCGCTGGCCTTCGAGTGGGCGCAATGGAAGCGGATTCTTGAGCGCAACCGCATCGCGGAGAACGACAACGTGATGTCCCTGGACATCGCGTGGGAGCCGAACTGGGGCAACACGGCGAACCGGCGGCAATACGATCCGCAGTGGCGCGCATGGATAGTCGAGCGCTACGGAAGCGTAAGGAACGCGGAGAAGGACTGGGGATGCCCCGCGCCGCAGAACGAGAAAGGCGAGATCACCACCCCCGACGACAAGACGGCGACATGGGATAACGAGAAGACGCGCCGGATGGTCGTGGCGTATCGCAGGTTCCAGATTGACCTGCTCTGCGCCGCGCACGACAGGGCGAAAAGGCTGCTGAGGACAGTGACGCCCAATCACCTTGTCAGTTTCCGGATGGCGGACGCCGGGAACCCGACGTGCCGCTGGGAGGGGGCAATGATGTACGACCTGCGCGGGAGCGCGCCGGTGCTGGACTTCCTCGCTCCGGAGGCTTACGGGCGCATCGGCGAGTGGGAGCGCGTCAAGCCCGGCGCGTTCGAGATCGCGCTGTGCAGGATGCTGGCCCCGGGCAAGCCGGTGATCTGGGCGGAGATGGGTTGCTCGACCTGGGATATGAAGCTGATGAGCCAGAACCCCGGCAGCACGGAGTTCCAGGGGAAGTTCTACGCTGACTTCATGAAGATGATGCTCATGTCGCACTCGAACGGCTACTTCTACTGGTGGTATCCCGGCGGTTTCCGCGTCGGGGAGAACAGCGATTTCGGGATCATCAGTCCGGACGGCGCGCTACGGCCATGCACGAAGGTCGTGATGGAGAACGCGGAGAAGTTCAAGGGCAGGTCGGGCGTCCCCGCGCCGGATTACTGGATCACGGTTGACCTGGACGCGACGTCTGACGGCGTGGCCGGGGTCTACGACCGCCATCAGAAGGAATACTGGGAGGCGGTCGCCAAGGGGCGGACGGTCGGGCTGAAGACGAGGGCGACGGGGACGGATTCGCGCAATTGCCCGCTGACGGCCGTCGGCGGGACGGCATGCAACGGGACGAATCCGCCGGAGCATCTCAACGCGTTGATTGCTGTCCTGGAGGTCGAGGAAGCCGGCGGAAAATGGCGGCAGATCGAGAACGGCGGCCAGGCGAGGGCCGGCAAGGGCGGCAAGGCAAGAATCAGGGCGACGGTTGTGAACCTGACGGAGCCGGAGTGGATCAAGCCGGGCGATCCCGCAAAGCCGAAGGAGGGCGAGGTTTTCCTCGCGTTTGAGACAGCCGGAGTTGCGCGGAAGCTGTTCCCGATACCGGCGAATGTTCCATACATGGGCGAGGTTTCCATCGGGCCTTTCGAGATTGAAACCGGGTCGGGCGGAAAGGCCGGAGCGACGCTGAGGATGACCGCGCATGGCAGGGCGGATTTTGGGAACAAATTCGGATTCTCGTTGTCAGGAGACAGGTAAGCCGCTAAAAATCCGAGTGGAGGTTCGGGCGGCATGGAGCCAGGGTCGGACAATCTGACGCGCGTGGTCATATACACGGACGGGGCCTGCCGGGGCAATCCCGGCCCCGGGGCCTGGGCCTGCGTCCTGAAGTACGGGCCTTACCGCAAGGAATTATGCGGCGGGGAGAAGGCCACGACGAACAACCGCATGGAGTTGCAGGCGGCGGTGGAGGCGCTGAACGCGCTCAAGAAGTCATGCATTGTGGAGTTCTACACCGATTCGAGGTACGTCCAGGAGGGCGTGTCGGACTGGATGCCGAAGTGGAAAGAGAACGGGTGGCGTCGTCGGGAGAACCGCAAGTGGAAACCCGTGAAGAACGAGGACCTGTGGCGGGCGCTTGACACCGCGCAGGAGCGGCATCAGGTCGAATGGAATTGGGTGAGGGGCCACGCGGGGGACCCCGAGAACGAGCGTTGCGACCAACTGGCCAACGAGGAGATCGGGCGCATTGAGCGGATGTACGGAAAGGACGAATTAAAGAAAGCGCTGGGCAGCTTCAGGCGGGCGGGGAGCTGAGGGGTTTTATTGCTGCGCGCCGGCGAAGGTTATTGACACGGCGGTTCCCGGATCGGCGTCCAGCGTTTTGGCGGCGCTGCCGCCGTTGACGGCGATCTCAAGCAGCCCGCCGCTTCCGACCAGGGCGACCAGCTCGCGCCTGTTCACCTGGGCGTAGCATTCCGACACGCCGCGGATTTTGCGCCCGCAGATTCCCACGATAATGTCCTGCGGGGGGCATATTTTCAGGTCTTTGCTTATCTGGGCGGAGAGGACGCATTCGACCGCGGATTCAAGCCCCAGGCTGCGGGCGGGGACGTTAGTCACCAGGTTGCCGAAGGAGTCTGCGTAAAGGACCTCCGCGGCGATGGCCCCGTTGTCCAGAAGCCTGGCGGTCGGGATTTTCAGGCTGCTGATCGCGGTCATTTCCGGGCCGAGGTTCTCGAACGGCTCCCCGCACGCCAGCCGCGCGGCGACGGGGGCGAATATATCCCTGCCGTGGAACGTCCGGCTTACTGGGGAGAGGATGAGCGATTCGTTGCCGATCTCGCGGAAATCCGGCTTGACCTTGCCGGCGCGAAGCAGGCTCAAGAGACCGTTGTCCGGAGCCAGGTAGTATCGCTCTGCGGTCCTCATGCATACGATCTTGCGGGCGCTGCCGACGCCGGGGTCAACGACGGATATGAAGATGGCCCTGTCCGGGAAGTAGCGTTGCGCCGTGGCAAGGACGACTGAAGCCTCAACAACGTTCTGCGGGAAGACGGCGTGCGTAAGGTCAATGACGCGCGCGGCGGGGCAGATTGACGCGATGACGCCCTTCATCATTCCGACGTAGCCGGACGCGTCCCCAAGGTCGGTCATCAGAACGATGAGAGGCGTTTCATTTTGCACTTCGCGCTCCCGGATAAAAGGCCGATTCCGCCGCGCGGGCGCCGGTCATCGGCGGACGTTCATCGCCGACACTTCCTCGTCGGTCGGCTCCTCGCCCAGCGGGGCCGGGCCGAGGACGTATTGAGCGTCCAGCCCGACGAAGGCCGTGGCCAGGATTATCAGGTAAAGGTGCCATCTGGCGGCCAGAACCCAGTCGGCGCTCTTTATAAGAAGGTCGCTGCCGGAGGCGTAAAAAAGGCCCAGCGAGAAGATCGAGACGGCGACCGCGCTGGGCAGCGCGGTGGCGACGATGACCACGAAGCGCAGGAACTTCATGCTCAGCGCGCCCATGATGGCGAAGAAGAAGAGGCAGGAGGCCCCCGTGGCCCTGTCACCGGAGAATATGAACATCAGCGCGCCCCCGATGCCGATGCTGAGCATCATGAACAGCGCGCCGAGGCGGGAGAACTTCAAGCCCAGCCAGAAAAGGCCGAAGCCGCTCGCCACGCCGGTCAGCAGTCCTGAAATCATCCAGAAAAAGCCGCCGAGGTCGGCCTGCGCGGCTCCGATTGCGCCGACGCAGAAACCAACGACAAGGCCGACAAAGGCAAGAAACGGAATGAACAACCCCCGGAATAATGGCCAGCCATAGACGAGAAACATAAGGCCCACAAGAACGATCAGGATGGACAGGATGATGGCCGGCGCCTTCTGCCCGTCCGTCGTCAGCATTTGCTTTAAGATATCGTCAGGTTGATCGAGGGGGGTATTTACAACCTCTGAGGCCTTGTTTTTAATCTCGCCTTCGGGAAGCTTTTCAACAGCGCCGGCGGCGGTTTTCTGCGCCTCCTTTGCTGTGTCGGCCTCCTTGCGCGGTCTTGCGGGCTGGGGCTTCCTGGGCGGCGGGGGAGGCGGTTTCTCCTCTCGCTTACCGCCCATGGTGCGGGCCGTTCCCTCTCCGACTTTGCGGGTTCCCCCCTGCTGTTGGGCGTTCAGATCGGACGCGAGGCAGGACGCCGCCACCAGTATCGCCAGGGCGAGCGACCGGAACCGGCATTGCGGAATATCAACCGGATTGTCCATTCCACCCCTGCCTCAAGGCGGCCCGGCGGGATCAGCCCTGGCTGCGGTTGCGCACGAGCATTTCATTGAGCGCCAGTTGGAAGTAATCGAACTGTTCCCTGACCCTTTCCGGGACGCGTTCGGAGTAGGCCAGGCGGGCGTCCTCAAGCTGCTGGCCGAGGAGCTCCTCAAGATTTCCGTAAAGCGCGGCTTCCTTGACCTGGGCGCCGTTGTATGCCTCCAGGTCGCTGGCCATGACCTTGGCTATGCGCATCGCCCGGACGTGATCCGGGTCGTTCTGGAATTCCTGCGGCGGGCCTGCGACATCGGGGAGTTCGGCTTCCTGTTTCTCCTCTTCGACCAAGGCTTCTTCAGAACTGGAGGAGATTGACCCCATGTCCATTCTGCGCCACACCCGGTCGAGGCGGCGACTGACGGATTCGACGGTCTTGGCGATCTGCTCGACGTTCTTGACCATGCCTGTCAGGGCCGTTTTCTGCGAATCCGTTATAGCGCTGACGAGGGCTTCAAGCCTCGTGAGGCGGCGTTCGATCTCCTTGAGGGACTGGTCCACCGCCGGCCCGCTTTCAAGGTATTCAACGGTAAGCACCGCCGTGGGCACTTCCGCGCGGTCGGTCCTGGGCGGGGCGGGAGCCGTCGGGGCTGCCGAGGCCGGAGCCTCGGCTTCCGATTCAGCGTAGGATTCCGCCGACTCCTCCGCCTGATCGCTCACCACTTCCGCCTGGACGACCTCCGCCTGCGCAGGCGCTGTTGCTGGCGCCGGCGGCGGCTCGGGCTTTTTCGGGCTGCCGAAAAGTTTGCCGAAGAACCCCTTCTTCTGCCTGGAAGAATCATCCGCTTCCTGGGCGGCACGACCATCCATTTCTTCTGCCATAGGCTATCGCTCCCTTAGAAGTCCCGCGTAATATTGTGCCCATGTGTATGAAAAGGTCAAGAGGTTTTTCCGTGGAATGAGCCGTTAGCTGACGCAAATTACGGCGCAGGTCGGGGCGTCGGATGATAAAAAGCGGCGCGGATATGGTTGACTATGCGCGGTCGGATTGTTAAATATTGGTTTCATTGCTGATAAGATTGTGGCGCTTTCCCGAAGCGCGGGCCATTCGCGCCGGTGGAAACGCGACTTGCCGGCCCGGGCGCGCCCGCGGGCGCAACCGCGCCGGAGATTCATGGAGGACGATTCATGGCCGAAGTGATCCTTGACAAGGTGCGCAAGGTATTCCCGGGCAACGTGGTGGCGGTGGCGGAAACCTCGCTCAAGATAGAGGACCAGGAATTCGTCGTTCTGGTCGGCCCCAGCGGTTGCGGCAAGACGACGACCCTGCGCATGATTGCCGGCCTCGAAGAGATTACGGACGGCACGATCAGCATCGGCGACAAGGTCGTCAATGATATCCCGCCGAAGGACCGGGATATCGCCATGGTCTTCCAGAACTATGCGCTGTATCCGCACAAGACGGTTTTTCAGAACATGGCTTTCGCGCTCCAGTTGAGGCGTTTCCCGAAGGCCGAGATCAAGCAGCGCGTTCACGAGGCCGCCAAGATACTGGGCATCGAGGAACTGATGGAGCGCAGGCCCAGCGCGCTTTCCGGCGGCCAGAGGCAGCGCGTCGCCGTGGGGCGCGCCATAGTGCGCCAGCCGAAGGTCTTCCTTTTTGACGAACCATTAAGCAACCTTGACGCGAAGATGCGCGTCGAGATGCGCGCCGAGCTGAAGCGCCTGCACCAGCGGTTGAAGACGACGATGGTCTACGTCACGCACGACCAGGTGGAGGCCATGACGCTGGGCGACAGGGTCGTGATAATGGAAGGCGGATACATCAAGCAGGTGGGCACGCCGCTTGAGGTCTACGACTTCCCGGAGAACAAGTTCGTGGCCGGATTCATCGGCACGCCGCCAATGAACTTCTTCTCGGGCAACCTTCAAAGCCAGCAGGGAAGCCTCTATTTCCGCAAGGGAAGCAGCATGCTTATAAAGCTCCCCGATCATTACAAGCAAGCCATGGAGTCCAAAGGGCCGGACGCCGCCGTAATCCTGGGAGTGCGTCCGGAAAACGTGCTTGAGCCGGAAAAGCGCCCCGACCTCGCAAAGGACACGACGTTCAAGGCGCGGATCGACGTTATTGAGCCGCTCGGCGCGGAGATGATACTGTATCTTACGGCGGAGAACTCCATCTTCCTTGCCCGCGTGGACGCGCACTGCCGGGCGCAGGTCGGCGAGGTCCTGAGTTTCGCAATGCATCCCGATCACATGCACGTTTTCGACCCGAACAACGGGAAGAACCTGACGGTCGCAGCGGCGCAGAAATATCTGCGGGGCTGATTGCAGGCGGCGCCTTTGCGTCCAACCGGTTGCGGCGTCTGCGCGGCGACAGGGGCGATCCACCGGGTTCGGGATTTCGGGGCATTGACCATGGACCAGATGCGCCGTTTCTCATGCTGCTTCGGCGCGGCGATTCGCGCCGCCGTCGTTGTGACTTTGATATTCGCGGCCTTATGCCGGGCCGCTGATTCCGGACTTGCAGGGGATATTACAAAGGCGAAGGCGGATGCCCAGCGCGCAGCCCAGGTCAAGGAGGCGCGGTTGAAGGCGCTTCAGCCGCGCCTTGACGAAGCAGTCCAGGCCTGCGCGAAATCCGGCGAAACACTCAAACAGCGCAATGTGGAGATTGCCGCGCTCCCGCCGGGGACGCCCGTCCCCGCGCCGGCGCTTGCCGGAAGGGACGCGGCCGGGGCGGAGGCGCGCAGGGACGTTGCGCGCCGGGAGGCAATCGAGGAAAAAATCCGGCAGGAAGTCGCCCGGGCGGCGCTGCCGGCGAAAAGGCTGGAATATCTGGAACAACGGCTGGCCGCGGCGGAATCGCTGAAATCGGGGCGGTTTCCGAATTTCGCCCCGCAGCAGACCGCAGCATGCGCGGCGAGGGCGGCGGAGTTGAGGGCGCAGTTGACGCAATCGCGCCGGAAGGCGGACGATTGCGAGGCGCGCAGGCTTGCCGCCCTGAAGCGGGCAAGGCAGGCTAAAACTCGTAAAAGTGAATCTCTACTAGTTATATCCTTATCACCCAGTTCTATTATGCCCCCGGAAGTGATTTGGCTCAACGTAATGGTTAATTGTGAAACTGATATTGCCAAGTCACTGGCTGAACAGAAACGGTTGATCGAGTCGGGCAGGGAAATCATTCTTGACGAGCTTGATCTCTGCTCGTCGGAGCTTGCGGCGTGGCGAAAGGCGGCATCGGCTCCCGCCGGGGATTCCCTGCTTCTGACCGCGGCGGGGACGACGGGGGCGGAGGCGGCGGTCAGCGCGCTCAAGGCGCGGACGACGCAACTGGAGGAGCGCGCGCTTGCCGAATCATCCGCCGCGTCTGACGCACGGACGGCGCTTCAGAAGGCCGAAACCGGAGATGCGGTTATCACCGCTCGATGCGCGCTTGAGGCGGCCATTGCCGCGCTTGACGGCTCCCGGGCTTTGCAGGCGGCGCTAGGCGCGGCAGCCGGGACCGGCGGCGATGCGGCTGAATACGAAAAAATTCTCGCCGAGGTCAGGAAGGCCGCATCCGCGGGGGATTCGAGGGGATTGGCGTCATGCGGCGGCGCTCTGGCAAAGGCCGGACGTGATTTCAAGGGAAACGCGCAGCGATTTGCGCGGGCGACCGAGATGGCGCGGGGAGAGGCCGACGGCGTTGCGCGGCGGGCGGGAATTCCGCCGGCGGCGACCGAGGCGCAGGCAAAGAGGGCGGACGATCCGGGGCCGGCGCTTCAGGCGGGCGCAAACGCTACGATGATGATTGAGGCCAGAATCGGGGCAATCGCGGCGATTCTTGAGGCCGCGCTTGTCGCCGACCCGGAGTATCAGGCGGCAAAGGCGGAGAAGACGGCGGCGCTGGCGGACAAAAACCTTGCGGCGGCCTGCAACGCCTCGCTGGACGCTGCAGCGAAGGCCCGTTGCGCAGAAGCGGCAGCGGCGCTTATGCGCGTGAAACTGCTGGGGTTTCGCGCGGAACAGGCCGGACGGCTCGCGGAGTCAGCGGCGCGAATGGCGTCGGAGTGCATGAACGCGGCATCGGCAAGCGCATGGAGGAGGACGGATTACAGAGCCGGATGGTCAACGGCAACGCTTGCGTGCAAGGAAATCCGGGAACATTCATGGCGGATTGCGCGCAGAGCGGCGGCGGCGTATTCATCCCCGACGGAATTCGCGGGTTCGCTGCCGTGGCTCAGGATTTGCGTCACGGCTGCGATGCTGGCCGCCGGATTTCCGGCGCTGTACTTCCTCGGCTGGCTGGCGCTGGGATGGGTTCGGGACTGGGAGCGGGACGCGGCACGGTCGCCGGGCGGCCCGTCCGACGCGGTTCTGACGCCGCCTTTCGCGCGGGCGCTGGCGGGCATCCTGCCGGTTGCGTCGGCGGCAAGCGTTCTGGCCGCATGCCTTCTGGCGATATGGCCCGACCGGGGCGGTTTTTTCGGCTCGGTGTGCGTGTTCATTCTCCTCTGGGCTCCATTTTCCATGCTGCGCGGGCTTGCGTCGGAGATTTTCACCGGAACGCGAAGGCCGCCGGAAGGGAAGTTTGACGCAGCGGGGACGTTTGTCTCCTGTGCGCGGGAACTCATCATCGCGGGCTATGCGCTCGCCGCGCTGGGTTTTGTTTCGCTGGGGTATCAGGACGGCCCGGCGCTCAGGGTCCTGCTCTGGCGGTTGTGGAATTGCGCGATGGTTCTGGCGGCGTGGCGCTTCGCGTGCCGTCCGTCGTTCGTGAAACGCGCCGCGGGATCGCGCGGCAGTCCTGGCAACCGGCTGGAGGCGGCGCTTCGTAACGCGCTTCCCTGCTTCATCCTGACCGCGGCGGCTGGGGCGGGATGCCTGTTCTGCCTGGGCTTTGCAGTCATGGCGTGGCTTGTTCTGAAGACGCTGGCGGTAACGCTGGGCGCATTGATCGCAGCCTGGGCGGCAGCGAAGGCGACTGAAAGATTCCGGGATTCAACCGGGCGCGCGGCTGCGCCGGCGAGTCTGTTAATCAAGGTTGCAGCGGTTGCTTTCATCTGCATGCTCTGGGTGAACGGGATTGCGCTCTGGCTCCGTCCGGCCGGAACGCCTGAACCGCTCAGGAGCGTATTGGAGCCGTTCCTGAACGCAGTCTGGCGGACGGCCGACTTCTCCGTCCGGATGGGCGGGCGCGGCGCGACGGCGGCGCTGGCAATCGCGGGCGCATTGATCGCAGTCGTTCTTTGCGCGAGGCATTTCGGACGGATATTGGACGCCATATTGGCGCAAAACGGCGGGCGCAGAAGGACGGGATCGGTTACAATTTCCATCATGGCGCATGCTAACGCCGGCGAGACACAAGGCGCGGAAAGGCTGGAGGAGAACAAGTGAAGACTGCGGGGCGCGGCATCCCGACAGGTTGGGCTTTTTTCAGGCGGTTGGCAGCCGGGACGGCGGTACTGACGCTGTTTACGGCTGTTGAGGCGCTCAGCGCAGCAGAGGAGGCGGCCGATACGAAAGAGGGGGTTGTCGAGGTTCGTCCCGCGGCGGAGGATGAATGGGACATGCTGCGCCGGCGGGCCGCAACAGCCCGTATGAAACCGTTCTGGGTGGATTTCAAAACGCAGGGATACGAGCGCTTCTATTTCGTCGGCACAACCCGGACGCTGCCGGATCGCAAACCGCCGGAATCGCAGAAGATCGAGGGGGGGGGCAATCCGCATTACGACGGCCAACCGGCCGCGCTTCAGTTGCTGGATTTCGCCGTGTCCGTCCCACTGGCCCACGTGAACGGCAATGCGCCCGCCGCCCTGGAGAAGACCGGTTTTCCGGCGACTCTGACATATGAGGTGGCCGAACCGGGAGCGTTCCTGATTTCGGGCGACTGGGGCATGGGCAACTGGCCGGCCCACAACGTTGACACCGGCGCGCACATGTCCCTCTACTCGTCCGAGATGCTGGACCTTTCAAAAACCGGCAGGCAGAAGGCGGAGATACCGTTCTTCGCGGTCTTCCAGCCGAGGAAGGGTCTGACGGCGATCGAGCGTCGCGCCTATGCGACATGCTACGAACCTAAAAAGAAGGAATTCATCGGCTACGCCTTCCCGCACGCGCACTGGTTCACGGCGTGGGGGCTGGGAGAGCGCCAGGGGCAGGCGGCGGCGCCGTCTGCGCGTTTCGTCACGCTTGCCAACCTGTCCCGCTTCAAGCTGTCGCTTCAGAACCCTCGCAGCACATGGGACGCCGGACGCGAGTTTCGGATTGATTTCACGGTCGAGGACGCCGACGGCGACGTCTACCCGATTGTCGGCGCGCGCATACTCGGCGAGACGGACACGGGGGTTGTTGACTTCGTGAGCGCCGTCTGGCCGGACAGCGGACTGCCGAAGGGATATTACACGGCCACGCTTCCGGACAAGGCGGCGGCTACGCGCATAACGATCCAGGCGGAGTGCGAGCTTGTCGCCCCGGACGGACGCAGGACGAAGGAACAGACCATCGCCCGATTCTCCCGTTCGGACAGAACGAACACGAACGATGAGATGGCAAGGGAGGGCGTTCGCGCGGCGGACCGAACCCCGGAAGGTCGGATGCGGCAGACGCGCATCCTGACAGTGGGCAGCAGAACGATCTGGCCCGAGGGGGAGGGAAAGGACAGCGCGGGATCCGTCCAGCGCGCGCTGGCGCAGGCGCGGCGGGGCAGGTTCAACACCCTGATGGCGCAGGTCCCCCTGTCCATCGTGCTTCAGCACTACGAGAACCGGGACGACGCCGATTTCCGTCACGCCGGCATCACCGAATTGAGCGAGCAGGCCAGGCAAGCCGGCATTGACCTGTGGTTCTGGGTTGACGTCCAGGAACAGCCGATACCGGTTTCGCTGCTCAGGGGCGTGGGCTGCCGGCACGACGCGTCCTCGCGGATTCCGGATTCCGGATCGCCGTGCCTGAGGGACACCGTCTACCTTGACCGGATCGCCGAGGGCTGCCGGCGGATCGCGCAGCGCTACAAGTGCGCTGGTTTCGCGCTGGAGGGTCTGCGCTGGAAGGCGCTGTGCGTGTGCGACGCCTACTGCGCCCCGGGTTACAAGAAGCAGAGCGGGCGGGAGTTGAATTCGGATTACAGCGCGGGGCCGCCTTATCCCGAATCGCTGCTGAAGTGGCAGGAGGAGGGCATTACACTGTTCCTGCGCGACTGGAGCAGGCGCATGCGCGAGTCCGCCCCGAATGTGAAGCTCGGTGTGTTTCAGCTTCCGTCCGCGTCGCCAAGCCTTCGCCCATGCAATCTGCAGGGGCAGGACCCGGCGGGGTGGTTCAAGCAGGGGCTGATTGACGCGGCGTTTCCGGTCGTCTTCTTCCTGGATCCGCTGCCGGCGGCGATGGCCGTCAGGGACTTCCGGAGCGCGGTCGGCGCGCAGGCCGGGGTGTATCCGCTGCTTATGACGGCGATGATATCTTCGCGGGATTATCCGCCGATGCCGTACGCGCCGCTGGAATCGGTGATGGCGCAGACCGCGCAGTTGCTGCGGGACGGATGCCCCGGCATCGGATATTACGCGGAGTACGTTTCCCCGGCGATGGAGGAGTATCTCAGGACCGGGCCGTTCATCGAGGACGCAATCCCGTTCGCCGGGAAGTAGGGGGGGGGATCAGTCCCCGTCTCCGCCGTTCAGCTTTCTCCTCAGGCGGTTGCGGCTTATGCCGAGTTTCCGGGCTGCTTCGCTCAGGTTGTTCCCGGACGCCTCCACGACGCGGCTGATATAAAGCTTTTCAAGCTCCTCCAGGGTCAGGACGTCGTTGATGTTCAGCAGCGAGCCGCCGGGATCGGGGGGGGGCTGCTCGCGCCCGATCGTCTCTTCCAGAAAGACGAGGTGCTGCGGCTCGACGGTTCCGGAGTCTCCGGCCATGACCGCGCGCTCTATCGTGTTGCGAAGCTCGCGCGCGTTGCCGGGCCAGGGGTAGGACAGCAGGCGGCTCATGGCCTCCGGGGATATCCGCGCCATTTCCTTCTTCAGCCGCGCGCCCGCCTCGAACATGAACAGGTTGGCCATCGCCGCAATGTCCTCCCGCCGCTCCCTCAGGGGGGGGATATGAACGCGGAAGGCGTTCAGGCGGTAGAACAGGTCCTTGCGGAACTCCCCGTCCTCGACCATCTCCTCCAGCCGCTGGTTGGTGGCCGCGATGACGCGCGCGTCGGCCTGCGTGGGGCGGGTCGCTCCGATGCGCTGAACCTCGCGGGTTTCCAGGAAGCGCAGCAGCTTCACCTGGTCGCGCTGCGGCATCTCCCCGATTTCGTCAAGCAGTATCGAGCCGCCGTTGGCGGCTTCAAGGCGGCCCTCCTTGCCCTCCGTCCGCGCCCCGGTGAAGGAGCCTCTGACGTATCCGAAAAGCTCGCTTTCGACAAGCTCCCCCGGCAGCGCGCCGCAGTTGACCACGATGAACGGCCCCTCGAAGCGCTCACTTTTCAGGTGAATGAGTTTCGAGATAAGCTCCTTGCCGGTCCCTGTTTCGCCCGTGACCAGGACGGTGCATTGCGAGTTGCGGGCGGCCAGCGTCGCCTGCTCGATCGCGCGGCGCATCTGCGGGCTTTCCGCCACAAGGTCGGGCAGGCTGAAGGCCTCGCGCTGCTTCTCCCGCAGAATCTCGATCTGCTTGCGCAGGCGGACGGGTTCCAGCGCGTTTTCGATCAGGACCGTCAGCGCGTCCATGTCCTTGATAGGCTTGGATATGTATTCGAACGCCCCGGCCTTCAGTGCCTGGACGGCCGATTCCGGCGAGCCGAAGGCCGTGATCATGATGACCACCACGCCGGGGTGCATTGCGCGGAGCCGCTTCAAAACCTCGATGCCGTCCATGACGGGCATCCGGATGTCCAGCAGGGCGAGGTCCGGCGGCGCGACGCTGGCCGCTTCCAGAAGTTCCGGCCCCGTCTCGAACGCGGCGACGTCATAACCCTTGCGGTTGAGGAACCGTTCAAGGCTCTGCCGCACGACGGTATTGTCGTCGGCAAGGAATATGCGTGACGCCATCGTCCCTGTCCCTCAGATAAAGACCCGCGCTGACCGCATGCGACAGCCCCGCCGATAAAGCGTCAACGGGACAGCCGCCACTGTCACGTCATTCTATCCGCGCAGGCCGGGATTCACCAGCGCGGCAATTTTCCTGCAATGACCCGCAGCGCGAATTCGGTTTCTTCAGAGCGAATGCCCTTCCTTCAGGCGCGCGATTGAATCCGCGCTGCCGACAATGATCAGCCGGTCGCCTGCGCGAATCACCTCATGGGCCTTCGGGCTTACAATACGCTCCTCGCCCCGGCGCACGCCGACCACGTTCACGCCGTAATCCTGGCGGAAGCGGAGATTCTCAAGGGATTTGCCCACCCATGCGGAATCCTGCGAGACGCCAATCTCCGCAACGGTAAAGGAATCATCGGGAGTCCCGGATTCCTCTGATTCGGAGCGGCGCTGAAAGTAATCCTGCGCGCGGGTCAGGTCGTCCGGGTCGCCCATAAGGACGAGACGGTCGCCGGGGAAGACCCGGAATTCCCCGTCCAGCTCAAAATGATCCTTCCCGGCGCGGCTGACGGCGATGATTGATACGCCGGTCTCGGCGCGCAGGGGGATGTCTTTAAACGGCCGGCCGCTGAAGGCCGACCCCGGTTTGAGTCGTATCTCGCGCACCGCCAGCGGCCAGTCAACGCCGTCGGGCAGGGCGTACATGGCCTCCGTCAATGCGTCGGCGCCCTGCTCCGCGGCGTCGCTGAAAGGTCTGAGGACGACGTGCGCCCCGGCAGCGCTCAAGGCGGCGGCGTCTTCCTCGTCACGCGCCGTCATGGCGACCTTGCCCCGGAATTCCCGCTCACGCAGAAGTTTCAGAATGGTCAGACTTACGCTGCGGTCCCGCATGGTCCCCACCACCCAGCGCGAGCAGTTCACCGGCAACTGGTCCAGCAATTCCGGCGCGCCGACGTCGCCGTAGATCACCGGAACACCCTTCTCCCGCCACCGGGCCAGCGCCTGTGGATCGAAGTCAACCCCGATCAGGCGTTTTCGGCGCTCGATCAGATTCTCAGCCAGACTCCCCCCGTATTGCCCAAGCCCCAGTAGGATGACGTCCACCGCCTCGCACTGCCCGACCGTTGACGCCTCGGTTTCCCGGAAGGGATTCTTCCGCTCGAAGCAGCCCAGCAGCGGCGCCAGCCTTTCATACAGAGGGCCGGAGTAGAGGATCATGTATGTCGAGGCGCAGATCGTCACGACTCCGACCAGCGTAATCAGTCCCATCTCCTCCGGCGTGATGTGCCCCAGGCTGAGACCGAGCGCGCCTAGGATGAGGGAGAACTCGCTTATCTGGGCTACTGCTAGGCCGGCCATGAAACTGGTGCGCCGCCGGTATCCCATGTAACCCATGATAGCCATGACGATGATCGGATTCCCGACAAGAACGAATATGGAAAGTATCCCCACCTTCCCGATCTGCATGCCCGCCGTAGTCACGTCCAGACGGGAACCGAGGTCAATGAAAAAGAAGAGAAGGAGGAAGTCTCTCAGGCTTGTAAGCCTCGCCCCGATGGCATCTCGGTATTCCGTCGAGGCCAGCGACATGCCGCCGAGGAACGCGCCGACCTCCTTGCTGAAACCCAGGTAATCGCCGGCCGAGGCCAGAAGCACTGCCCAGGAAATGGCAAAGAGAACCATGAGTTCCTGAGAGCGGGCCATGCGCGACATCACGCGCGGCAACACGAAGCGCATCATGAATCCAACAAACGCCAGGAACCCCAGCCCTTTGGCGACAATTACAAAGACCCGCGCGTCGGTCTGCCCATTGCTGCCGAGCCCGCTCCCCATCGCCGTTAGACCGATAAGCGCCAGAATCGCCGCAACGTCCTGGACGATCAGGAAGCCGATCGCAATGCGCCCGTGCAGAGAATCTATCTCTTTCTTGTCCGAAAGAAGCTTGACGATGATGATGGTGCTTGAGAAGGTCAGCGCCGTCGCGATGTAGACCGCCCCGGTGACGCCGGAACCCATCGCCATGACAATAAGAAATCCGAAAAACGAGGTGAATATCACCTGCCCGAGGCCGGTGGCCAGCGCGACCGGGCCGACCGTCCTGATCATTTGAAGGTCAAGGCGCAACCCGACCACGAACAACAGGAGCGATATGCCGATCTGCGCCAGCAGCTCGATCTTCTCGTGATTTTCAATAATGCCCAGGCCGGACGGCCCGACCAGCACCCCGACGGCGAGAAAAGCCACAATCAACGGCTGGCGGAGGCGAAGCCCGATCAGGCCGAACAGGGCCGTCGCAACCAGTATCGCGGTGATTTCGTAAAATGAATTGCCGAAAGTCATTGCGGCGTCCAATCCTTCCGGGAACGGCTTCAACGCCTTGGCAAAAGCCGCCTTGAGAGATGATCGCGCATATAAGCCGCCGGGGCGGCAATGCGCATTTTCAGTCCATCATACCACCATCAGGAGCCGCATCAGCCGGATTTCATCGGGGACGGCGCGTCTTTTCTTCTCCGGAGAGATTATGCACCCCGGGGGGGGCTTCACGCCAGACCGAACAACTGCTTCGCGTTCTCGGAGAAGAACCTGGTTCTGACGTCCGGGCATGACTCGGTGGCGACCAGCGAGCGGGCGAGCATGACGGATATAGGCATGAACGGCCAGTCAGAGGCGAACATGACGCGGTCGGCGTTGTAACGCCTCAGGATGTAGGAAATCGCCGGAGCGGCTTGGCCGGATATGTCGAGCCAGACGCGATCATCGAACCGCCGCGCGACGGCCAGCGTCTGATCCACCCGCCGCACACCCGTGTGCGCGAAGACGACGCGCAATTTCGGGAATGTCTTCAGGGGGACGACGAAGCGGTCAGGCTCGGATCGCGCCCTCATGGACTGCGGTTCCTTGCCAGTGTAGCCGATGTGGGAGTAGACCAGGATGTCGCGCTCCTGGCACCATTCGAAGAGTTTCATCATTTCCGCATCATCGGGCGCCACCAGTTGAAATACGGGGTGATACTTGACGGCCTTGATGTGATATTCGGAAACCTGGCGCTCCAGGTCGGCGACCTTGTCCGGCCCCCAGGGCTTCGGATACACGGCCCCGAATGCGTGCAGGCGGCTGTCAAGCTTCGCCGCCTCCAGCGTGTCCCGAACGTGCCGCGACTGCCGGGGGGGCGCTATCGGTAGCAGGAACATGTCCCGGCAGTTCATCCTGTCCATCTCGGCCAGCAGATTGGCGGCGGTGTGGGTGCGATTGCGACGCGGCGTCTTCAGGAAGAGCTTGATGTTTTCGCGGGCGATCTGCGCCGCCTCATCGTTGCTCGGATGCTTCTGAGCGAAGAGCAGGTCCTGCGTCTTCTGATAGTCGTAGAAATATTCCACCTTGCCGGCGGAGCGCATGTCCACCGAGCCGCCCAGCCCGAACGCCCAGCCGACGTGCGCGTGCGGGTCCACGATCGGGCCGATGCCGGCGTCCTTGCGAAGACAAAGCCGGCCCGTCTCGTCCTTCTCAAACCACGGCAGCCGATCCAGCTCCGATTGTCTGAGGATATTGAGATTCTCAAATTCCCGCCAGCGATCGGCGGCTCCCGCCGCCTGAGCCTGCTGATCGGGGGGGAGGGATCCGATGCTCAGTTCCATGTCCGGCGTCGCGCGGCCGAGCCACTTCCATCCGGCGACGCCGCCGATTGCGGCGCCGGCGCCGATCCCTATGAAAGCCCTTCGCGTTATCCGCAAGGCCTTTGCCTTGTCCATGACATGCCCTTTCTGTATGACGAGCCGGATGCAAGCTTGCCGTGCAATCGTCCAGAGAATCGGAGAACTCGAAATTCCGTATAACGCTTCTTATCCATGGACACACGGTGGAATTAAAAAAGACGCCAGCAGCGGACTGCAACAAGATCGCCCAACGGCTTAGGCCCCGACCCCTGTCACCCCAAGCTGGGAATGATTAAGGCCAAGCCGGGAGGTAAATGGCCTGCGGGTTCTTTAGTTCTGCCGCAATTTCCGTCGAAGTATCATCAGGCCAAATGCGCCAGCACCTATCAGTAAGGCGCTTCCCGGCTCTGGAACGATCATCTGCTCCGCCGCCCCCGAGACTTCAATGGTCAGGTCCATGAAATAACCGTTCACACTGGTCGGCATCCCGGGGAAAAAGTCCACGTCAAGACTGACGTCGCCGTATAAGTCGCCAAAAATAAGGTCGAATTGTGCGGGCGCGCCGACTCCTGGAAGATAACCGTCCCAGATGCCGTCATCGGAGGATTCTGTGATAATGCCGTTTTCGAACTTCAGCAACAGGTCTCCCCACCCGGAAGTTATGTAGGTGGGATCCATATGAACGTAAAACTGGCCGGTGCCTCCATCCAACTGGGCGCTGCCATTCTCCCAATCAAAGCTGCCCCAATCAACAAATTCGACATATGCGTCCCAAAGCCTTGTAGTGACCGTATCGAAGGTATCCAGGTCGGTCATGCTGATAGTAACAGGGTCTTGGTTCTTTGCCGAGGACTTTACTCCTCCCGCAGCCGAACATTTCCAAGTTGACAGGTTGCCCAAGACGATAATCGTTCCGTCCTTTTTATTCGTCTTGATCTTCTCAGCATACGTATCGGACAAAGACATGGCCTTTGCGCTCTCATAGGGATCCTGGTTTGCCTTTGCCCACCCCTTCGCTTCTACCGTCCCGAGGACATTTCCGTCGTCAGTAATATTCAGGGTGACAGCAGTTCTTGCCTGCGCTGCCGCGTGTACGGCTTCATTCGGCGCTCCACCTCCAATTACCTCTTGATGTTCGCCACCTACTGGTAACGGGGCGAGCGGCTCGGTTTGAAGAAGACCAGTTCCCTTAGCTGTAATTTTCGGCGGGGTATGATTTTTAGGCCCTTCGGTTGCTTGGACAAAGCACTTCCATTGCCAGTTCACCCGCAATTCACTCTGCTGAGCTTGCGCTTGGAAACCATTACATTGTACAATATGGTGATCATCGTACATTGGGCACCCATCTGGGAATGGGCTAATATCCCCAAAAGCCGTAGTCGCAGAGAGGAGCAGACAAACCGGAACTAACGACAGCATTGCCGCTTTTCGTTCACCTTTCATGGCTCTACTCCTTATCAGGTTATCCGCCACTCAGAAAAGGCACAGTAATGCATTTCCTAGCATAAAAGTCCTCAATGAAATTATATGTTACTAACAAGAAACTATAAAAGTCAAGAGCCAAAGATTACTTGCTCATGGAATCGCTCCTGTCAGCCTCTCAAACATGCGCTTCATCAGGGTCGTGAAGAACGCCTCCTGATGCGGTCCGGTCCACGACATCAGCCCGGTCTCATATTCCGAGGTGGCTTTAGGGTCATTGTAGTATTTATCCGGGGAGATGTAACCGACGTACCCGGGGGCGAAGCTGCACGGCCAGAGTTCATATCCCTTCGCCGCCGCCCACTCGCTCCAGTCGCGGCTTATCTCTCCGCTGAAGTCCCCCGGCAAGCCGACCATGACCAGGTCGCCCGCGCGGGCGGATTGCATCCATGCGCTGATGGAAACGCCGAGCAGCTTCGGGAACAGCGGCGAAAAGCGCAGGCTTTGGTTCAGCCTCAGTTGGAACGGCGGCGGCTCCAGCGGTATGCAGATTGACGCGATGTCCGGATTGGCGTTCCATTTCAGGGTCTCGGGCGCCGCGTTCGCAACGACCAGTTTAGCCAGTTCCTCCCCCATGGCCTGCGCCCGCTCGATGTCGCTGTCGCCTTTCGGGGCCTTCGGGCTGGAACTGCCCACCGATCCGCCGATGTATGCGACGGTCGTGTCCGGCATCGCCGCCTCCAGCGCGGATTGCAGGAACCCGGGGTACTCCGCCGTGAACTGGAGGAAATCATCGTCAACCGTTGTGGGATGCGCCGAGAAGCGCAGCAGCGCGCATCGCTCGCCGCTCTCCTTTTCGACGATCATGTAATTAAGCCGCGTGTCAACCGGGGCGTTCCGCGCCCTGTTCCGGATGAACTGTTCCGCATCGAAGAATCCATGCGCCATCTTCGCAGGCCCCATGTTCCCATAAGCCCTCACCACGGCTTCCGTGAAGGCGGCGGCCAGGAATGCGACAACCTTCGGGTCGTATTTGCCGCCGGTCACGAACGCGGCCAACCCCTCCCCCCATGCGCCCGGGCCTTCATGCGTATGGCTGGCGCCGAAGAAAATGTTGCCGGGGGACAGGGACGTCTGCCGGGCGACTTCCCTGCGAACCGCGTCCGCGACATTCGGCGGGACCAGGAGCATGTCCGCGCCGACGATTACAACCGTGTCGTCGCCGTCGCTCAGGGCCAGTGCCTTCACGCGCAGGTCGTCATGAACGCCGGTGGAAAGGCATTTGGGCGCGCCGCCGAGGAAATAATTCCTGATGTCGTGGCGCGCTCCGTATCCCGCCATCGGAACGCCTGCCGCGGGATTCATCAGCGCGGAATGCCAGCCGGCGCGAAGTTGTCCGGGGTTGGACGTCAGCTTGATGAGCCTGGCGGCATCGTCAATCGCGGCGACGTTTCGCAGGTAGTACCCCTTGCCCTCGAATCCCGATCTGTAGGCCGGCCACGGCCCTATGAAAAGTAGGAAAAGAACAATCGCAGTCAGCAACGTTGCGCCGAGCGCAATCAGTATTTTCTTCCGAAGACGCATGTGGTTCCCTGTTCCAGCAACGCACAAAAACAACCCGGAAGCGCGCGGCGTGGCCGAGGCATTGCCCGGCGCCTTATCGCCGCGATTTCGGACGGGTATTGAGAATCAGGCGCGACCGGGCGCCCGACGGCATGGGGTGAGTTTCTTCATACTGATGATTGCCCGCCTTTAGGCGGGAGTCAAGGCTGCATTCCGGTCTGCGTTCCTGTAATGATTCCCGGTGAACATTGCCTGCACAAACACGTCGGCATTGCCTATTTGCCCGGCATTGCGTCACTTACTGATGCTCGCACAATATGGCGACACCGAATCTGCCCTGCAAGCATCCTTTCGGATATGTCCAGAGCGAGGAATCCTTCACTTTATTGTGCGAACATCAGTAGGTAACATGCGCTTCATGTCGGTTTCATGCCCGCCTTGTCTCTGTGAACTCCGTTGGGAAACAATTCATGACTCTACACGGCATTGTTGAAATGAGGTTTCTCATCCTGGCAGGGATCATGGTTCTTGCCCATGCCGCGACGGCCGCCGCCGCCCCCAAGCCGCTGGTTGATTGCATCAATCCCATGATCGGCGCCAGCACGAGCGCGGAATACGGCGAGGGCAAAACCTTTCCCGGCGCAGCCACGCCCTTCGGCCTGGCGCAATTAAGTCCGGACACAATCACCGGCGGCGACAACGGCCCGGGGTATTCGTGGCATCACAAGACCATCGAGGGATTCAGCTTCACTCATATGAGCGGGATCGGCTGG
The DNA here is from genome assembly GCA_022711755.1 of Planctomycetota bacterium. Taxonomy (GTDB): domain Bacteria; phylum Planctomycetota; class Brocadiia; order SM23-32; family JAKLEA01; genus JAKLEA01. Next base: position 32,601 of record JAKLEA010000031.1, read on the forward strand.
TATGGCGATCTCGGCAATTTTTTGGTCATGCCGACCCTTGGAAAGCTGAAGACCGAGTGCGGGCGCGAAGGGAGCGAAGACGGCTATCGCTCTCGATTCCGACACGAAACGGAGATTGCGAAGGCCGGATACTATGCCGTAACGCTGGACGATTATGGCATTCGCGCGGAGATGACGGCTGCGCCGCGGGCAGGCATATTGCGGTTCACGTTTCCAAAGTCAGAACAATCGCGTATTCAGATTGACCTGGCGCGGCGTGTAGGCGGAACCTCCACCCGGCAATGCGTCAAGGTTGTGGATGACAACACGATAGAGGGCTGGATGTTCTGCCCGCCGTCCGGGGGAGGATGGGGCGATGGGGGGGGAAGAGCGCTCTACACGATTTACTTCTCCGCGAAGTTCAACAAACCCTTGGCGAAATTCGGGGTCTGGTCAGCCGACGTTCCAGACGACCAGCCGCGCAGGATGGGTGTCGTCGGCAGTCAACCCTACCGCGAATTGATAGCAGGGGCGAAGGCGCATGAAGGCTGCCGGGAAATGGAAGGCAAGCACCTGGGATTCTTCACAGAATTCCCGACTGCCGATGGGGAGGCCGTGCTGATGAAGGCAGGCATCTCCTTTGTGAGTATCAAGGGGGCGCGCGAAAACCTGGCGAATGATATCCCCGATTGGGATTTTGAGAGCGTAAGCAGGCAGGCCCGGGGGTTGTGGGGGCAAGCGCTCGCGGGGGTGGAGATCGAGGGCGGGACAGACGTTCAGCGCGAAGCCTTCGCCACGGCGCTCTACCATTGCATGATTGATCCGAGGGCTTTCTCGGATCTCAACGGACTCTACACCGGGGCCGACCGCAAGATCCATCGGACCAGGGATTTCACATACCGGACCATCTTCAGCGGCTGGGACGTGTTTAGAAGCCAGTACCCGCTGTTGACGATAATCCGTCCCGACGTGGTCAACGACACCATCAATTCGCTGATGCAGCAGGCCGAATTAAGCGGTAACGGCTATCTTGCCCGGTGGGAGATCGTCGGCGTGGAATCCGGGTGCATGATCGGCGATCCGGCCGTCTCGGTCTTCACAGAAGCATATCTCAAAGGGATCAGGGGATACGACGCGGAGAAAGCTTACGCCCTCTGCCGTCAGAGCGTCATGGGGCCTGCGAGCGGACGCGCGGCCTTGGGCGTCTACAAGGTGTTGGGTTTCCTTCCCGGGGACATTTCCTGGACTTTGGAGAATGCCTACTTCGACTACTGCGCCGGTCGTTTCGCCGAGGCTCTGGGGAAGACCGAAGACGCAAAGGTCCTCATGCAGCGATCTCAGAACTACCGTAAAATCTATGATCCGTCAGTCGGCAACATGAGACCGCGGAACCTGGACGGTTCATGGGCCGCCTGGCAGGGCGCTACAGTGGATGGCCAGGGCTGTGTTGAGAGCAATCCATATCAGCAAGGCTGGTTCGTGCCGCACGACGTTGCTGGATTGATTGACCTTATGGGGCGCGATTATTTCCTTTCCCACCTGACCGAGTTTTTTGAGAAGACCCCGCCGAGTTTCAAATGGAATCCGCATTACAATCACGCCAATGAGCCGGTTCATCACGTTGCTTATATGTTCGCGTATGCCGGCGCCCCCTGGCTCACGCAGAAATGGGCGCGATTCATCATGGACAATGCCTACGGCAGCGGGGTCAAGGGGTTGTGTGGAAACGAGGACGTGGGGCAGATGTCCGCATGGTACGTCCTGAGCGCAATGGGGTTCCATCCGGTTTCGCCGGTGGACGGCGTCTACATCATCGGCAGTCCGTTGTTCGACAAGGTGACTGTGCGGCTTGATCCGGCTTACTACAAAGGCGGGACGTTCACCGTAATCGCGCGCAACAACTCCGCGCAGAACTGCTACGTTCAAAGCGCCGCGCTGAACGGCAAACCGCTGGAACGCGCCTGGATCAGACATTCTGAAATCGCGGAGGGCGGTGTTCTTGAAATCGTAATGGGGCCATCGCCCAACACGGCGTGGGGGACATCGCCCGACCAATTCCCCCCGTCCCTGAGCAAGCCGAAACCATGAAAGCGGCCGCGCGCCGTCCGGACTGCCGGTTCTTCGCATGAACCTTGCCTTTTATCCGTCCGGACGCGAAGATATTATTTGGCGTTTAAAAACAGGAAGACATCGAACGATCGTTCAGATCATTTTTCGCCGGAGGTTCGCAGCGTGGAATCTTTTCCCAGAACGATGATTGAGAACATCTCGGTATCCCGGATGATCATCGGCACTAACTGGTTCCTGGGACACTCCCATACCAGCGACGCCAAGTCAAGGTTCATACGGGAGTATATGGATTCATCCAGAATTGCGGGCATCCTTGAGGTGTTCCTGAATGCCGGCATTGACACAACGGTCGGCCTGATGCAGGAGCCTGTCATGCTGGAAGGGATTCAGAAGGCCCAGGACAGGACCGGAAAGAAGATCATCAGGATCGGCACGCCGGGCCTGGATATCACGGAGGGCCAGGGCAAATGGGACAACGCGAAGCGGACGCTGGACGCCCAGATGCAGAGCGGCACGATAATCTGCATGCCGCACCAGAGCACGACTGACGCGCTCCTGGACAAGCGGGCCAGGACAATCCGCGAGATGGATGCCATATCCAAGCTGATCCGGGAGCGCGGGATGATTCCCGGATTGTCCACGCATGCCCCGGAGAGCATCATATTCACGGATGAGCGCAAGCTGGACGTTGCGACGTACATCCAGATTTACAACGCCGCCGGATTCATGATGCCGCTGGAGATTGACTGGAGCCAGCGCATCATCTGGAACGCGGCGCTCCCCGTGCTGACCATCAAACCCATGGCCGCAGGCCGCCTCCTGCCGATCGTGGGGCTGGCGTTCGCCTGGTCCACGATCCGTGACAAGGACATGGTGGCCGTGGGGACCATGACCGCCGACGAGGCCAGGGAGTGCATAGAAATCTCAAGGTCAATCCTGGAGCGCCGGAAGCCGGAGGTTGACCTGCAACGCACCCGAAGCAAGAACGTTGTGGACCCAAAGTAAGGTTGGGAAATTTGCGCGCGGCGTCGCCAGGACATCGCGGATGACCGCGCGCAAGACGCATGGGAGCCTGAGATGAGGACCGTCAATATCCCGGATGAAGACTCAGCTTTAATCACGCCGAACAAAAGCCTTCTGTTCGGCGTCATTGCGATCATCCTGCTTTTCTCCTGCGCGGGCCTGAGCGCAGCCGAGTTGTTCACCGACACAGTCCTGCCTGTGGAAGGGAAGCCGTTCAGACTGGTAGTCCGCGAGGACGGAAGCTCATCCGTCAGGGTTGCCCATGTTAAAATATGTGATGCGAAGGGGACCGTCCTGACGGAGCGGGAAGTTCCTCTGGAGAAAGCGGGAAACGTCCTGCAGGGCAGCATCGAGGCAATAATCCCGAAGAACGGAATGTTCAAAGGGATCGCGCGGGTTGGGGAAACAAACATTGAGCTTCCCATTCCGGTCGTTTCATCCAAACGCGAAATCAACCTGATCTATTATGGTCTGGACTTAAAAGGGCTGAAGCGCGGCGACGCAAGATGGGCAACGCTTGTCACGTCATGCGCCGAGGACGCGGTGGCGGAGCTTCGCGCGCGGGGGGTGACTCCGCTGCGATGGCACTGGGGCAGCAATTACCTCGGCGATCTTCAGAAGCAGGGAAACGCCCATACCCCGCAATCCGCGAGGGAACTGGCGAAGAAGATGTACACGGATGACGCCGCGAAAATGCGGAAGGACGGCAAAGGCTACGACGGTTTCGGGATGGACGAGTTCGGCGGCTACACGGGTTCGGAGTTCGTGGAACTCACGAAAGGCTACGTGAGGGGCATAATTGATTCCCGCGCAACACACCCCGAAGGCTTCACGATGCTGGCATGGCACGCAGGCCCGATTGATCCGGAGCTTATGGGGCTTTACAAGCGCGGGGTTGAGTTCCTTATTCCAGAATCATATCTCCTTCAATGCGTCCCGTCCCAGTTGGGGACGGAGCTGGCGTCAAAGGACCTCGAAGGACGTATAATGTACGCTAGAGCCAATGATATGTTCACGGCCCCCTACAAGAGCCGCTGCCGCATCATTCCTTCGGTTGACGTTTCGGATGAGATACCAGCGCGGGAGTATGAACCCTTCTTCCGGATGCTCAGGCGGGAATACCCGGAGATCAGGGGGATCGCGTTCTTCAATGTTCTTAAGAAATACCCGGAGAACTATAAGATTATTAATCAGCTCTGCATGGATTACTTCATCAAGCCCGTGCTGACCTTCCAGGAGGGCAGCCTCTGGCATGATCGCCTCGGAAGCGGCAAAGTCACAGCTTGTCTGAGCAACATCGGCGGGATGGATTCCGGAGAGGTCAGGCTCCGGCTGCTTGCGGACGGCAGGGAAGTGGCTGCGGCATCGTTGTCATCGGCGCCCGCCGGCTTCAGCAGGTGCGACAATCGGGCGGTCGCAGTCTTCGATTGGAATCCGCCCGAAGAGGGGACGCGACATTTGAGGGTGGAGATTGTCAAGACGACGGATGCGACCGTGCTTGATCCGGCAATGGAAGCGGATATTTATTTCGCCTCGGAATCCCGGTGACCTGGGCGGTTGATGCACCCGTTGAAGACGGTCTGGGCGTCCGAGGCATTAGTCCTGCGGTTCGGTTTTTGTGGGGAGATGCCATCTCCTCCGTGAGAATTGGCATGAATGCAACCCGTCTCTTTCCCTCCGGCAGGTTTGACACCTTTCAATTCATTTGCTACGATTGCGGCCATTGTGGCATACCGTGCCGGCGGGAATCGGCCGATCGCCATCGGAGTTCACAGCCGATAGCATTTCGCCGTGCATAATTTGTTCAAAATTGGATGCGCCCGTAGCTCAGTAGGATAGAGCGGCGGTTTCCTAAACCGCAGGCCACAGGTTCGAATCCTGTCGGGCGTACCATTTTCCGTTCGTTTCCCAATGCGCCGGGCGTATTCAAGCATCCGGCAGCGGGCCGTTCACTGGAGCAACACGTGGCAAAAAAGCCGGAGACGCAAACCGCCGAGCAACAGGCGAAGGCGCTGAGAGCGCCTGACGAGGTTCTGGCGGAGAACATCAGAAACGTCTGGGAAAAGTATCAGCGAAACATCACCGCCGTCCTGCTGGCCGCCGCCGTCATCCTGGTGGCCACGGCCCTTTACCGCAACCACGTCATGACGGAAACCGAGGACGGCTGGACTGCGCTTGCGGAGAGCTACGCGGCGGCGGACGTCATCGAGGCCCGGCGCAAGTGCGAACAATACGTCAACACCGGCGGCGGCACGCGCGCCACGCCCTGGGTGAAGCTGCGTTTGCTGCAAATCCAGCTTGCGATGAGCGATTCGGAGGCGGCGCTGAAGACCTCCGGGGAACTGATGGCCGCGTATCGCGGCAAGCCGGTTGCCGAGATCGCGCAACCCCTCCACGCGGCCGCGCTTGAGGGCGCCAAACGCTACGTCGAGGCGGCTGAGAGTTTCGAGGCGCTGGCCGCAAGGTCCTCCGGAAAAATGGCCGCGCGCTTTTTCTGGGACGCCGGCCGGAACCGGGAAGCAGCCGCTGCCGTCGCCCTCGGCCAGGATCAGAAGGACGTTGCCGAGAAGCAGGTTGAGCTTGCCCGGAAGGCCTACGAGCAGGCCGACCGGAATGAGCCGTCGAACGTGGTCCGGGAGCTTGCAGCCGGACGGCTTACCCAGTTGGCCGCCGGGGGGCGTCCGCGGATGATGCCGGCAACCGTCCTGCCGCCGGCCCCTGAGCAGAAAATCGAGAGCGAAACGCCGGTCCCGGCGCCTCACGCGCCGATTCCCGGTTCGGAATAACGATTGTCAAACCCGCGCCCCGGCGTTCATCTTTTCTTAATAGATGATTGACATTGCGGGATGCGGGCTGTAGATTTCTTCACATGAAGGCAGAGGGCGGATCGGATGAATTCGCCCGCGCACGGCTTTGCCTGTGACCGATTAAGGAGGAACGTTGATGGCCGATTTGAAAGCGCTTGCCGAAAGCATCATCAAGGGCAAGAGAGACGACGCGGTTAAGATGGTAAAACAGGCCCTGGAAGAGAAGGTTCCCGTTGGGGACATCCTGAATAAGGGGCTTATCGCGGGTATGAACGAGGTCGGACGCCGCTTCAAGGCGCAGGAATTCTATGTCCCCGAGGTGCTAATCGCAGCCAGGGCCATGAAGAGTTCCATGGAAGTCCTTCAGCCCCTGCTCGTCAAGGCAGGCATCAAGCCCGTCGGCACGATAGTCGTCGGCACGGTCAAGGGCGACCTGCACGATATCGGCAAGAACCTTGTCGCCATGATGTTGCAGGGCGCGGGGTTCGACGTGAAGGACGCCGGCATTGACGTCGAGCCGGCCAAGTTCGCCGAAGAGGTCAAGAAGTCCGGCGCGCAGGTCTGCGCTTTGTCGGCCCTCCTGACGACGACCATGCCCCGCATGGCCGACGTTGTGAAGCTCTTCAAGGCCGAAGGCGTTTCCGCAAAGATCATGATCGGCGGCGCTCCGGTCACGCAGAGCTACGCGGACGAGATCGGCGCGGACGGTTACGCGCCCGACGCTGCTTCCGCGGTTGACAAAGCCCGGCAGCTCGTCGGCATCGCCTAGCAGTAACGCGATAGGATAGACAGGACGAAATACAAAGCCCCGCGCGCGGTCGGCCGCGAGCGGGGCTTTATATTTAACCCGGCGCAAACGTCAGCGGACAGGAACAGGCTTCTCAATGGAACATTGAAGAATCACGCGCCGCCCGCGTGAAATATCCAGAATCCGCTCGATCCCCATGCCGTCCTTCGGCCCTACGTAGACGATCTGATCCTCCCGCAGCCCCTTCCAGAATCTCTCGAAATCGTCCGAAGCGCGGTCATTCAACTGCGCCGAACGCAGCGTCTTCATGCTCCTGAGTTCCGGGATGTGCCGCGCATGGTCCCCGCACAGGTGCATCATCCCGCCGCGGGGAGACAGGTCGAGCAGTTCCGAATCCAGCGGGGCAAAGAACTCCGCGTACTGTGCCGCCGAGAAGAGATCCGTCGCGCAGCCGTCAATCTGCCCGAAACCGGGCGGCGCGTAACGATTCTCTGCTACGGAGTTGCGCCGCAGACCTTCCGGCATGACTTCCATGAATGCCCGCGTGGCCCCGGCTATCGCATCGTTTATGATCCGCAGGCAGCGATGCGCGCCGGACGGGTCATCCATCATCAGGTCCAGTATCCGATCCCCGAACAGGTTGATTGCGATGTTGACGGGGCAACTGAAGACGGGCGTCGCGACGAGGATGGGCGGTCTGACGGCCTCGCACACAATCTGCGCAAGCCGCAATCCCCGCCGGAGGACTTCGCTCCCGGAAAGGTCCGGCATGGCGAGATCGCGCGGGGCGCAGTCCAGGCGCTCAGCCCAGACCTGCCCGTCCCGGAAGCTCGTTTTCGCCCCGAAAAGCGCGTCAATGAAATGAACGCCGAGCGGATCAAGCTCGATGACAAGCGGTCGGAAGGTGACCGAGTCGGCGGCGCAGGCGGCGTTCTGCGCCATGTCTGCAAGGATTTCGCGGAGCCATTTCTCCGGCTCCTCAAGCATATCGGTTTCATTGATCCCGGCCAACCCGTGCGACCTGCCGAACCAGCGCCCGTCAATCGCGATGACGTGTTCGGGCGCGCGGCCACGGTAAAGGTCCGCCACCCGCGCCATGTGGCGGAACTGCGCGTCCTCAATCTCCGGCGTCAGCCAGTTGAACGACTGCTTCGTCATGCGCTTCTCCGGAAAGGGTATTATCGGTTAGAATCGCAGGCGTGGAGAACCACGTCAGAGAGAAACCCGTCGCCGGATTCGAGAGCGGAACACGCCTGCTGGATCATCCCCTCGCGCAACCGGCGCTCCTCGTCCTGGTCGTTCTCTGCTCATTTTATCCGGTCCTGAGCGCCGATTTCACCAATTTCGACGACGGGCTTTTCCTCTACGAAAACGAGCTTACAAAAGATTCCTCTCCCGCCGGGATTGCGCGGATATTCAAGACAAACACAGGCCCCAATTACGTTCCGCTCGTCATTCTGAGTTTCACGATAGAGCGGGCAATCTGGGGGCTTCGTCCGGAGTTCTATCACGCCGTCAACCTGTTGCTTCACGCCGGCTCGGCCTTGCTGGTCTTCCATCTGTTGAAACGGCTTTGCTGCGGCGGGATTCCAGCTCTGGCGGCGGCGATCATCTGGGCGGTTCATCCAATGCGCGCCGAATCCGTCGCGTGGGTGACTGAGCGAAAGGACTGCCTCTGCGCGTTCTTCTACTTCTCCGCCATCGCGTTCTATCTGCGCTTCCGCAATGAAAAGAAAAACCGTTTCTACATTCTGACGCTTTTCGCGCACGCTCTGGCCCTGCTGTCCAAGGGCATGGCCGTCATGCTGCCGCTGACGCTCCTCCTTCTGGATTGGCATCAGCAACGCAGGGACTGGAAGAGGGCGATAATCGAAAAGCTCCCCATGTTTCTTCTGGCGGCGCTGTGCGCTTATCCCACGCTTGCGGCGCATGTCGAGACGGGCACTGCGGAATCATTCGGATCCGCGCCCGGCAGGCGGGCGTCCCTCATGGCGTATTCGCTCTGGTTCCACCTGGGGAAGCAGGCGCTTCCGCTGCGGCTTTGCCCGGCCTATTACGTCCCGGAGCCGGTATCTCCTCTTGCGCCGGCGTATTTCGTCTGCCTTGTTTCCACGGCTGCGCTTGCCGCGTTGCTCTGGACGTTCAGGGCCAGCAGAATGCTCGTCCTCGGCGCGGCCTTCTACCTGATCGCCTTCCTGCCGGCGTCGCAGATCGTGCCGCTCAAGTACCCCGTCGCCGACCGCTATACCTGTCTGCCGTCTTTCGGACTGGTCCTGCTTCTTTGCGCGGCGGCGGGGAGGATCCGGGAATTCGACATCGGGCGAGGAATGATGACGCTGCCGATTGCGGCGTGTATAGTCACGGTAATACTGTCTCAGGCGACGGCGCGCCAGTGCGCGCTGTGGCGGGACAGCCTGACGCTCTGGAGCGACGCGGAGCGGAAGCTGCCCGACAGCCCGGCGGTACTGCTCTGCCTGGGGAACTACTGGAACACCGCCGGCGAGCCGGAAAAGGCCATGCCTTACATAATGCGCGGCCTGCAAAAATCGCCGGAGGAGGCGAATCTCATCCGGGAAGCCGCCGTCGCATTCCTGCAACTCGGCAACATCAGGCAGGCTTACGAGATGATATCAAAGACCCCGCCCGGCGACTTCGATGACAAGCAGGGAATGGAGATAATGGGCGTGTGCCTTATCGAACTCGGCAACATCGAGGAAGGGGGGCGCATCTTCCGCGGCCTTCAGGCGCGGTTTCCTGACGCCGCCAGCGTCTGGCAGTTGAACGGCATAGCCCTGCTCAATGCCGGATATCCCGCCGAAGCCATGCCGCTCCTGCAAAAAGCGCTGGAACTGTCCCCCCGCAATCCGGACATTCTTGACCAGATACGCCGCGCGGAATCAATGACCGGCCTGCCGTAACCCCGCGAGATTAGAAAATCACCTCGCCCTTGCCCTTCACGACCTGGCCGATCCGGAAATGACGGACCTTCATCTCATCCAGCAGCCTGCGGGTTCGCGCCTCGTTTTCAGGCTTGAGTATCACGACCATGCCAATGCCCATATTGAAGACGTGATACATCTCCGCGTTCTCGATCCCGCCCTTCTCCTGCATGACTTTGAATATGTCCGGAACGGGCCAGGAGCCTCGGTCAATGACGGCGGAACATCTCTTCCCCAGGCTGCGCGGCACGTTGTCCTGCAACCCGCCGCCCGTGATGTGCGCGGCCGACTTTATCAGTCCCTTCTCGAACAGCTTCATCAGCGGGCGGACGTAGATGATAGTCGGCGTCAGCAGTTTCTTACCGACGCCGGATTTTATCTCGTCCTCGCTGAAGACCTTGCGCACGAGGCTGTAGCCGTTGGAGTGCGCCCCGCTGGACGCCAGCCCGATCAGGATGTCCCCGGGGCGCACGTCCCTGCCGGTCAGGAGCTTGCTCTTCGCCACGACCCCCACGGCGAACCCCGCAAGATCGTAATGACCTTCGCCGTAAAGTCCCGGCATCTCCGCCGTCTCCCCCCCGATCAGGGCGCATTCCGCCTGCCTGCACCCCTCCGAAATGCCCTTCAGGATTTCGTAACCCACGTTCTCGCGGATGTTCCCGGTGGCGAAATAGTCAAGGAAAATGAGCGGCTTCGCGCCGCAGGTGATCAGATCGTTGACGCACATGGCCACGAGGTCAATGCCGATCGTGTCATGCTTATCCAACAGGTGCGCGATCAGGAGCTTTGTGCCGACGCCGTCGGTGGTGGCCGCCAGGACAGGCTCGTCCGCGCCCTTGCGGGGGAGGCGGAACAGCCCGCTGAATCCGCCGATGCCGCCGACCTGCCAGCTCTGCCGTGTTGACTTGATCAGCCCGTCCACCTTGTCGAGAAAACGATCCGCCCGGGCGATGTCCACGCCCGCCTGACTGTAGGTCATGCCGCTCTTTGCCATGTCCGCGTCATTCCTTTCTTGTCCGCGCCTCAGACGGCCGCAGCCCTGCGCGCAAGGTATGCGACAAGCGCGGGACCGAGGTTCTGATCGGTCCCCAGCCTTACGAAATCAACGTCCAGATCCGAGCACTGCCGCAGCAGCGCGTCCTCATGCTCGCCCAGCAACCGGAGATAAGCTTCCCGTATATGAGCCGGCTCCGTGAAAACCTCCTGCCCCGTCTCCATGTCCTTGAAGCACGTCGGCGCCTGGAACGGGAATTCCGCCTCCGACCGTGTCAGCGCCTGGAAAAGGATAACCTCATGATGCCGGTAGCGGAAGTGCCTGAGGATATGTTTTATCTCATCCATCGGAGAGAGGAAATCGGAAACGACGACTATCAGCGAGCGCCCGCGTATCCTCTCCGCCATGCCCGAAAGGGCCTGGCCGAGGTCGGTTGTCCCGCCGGGCTTCGTTTCCGCAAGCCTGAGCAGGATGTTGTTGAGCTGCACAGAGCGCGCGCTGGGCGGCACGAAGGAATGCCGTCCGCCGCTGAAGGTTGCCAGGGAGACCGAATCCCTCTGCCTCAACATCAGGTAGCTCAGGCCTGCGCACAGATATCTCCCGTATTCGAGCTTGGAGACCCCGCCCTCGTCTGCGAAGCCCATTGAGGCGCTGGCGTCCAGGACGATGTGGCACGTCAGGTTCGTCGTCTCCTCGAACTCCTTGATGTAGAACCTTTCGGTCCTTGCGAAGATGCGCCAGTCCACGAACTTCGGATCGTCCCCCTCGACGTACTTGCGATAGCTGGAGAATTCGGAGCTGAAGCCATGGTACGGGCTTCGGTGGAGTCCGATGATGAAGCCCTCGACGATGAACTTGGCGACGAGTTCCAGATTATCCATTCCGGCCAGGACGGCCGGATCGAGGTAGGACAGGGCATCGTTGCGCATCGTATTCAAGGCGAGAGTCCCGCCCGAATTGAAAACGTCGGTTGGCTGCGGCATGGCGCAAAGGGAAAAGGCGGAGCGCGTTGCCGCGTCCCGCCTTTCCGAGTATCCGTCCTCTGTCCGGCCTGCGCCTACTTGGCCGGGTAGATGAACCGTATTTCCACGCGCCTGTTGCGCGCCTTGTCCGCGTCATTCTTTTCCGGGGACACGATCGGCTCGTTCGGCCCCAGTCCGCTGACGGTCATCTGGGACTGTTTGACGCCCATGTCATTGCTCAGGAAATGGAAGACCGCAAGAGCGCGCCCGGTCGCCAGGGCGTGGTTGGAAAGGCCCCAGGGGGCGGGCGTGTGCTTGATCGGCGTGCTGTCGGAGTGCCCGTCAATGCGGATTTTTATATCAGGATTGGCCTTCAGGTAGGCAGCCAGCGCCTGCAGAGCCTTCTTGGCGTCCTCCTTGAGTTCGGCGCTGCCGGTGTTGAAGAGGGCCTTGCCGGAGAGGACGATAAAATAGCCCTCGGGCCGGGCGATCATCCGCGCCTCCGGAATGCCGTCGGCCAGTTTCTGAATCTGCTTCTGCTTCTCAAGCTCGCGCTTCCGGGCCGCGTCCTCCTGGGCCTTCACCTGGTCGAGTTCCTTCTCAACCGCGACGGCCTTCTTGGACTCTTCGCCGGCTTCGGCGATCGCCTTCTTGTAGCGCTCGTTCGTGGCCTTCAACGCGGTGATCTCGTTGCCGAGCATGCCGATCTGTTCGTTCAGGGACTTGATCTCCGCGTCCCGCGCCTCGATATCCTGCTGAACCGTGATGGTCTCCTCCTCGGACTGCTTGGAAAGCAGCTTGCAACCGAACAGAGACGCCAGGATACAACACGCAACCGCTGCCTGGATCATGCGAAACTCTCGCATCGGGAACTCCTCTCCGCTGTGCGGACAAACGACGTCTGATAACGCGCGAACCCCTCCCGCCGGCGCCGGGCCGGCGCGAAAAGCAAAAATCCCCTCTCAACAAACGTCATCCCGCCGGGCGTCAGCCCAGCAGGTCGAGAATCTTCTGTGTCAATGCGTTCGGCTGTCCTTCGATCATGCCGAGGTTGAACAGCGTAGTCCCAAGCAGGAGAACAAATCCTATTACAAGACCGGCGGCGCTAAGGAACGAGGCCGGTTCCTCCGGGGTCTCCGCGTAGACGACTTCCGCCGGGGCAGCGGCAGCCGCGCCGCCTTCCTCGACTTCTTCGACGTATTCGCCGCCTTCTTCATATTCTTCGGCGGCTTCATCCTCTCCAAGCGCGGTCCCGAGGTCGGTCCCTTCGTATCCGCCTCCCTCCTGGTCAAGCTGGGTCACGTCCGCCGTCGCGTCAATCGTCTCGCCGACGGTCATCGTATCCTCGGGAACAGTCATCGTATCCTCAGCCGGGGCGGTCATTTCGATGTCGCCGACCTCGGTGACTTCTTCGATGACGCCGGCCCCTTCCGGGATGATATCGGCAAGGATGTTCTCCTCGCTGGATTCCTCCTCGCCGAGTTTCAGGACGTCCGTCACGATGTCGCTTTCCGCGCTGCTCTCGTCGGACGACTCCTCCTCGGCCTCGAGGTCCAGTATCTCGGAGCTTGCTATCTCCTCGTCAATCTGTATCAGGTCGCTGGACTCGTCAACGTCCAGTTTCAGGCTGTCGCCGATGTGGAGGACGCCTGACCCCTCCTTCTTCTGCTCGCCCGCTCCGGAGCCGACGCGGATGTCAACCACGCTGCTGTCGGACGAATCCAGGTCCAGGTCGTCTTCCGCGAAGTCAAAGATGGACTCCTCGGCCTCGGCTTCGGCGTCCCCTTCCTCCGGGATAATGGCTGTCTGTTCGTCTGCGCCTGCGGCCTTTGCCGGGGCCTTGGCCTGGCCCTTGGCCGGCGGTTTGGCGGCCGGTTTCGGGGCCTTGATTGCCGCGCCCTTGTCCGCGGGTACGTCGGCGATCTCAAGACCGTCCTCTCCGCTGAGCGCGTCGGTCATGCCGGACTCGCCGGGGCGGCGCGCTTCCATGAGGACCGAATCCAGCGACACGTCGCCGGCCTCCTCGTCAACCAGGAACAAGCCTCCACCCGCCTGCTGCCCCCCGCTGTCGCCCTCCTCCATCATGGTCGGCTTGGATTCGACGTCCTTCTTCATGTTCTGGATTTCGTCGAAGGAGAATCGAACCTCGCCGTCCTGTCGGATGGGCTTCAACTGACCCTTCAGGACCATGTGGTCAAGCTCTTCGCGGGAGACCTGAAGTTCCAGCAGGGCTTCGTCATACGTGATCGTCGGCCCTTGCTCGCCCATATTCTCGAAGGCCGTCTGGCCCTCGAGGTCTTCCTTGAGTTGATGCACGTCATTGGCCGTGAAGGCCAGACCGGGAACGCCGTCCAGCGGGGACAGGCGTCTTTCCTTCACAAGGGTATCAAGCTCCGCCCTCTCGATTCCCAGTTCCTGCATGACCTCGTCGGCTGTCATAACGCCGATGTCGGAGCCGACGTCCTCGACGAGGGTCGAGCCGCGTTCGCGTCTCTCGCGCAGCGCGGCAACCTCCCCGAAATTGAACTTCAGCACACCGCCGTCGCTGATCGGGGTGAGCTTGCCTTCTGTTGTAAGCTGGTCCAACTCGCGGCGGCTCAGTTGCAACTCCTGCAACGCCTCCTCGACGCTCAGGAAGTCGCCGTGTTCTTCTCCGCCCGCCTCGTCTTCAGGACCGGACAGTTCGGCCTTGTAGGCCCTGATCTGCCCGCGCTGGAACTTCAGGACGCCGGCGTCCTGCATGCCCTTAAGCTTGCCGGAGCGCAGGCCCTCCTGGAAGGCCTTGCGGTCGCCGCCCATTTCCGCGATGGCCTCCGCCTCTGTGATGTAATCCCCGGAGTCAGGGCTTTCGACGATGAATTCCGCCCCGTCAAGGCCGCCGGCCATAAGCGTGGCTTTCGTTTCGGCTTCGGCCTTCAGCAGCGCGACCTGGTCGGCGGAGAAGACGGCCTTGCCGCCCTCTTTCGTGGGCTTTATCCTGCCCTGGGCAATCAACTGATCCAACTCGGCCTTGTCCATCTGGAGTTCCTGAAGAACTTCATTAAGGCTTAGTTTCTTGCCTGCCATGCTCTTTCCCTACCTTCCAGTATGTAGACGGGAAGCCAAGCGGCCGTGTTTCCGCAACACAATTAATAGTCGCGCCTGTCCGTACGATCCAGATTACCGCAAGGCCCTTAGCCTTGCAAGCGAATTTCGGGGGCATTTAATGGATAAAAAATGCCTGCCGGGGAAGGATTTGCTTACCGGAAATCACTGCATGATAGGGCCTTCTGACTTTTCCCCAACGGGGAAATCGTTGGCTTGTTCCCTGATTCAGGGCTGCGAGGCGGGCTTGGCGTCGCCGTCAGTTCCCATCTCCTTGGGATCGGCGCTCGCCGGGGCCACTTCCGGCGCCGCCGGGGCCTTTTCCGGCGCGGACGGAGTCTTCTTCACGTCCTTGTCGGATTTGCCGAATATTTCTTCCTCGTCCTCGTCTCTGTCTTCGCGCCCCCAGTCCAGCCCCCTTTCTTCAGCTCTTTTCTCCATCTCCAACCAATACTTTTTGGTAAGTTCCTTCAGTTCCGGGCTTATGTTCTCCGGGAACATGCGGTCTTCGGGATTGTCCGGTCTGCCAAGCTCCTTGTCCCGCTGCTCGCTTATCATCTTGCCTAGTTCCTTGAGCATCTTATCCACGGCGCTCTGAACGAAATCGGACTCCCGGGCCTTCTCAACCGCCAGGAACTCGTCAATATGCGCGTCAAGCGCCTCCCGCCGTTTATCCTCAGGGACCCTGTTGTAATAGATGTAGGCCTGGCGGATGAAACGCCATTGTCTGTAGGCCAGATACGGCTTCACGACCGGCCACCGCTCCTTGTCCCGCAGGCGCATGATGCTCCAGAGGAAGGGCGGATCGTGGACGAGGCGGTCAATCTGAATGTCATTCAGCGTGGGCAGGCGCTGCGCAACGTCAAGCAGAAGGGCCATGCGCTCCTTGTCGGAGAGCTTCTTGAGGGTTTTGGAACTAAACGCGTTCCTGACCTCGTCCATCGTGATCGGCTTGCGCTCGATGTCCAGAACGTCCGCCCCGGGCAGAACATCCTCGACCGGCTTGTCCGTCGCGGTTCCCGACGGTGTTTCAGTCCCGCCGGACGCGGGCGACGGGGTCGCGGACGGGTCAGCGGGCGACGTGCCCGACGGCGTTCCGGTCGCGACGACCATCGCATCATCCTTCGGATCGGGTTTCAGGCTGAGATGTATCAATGCCCCGGCAATCAGAACGATGGGCAGCAGGACGACGACCGCTGCGGCGATAAGCGCGCGCCGCAATACACTCCTCTTAGCGCCGCCGGATGAAGATGTTGCGGCGTCATTATTGGCTTGATCGGCCTGATTCATATATGTCCGGTTCCGGGCGAACAGTCCTAGCGCTGTCCTTCATTCTCACGCTGGCGTTTCCTCAACTCTTCCATGTATGCCATCGTGACGGCCCGGTCCTCAGAGCTGGTGTTGGAAAGGGCGTGTTGAGCGCGGCTGAGCATATGCGCCTCGACTTCCTTGCGCGGCCTGTTGGAATTATGCCCTGAGCCGGGCCGGTGATCTCTGGGCGGGCCTCCGGAGGGCCCTCCCGGACCGCCGCGCGGTCCGCCGGGGCCTCCGCGCCTTCCGCCGCCGATGCCCCCCGCCACTCCGCTTAGCGCGCTTCGATAACCGTTGAACTGCTCCAGCCGCGCGTCAAGGGCCTCCTTCCTCTTGCTGGGCGGCAGGGCATAGTATTCTTTGGCCATGTTGGTGAATTCCTTTTTCTTGGCCTCCGCGATCGGCTCGACCAAGGCTCTCTTCTCCTGGTCATTGAGCTGCGCAGCCAGAAGGGCGATCTTCGCTCCTCCCATTTCCTGCGCCGTTTTCACGATGTCGTCGTTGGACATCGTGGGCAGCCGCTTGGCGATATCGTCCAGAAGCGCCTTCCGGTCATCAGCCTGCATAGTAGAGAGCTTCATGGGATCCATCGCGGCCTGAAGCTCCGCGCTTGATATCGGCTTGGGGCCTCTGGTCTTCAGGTAGTAGATCGTCCCGGCCGTTGCTGACGCGACGACCGCTATTGAGATCGCTGAAATGATTATCCATTTCCTGTTCATCAGTTTGCTCCCAGTGCCCCGCCGGCCGCATGCCAGTCCAGGTAAAGGAAATTGCGCCCGGTATCGGATGGCGCCTTGTCGCTGTCCGAACTATCGTCGGTCTTAACGGGTTTGCCGTGAAACGGTTCGTAGTCATAGACTACGGCGAACTTCTCCGGAGTTATGGAGTTGAAGTAGAACTTCTCTCCCAGCCTGATCGGGTCCTGCTTCTTCTCCCTTTCCAGTGTGCGCCGGTAGTGCATCATAATCATCGGGTTGTATTCGTAGCTGCTTCCGGCGCATTCGAAAAGGTTCATGCCTTCCATCGCCTTTATCTTTGGATTCGTCTCAAAAGGCTCCACCACGCGCTCGTAATCGTCCGCCTTACATTCGAAAATCTGGTTGTTCTGGATATATTCGGCCAGCGCTTCGGGCAGCGACGGAGGATAAAAAACTTCCTCTTCTTCATCATCGGGGGGATCAGGAGGATCAGGCGGATCCCCGTCATCATCCTCGTCATCTTCGTCCTTGTTGATCAAATCCGGCCTGTTCTGAATCTCCGGCGGCAGCATGTTGTTATTTTCAATCGCGTAAGCCTGAAACGATATGCCGATCTGCTTCAGGTTGGAAAGGCACGCGGCCTTCCAGGCGCTCTGCCTGGCCCTTTGCAGCACAGGCGTCAGAATCCCGGCCAGGATGCTGATGATGGCGATCACGACAAGGAGTTCGATAAGGGTGAAGCCGGCAAGGGCTTTTCTCTGAGCGTTTTTCATGGCTTGTCCGTCCTGTAACTGCGTGTTCCGTTGACCCGACCCGCATAATTATGATACAGTCATGTCGCCTTTTTGTCCATACCAGGGCTTTTTAGGATTACAACACAATCGGTCGCTGAAGTGCGCAAAGAGCGCCCTCTTCCGACCGATCGCCCCGCGCGCGGAAAGGAAGCGGATGCGTGATCTGATCACAAGGCGTTTTCAGGAAAGCATGCAGGCGGCGCAGAAGTCCCTGGACATCTTTGCGCCGTTGATCGAACGCGTCGTGGCGGAGACGTGCTCCCGGCTCAGGCGCGGCGGAACCGTCTACTTCTTCGGCAACGGCGGATCAGCCGCTGACGCGCTCCACTTCGTCGGGGAATTCACGGGCCGGTTCCTTTACGACCGCCCTCCGCTAAGGGCCGCAGCCCTGGAACCGAACCTTTCAAGCCTTACGGCAATAGGCAACGATTACTCCTATGAGGACGTTTTCGCGCGTCCCCTTGCCGCGCTGGGCAGGCCGGAGGATGTCGCCTTCGGGCTTACGACGAGCGGCAATTCACCAAACGTCCTGAAGGCCATGCAGACGGCCGCGTCAATCGGAATGTTCCGCGTGGGCATGACCGGCGGATCCGGCGGAAGGCTTCCGGCAAACAGCGACGTCTGCTTCATCGTGCCCGTGAAGGACACTCCCCGCGTGCAGGAAGTCCACGGGCTGGTTGGTCACGTCATCTGCGAGCTGGTCGAGCGGGAAATGTTCCCGAAACCGTAATCCCCCCCCGCCGGGGCGCAAGATAACGGAGTTCACGTTGATGTCCCAGGAAAAGGTGGGCGGCCCCGTTGAGACCTATGAGTTCCTGGACTCGTGGGCGCAGATTGGCCATTTTGCCAATCCCCACCCCGGCGCGTTCTTTTCCGTCGAGGAAATGCTCGAGGAGATGCGACATTCCGGCGTCGCTGAGGCCGCCGTCCATCACGCCTTCGCCCTCCACTTTGATCCCGACGAAGGCAATCTCAGAACGCTGGACGCGATCAAGGGACGCAGGGAATTCCTGCCCGTCTGGGTCTTCGCCCCCCACTTCGGACAACCTCCCGACAACGTCGGGAAGCAGATCGAACAGATGCTCCGCTCCGGCTCGCGGATCGCCAGGATGCGCTTCAGCGAGGAGTTCTCCGCGCGGGGGCTGGACCCCGTCCTGCATTACAACATTCTCTCCGCCCTTGAAGTCCATTCGATCCCACTGAGCCTCGACTACGACAATCCGGGCATCCCCCCCGGCGAGTGGGAAGCGCTTGACGCGGCTCTGGAGCGATTCCACTCCCTGCCCGTCATCCTCTCTGCGCCCCGGTTCCAGGAGGAAAACGCCAGAATGTTCGGACGGCTTGCCCGCTTCCCCAACCTGTTCATAGAAACAAGCGGGCTGGAATCTTTCGAAGGCGTCGAACTGATTACGCAGCGCTTTGGATCGCGCAGGCTGATCTTCGGCGCGCGCTCCCCCTACTTCAACGCGGCGGTCGCCGTCTTCCGCATCCTCTTCGCAGGCGTCCGGGATGAGGATAAGAAGGCCATCGCCGGGGATAACCTGCGCTCCCTGATGCAGTCGGTCAGAATCTGAGCGGCAAAATGCCAACGATATGGGAGAAGGCCAAGGCCGGGTTTCATTACCGGGGCGATTTCCTGGTAATTGACGCCCATTGCCACCTTGAATGCGCCCCCGGCGCAGCCGCCGGCCCATTCTCCCTGCCCCGACTTATCGAAACGATGGACGCCCTCGGCATAGAGCGCGCCTGCGTCAACCTTGCCCATTTCCCGAACGCCCCGGAGGCCAACGACCGCCTGAACTCCTATGTGCGCCGCGAGCCGATGCGCATCTTCGCAATCGCCCTCGTCAACCCCTTCACCCCAAACGCCAACCTTGACGAGGCGCGCCGCTGCCTGGACGAGCTTGGCATGAGGGGCGTCAAGGTCGCGAACCACTGGAACCGCAGCGCTCTCCTGCCGCTTAAAACCGAAGACGCCGAGCGCATGGAACCCGTTTTCGCGCTGGCAGAGCGGCAGCGGCGTCCGGTAATCTGCCACGGATTCATCACCCCGGACGCCGTCAGGCGGCATCCCGACCTGCCGTTCATAATCGCCCACGGGACGGAGGACTGGGAGGCCGCCGAGGCCTATCGCCCCTTCCCGAACGCATTCTTCGACACGGCGACGGGCTTCTTCCCGCGCGCAACAATCGAGCACTTCGTCAACCGCTTCGGCGCGGATCGGATCGTCTTCGGCTCCAACATGCCCCGCAACGACCCCCGGGTTCCGCTGGGCGCGGCGCTGACCTCCGGCATAAGCCGCCTTGACAAGGAAAAAATCCTGGGCCGGAACATGGCCGGACTGCTGGGCTTCAATCCGTCGAAGTGATGAAAGAAGGATGGCTCGCCCATTTTTCAGGAAGGACCTGCTCATGGACGCCTTCTCTCGAAGACAACTTCTGGCCGCGGGCGCGGCAGGATTCGCAATGGGGGCCGGAATGAACGCAGATGACGCCAACGCAAAGGACGAGCCGCTTCCCCCAGCCTCATCCGGCATGGGCTGGAGCGTGAAGGACTTCGGCGCGAAAGGCGACGGCAAGACTGACGACACGTCCGTCTTCCAGAAAGCCATTGACGCCGCGCATGAAAAGGGCGGCGGCACGGTCTTCATCCCCCCCGGCAACCACCTTATCGCCGGACGGCTTACCGTCAGGGAACACGTGGCCCTGCGCGGCGTCTGGCAGGCTCCGACGGCCCGGACACAGAACCACGGCAGTTGCCTGCTTGCGGTCGAGGGCGCCGGCAAACCGGACGGCCCACCGTTCATAACGCTGCATCAGAACGGAACGCTGCGCGGCCTGACCGTCTTCCACCCCGAACAGAAGGAAGACGTTCCCGTCCCCTACCCCTGGACGATCAAGGGGGAGGGCGACAACTGCTCCCTCGTGGACGTCCTCCTCGTCAATCCCTACATGGCCGTGGACTTCGGAACAGGCCCCGCCGGGCGGCATTACATTGACGGCCTTTACGCTCAGGCCATCCATCGCGGCCTGTTCATTGACAACTGCTTCGACATCGGACGCGTGAAAGACGTTCACTTCTGGCCCTTCTGGCACTGCCCGCCGCATCCGATCTACGAATACACGGAGAAGCACGGCGAGGCCTTCATCATCGGCCGCACGGACTGGGAGTACATGCTCAACTGCTTCTGCATCGGCTTCAGCGTCGGCTTCCGCTTCATTGCGAACAAGGATCACGGCGGCGGCAACGCGCTGCTGACCCAGTGCGGCTCGGACGTCGGCCCGCTGGCCGTGAAGGTTGACAGGGTACAGGACCATTCCGGAATCTCCTTCTGCAATTCCCAGATGATGGCGACGGTGGAGATCGGCCCCGAGAACCGCGGCCCCGTGAAGTTCACAAGCTGTGGATTCTGGCCCGTCGGCCAGACGCGCCACCAGATCAGGCAGGAGGGCGACGGCATCCTGAGCCTGTCGCACTGCCACTTCGCGGGATGGGACAAGAAGAATGAGCAGGTCCCGGCCATAATCGCCGAGCGGGGGATCGTGAAGGTCAACGCCTGCGATTTCCTTGACAGGGACAAGGCGCACATCAGGCTGGGCAAGGGCGCGCGGGCGGCGTCCATCGTCGGAAACTCCTTCGCCGGCGGAATGAAGCTCGCCAACGAATCCGCAGGCGACGTCCAGACGCCGGGCAACGTGAACGTCTGAAACTCATGCAAATCGGAGGAACAGCGATGAACAGCCGTCAGAGATACAACGCAATGACGCACTTCAAGCCCTTCGACCGCGTCTATCGCTGGGAAATGGGACCCTACGAGGAAACCCTCAAGCGATGGAAGAAGGAAGGCTTGCCTGAGGACGACGACCTGCGCCGCATCTGCGGCTACGAGCGCCTTGAAACCATACCCGTCAACCTCAACCTCGTCCCGCACTTCGAATACAAGGACCTTGAGGAAACCGCCGAATACAAAATCTTCATGAATTGGGACGGCGTAAAAAAGAAGGTCCGCAAGGACACCCCGCCCCCCGCCATGCCGCAGTACCTCGAATACTCGCTCAAGGACGAGGACGACTGGAAGAAGCTCTTCAAGCCGAAGCTAAACCCGGACAGCCCCTCGCGCATTGACCCCTACTGGCCCGAGCGCAAGCTCGAATATAAAAACCGGCAGCACCCCCTCGGCGTCCACGCCGGCAGCATGTTCGGCTGGCTGCGCAACTGGATGGGCATCGAGCACATCTGCATGACCATTCACGACAATCCGAAATGGATCGCCCGCATGATGGGCCACCTTACCGATCTTTACTGCGAGGTGCTGGGCCGCGTCATCTTCGACGTGAAGCTGGACTTCGCGCTCATGTGGGAGGACATGGCCTACAAGACCTCCTCCATAATCTCCCCGGCCCACGTCCGCAAGTTCATGGTCCCGAACTACAAGCGCGTGACTGACCTGCTGCGCAAAGCCGGCATTGACGTCGTCATGCTGGACAGCGACGGGAACGTCGAGGAACTGATCCCCATATGGCTTGAGTGCGGGATCAACTTCATCTACCCCATGGAAGTCGCCGCCGGGATGGATGTGCTGAAGCTCAGAAAGCAATACGGGAAGGACCTCATCATCGGCGGAGGGATGGACAAGCGCGTCATGGCAAGCGACAAAAAATCCATCCGGAAGATGATCATGGAGAAGGGGGACATGATCCGAGAGGGCGGCTACATACCCGGCTGCGACCACGCCATGCCGCAGGACATATCATGGGAGAATTTCAGGTATTACCGGAAGCTGCTGGAGCAGTTCTGATGACGATGGCGCATGGCGATGCGGTTCATGGGCAAGAAGACAGACATTCGATGAATTCGACCACCGACCTCCGGTTGTCGTCACGAATCTATGCCATTACAGAATAACAATCATTTTCGGTTATTTAGATATCGCTGCCGCAGGACGTCTAGAAACTCAAGCTTGCCCGTATCTGCGTCCTGAAACTGCCAGAAGATCCAACCATTCGTCTGGTGAAGTGGCCGTCCATCCGGCGGTACGCCTATTACCGTATTGCGGGCCATGCCCGCTGATGTTGACAGCGAATCGTAACTTTTACCATCGAATATGACGCTTCCATCCTGGATGATCTCCGCTTCCAATAATTTTCCTTTATATTTCTTCTGTAAATGCAATGGTGTTGTAAGCATACCTGCATTTATCAGATCGCTGATCGCAACTCCAAGTATTACCGGTGCCCTGGTTGTTTCTTCAGGTCCGGAGCCATGCTCTCTGGGATCATGTATGCATCCTCTCGTCTTCGTCTGACCCAAAGTATTCAGAATTGGAAATTCCACCTTTATTTCCGCTCTCTTGAGTGAATCCCTGATGTCGGCGGCCCCTAACTCGTCGAGTCTTTTTCTGATAAGGCGTATCAAGCCGGCATCCTGGGATGAAAAGAAATCTTTCAAAACAGACTTCACGCGGCTGTCCACAAAGTGCGCTTTCCAAAGGACATTGATCCGATTTTCTTCCATCTGCCCCTTGGATAAAAGATCAAGCGTATCCAACAGGTTTTCTTCTTCTGACTGCTCAGACACAGATACTGCGCGGAAAAGTTTTTCATCCAAATCGCCCTTCCCGTGTGAATTGTACAAATGATACTGGTCGCCATTTGTAAGAACACACCATTCGACTCCTGTTGCAGTAGCATAAGTGAGAGTCTGCATCCGCCACTTGTGTTCACGCAGGTTCTTGTCAAGGGACTTTGCTTCGACAAAAAGACGCGGGGTTCGCATAAGAAACAAGGCATAGTCAACAGGATTGTCCTGCGGCTGTCGGCGATACTGCCTGGCCACCTCGTCAACGTCTCGCAAATTCCATCCAAGAGCAACAAGGATAGGTTCAATGAGAACCGCTATAGTGTCTTGCTCTGTCAACGTCTTGCCGCGTTCTCTCAGTCGTTGAATTTGCTGGCGCACGGTATGTACTACTTGCCTTAGTTCCTGTCTGTCCACATCTGGCATGTCACGCTCCCTACGTTTTCTCTCATCCAACATGAGACAGATCCGAAACATCCCTTACCCCGAATAACCGGGACGTGCGAAGGAGATGGCCACTACACGGACGCATGCTCGTCCGCAGACAATCGCCATCCTCAACCTGCGACGCTACTATACCACGATCCGCGTGAAATCCCATCCCCGCCCTTTCATGAATATCAGAAAATCGCGCGCCGTGTTGGTTGTGTTATTCCGCGTTTCGCCCCCTACGCGTCCTTCGGAGGCGGCAGGAAAACAGCGAGTGGACGAAGGGCCGGACAAGCTATATACTTAATATGTCGCCGGGAGAGGATCGGCTGAAAATGGCCATCAACGCGAAAGAACATGGCAGGTTCTGGCGGGACGGCGCCGAAGAAGACATGGCGGCGGCCTCTGACCTTGTCGGCAGGGGCCGTTTTCGCCACGGTCTCTTTTTTGCGCATCTGGCGGTCGAGAAAATGTTGAAGGCGCTGGCGACCGAGTCAACAGGAGAGTTTCCGCCCCGCACACATGATTTATTGCGTCTGGCGGACATTGCCGGATTGGACATGTCCGACGCGCGGCGGAAAACACTGGCCCGACTTCAACGGTTTTGCCTTGAGGGGCGTTATCCCGATCTTTCTCAGACCAGGATATCGCCTGAGGATGCTCAGGCGGCGCTGGATGAGGCGAAGGAAGCGGTTTCATGGTTGATGAATCAATCAGACAGACAATAAAGGACTATCTGCGGGCGCTGAACAGGGCCGGGATAAAGGCAACCCGCGCCGTGGTCTTTGGTTCGCGCGCGCAGGGCCGGGCCGACGAGTGGAGCGATATAGATCTGGTCGTCATCGCGCCGGAGCTTGACGGAAATCGCGACAGCCGCATCGTCAACCTGCTGTGGGAATTGAGGGCGGAGACGGATTCCCGCATCGAGCCGATCCCCTGCGGAGAGCGGGAATGGGAGAGCGACACCGCCCGGCCCATACTTGAAATCGCCCGCAGACAGGGAGAGATGGTGGCGACGTAAGAAGGATATAGAACAGTCCGAGATTTATAAGTCATTCTCAACCGTGTTTATCAGTTGCCCCCTTCCGTCGTCGCGCGCGCGATGTTCCATCGCGACGCGAGCCGCCACCTTCCCCCACGCTGCGCGAAGCGAGGCGCTTCGCGTTGCGCGCGTGGGTAAGGAAAGATTAAAAAACGGACAGATTTTCGTCGTAGGCGCTAAACACATTCTTCGCGCGGTGAGGGAAGGCGGAGATATCGCCTGGGGGAAGCGGTCTTTGAAACCCGCCCGGCGTTGGTTACAATCACTTGTTGCGTCCGGCGACGGTCCGGATTCGGAGCAATCCATGCGCAGTCCGTCGGAACGGCTTGCGCATCCCGCATTCGGCGGGGAGTCACGCGAAGGGCCGCGCCGGGCCGGAATCCTCGGAGAAAATCCCAATGTCAGACAATGCGACGCCGCTCCAGGGCCGCAGACCGTTGAACGACTATTCCAGGCTCGCCTCCGGCGAGGCGGCCACCCGGTGGCTCCTCTGCGGGCCTTTCATCATCAGGACTCCCGGCGCGTTCGAGCAGGAATACATGTATGAGCGCGAGATCATTCTGGACGAGGATTACCTGGCGGCGGTCGGCGGGGAGGCGTCCGTCAGGCCGGTCGAGGGCGACATGGTCCAGAACCCCGGCCTCGGGGAGAAGTATCTGCGCTGGAAGTATCACGAGGCGGAGAATTTCGGATTCTGCGGGCTGACGGGCGAGGCGCTGTACGAGACCGTCCAGCGCAACGCCGTTTGGTATTGCGCCGCGTTCGTCAAGGCGGAGAAGGACGAGCTTGCGCTGCTGGAGTGCTATCACTCCGGGATGTACGCCTGGGTGAACGGGCGGCCGGTCGTGCGGCAGGCCTACGGCCCCGCCAAGGGACTGCGCGTGGCGATGCAGCCGGCAGTCGTGAAGCTGAACGCCGGGGAGAACGTCCTGCTCTTCAAGGTAAGGCCCGGCTATATCGCGGACGGCGTGGAGTTCTGCCTGCGCCACGTCCGCCTGACGCCGCTGGCCGTGCCGGCGGGATGCCCGGTCGGGGCGACGCGGCTGGAGAATACGGGGCTGTTCGGCGGGACGGCGTCCGAGCCGAGGCAACTGCTTCGCGCGCGTATCGCCAACTGCTCGGCCGCCGCCGTGGCGAACGTCAAGGCGAGTCTAAGCGGCAGGAGCGGTGAAGACGTCCTGGTGAAGGAGCTTGCGCCCGGCGCGGTCGCGACGGTCCGCCTGCTTCTGCCCCCCGCAGCGACGGGGGCGAAGGCGTCCGCCGCGTTGCGCGTGGAGGTCGCCGGCAAGGGCCATGACCTGCCGAAGGGAGAGTTTGAGATATCGAAGCCGTCATTCACCGAGGGCCGGGTCCTCGTTCTCACGGACTTCCACTTCGACACGACTTATCACGAGGAGCAGCGCGTCTACGCGATGGGGGCGATTGACATCGTCAAGCGTTACATTGACCTCCACCGGCAGGACGAGAACTTCAAGTCCACGCTGTCCGAGGTTGATTACCTGAAGCCGTTCTTCGACACGCACCCGGAAGACCGCGAGCTGATGCTTCGCATTTTCCGCGAAGGGCGGGCGGAGCCGGACGTGATGTACAACCAGCCCAACGAGCAGAACTGCGGGGACGAGGGCCTTGTGCGCAACTTCCTCTACGGGCAGCTTTTCCACGGCGGGGTGCTGGGCAGGAAGTGCTACGTCTACAATCCCGGCGACGTTTTCGGGCATCCGAACCAGTTGAGCCAGATCGCCGCGAAGTCCGGCTGCACGGGCGTTGCGTGGGGGAAATCCATCATCGGGTTCCCGCGCACGTTCCGGCATGTGTCGCTTGACGGCACGGAGCTTGTGCATCAGCGCGGATCGGGCGGGGCGGTCGAGGCGGAGATGCACGGGCTGTCCGTCTACTGGGGCGGGGCGGAGCAGACGCCGCCGACGGAGTGGACGAAGTCCCTCGTGCCGCCGGTCAATTTCGCCGTCTGGAGCGAGCATCACGACGCCGTCATGGCCGACATGGCCGCCGGGCGGGCGAACGTTCCGATAACAACCCGCGACATGTCCCTCTATCACGCGGGGACCGCGCTTTCGCGCACGGAGTTGAAGATCGCCAACCGGCTGACGGAGAACGCGCTGCTGGTTGCGGAGCGCTTCGGCGCGATTGCGTCCCTGATGGGCGCGAAGTATCCGGAGCTTGCGCTGGACAAGGCGTGGCGGCAACTGCTCTGCGGGCAGCACCACGATTCCATAACCGGCACGCACAACGAGATTTCCTACGTAGACCTGATGGGCTCCTACCGCGAGGCGCTGGAGCTTGCGTCCGACGCAAGGGACCGGACTCTGAAGGCAATCGCCTCCCAGGTGGACACGTCCGGGGCGGCGAAGTGCGTCAACCTCGTCGTGTTCAACCCGCTGTCCTGGAAGCGTACGGACGTGTGCAGGGTGGTAATTGACCTGACGGAGCTTGGCGCGACGGGAGTCCGGATGCAGACGGCGTCCGGGGAGGCGGTTTCCTGCCAGGTGATTGCCGCGCAGTTCAACGAGGAAGGCAACCTGACGAAGGCGGAGATCGCCTTCACCGCGCACGACGTTCCCTCGATGGGCTACCGGGCGTACAGGATTCTGCCGTCGAGCGTTGAGGAGACGGTCGAGATGCCGCTGGACGCTCCGTCCGCGGCGAAGAAGGTTGCCGGGCCGAAGAGCATCGAGAACGAATTCTACAAGGTTGAGGTTGACCCCGCCCGGGGCGGCGGCATCACGAGCATTTTCGACAAGAAGGCGGGGAGGGAGGTACTGGATTGCTCCGCCGGCCACCTCGGCAATGAGATCGCCGTCCTGCAGGAGGTTCCGGACCGCGAGGAGACGCAGCACGAGCTTTACACGACGGGGCTGAAGATGTTCTCGAACGAGTTCCCGGCCGAGGTTGATGCGCAGCACGGGCCTGTGACCAGCCGCATCCGCGTCACGACGAAGCTGGGGGAGATATGCGGCCTGGTTCAGGAAATCACGCTTCACCGCGGGGTGAAACGCATTGATTTCAAGACGGTCCTTGAGGACTACGCGCGGGAGGACGATCTTTTCGCGGTCACGTTCCCGGCGGCGGTCAAGGGCGCGGAGCCGGTTTTCGACGAGCGGTTCGGGGTGGTGGTCCGTCATCCGAGCAGGAACTACCTGGATTTCCGCACGCATCAGATGTTCATGTTCAGCGACTGCGGGGTCTACGGGGCGAACAAGTTCCTGGACTACTCCAGCAGCGTGAAGGTGGAGTTCCAGGGGGAGAAGGGCACGGCGGCCAGTTGGGCGCTCGGCATGCCGGGGATCATCACGGCCCATGACAAGGAGGAGCGTGAGGCGGCCTGCGATCTGATCAAGGGGCTTGCGAAACGCGGGATCACCTGCACGCCGTGGCATGACAAGGACGAGCCGCGCTGGAACACCATGCCGCCGAACATCAACGAGGACATGCTTTACACGACGTTCCGAATTGCGCTGGGAACGAGCGGCAGCAACGCCTACATCGAGAAGATTCTATCCGGCGTCGGCCCGAAGAACGCCGCCGCCTTCCGGCAGAGGCTTGCGCGCGACGGACGCGCGCACCTCTTCACGATGGACGAGGACGTCGCCGAAGGATGGCCCCCGCAGCCGGCGTTGATAGTTGTTGGCAAGGATGCCGACGCCCTTCGCGGGGCGGTTGCGGACATGGTCGCCCAGGTTGCCGACGAGGCGCGCATCGTCCTGCCGATGGAGTCGCTGGCGACTCGCAAGCGGCAGAAGGTGGACGATTACGGGGTGACCCTCGCCAACCTCGGCACGATGGCCAACAGCGTGGAGGCCGGGGGAGTTCTCTGCATGTTGCTCTGCCACACGGCGCGCTGGTACGGCGGCACGCGGAACTTCCCGGAGGGATATCTCGTTCCGGAGCAGCGCGACCACGTCTACCATTATTCGCTTTATCCCCACGCCGGAGACTGGCGCAAGGCGAAGAGCTATCGCATGGCCCACGAGTTCAACTTTCCGCTTATCGCGGTCAGGGAGGCCTCGCACGGCGGGGCGCTGCCGGCGGAGGCGGCATTCCTGGAGATCGAGCCGGCCAACGCGGTGCTGTCCGCGCTGAAGCCCTTCGGCAATCCCGTCGCCGCGTTCCGGCGCAATGAGAAGCCGGACGCCCCCGCGGGAATGGCGCTGCGGTTCTACGAGACCGAGGGCGAGAGTTGCGACGTCAGCGTAAAGTTCTTCAAGCCCCTCGCCGAGGCGTGGAAATCCAACCTGCTGGAGGAGAAGTGCGAAGCAGTGGCGACCAGGGACGGCGCGCTGAGCGTCCCGCTCAAGCCGTTCTCGATTGACACCTACGGCATCCGCTCCGCCGGCGCGGGCATGGCGCTGGCCGGCGAACGGCTCGGCGTGGAGGCCGAACCTGTCCAGCCGGTCTACGTCCGCTCCTGGGAGCACGATTCGGAGTCCATGCCGATCGGTTACGAGCCGGTCGTAGTAAGCATCAGCAGGCAACTGCGCCGCGACGGCAACCGGTTCGGTCTGAAGGTCGGGATCGTGAACGATTACGTTGACGCGGTTGTCTCCGGGACAATCATAATAGACGTTCCGAAAGGCTGGACGGCGAGCGCGAAGGCGTTCGATTACAAGCTGGACCCGCTGGGGCACGGCATTTTCGACCTGAGCGTGGAAAAGCCCGGCAAGGATGCCAGAGGGATGTTGACGGCCTCGATCGAGCGTGACGGACAGACCTTCGCCGACGTTCTGGAGATCGGCGGGCAACTGAACCTGGCCATGTCAGTCAGGCGCGAAGGGGCGGACAGGATCATTGCGACCGTCCACAATCCGAATGAGCAGACCGTGACCGGGGAGCTGCAACTGGTTCTGCCGATGGAGACGTGGCCGCGCGAGCTGGCCGGGGATCATTCGCGCATTGCGATTGCTCCGCGCCTTCACGCCGTTTCGCTGGAGGCCGGGCGGACGCGGGAGTATGTCTTCAGCGTGGTTGACGCCGCGTTCGGGGCGGACGTCGGGAACGCGTCCTACTGGGCGGTGGCCAAACTGATGAGCAACGGGCGGATTACGATGAGGCGCTGCGACACGCCGAAGCGCCCGCATTACTGGTGGGCGGGCAGGTGGTGGGACGCGCTGGAGAAAAACAGGGGCTGGTAGCAAATTCCAGATAATATTATGGTGGCGGTTTGTTGTAACGCAGCCGTCCCGGTTGCCCTGCGCTTCTACAGCAGACGGGGCGCATGCGCTACAACAGTCGCTCCTGGAACATTTGGAGGCAGAGCCGGGAAATGGCCAGCGATCACGTTATCGAGGTTCCGGAGGTTCCGCGCAGTTTCGACAGGGCGCAGACCCGCAGGCTGAGGGAGACGGCCAACATCAATCTGAGCCTGATCTACTTCGTCCCTCATCTGACGGCTGTCATTCTGTGCGTGGCCGGGTGCGTGTCCTTTCAACCGGTCAGGATGGCCAGGTTCATGATGGCCGCGTTTCTGCTTTCCATTATCGGGACGATCCCGCTCGTCCGGCACAAGATGCGCGCGTCCCGCGTCAAGCGGGCGGCCCGCTGGGGCGATCACGTCAAGGCGAAGCTGAAAAGCGTTGCGGAGCAACGCAGGTTTTTCGAGCTGCATTGCGCGTGGGAGGACGCCGAGGGCATCGAGCGGGAGATTGTCGTTTGCGCGCCGAAGCCGGCGGGGCTTGGGGAGGGGCACGGAATACTCTGGACGCGGGCGTCGCTGCTTGACGGGCCGGACATCAGGATCGCGCCGGGGGCGGAGTTGAACCTGCTGGTTGACAATCGGAAGCGGGACTTCGCCGTCTGCTACGAGACGCTTGCCTGCAATTATCAGATTCTGGCTATCCACTTTACTAAGGTGACCACAAGATGTAGCATGTCACCCTATGGCCGCGGAAGATTTCCCACGGACGATGATGGAATTTGACGACCGTTTCAGCAGCGAAGACGCCTGCCGGGATTACCTGATGCGGATTCGCTGGCCGGATGGTTTTCGGTGTCCGTCTTGCGGAGCAGACCGATACTGGCCTGTGCCGGGCCATCTGCTGGAATGCCGCTCGTGCGGGCATCAGGCGTCGCTGACGGCGGGGACCGTCATGCACGGGACGCGCAAGCCCTTGCGGATGTGGTTCATGGCCATGTGGTGGATCTGCACGCAAAAGACGGGAGGAAGCGCTCGGGGACTTCAACGCCTGCTGGGTTTGGGCAGTTACCAAACCGCTTGGGCATG
>JAKLEA010000032.1 GCA_022711755.1 Planctomycetota bacterium
CCTCGACCACTATCAAGCCCTCTTCGGCAACAACTCCTCCTGACTATCCCTCTACCCGCCCATGACTGACCCCGTACTGTAAAAGCGGCAATCCTCTTGCAAGCAAAGCATCGGCGGGGTATTCTTCTGCGGCTCGTGAGGGCGTAGCTCAGTCGGTAGAGCAACGGATTTTTAATCCGTAGGCCGAGGGTTCGAGTCCCTCCGCCCTCACCAGATTATAATCACACGTATCCCCGTTTCTCTGCATTATATCGCATTCCAGCCCTGTTTTCTCGACATCCCCCTTTTTCGATTCCGACGGCCCTTCCGTTGCACCGTCTTGCACCATATTGCGCCTTTTTGCGTCCATTAAGGCAACTGGAGGGGCAATCGGAAAATCATCGGAATCAGCAATCGCGTTGTCCGTTCCTGTCGCTTGAATTGCCTCACCCGCCAAGCCCGTCATTGGCAATTCCTTCAAAGCCTCTGCCTGATTCGCAAGCGATACATGGGTGTAGTATCGCATTGTCGTTGCAATGCTGGCGTGTCGCGCCAGACTCTGAAGAACGGCGGGCATTACATGCGGCGCAAGCCATGAACAAAAGCTATGCCGCAATGCGTGAAAATCGCAATAACCATCGCCGGTTTCATATTCGATTCCAGCCCAGGACAAGTCCGCCCTTATCATCTCCGCGCCGTCGCCGGCCCGAAGGTAGACAATCCGCGCCTCCGGCAACTTGTTCGCGCAATGCTCCCTCAGTTCATCGGCAAGCGTCGCTTCCAGCGTGACGATATCATTGCGCCTGCTCTTGCCCACGCTCGCGGCAATCTTGACTGTCGCAACGTCGCCGTCAAGCTCCAGATCGCGCCGCCGCAGCTTCACAATTTCCTTGTGCCGCAACCCCGCGCAACCCGCCAGACGGTACGCCAGATATCTTTCCCGCCCCGTAGAACCCAAAACATCCGGCCCCGCCAGCGCAGCCCTCAACAGCCGTTGATATTGCTCCCACGATAGCACCCGGCGCACCCGCCGCTTGTCGGTTTCCTCATTGACGAAATCCAGTCCGGCAAGCGGATTCTCATGTATCAGTTTCATCTTGACACCCCAGCGGCAGAATGCCTTTATCGCCCTTGCAATATGGTTTCTGCTCGCGGGAGAAATCCCGTCCGATTCCATGCGCCGGGCAAGATAGATATCAACCTTGTCCAGACTGATATCGCCCCAGCGGGTGAATCCGCACCCGTCCAGAACGGCGTTGATTCTGCTCGCCGTCAGTGTCACATAGAGCGCGTCGCGCCGCCGCCCAAGCAGATAAGCCCGGAAGTCATCAACATGCCCCCGCAACAACTTTGCTTGCGCCTCCCCGACGGCGTCCAGCAGCCCGCAGGACGCAAGACGCTTGCGTATCGGATTCGGCAGACTGGCAATCCAAGCTCTCATATCCGGCCTCAGAGCCTCACCCGCGCAGCGTATTGCCGCCAGTTCTTCAATCTGCCGTCCAAGCGCGATTGACGATTGCTTGTGCGTGAATCCAGACACCCGCAGCCGCCCACCGAATTGATCGGGCAGGCGAACGTCAACATACCATTTTGGGCTTTTCGTTGCGTGATGGTTTAATTGAAAGACTCTCACGATTTTACCCTCTCAAGCCAGTCCTTCCGACACGGACAACCCGAATCGGCCCATTGTTCAAGCTCGCGCCTGCTCCAGCGGATGCACCGCCCCAGGCGACGCGGGATCGGCCCCAGCCGCCCGTCATTATGCAAGCCCCACAAGTGACGCTCGCTCACGTGCAGCAGCGCAGCCGCTTCTTTCGCCGTCAAAAGGATAGCACCCCGCCCGGCGCAATCTTGCGCCTCGAAGCCGTCAACCTGTCTTGTTTCATCCGACATTGCCGCACCTCCGTACCCAAAAACGCTTATCCCTGTCAAGAGCAGTTCTGCTTATCGTGTCTGCTTTACTGCCGCCAGAACAACCGCCACAAGCCGCCAGCTTGCGCCGAATGTCCGCGAGTCGTTCCGCGTCCGTCCGAGCGAAAAGTTCCGCCTGCGAACGCTCCGGGACGCCCAGGTATTCCGCCCATGCCGCGCATTCCCGCCGCCTGTCGCCCTGTTGTGATCGCCGTGTCATCCGTTCGCCTCCCGGAATCTGAAGAATTGGCCCTCGAAGTCAAACTCCACCATGCCCAGCGGCCCGTTTCGATTCTTGGCAACGGCGCATGACACCCGCGCCGGATTCTCATCATCGGAACGCCAGAGCAGCAGAACGGCGTCCGCGTCTTGCTCTATCGCGCCGCTCTCGCGCAAGTCCGATAGATACGGACGTTTTTCCGCCCGCGATTCAACCGAACGATTCAACTGCGCCGCCGCGACAACCGGGATTTGCAATTCCTTCGCCAGAGCTTTGAGCTTGCGCGATACCTCGGAAACTTCATTTTCCCGCGTCCGCGTCCGGCCCGTAGTTTCAGGTTCGACAAGCTGGAGATAGTCCACAAGCAGAAGCTCGATTCCGTTCTTCCGCACCATGCGCCGCGCCGAAGCGCGAAGATCGCCGATTTTCAAACCGCCCGCGTCCTCGATGAAGATTTGCCCGCCGTCGGCAAGCTGATTCATGGCATTGGCGAACGCCTCGACTTCCGCCAAATCGCCCTGATCGCCGTTCCTGTCAACCTGGCCATGAAAGGCAATCAGATTCCGCGCAATTTCCGTTTCAGGCATTTCCAGAGAGAACAGCCCGACGGGACGTTGCTCGACATAGCCGACGGAATAGGCGATGTTCAGCAGAAACGTCGTTTTACCTACCGAAGTCCTCGCGGCAACTACTGTCAACGCGCCCGGACGCAATCCGCCCAGCAGGTAGTCAATCTGCGGGAAGCCCGTAGGCAGCCCCCGTTGCGGCCCGGCGTCCGCCTCGCGTGATACTTCAAGCAGAACATCGCGCAACGACGACGCCTCCTGCCGCGCCGCGCCTGTTCGCAATTCCGATAGGGCAGTTTCCGCTTTGTCAATCGCCTCGCCGGGATCGGCAATCGAACGCCCGGCCCGTTCCAGATTGTGCCCCAGCGTGACAAGCTCGCGCCGCAGGGCATGGGCAAGGACTATCGGGATATCAGATTCGCCACTGACGCATGTAGGCACGTC
Organism: Planctomycetota bacterium; assembly: GCA_022711755.1. GTDB lineage: Bacteria > Planctomycetota > Brocadiia > SM23-32 > JAKLEA01 > JAKLEA01. Next base: position 3,121 of record JAKLEA010000032.1, read on the forward strand.
CTGAAGTAGATTTTCAAGGTAGTCAATGCCCCCGATTTCCGCGTAAGCGTTCGCATATTTTTTGTCGCTGGCCTCGATACCTTCAAGCTCGCGCCGCAGCATGACGACAACCGGATTTGCCGCGTCGAATTCACAACTGTATCCGCCCTTTTCGTGAATCTTTTCCAGGACGGAAAATATCAGCCTGTGGCCGGTATCGTAGAAGTGACGCGCCCGCAGCCGCCCGCAGTAGGTATCAAGCACGTCGTCGCCAAGCGCGTTCGGCTGTAGGCAGCTTCCAAGTATCCGCCGTTCGGCCTCGATGCTGTGCGGCAGGGGATTCAGTTCGGCAACCGCCTGTTGTTCATTCTGTGTTTCAGTTCGCATGTTTGAACACCTCGACAGCCAGCGGCCTGTCCGCCGCCTTGCGAACAGCTTCCCGCATAGCCTCAGCCCGCGTAATCAACCGCCCGGCCCGCAATGCTTTTTGAGTCTCAACGTCGGCAAGGGCATTGAGTCGCGCCTGGGCTTCCGGATTCGGCGTTGCCGTTTTCCGGTTCTTCCGCGATGAAATCGCGTCTTTTCCGTTATGTACTTTGTTTGAATCCGTTTGTACTACGTACGAAGGTATGTTCTGCATCCGTTCTGCACTTATTCTGCATCCGTTCTGCATGTCGCTCTTGTTCGGCAACAGTTCAAATAGGAGCTTTGTCCGCCACGCCACAAGGTTTTCATCGCGCCTGGGCAGCAGGGATATCAACCGCGCCTTGCGCCGGTTTTTTGCGGGAATAACGCTGTAGTGAATGAGCTTTTTGTTGTATGGCTTGGCTGTCAGAAATCCATGCGCCTCAAGCCTGATAAAGAAACGCCGGACACGGCCCTTGATACTCTTGATTTCCTTGTATGTCAGTTCGCCCTTTACCGCGCCGACAGATAGACGGTATTCCGGGTTCTCGCGGATTCGGGCGCATATAGCCCACGTCAATCCTGAAGCCGTCCAGCATCGCCTATCTTTCTCAAAGCGATAGGACACGGTTTTCAGGACGGCCAATTCGACGTTGATATCACCGCGTTTCATGCGCCGCCCCCCTTCACCGCAACCGGCCCGCGCCGTAGCGCAGTATCAACCGCGTCGGGATCGAATCGCCTTATCTTCGGGCTTATCCTGATTTCAGGAATCCGCCCCTGCCGCACCCATCGGCGAATTGTTCCCGGCGTCACGTGAAGCCGGTTCGCCACGTCCTCAGCCGTCAAGTATTCTGTGTTCATCGCCAGTCCTTTCCGGGGAAGTAACCCTTCCCCTCATCCCTGGCGTTTATGCAGATTTCGCGCCTTGCATAACGTGCATAATGCAGCGAATCACCCCATACGATCATATATAAGCTAATCATCGGCTTGCATAAAATCGCGTTTATGCAGGCTTAGTCGGCTTTTGCCCCGGCCTTTTTCATGCCGCGAATCCGCGCCTGTTCGCCCATATTTTTCCGCTTACCCAAGTCCAGCTTGGCGGGATTCATTGCGATAGTTTCAGGCTTTGCAAGTTCATCGGGCAAACCTTGCTCTTTGCGCCACTTCCGTACCCGCTTCAATGCGTTTGAAATTGTGTATTGCCTGACTTTTTCCAGTCCCGGAATTTTCCCTGCCGATATGTGCTTGGCAACCCGCTCTTGCGTAACGCCGGAATCCAGCCCCTTCATTTCGACATAGAAGGTATAAATTTTCCTGTCCCGTTCGCAAGGTTCCTTCGCAGGCTTGCTTTTCTTGTCCGCCGCTGCCGTCGGCGGATTCGCCGCGCCCCCGCTGGCGGCCCCGGCAGATTCGCATTCCCGCGCCGCCAGCAGTCCATGCTTTCCCTTCTGGAGCAGTTCATCGGCAGGTTTTCTATATTCTGATTGCAAGGTCTCGCGCATGGCCTGCCTCGCCTCGTGGAAATCGTCAACCGTCTTGATCGCCTTCAATTTCGGACCGTCCAGCGTCAACCATGCTGCGGGAACATCCTCACGCGCCAGCAGGGACAATGCCCTGTCCCGCGCATCCCGCACCGTGTCAGCGAAGAATCCCCATAAATTGAACACTCCCGGCCCCGGCGTGACACCCACCTTGCCGCCGACTACGCATCCCCCATGCAGGGGCAGAAGCTCTTTCAGCTTTTCAATGCTGCCGCTCCCGCGCAATTCACGGGGCAACCATACGACGCGCTTTTCAGCGTCATAACTTCTCGGATCGGTCAATGCCGCCCATGCGATACCCGCCGCGTTCTTGATTTCAACAAGAGCCTTCTCAAGTTCCTGATTCATCGCCATGCCACCCGACGGGACGGGGGAAGGGAAGCCGGTATACATGACCCCCGATAGTTTTCTGATAACATCGTGTTGTTTCGTGACTGCCTCCCGGTTCCGTAAATACTTGTCGTAGTCCCGGCCTGTGTTACCGGCGTCCGCAAGTTGCTCCGGATTCCATGCCACCGAGCCGCCCGTGTGTTTGGCCGCGTCTCTCACGGCCTCCTTCTCCAGCCATTCGATTTCGCCTGCTATCCGCCCCAGAAACCAGTCCATAGCGACCGATTCCCGATATCCGACCTGTTTGCAGAATATCCCCCCTATAACGTCTGTCCCGTCGGGTTTGCTGATATGCACGATCTGGTATTGCGCGTAAAAATATCGAAGCGCGACGTTGGGCGGCCACGGACTACCGTCCGGCAATATCCCGAAAAGTTCATCCAGGCGAATCGAATCCTTGCCCGCGAATGTGCGCAGACTCCACATTCTGAAATCCAGCCACTCCCGCAGTTTCTCAAGACAAATAAGCTCCTGATTTGCCATGCTACACCCTTCCCGTAGCTATCCCTTGCCCCCACGAAAGAAGAAGACGGCGGAGCAGGAGTTCCTGTTCCCGGTGCCGGTCGCGGCACGGCATATCCGCCTCGTGGCGCTATCTGGACACGGCGACAAATTTGCAGCCGTCGCCGAGATCGAGGTGCTGCCGGCGGATTGAAGGCGAAAACGGCAAGTGGCTAAGGACTCAAAAATCAAGCATCAACGTGGTTCTTGCTCCACGGAGTAAGAGCCATTATATCTTGACCTTGCCTTTATCCGCATCATCCTTTCCGGTATCTTTCGGTTTCTGTTCATCGGGTGGTGGCGGCAGATACAGTTGGTCTCTCAACAATCGTCTGGCTTCTATCTTGCTTTGAGCGTATTTGTCTACGGTTCTTGATGCGCCTTGTTTGGATAAATAGGTATAGGTTCCCGCCCAATAGAGCCTGCTGTCACCGTTTGATTTAAAAGGTTGGGCGTATCCCTCCGTCAGCAACTTAGTATCTCGTATTAAGAAAAAAACATAACCTGGCCTCCACTGGGGAGGTAGGCTACGATTGTCACCGTTACTGATATATTCGTAGTCGGTACTCAGACAAAGAGCGCCATTTCCTTTCACCACTTGAAAAATCTTGTAGCTAAAAATCACGGCCTTTTCATCGATCATTTTATCCAACTGATTGTCCGATTCTGTTATAGTCTTCTGTGTATTCTTACTGGAATCATTTGGCTTCTGTTCCTCTTGTGTTAACTGATATAATTCCTCTTTTAACAACCGCCTGGCCTCTTCTTCGCTCTTTGCGTACTTATCTACGACCCTTCTTACTCCAGTTGTATCCATAAAGTCATAGGTCCCCCCCCAGTAAAGACGAGCACCATCAGCGCTGGGTATTTTCCTATATCCTTCGCCAATCAACTTTGTGTCTGTGAGGGATAGAAAAAAGGTATAGCCGGGGTTCCACTGTGGGGGGAAGCATTTGTTGCCGTTATAGTTACCGCCACTCATAAACTCATAGTCTATGCTCTTGCATAGTGCCCCCTTCTCTTCCAACACCTGAAGTACCTCGTAACTGAATATTGGGGCCTTCTCTTTCATCATACGATCTATTTCTTTTTCCGCTACCAGTTCTTTCTTTTGCTCAGGTGTGACCCACAAACCATCATATTCTATCAACCCTTTCTTCTGTTGTTGCGCCGCAAATTCTGCTTTGGCTTTGGTTTCCGCTTCTGCTTTGGCCTTGTCAGCTTCAGCCTTTGCCGCTTCTTCTTCGGCTTTTGCCCTCGCTCTTGCCATTTCTTCTTCTCTTGTTGTATATCCTAGCGCGGCCCTTGATTCATCCGAGAGTAATTGCCATTGGACCTTCGCTATCCCTGTCGAGTGTACAAAGACGAGGATGTCGCCTTCTTTTCTCAGGAGCCGTGCCCTTTTATAGCTCTTGCCGCTGTCAAGGGTAACAGTCATATCCTTCTGTTCATCCGCCGCGGCGCAGGGCAAGGCAAACAGGCAATAGGAAAGGCCCAGCACTGCAACAATCAGTCTTACCGTCCTCTCGCGTCGTCCCCGCGTAGGGCACGTTGCAAACGTGCCGCATCTCTGGCCCGTATCCGTAGTCGTCGCCATGCTCGACTCCTTTCCTGCTAAGACTACAGCACTTTGAACGTCAGCCATTCGTCGCCCTGTGGCTTCTTACCGCCTTCTCCGGTACGCGCCTTGCTGAGGACACTACGTTAGCGGCAAGTCCTTACCGCAATGCCTGCACACTTTGGCCTCCTTCTTCACAAACTCGGCGCAGTAAGGACACTTTCTATTGTGCCTATCGGAACACAGATACATCAAGGGCGCAAGAAGGCACAGCAACCCTCCACCAATAACGCCAGCAACAGGGGAGAACCCCTTGCGCTTCGCGGCGTCATACCCTATCAACGCGCCAATCCCGCTAAAGACCAGCCAAATCGGAATTCCCATTATCCTCTATCCTTGTGTAATGGAGTCATTACCGAAGTCCCGATCTTCCGCACAAGTGGCAACACTTCCCGATACCATCGGGCTATTGTCCTCATTATGTGCCCATGATTGTCGTCATTTGCCCGTCAGTGTCAATCTCTGATCTGTCAACATTTTCCGGATCGCCGTCCTCGTAATTTCTCCGTCCTTTGGCGTCTTAGCCTCATCTGGTATGCGATTTGCTAGTGTCGCCGTCTGCGGCACGTTGGCGCGAAAGTTGCTTTTTCCGCCTCGGAATTGCCGCTCATGCAAAAAAAATCAGCAAAAATTTTCACGGGGGTTATGTCGAAGGTCGTTAGCCTCTCTGAAATTCTGCGCTTCTGGTTTTGCCCGTCGGCTTCTGGAAGTCGCCCGCTTGAAAATCCGACTCCCCGGAGGCGAAGTAGACAACATCCCCTCCCCGCAGACAGCCGGGGAGCATGGTTCAAATTCTGGCGGGAAAAGGGGCCCCATGCCGCAGGATGGCGATAGCTTGCTCGCACGTGCGCGCGTACGCATGCGGGAAAAGATCGGAATTCCGGACGCCCCGCCGTACCCATTCTCTACATTTCCGACCCTTCGGCGTCGGAAAGCATCGGCAACCAGATCGCAGTAGAGCATGAAAGACTGAAACACCCGGCAGCCGCGCCGTCTGCTTCCATCAGGAAATGCTATTCGACCTTCTCCGCAATGGCTTCTCTGTAGAGTGGCGATTCGGCAAACTTGCTTATGTAGCCAGCGAAGTTCGCGGATCGTGGCCCCTTTTCTTTGGTCCTTATCAACCTGTAACGATACAGGACTTCTCCCCCCGTCAATACGGACATAAACTCCTCACGCGTAAGCGATGTATGTACTTTATAGGTCTTTATACTCCCTTCTATACCCAAAGTCTCCTTGTGGATTTTCTCGCCTATGTAAACCATTGGTTGACGGAATTGCCTTTTTACTTGTCGTTCAGCATCTTTGACACCTTCAACTGCGTATTCGAAGACCGGACCAGCTATTAACGATGGCCTGCGTACGCTGTTCCTGATATGTGTCTCATAGTCCGCCACGAGTATCACAGAATCCTTTGCCTGCACGACGAGAGGCCTATCACAGCCTCCGCAAAGCGCGCCAATGCCGTGATGCCTATAACATGCTCTGTGCAGACGCTCCAAGGCTACGTCTTCACCCAAGTCGTAAACCTTACCATCAATTATGGTTAGCTTGTCTTTGAACTCCTCGAACATTGCGTCAAACCATTTCTTAGTGCGCGGCTTGCCCAAGTAGGTATAGGTTTCGGCTTCTGCGGCGTTTGCTGTTCCCGCCTTGTCCGGTTCCTTCTTTTCGTCGGTAGCCTGTCCGTTGACAACCTGTATCCCCGGATACGTCAACACCACGACGAAAAACACAACTGCGGCTTTCGTCTTTGCCCTTCTCATGCTAAACCCCTTGTGTTAAAAGCCCATGCCTCTCACAAGCCCAACCACGCGCCTTATCACCCGCGCATGGTTCCAGGACCACGCCGGACGCTATCGCTTCCCCTTGCCCTTCCCGGACGCCTTATCGCCGTCGCCTGCGAGATATGCGGCAAGGTCCGCTTCCGTGACCATGAGTTCCCGCCCAATGCGCCGCGCCCGCAACCGGCCCTGCTTGACGTGAAGCCGCAACGTCCGCTTGCCCATGCCGTAAGCGTCGGCAATCTCCTGCAAGCTGTAGACTCGCAACGCCGGATTGTCTTTCATCCGGTCTTTCAGTCCGTCCGCCATGAGTTCCCCTTCCCGAAGCTCAAAGCCCAACCGCGCCCGCCGGTCTTCCGGCAACGCCGCCACAAGCTCCGCAAGCCGGTCTAGGCTGCGGCTTGGAAGTCCAGTATGTTCTTTATCGTCTGCGGATGCCACTTGCTTTTCCCTCTCGCAAGAATCCCGCGCCCTTCAAGGTCCGCCGCGATTCTGCGAAGACTCCAGCCCGCCGACCGAAGCCGCGTGATTTCCTCTACAACATGCCATTCCGACGGGTTCTTTTCAAGCCTGCCGTCCGCCGCAAGCCGATATCCGAAGGGGATATCCCCGCCGGTCTTCTCGCTCATGCTCCGCTTATGCGCCAGCGCAGCCGCCGTCCGCTCGCTCGCAAGATCGCGTTCAAGCTGATTCAACGCGCCGAACAGGTTGAAGCAGAATTTTCCCATTGCCGAAGTCGTGTCCAGGTTCTCAGAAAGCGAAGCCAAGTCCGCCCCGGTCTTGTCCAGCCTGTCCGCAACCGCAAGCGTATCGCGCAAGCTTCTGCTCATGCGGGAAAGCGAATAGACAACCAGAACGCCGCCCGTCCGCTCGACATGCTCCAACGCCGCCGCCAGCCCCGGACGCTTCCGCATGGTTGAACCGGATATCCCTTCATCGGAATAGACGGCTTCCAGGTTGAAGCCGCGCAAATCGCAGAACGCCCGAATCTTTGCCTCTTGCGCCGCAAGTGAAACGCCCTCTTCGGCTTGCCCGACCGTTGACACCCGCAGATATCCGATTGCCGTTTTCATCTTCTCTGCTCCCTTCGGCTTGTGTTCCCGTGTTTCCATCACGCCATTGATTATAGCATCATGGCGTCATATGTCAAGCATTTATTCGGCAGCAAATGACGTATTTATGTCCTGTCAATGCCCGGCCTTGTCAACCATCGTCCGAAGCTTGACAGTCCGGCCCGGCAATCAATCCCGGAATTGCCCCCTGCCGCTCGCGTTCCGCAACCGCCGCCTTGATTTCGGAAAGTCTCTGTGGCGTAGCGCTGCCAATGCTCCCAAGCATTGCGCGATAAACCATCCGATCAACCTGCTCTTCGGACAGGTTTTCAAGGAATGACGCCCCCGGCACAACTTCCAGCGCGACGTTATCCCGCGCCTTGCCGATGGTCCTGTCAAGAAACTCGCGGATCGCCGCCACGTCGCCCGCTTTCGCGGCGTCAACAAGCGCATGAATGACAGCCTGCATATCATCCGGCGTCACGCATTCCAGAAGCGCAACCCGCAGTTCATTCACGCGCCGGTTCATGGGATTTCCCGGCCCGCCCGGATTGCCCCTCACGAATCGGCCCGTAGAATCCCGGACCATGACAGCCCCGTTATCGCCGTATTGTTTCGGATCGCTTTCCATGCTCCACATTCCTTTCCGGCGTCATTGGACGCCCGCCATTGAATGAAAGTCCGGCCACCGGCCCGGCAGGACGTTCCCGCCGATAATGCGCCGCAATCGCATTTATGCGCCCCCCTCTTGCGAATCCAGCAATCCCCTGGCATATGCAGAAAGACGCGCTTGCGCCCCCGGTTTCAGCTTCGGCCAAAGCGCAACGATTCCGGCGAATTCCTTGTCAAAAGGGCAACGGCAGGGGCAATCGGCAGAATCGCATTGTTCTAAGTCATTGGCTTTTTTACCCTTTACAGAAATCGCCGAACGGATTTTTAATCCGTAGGCCGAGGGTTCGAGTCCCTCCGCCCTCACCAGCTTATACACGCGCAAAACCCCACTTTCTCTACGATATACGTTATCGGTGGGCCAAACGGGATTTTCGACTTTTTTATCGAGTTTGTTTCAACTTGTTTCACGAACCCTACCCTCAGTCCCCTTTTCGGGGCAAGATTTGCGGCAAGATTTTCGGTAGGGCGATTTTCAAAAAGGGGCCGACAGGGCGGCAAGTCAGATCTTCTGATGGGGCGCAACGTGGTACCATGAACAACAAGGACGATTTCATTTCAGGCGTTATCGGTAACGTTCCTGACCGAGACATCGGCAGTCGGATTTGTGAAGATGGACGGTAGACTTTCCAGTGCCTCTGCCTGGTTTTCAAGCCTGATGTGCGTGTAGACTCCCAGCGTCAGTTCCACAGTCGAATGCCGCGCCAACCGTTGCGCCACGGACGGATGTACGCCAGACACAGCCAGGGAGGTTATGAACGTATGTCTCAAAGAATGGAAATCGCAAACTCCCAAATCAGTCTGATAGGGGATTTCGGCTCGCGCCAGATCCTCCCGCATCATCTCCGCGCCGACCCCGCCCAGCGGCATGTCAAATGCCTGGCAATTCGGCAACCTGCTGGCAAGGTGAATGCGTAGTCGTTCAAGGATGTCCTGACGCAGCGGCAAGACATCTTCGTGCCTGTGTTTGCTGTAGCCTGCTGAAACAGTCACGGTCGCAGGAACGACGTCCAGGTGGAAGCTACTTCGTGTCAGGCTTCGCAGTTCAGACCATCTCAGTCCCGCCGAAAGTGTCAAAGCGTAGAGCAGTTCCCGCTCCTCCCCAGCCATACCTCGGAAAGCTGGGCCCGTGCGTGTTGCCGTCAACAGCCGCTTGGTCTCGTCAGATGTCAACGCCCTTCGTCTCCGTCGAACATCAACCCGCGCGTTGCGCTGCGATAGGTGTTTGGCGGGGTTATGACTGGCGCGCCCATCGGCCTCCATCCATTTGCAGAAACTTTTGAACGCCCTTGTGTAGTGGTTTGCTGACGAGACGCCTTGATCAAAGGAAAACTTGACTCCCGCTGCACAGCGGGGCATCATCACAATCCGGGTGACGCACTTTCTATCCGCCACCTGCCGCTTTTGGACCGCTATTCAGATATTCCCGCTGGTGACCGTCCACCCAAGGGGACGGATGATGCCCTGCTTAAGGGGTTCAAGGAAAGCCTGTGCGAATTGCTGGCCGAGAGCTGTCTCGGGCTGCTGCTCCCCGATGTGCGACATGGCAGTCCACATGATCCCGTGCAAGGTTCGTGACTACGATGCGCCATCAAGCTCTTTTCGCAACGCCGTTTGAATATCGGCGTAGTCGAAGCGGAACCCTGAATTCAGCAGTTTCCTAGGTTCAACCCTCAGACTCGACAACAGCAGTTCATCGGTCATCTCGCCCAATGCCAGGCGAAGCATAAACGCGGGAGCAGGCAGAAGCGCATGACGTCCCAGCGCTTCTGCAAGCTCCTTCGTCAGTTCGGCGTTCGTAACTGGCTTCGGCGCGACGGCGTTGACCGGCCCTTCGAGGCCATCCGAATTCAGACAGTAGAGCATCGCTCTGACAAGATCACCCAAGTCTATCCAACTTACGAACTGGACGCCCCCGCCCAACGTACCCCCCAAACCCTTTCTGAAGACCGGCAGTATTCTGGCCAGCATACCTGAGCCACGATCAAGAACGACGCCGATCCTGATCCTGATTACCCGAACTCCGCATTCGACCGCCCTCTCCGCTTCAGTCTCCCACGCCTTGCAGACTTCAGGCAGGAACCCAGCGCCCGGAGGAGACTGCTCATCGAGTACCTCGTCTCCCCTGTCCCCGTAGTAGCCTATCGCCGATGCGCACAGGAAGACTTTCGGAGGAGCGACGAGGCCGCGCATCGCGTTTACGAGCGTGCGAGTTCCCTCCACTCGGCTTGAGAGTATGCGCCTCTTCTTCGCTGCCGTCCAACGTCCTTCGGCAATGCTCTCGCCAGCGAGATGAACCAGAGCGTCGGCTCCGTCGAGCGCTTGCGCATCGACCTGGCCGCTTGTAGGATTCCATCCCGCTTCGCCATTCTCTCGTTTCGGCGCACCTCGCACCAGGCGGATGACATCATCCCCTCGCTCGGTTGCGGCCTTAACAAGAGCCGATCCGATCGTACCACTGGAACCTGTCACTAACAGTCGCATTTGTAGAAGCGCCTATCCAATCTCTTCTCGACTCCTGATACCCAGACCGACAATGCTCTATCCTCCACGAGCAATTGATTCAGACGAACCGTTTATCATTATCTGGCCAATTGCCTCGCGTCAGCCTCACTGCCCCTTTTCCTTCTTCTTCGGCTTGCTTCTGACTCCCATCCAGTCGCCTTTCCGAATAATGCGGACCGCTTCTATCGTCGGGGCCATGTCTGATATCTCCCACTTCTCCTCCTTGCCGACAACGGCGGTGTAGCCGCCCGTCTCGCCTTCAGGATGCCACACAATCAGGTAGTACGTCCCCGTGGTCTTGACCTTCCGCTCAATCTCCTTGATGCCCTCATAGTAACGTGTTGCAGTGAATGGTTCGTAGAACTTGGGGCGCGGCTTCACTGGCTCTGGAATCACGACCAGCGCTCCGTAAGCTTCGGGCAATTCAACCGGCAGCTCTACATCGGGCTCGGGCAGTCCTGGGCCGATTACCGCATAGCAGGGGTAGAAGTCCTCGTAATCTGGCGTCTGCGGCACAAGCATCCCGGCGTAAAGCAGCATCGGCTTCTCGACCTTCAGGGCATAGAAGTCAACATCCTCAGGGGAGTCCAGGTTCGAGTAGATTGCGTAGGATATCTGCGGCTCCTTGACCTCCTGAGCACTCTCAAGGCTCTTGGAGTCAGGTTCATCGAAAAGCGGCTTGTGGGCGTAAGCGTTTTCCCCGAGGGCCAACGCACACGTTGCGATTACGACCAGTGTTCTGAGTGCCATCTCAGTCTCCTCTCTCCAGGAAGTGATTGGCGTTGCGGTCAACGTTTAATGTATCTTACGCGCAAACATGCGGTGTGGGAAGGGCCGCATCGGTGCAGCAGCCTGCTGAAGGTTGCCCAATGCAACTGGCCGGTGGTACATTGATCACCGTCGCCTCGGACTGGACGGGTTACAACCTTGACTTCTTAAGGCGTCATTCATTCCAGGGGTGAATATGAAGGGGGGGTTCCAGAAAAAGACTGTCGGGATCGTCGGGAATGATGTCGGCGGCGCTGCGATGAACACATTCCACGCCGTCGGCGACATCAACGGCGATGGCAGGCTCGATATCGTCGTTTCAGGAAGAAGCGGGCGTATGGTCTGGCTGGAGAATCGGGGGGATGAACTCCCCTGGCCGGAGCATCTCGTTGACGACGGACTGGCGGGAATCGAGTGCGGCGGTTCCGTCGTTGATCTGACGGGGAACGGGCTCGGCGATGTTCTCGTGGGGGGAGGCGGCGGCAACGACGAAATCTGGTGGTGGGAGAACCCAGGCCCCGAAGGAGGGAAATGGGCCAGGCGCACGATTCTCAAGACGGGCTGTTCCCAGTTCCACGACACGCTGATCGGCGACGCGCTGAGCAACGGCGTCAGGACGCTTGTGTTCACCAACCAGCAGGCTCCGGGCGGGACAACCGTCTACTGCGTGCCGCTTCCCGACAATCCGCGAGCGACGCCCTGGCCGAACGTCGAGATTGTAGCCACGGAACTGAGCGAGGAACTGGCCGGCCCGAATGACTTCCGCAAGATGCAGCCCGAGGAAGGCATTGCCATAGGCGACGTTGACGGTGATGGTCAGAACGAGATCGTCTGCGGGAACCACTGGTTCAAGAAGGAAGGCGGGACGTGGCGCAAGCACCGGTTCTCGGCGGGGTATGTGACCACCAAGATCGCCATCGCCGACCTGGACGGCGACGGCAGGAATGAGATCGTCCTGTCGGAAGGCGATCCCTGCATCTACGGAAAATCCCAAGGTGGCAAGGCGGCGTGGTTCAAGCGTCCAGACGATCCCCGTCAGCTATGGAAAGAGCACGTGCTGGAGGATGGTCTGCTGGACGCCCACACTCTGGCGGTCGGCGATCTCCGTTACTGCGGTAGGCTCGATATCGTCGTCGGGGAAATCGGAGTCTGCAACAGGGAGCGGAGCTACAGGAAACGTCCACCACGGATTCTGGTCTTCGAGAACGACGGGAAGGGCGAATTCAACCGCAGGATCGTGGACGATGGCACGGGTATCCACGATGGCGTTCTGGCGGATATGCGCGGGGACGGAACGCTCGATCTGGTCGGCAAGCCGCTTCACGGAAGCGAGAGGTGGAGCGTTCACGTGTATCGGAACACTCTGAGGCGGCAAGCCTGAAAAGCGACGGCTGTCCGGCTGTCCGCGTCTTGACACCTCCCCCGCCGCCGATAGCATAAGGTGAGACGCAGAGGCCCGTCGGGTAAGGGGAGAGAGATGACATTATCAAGACGTATAGCGGCGGTGATCCTGCTGGCGGAGGTGCCTTTCGCTCGGGCGCTACCGGCGCAGAAGAAGGGCATCGCAGGGGAGGTCTCTCTCGACCAGATTCAGCAGGAGAAGCCACGGCGATGGGCCGTCCTCATAGGTGTCAACGAGTACGACGGGGCGGGGGTATTCAATGATCCCACCGTGAAACGGAATAGGCTATGCAACTGAAGAGCTACTCCTGCGGGTACTGCAAGGCACCATTGCCTGCTCATCAGCAAGGTGGTGGGAGATGCCCGAGCTGCGGCCAATTGAATGTACCCCCAGATGCAGATGCGCCTGCAGGTCAGGATACCACTAGCTCCTGGATGGCGAAGACATCACTGCCTTCGGCTGTGATGTACTACATTGGAGCTATGCTTCTGATTGTCTCCGCGGGAGCCCTTTTCAACGAGAACAACCTACCACGGCGCGAGGCTATGGTTGGTTCCTTGGTCTGCTTCCTGCTAGGGGGGAGTCTATTGTCTCTAGGCTACTTCATAAACGGCAAGATCAACAGAATGAAGGAGGCCCGAGCAGCTCGCGAGCTTGCCGAGATGCTCAAGAAGAATGATAGGAAGCCTAGCAGTCGAGAAGGGAAGAAAGAGCGCGGCGTCCTGCTCCTTGTGGGCCTGGCATTGCTACTCGTGGCAATGTGGATGGGAATTAGGATCTACGCTTGGATTCTCTCGTGGTAATAGAGAGCATCCCATACTCCGACGCCGTGTCGCGGCTGTAGCGCGGCACAGGTATTCACACGCCACCTCGGAGTTAGGTGCCGTTAACCACCAAGTAATCATCTTCGACCTTCAGCCTATCCTCCCGCCACAGCCCCTTGTCCTTCGACCCAATCGCCCACTGATCCGCGCCTGCGCCTGCGGTTCCTATCGTCCCGCCGACGTGGACATTGACCAGCTTGGCCGTTCCAGCGAATCCGGCAGGCACGTAGGGCGTCCCGTTCTCCGTCCCATCACTGAACGGATTTGCGGCAGACTGGCTTCCGTCATTTTCATTCCAAACGCCAACAAGCACGTTGCTCGTCGTTATCTTTCCACCAACGTAAAGGAATCCAAGCTCAACACTCTTTCCTGATGGCAAGGATCTGACGCCGACTCCCACGTCCGTCCCGAGCATATCATTCAGAACAAACAGGTTGGCCAGTCCGTCATCCGCCAGAATCCTCGCGCGGGTTGCCCCATTCAGTCCCGTGGACTTGGCAAGCAGCGTTCCTATCCGCTTGGCGTCAATCGTCCCTCGGTAAGTGCCATTGGCGATGTTCATTGACGAGAGCGTCCCGCCCGTCGTGATCTGCGCCAGCAAATCCCCCGTCGAAACAATGATCGTTGAAGAGCCGCCGCCGATATTCACTTCACCGTCAAGGTTGCCCTTCTGCACAATGAGCGTTCCAAGCTGCGCGGCCTGGATCGTTGTATCAACGCCATTTCCAACCAGCATCGTCTTGATCCCGCCGCCCGCTATGACCGAGCCTGCTCCCGTGAGGCTGCCCGTTGTGAAGAACGTCCCGATGTTGGCATTGCTTTCAACGTGCCCGCTCGTATTTCCTGCCGTGTAGAACAGGCCGATATCATTGGCCATTACCGAACCGGCGGAATTCCCCGCCACGTAGAAGGTCTTGAGCGTCCCGCCGACATCCAGATCGCCAGTGACATTGCCCTTCACGTAGAACAGGTCCGTCGCGCCCGTCGTCGTCACATTCCCGCTGACTGGGCCGTTGGCGTAGAACGTGGCGATGCTCCCCGCGCTGACATTGCCGTCAAGCGTCCCAGCGCCCTTGTAGCCGGTGTAGATCAGTCCTGCTTTTCCGCTTAGGACGATGTCTCCGCTGAATCCGCCGCCGGTGATGAACGTGCCAAGATCCCTGGCGATAACATCACCGGGCATGGAGTCGCCTGCGCCGTAGACGATGACCGTGCCGATGCTCTGGCCTGGGGAGTAAAGTCCCGCGCCTTCGGGGATTGTCATTACGCCGGGAACCTCAAGCGCCCCATCGGGCAGGCCCGTTATGTGTGACTTCGCTATCGCCGTGCCAATCCCGCTCTTTGCAGCCAGGAAGCTGATGTCGCCCGTACCAAGTCGCTGATCCACGAAGACGCCAAGCTTGCCGTCCACAACAAGCCCCAGCGACGAGAAGTCCGCCGGCTGCCAGGTCGTGCCGTTCTTGACCCTCGCGTTTGCCAGGACGATCACGCCGTTGGGAGTGCCGATGATGAGCAGGTCGTTGCCAGGATCGTAGGGGTTGTACTTCGTTCCGTCCGTCTCGTCGTAATCGCCGTTGATCGCTATCCCGGCATCCGGGCCGTCAACGTCGTAGATGTAGACCGAACCTGCACTGGTAGCCACCTTGCCGAGCAGCACATATGAGCGTTCAACCGTTACAGATACTGTGCCAACATCGCTCAGCGGCTCAAGGTCGGCAACCGTGAACGTGAATGTATCCGTCCCCACGTATCCAGGACTCGGGGTGTAGGTAACCATGTTGCCGACAATGCTGACTGTCCCGTTTGTTGGACCAGTCCCAATCGCGTAGGTCAGATCGCCTGGGGTGTTGTCTACGTCTGTCGCGCTCAACGGAATGTCAACCGCAATTCCCTCGCGAGTAGTCGCAGCGCCGTCCTGCGCAACCGGGGCGTCATTGATCGGATTGATGGTGATGCTGACCGTGGCGATGTCGCTATCCACTCGGAAATCGTTGGTCTGGAACGTGAAGCTGTCCGCGCCGGCAAAATTTGTGTTCGGCGTGTAAAGGACCTCGGAGCCGTTTTCGACACCAGTGACTTCAATGGTTCCGTGCGCAGGACCGCCAACAACGCTGTAAAGTAGCGCGTCGCCATCGGCATCAGCGCCGGTGAGTGTTATTGTCACCCTGTTGTCTTCTCCAACCGTGATGCTCTGGTCGTCAGCCGTCGGCGCGGCATTCACGGTAACCGTCGCCGTCGCCGGGGTCGGATCAGTTATGCCGCTGTTGTCGGTCACGGTGAGCGTTACGGTGTAGACCCCGGGATCCGGCAGAGCTAGTGCGCCGGGATCCTCGACGCTGAACATCTGGCTGAAGCCGCCCGGGCCAGTGACTGTCCACGCCCAGCCCTCGACCGCGCCGTCCGGATCGGCGCCGCTCCCTCGCAGGTCAATCGTGTCGCCGGGATTAATTACGAGTCCGTCGCCTGGCGAATCAATGGTTCCGTCCGGCGGCTGACCTGCCACGCCATAGAAGTCAACGACGGACGGCGTCGGATCAACGTTGCCGGCGGCGTCCGTCACGGTGAGCGTGGCCTGATAGTGGTTCTCGGACGGAACGACCCAGACGCCGGGGTCCTCCACACTGAACGTCGCTACGGTAGCGCCGGTATCGGCGTTCACGATCTGCCAATAGAAGGACAGCGGCAGTTGCGCATCGGGATCGGCGCCGGTTCCGTTGAAGGAGACCGCCGAGCCGACCTGGACGTTCGCCCCGTCAGCCGGCGTATCGATCATGCCATCCGGCGGCTCGCCGAGTTGTACGATAACGGTTGCCACCGCGGGGTCAGGATCCGCAAGGCCTTCATCGTCGGTCACGGTCAACGTAATCGTGTATACCCCCGCAGTATTCAGCGCCAGGACGCCGGGGGCTTCCCCGGTGAAGGAATGGTTTTCGGGACCAGAGATAGTCCAATTCCACGCGACAACCTCGCCGTCGGGATCTGTCCACGAGCTTTGAAGGTTGATCGCGCTGCCAACGAGAATAACCAGGCCATCCATTGGCGAATCTATGACGCCGTCGGGCGACTCGCCGGGGACATCAACGGTCGTCCACGCCTCTGCCGTCGGAGTCTTCGACTCGACAAGGCCGACGTTGTCAACGGAGACGCAGTAGAACGAGTAGTAATGCCCGTCTGCGCCGGCGTAGGTGGCCGACGCGTCGTTCGTATCATCGAGCCAAAGCTCGAACGGACCACGGTCCACTGCCACGAAGACATCATAAGAACGAACGCCTGAACCTACATCGCTGCCGGTCCATGAGACCTCGAAACTTGCCGTAGTCGTGGTCTCGGGGAGAACGCTGACAATTCCTATGGGCGCATCAGCGTCAATAGTATTCAGGCATTCCTTGGCAGGGTCAGTGCCTAGGCTGGGATCGTGTGGATCAACTTGGTTGGTGGTAATCGTGTCTCCGAAATCGAACGTGATCGCTGCAACATTGCGTATCTCCGTCCCGGTCGGCAATTCGTCCTTGGGACGTATGACATAACCCATGAAGCCTTGGCCGCGGCCCGTGCCGTCCTCCTGTGGAAGAAAGCCGAATTCCACGCTCGGCGGCAGGTCGGTTGCGGGGTCAATGGAAATGAAATTCGCGTAGACTTCCCTGGTATCCGGCCAGTAGCCAATCTCGATCTCCACGCGGATGTCTTGGCCGTTATAATTCATAAGTATGGTTGTTTCGAAATGTCGGCTACCCTCAGGGATGCTTACAAACCTGTCCCCAAAACCGACCTCCGTGAGTTCCAGCGTGTCGGGGTCAAGGTCGGCGTCAATGATGTCGCGGATGGCGACAAATTGAGCGGGTGCAAGGGCTTCAGCTTCGTTTTCGAAACCGATCCGGTAGGCGAAAAGGCTTCCAGCGGTAACATAACCGGCTTCGCCATTACCCATTGGGCCGATTTTGAAGTTTGGGTCACCGGGAGGAGTAGGCGGAACCGGATTAGCCGGATTAGGAGGCGGAGGCGGAGGGGGAGGTTGCGGGGGCGGGGGCGGGGGATCATCTGGATCGGGGGGAGGATCGCATAGATTTCCATTCGTGCCTGGCCGCATCCCAACCACTCGACAAATGAACCTTCCGCTGGGATCCAACTGGTTCACGGGATCGTTCGCCGTGAAGCTGTAGGCGTCGCCAGGGACATGGACCGGATCGGGACTTGTGAATATCCCGAACCGCGGCTCATAATATCGCGCACGAACGAAGGTCAGACCATTGGCCTCTGCCGATAGGCCCCATTGCCCCTGGAACTGAAACCGGTTAGCGACGGTTTCGTTGTTCAGCAGCATCTGCCCAAATGGATCGTAGGCATATTCGCTGACGATCGTGCCCACCGAGTCGGTCATCTCGCTGCAATTACCCAGTTGATCAAACGTATAAAAGAAGGCGTTATCGGCGTCGTCCACCTGAGAGATCAAACCCAGTCCGTAGTTATACCTTGCGACCAAACGCCCGTCGGAGGCGTATTCGGCCACAGTGTCTCCCCATCCGGCCGGATCAACAACAAAGCGGGTCGTATCTCCCCCGTGCGTGACAGCGATACGGTTACCCAACGCGTCATATTCGTATGACCAGTCGCCTTCAGGACCGGAGGATGCAACCAGGCGATTCTCCGCGTCATACGTGAAGATCGTTGTTCCCGACGTTGATGTCTGTCTTACGAGGTTACCGTCGGCGTCATATTCCAGTAACGTGTCCCCGGCCTGGGTATATTGGTCAAGGTTGTTGGAAGCGTAGTCACTTGACACCCCGTTGATGATCGTTCTGACACGGTTGCCAAGGGCATCATACGCGTAACTTAACTCTTGATCGGGCAGTATGCCGTCGGCTGAGTCGAACAGGGCGTACACGAGTCGCCCGACGGCGTCATAGTTGTAACTCCATGTCCCGTTCTCGGTGGTCATGGAGGCTACACGCCCGTTTATGTCATAAGAGTAGCTGAAGTTGGACAGACTTGTATCATCGGGGGCGTAATTGGTGATGGCGGAGACTATGCCCCGCTCATCCCGTTGAATGTTGGAACTAACGCCGTTTTCATATTCGATCCCGATCAGCCGTCCTGCCTCATCATACTGATAGGCGGCCAGGACGCTCCCGCCGCTTTCAGTTATCGTCTCAAGCCGTCCGGCGGCGTCATAACCGTAATCAAGCCGGTAACCGGTCTGATCTGCGCAAGACAAGCGTCTTCCCACTGCGTCATACGTGAATTCCAGGTAACGGTCGTCCGGATAACTGATCCGTGCAAGGTTCCCATGGTCATAGGTGTATGTGACTGTAACGCCGGCGTTTGCGGCCGAAATGAGACGACCGAAATCATCGTAGGCTAGACTTACGTCAATGTCACCGTCGCTGTCCAGGTCCTTGCTCGTCAACCTGCCGTCGGAATTATATGAGTAGGCGACCGTGGTGCCACGCTTGTTGGTCCAAGTCAGCCGGTTGCCATGCTCATCGTAGGTGAACAGTTCTGAGCCGGCGTCGGGATGAATGATCTTCACCAGGTTGCCGCGCGCGTCATATTCGTAACGAAGCCCCGCGCCTGAGGAGATCGCCTCCGAAAGAACACTCCGATAGTCCCCCCACTGGATGCCAATCGGTTCCCCGAGGGGATCAACTATCTCGGTATTATTGCCCAGATTATCGAAACTGCGAAGAACGGCAGTCCCGTCTGGCTGCGTCTGGCGCACGGCGTGCCCAGCACTGTCGTATTGGTTGATATTAGTCAATCCCTGGTAAGGCTCCACAATCACAGGCAGACCGCGGTAGTCAATCTCATACCGTGAGAAGTGGCCGGTTGCGTCGGTGATTCGCACAATTCCTGTGGAGCTGTAGCTGTATGTCAGTTTCTCTGCTTCCCCGTCGCGGAAGGTCTCCCGCAGCAGGCCGCTATCGTAATACGTGAAGTAGCGATGCCGACCGTCGGCGAATTCGACCTGAGTCATTGCGTGTTCCCGCGCAGCGCCTTCGCCGCTTGAATAAGAATATCGCGTCGTCTGCCCGCGAACATCTGTTACTGAGACGAGGTGTCCGCCTGAGTCATATGTATACGAGGTGTCCAGCCCGTAAGGGCAAGTCACCCGGTCTATCAGTCCTTCACCGTTGTAGTAGATTTTGACGTTTCGACCAGCCGAATGCGTCAGGCTTGTCAGAAGGTTGCCGTCGTAGCCGGCAGTTATCCGGTTGCCGTTCAGATCCTGGACGTATTCGACCTTGCCATCAGCAAGGAAGGAGTAGATCAAGCCGTCCGGCTCCTGCATTTGATAGCTTTCGCCGACCCGCTGAACTTCTGCGTGATCCCCAAGGACTGAGATGTAACCTCCGCGCGCGTCGGGTTGGAACGTGCGACTGGTTCCAGCCGGAGCGTGGAACACCAGCGTTCCGTCCAGCGACTTTTCCAGCGACATCTCCCAGGAATGAGTCCAACCGCGGCCGAGGGTACCAGCGTCGAAACGCGCATCAACCGTTCCGCCGAAGATGCGCGTAAAGCTCAGGGGAAGACCGGGAAGATCAACTTCGAAGTCGGTCTCTTCGCTAGCGTCTGGTAACTCCTGCATGAAACCAACCGCCTGAGCAAGCTCAAAACCAAAGAGCTTGCTAACGTCAGTCACACGCTCTCCCAGTCCCCAGAGATAGGCCGCGTTCTCGTCCAGCATCGTAACGTAGTCGCCATAGGTATCGCCGATCTGGGCGCGGATATTGGACCAAATCACATCCGCCGCAGCGGCGTCAATACCGGGCATGGGTGTCTCCGCCTTCCATGTTTCCCAGTCAATAGGATCGCTGTTAGTGGCGTCATACTTGCCCAGCGTGAAATATATGGGCGGGTAGCTCATTTCCCATGGTTGCTGCCAGCCGGCGTAGTAGATCGGGACGCGTCTTGCCTCGCCGGGCTGCAAAATGCCTGGCTCATTGCCACCGGCCAGGAGTTGGACCGAGTTGCTAAATCCCGCCGGCATGCCGCTAGTCCAAAAGCCCACGCTCAATAAAGATGAGTCCAGCGTCAGGATCGGCGCATACCTTCCGTTCTGCTGGGCGCTCACCGACAGAAGTGGCGCCGGCATGGCTATGTCGCCAGTGTTTAAATATTCCAAATAGATCGTTGCTATCTGGTGATAACCTACGGCGGAAGGTAGGATCAAGTCGGTTTTCAATGCCGTCTCTCCCCCCTGCGTGATTGTTATCGCGTCGGGCAGTTCTGCCGTCTGCCCGTCCTCTCTGACGCGGACCGAATAGCTGCCTGGAGTTATCCCTTCCTGAAATGCCGCCAGGATATTGTCCGACGAATAGAGCACCGTGTTGACCGCGGGGATGATCTCCGCACTACCGGAAACCAGTTCGACAATGGTAGAGTCGTCAAAACCCAGACCGTAAAGTGACATGTAGAGCGGGCCTGCGTTGCCGGATGTGCCGGGGCTGGCATCCAGCAGGCTAAGCTCCTCGACGAGCGCTCCCGTGATGGAAACGTTGACATCGGCTGAAAGCGACTCACCGAAAAGCATGACGATCCACTGACCGGGAGTCGCTTCAGGAACGACAACCCGTTGGTCAACGGAGGCGTCACCTGCCCCCCGATAGTCGAAGGAGCTGGAGGTCGGGGAAGAGATGCGGCTCATATAAAGCTCGATTGATCCGTCGCCTGTTCCATCCACCGTCACCGTTATCGGCTTGCCAGCGTGCGAGGCCGGGATGTTGAAGAGATAATAGAGTTCATCCCCTTGTCCCAGGATTTCATGCCGCGTTACGCCCGGTTCCAGCGCAGGGACGCCTACTACGATCCTATCCTGTTCGACCTCGCCCTGGTCTGTCTCGACCACTGCCAGTATCGGGACGGTTCTGTCAATCAGCTCTGCGCAATCAAGGACTGCCAGCCAGCCGTCTGAACCGTCGGTGTCAATGACGGACGGTTCCCCGGCATCGGCAGCGCCGTTGTTATTGGCGTCTGCGAAGAACTGCACAGTTACGGCACGACCCGCCGGCGTTCGCAGTGCGGCGGATACCGTGAGACTGCCATCTCCGGGCCAGCGAGCGCCATCCCCCGGGGATTGAATGCGGATAAACAGGCTGGGATGGACATTAATAAATACGCCCATGGTATTGGCGTAATGGTTCGCCACAACGACGTCCATCCAGCCGTCCAAGTTCAGGTCAGCGATGACGGCAGAATCGGTCCCGGCGGACGCAGCGGTGACAATGCGAGGTTGGAACGTCCCATCCCCATTTCCCAGTAGCACGCTGAAAGTGTTACCGACCCCTTCCGTAACGACTAGGTCCTTTGTGCCGTCCCTGTCAACATCCCCTGACGCAAGCGAGACCGGCCCGCTTCCTACCTGGTAGTTCTGCCGAGGTTGAAAGCTACCGTCGCCATTATTAAGAAACACGGAGATCGTGTCCCATGGCTCCGTCTCAACGCCGGAGTTGGTTACTACAAGATCGGCGTCGCCGTCAGCGTCAAGATCATCGGGAAGGGCAAACCAGGGTGAGTGATCCACGGCGAGTATCAGACGATCCTGGAACGTCCCATCCCCGTTGCCCATGAGGATGCTTACGGTAACATCATCCCTTTCCGGCACGACTATGTCCGTTTTTGAGTCTCCATTGAAGTCCGCGCAAGACACATCGTAAGGCAGTCTGCCTACCGGTATCGAGTTTTTTGGCCCGAAAGTCCCGTCGCCGTTGCCCAGGAAGACACTGATCGAGTCCCCGGCGCTGTCGCTGCGGACGATATCCAGGTTGTCGTCCGCGTTGAAGTCGGCTGCCCGGATGCCGCCGCCGCCCGCCCCTGCAGGGAGGTTAATCGGAGACTGGAACGTCCCGTCCCCATTACCCAGCAACACGGCGGCAAAATCATTGCAGTCGGTGGCGATATCCGCATGGCCGTCCTCGTTGAAGTCGGCGGAAATGATCGCCCATTGCGATCCGCCTGCGGGATACACGTGGCGTGTCTGGAAGGTTCCATCCCCGTTGCCAACCAGCACGCTGACGTTATTCTCGGTCGTGGAAGCGACAGCCGCATCCAGTCGCCCGTCCTCATTGAAATCGCTGGCGCAGACGGCTGCGGGAAACGCGCCAACGTCATAGTTGCGTGGCGTCCCGAACAGCGCGTCCAGCAGGACGCGGGACTCTAAAAACTCGATTGACTGAATGGACTTTCGCGCCGATCTGGTTTTACGAGTCATTGTTTCAGCATCCTTGTAACAAATCGTTGTCTGTCGAACATAACAGCCCGGAAGAGGCACTCTGCCACCGAAATGCCAAACGTCGAATGATAATCAGGATATTACGCGGCACGAAATAATCAAGACCTAAACAGGAATGTCGTGCTATACGACACAAGCGCATCAGAACGTGTGAAGGAATGGCATTGCGGGTCGCGTCATATTGGCTGCGTTGCGATTCGGTCAGAAATCGCGCGACAGGATCGAAGTATTTCGATACGTTGTGTCCATCGGGCTCATTGCCTTGCGATCAAGCTCCTTTGCTCGTCTGTGATGCCTTTTCTGACCCGCTTGCGGCACGCAGTCGGCCACTGCAAGCGGTGCGTCAAGCCTCCGCCCTCTGTCGCCCTTTCCAACAAAGCGCATCCACTGCTTTATGTTGTAGGTCAGGCGCGCCCAGACGCATTCGCAATGCGCCTTGGCCAGACCGCGAACGTGAAACTGTCTCAACCCCAGCTTGTCGATTAATGTTTAGCTCAACATTACTTGACGACATGGGCCTAAAGCAGCTTCCGAAACGCTCGGGAGAGTATCTCTTCGAAGTCATAATGAGACGATACGAGAACCGTTCCACGATGATGACGTCCAATCGCCCCATCGAGGAATGGGGCAAGCTCATCGGCGACGTGCCGTCGGCAACCGCGATCCTGGACCGCTTTCTGCACCATGCGGAGGTAATCGCTTTCGAGGGCAGGAGCTACAGGCTCAAGGACCGGGCGACGAACAAGCAGGCAGCAACCGCATAACGCTCAGGAGCGCTTTGGCGCTTGCGGTAGAGATCAAAAAGTGCATAATCAGGTAAGCCTAAACCCCTAAACAAGTGGCTGGTTTTGAAACGCTCGGTGACACATCTCCGATGCGATGGCAGAGAAGGAACTCCCTCCATCCCTGGCAGCATCGCTATTTTCAATCTCCGCACCCCGTGGCGCTGAAGCACGGCAAGTTTTGCTGCAAGTCGTAATAGTTTCTTGTCGCAACGCTAGTCCTTGCAAATAGATACGACATTACACACACGGATTATTAATCCGTAGGCCGAGGGTTCGAGTCCCTCCGCCCTCACCAGCTTATACGCGCGCAAAACCCCGCTTTCTCTGCGATATGCGCTATCGGTGGGCCAAACGGGATTTTCAAGGTTCCAAGCGAATTTGTTTCAATTTGTTTCAGTTCGTAACAGGAAGACTCCCCCGTACAAAAAAAACGAGCCAAAACTCGGATTGTCAAGACCGCTGGCGGGGTCGAAGGAGGGGACTTCCTGACGGGTGGAAGAAGGGAGCGAAGCTGACTGCGCCCAGTCTCTACTGAATGGTCAAGCGCCTTGGTCGCGATGTTGGGATCAAGGTGCCCCCCCACGCTCTCAGGCATTCCCCCATAACGGAAGCCTGACGCCTCGCGCAGGCAAACGGAATTGACTTCGAGGAGGTAACGGATTTTTCCCGCCACGCCAGTGTGAGCACTTTGATGATTTATAGGGATCAACAACGGGACGTCCAGTGGCAATTGGCCAGTATGGTCGCGGAACCCTACGGCGTCTTCCCCCTATTCGCGCGCGCTTTTACCCGATTCCCGCTTCTCTGAAAGCGTCCTGAAGGTCCAGTATCAGTTCCGAAATTTCCTGATACCGCGCGTCAGGTTCCTTGGAGAGGCATTTATCTATTATCAGCCTAAGAATGGCCGAGGCCTCATCCGGCGGCTCCCCCAGGGGGGCGGGAACTCCGCGCCTGACGTTCTCAAGCATCTCATCCACCGAATCAGCCGAGAACGGCAGAGTTCCGGAATGGGCGGCGTAAAGTGTTGCGCCCAATGCGTAAATATCCGAGCGCGCATCCGGTCGCGCCTCGGCGCTCAGCAGTTCCGGAGCGGCATAGGCAAGGTAGGCAATCCCGCGCGAGGACTTGAAACGCGCCACCGGACCGTCCCCCGCAACCGGCCCCTCAAGCCCCAGCCCGGCCACCTTCACAAGACCGGAATTCCCAATCGTGACAAACTCCGGGAGCAGGTCGCCGTGCGCCCCGCCCTTCTGATGGATGTAGTCCAGCGCCGACGCGACCTGCGCCGCGACGGGCAGGATCGCCTCGCAGTCAAGCGGTCCGCGCGACTCCATCGCGTCGGAAAGAGCGATCCCCTGCATATCCTCCATGACCACGCAATCCCGCTCCCCTGAGTCCATCACGTCAATAATGAGATGCAGGTTCGGGTGAACCAATTCTTTAAGGGATTTTACCTTCTCCAGGAATGCGCCGGCGGCCCCGGCGTCCTCCGCCAGTTTCTCACCCACCGCCTGGATGAGAACCTCACGCCGCGTCTCGGAGTGTCGGGCGGCATATCGCGGGCCGATGCACGTCCCCGGCCTTGCCGCAATCGGGCGGTAAGGTCCGAAGGAACCGAGTTGGGCTGCGGAATCGGCGGATTCCGACCCTTCAAATGTCGGTGGGAAAAGAGTCGGCGAGCGCCGGTCCGTCCCTTCCGGCTCGGTGAAGTCGGGGGCGCACTTTGGACACACGTGCCCCAGCGAAATGACCTTCGCCCGCCCGCTCTGAACGTCCGATTGTAAAATGCGTCTGTCGCACTTCACGCACTTGAGCGCCGCCCGTTGCCCGGCGGAAGCAGACGACACAGTAGTTGCCCCCGTTGCGGCATCTGCGATGAGCCTGCACTTGGTGGATCCGATAACGACCTGGTCACCGACCTGGATTATCCGCTCGTCAATCTTCTCGCCGTTGACGATCGTCCCATTCGCGCTGCTC
This sequence comes from Planctomycetota bacterium, assembly GCA_022711755.1. Lineage (GTDB taxonomy): Bacteria > Planctomycetota > Brocadiia > SM23-32 > JAKLEA01 > JAKLEA01. The sequence continues at coordinate 28,550 of JAKLEA010000032.1, forward strand.
AGGTCAGTAATCCGGCAGCGACCGCCCGTGTTCTCTATCTGGCAATGGATGCGGGAGGACGTTGTGTCCGGAATGCATATGTCGTTGTCCTCTCCGCGTCCGACGGTAATGCTCTTGCCCACGGGAAGTGGGTAGGTCCTGCCCTGGCCTGGTCCGCTGAGGAAGAGGATGCGAAGTCCCATTGTCGCGCCGCCGCAAAGTCAAAGATTCAGGAAACGACAATGCGGCATGAAACGCCGCGCATTCGCCATTCCTGCTGGACAAGATTATAGCATCCGCCCGGCAACTCCCTCAACCGAACATTGTATTCTCGCACAGTTGCGACCAACCGATCCACTATACATGACTCCGCGTTTCCTTGTTCAATTCCCCACCAGAACTGCCGGATAATAACCACTCTAGCGATTGCCGGGAATTGCCCGCTCTGGTAACCTTCCCGTCGGCGTTGAGGTTGAATTTCAGCCAAATCACAGCCGCTGCGCGGAGGCATTAAATGCTGCACAAAATTGCGATCATCATCGCTCTGGCCGCGATGTTCCAGGCGGGCGGCAGCTCCGCCGCGGATCAGTCCGGAATCGAAGGAGAACAAACCGTGGAAGTCCAATCTGTCGGCGACGGCATATGGCGTCTGAGATTCGGCGTTCCGGAGAAGATCACCCCAGTTAGCCTGCGGGATTCGTCCGTGAAGTCGGACGCGCTGACCCGACTGCCCAAATGCGAAACGATGCCGTTCAGCCCTGCGGACGTCAAGTTCCGCGCAATGGACCGCGGCTGCGTCATCGAACTGCCCATGTTCGCCGGCGAGCAGGTCTACGGCTTCGGATTGAACCTGAAGGTCATGAACCCTACTGGAACGAGGAAAACCGTCAGGGTGAGCGACAATCAGGACGGCGACCTGGGCGATTCTCACGCGCCCGTCCCCTTCTACCTGTCGAACCTCGGTTACGGCGTTTTCATTGATTCCGCGAGGTACGTCAGCTTCTATTCCGGCAACCTTGCGGAGAAGCCGTCCTCGCCCCCGAAGCACACGAAGGCCGACGGGAAGGTTGCCACAGCCATTACCGAGCTTTACAGCAAGCTGGAGCGGGGCACGGGGAAAATGGAAATTGAAGTGCCGACCGCCGCCGGCGTTGACGTCTACGTCTTCGCCGGCCCGACCATGCGGGAGGCAGCGCAGAGATTCAACCTGTTCTCCGGCGGCGGATATCTGCCCCCCCTATGGGGGTTGGGCATGCTTTATCGTGGCTACGGACGCTACAACGCCGAACAAGTCCTGAAACTTGCCGAGGATTTCCGCGAAAACCACATCCCGTGCGACGTGTTCGGGCTTGAGCCGGGCTGGCAGACTCAGACCTACTCATGCTCTTACGTCTGGAGCGGCGAGCGTTGGCCGGACCCCGCCGGCTTCCTGGCGCGGATGAAGGAAATGGGCTATGAACTGAACCTCTGGGAACACGCATTCGTCCACCCAACGTCGCCCATCTATGAAGCGATGATGCCTCACGCGGGAAGCCATATCGTCTGGAAAGGTCTTGTTCCTGATTTCTCAACCGCCGAGGCGAAGCGCATCTTCGCGGATTATCATGAGGAGAATTTCGTCAAGAAAGGCGTGACCGGCTTCAAACTGGACGAGTGCGACCATCAACCGCTCTCCAGCAAGCCGTGGTCCTTCCCGGAACTGGCGAGTTTTCCCTCCGGCGCGGACGGGGAGCAGATGCACTGTCTCATCGGCGTCCTCTACCAGAGAGTTCTAGCCGACATCTTCAGGCGCAACGGACTCAGGACGTTCGGCCAGGTGCGGGCGTCTCACGCACTGGCCGCCCCTCTGCCCTTCGTTCTTTACAGCGATCATTACGACCACAGGGACTATGTGCGCGGGTTGACGACCTGCGGTTTCGGCGGCGTCCTCTGGCAACCGGAGGTCCGAAGCTGCGACTCCATCGAGGAACTCTACCGGCGAATCCAGACATGCGTATTCTCCCCTCAGGCGGTCGTCAACGCGTGGTTCCTCGCCCTGCCCCCGTGGCGTCAGATCAACACGGAAAAGAACTGCCGGGGAGAACTCCTGCCGAATCACGAGGAGGTGCAGAATGCGTGCCGTGAGTTGTTCCGGCTCCGCATGAGCCTTGTTCCTTATCTCTATTCGGCATATGCGCGTTACTGCTACGAAGGCGTTCCGCCGGTCAGGGCCATTGTCATGGACTACCCCGGCGACACCGGCACGTTCTATCTCGACAACGAATATATGCTCGGCGACTCCCTGCTTGTCGCCCCCCTCTTTGCAGGACAGAAGAAACGCGAGGTCTACCTTCCCGAAGGCGACTGGCATTGCTTCCTGAGCGGCAAGCGATTCCCCGGAAAACAGAAGCGCGCGATCGAGGCCCCGCCGGAGCAAATCCCAGTCTTCGTCAAATCGGGCAGCCTGATCCCGCTTGCGAAACCGGTCGAACACATCAAGCTGGACACCTGTTTTGAGATTACAGTAAAGGCGTTCGGAGATGACTGCGCGGACTTCGTCCTTTACGAGGACGACGGTGTGACGACTGAGTTTGAGAAAGGAAAACAGAATCGCGTGACGCTCTCCTGGAATCCCGCGGGCGGAGGCAATGTCAGGCGGGAAGGCGGATACGACGGAGTCCGCTACAAGGTCGTCGCTTGGGAGAAGACCGGCGAATAGTCCGGAACGTCGCGCCGAATGAGATGCCGTTCAGTCTATTATGCGCATCTCATTCCGACGCGGCGCAATGGAATCGGAGGCTGTCTACGGCGCGACCTTCTTCATCAGAATCGGGCTTCCGGGCTTGAAAACCGGATCGGTCAGCACATCTTCCGAATCAGAGAACAGGTTGATCCAGCGCCCCGGGATGGCCAGCGGCGCGTCAGACTCCGTCTCCGAGAAGACCTGCCCCGTAATGAACGGCCCGCGCTCCAGCAGCATGTAATTCGCCTCCCGCCATTCAACCTCCGGGGCGGCCATTGCCGTCATAGCGCGAACGGTTCGTAGGCATTCCTGAGAACCTGCCCGGCTCTCGGCCCAATCCGCCGCCGGCTTGCGGATCACATGTGCCCAACCCTTGCCGACCTTCATTGCCCCGACTTCCTCGTCTCCCACCCCCAGCGCCTTCATCAGCGCCTGGACGGGTGTCTGCGCCGTCTTCCCGCCGTCGTTCCACCATTCCGGAACGGAGAAGTAGGGATGGTAGTCGCGTCCGACGTAGATCAACCCGCCGCCGTTGTTGACCCACCTGACAAGCGCGTCCTGGAATTCGCGCGAGGGCGGCAACTGGAAATCATAACTGAGCATTATTACTTTATATTGGTCAAGGAATCCGTCCCCGGCGACGAATTCCGCCTGGACGGGGCGGACCATGATGCCGTGCTTGATCAGCGGCAGAGCCTGCCCGTAGAACTCGTCAAGGTGCGGCGTGCTCCCTGCCGGCTCGCCGCGCATGAACATCGCCGTGTCGGAGAAAATGACTCCGATTCCGGGATCGGGGCTGCGCCACTTGAAACATCCCGGAGAATCGTCCGGCATCTCCCGGAACGCCTGGAAAATGCGGGCAAGCTCCTTGCGATAAGCGTCCGGGATCATGATTTTCTCATCGGTCTTCGGCCCGGCCTTGTAGGGATGGTTGTATATGCGGTCCGGCCAGGGCAGAACCTCGTAGCGATTGATCTCGGGACAGAGCAGGCTGGCCGCCACGGTGCGCTCCCAATTGTCGCGGTAGTCGTTCCAGTCGCGGTCCGGATTGTCCTCGACCGGATCATGCAGGAGCCAGACCTCCTTGCCGGGTATGCGATCCATGTTTGCCACGATGCCGTATTCCAGGATGCCGTTCTCGAAACTGCGCTCCGCTACTACGCCCTCGTATTTGATCGGACTCCGCGCGGTCCCCGTCCAGGCCTGGGCGATTATGCCGTCGCAGGCGGGCAGGCTCATCATGCTCGCCTCGGGGCTGACTATGCGCCAGCAGGTGTAATTGACGAGGCTGTGGGTGGCGACGACGCACTTGATGCTCTTCCCGTTTGCGGCAGCGGCCTTTTTCCCGGCGCTCATGGTGACGTCCAGAGCGCGCCAGTAAAGCTCATACATCAGCTTCGCGGCCTTCCAGCGGGTGACGGGGTCGCTGTCCGGCGCGCGCCACGGCTCGCCGTACTTCGCCTCCCACTCCTTCTTGAACGTATCGCTGTAGCCGGAATGGGACCAGAACTCCGGCTCCTCCATGATCAGGTATTCCGGCTGGACCTTGCCGACGGCGAACTCGACCCGCTCGGCTAGGTACTTGTTGTAGCCCATCGAGGGAGCCATGTAATAGACGGTCCCTCCGTGGCCAACCTCCTCGCCCTTCTTGTTTTTCTGAATGTCCTCGCGGTGGCAGACGCCGTCGTATCGCCCCTCGTACCAATCCTGGTATCCGCCCCAGGCGACGCCCGTCATGATGCCGATGCGGTAGCCGGCCTTGCGCCAGGACGCCGCGCGTTCGACTATGCCGTCGTCAACGCCGTAGCACATGGCCATGTCCGCGGGCGGCGCCCAACGGACGTCATGCGGAGCCCAGGACTGAAAACTCGTTTTCGGGGGGGCGTCTTGCGCCATGGAAATCCTCCCACAGAGCGAAATCATCACCAATGTCGTCAGAAGACTCGGTCGGTACGCTTTCATTGTCTATGCGCCTTACGGATTAAAAGATGTTGATCGGAACTCCAAGGCTGATCAGTTGATGGCGTTACGAGTCTGATGTCTAACACCGCGTATGTGAACATCACTTTTCCTTACTAAAATGGACTCTCAAAAAGTATGATAAGATGCGATACATGAATCTGCTCATTGTCATTATTTGTTATCGAAAAGAGTTGGGCCAGTTGTCTGAACTGAATCATGAGCTTGCTTCTTTGGGTAAAAAACCCCTATGACCACCCACGTCGTTGGATGTGCCAGGAGTGTTCCAACGTAGAAATGAATATCCTTATCTGGGCCACACAGATCGTTCAGGAACTTGTCCCGAACCTTACGGGACGCCTCTTCGTGTGAATCTCCCGCATCCACCATTTTCCAGAAAAGTGCACCTACCTCCCAATCCTCAATCATCATACGATGGTTACCATTGCATCGTGGATCGTCACACTCAAATTGATATTGGAACTTGAAGGGTACCTTACGCGGGGGGCTGAGAGTCTTCTGACGATATTCAAATAGCCGTTGCTGATTCAGTGCGTTGAGAAACTTCGGCGACCATTCCGGATTGCATGGAGAAATAACCAAACCGTTCACCTTCTTCGGCTTGAAAATACCAAGTGACGTCCGATCTTTCTGCTGCAGATCGGAAAGCTCCTCTATAGATCGCGTCTTTTTTTGCATTACATACTTGGCACGTTCTGCCCAAGTTCCTCCATCTGTCGAGAGTGGTTCGCCCAAAATACGAATCGAGTCGCTGTCTGGCCGATAGCTTTCCTTCCGCACATCGCGACCTATGTGTTTCACAGCAGATACTTCGATCCACTGGTATTTCCTGTATTTTTTCGCACAGTCAAGGTCTCGGAAGTTGATCGGGTACAGCCGGATGAAATCACCGGTCTCTGTTACTCCTGCGGTACAAACTAATTCATCATACTTCTTCGACGGAATGGGATATGTCTTGACAGTGATCAAGACCTTCATTCTCTCTCCTCCATTCGACGAGATCATATGTGCTTCACTTCCAGTCCTGTCCGCCGGGAAACAGCATCTGCCAAACGGCCCCGATGACAACAATTCACATCCTTCTCCACACACAGAAGTGTGGACGGTGATTCTTGCATCAACGTCCCCACCATATCAATCTCAGTATCCAGGCTTGGTAGCATCTCGACCGCATATTTCTGCAGGAGCGACTGATAGGATTCAAAGTCCGTCAGGTGAGTCCTATACTGTTTCGGAATACCGAGCCTGGGGATGTGGTCATAGTCAAGCCCAAGCTTCGCGGCGATCTCAGTTAGCTGCTTCTTTGAAAATCCATAACAACGGGACATAGGATTGTTCCGTACGTCTATGATCCTCTTGATCCCCTTCCTCAGAAGATGGTCGAAGAACGCGTCGACCGATTTCCCTTCGTAGCCTACCGTATAGACTGCCAACTGAGTTGTCGGACTAGTGGCAACTGAAGTATCTGTCCTAATGCCTGTCAACTCGCTTCTCGTTGCGTACCAGGGATAGCGGTGATACACGTCCTCCACAAGCACCATCTGGCTCTTCCCACCGTGGCGACGTACAACTTTGTCCACCGATTCACTGAACACGGAGGGTAGTTCATCAATCTTCTTTTCCGTTAGGTAAGCAGTATGCTTGCACAGCGAAACCTGCTCCGCGTCAAGAATGACGTATCCGTCTCGGCTCAGGTTAGTAAGATCGCGATACAGAGCAAAAGAAAAGGGACCATACATGTATGGAACGAAATCGTAGAAGGACCTCTCGCCCTTCATCGCCGTCTCGTGACGCAACAAGAACATCAGCTTAACGAAGACCATTCGCGAAATTGGCTTGTTCGTGATCGCTAGGAGTGCAAGTATTGTCTTTTGACGTGTCAACAAGGCCATTCATCCAAGAAATGTTCACCGCTACGTAAAGAAATGCGCATCGACGCAGTCGAACAGCTAAAACACATTATACACTGGGGTAACTGATCGGCAACAAAACATGAGTCTACATTTCATTCCGCTACGTGGCTACGATGAAGCATAATATAAGAAGCGTCGGTTTCCAGTGCGCGTCCGTGCGGCAGGGACAGCTTTACCGTCTGGAGAATTATAACATGCAGTCAAGATTCGGCGCGCTGCTCGGCGCAAGGATGCTCCCCCTCGTCGCAATCGGGATTATAGTCGCCCTGATCTTGGGCAAACTTCTCATCCCGACCGACGAATCAAGGGTAAAGAAATCCCTCATGGGATTCATTCACTGCGTCGAGGATAATGACGCCGAAATGATGATGGCCTACATATCGGATAATTACGACGACGGCGACTATCTCAGGGGCGACCTGAAACGAATCCTTGACGAGCTTATGGACGAGGTCGGCCCGCTCAGGATCAGCCTCTCGGAGGTCCGCGTGGACGTTGACGGCGACGAGGCGTCCGTCGTCTTCTCCGCGCGTGGAACAACACAGGAGGAGGGACACGAATATTATGGCCTCCTGCGCTCGGCCTGGCGCATGACCTTCCGGCGGGAGAACAGGATGTGGCACATCACGTCAATCGCGCCTATCAGGGTCGCTAATATCAATGCCGACAGTCTGAAGGAGCTTTACGAAAGGCACAGATAGAACGCGCATGGCCAAGACTGCTGATGAACGCTGATAAACACATGTATAAATTGGATGAAACGCGACGCCGGTGTCGGCATGTCCTGAAGAATAGAAACGGGCCTGCCCTAAACGGATTTACCACAGGTGGAATGGACCGCCAATTCGGGATAGAATAAGCCTGAGACGAGCCAAAGAGGGCAGGGCATGGGATTAAGGAGTCAGCAATGGATTACCGGGCGGCAGTAAGAAGCGGATTGTTGTTCGGATTTCTGACGGGGATGCTCATGGCATGCATGGCCTTCCCGGGGGTTTTTTATTGCACTCATCAGAGCGAGAAGGAATACCATGCCGAACAGGAGAAGTCGGAAGCAAAACCGAATAGACTAATAGAATCACTCTACGAAGCGCTTGGCGCTATTTCCAAAGTGCCGAGTTTCCTGGAAGGGCCTATATATATTGTTACTCTTATCCCGCTGCTCCTAGTTGGTCCGCGCGCCGTCCGCAGGTCGAATCCGGGGATTGACACCGCGAAAGGCGGACTCATTGTCGGGGCGTGGGCCGGGCTTGTGGCGGGGAACGTGATCTTTCTCATGGTTGGTGCTGTGGCATTGTCGTGTGCAACTGGGCCTATTTGTTTTATAGCAGACCTGCATGAGCTTACGAAGCCGGAGCCGAAGACAATTACCGGCCTGGAATTCTCGCACATCCTGGCACAGCGCGTCATGGGTGTTTTCAAAGGGACATACCTTGGAATATCAATGTTTCTGGGCGGAGGCGCGTTTCTCGGCGGGATAGGCGGGGCGGTTTTCGCCAAAGCGCGGCATATGATCCGCGCTCGCCGCGCCAGGAAGACAGCAATTGCAGAAGCGCCGCCCGGTTTCCAGTGCGTGAAATAGATATCTGGCGATATCATAGACAATTCGCCAATTGAAGCGCGCCGGATTCGCTCGTTTCATGCAATCTGCGGTTATCGGCGTCTATCTATGTTTCCTCTTTCCGAAATAACTGCTTTCAGCAAAAACAGCCGGGCAGCAGTGGTCTCGGGTTGCAGATGTGCGAAACTGAAGTTCACTTTCGGGGGGAAGCCGCCGCGATGATGTCGTGAATCAGCCCTCCCGGAGAACATGCGGCGCTTATGTCCTGGCCGGCGAATGATAACGGGTAGCTCCAGACGACCATGTGGTCGTAGTAGTCATGCCCGTGGCACGTGCCGCCGGTCTTGGAGTTGAGGCCGCATGGCTGCGACCAGGGCATCGCATGAGGGCCTCTGAAGATCGTGTCCAGCATCCCTTTGGCGGCTCTCTCCCCGTCCTCCCGCTTGCCCAGGTAGATGAACGCCATCGCCGCCGTCGCGTTGCACTGGGTAAATATGTCCCTTGACCAGCACGTATCCGGTATCCCGGAGCCGCCGCCCTCGACACAAAGCGTTCCGTCCGGGTAGACCGCGTCAACCATGCCGTAAGGCGAGGCCGGGATGTTCAACCTGGCTATGCTTTCAAGCGCCTTCTGCATCCTGTCATTCGGCAACGGATCGGCAAGACCCAGTACGCGCGTGCACCACACGCAACTGAGTTGCGCCGCGAAGCAGGCGTCGTTGCGCCGTCCGGACGACGTCTCGTTGTAGACGCGGTAATAGTCGCCGGTCCAGAGCTTTTCTTCGAAACTCTTCTGCCCCTGGCTGAGTTTCCCGGACCATTCTTCCGCCTGAGCCTTGTCGTCCGCCAGTTCCGCCATCTTCACGCCGCAGACGAGCGTAGCCAGCCCCTTGCCGGACGTATAGCTGCTCGCTCCATGCCATGCCCAGTTGTCCAGCGGATTGTTAGCCGGAAATGTCTCGCCCTCGATGTTATGCGCATGATCCTCAACCAGCCCGTCTCCATCCTTGTCCAGAGACATCATGAAGGCGATGGAATCGCGCGCGGAATCCCAGAAGTCCTTCAGGAACTCTCTGTCGCCGGTTCGCAGGTAATAACGGTAGATCATTTGCGCGTACTCCCCAGCGCCGCACGTGTGCTGGCAGTGATAGCGAGGATCGCGTATGCCGAATGCCAGGCCGAGACAGAACGGCGGCTCGCCCCCGCGAAGTTGGAAAGATCGTATCGCCTTCAGCGTCGTCAACTCCAATTCGGGGAAGAACAGCAGCGCCGGCCAGTGTCCGAAGAATCGGCATGGCATCGTCTCTGTGATGGAGCAGGTGGAAAAGCTCTCGTTGACCAGGAACAGCCCCTCCTCTCCCCACCAATCGTCAGGCCGCGTCCTGGCCAGCCAAAGCGAGTTCTTGGTCAGCGCATATGGCGCATTCACCAGCGCCTCCTTGAGCCAGCCGGGCAGGTCCGCGCCGTAGATCACGCTCTGCCATGCCAGAATGCGCTTCAGCCAGTCGGCATGACTCTTTGCAGCGTGTCCGGCTACCGACTTGGCGTCAGCAAAGCGCGTCGCGTAGATATGCTTCTCCACCCGCCCCGAGCTGTCCCGCAGATAAGGTTGATGCCATGCAAGAATGAAGCGGATCGTCGCGCTTTCTCCCGGTTTCAATTCGCGCCTGGCAATGGCGCCGGCAACTCCCCCTTCCGTGGATACAGAACCGTCCTCAACCAATATGGCAAACGTGTGGCGCACCCAGGCGGGCAAATGTTCTATCGGACGATGGCTCACCTGAACGCCTGACCACTTCTCGATGGAAAACGGCTCCGCGTCGCCGGACGGGAAGCCTCCCGGGGAGAAGGCCAGGCAGACCGATTGATCACTTTGAGACGCATTCATAACATGGGCTTCGAATATGGCTGCAGGCGTGTTTGACTCCATCGCGTCACCCGGAATGAACGGGCTGAAGGCGCGCAACTCCAGACTTACCGGCGCGTCAAGTTCATAACAGACGTCCGCCACCGGGAAATGGCCAAAATACCTGACTGCCCCGACATCGCCTGCCCCGTCCCTGGGTGTCGCTATGACCAGACGTTTGCCGGCGACTTCCATGGACAGAAACGGTTGATTGAGACTGATCGGCGCTGGGAAACGGTTGAAGATCGAACACTTTCCCAGCCGACCGTCCGTGTCAACACAGACGTAACCGGTGCCGACCCCGCCCAGCGGCATGCCTCCCTGTTCAAGCGCCCCCGCCGGATAGACGGTTCCGGGGACAGATTCGGTCAACCCGGCAACCCGTATGACTTGAAGACTGTGAGGATCGGCCGGGGAGTCAAACAACATGCCTCCGGCCAGACTGAAACCGGTCAGAGTAAGCGGAAGAATGCAGGCAAACATGAGGGAAGGCCTCCAACTGCCGCAAAGATATGTGTTGCAAGCTCATCGCGAGAAAGCATATTCGACTCTTGGTTATGTAAAGTCAAGATGTCGTGATGCGGATTGACATGTCAATATAATCGAACTTCGTGCAGGCCATTAGACCTTCGATTGCATGGGAATAGCGCCCCTTTTCCAAAGCAGTTACATCAACAAAAAGACTTTGGCTTATGCGAGGGGCATACCAGGCCGAAACAGACAAAGTGTAAAAATCTCAGATTCATGTCCTGTCATCACAGAAGCGGCTGATCCAATAGCGCGGCTCGCGATGTAAATGCGCAACGGCTACTACAACGATGGAGTCAGAATCATGCCCATAGATCAGACCGTAGGGAAAACGATTGACCAACGCCCTACGCAATCCAGGTTCTATCTCCAAACATGAATCAGGGAAGCTGTTGACGCGACGAATCACACGGTCCACTTCATCAAGAAACTCATAGCCCAGACCACCCGACTGGCTCTCATACCAGACAAAGGCGTCGTCTAATTCTTGTCGTGCTATCGAGAGAAAAAAGACATTCATGTGCGTCGGTACTTCGTCATAATCTCAGCGTAGGAAATATGATTAACGCGACCTTCCCGATACTCCCTCCATCGCGAGCGCGACTCCTCCGCCCATATCCGGTCAATCTCCGGGTCGGGACGGTCCAAGTCGTTCAGTATACTGTCAACAATCGCCAGCTTCTCGACGTCCGACAGCGTCTTGATCTTCTCAAAAACTTCCTGAGCCGGAGTTTTCATCTCTCGCTCCTTTCGTCGTTGGTAGTTTATCCTGCAACCTGTTCATTGTCGAGCCGGCTTTCTGTGCGGATTTATGCACTGTAACTGTCCCGTTTGAACAATCATGCATCCATGTTATCATGGGTCAGGATCAAGTGGTTGGCGCTTACATTAATCCCGGCGGGATGAGGCCGGATTTTGATCCCGGATGCGCCTGAGACATAAAATCCGTAACGGAAAGGGGGGACGAACAACATGTCCCACAGAATAACTACAGCCATCCTGGGCGTCTGCGTGCAGCTTTCTCTCGTTGTCCCGGACGTCCTTCTAGCAGCCACTGAAGACCTTGGCAAAGGATTCCTCCACCACGGCGTTGCCACGCCGATCAGCAACCATCGCGGAACCGTCGCCGCCGCTGACGGTCAGGGCCGGAATATCGTCCTTTCCTGGCTGATGGATCATCGCGGATGCTACGAGCTTCTCCTGATAGATGTCGAAGCCGGAAAGGCCGAGGAATACCCGATTCCATTCCCGTCAGGCGGAGACTGCCCCTACGCATCAATCCTTTCCACCGGAAACAAGTTCTATACGCATTTCAACAGCTACTTCACCGAGTTCGATCCGGCCAAACGCGCCTTCACCTTCTTCCAGAAAACCGCGCCGCAGATGGCGATGAGCATGACCGAGGACGACAACGGCGTCATCTGGTCGGCAACCTACCCCGCAAGCGGAGTGGTTTCTTTCAACCCCAAAACGCAGGAATTGAAGGATTACGGCCACGTCTACGCGCAGAACTGGGCGCAATACCCCCGTTCCATCGCCGCCGATGACGCAGGCTGGATTTACTTCGGCGACGGCAGCACCGCGGGCCAGATCATCATCCTCGATCCCATAACAGGAAAGGCAACCCCCGTCGCGCCGGACGACCAGCGCGACCACGGCTACGGCGTCGTCTATCGCCGCAACGACGGCAAGGTCTACGGAACGCCCTTCACGGAGACTAAAGACAAGTGGTATGTATTCCACAAGGGCGAGGCAACCCTTATCGGAGCGCATGCCCAAACCGATGCGAAGCCCATCATTACCAGCCATCAGGGACTGTTCCACCAGAACTTCCCGGACGGCAGGCGCATGAAGGACCTTGACCTGGTTGAGCGCGTCCTGATTGTGGAGGATCCTAAGGCCGGAACGTCCCAGACGATCAAGTTCGATTATAAAAGCGAGGGCGCGCACATCATGGGCGTGGCGACCGCCCCTGACGGCACGATATGCGGCGGAACGGCCTTCCCGATGCGTTTCTTCTGCTACAACCCGAAAACAGACTCATGGATCAACCGCGCAAGCTACGGGCAATGGAACACCGTCGGACGCCAGGGCGACCGCTTCTACGCTGGCGGATACGGCGGCGGATTCCTTCTGGAATGGGACCCGGCCAAACCCTGGGTCGCAACCGAATCGGGCAAGCCGGAATGCAACCCGCTCTTTCTGGCCCAGTCCGCCCCGACTATCAATCGCCCGCACAAGCTGCTGACGCATCCCGACGGCAGGACGCTCGTAGTCGCCGGCACTCCGGGTTACGGACTGACCGGCGGCGGTCTGATGTTCTGGGACAGGGAAACGAAGCAAAGCGTCATTCTGACGGACAAGGAAGTCATCCCCGATCAGTCCACTGTCAGCCTTGTAGCGCTGCCGAACGGCAAACTGCTGGGCGGCACAACCACTCATCCCGGCACGGGCGGCGAGCAGAAGGTCAAAGAAGCCGAGATGTACATCATGGACATGGCGTCAAAGAAGATCGAATGGCGTCAGGTCGTCTTCCCCGGCGCCGGGGAATACACGGACATGCGCTCCGGCGCGAAGGGCCTGATATTCGGCTTCACGAACGGCAAGCGCTTCTTTGTCTTCGATCCCGTTCAGAAGAAAGTCGTTCATGAGCAGGCTACCGACGCTGAATTCGGTCCAACGGCCTATCAGCAAGGCCCTCGCGTCCTGCTTGCCGATCCGAAAACGGGCAACATGTATGCCCTGTTCTCCGGATGCATCGCCCGCATTGACCAGGAATCCTTCAAAATCGTAAAAGTTGCTGATTCGCCGGTTCCAATAAACTATGGCGGCGACGTTCTTGAAGGCCGCATCTACTTCGCAAGCGGTTCGCACGTCTACAGCTTCAAGATTCCGGATTAACCGCATAGCGCGCTAAGGAGATGGCGCATGAACAAAGACGCAAAAGTGAAGAGGGTTCTGACGGCGCTCAATCACGCCGAACCGGATCGCGTGCCGGTCGGAGAATTCTTCTGGACCAGCTTCCTCAAGCGGGCCAAGTCCGAACTGGCCGGGGGCGGGGACTTCAATCCCTACGCGCACTGGGACCTGGACATGATCGTCGTTACCCCAAACATGGACCCGCATATCTCCGGCATCAGGATTCTCGAGGATTCCGGTGATAGAAAACTGGTCAAGACCGGGTTCGAAGCGACGATCGAGCTTCGCTCCGGCTGCCCGATGCCCATCTTCCGCGATTTCTCCACCAAAACGTTCGAGCAGATGGAGAGCTTCGTCTTCGACGATCCGGCGGACGCGCGGCGATTCGCGTCGTGCATTGACGACCAGATAAATTCCGTCGGCGACGCGCTGAATCTCGGCTATCCGTCCTATGCTGAGCGCGTCGAGGCATGCGCGAAGGATTTCTGCGTATTCGGCAGCGTCTGCGAGCCGAACGAGATGATCTGGCGCATGATCGGAACGGAAAACCTGTTTATTAAAATCGGCGAGGAGCCGGGGCGCGTGGCGGCCTTCATCGAGCGGCTGGGCGATTTCCTGGTGGGTATAACAAAGGCGCAGATAAAGGCGGGAAATGGGCGCTTGAGCGGATTGTACATCTGGGGCGACATTGCCTACGACGGCGGGATGTTCTTCTCCCCGTCGTTCTGGCGCAGCGTCTATAAACCCCAACTGCGGCGAATCTGCGACGCTGCGCATGAAGCCGGATTGAAGACCATCTACCACGGCTGTGGAAACGCCTCGGCGGTGCTCGACGACCTGATTGAAGCGGGAATTGACGCCCTGAATCCCATCGAGGCAAAGGCCGGCTTGGACGTGGTCGCGCTGAAAAGAAAATACGGAAAACGGCTCGCGTTCAACGGAAACATGGACGTGAGAGTCCTCGCGACGAATGATCGCGCGAAGGTCCGCCGCGAAGTGATGCGCAAACTGAACGCCGCGAAGGGCGGCGGATACATTCTCCAGTCGGATCACTCGATCCCGGACAACGTTGATCCGGCGACCTACGACTACATAATACGGCTGGTCCGGGAATTCGGACGGTATCCCCTGGATCTCGGCGAATTTGATGAAGACATCTCAGGCGGGAGGTAAGGCATGAAACGCTACGGCATGGTTCTCAAGGTCAGACCGGAGAAGCTCGAAGAATACAAGCGCCTGCACGCCGCCGTGTGGCCGGACGTGCTCAAGATGATCGCCAAATGCAACATCAGGAACTACTCCATCTATCACAAGGACGGCTTCCTGTTCAGCTATTTCGAGTACATCGGCAAGGACTTCGACGCCGACATGAAGAAGATGGCCGCCGATCCGACCACTCAAAAATGGTGGGAAGTCTGCAAACCATGCCAGGAACCGCTGAAAACCCGCAAAGAGGGCGAATGGTGGGCGGATATGGAGGAAGTCTTCCACTGCGACTGACGTAATGAGCGTGGTCACGCAGACGGGTATGGTTCCATTCCCCGACAGGTCGTTGTCTGCGTCTACAGTTCTCCCTTTAAATTCGCAGTCTTAGCCGCTTGCGGCGTCTGATGGTATCCTCGGGTGCAACCCGTGGAACCGACTGCCCCGTGACCCACAAGCCCGCGGAACGGGCGCTTGAAAAACTGCCGGCCGCTGATCGTCTCTGCCGGGACTTGGCATGTATTTGATGCCGTCAGCCCCATCGAGGCGGCTGGCAGGTCCGATACGATAGGCCACCTGAACGATATTGCCATCCGTGTGCGGTGGGAGATATACTGGAACATTGTGAGGGATGAGATCGTCGGAGACGACGAGGCGGCAAGGATGCGCCGTGGAGGCCGGAGGAGAGCGCACGGGCACTAATCTTACGTTTCTTGCTGATTTCTGCGGGTAGGCAAACGGTGAAGGCAAAGTCGCACTACGAGGATGGTAGTATGCCCTGGGAAGGGGATTCCCTGGGATACTTGGTCTTGCCCTGGTTCAGAACGTGTGTGCTTCTCTGGACTCGGTCTAGAACCAGTTTCCGGAATCTGTCCGGTTCATGCGGTTTGCTTCGCCCAGCCCTATTCGTGGTCTTCATTGGGTTGTTCGCAGCGCTTGTCGCCAATTTACTGTTCATCTGGAGCGCATGTGAATATGCCGACGGAAGCCTTGAGCGCATGGTCCCCTTCCTGAGATTGGCTTCGGTCAGGTTGATGCGAAGTCTGTTATGGGCTTCCGTCGCGCCATTGTGCGTGGCGGCGCTGTGTCATCTCTCCGGTAAAATGTTCTGTGTGCCGATGGGGTCTTTCCGAATGTCCTTCCGAGCGACTGCTTACGCGATGGGCGCGGTCGTCCCTCTGGTGCTGATCCCGTTCATTGGAACCTGGGTGGCAACGTTTTCATTTGCGGGTCTGCTTGTTGTCGGATTTTCCGAATGCCACAGATGTGGAATCCGTTCAGCTGCATTCTCAACCTCTATACTTCTTTGTGGCGGGAGCTTGGTGACGGCCATTTTGCGGATTCTTGCCGCCGTTCTCATGTAGATGACCGAAAAAAAGACACCCACTTTTCGGACGACCGTGGAAGTTGTTATTGCATACGCCTTCCTCACAATGGCACTTACATATCCGGGGCCGCTGAAACTGATGAGTGTCTTCATGTGCGGGAAAGACGATGGATTTGTCTTCGTCTGGAATCTCTGGTGGGTCAAGGAAGCGCTGGTCACGCACCACGTCAGTCCGTTCTTTACTCATTTGCTTTGGTACCCTCATGGGACTCCGCTCTATCTTCATCCGCTAAGCGTTATCAATTGTCTGCTTTCGGTGCCTCTGCAGCTAGTCTTTGGGCTTCCCGCAGCCTACAATGTCATCATCCTGCACACGTTCTTCGTTGCCGCATTAGGCGCCTTCTGGCTCTCGTATGAGATAACGAGAAGCCGGTCAGGTGCTTTCCTGGCGGGTATCGTATACGCGTTTTCTCCCTACCATTTCTCGGTTGCTCAATGCCAGATAAACACTGCTTCAATCCATTGGCTGCCGTTCTATGCTTTATTCCTGCTGAAGGTGAGGAATGGTGGAGGTGCGAGGGATTCTTTCCTTGCCGGCCTGTTCCTTGTGCTCACAGCGCTTTCATGCTGGTACTACTTCGTCTTTGCTTTGGCCTTCACCATTCTCTTCGTCGGCTACCATTGCCTCTCACCGGCAGGGGATGTAAGCCTTCGTGTGATGCTGCGGCGATTGATCCCAGCCTTTGCGGTCACCGCTGTCATATTGGGGCCGCTGATTGCCAGGACCTGGTTGGAGGCTCATACGGGGCATTACCCGAAAGGCCACAACTCATATAAGTTCTCGGCCGACGCGGTGAGTTATCTCACACCGAATTTCTACTCGATATACAGTCCCCTATTCTCGGATGTCGGCTTGCGCTTCAGCGGGGGGGCGGGAGGCAACGGGGCATGGCCCGGCATGGCAGTGCTCGCGCTTTCCGGTCTGGCCGTGTGGAAGCGTCCGAAGGCGGCAGGTTTCTGGACCCTCTCTCTGATCGTCTTTCTCTCGTTGTCGCTGGGGCCTGTTCTGAAGATCATGAACACCAGCAGTCTGCCCATCTTCCTGCCCTATCGCTGGGTCGAGAGACTGGTACCAGGCATGGATATGACCGGCAATCCGATGCGTTTCGCGCTGATGGTCTTCTTCAGTCTTTCGGTACTCGTCGGCATTGGCGCGTCCCATATCGCGGACAAGGTGCCATCATCCCGTCGTTCCGGGCTTGTTACGCTTTCGCTCGCAATGATTATCAGTCTTTCGTATCTACCCCGTCCGTTTACCCAGGAATCGCCGTCAGTAGTTCCCGATTCCATTCGTGAGGTGCTGGCGATCGTGCGCGCCGACAGTCGCGAGGGCGCAATTCTCAACTGCCCCTCGGAAGCCTACTCGAGCATGCCAATGTACTTGCAGACGATACACTGCAAACCGATCATTGCGGAGGGCTACCTGGCCCGTCCGAGGCTTGACCTTCGCAATGGTCTCGCGGCTTCGCCGAACGTCGAGGCGTTAACAAAGAACGACCTAAGGAATGTGAGGATTGACCGCAGGCAACTACTCGCCGAGCTGGGTGCAAGAAGGATTCTATACCTTGTTACGCTCACCCGCGACCACAGACGGCTCATCGAGGACCAAGTCGGCATGAACCCACTGTGCACAGCCGGGGAAATGGCTGTCTATGAAGTGGAGATGGGGAAAGAAAAGATATCGGACTGAAAAGCCGCTTACACCGGATGGCATCAACCATACAGTTGTATGGTGTGCGAAACCGCAAGACCAAAGGTCTGAGGTTTTACACACGCGCATGGACTACTTCGGCAATTTCCAGAACGTCCCCATGAGGCACGTCTTCTCCCCCGGCTTGTCAATCTGGTAATAGATCGCCAGGATGGTCTCGTCATCCTTCTGGATTGACGCCGGATAACCAAGATCGCCGTTGGCCGCGTCGTCCCGGATGAGGATTTCGTTCTTGTAATCCCACGTCCTGCCGCCGTCGGAACTGACGCAGGCGCGCTGCCCGAACGCCGCGTGGCGCAGCCGGCGGCGAATGGCAGAGAAAGCATCAGGCCGGTCTGGAGGATCCTTCGCATGATCTTCTCCGGAATCATGAACGGTTTTTTCAGAACGCATCGCAGCGATTGCGAATGTAGAATGATATCTGCCAACGGGGGCGGGATTCCACCCGCTCCGGCGAATAGGGGTAAATGAAATGATCAAGAAGTTGTTGCGTTGTTGCGCGCCCGCCGCGGCGGTTACGCTAATTCTTGTAGTTTGCGGAGCATGCCTTAGAGACAAACGGACGGATGACATGCCGGAGATAATGGAAGGGACGTATTATGTTGACGACGCCGGGGGGGATGACGCGCGATCCGGCCTGTCGCCCGCCGAATCGTGGCAGACGCTGCAGAAGGTCAACTCGGCGGAACTCAAGCCGGGGGATCGAGTCCTTTTCAGGCGCGGCGGACAGTGGCGCGGGCAACTATTCCCGCGGTCGGGGAGCGATTCCGCGCCGGTTTCCTACGGCGCATACGGCAAAGGGCCGAAGCCGCTCCTGCGCGGTTCGACTTCCATGAATTCGCCGGACGACTGGGCGCTGGAAAGCCCCGGCGTGTGGTCAACAAAACCCGCCGAATATCGCGACATTGGGATAGTTGCGGACCTCTCCGCCATAAAATGGAATCTTTATGTCGAAGGCGGGGCGGAGGCATCTCTTTCCGGTCCGGCTTCGGGCGATCAGAAGGCAGAATGGACCGCGCGCTGCCGGAAGCGAGGAGCGGAGCGCCATCACGTGCAGTTCTATACCGACGGCGTCATCCGCATACAGGCCGGCGATTCGCTGAGATTTGATTTCTCGGCCCGGTGCGACAAGCCGTTCGCCATGAAGAATATAATCATCATGCAACCGCGCTCGCCCTGGAGCGATTACGCCTCGCTCTCTGTCGCTCGCCCGGCGGATGTCGGCTCGGAATGGAAGGCATACACGGTCCGGTTCAAGTGCGGACGGACGGCGGAAGACGGGCGCTTGTGCATTTTTCTGGGCGGCGCGATTCCGGACGAGTCAACATTTCAATTCCGCCCGGGCGCGCTTGTAAAGGAGGAATGCCTGCGCGGATACCTGCTTGGCGCAGACGTTGGAAATATCATCTTCGACGGCGGCGCGACGTGCGGCGTCAAGAAATGGAAGGTCGAAGACCTTCAGAAGGATGGCGACTACTTCTTTGATCCCGCGATGCGCTGCGTAAAACTGCGTTGCGAGAGCAATCCCGCAGGAGCGCACAAGAGCATCGAGCTTGCGCTCAACAAGCACGTGATTGACCAGTCAGGGCGGCATCATGTCGCATATGAAGGTCTCGACGTCAGATACGGCGCGGCGCACGGATTCGGGGGCGGTGATACGCGCAACATCACGATACGCGACTGCGATCTCTCTTACATAGGCGGCGGACACCAGTTCACCACTGCCGACGGCAGGCCGGTGCGATTCGGGAACGCGATTGAGTTCTGGGGCAACGCCCGAGACAGCATTGTTGAAGGCTGTCGCATATGGGAGGTCTATGACGCCGCGCTGACCAATCAGGCGAGCGGGCGCGGAACCGTCCAGACCAATATAATATATCGTAACAATATGATATGGAACAGCGAATACTCATTCGAATACTGGAACCGCCCCGAGGATTCGATAACGGAGAACATTGTTTTCGAGGACAACGTCTGTGTTGACGCCGGATTCGGATGGGGGCACGAGCAGCGTCCCGACCCGAACGGGCGTCACCTGATGTTCTACCAGAATCCGGCGCAGACGCGGGGCGTGGTCGTCCGGCGTAACGTCTTCTGCAACAGCCGCCACAGCGGTCTTCGGATGGAGAACGACTGGCTGACGGGGCTGGCTATGGATCACAATCTCTGGTTCGAGGAGTCCGGGCCGCTGTTCCTCTACATGGGGAAGAACTACGCGGCTGAGGATTTCGACGCTTTCCGAAAGACGACCGGGCAATGCGCGAACTGCGTCTTTGCAATGCCGAAGTTTGTGAACGCGCAGGAACGCGATTATCGCCTCGCGCCGGACAGCCCGAGGGCGTGGTAAGATTATGTGCTATAGTGCAAGGGACAATACTATCTCCGGGCCTCAGCGCGATAGATGATGATCGCGGAGCCGGGACTTGTCTCAGTCCTCGCTTCAATCCCATTTTCCATCAACTCGCCGCCTTTGACGATCTGCGCTTTGTCGGCGTCAATGTTCGTGACTTTATAGGCGGCCTCGGGATCAAGTCCGGATAGCTTGACTCTCAGGGAAGGCGCATCGCACTTCGCTCTGCGGAATGCCTGAACCATTCCGCTGCCGAGGTCCGGACGGTGATACTGCCAGGCGATCCAGGAATCCTCCGCGGGCGCGTAAGCGGTCAGGGGATAAAAATCCCCTTGGAAGAACTCGCGCAGGCCGCGATACTCGCGGATTCTCTCCGCCAGCGGCCCCCAGAATGCGGCGTCCGGATTGTAAAAATCGAAGGCCAGAGAGACGTTCGCTCCCATGCCGCTGCGGAAATCATATTTATCGGTTGTGACCGCGCCGAGGCCGTGACGCGGTAGCCAGAATGAGAGACCGTAGTTGATATTCTGCGCTCCGTTCGGCTCCCAGCAATAATCGGTGCGCCAGAGCGGCACGGTGCGCCGCATCATCTCGAAATCGAGCCTTCTGCCTCCGCTGGCGCAGTTGTCCATCAGCAGCCCCGGGCAGCGTTGCTCAAGCGTTTCAAAGTAGCAATAAAGGCCTTCTATATACTTGATTTCATTCATCCCCAGGCGATCCTCCGCCTCGCCGTTGCGCCAGTAATAGAGCGGGTGCATGTTGAAATCGTGCCGGTAAAGGTCAATGCTCGCGCTCTTGATGACGCCGGAGAAATAGTCAATGGCCCACTTCAAGGCGTCAGGGTTGCCGAGGTTGAGCAATCGCCAATCTTTTTGATACTTGATGGGATCGGGCAGATTGGACGGCGCGAGGAGCCATTCGGGACGCTCGCGGCGGAGTTGCGTTCCCGGCATGACGCGCTCAGGCTCAAACCAGATAAGGAACTTAAGCCCTCGCTTGTGGACGACCTCGGATACCGGCTCAAGCCCTCGCGGAAAACGCTTCGCGTCGGGGCTCCATGTGCCCATCCCCTCCGCAAAACCGCCTTCCGACCAGCCGGCGTCAATCCACCATGTATCCACGTCCAGCTTCTTGTCGGCCACGTTCGTCGCGCCGACGATCTGGTTCTCTGTCGTCACGTTGTTGAAGCCGATTGCCGCGCCGGATGCCGCAACGGGCAGTTCAATCGGCTTGCCGTCCGTTTTCGGCGTGCAGTGTTCGAGTATGAAGTTCCGCCATAGATTATGCCCCCGCATCCTTTCCCCGGAGTAGAACAGGAGGATGATCGCCGGCGTCCGGATGCTCTCGCCGGGGCGCAACTTGAGATGCGTCTGCTCCATGCCCGCCTTGAAACACATTTCCCCCTTTGCCTTGTACTCAAATGAAGCCGCCCACTGCCCGGACCAGCCTATTGCGGCCATGATCCCGCCGCCGGGCGAAGCCAGGTTGAAGTACGGCGCGACGCCGTCAGATGATCGCCCGCCGAATGGCGATAACGACAGGATTTCACCGGGACTGAAATACTTTTCCAGCGGGGCGAAATCGGTGGCCTCGCACTGGCTTCCCTTTGCGTAATGCAGGACGAAATCGCCGGATTCCGGTTTTGGCAGTTCAAGGTCGGCAGCCATTGCGTCGGCAATGATCGGCGTGTCGCGATCGCTTTTGTTCTCGAACGAGAGAACCCACTCGGCGGCGGGAAAATCCAGATAGGCGGTTACTTTGCACGTGAGGACAAGCTGAGCGGACGAATCCCTGAATACGATGGTCCGTTCATTGCGCCCCGACTCGTTTCTAGACTCGCCATCGCTGCGCGTCCAGCCGGATAAAACATCGCGGTATGATTTCCCGCCATACGTGAAGGAGAACGGCAGTTTCCCTATACCTGCCCCAAATGCCGTTTCCGCCCATGAACGGGCCTGACGCTGCTCGTCGCCCGTCTGGGCGGCGCCGAGAAGGTCGTGGCCGCCGAGCAAAACCAGGGGGAGCAATATTCTGCTGAAAGGCGTCAACATGCGATCTCCTTTTCTGCGCTTAAGTCCGGCATTATGATGACATCGCCGCGGGGAAACGGCTGCGCCACGGGACATCGTAATTGTACGCCCGGCGCGAAGGATATTTCAATCGCATGTCGCGCAAAGCTGGACACTGCTGATTTGCCACCCCGCCACGCGATGGATTATCATGTCCGCGCGCAGGCGACGACCAGATTGAGTCCAAGAGAAACAGGCAAGCATGAAGAACAATGAACCCGGCAGACGAAGCAGGACGGGCGGTTTCACGCGCCGCGAGTTTCTAAAGAAAACGGCGATGGCGGTGTCAACCGGCGCGGCGATGTCCGCCTGCTCATCATCTATTCCCCAAAAGGAGACCCCGGCGGATACTGCGCAGGCGCTGCCAGTCGCGCCAGCCCCGTCCGCTGCGGCCGGCGCGTCGGAGCCAATTTATCCTGATGACGCATACTCAAGACCTTTCGAGGATGTTCTTGTGACGTTCGAGACGGCGGACGGCTGCGCCCCGGCGGGCGACATCATGAACCGCGCCGCCCAATATCACGTCAATGAGCTTGAGCTTTCCAGCGCAGACGGCTCCGCTGCGACAATCTGGCGCATCCAACCAAATGGCGTCAGGCACGCAGTCATGGTCGTAGACGAGAGGATTCGCAGGAGGCCTGAAAAAATCTCCTTCTGCGTGAAGAACCTTTCAAAATGCGGCGTTCAGTTTGCAGTCGAAGTCCATGAACTGGGCTGGATTCCAAAGCGGGAGAATTGCGCCCTTCCCTGGCGGCTTGGCAAGAACCAGACAGTTGACGCCGGCATGGAAAAGACCCTCTCATTCTCATTCGCCGACGCGCAATGGCCGGAGCGCAAGATTCCGGAAAAGCCACGATTCCCCATCGGGGCAATAATAATAATAGTCGAGGGGCTGGAAGATAATGCGCCGCATATGTTGAGGCTTGGGCGTCTAACCATCCATTACCCGCCGCCTGCCGATCCCCGCGTTGCCGAATTGTCCTGCCCTCCCGTCATCACCGCATCACGGACGGCTATCTTCGGCGTGAGACTGGACGGCAATCCGGCTGCCGCGGAAACGCTGGACCTTGAAATACGAAGGGGCAACTGGATCGTCTGGCGAACCAGGTTGAACCCTACAGAACGCGAAAGGCTGCACTGGGGCAAGGCGGATGTCGAACGCGCGATTCCCTGGTTTCTGAGCGCCGGGGAGGCGACCGTCGGCCTCGCGGCGGACGGTTATCGCGTAGCCGGCCCGGAAGCGAAGACCGTCATAGAAAACGATATCAGTCCGGAATTGCCGACGGCTGAGCGAAAAGCTCACAACGGGCGGCCGACCTTCTTCCTGAACGGCAAACCGACGGGCTGGCAGGGCTACTCGTCCTACGATTACCAGCCGGGCAGCGTCGACGAGTTCGGAAGAAACGGCGCAAACGTCTTCTGTGTGCCCTGCTGCGCCGGCAAGCACGTGCATCACTGCGCGTCGGCGTCAAACTGGATCGCTCCAGACAGGTTCGACTTCGGCCAGATTGACGAACGTGTTTCATTCTCGCTCGACGCGAACCCGGACGGCATAATCTTCCTGCGCGTTTCGCTGGCGCTGCCGCCGTTCTGGACGCAGACCAACAAGGATGAGCTTGTCTGCGCATATACCGAAAAAGGCGTAATGATCTGGGAGGAGGGAGGCGCGACGCGCGTCGGCTCCCTGGCATCGGAAGTATGGCGAAGGGACCAGGAGCGCGCAGCGCGCGAGTTGATCCGCCATTGCCGCAAACAACCCTGGGCCTGTCGTCTGGCCGGCATCTGGATCACCGGCGAGGTTACCGAGGAATGGTTTGCGTGGGGGTGCAATGACGGCGTCTACTGCGATTACAGCAAACCTAACCGGCAGCAATTTGAGCGAGTTATTTCCGGCATGGGAATCCCGCGCCCGGCGGATTCCGTCATCCCCTCTCCCGAAGAGCGGAAGGCACCCGGCCTTGATATTTATCCTGACACGCCGTCAGGACGCGCCGCCGCGCTTTATAACGGGTATTACTCCGAATTGACCTCCGAAACTATCTGTCACTTCGCTCAAGTGGTGAAGGAGGAAACGGACGGACGCTGTCTGGTCGGCTGCTTCTGCGGATACGTGATTCAACTGGCCGGAGAGTCCCGACAGGCGACAAGCGGGAATTTCGCGCTTCGACGCCTGATTGACGATCCGAATGTTGATTTCCTTGCCGGAATCCCCCTTCATGATTTCAGAAATCTCACGCAAGGTTACAATCCGCACGTCTCCGCCACGGAAAGCATGCAGGCCGCCGGGAAGTTCTACTGTAACGAAAACGATCTCTTCTCCTGGTTGCACAACTTCATCTGGCACACGCTCTACGATGAAAAAGACCCGCGCCGCGGGGCGATCCTCATGCACAGGCGGGAATGCGCGTCCGACGCCGTTCGGGGGACCATGGCGCAAAAATTCTCTCTCGCAACGTCATGGCATCGTGACGATCGGCTTCAGGAGGACTTTGCGAGGCAGGCGCGGATTCTCTCCAACTCGATCAACCTTGACCGGACGCCCGTCGAGGAGATCGCCTTCGTCGTGGACGACACGAGTTTTGCGTGGACGCCGCCGGAGACCATGCTCCTGAATGCCACGCACAAGCGACTGCTTTACCACGCGGGCCGAACCGGAGCGCCGGTCGGCGTCTGGCTTTTCTCCGATCTGGATAAACTGCCGGACCGCGTCAAATTCGTGGTCGTCGCCCACGCCCCCGCAGCAAGGCGAACTGATGTTGCCAAACTCCAATCGTTGCTGGAGAAAGGCGGAAGGTGCGTTTTGGCCGTCGGCCCGGTCGGACTTGTTGACCCGGAAAAAGCGAGACGGGAGCCTTCCGCTCCGTCAGAAGCGCTTGGCCTGCCGATAAGAATCGCGGATGATCCGCTGCCAGGCGTGATGAAATTGCGATCAGACGGTTCAATCATTACCTCCATCCAACCTGTCCGACCGGGGGCGTATGCGGATTGCGACGGCCAGATCATCTACGAAAACGGCTTGACAGCCATGGCGACTCGCGAGCTTGCCGACGGCGGAAGGTTGGTCTGGTGCGGATTGCCCCCGCTCTCCACCTCGCTTCTTCGGAACTGGATTGAGGCAGCCGGAGTCCATTGCTACGCGCCGGCGGAATATTTTGTTCATGCCTCGCGGGCCATTGTTTCAATAACAGCGCCTTCCGAGGGTCCGGCAGCGCTTCGCTGGCCGCGGAAGGTTGAAGTCTGCGACCTTTTCGACGGATGGACCGGGCGCGGCGCGGAAATGACCTGTAACTTCGAAGCAGGTCAGACACGGCTTTTCGAGATACGATAAGTTGTCCTCGCGCTATGCTTATGATTGAGGCGGAACAGGTCGCAATGATGCGGATTGGCGGCGAGAATGGGCCTTGCGGCAATTGGGCAGATTCAGGAGCAGATGTTCCGGAAGGAGTCGTCTATGTCGGTCCTGTCGGATGCGGGAGGAGACTGATGCGCACACAACTGGCGATATCACAGTTCTGCACGATGTCGGATTCGTTGGCGACTGTGTTTGTTCTGGCTTTCGCGCTGACGCTACTTTCATGCTCCGGTTCCCAACCCAGGGATAAGGGAGTCAAGCGCCAGTCGGGGGCATCCGGAGCCGGCGCGGATACACGGATGGAGTTCTTCGTCGCCGTGGACGGCGACGATATGAATCCGGGCTATGAGGCGCTGCCCTTTGCGACGATTGAGCGCGCGCGCGATGCCATTCGGGAGAAGAAACGCAGTTCCGGCCTGCCCCCCGGGGGGGGGGTCGTCCTGCTGCGCGGCGGCGACCATGTTTGCGCGAAGACATTTGAACTGACCGCAGACGACTCAGGAACGCCGGATGCGCCCATTATCTGGCGCAGCTACGGAGAAGAGCGGGCGCGCATCCTCGGCGGAAGAGTCCTTTCGGGTTTTCAACCGGTCGCCGATCAAACAGCGCGCGCGCGGTTGGACGAAATCGCGCGGGACAAAGTAGTTGTGGTTGATCTGCGCGCCCACGGCATCCAGGACTTTGGAATGATCAAGTCGCGCGGTTTCGCAAGGCCGACGACTCCCGCACACGGCGAACTCTTCTTCAACGGGCGACCGATGACGCTGGCACAATGGCCGAATCCGGACGGATGGGAACACATCAAGGATTTTCCGAAAGGCGGGGGAGTTGACGACGGCCACGGCACGACAATGGGCGCTCTTGCCAACGGATTCTTTTATGACAGCGAAAGGCCCGAGCGATGGAAAAACACGGGCGACATCTGGATTCACGGCTACTGGGCTTACGACTGGGCGAACAGTTACGAGCGGATTGCCGAACTTGACGCAGCGCGCCGCTTCATAAGAACCGCCGAACCCTATGGCAACTATGGGTTCATCAGGAATCAGCGGATCTGCTTCATCAACATCCTCGAAGAACTCGACCAGCCCGGCGAGTGGTTTCTTGACGCACAGACCGGCCTGCTCTACTTCTGGCCCCCCGGCCCGATTGATTCCGGCGAGGTCCTGTTCTCACTCCTTGAACAACCCATAGTCAAGCTGACCGACGCAAGCCATGTAACAATCCAGGGCCTTATCTTTGAAGCAACACGCGGTAACGGGATTGAGATCTCCGGAGGCGCCGAATGTCGAATCGCGGGCTGTATCCTGCGCAACATCGGCAACGGGGCGATTTCAATAACCGGCGGGAAGAACCACGGCGTGACAAGTTGCGACATCTTCGACACCGGCGACGGCGGCGTTTCCCTCTCAGGCGGTGATCGGGAGACGCTTGCGACTGGCGGACACTTCGTTGAGAACTGCCATTTCCAGCGCCAGGGGCGCTGGTCGAAGTGCTACGTCCCCGCCATCTGTCTGAACGGCGTCGGACTTCGGGCGTCGCACAATCTCATTCACGACCATCCCCATGCGGCGATTCTCTTCGGCGGTAACGACCACCTGATCGAGTTCAACGATATCCACCACATTGCGCTTGAAACGGGCGACGTGGGGGCCATTTACGCCGGGCGGGACTACACAATTCGCGGCAACCGCATCATGTATAACTATATTCACGAGACTGGTGGCGTCGGGATGGGGTCCATGGGCGTATACATGGATGACTGCGTCAGCGGCACGGAGGTGTCCGGCAATGTGTTCTACAAGGCGCACTGGGCCATGTTTATCGGCGGCGGGCGGGACCATCGTGTCGAGAACAACCTTTTTGTGGATTGCGATCCGGCCGTGCGCGCCGATGCGCGCGGCTTGGACACAAGCCCGGTCTGGCGCAACATGGTTGATCAGACAATGCGGGAAAGACTGAAGTCTGTCCCCTCTGATCTTTACCGCGAGCGTTACCCGGCGATGAAGTCGCTTGACGCATACTATGGCCCGCCCGAAGGTCCGGCGATTGCAGGCGAGGCTTTCAAGGGTATCCCGCCGGAGGGCAACGTGATTGCGCGCAACATCTGCATCGGCAAATGGAAGGAAATTGCCTGGCATGCCGACGAGAAACTTTTTGACATCCGGGACAACTTCGTTACGGAAGACAGAAACCAGGTCGGGACTCCGGAGGACGGTTTCCGTCTGCCGACGGAATCGCCGGCATGGAAAACCGGTTTCGCGCCAATTCCATTCAAGAAGATAGGCTTGTATCAGGACAGCGACCGGGAACGCCTGCGGTTCTGGACTCAAACACAGGGGGAGCGTCCTGCCGGCGACGGCGCATTGGCGATGAAGGAATCACAGCCGTCCAGTCAATCGCAGGCGGATCGCTCAGCCCTCAGGATTATCGCAATGACGGTGACGCCGCACGTCATAGCCGAGACGATGCGCTATCTTCGCGCGCCCGAACCGGCAACGGG
>JAKLEA010000033.1 GCA_022711755.1 Planctomycetota bacterium
GCCGCTATCGTGGAGTGGTCCGGATGCTGCCCGCTCATGAGCCATATCACATCCACACGGTTGTAACATGCCGTCTCCAATTGCCGGCTCGACCTCAGACCTGTCATCATCCCATACACGTAGAGCTTCACCAGGTGCTTGGGATCATACGGCGGCTGCCCTTCCACCAGGCAATACTGCCGACGCCAGGAACGCAACGTGTCGGCGAAGACCTCCGAATCGAATATCGCGTCTACCAGCCGCACGGGATGGTCGGCCGGCACCGCGTCGTCAAGCTTTTGCGACCACATCAGCATCTGCTCCAGCGGCGTCTCCGACTGTCGAAATCCCTTCATCATTCCCCTCCCTGTCCCGTCGCGCCGCATCCCGCAACGGCCCCTTGTCACATTCTGTGACACCCAACTCCCTCTTCTCCAATATCAGCAATTCGCGTGCCAGGTATTTCGACAGCCTCGCAAGCCCGTGGTTGGAAACGGTTTACAGTTCCGGATCCCGTGAAACGGGCGATTGATGGCCGTGACCATCAACCGGGTAGGACGCTCTGATTACTCTCCACCTTGAACCATTTTCTA
This sequence comes from Planctomycetota bacterium, assembly GCA_022711755.1. Lineage (GTDB taxonomy): Bacteria > Planctomycetota > Brocadiia > SM23-32 > JAKLEA01 > JAKLEA01. Next base: position 573 of record JAKLEA010000033.1, read on the forward strand.
AAATACAAAGATATGTGACTTGGAGCCTCGGAACGAGGCGGCGTCTCGGAACGAGACGAGCGAGTTTCATACGCGGACTCTTCCTTCCCCCACGCGGAGCTAATAAAAAAGCGAAACGAAGCCAAAACAAAGCCCATCAAACCCATTCTTTCCGGCGCGCCAACTCCCATTATAACATGTTATGTTCATGGCCATGCACCTCCCGGCGCTAAAACCTTTTTTTACGAAACGAAGCCATTATCGCCCGCCTCTTCCGCCCCACTGTAAGGGTGGGCGCTCCGCCTCCGCGCGGGATTCCGGTTGATGTTGAATGCTCAGGAATAAACCCCCGTCGGCCCGTGTGCCTCCGTGAAAATCCGAACGGGGGAAATCGGAATGGGACATTCCCGCCTCAAATTCTGGCGAAACTCCACAATTATTCCCACTTCCCCTATGCGGAATCGTTGACTATACTTGCCTGTTCCCAGTTCGACCTTTCTCCGGCGTCCTTATCAGGAGTTGCGTAATTGACCGACTCCGATCCCTCAAAGAACTTATTCAGTCCGGAGGGCGGCATAACGCACGAGCTTGTGCTTCCCTGCCTGCTTTTCATGGCGCTCGGCGGCATGACATGGGCCGTCCGGGGATGTTCCGGTTACGGCGGGGAGGCGGGCTGCGCCTTCGCCGGGATAGCCTGGGCGACGGCATGGTACTACCTTGCGCGATCGGGAAGGCGGGATCAGACGCGCCGCTATTCGCTTGGGTGGATAGTCCCGTTGATGACCCTGGGCGTGGCGGTCTCCGGCTTCAGAGGCTGGATGCAATGGCCAAGCTGGCACAGGGGACAGCTTTTTACGAACTACTCGACAAACTCGTTTGTACCAATCAATCCCGCCTATGGGATGCTCTGGCTGTTCATAGCGGGGGTTCCCTGGGCGGGGCTGGGCGCGGTCGGCCTGGCGTGGTGCGGTTCCGAAAGGCCGTTGTCATGGAAGGACTGGATTATCCGGCTTGTGTTCGGATTCGGCGCGGGATGGCTCGGCGTCTTCCTGTTTGACAAATACCCCGCCGTCTTCCTCCCGCTTTACGATCAGGTGAATTACAAGGACCTTGTCGCAAATCCGAGCCTCAGGCGCATAATCAACGACAACTGGAACGCAACGCTCCATATCTGCATTTACTCGGGCTTCCTCCTTTATGAGATCGTCAGGAAGGACTGGCGTAACGTCAGGCTCATCCTGATTGTCGGGTTTGTGAACGGCATCGGCTGGGCATTGTTGCGAAACTGGTATTGGGCAGCCAATCTCTGGCCAGAGGGACGGTTCAACTGGTGGCGCTGCTGGGAATCCAGCGGCGGCATCAGCATAGGTTTTGCCTACGGCCTGGCATATTATTTCTGCAACCGCCCGCTCTCCGATGCCGATATGAAGAAGTGGGTCCGGCATCGCGCGGCCTATCCCAATGCCGAACGGCTTGCAGTCTACTTCGGCCTCGTGTTCTTCCTGGCATACGCCATCAAGAACGGCATGAAAGGCTGGGCCAATATCTATATCGGCAACGAGGATTACTGGGACAACATTTTCTTCTACGCGATGGGAATCCCGGCGATATTGCTCTTCTGCTGGCTCGTTTATCGGAATCGCAGGAACCCGCTGCCGACGGATTACGAGGGCGACACCGTCCCGCATTATGGCGCGCTCATGTGGACAACGCTCATCATCCTCAACGTCCTCGCCCAACTCATCACTGGCAAACACTCGAACTGGCCGGAGGTCGCATTCGCCATTTACTACCTTCTGCTCTTCGCCATCACAGCCGTAATCATCTACTATTACGGTGTCGTGAAGAAGCTGACCAGCCGGACTCCGTGACGCGCGGCGGATTGGCGAAATGAATCAGACAGATAAGGAAATCCTGCGCGAGTTGGCCCGGCGTTACGCCGCCGCCTGCGCGAGGCCCGTCCAGGCAGAACGCCGGAATCTCTGGCGCGCGCACAACAGCCTTAAGGCGACGCGCCCGCTCATTTACGTCCGCGCATTCGCCTGGGGCGAGATGCCGGAATCCCATTGCCTGTGCGAAGACTCATTTCTCAGGCAATATGAAAACGAACTTCGCCAACTCCTCTTCTGGGATTCTCTCGACGACGATTCAATCTTCGAGCCGTGGTTGACCGTGTCCGCCGCATGCAAAACCCCGCCCGGCGGGCTTTGGGGGCTGCCGATAAGGTGGAAGTCCGGCGGCGATCCGCGCGGGTCAAGGGCGATGGACCCTTCAATCGTCTCCCTCGATGACGCTGATAAACTGGTTCAGCCGCATCACGTCATAGACGAGGAGGAAACCGCGCGTCGCGTATCACGCCTTCACGACGCCGTCGGCGATATCCTGCCTGTCTGCGTTGACCGCGCGCCGCTCTATCGGAACTGGGCAGGGGACATATCAACCTACCTGACGCAGATGCGCGGGCTTGAGCAGCTCATGGTTGACATGATGGAGAATCCGCAGTGGCTCCACGGCATTCTGGCCTTCATGCGCGACGGCATCCTCCGGACCCATTCTGAGGCCGAGGCCGCCGGCGACTGGCGGCTCTGCAGCCACGAGAACCAGGCCATGCCCTACGCGCTTGAACTGGCCGACCCATCGCCCGACACGGCTGGCGTTGCGCGGAAAAATCTCTGGCACTTCTGCGCGTCTCAGGAAACCACGCTCGTCGGGCCGGACATGTTCGACGAGTTCATGCTCCAGTATCAGATTCCCATCATCGAGAAGTTCGGACTATCGGCCTACGGGTGCTGCGAGGACCTGACGCGCAAAATCAGGCTGCTGCGCCGAATCCCCAACCTGCGCCGAATCGCCGTCTCGCCGATGGCCGGCGTCGCGTCATGCGCGGAGCAGATCGGGCGTGATTACGTCCTGAGCTACCGTCCAAGCCCGACGGACATGGTGGGTTACGGCTTCTCCCCGGAGCGGATTCGGCGCATAATGCGCGAAGACTTCCGCGCCTGCAGGGGATGCCGCTTCGACATCACGCTCAAGGACGTGGAAACCGTCGAAGGCGATCCATCGCGGGTCAAGCGCTGGGTTGAGATTACGCGGGAACTGATTGACGAGATGTGAGGCGGATGTTACGGCCGCCACAGTGTCCCGTCCGGCAGGCGGGAGACTGTCCACGTCGGGTTCTCGTCAGTGCATGGGTATTTTGCGGCAAGCGCTTCGTTGAAGTCTATGCCCAGACCCGGCTTCTCGTTCGGGTAGACGTAGCCATATTTGACTACCGGTGTGCCCGGGAACATTTCGTATTCGAGCGCGTTGCGCCCCGCCCACTCCTGAACGCCGAAGTTGATGCAGGAAATATCGAGGTGAACGTTGGCGGCCATGCCGATCGGGGAAACGTCCCCAGGCCCGTGCCATGCCGTGCGCACACCGAACGCCTCGCAGAACCGCGCCAGCTTCAACGCGGGCGTGATCCCCCCGATCTGTGACACGTGGACGCGGATGAAGTCAATGAGCCGATTGGCGATCAGCGGAGTCATTTCCCTGGGGTGATTGAACAACTCGCCCATCGCTATCGGCGTCGCGCAGACCTGGCGGATGTTGGCAAACCACTCAAGGTCCTCCGGCGCGAGCACGTCCTCCAGGAAGAAGAGACGATACGGCTCCAGCGCCTTGGCCAGGTAGACCGCGTCAATCGGGGCAAGCCGCTCGTGGACATCGTGCAGGAGTTCGATATCAGGCGGGAGTTCGCCGCGCAGATACTCGAACAACTCCGGAATCTGGTAAAGCTTCTCGCGGGGATAAAAGTAGTCCCCGGGCGGCGCGCCGTCGGGCCGGGGCTGTTTGCCCGCAAGACCCGGATAGCCGCCGATCTGGCAGCGGATGAAGTGATAACCCTGGGCCATGCAGCGCCGAACGTCGTCAAGCGCCTCCTGATTTGACGCTCCGCCCGCATGTGTGTATACGGCCGCTCCGCCCCGGCATTTGCCACCCCAGAGCTGGTAGCAGGGCATGCCCGCGAGTTTGCCCTTGATGTCCCAGAGGGCCATATCCACGCCGCTGATGGCGTTGTTGAGCACCGGACCGTTGCGCCAGTAGCCGTTCACCATCGCCGTCTGCCAGATGTCTTCTATATTGCGGGGGTCCTTGCCGATCACGAACGGGCCGATGTGACCGTCCACGGCGGCCTTGACCGCGATATGCCGCTGCGTGAACGTCGCGCAACCCAGGCCAAAGAGTCCCGGTTCGCTCGTGCTAACTTTTACCACAACAAGGCGGCAACCGGGTTGTGTAAGGATGCAGTCAACTTTAGTTATTTTCAGGCAGGACATGGTAGATTTTTCCTATGATTGAAACGAACTGTGGCAGACGGAACACAAGCATGACACGCCAACATTATATAAAAATGCGCTGAAACATCATTAATGAAGGCCATGCCCCGTTAACGAACAAGCCTTGCTGTGCGGGGCATGATCCACAGTCTCATGTGCTCGAGGCGCGTTAGATGGGGCCATGTTTGATGGCCACATGCCGCCTGGGCTGGACAGACTTTATAACCGGACAAACAGACGCCCCTATTATAACCCGTCTCTTTCCCATGCGGATCGCCTGCATCACGCTTACCCATCGTTTCTCAAGCGCCTGCTTGTCCCTGGATAAACCGCCAAATCAACCTGTTTGTCGAGGCTGCGATGACCTCGATGTTATTTGAAGCGCCTGCGAACGGTGGTATAATCGCAAACCAGTGGTTGCGGTCAGCATTCATGCCCCGCCGCAGACCCGGTTTCTGCAATGAAATATTGTCCAAAATGTAATCTGGAGTTCCTGGAGGTTGACAAGTCCGGACAGGGCAGGCAGGGCGTCTGCCCATTCTGTCGGACGGAGCTTCAGGACAAGCCTGACGACGGGGCGGAAAAGCCACCCGCTGTCTCCCAGGAATGTCTTGACGAACTACCGACTATAGAAATCATAGCGAAAGGGGGCGAGAACGACCATGTCGAGATGATCGAGGAAGTGGTAGCGCTGGACGACCAGCCCACCGCGGATCATGTCCTTTCTCCGGAAGAGGAGGAGGAAATCCTTCAACTGGAAGATCGTCCAACCGACGAGGACCCGACCAAGACAATCACCCCTGTTCCAGCGGCAGATGCCGATTTCCGGCGCGTCACCGTGATCCGGGACAAGGAGAAACCGGAAGAATCCGGGGCACGCCAAGTCGGGCCGGGACGTGAGGAGAAGGCGGAGGGAGTCCGAGAGCAGAAGGGTGGATTTCTTGAAAAAGCTTCCGGGGCATTCAAACTCGCGCTTGCGGGCGAGGAGAGCGGCGGGAATTCTGGAAGCGACTCAGGTCTAAAGTCCAGGACGCCGGCCCCGGGCTACGCCAGGTCAGGCGCCTCCGCACAAGGCGCATGTCCGGCGTGCGGGCAATTAAACCCGCGTGACCTGAAAAAATGCCGGTTCTGCGGACACGTAGCTGGAGCGTCGGTTGAGGTTTCCGCATTCAAAGGTGAAATCGCCTCTGTCAGAAAGCGATGGACAGCCCTGAAAAGGGCGTTTGCCTTCACCGAGGCTCAGTTCTTACTCGGATTGGCGGTTTTCCTGTCTCTGCTCGCCTTCCTGAGTGTGCGGTTTGATTACGATGCCGGCGGATTGCTCCGACCCTGGGAGGCGGCGACGGGATTCATCGCTGCCGCGGCGTGCCTGATTGCGGCCATGATTGCCATCCGTCGCGGGGAGCGCATGGCCTACATTTACAGGCGTTCCTACCAGTCGGGGTATCTGGCGGCGACACTGGCAGTCTTTGCGCTTGGGGGCGCGCTGCACATCGGACGCGATCCATACGCTCTGAGGCTGGAAGGCAGAGCGATCCCCATTATCATCATGGCTTGCGCAGCGATCATGGCCGCATGTTACACAGGCGCGCTGAGGGGGATCAGCTGGGCGCATCGTCTGACCGGTTTCACGGGCATGTTTGCCGGGATCGTTTCTTTGTCCGGCGCTATGGCCGGATTGACGCGCTTTCTGGGGTACCCGGGATCAAGGGCTGAGGCCCCGATAATGGCCGCCATGGCATTCTTCGTCATCGGCGGCGTTCTCTGTTCGCCGATACGGGGCGCAATTGCCCGAAGGAGGCTGGGGGGGAGAGCAGACTCTCCTTTCAACCTCTTTGGTAATAGAGCGGGCGCGACAATGACGATCTTCGCTGTCGCATCCCTGGGCGGCGTTGCCGTCGTGTCATTTATCATGGGCGGGTACCTTTGCGTCCTGACATGCAGCTCCCGCGCCGGACTTGAACAGCTTATGGCGGCAGGGATGACAGTCATTGCGGCTGCGTTCGGGATGTTCACGCTGCGCGGCGGGGCGGCTGCGTGGCAGAAAAAGGGGGCATTGAGCCAGGACCTTGACGCGCTTCCAGCGGCGCTTTTCAAGGTCCTGACCTGGTTGTTTGGATTTACGGCCTTCATGTCCGTCGTCCCTCCTACCTCGTCTCTGTTTTTCTGGCTTGAAGGTTGGACGGAAACCGGCGTCTTTGCCGGAACCTTGACCGTCATGGCCATGTTGAGTCTCTCCGCATCGCGCGGAGAAAGATGGGCTGGGATCGCCATGGCGATTCCATTGACTGCGATGCTCCAGTGGGCCGTCCTCATCGCCGGGCGCAACCCGCCGATTCCGCCGACGGCGGGGGATACGGTTGCCTTGGGCGACCTTGCATGGGCGCTTGCCGTCATTCAGGCGGGAACAGCCCTCATCGCTATCACCCCCCCCCTGCTCGTCGGGGCAATGGTGGCGACCGGAGCTTGGCGGCTTGCGTTGAAACGTTACGGCGTAGAGGAGGACCAGATTGCCAGGCGTCGGATGCATCAACTGAACGCGCTGGGGGGGGCCGCGGCGGGTCTGCCATTCACCTTCGGATTACTGGGCCTGGTCAATTCATCCGTCAAGGTCGCTGTATTCGTGCTCACGGGCAGGGCGTGGGACTATCTTCTGGCCTGGATCTTCGGCCCTGCCGGGGTTGCTCCGGAGATGCCGTTGCGGACACCCGAGGCCGCCTCCGCCTTCCTTCTCATGTCGGGCGCAATGTTCTGGCTGCTGCAACTGACCGCTGCTCGCGGCAACTGCAGCGCAAGGCGACTTACCATAAGCATATGGGCCGTGGTATTCGGGATCGGCATATGGGGCCTGGTCACATGGGCGCCGCGGCTGATCGTTGCTGAGATGTCGGCCGCCAATTCCGGAGTTGCGACCGGCGTCGCGCGGTTCGCCCAGGGAGCGGACGATCTGCTGTTGATTGTCCTGGTGAACGCCGCTTTCGCCCCTTTCATCATTCTCGGGGTGTGGTTGATCTCTGCATGGCGGGCGTGCAGCCTTCCCGCTGAACTCGATGGCGAGGTAAGGGCGGGACTTCTTGGCTTGAGCAGGGAAACGGCAAACGTCAATGGAGCAGCCAGGCTCGGCGCATGGTTTGCAATCGGGCTGATTGTCATGGGCGCGATGTCTGTGCCTGTATCAGGCGCAGGTCTGGGGATTGCGGCACAGGCGAGGGAATGGTTCATGCGCGCGACCGGGGACGCGTGCGCTGCCGTAGCGTCAGTCTGCCTCGACAGGCCGGGCCTGACCTGGATGATCTATTGCGCGGCTCTTGGCTTCGGCGGGACGGCTATCATTCATTTCGCCGCGCTCGGCGGGAATCGTCCGGCGCTCGGTTGGACGTGCCTCGTATGGTCAATCGTTTTAATCCTTCTTATCTGGGACTTTGTCTTTGGCGCTGCATCGCTGATTTATGAAGCGGATGGCGGGCGTATCTTCGCCGGTTTCGCGTTGCTGGCATGTTTCGCATTCGCTTACGGGATTGCCTGTGGATGGCGCAGTTTCACTGGCTATCGCTCTGTATGGAGGTTGCGATGGGCCGAGAGCGATGCCAATAAAAGGTTCATGTCCGGGGTGGCCAACACCCGGGCGGCCATTATGGTGGGCCTGGCGATTTCATTGATCGGACTGGCCATGTGCGCGGGGCTTGTAATGGTTCTTAATCCGGTCTCCAGGCCTTTCGTTGACGGCTTGATGGAGACCTGCATGGCGGCCTGGGTCATCCTTCTTGACACGGCGGCGATGATCATGGCGGCCAAACCTCTGGCGCATCTGACGGCCCCATCCGTGACGGCCATCGGAGTCGTATTTCTTCTGATTCATTCCGGGGCGTATTGGAACAGCGCGCGCTCGAATCTGGCAGCCTGCATTATCTGGACGCTTGCCGCCATGCCGGCGGGGTTCGCCATCGGATACCTGTTTGCCCGTAAGAGCGGCCTGTTGGCCCGCGCGTTAGGCCCCGTCCCGACGGCTACCGTCGCGCTACTGACTGTCATCATACTTACGGCTGGAGCGGTTGCTTTCCTGAGGCGCGCCAGGAAAACAAGGATCGCCTCATGAAGTTCACAACCTTAATCCAACTGCTCGTCATCGCCGCTGCGCTGGCGCTGCCTCTTTCGTGTAAACGACGCCAGCCGGAATCTGTCAGTTCATCCGGCGTCGCTGCGGTTTCCGCTGCGCGGGCACAGAAACGCGCCTCTCTTGCCGAATGCCTCGCCAGGCTGGATCAGGGCAGTCAGGACCCCTCCGACGTAGTAAAACTTTATGAGACGATTGACGCGGTTGAGGAGGACGGCATTGCAGCCATGCGCGAGGAGTGCGGGAAACTCGCTGATGCGCAAGACAACTCGCTCTGGGTTGATCTGGCTCTGGCCCGCGTCCTGATTCTTGAGGGGGAGGAGAACAGGGAGAAGGCCGAGGAACATGTCCGTCGGGCTCTCTCCGTCAACGCAATCAGTCCAGACTGCTATTACGCTCAGGCCTTCATCCAATGGCGTTGTGGTGACATTGATGATGCATCGAAATCCATCAAGACGGCCATGCAGATCCAGCCCGCCCATGTTCCTTCCATTGAACTGGACATGCGGTTGAAGCTGGAACAGGGCGACCTTGAACAGGCGAAAACTCTATTGGACAAGTTGCGCACGCTGGCGGAGGATACGGAATTCCTGAAATCTGCTGAAGCCGATCTGGAGAGTATCGCCCGCGAGCCGGGCAGGTTTTCCATCCGGGGCAAGGCGCGGGGCCCAAACGGCGAGCTGCTTGAAGGGGCGGTTGTAATGATCCGTTCCTATGGCGGATCGAACAGGATGCGCAGATACAGCAGCATTACCAGGGAGGCTTTTGCCGGTTCGGACGGCAGTTTCTTCTTTAATGAACTCCCCGCAGGAAGATACATGCTTACGGCGCTCTGGGGGGACTCCGTAACCCCAGCCCCGGTCTACGTGACACTCTCACCGGACGAGGAGCCGGAAGAACTGGATCTCGAGCTTGGCTCCGGCTCCATTATCTTGGGCCAGGTGGTTGACGCTTCGACCGGCGCGGCAATCGTCGGGGCCGAGATAAAGGTCATTCCCCCGGCGAACGGAGCCGGCCCGATCAGAACCGACGCGACAGGTCGTTTCCGAATCTCAGGGCTTGCGGCGGGAAGATACCATCTTCTCCTTTCGGCGCCGGGATACATTGACTCCGAGGGACGACTCAAGGTCGAGGTTCCCGGTGGGGGAAAGTCCATCAGCGTAACCTTGAATGCCATCCGGTCGGCGATGGTCACAGGGCGGGCGCTGGACCCCATGGGACGTCCGGTTCCGGGGGCAGAGATCGGCGTGGCCACGACGTCCCAGATCCGTCAGCCTGAGGAAATCACCACAGATGCCGAAGGTTTCTTCAAAATCTCGAACCTTATGCCCGGCGTCGCCCACATGATCGCCGTCAACGACGACGGAATTGGCGGCATGCTGGGGCCTCGGATGATCCTCAAATCCGGTCAGACAGTCGAGAAACTTGAATTCAAGATTAATCCTTCCCTCAAGGTCAGAGGCCGGGTAGTTTCTGATGCAGGGGAGCCGGTCGTTGACGCGAAGGTCATATTTTACACATACTTCTCCGACCCCAACCTTTATATTGCAAACGATGTCCTTCGAAGAAGCACGGGAACTGACGCCAATGGCGAATTCATCGTCGAGGGGCTTGCCCGCAACTGCGATTTCAGGATTTACTGTGTCGCGCCGGGCTACGTGCCCCAGACCCCGCCCGTGAAAAGCCGGACGCCGTTGCCAGAAGGTCATATTGTGAGCGTTAAAGAGACGGATATTGATTCCCTTCGTATAACGCTTGCCAAAGCGGGCGAATTGAGGGGGCGCATTACCGACACCGACGGCAAAGCCCAGCCGGGCGTGAAGGTTTATGCCAACATGCAGAAGCCGTCGCTTGGAGCAGGGGCTGAGTCTGACGAGAACGGCATGTTTTTTATTGACTCCCTCCCCCCGGGCGACTGTATCGTCCGTTTCGCCGTCCCCGGCAGTATGACTTATGAAAAGAGGAACGTCATCGTCGGCGGTCCGCCGCTTGAGGTTGCCCTGCCCCTGAAGCCGGAGATCAGAGGAAAAGTCCTGGATGCCGCAACAGGCGAGCCGATCAAGGATTTCACGGTCGGGATCGTCATTCCGGCGCAGGTCCGCGGCGGGCTGGCTGAGGCATACGAATCAGCCCCGCAGCGCTTTCAGACAGAGGATGGGTCTTTTATCCTGCGCGGGCTGAAACAGGTTACCGCAAAAGTCAGGATTGCAGCTTCAGGATTCGCCCCGACCACAATCAGTAACGTCAAAGGCTATTCCCTGGAAGCCATCGAGGTAAAGATGTCGCGGGGCGCGGAACTGACCGGTCGTATCCTGGATTCTCGAACCGGCAAGCCAGTGAAAGACGCCGACATCCACCTCGGAACACTTCCGCCATTGCAGGCTGGCAGTCGAGCGCTTGAACTCGTCCCGCCGGTCACCACGAACGAAGAAGGATCGTTCCACATCCCCGATTGTCCCAGGGAAAAGGCGATCCTTTACGTAACACATCCTGAATATGCCATCGCATGGGATGTGATAATGCCGGGGAAGGATGGGGCATTCTCACCGGCCATGATCAGTCTGAACAAGGGAATCTCTTTGTCCGGTTCGATCCTGAACCCAAAGGGCAGGGCGTCCGCGGGGGAGGAAGTCCTCATGGTCGGGCGCGGGGGATATGTTAAATATTCTGCGAAGAGCGATGCAAAGGGGCGATTCGAGTTTGATAACATCGCCGGAGATACTTGGTATTTGTACGCCGGGACGATGACTGCCGTCAGTCAGAGACGCATTTACTCTCTGGACCTTCGCAAGCTTGACCGAATGACGCTCGTCATCGGCGGGAAGGAAGGCATGGAACTGAATGGAAGAATCGCCTATCCCAGAAAAGCCCCGCCCGACGTCCAGGTCTCCCTGGCTCAGCAGAAGCCGTTCGATGGCGTCCTGTCCCTGACAACGATCACTCTTGCGGACCGCAAGGGCGCGTTTACGCTGAACGGACTGCCGAAAGCGCCAGGCAAGCTCATGATTGTTGAGGGAACGGCCAGGGCGGTCCATGACTGGGATCCGAAAAAGACGGACGGCATGCCGCAGACCTACCCGCCGCCGATCCCGGCATCGAAAAGTAAAAGATAGGTCGCAAACACTTAACCGATTCAAACAATCCTCCCGCCATTCGCTTTTCTGCCTCCGGCGGGGCAAGCATGTTTTATGAGGAGCAGAATGAAATGACCATGTCCAGGATTGAACGGGCGCGCCTGACTCATGTCAGGATTCCACTATGGGAACCTTTTATGATCTCAAATGGCGTTGTCGCGGAAAAAGATGGCATTCTTATCGAATTGTTCGCCGATGGACTGGTCGGGCTGGGGGAGGCCAGTCCGATGGCGGGAACCTTCTATAGTCCCGAGACTCCGGAAAGCTCCTGGGAGGTTCTTGATCGCGAGCTTGTCCCGATCCTGGGCCGGCTGGACGCGGCGACTCCGGATTCTTTTAATGCGGCATCGGCGGCGGTTTCTGACGCATTTGCGCGTTGCGGGATTGAAACCGCTTTATGGGACCTGGCTGCCAAGGATGCGGGGCTTCCGCTTGCCGAATTCCTCGGCGGGGACGCCGGCAGACCCGTCGAATCGGGGCTGGCCGTCGGCATGGCCCCGGATGTAAAAACCCTTATTGAGCGAATCGGGCGCCACATGGAAGCCGGGCGATATCGCAGGCTGAAAATCAAGGTCATGCCGGGATGGGACGTGGAACCGCTGGATGCCGTCCGTAACGCTTTCGGCTCAATTCCTCTCTTTGTTGACGCCAACTGCGCCTACGGGCCAGAGCATTTCGATCACATCGCCGGATGGGACCGGTTCGGCCTTATGATGATCGAGCAACCCCTTCCGCGCCACGACCTAAAAGGCCACGCCGCGCTTGCGCGGCGGATCGCGACGCCGGTCTGCCTGGACGAAAGCGCGGAGGACATAAAGGCCGTCCGGCGGGCGATTGAGCTTGGATCGTGCCGGATCATCAACATCAAGTTACAGCGCGTCGGCGGATTCGGTCCGGCGCTTCAGGTCCTGCGCATGGCGAAGGAAGCCGGGATCGGTTGCTGGATGGGCACGATGCCGGAACTGGCGGTCGGCGGATGGCAGACAGTTCACTTCGCAACACTTGGCAACATACTGTATCCGACGGACGTCGAGGCAAGCGAGAGATGGTTCAAGACGGACGTCACGACGCCGAGGATTAACGTTTCCGACGGGCTGATAATGTTGCCTGATGACCCGGGCATCGGTGTCAGCCTTGACACTGATATCGTATCGAAATATGCGGTCAGGAAGAAGGAAATCAAATTGATGCGATAACGAACGATTACTCCTCTTCATCCATCTCCAGAAGCGTCTTTCCGATAAGGATTCTGTCTCCGTCAAAAAGCGCTTTCTTCTGCGCCACCCGCTCTTTGTTGACGTATGAACCGTTGCGGCTGCCCATGTCAGCCAGGAACCAGATGCCCCCGTTGCATTCAATGATAGAATGATTAGCCGATACGCGCGTATCGCTCAACTGAACCTCGTTGTCGGGGCTGCGTCCGATCCTGTTCGGTATTGCGGAAGACAGTTTGAACGACCTTCCGGCGTCTTCCCCTTTTAGAACTTTTACGCTCGCCATGCTTCTCCCTTGACGGCGGTTGCCGCCGATGCAGGCGCCTTCCAATCTGCGCGCTAAAGATATTGCCATGTGGAATGATATCCCTGCCGGGCGCCATTGGCAAGGGGTGATTGCGGTTCGAATGCGACGCGCAGATATGCGCGGCAGGGGCATGGCATAACGCGACTCTGCTTGACATGCGGCGCGGGCGTAAATTATACGTGGTTTATATGGGCGCGTTTTTGGGTCGGGTTCATCCGCTTTCATTCGGCGAGGTTGAGCGCGGCGGCGATATCGCGCGTGGAACATGATTCAAAAAAGCAGGATCCGGTCACGGGCGGCGCTTGGGAGCGCAGCCTCCTGGAACGCGATAGATATCGGTTCAGGTCGCGGCATAACCGTGAATAAGGTCTCCAGCATGGTCTATGACGCCTTCGGACGCTGGGAAGGTTTTTCTCACGGACCAGCCTGCCCCGCCGAATTGCGAGACTCGGTGGCTGACATAAGCCCGGCTCATGAACTGCTGGGCTGAAAACCGGAGACCTTGTTGATTCGATAAGAGACAACAGCGCGCGCGCAAAGCGCCGGGAGTAACAGACATGACGAAGTTCAGAGTCCCCCTTGCCCATCCCAAACCGGACATTGAGCGTTTCATGCAGGTTGTCATTCAGCGGCACGAGACTGACAGGCCGCCGCTGGTTGAATATATCGTTGACGGGATTCTATATCGCCCGATCGTCGAGAACCTGATGGGGCGAAAATGGGCGGACTACCTGCCGGATGACAGAAAGGCGCAGGAGGCGTATTGGGACAACTACGTCGCCTTCTGGCATTGCATGGGTTACGACTTCGTGAGGCTTGAAATGGGATTGCCTTTTCCCAGCGGATCGAGGATTGCCGAGGATTCGGCGGAGGCCGCCAAAGGACGCATGCGCGGATGGGCTGAGACGGGCAAGGGGCCGATCCAGTCGCGCGAGGACTACGAGAAATATCCCTGGCCGAAGATAGAGGACGAGCATTTCTGGCCTTACGAGCATATATCCCGGCGTCTGCCGGAGGGCATGGGAATGTTCTCCTGCCACGGCGGCGGGATATTCGAACACGTTAGCAGGCTTTTCGGATATGAGACGCTGTGCCTGATGCTGTACGACGATCCGGGGCTTGTCCGGGACGTGACCGACCGCGTCGGGGAACTGCTCCTGGCTTATCATCGTCGTCTGTGCCGGATACCGGGCGTCGTCGCAATCTTCCAGGGCGACGACATGGGTTTCCGGAGCGGTCCGCTCATTGGCGCGGACCACATGAAAGAATACTTTCTCTCATGGCACAAGCGATTCGCCGCAAGCGCGCATGAGAGCGGACGCAAGTATTTCCTGCATTCCTGCGGCAACTTGGAACAGATCATGGAAGCGATCATCAGCGACGTCGGCATTGACGCCAAGCATTCATACGAGGACGCAATCGTTCCCGTCGCGGAATTCAAAAAGCGCTACGGATCCCGGATAGGGATTCTTGGGGGGATAGACGTTGACGTTCTGGCGCGGCGCAGCCCGGAAGAGGTCAGGGCGCATGTCCGCAAAACCATCGAGGAATGCAATCCCGGCGGCGGGTGGGCCGTCGGTTCGGGCAACTCGATCCCAAGCTACATACCGCTTGAGAACTACTTGACGATGCTCGACGAGTCGCTGGCCTGAGCGCTGTTCTTGTGTTCCCCGTTAGGCTGCGCTTTGGCCCCGGCCGCGATTGCTCGCTCCTGGGCGGCCTCGATTATCAGGCGCAGCACGTCGGCATAACGCAACCCGGCGAAACCGGCCATGTAGTTAAACTTGCCGTCCCAGCACCAGCCGGGATTCGGGTTGACCTCCATCAGCTTGATCGTTCCGTTAGCATCGGCGCGATAATCGAAACGCGCGTAGTCGCGGCAGCCGAGACGCTCGAATAGCTGGATTGAATTGTCCTGTAGCGTCCGAGCGATCTCTTCCGGCAGGCTTGCTTCTTTGTAGCGGATTTTTGTCCAATACGGCGAGTCAGGCATCCACTTTGATTCGTAGCCGAGTATGCGCGGCAGATCGGACGGCAGGTCGCTGTAGTCAACCTCAAGTATCGGCAGAAATTGGACGGTCATTCCGGGGTTGCCGATGATGCCGACGCCGTATTCCGTCCCCTCGAGGAATTCCTGGACGAGGATGGGCCTTCCAGGCAGCGTGCGTTTGAGTTCAGCGATGTACTCGATCAATTCCTCGGGATTTCGCACGAGCGCGCGTTGCGTGATGCCTATGCTGCTGTCCCCATAGTTCGGTTTCACGAGCGCGGGGAACATCGCCGGCAACATGGCGGACTGGTCGGCGGGAGCGAAGAAGGTCTCCAGCGGCACGGGGATGTCCAGGGATTCGGCGATGGCCCGGACGAGGGCCTTGTTGTAGCAGAGGCCGAGGCAGCTTGGCCCGGCGCCGGAGTAAGGAATGCCGAGCATTTCCAGGTAAGCCGGCACGTGCAGTTCCAGGAAGGCGTCGTTGTTCAGGCCTTCGTCACACAGGTTCAGGATGAACTGCGGCGGTTCCTTGCGCAGTTGGGTAAGGAAGGCGGCGTGGTTGTCGAAATAGCTGAACTCGTATCCGTCCAGTTCCGACAGCGCGCGCTTCAGGCGGTTAATCGTCTCCATGTCCTCCGGGTTGAACTTGCCGCCCAGCTTCACGGAGTCCGGGAGCTTTGGGTCGCCCATGAGGACCGTCACCTTCGGGAAGGGGATGCGCCTGGTCTGCGCGGGCTGAACCTGCCGGGGGGTGGAGGCGGTGAAGAGCAGTCGCTTCTCCATCATTCCGAGGTCCTGATCGCGTCCGGATTCGGTCTGAAGCTCCCCATGGGTGCGGATGGCCTCGAAGCCGGCCTGCTCCAGAAGTTTGCGGATCATTTCCTCGTTGTAGAGGCGCTCGGCGTAGAACTGGTCAATGATGACGCCTTTCTCGACGTTGGTGACGACTTCGCGGGAGATCAGCCGCTGCCCGTCGTCTGCCATGGAACGCTCCCTGCAGACCATGTGCGACTGGTCAATCCATTCCCATGAGCGCGGTTCGAAGTTGTTGCGCATCCAGTCGCCGTTGGCCAAGTCCAGCGCGATGGTTCCTCCGGGGGTCAGGACGCGTCGGCACGACTCCAGCACCTTCAGGTCGTCCTCGACAGATTCGAAGTAGCCGAAGGAATTGCCGAGTATGAGAACGCAATGAAAGGACGCGCCGGGAAACCTGAACTGGCGCGCGTCGCCCTCGCGGAACGTGACGCTGAGATTCTGCTTTCGGGCGCGCTGCCTGGCTAGGCGCACAAGGTAGCGCGAGCGGTCAAGCCCGGTGACCTGCGTGTATCCGCGGCGGGCAAGCTCCATGCTGTGGCGCCCCTGGCCGCAACAGAGGTCCAGTATGCGGTCGTTAGGCTCCAGGCCGACGACCTTGATGATCGCGTCAATTTCCTTAATCGTGTTCTGGTCGTTCTCAACAACGTCCCCGTCGGTCTTCAGGTAGACCGAATTGAAGAGCATCCTCCACCAGTCGGCAGGAAGGTGGCGCTCAAGGTCGGGGACGGGGCCTAACGTGCGGGGCGACGTCGGAACGTTCTTCGCCTTTTTCGATGCCATTGCGATTCCTGTTGAAAACAAGATCGGCGCGGATGATCGGCGGAATAGTCTCGGCAACCGCGCCCAAATGAACATCCAATACGGCGTTAATTATGACGAAGCGAATCTATAGCATAATGAAAATCGGACTTCAATAATTGTCGGGATCATTTTGGGAAAAAACCTGACACTGGTTCCCCGCGCCGGAGTCTGCTGTATGTTCATCAGTTTTTTTTACCTTGTCGCCTGAAAACGCGACTGCTAACATTCATCCCGTCCTCTTTACAACTTGTTCTGAGCTTTGCGCGCAGAGGATGACGTTCAAACGCGTTCCGCAAAAATCAGGGCTGACCTAATGGGAAAAACTCTAAAGGAACTGGCGGATTTCGTGGGCGGCTCCGTCATCGGCGACGGGAACGCCGTCATCGAGAAGGTCAGCGGCATTCAGGAAGCCGGTCCGGACTGCATCACCTTCATCAGCAATCCGAAATACGTACGAATGCTGCGCGAGACGAAGGCCGGCGCGGTCATTGTATCCCCGCAGATCAAGGAAGCGCCGACCTCCCTGCTCGTCTGCCGGAATCCGTATCTGGCGTTCGCCAGAATCGTCGAATACCTGATGTATGAAGCCCCGGTCTACAAACCGGGAATTGACCCGCAGGCACATATCTCCGAATCGGCATCCATCGGCAGAAACGTTGTCGCCATGCCGTTTGCCTTTGTGGGCGAGAACTCCTCGGTAGGCGAAAGAACCGTGTTGCACCCAGGCGCAAGCATCGGAAGGTATTGCCGGATCGGGTCTGACTGCGTAATCCACAGCAACGCCGTGATTTATGACGATACGGTGATCGGCGACCGGGTGACGGTCAACAGCAATTGCTCAATCGGCACTTTCGGTTTCGGATACGCCCCCGACCCGACCGCTAAGCCGGGCGAGATGTGGTATAAAATCCGACAGGTGGGCAGGGCGGTAATCGAGGACGACGTGGACATCGGCGCGAACAGCGTCGTGAACCGCGCGGCGATGGGGGAGACCTGCATCTGCCGCGGGGCGAAGATTGACAGCCTGACTATCATCGCCCACAACTGTGTTATCGGAGAGGATACCCTCATCATAAGTCAGGTTGGAATAGCCGGTTCCGTCAAAGTAGGAAAACGTTGTACCATAGCCAGCCAGGTCGGCATCGTGGGGCATATCGCCATCGGGGACGACATCCAGATCGGCGCAAAGAGCGGCATCAACCACTCGATAACCGAAAAGGGCGCATACCTCGGCTCGCCCGCGATTCCAGCCGCCGAAGGCCTGAAATCCTACGCGATGTGGAAGAAGCTCCCCCAGATTCCAGAGCGCATCCGCGAACTTGAGCGCGAGGTGGCCAGATTGAAACAGCAACTTGAAGGCAAGGACGGTCAAACAGCGTGAAATCCCGCCTTGAGTGTCTCATCTGCGCCCTGTCCCAGGCTCTGCGCACCGCAAGACAGGCTGGCGCGTCCGAGGGCGTCCAGAGGAAGATTCTTGATGAATTGATGGGAATTCTGCCCGGTTCGGACCTGAACATGTCCCCGGCAGAAATCTCGCAGGACGCTTATGCGACGGTAAGCCGTCTGACCGGCGTAGCCGATCCGTTTCATGACGCCAAGAAACGCCATAACGCCGTCGCGCTGGCGCTTTACCCCCGGCTGCGCGAGATTGTTGATTCGTCCGACAACCGGCTTGAGACGGCGCTGAGGCTGGCGGCCGCGGGGAACATTGTTGATCTTGGCGTTCTGGAGGATGACGAGATCGCCGCCCACCTCGACGACGCGCTCAGGGTCACGCTCGCCAGAGACGATTCTGCGGATCTGCTGGCATTCCTTGAAAAACCCCGTCGCGTTCTTTACCTTCTTGACAACGCTGGAGAGGTCGTCTTCGACCGCGTTCTGATGGAGGAGCTTGCGGGGCATAAGGTGCAGGCAGTCGTGAAATCCGCTCCGATCATCAACGACGTCACCCGCGAGGACGCGGAGGAGGCCGGCGTGGCGGAAGCGGCGGAGATAATTGAACTCGGTTGCGACTCCATCGGCGTGAACATGCGGCGGGCGGGGACGGAATTCAGGAAGGCTTTCGAATCCGCCGACGTGATCATAGCCAAGGGACAGGGCAACTACGAGACGCTCGACCGATGGGACGCGAACATCTATTTCATCCTCCGGGCGAAGTGCCCGATTGTGGCCGAGGAATTGCACGTTAAGCTTCACGAGGCGGTTCTCATACATTCCCCGGTCTACGCGCGTCCCTGACGCCGCAAGCCATGATAGACACGGAGGCTGATGATGGACAAGCTGATTTCCGAGGCTTTGAAGACCGTCGGGGCGGATTACATAGAGATCAGGATAGAAGAGACGAACGGAACTGACATCACCTATGTAGGCAAGGAACTGGAGCGCTTGGCGCAGGTGTCGAGTCTCGGCGGATGCGTCAGGGCGATGGTTAAGGGAGGATGGGGATTCGTTTCGTTCAATAAGCTCGAAGACCTTCCGCGCTACGCGAAACGGGCCGTCGAGCAGGCGGCGAAGGTGGCGCGGGAGCCGATGCGCCTTGCGCCCATACCGGCGATAAAGAGCGACTCCCGCATAGCTATGAAGATTGATCCCGCCGGCGTTCCGCTGGGCGAGAAGCACGATCTCATCAGCCGCTATAACTCGATGATTCTGGGGACTAAGGGCGTTGCGACCTCAAGCGTCAGATATCGCGACCGACTGACGCGTCTCCGCATGGCCAACAGCGACGGTGCGGACATTCGCGCGGAGATTCCATTCTGCGGCGCCTTCGTGGCCGCCATCGCGCGGGACGGCATGAACGTCCAGCAGGCTTACGAATCCGTAGGGCGACTGGAGGGATTCGAGATCGTTCAGGGGATGGAGGAATCCTGTGGGAAGGTCTGCAAACGCGCGCTGGACCTACTGAAGGCCGATCCCATCGAGGGCGGACAATACACGGTCATCGTGGACCCGAAGCTCTGCGGCGTTTTCGTGCATGAGGCGTTCGGTCACTTGAGCGAAGCCGATTTCCTGTCCGAAAATCCCCGGATGCGCGAGATCATGCGGGTGGGCAAACGGTTCGGACCGGATATGCTTTCAATCGTTGACGACGGGACGGTGGACCGGGAGGCCGGGAGCGATTCCTGCGACGCCGAAGGGACGCTGACACGTAAGACGCACTTGATCCGCGACGGGATTCTGACCAACCATCTCCACTCCCGCGAGACGGCCGCCAGAATGGGCGAGGAGCCGACGGGCAACGCAAGGGCGATCTCATACAGTTACCCGCCGATAGTCCGCATGACGAACACCTATATGGAACCGCGCGGGGCAAAGTTCGAAGACATCATCGCCGAAACCGAAGACGGGATTTATGCGATCGGGGCGCTGGGCGGGCAGACCAACACCGAGATGTTCACCTTCAGCGCAGAGGAGGCATATCGCATCAGTGGCGGAAAAATCTGTGAACTTCTGCGCGAAGTCGTTCTCACGGGCAACGTGTTCGACACGCTCATGAATATTGACGCAATATGCGACGATATAAAACTTCACGGCGGATTGGGCGGCTGCGGGAAGGGCGATCAGTCGCCGCTGCGAGTCGGTGACGGCGGTCCGCATTGCCGGATTCGTAACGTGGTAGTGGGCGGTCACGGCTGATGCGCGGCAGGCTTGTGCCTCAGTCAATCATATCCCACGCCGAAGCAAGGGTTTGCTTCATATTGCCGATAACATCTGCGGATGTTTGATTGCCGAACGGCTTGATCTCGAAAGAGAAGGTGCATGGTTTCTCTTCGTTGATGTATCCCATTTGTTTCTGGCATCTTATGAACTCCGCCAGTTCCGGCGCGCCGTTCTCGCCCTCCGGTATGCTGAAGATCGGATGGTTGTCTCCATAGGTCGGGTGGTCTGGATGTTGCATGACGCAATTGCCGGCGTGAACGTGCTTAAGAAATGGCGCTGCGAGGCTGATGGCGGATTCCGAAGATTCCCCCAGAAGAGGAAGGTGGCTCAGGTCGAGAAGCAATCCGAATGACGGATGTTTTTCCGATACCTTTGCGGCAATTTCAATTGCTTCGCCGGTAGGTCCCGTGAGACGCTTCTTGCCAATCGGCAGTCTGTCGAATGTCTCAAGAAGGAGAGACAGTCCGCGCGCTTCTGCGCATTCTGACAGTTCACAGAGGGATTTTGTAAGCGCCTGATATGCCGACGCTCTTTGTTTCTCCCCCGGATCTGGTCCCGAAAGAACTATAACTGCTGATGCCTGCATGTCGGCGGCTTCAGTGATCATGCTTTTCACAAGTTCAACGGCCTTCTGCCTTTGCGACTCGTCCGCCGAGTTCAGGTCCAGTTTGTTAGCCAGGAGCGCAGCCTGAGCGCCGATAAGGATTCCCGTATTTGTTCCGGAACAAATGGCAGCGACGGCTTTGCGCGATTCGGCGTCTTCTATTCGTCCAAGTTCAATAAGTCCGAACCACGGATCGTCGCAGACCGCAACGACTGTCTCAATCAGCCTGTCCCGGTTGACTGCCCAATCCGGGAAGGCCATGGGATGAACAAGCCCCAGCCTCATCCAGTCCTGCGGTTTTCCCTTCAAGTTAATCTCCCGTTCATGTTTGTCATAAGAGCAGAAATCAAAGCTACTTCGGACGCCAGTTCCACATGCTGTCAACAGAGACGGAGGAAAACGCCTCTTTGCCAAGCGCGCTCAAAACATCGTAATCCGCCGTGTCCATCTTCCAGTCCATTGTCTTCACAAGATCCTCGACCTGGTCGGACGTTCTGGCCCCGACGATTGCGCAGGGGACTCCCGGTGTCTGAAGAACCCAGCGGAGGGCAACCTGGGCAGGGGTGTATCCGGTCGTCCTGGCGATCTCGACAACCTTGTCGCTGACGGCTATGACCTTTGTAAATGAGTTGTCCCAAGTCAATACGTTCTTTGATCTTATATCATCGGGCAGGTCGGTCTTTGCGCTGTATTTGCCGAGTATCAGCCCCTGCGCAAGAGAACTGTAGGTCATAATCATTACGCCGCGCTCCCGGCAAAATGGAATCAGCTCATCGTCAATCTCACGCCAGACGATTGAGAATGGCGGTTGCAGGGAGTCAATCTGCGTCACCTTCACAGCTTGCTGCATTTGTTCGAGGTTGAAGTTGCTAACGCCGATGGCGCGGATCAATCCCTCAGCCTTCCAGCCTGCCATCAACTCAAGGAATTTCTCGAACGGTTTGGATGGGGAGGGCCAGTGAATCTGGTAAAGATCAATGCTCGAAACGTCCAGACGCTTCAGGCTGTCCTCGAGCGCCTTTCGCGCGTTTTCCGTGGGATGATGCGGGGCTATCTTGGTGGCAAGGACGACGTTCGGAAGCCCCTTGACCGCGCGCCCGACAACCTCCTCGCTGTGGCCGTTGCCGTAACCCTCAGCCGTATCAAGGAAGTTCACGCCGAGAGCGATGGCGCGGCGAATGGTCCGGACCGAAACTTCATCATCAACGTCGGTCCATCCCGCCTTGCCGAACTGCCAGCAGCCAAGGCACATGCGCGAAACCTGCAGCCCGGACTTGCCAAGCGCAACCTTTTCCATTTGCCTGTCTCCTTTCGATGCCGGTGATGGGCGTGTATTTTCTAGCGTCAGTCATATCTTGTCAAAGGAGTTCCGGAAATACCGGTATCACCTCAATAATTGGCACACAGTCACGTTAGGGTCATGTGGCAAAGTGAACTTACAACCCCAGATTATCGCGCCGCGCTCTGAACCTCCGTCTCGTAAAGGGAGACGGCAATCGCGCAGGTTCCAGCGGCGGGCGGGATGATGAATTCGCGCAATCCGCCGGGCGACGCTTCGCGAGCTTGAAGAGGCGTTCCGTCCTCGCGTGTAGCCGTGAAGTCGGGTGTCAGCCAGGATGGAATCCAGGTTGTGGTGACGCCGCCTTGCGGGGAGCCGGTGAAACGCAGGCTGATGCGATTGCCGGAGACCTTGACCGAAATATCCGTCCCCGCGACGGCGGGAAAGTAAGGACGGGCGATGTGATGGAAATACGGCCTTTTATCAAGCTCCGGGCACCAGTCCCAGAAGCTGCGCCCGGCGAGAATCTCGTCGAAAGAGTCAAGGTGATGCCGCCAGAAAAGTTCATCGCTCACACAGGCGGGCGATGGCGCGCCCCATTCGCCCACCCATAGGGGCATCTGCAATCTTTGAGCCGTCGTTGCCGCCCGCGTCAGCAGCGCCCTCATGCGAGCGGGGTTGTTCTGATATTCCTGGCCGAATTCGGAGCTTACTTCGTAATAATGCGGCGCGAATGCGATGTTTGCGTGAGGCCGGCCCGTCGCGGGATTCTGCGGCCTGCGCAGCCCCGACCATATTCCCGGGCCCGTTCCGGTGACCGGTTCCATGA
The DNA here is from genome assembly GCA_022711755.1 of Planctomycetota bacterium. GTDB lineage: Bacteria > Planctomycetota > Brocadiia > SM23-32 > JAKLEA01 > JAKLEA01. Next base: position 23,622 of record JAKLEA010000033.1, read on the forward strand.
AGATGATGTGATTAGGATCAACCTCCCGGATCGCCGTCACTGCGCGGTCGTAAAACGGCTGCAATTTCCTCATCTCAAAATCCCTGACAGGCCCCTCGCCCATGGCGTCCAGAAACTTTTCAACCGTGCCGACGTCGTCGAAATGGCGGGCGATCTTGCGCAGTTCCGCGACGGGATCGTCCGCCTGCGCGAGCTTCAGCAGAGCCATCTGTTCTTTAACGCCTAGAATGCCCGCCGCAGCCTTCACGCCGGACAGCATTACCGCCGTGGCGTCACTCCCGAAGAACGGCTCGTTCAGAAGGTCATATCCCAGGACGCACGTTTCGTCTTTGAATCGGCGCGCGACCTCGCGCCATGCGGCTATGAATCGGTCCTGCACGCCGATCCCGCCCGGGCCTGGCGCGTTGAGCCAGAAATTGTCGTACGCTTTCATGACCGGCGGATGGAAGTAGTTCAACCCCCACGGGGTTCTTGTCGGTCCGAGGGGCAATCCGTCATCCAGGCACGCCCATGCCGGCGCGCCGTCCGCCCCGTATTTCCGCGAGTAAAGGTCCTGATGCGCATCCAGGATAACGAGCAGGCCGGCCTCACGGCACCACGCAACGCGCTCCGCCAGACGCTGAAGGTATGCCTCGTCATACTGACCCGGCTGCGGCTCGATGCCCTCCCACACAAAGACCATGCGGACGTGGTTGAACCCCCAGCTTCGGAGTTTCAGGTAATCCTCGCGCGTCTGCCAGCCGATCATGGGCGGAACCTTGCCGGTATTGCCGGTGTTCACGCCGTTGAGGATGACGGCCCGCCCGTCCGGATCGAGGAGGAGCGTCCCGTTGGCAGTGAAGAATCGCGGTTGTTCATGTATCTGCTTCGACGCGCAGGCCGAGAGCAGGAGGATGGACGGTAGAGCCATGAAAGCCAGTTTGGACACCAATTCGCCTCCTTGCGGCGGGTTATGAGTCCGCTGTCACATTGCCGCATGACATTACCTGACAATATTTTACAACAATCCCATGATCCATTTTGTCCAGATTGTTGCCTTCAGAACCAAGAAATCATGCTATTGGCACAAAGAATCCACGGTCTAGGGGAGACTGTACTGTGTCAGCGTGAATTGGAATTTTCGGCTCCAATTCTTAGTTGGTGACCTGCCTGCGGCAGGGGCTTGCCTTCGGCAAGCTTTGAGTTTTCTGAGGCATTGGGGTAGCTCAGAATATCATCTGAACGAGGGGGTTTGAGAGTGCAGGGGGAGCTTGTGACTCCCCCCGGACGATATTCGTCACCACCCGGCTGGCTATCCCTGGCGGTTTGCTCTCCAGCATTGACCGCTTCCGTTTCACCAGCTATGGCCATTGTCGCAGTATCACGATGGCCTGTCAACGGCCAATTGCGATCCAGTGTGGATGGGGAACTCTGTCTGCGGGCCTCCCTGGCGGTTTGCAGCTTGTCCTTGCGTTCCCGGATGACCAGTTCGGCGCGGCCCTCCAGCTTGTCCTTCGGTGTGACGTAGCCGATGGCGCTGTGAAGCCTCTCGTTGTTGTAGTAGTCGACGAATCGCGCCACGGTATCCCGTGCGTCCTGGTCGGAGATGGGTGGCCTGGGCCTGATGCATTCGCCACGCAGGGACTTGTGCCAGCGTTCGATCTTCCCGTTGCTCTGGGGGTAGTTGCGCGAGATGTAGGTATGGTCCATGTTGCACAAACTGATGTAGGACTTGAAGTCCCGGCCTATGAACTGCGGGCCATTGTCCGAGATCAATCTGGCCTGGGCATCGGGGTAGAGTTCCCTGGCCCTCTGCAAGATAACCTCGACATCTCGCTGGGTCATGCGCTCCCTGATCTCCCAGTGAACGACGTAGCGGCTGAAACCGTCAAGGATGCTGCACATGTAGTAGAACGTTTCCCGTATCTTCAAGTAGATCAAGTCGATGTGCCAATGCTTGTGAGGGCCGTCCGGTTGGTCAAAGCCCTTGCCCTTGCCGGTTCTCCTGCACTTGGGCGGCTTGATTCGCCCTGCTTGCTTGAGGACGCGGTAGACGGTGGCCGGACTGGCCGCAGCGATGTTCTGGTCAAGCATCATGTAGGCCAGACGCCTGTGGCACTGCGTGGGATTGAGATCGAAGAACTCAACGATCGCTCTTCGTTCCCACTCCTCAAGACGGTGGCCCTGCGGAACACTGGCATGTTGTCCGTTGGGCCGTGAGTAGCGGCGTCGCCAGTCATAGAACTTGCTGGCAGGCAGGTCGAGCCACTGCAGGAGACGCCGAATCGGGAACTCGCTTCTGGCCGACCAGTAGTGCACACAGTCTATGACTTCGTCGCGTGTCTGGTCGGCCAGCCAGCGTTCGTTCAGTCCCCCCCAGTCTTTTTTTTAGCTCCATGTGTGCAGCCAGCAACTCGGCAATCACCCCGTTCTTCTCGGTGACCTGTTGCTGGAGTTCATCCACTCTCCGCTGCATCTGGACACTTGGCTTGTCGCGTTCACGTTCGAACACGACCGCCCCGTTCTCCCAGAACTGCTTCATCCAGCGGTAGAAGACGTTCGGATCGAGTTGGTTGTGATCGCAGATGTCAGAGACCGGCACGCGGTCGACGATGTGCCGTTTGAGCATCTGGAGCTTCTCCTCGGGAGTGTAATTCTTGCGAGGCTTGCGTCCTTCTGTCTGGCCCATGTATAATCTCCTTCATGAGTGTTGCGGAAACATACTACGTCCCACTAGCCGATATTCCAATTCCCTGTGACACAGCACAAACAAAAAGTAGGGTGGGTGCCGTCTCGCTCCGAGACGCCCCGCGCCCGCGAGGTGTCCTGTCCCATCTCCCGTCGTCCTGACCGTCAGGATATAGAGGCCATCATGGATACCCCCCTATTATGGGACTATCCACCCTTCAGGTGGGAGGACATGCCCGACGGATATGTTATGGCCATGCCCCTATCGCCGCGAAAAAAAACTTTTTTACGGAACGAAGCCATTCGCGACCTCCCATTTCCGCGCGGATGCGGTGCGCTCATCTCTCGTAATGAGCAATGGTAAATCCCGCCCCCGGAGCGTAAAATATCGTTCTGGCGACTCATGCGCATGGAATACGTGTTTCGACAGCGCGGATGGACGGAGACGAGCATGAAGAAAACATCAGGCGGGCGCGGGTTGGCGGTCATCGCGGGGTTGGTCTTATCTCTGTGGATTTCGGGCGTGGCGCGGGCGGCGGACGCGATTGACGCCGTCTACGCGAAGAAGGCGACATGGCAGGAGACCATGTTCGCGGCGCGGGGGGCGGTTTCGGATTATGAGAAAAAGCTGTCAGATGACGGATTCCAGCCCATGCGCTCGAAGCTGCTCAAGGGTGGGCAGGAGCCTGAAAGGATGGTTGTTGACGTCCGTGGGTTGAAGGACCTCTGGCTGACGGCGGACGTCGGGCCGGATACCTACAACTACGATCAGACGATCTGGGCGGAGCCGTGCCTTTACGACAAGAGCGGCAAGGCCTACAGGCTGACTGATCTGATGGCGGAGTCGGTCAAGGTAGGCTGGGGGGAGCTGATTGTTAATCGGGATCACACCGGGGAGGCGCTGAGGATCGGTTCGCGGAAGTTCTCATTCGGTTTCTGGGCGCACGCGCCGAGTTCGCTGCATTTCCGGCTGGACGGGAAGTATGAGCGTTTCGAGGCGTGGGTCGGCGTCAGCGTCGCCGCCGGGGCGAACGGAAGTTCACAGTTCGAGGTCAGCGACCGGGCGGAAGGCCCGCAACTGTTGGACAGGGTCTGGGACCGGCTTGAGAGGGATTTTCCCGCCCACGAATGCCTGACGCAGATGCGTTGGGAGAGGGAGGACGGGATATGGGACAACGCGATCGAGGGCGGGGATTACGGGCGGCTTGCGGGGCGTTACGCCGCGGCTTCCGGGCGGATTCCTTCACTAGGCGAGAAGGCCGGGGCGGCGTCAACCGCAGCCGGCGATGAAGCGGGAATGGCCAGGGTCAGGGCGCTTTACTACGAATCCCGCTCGGTTGACGAGAAACTGGCCGAGGCGAAGGCGCGGTTGATCACGATGGATCCGCTTGCGCTGAAGCTGGCGGCGGAGGATTTGCGCGAGACCTTCGGGGAGGCTTATCGCTGCAACGCGGATGCGCTGAAAAAGGTTGCCGGGCTTGAAGCGGAACTGGCGGAAGTCCGGGACCGCATTGACCGCCGCGATCCGGGGGCGCTTGAGGCGGCGGACGCGATATACAGGCTCCAGCGCGAAATCCTGCTCTCCAATCCGCTGATTGATTTCGACTCCATACTGCTGGTCAGGCGCGGGGAGCGCGGGCCGAGCCTCGGCCTGCCGCAGAACTGGCAGGGCAACTGCGTGTTGCCGCCGACGGGGTATGACGACTCGATCGTCGCGCTGAAATCGCCGGGGACCGGCAACGAAATGACCGTAATTTTCCGTCCGGAAGGCGGCAGGTTCACGGGGGACGTTGACCTGAATTACGACGCCGACCGGATGCTTTTCTCGATGATCGGGAGCAGGGACAGGTGGCAGATCTGGGAAATCGGGGTGGACGGCAGGGGCCTGCGGCAGGTGACGCCCGGCGAGGAGCCGGACGTGGACAACTACGACGCCTGTTACCTGCCCGACGGACGGATCATATACGACTCCACCGCGGGGATGGCGGGAGTGCCGTGCGTTTCCGGCAGCTCATTCGTGGCCAACCTGTTCATCATGGACGGCGACGGGAAGAACGCGCGGCGACTGTGTTTCGATCAGGATCACGACTGGTGTCCGACGGTCCTGAACAACGGGCGGATTCTTTATTCAAGGTGGGAATACACGGACACGCCGCACTCGAACACGCGGCTCCTGTTCCACATGAATCCGGACGGGACGGAGCAAATGGAGTATTACGGGAGCAATTCATACTGGCCGAACTCGACGTTCTACGCCCGGCCGATACCGAACCATCCGACGAAGGTTGTGGGGATCGCCTCCGGCCATCACGGCGTGGCGCGGATGGGAGAGATGGTGATTTTCGATCCGGCGGTGGGGCGCAATGAGGCGGACGGGGCCGTGCAGCGGATTCCGGGCAGGGGGAAGGAGGTTGTCGCTGAGGTGCGCGACGCGCTTGTTGACGGGTCATGGCCGAAATTCCTTCATCCGTATCCCCTGAGCGAGAAATATTTCCTGGTTTCATGCAAACCAACGCCACAATCGGAATGGGGCGTCTACCTGGTTGACGTCTTCGACAACATGCTGCTGCTCAAGGAGGAGCCGGGATATGCGCTGCTGGAGCCGCTTCCGCTGAGAAAGACACCCAGGCAGCCGGCGATGCCGGACAAGGCGAAGCCGGGGGAGAAAGAGGCGACGGTCTACCTGACGGACATTTACGCCGGGCCGGGGTTGACGGGAATCCCGCGCGGGGAGGTCAAGGCGCTGCGCGTCTTTACCTACGTCTACAGTTACCGATACATGGGCGGATTGCTGGGCTGCATCGGCATGGACGGGCCGTGGGACATCCGGCGCGTGATAGGAACCGTGCCGGTGGAGGAGGACGGATCGGCGCTGTTCAAGATTCCCGCTAATACGCCGGTGGCGCTCCATCCGCTGGATGCGGAGGGCAAGTCGCTGCAGCAGATGCGGAGCTGGTTCACGGCCATGCCGGGGGAGGTGATCTCCTGCACGGGCTGCCACGAGAGGCAGAACCAGACGCCGCAGCCGCGACCGACGATGGCATCCGCCAAAGGCCCCGCAGAGATTCAGCCCTGGCGCGGGCCGGTTCGCGGGTTCAGCTTCAAGAGGGAGGTCCAGCCCGTGCTGGATCGGCACTGCGTCGCCTGCCACAACGGAAAGGCGGGCGCGGACGGCAAGGTCATTGCCGACCTGCGCGGGACGGGCATGATTACCGACTGGAATTCCGAGATTTCCGGGCATTGCTCCCCGGGCATCGGCGGCAAGTTTTCCGTCTCCTACGCCGAGCTGCATCGCTTCGTGCGGCGCCCCGGGATCGAGAGCGATTACCACATGTTCGTCCCCATGGACTACCATGCCGATACGACGGAGCTTGCACAGATGCTGCGCAAGGGGCATTACGGGGTTGATCTGGACGCGGAGTCGTGGGATCGCCTTGTCACATGGATTGACATGAACGCGCCGTATCACGGCACATGGACGGAGATCATGGGCGCGCCGAGGGTGAGGGAGATTTCGGACAGGCGGCGCGAGCTGCTTGTGAAGTATGCCGGGCATGACGACGATGAGGAGTTGATAGTCGAGACAGCGACGATTCCGAAGGAAGCGATCATGCCGGCGCCTTTAGCGGCGCCGAAAGAAATCCCGGCCTGCGCGGGGTGGCCGTTCGGCGAGGCCGAAGCGAAGGGCAGGCAGGCGCTTGCGGGCGGAACGACAAGGCGGGTGAAGCTGGCCAGCGGCGTTGATATTGAAATGGTTCTGATCCCGGCGGGGGAGTTCGTAATGGGGAGCGCGGCGGGGCATCCGGATGAGCTTCCGATGACGCGCGTGAAGATTGAGGCCCCGTTCTGGCTTTCGACGACGGAAATCACCAACGAGCAGTTCCGCCTTTACGATTCCACGCACGACAGCCGGCACGAATCCAAGCACGGCTACCAGTTCGGGATTCACGGTTATCCGTTGAACAATCCGCGCCAGCCGGTAGTCAGGATTTCATGGGAACAGGCGATGGGATTCTGCGACTGGCTTTCCGGGAAGGTCGGAGAACGATGCAACCTTCCGACCGAAGCGCAGTGGGAATACGCCTGCCGGGCCGGGACGGACACGCCATTCTATTATGGCGACATGAATGCCGACTTCTCCGGATTCGCCAACCTGGCGGACAAATCCATTGAGAATTTTGCGAGCAACCCCTACACGCTTTGGGAGCCGATCCCGAATCCGAACAAGTATGACGACTGGATTCCGCAGGATGACCGCTTTAACGATCGGGAGACGCTTTCTGCGGAGGTCGGCAAGTACAGACCGAACGCATGGGGATTGAAGGACATGCATGGCAACGTCTGGGAATGGACGATGAGCGCGATGCGGGCGTATCCGTACGCCGGGGATGACGGGCGCAACGACCGTAATGCGGCGGAAAACCGCGTAGTCAGAGGCGGGTCGTGGTATGACCGTCCGATGCGCTCAACGTCTTCATACAGGCTTTCGTATCGCCACTATCAGCGGGTGTTTAACGTTGGTTTCAGGGTCGCCTGCCCAGCGGCCGGTCAGACCGCAAAGAGAGAAGAGAAATGAAAGGTCAAATAATGTTTGCGATGGCAGCAGTTCTGGCGGCGGCCCATACCGCATCAGCGGAAACCGCCGTTGAGTCGGGGAAGACGCCCATGGTTCTCTGGTATACCGCGCCTGCAGACGAATGGACTGACGCCCTGCCGGTCGGCAACGGGCGTCTGGGCGCGATGGTTTTCGGCGGGGTGGAAAAGGAGCGGTTGCAGCTCAACGAAGACACCCTTTGGTCGGGCGGACCGCAGGACGCCGACAATCCGGGCGCGCTCGAACACCTTGAAGAGGTCCGGAACCTTATTCATCAGGGCAAGTTCGAGGAGGCGCAGAAGCTGACTATCGAGACGATGGTCTGCAAGGGCGCCGGATCGGGGCACGGCAATGGGGTGGATGTGCCGTTCGGCTCGTATCAGACGCTCGGTGACATCAGGCTTGAGTTTCCGAAGTCGGGAAAGGCGGAGGGTTACAGGCGGGAGCTTGACCTTGACACCGCCATCACGTCGGTCAGCTACAACTCCGGCGGGATTGCATATCGCCGGGAAATCTTCAGCAGCGCTCCGGATCAGGTTCTCGTCGCGCGTCTGACATGCGACAAGCCGGGCGGGATTTCCGTGAAGGTTCGCCTTGAGCGCGACCCGAGGAGCAGTTCGAGACGCTGGAAGAACGATTCAAAGATCGAGCCATTTGCCGAAAGCGAGGAAAAAGAGCAGGCGGTGGTTGCAAGCATCGCCGAGCCGGGATTGCTGGTCATGTCCGGTAGGACGTGGCTGGGCAAGGGAATGCTCTACCACGCCGCGCTCAAGGTCGTGAACGAGGGCGGAACACTGGACGGCGGCGGGGATTCGATCAGCGTGACGGGAGCCAATGCGGTGACACTTCTGCTTTCAGCCGCCACCGATTACCGCGGCGACAAACCGGAAAACAAGAGTCGGGCGGCGATAACGGCGACCGCGGGGAAGAGCTATGAGGAATTGCGGAGGGCGCATGTCGCGGATTACCGGCGGCTATACAGGCGCGTCGCGATTGACCTGGGCGAGAACGAGTTGGCGAAGCTTCCCACGGACGATCGGCTGGTTGCCGTCAAGAAGGGCGCGTCGGACCCGCATCTGGAAGCGCTTTACTTCCAGTACGGACGCTATCTGCTGATCTCCAGTTCGCGTCCGGGGGACATGCCGGCGAACCTTCAGGGAATCTGGTGCGATCATTTCCAGGGGCCGTGGAACTGCGATTACCATCACAACATCAACGACCAGATGAATTACTGGCCGGCGGAGGTCGGGAACCTGGCCGAATGCCACAAGCCTTTCCTGGAATACATTGATTCGCTCAGGGCGCCTGGACGAAAGACAGCCAAGATTCACTACGGCGCCCGGGGCTGGGTCTGCCATACGATTTCGAACGTCTGGGGTTTCACGTCGCCGGGAGAGCATCCGGGCTGGGGGCAGTTCACATGCGCCGCCGGGTGGCTCTGCCTGCATCTCTGGGAGCATTACGATTTCGGGCGCGATAAGGAGTATCTGCGCAATGCGTATCCGATCATGAAGGAATCTGCGCAATTCTACCTCGATTTCCTGATTCCCGAGAAGAAGCGCGGATGGCTTGTGACAAGCCCGTCAAATTCCCCGGAAAACGCCTTTAGGACGAGCGACGGCCAGAAGGCGAACGTCTGCATGGGGCCTTCGATGGACATGCAGATCATCCGGGACCTTTTCAGCAACTGCATTGAAGCCTCGCAGATTCTTGGAATTGACGAAGAGTTTCGCGGGGAGTTGGAATCGGCGCGGGCGAAGCTGGCCCCGCCGCAGATCGGCAAACACGGACAGCTTCAGGAGTGGTTGGAGGATTTTGACGAGCCGGAGCCGGGGCATCGCCACATGTCCCACCTGTTCGCGCTGCATCCCGGCAGGCAGATCACGCTGCGCGGGACGCCTGAACTGGCCAAGGCCGTCAGGACTTCTCTGGAGCGGCGGCTGGCAAGCGGGGGGGGGCATACGGGATGGAGCCGGGCGTGGATCATAAATTTCTGGGCGCGCCTGGAGGACGGCGACAAGGCGCGAGAGAACGCGCAGGCCCTGCTGGCGAAATCAACTCTGCACAACCTCTTCGACAATCACGCGCCGTTCCAGATTGACGGCAACTTCGGCGGCGCGGCAGGCATCGCGGAAATGCTTCTCCAGAGCCACGCGGGTGAGTTGAACCTTCTGCCGGCGCTGCCGTCCGGGTGGCCGGAAGGGAGCGTCAAGGGATTGAGGGGGAGGGGTGGATTCGAGGTTGACATCGCATGGAAGGGCGGGAAGCCGGCGTCCGTAACTGTGCGTTCGACATGCGGCGGGGAATGCAAGATACGGGCGCGGGTCCCCGCCGCTGTAATGCGCGGGAAGGAGAAAATCGCTTTCCGGAGTCCCGAAGACGGCGTGGTCAGCTTCGCGACTGAAGCCGGCGCGGAATACAACCTCGTTGCGCAATAGCGTCCCGTGGAATGCGAGAGTCCGCGCTGGAGCCGGGCCTGAAAACGCCTGAGGCATTGAGCATGAAATTGATATCCATTCTCGTCTTTTGCGCGGCGCTATTTTGCGTTCCTGCCGGAGAAGCCGGTGGCGGGGAAATCGCATTCTGGTTCCCTTTTGACGAAGACAGCCGCCTGCCTGACGGAGTTGTTTGCGAGAGAGTAAAGCCTGAAACGCTCGTTTTAGAGAATGCCGCCGAAACGACATCAAGACCGGGACATGCGGCTATCGGATCGGGGTGTCTTGAATTCACCGGGCTTCCGGACAAACTCAGCGCCGCCGTCATCCCCGGCGCGTCGAAATTCGGAAAATCCTTCACGCTGGCCGCGTTCGTGAATGATAGCGACAACCGCTTCGCGCGCTTGTTCACAACCTATCGAGGCGGGGGACCGCCGCAGGCAGGGGAGCTTGTCTTCGACTTCGATCCGAGCGGCGAGACGGTGTCGGGGTTGCGTTTTGTGCTGGGTGAAAGAGAGATTCAGTCCAAACTCGCGCGCTTCAGCGATGACGACTGGCATCACATGGCCGTCACGTATGACAACGGCGCTGTCGCTCTGTATCTGGACGGCGTCGAGGTTGCGCGGGACAGCCTGCCGTCCGGCGACGTCGTCCTGAATCGCGATCTCCGCATCGGCGAGGACGCCGGCGGAGCGGTCAACGAGCAATTGCGCGGGCGCGTTGACGACGTTCTGGTTCTCGGACGCGCGCTGAACTCCGAGCAGATAAAGGCCCTCAGCGAGCGCGGGCCGGGGCGGAAGAAGTTTGAATTCGCGGCGGATGCCGCCAGGAAGGGGCTGGACAAGATGCCGGAACTTGGGACGCGGCGCGAGGTGTTTGTTGACGGTTACCTCATTGAAAGGATGCAGGGTGCCTCGTTGACGCAGCACAGGCCGGTCCCCGCCGGCGTCGCCATCGGATGCGACCGCCCGTGGGAGGGGAAACACAACTTCGCTTACTGCACCGTGATGAAGGACGGCGACATTTACCGCGCGTATTACCGCAGCATTCCCAAACTCGGCGCTGACGGCGACGCCGGGGAGTTCTACTGCTACGCCGAATCGAAGGACGGAATCGCGTGGGAGAAGCCGAATCTCGGTCTTTATGAGATCATGGGGACGAAGGACAACAACGTCATTCTGGCGCAGTGTCCGCCATTCACGCACAATTTCGCCCCCTTCCGCGATGACCGTCCGGACGTCCCCGCCGCCGAGAAATACAAGGCCCTCGGCGGGATTTCCACAAGCAATCTGGTCGCGTTCGTCTCCCCCGACGGCATTCACTGGAAAAAGCTGCGCGATGAGCCGGTATTCAGGGACGATGGCTGGGTCTTCGACTCGCAGAACGTCGCATTCTGGTCCGAGACGGAGAAATGCTACGTCCTCTACTATCGCAAATGCCCGCAGGGCGTCCGCGCAATCGCAAGGGCGACCTCTGCGGATTTCCTGAACTGGTCGGCGCCGGAGATGATGTTCTACAGTAATACCGGCTCGACGAAGCCCGACTACAACCTTTACATCAACCAGACGGAGCCGTATTTCCGCGCCCCGCACATCTATGTCTCCACCGCCGCCCGCTTCATGCCGGGACGCCGCGCAATAACGGACGCTGAGTTCTCCGGATTGAAGGCCGATCCGGATTGCCCCTGGCTCAAGGACGATTGTTCGGATGCAGTGCTGATGACCACGCGCGGCGGGACGTGGTACGACTGCTCGTTCCCGGAGGCGTTCATACGCCCCGGCCCCGGCGCGGGCAACTGGGTGTCGCGCACGAATTATCCCGCGCGCGGGATTGTCCCGACGGGTGACGGCGGGATGTCCGTCTACGCCAGCGGCTACAACGGGCAGGAGAACTGCTGCCTCAACCGTTTCGTCTGGCGGCTTGACGGATTCGCGTCGGTCCATGCGTCTTACGCCGGCGGGGAGATGACGACCCGGCCGCTGACGTTTGGCGGCAGGAACCTTGAGATTAATTACGCGACTTCTGCGGCGGGAGGAATCAGGATCGAGATTCAGGAAGAGGACGGAACGCCGATCAAGGGTTTCTCCCTGACCGAATGTCCGGAGATCATTGGCGACAGGATCGCGTATACGGTTTTCTGGAAGGACGGTTCCGATCTGTCGGCGCTTGCCGGTCGGCCGGTGCGACTTCGTTTCGTGATGAAGGACGCGGATTTGTATTCGCTCAGGTTCCGCGAATAAGGACCTTTGCTGTTCGAGATGAACCCAAAAGACACTAAAACACGAAGATCAGACGTGGTAAAGAACGAATAACGGAGAGATTGGGATGATGAATTGCCGTGGAATAGCATTCGGTCTGGCGGCGGTCCTGGCCGGCGGGATGGGCGGCGTCTGCGCACAGACAGACATTGACGCCGCGACCGTTTCGGCGTGGTCGCATAAGTTCAGGGGGTGGCATTACTACCCCGACTATGTCATCCCGCCCAGCCCCGACGACGGCGCGAAGCTCCAGTCCACCGACTGCCCCACGGTCTTCCAGGTTCCTGGCAAAGACGGATATTACATGTGGTATACCGGTTTCGACGGCAACGGCTACCAGACCTTTCTGGCGCAGAGCGACGACCTTGTCGCGTGGAAGCCGCGCGGGCTGGTCATGAGCTTCGGCGAGAAGGGAAGTTTCGACCGCGGCGGCGTGACCTTCGGCGGCCCGCTCCTTGAGTCCTACGACCTCGACGCCCCGCGATTGCTCAAGAAGCACAACGGGCGATATCGCGTCCTCTACGGCTGCTACGCGCATCAGGGGGGTTACGAGGTCCGGCCCGGCGCGGAGGGGCTGGCGTCAAGCGAGGACGGCTTCGCGTGGACGCGCGATTCGGAGCATCCCATCCTGTCAATCTACGGAGCGGAACAGTGGGAGCGCGACTGCATCTACCAGCCCTGGCTCCTGGCGCATGACGGGCGGTTTTTCGACTTCTACAACGCCGCCAACGGCGGGACCGAGCAGACCGGCGTGGCCTTCTCATCCGACCTGCTGCGCTGGAAGAGGCACGACGGCAACCCCATCATCCGCAACGGCCCGAAGGACAGCTACGACGAGAACTTCTGTTCCGACCCGAAGGTCTTCCGCGACGGCGACCATTGGGTGATGATCTACTTCGGTGTGGGCAAGGGCGGGGCGCACATCATGTCGGCGTATTCGCGCGATCTGCTCAACTGGACGAAGGCCCCGGAACCGCTCTACAAGGCAGGCGGCCACCCCGGCGGGCTGGACAAGCAGTACGCCCACAAGATTTCGCTGATTTACAATCCCAAGAACGACACGCGATACATGTTCTACAACGCGGTGGGCGTGAAAGGCCGCGCCATCGGATTGCTGACAAGTAAGCCTGTGAAATAGCCGAAGGTTCTTATCAACAGGCCGCGTGGGCGCGGTCGCCCATCCTACTTATATCTTACAGACTATTGCTGAACCGTGACGGGCCAGCGAATGCCGAAGTCCGTCCGCGTCAGCAGCTTGTCCAGACTGATAAAGACTCCGCGTGTGACTATCCGCAGCGGATTCTCCACGTCGTTGAGCACGCTCTTCATCGGTTCGGCGTAGTCCGCCACTGGGTACTGGTAGGTAAGTTCGGCCTTGGAGGTAAAGCGGTCGGCGACCGTCATGTTCAGCGCCTTCTTCTCGGAATCAATGCCGGAGAACCAGACCGCCTGAAGGTGATAGGTCTGGAAGTCGGATTGCGAATAATACGCGGCCTTCAGGATTTCGACCGCCGCGTCGTCGAGTCCGGCATTCCGGATTCTAACCTTCTCCCGCAGCGCCTCCTGCCCGAAGACGAGGCGGCACATCTGCCCCTCGTTCTCGGCGTTGCCGACCTTCCTGAGAGTGTCGGTCAACTGCTGCTCGTAGTGCGGCCAGTGGGAGAGGTCGTTGACGGGGTAGCACTGGGCGATAAAAAGCTGCTGGACGTCGCAATAAATGAATTTCTTTTCGACGGGCGCGTCCCTGCCGCACTCGTCGCAGCGGATGCGGTTGAGGCGGTTCTGCAGCAGGTCTTCCTTCAGGTCGGGGGAGACGGCGGCGTCAATGTAGTCGCAGAGCCGGACGCGGAGCTGGTGCCCGCAGGGGCACATGACGACGTACTCCCTCCACTGCTCCGGGGCGCTGCTGAGGTATTGTTCCCAGATTTGCCTGACCATGATGAAAGACTCGAGGAAGAAGACGCGCACTGTTGATGAGTTGCTAATTCTATTCTTTGCGCGCATGACGCTTCAAGGCAAAAACGGAATGAATGTGATGCGAGTGATACGGGCGCGCGACCGTAATTTGGATTGCGGCAGTCTTGCTGCCGCCTTGCCGTCAGCCGCAGCTTGAAGCGCGCTTCTTGCTACGGCGTGAAAGGAATTTCTCGGCTTCCGGTGCGAAACTGCGACTGGTAAACCTTCCGCCCGAAGGCGCAAGCAAGCTTGCGCTCCAAGGTACCACGCCCGTCATTGACCCATTTCCATGAATATGATGCGGGTAACACGGGTGCGAGTTCATTACGTAGCGATTAAAATGCGGGATTTTGTTCTTAAGCCTCGTGTATCGAGTCTTTGAGTCTTCGTGGTAGAATTTGCCTCTGAACGTGTCGGAGCGAATACGTCTGAATCGTGATCCCTTTGCCGCATGGACGCGAGTTGAGCGAATGAGAACGAAAGAACTGAACTTCTGCGCGGCGGTCTGCGCCGCGCTCGTGGCGGCATCCGCCACTCTGTCATCCTGCTGCGGAGTTCCCGAAATGGCCGGATCACCAAAGGCTGTTGCAAGAATGTCAACGGAATTTGCGGAGGATAACGTCCTCTGGAGCGCCGCGTGGATGGATTGCGGCGCGGCCGCCAGTCACATGACCGCTGCAATCGTGATCAACGGAAAGCGATATCAGTTGAAAGGCGGGGCGGCGCCCGATCCTTTGCCCGGCGCATCGGGCGCGCCTGGCGGCATGGCGGAAAGGGCATTCTCGTTCGATCTGTCGGAGGCCGGTTGCGCGGCGACCTTGCGGTTCAGATTTGATCCCATCGCGGGAAACGCCTTCGTCATGGCAACGGTAAAGAACACCTCGGCGAAGCCGTTAACGCTCGGCGACGTCGAGCTGGTTAACGACGCGCGGGTGTCCCTGGGCGCTCCGGCTCGGGGGGCAAGGGCATTCATCGGCCTGACCCATCCCGAAATGGTTCCAGTTCTCGGCGTCGAAGGGGCCGTGGGACTCACGGCGGTCGAGGCTGAGGCGAAGGGGATCAAAGGCAAATCGCAGCCCATTGACCGCGGGGCGGACGGGATGATAACCGTCGCCGATCCGCAGTCCGGCGCGGCGTTCACGATGGGCTTCATCACCGGCGGGACTACGCGCCCGCTTGTGACAATCCGGCACGGCGAGGGAACCGGCGAAATCCTGATGAAAGGCATCGCCCGTTTCAACGGCATGATTCTCGATCCCGGCGCAAGCGTCTGCACGGATCAGCTTGTTCTGAGCGGCGGCGCTGATCCGCTCAAAGCGATGGAGGATTACGGCGATCTGCTGGCGAAATCTCTGCCCGCGCCGCGCAGGACTCCGCCACCCATCGGATGGTGCTCATGGTACGCCATCCGACTGCCGATCAGCCACGAGTTCACAATGGCCAACGCCCATGTCGTTGCTGAGCGATTCCAGGCGCTGGGCATGGACCTGATGCTGCTGGACCACGGGTGGCAGGTCGGTGACATCTGCGGCGACTGGGACGTTGATACGAAGGATTACCCGCGCGGACTTGAGGGGCTGGCGGAAGATCTGGAAAAGATGGGGCTGAAACTCGGCATCTGGATTGCTCCGACGGAAATCGCGCAGACCTCCCGAGTTTTCAAGGAGCATCCCGGCTGGGTCCTGCGGGATGAGAACGGCGCGCCGCGTTCAACGTGGCAGTGGTTCTGGGAGCCGAAACCGCTCCAATACCAGATAGACGCCACTCAGAAGGGGGCTTACGACTACATCGCCCAAACCTTCCGGACTCTCACGAAGGCCGGGGCGGTCTACTACAAGATTGATTTCATTGCCGGATGCTCCGGCGAGAACCTTTACCCCGAAGACGCGCATAACGTCCGGGGGTGGACGCAGCTTAAAAGAGCAATGGAGGCCGTGCGTGAGGGAGCTGGGGAATCCGCCTACGTGCGCTACTGCCAGACCAACCCTCTGCTTTCCTGCGGCATGGCTGAGGGCGTCTATTCGACCAACGACACGCTGGACGCCGGAGCGAGCACGTGGCCGGTGCTTGAAGGTGTTTTCAGGATGTCTTCCGCGCAATTCTGGGTCGGACGGTTGTATGTCCATGAATCGTGCGACATGTCCGTGCGCGCGCAGGGCGGGACGGAGGAGTGCAGGCTGCGGGCGATGATGCTGGCCATGTCAGGATCGAGCATCATGTTCTCGGACGACATGACCAAGCTGCCGGAGGAGCGCATCGTCCTCATGCAGCAGTGCATGCCCGGATTCGCTCAGGCCGCGCGCCCGGTCAACCTGTTCAAGTCGCCGATGCCGGATGTGTGGCACATGAAGCAGAGCGCGGCGGGGATCGAATTCGATCTCGTCGGCCTGTTCAACTTCAGCGACGAGGCGCGGGAGATGAACGTCAACTTCGCTGATATCGGCCTCGGCGCGGATGAAAAGATACTATGCCGGGAGTTCTGGACCGGACAGTCCCTGGGTGAGCGGACCGAAGTTGTTAAGATTCAGGTTCCTGGAAAATCGGCGCGGTTATTATCATTGTGGAAGCCGGAATCGAGGCCGCAGTTCGTCGGGACTGATCTGCATCTCTCGCAGGGCGGCGCGGAGTTGAAGGACATCGCATGGGACGAGCAGAAAGGCGTTCTCTCCGGCAGGTTGCGCCGCGCGAAGGGGATACGCGGAAGGTTCTTTATCCGTGTCCCACAGGGATGGGAAGTCGCCGAGGCATCCGTACCGGTGTCGGCTCTTGCTGATGGGATTTGCGCGGCGGAGGCCGCGTTCGAGGATGCCGAGTTGGAATGGCGTGTCGCGTTCAGGAAGAGATGAACCGGGAAGCATTTACGCGATGACGGATCATAAGGGCACGTTTATGTGTTTAGCGCATGATAACTCCCTGAGAAGCCTTCCTTCCCCCGCGTCGCGCGAAGCGCGCAGCGTGGGGGAAGGTGTCGCATCGCTTGTCGAGGCGACGGAAGGGGGCAACACGCGCTCCCATCCATCGCGCCGTTCCGGCGCGCTACCTTCGGTTGGTCCCCCTTCCTCCACAACAAGGCGCGGGGGAAGATCGTGATTCGTCGCGCCGCGTCCAAACAGGTAACAGGATGCTAAACAGATACACGTTTCATACGTGCCCTTATGGTGCGGAAAGAATGGAGATCGAAACATGGGAAGACCATCGGGCCTGCCGTTTTCCAGACGCACGCTGGATGACGGCGAATACGTGAAACTTGCCATCGGCGAGCTGGTCTACTGGCGCACGACTTCGGTTGTATATGTGATGATGGGCGTGTTTGCCGCGTTGGTCACGGTCTTGCTGGTATGGCAGTTGTGCGCTCATTCCGAGCAGACCATCCGAGTGCCCCTTGTTTGCGCGGTGGTCATGGCGACCATCAGCGGCGGGATGATCCGCGCATGCCTGAGTCGCGCCGAACGCAGGCGCCTGATGGATATGATGGTGAAGTATTACGACAAGTCAAACGTGCTGGAAGCCGACATCAAGGCGATGAGCGGGAAGGTTGTTGAACCGGGCGAGGACGAAAAGACGGAAGGAGAACCGAAATGCTGAAAAGATTCATGGCGGCGATTCTGATCTGTTCGGTCTTTGTTTCGTTCGGCGGCTGCGCCACCCGCGCGGCGGCGCATCGCGGCGACAGGCACACCGAGCGCCAGGTTTCCCGCGACGTTGGATCGGTTGACGACAAGCTCGAAGACCTTGAAAAGCGAGTCGAGAAGCTTGAGGACGAGGTCAAGGACCTGAAGCGGGCTAAGAAGTGAACGGTTTCGGGTTCGCAGTCCAAAGTTACTCGTCGTGAAAGCTAAACAGATATTCGCAACAGCGCTCCAGGAGCCGGAGAGAACGCATGGCAACGCATGACAGGCTTTGCGCGGCGGTCGGACGGGCGGACATCACCCCGCCCATCGGTATTCCGCTCGTCGGTTACGCCGGGCGCGGGCCGAGCACGGGCGCGCATGATCCGCTGACAATCACCGCGCTTGTTCTGGGCTGCGGCGATTCGCGCGCTGCGATTCTCGGCTGCGACCTGCTCTTCGTTGATCCGGAGTTCGTTGACGCGACGTCCGCCATGATCCGCGACCGATGCAGCATCCCGGCGGAGAACGTCCTCTTCTGCTGCTCGCACACGCACTACGGCCCGCTGCTTGCCTCATCGCCTTTCCACGATGGCGGGGAGCAGGTTCGGGCATACGAGGAAAACCTCCGGCACGTCATCGTCGGGCTTGTCGCCGAGGCGGCGGCTCGTCTCGCGCCAGTGAAGATCGGCGCCGCGCGGGGAAGCGCATCAGCGAATATCAATCGCCGCGAGAAGCGTCCAGACGGAACGATCACCATCGGCGTCAATCCCGACGGCTTCGTTGATCGGGAGGTCATCGTCGTCCGCATCGAGACCGACGCGGGGGAGCCGCTTTCCTGCATCGTGGGGTATCAATGCCACGGCACGAGCATGGAGGGCCGATGGACGGAGATCTCCAGCGACTTCCCCGGCGCGATGCGGCAGATCGTCGAGAACGTTGTGGGCGGCAGGTGTCTTTACGTCCAGGGCGCGACGGGCAACATGAACCCGTATCCGCGCGGGCACGATTACCGCCACGCCCGACGCGTCGGCATCAAGCTGGCCGGGGAGGCGATGAAGCTCTGGGAAACCGCCGTGCCGACGGAGGCGTTTGGCCTGAAGACGGCGATGGAAAAGATCGCTCTGCCCGGCTTCCGCTTCGAATCGCGCGAGAGGGCGACGGAGGTTCGCGACGGCGTGAGGTCGGGGCTTGAGAAATGCCGCCGCGACGGGGCCGAGATGACCACGATCAAGTGGCTTGAGGACCGCCTGCAACGCGCCGGGGATGCAGTCGCTTCATGGGAAAAGGGAGAAGCAATGCCGACGGTCGGGAATCGCATTCACGCCGTCCGCTTTGGTCCAGTCGCGCTTGTAAGCACGGCGGGGGAACTGTTCGCCCAGATAGGGGTGGAGGTGAAGAAACGATCACCGATTGCCGACACGCTCTTCGCGGGTTACACGAACGGCAACATCGGTTACGTCCCCATTCCGGAGGCATATCAGGAGGGGGGGTATGAGGTGGAACACGCTTGCCGCGTCGGGCCTGAGGCGGCGGGGATGATCATCGAGGCATGCCTGAAGGCGTTATCAGGGGTTGTCCGGTAAGGATCAAAGAAAAAGGCCGCGGGCAGGAGCTAGCCCCGTCCGCGGCCTTGTTTCGCATGCGTCGGAAAGGTCGTCCGATTACATCGGGATTTCAGACAGCGGAATCCCGAGTGCCTTGGCCACGCCCTTGCCGTAGGCCGGATCAGCCTTCATGCAGTTGCCGATGTGGCGCAGTTTGATCTCCTTCGGAATATCACCCATGGCGCGGGCGGTGTTCTCAAAGAGAACTTTCTGCTGCGCCGGGGTCATAAGTCGGAAGAGGAGACCGGGCTGGGTGTAGTAGTCCGTATCCTCTCGGTGGTTCCAGTGATCCGCCGCGCCTTCAAGCGAGAGCGGCGGTTCGGCGAAGTCAGGTTGCTGCTGCCATTGTCCGAAGCTGTTAGGTTCGTACCCGATGGTGGAGCCGTGATTGCCGTCAACACGCATCGCGCCATCGCGATGATAGCTGTGGAACGGGCAACGGGCTTTGTTGACGGGGATAAGGTGATGGTTGACGCCGAGGCGATATCGCTGTGCGTCGCCGTATGAGAAGAGGCGTCCTTGCAGCATCTTGTCTGGCGAGAAGCCGAGACCGGGAACGATGTTGGCCGGGTTGAAAGCGGACTGTTCAACTTCAGCGAAGTAGTTCTCCGGATTGCGGTTCAGTTCCATAACGCCAACTTCGATGAGCGGGTAATCCTTCTTGAGCCAGACCTTTGTTAGGTCGAACGGATTGTAGGGGCACTTGGCCGCGTCCTTTTCCGGCATAACCTGTATGTACATCGTCCACTTTGGGAAGTCGCCTTTTTCGATGCATCCATAAAGGTCGCGCTGATGGCTTTCACGGCACTTGCCGATGATCGCCTCGGCCTCCTGGTCAGTCAGGTTCTTGATCCCCTGTTGTGTGTGAAGATGGTATTTGACCCAGAATCGCTCGTTCTTTGCGTTGATCATGCTGAAGGTGTGGCTGCCGAAGCCGTGCATGTGGCGGTACGTGGCCGGGATGCCGCGGTCGCTCATGACGATGGTGACCTGGTGCAGAGCTTCCGGCAGAGAGGTCCAGAAGTCCCAGTTGTTGAGCGCGCTGCGCAGGTTGGTTCGGGGATCGCGTTTCACGGCGTGATTGAGGTCGGGGAATTTCAGCGGATCGCGAAGGAAGAAGACCGGCGTGTTGTTGCCGACGAGGTCCCAGTTTCCCTGATCGGTGTAGAACTTCATGGCGAAGCCGCGGATGTCGCGCTCCGCGTCGGCGGCGCCTCGCTCCCCAGCCACGGTTGAGAAGCGCACGAAAAGGTCGGTCTTCTTGCCCACCTTGGCGAAGATGGATGCTTTTGTGTACTTCGTGATGTCTTTTGTGACTTTGAAGGTTCCGTAGGCCCCGGAGCCTTTTGCGTGCATCCGGCGTTCGGGAATGACCTCCCGGTCGAAGCTTGCCAGTTTCTCCAGGAACCAAACGTCCTGCAGCAGCATCGGGCCGCGCGGGCCGGCCGTCATGACGTTCTGGTTGTCCGGGACCGGCGCGCCGGCATTCGTGGTTAGTTTAGCGCCAATTCCTTTGCCGGGGGCCTTCCCTGCCATGCTCTTACGACTCATTTTCTCTTTCGCCATCGCCATGTCTCCTTGAAAAAAAGATGTCGGCCTTGCTCTCATTTGCCGTAGCATCGCGAACAAAGCCCTCTGAATTCGACGACCGTTCGTTGCACCGCGCCGAACTTTTTCACATCATTCGGAATTTCGAGGTTGTCGAAATCCCGGTTGTAGAAGTCCCGAACCGCGCCACATTTTGAGCAGACGAAATGATGGTGCGGCTTTATGTTTCCGTCGAAGCGCGCCCTGTCCCCGGGAGGTCCAAGATCGGTTACCATGCCAAGATCAATCAGCAGCCAGAGATTCCTGTATACGGTGTCCAGGGAGATGGAGGGCAGCTTATGCCGGACTTTCTTAAAAATGGCCTCCGCATCGGGATGCTCGGTAGAGCGGGCGACCTCCCTGAATACCTCCATCCGCTGGGGAGTCATCTTGATTCCGGCGTTTTGCAGCGCCTTTTTGAGATGTTCCAGCCGCTCCCGGATTTCCGGAGATTCATGCTTCATGGCAAAACTTCCTAAATCGTAATTATTCTTATTCAGGAATATACTCGCCACATTTCCGAGTGTCAAGATTGTCAGGAAAATATTATTATAGCCGGAATTGTGGACGGTGTATACCATTTACAGTTACAAAATGGCATATTGTCGCTTCCGGATTGGCGTCTCAAATACAAATGATGCTGAGTTAAGCATTCGCATGGGAGAAGTCGTAAGAATGTCTGATAGCGCCACGAAAGAACAGTTCCTGATTCTGACCATCAACCCCGGCTCGACCTCCACGAAGCTCGCGGCATTCCGGGGAAGGGAGAAGCTGAGCGAGTCCGAGGCGCCGAACAGCGACGCGTCTCCGGACGGGGCAAACATCTCCGCAGGATGCGGTGGTTCCGGGCAGGCAAAGGCTTCTGGCATGGCGGCGCAGTTGCCGATGCGAACGGCGCTGATACTGGAATTCCTGTCCGATGCGGGATTGGACCATCCGGACGCGGTCGTAGGGCGCGGTGGGTTTATAAACCCGAAAACGCCGTGCAGGAGCGGGGTCTATCAGATCGCGCGGGTGCGCGACGGGCGCGTCGAGGTTGATGAGCGCATGATCAGCGACGTTCTTGAGCGGCCACAGTTCCAGCACGCGGCCAACCTGGGCATCCCGCTGGCGGCGGAAATCGCCCAGCGATTCGTCATCCCGGCGTTCACGGTTGACCCCGTCGTGGTTGACGATTTCAGCCCGGTTGCGCGCATTTCCGGACTCAAGGGAATAGAGCGCAGGAGCCGTGCGCACGTCCTGAGCCTTCGGGCGGCGGCGCGATGGGCGGCGGAGCAGATGGGACTTGACTTCCGTAAATCCCGCATCGTCGGAGCGCATCTGGGGGGCGGGATCAGCATAGCGGCGATCCTCAATGGGGCTATCGTTGACGCGAATATCGCGCTTCTCGGGCAGGGGCCGTTCACGCCGGAGCGGGTCGGATCGCTCCCAAGCGGCGACCTTGTTGATCTCTGCTTCAGCAGGAAGCATTCCCGTGATGAGATCGTGAAACTGCTGACGAAGAAGGGTGGACTGGTTTCATATCTCGGAACAAACGACATACGAGTCATACAGGGGCGAATAACTGAAGGGGACGCTGAAGCTGAGCTTGTCCTTGACGCGATGGGATACCAGATCGCAAAGGAGATCGGGGCGCAGGCGGCGGCGCTTGGGGGAGGAGTTGACGCGATTGTCCTTACCGGCGGCGCGGCTTATTCAGACGTATTATTGAGATCGGTGACTCCGAGGATTTCCTGGATAGCGCCGGTTCTGGTCCTGCCCGGCAGCGTTGAGATGCAGGCCATGGCGGACGGCGCGTTGCGCGTTCTGAGCGGGGAAGAGGAAGTCGTTCCTTACTGAATGGTCACGACTGTCTTTGTCGCGCTGTCCTACGTCACGTTTCCGACTATCAGAACGTCGTTGGGGTCCTTGTCAACGGCGTAGTAGGTTCTGATCGGTCCGCTTGCTGCGATGACCCAGAAATCATCGCTCGCGCCGGCGTTGCCCACCGCGCCGCCGATGTAGACCAGATTGATGCCGACTCTGGATTCGATGCCCAGCGGGATATGCGGCGCCGGGGCGTCAACCCCCGCCGGGAACGGGCGGTCCTCCGCCCCCCAGCATCCGGCGACGATGTTACTGCTGCGGAACGCGCCTTTGACGTAGACCGTTCCGAGCGACACCTTCGCGCCGGCGGCGAGTTCGTCCGCGCCAACCCCGATATCGGTTCTGACCATGTCGCCGAGGCTGTAGAGGACGTTCAGGCTGCCGTGAGTACGCACGACAGTCCTGTTTCCGCCGTCCTCGCCGATGCTTGCGGCCATCAACGTGTTGAGAGAGCCTTCAGAGAGGAAGGTTCCGGCAAAACGCCCCTTGGCGGA
Organism: Planctomycetota bacterium; assembly: GCA_022711755.1. Taxonomy (GTDB): domain Bacteria; phylum Planctomycetota; class Brocadiia; order SM23-32; family JAKLEA01; genus JAKLEA01. Next base: position 46,694 of record JAKLEA010000033.1, read on the forward strand.
GATGACGCCGGATTGTCCCGTCGGGGCCGTGGCTTCGATGTTTGCGCGAACATCGCCGGCGACTGAGGCGACGTAACCGAACCACCATGCCTCGAAACTCCCCCTCACATGGCCGTTCAGCGCGACGATGTTCTGAACAGGTCCGCTGGTCACTGCCACGTCCTTGTCAATGCCCTTGCCGGCGTAGATGTTCGTGATGGAGGAGATCGCCCGGATGTCCCCGCCAGAGCGCGCGGCGGAGCCCATGACGTAATACATTCCAATACTGCCGGCGTTGACGCCGCCCGATCCGTCGCCAGTGGCGATGATTGTCTGCGCCGCTCCGTTCGTGATCACGTCGCCAATCAGATTGGCCGGCCTCGTCGCCTTGTAGCCAACGTAGACCGTCTTGATCTGAGTCGCGGCGTTGATGTCCCCGGCCATGTCTCCGCTGCATACGAAGACATTGAGTCCGCCTTCGGAGACCACGTCTCCCGCAAGACCGGCGTTGCCGGGGCCGATCCCATTGACAAGAACGACGCCCAGATTCCCGCCGCAGTAGATCGCCGTAAAGTCGCCTGTGGAGCCGTCGCCGTCAACGTCCGCAGGCAGCGTCCACGCCGGGCTGACCTCAAGACCGTTGATATCCGCCCCGCTCATGTAACTGTTCACGATCACCGTGCCGATATCGCCTGTGGAGGCTACGAAGGCCACGTCGCCCGCGCCGATCCTGCGCGTGTCGGCAATCGTCGCAATCGGTCCCTCGGCGGCCAGGCCGAGGCCGGTGAAATCGTTCTTCAGAATTATAACGACGCCCTTGCCCGGTCCTGCCGAGAGCACCTGCACATCGTTTCGCAGTGAGTATGGGTTGTATCCCGGGCCGAAATCGCCGTCTATGTTCTTGCCCACGCCCAGGCCGTCCATGTCGAAAATGTGAACGGTAACGCCGTTGACTACCACGCTTCCCAGGCTTCCTGAGGTGCTGATGGCCGTTCCCTGAACGTCAACGAAATATTGCGCCTCGTCCGGATCGTTGCTGGAGATGTACAACCTTGTCGCATGATCGCCGACGGAAAACGGCTGGCATCGGACGGTTAGCGTCGTCTGCGCTCCGGGATTGAGCGGAGCGGCGGGTGGAGTCGCGGGCTGAAGCGTGTAAGCGTCCGACCCGGAAAGGTTCCAGCCGGTCAGTTGCAGCGGTTCGGTTCCGGAGTTTCGGATGGTCATGGTCCGGAAGAACGCGCCGCCAAGCTCGACGTTTCCGAATTCGATCAGGTCGTCATTTGGCGCGCCGGAGTTTTCAACGACCATGATGTCCGGTTCGAGAATCTCTTCGACCGAGATCATGACGGTTGCGGGGACCGTGTAGAAAAGCCCGTCCGAAACGAGATAGGTGAACGAGTCTGTTCCCAGGTAGCCGGGGTCGGGCGCGTAAGTCTTTTCAAGTCCGTCGCCGGTCAAGGTTCCATGCGCCGGGTCTTTCAGAATGAAGATGCTCAGCGGATCTGCATCCTCATCGGCGGCGTCAAGCGTGAAGCGGAGCGATACGTTTTTCGCCGCTCGTAGTTCCATGTCCAGCCCCGTCGGTGCGGAGTTCGGCAGGGCGGAAGCGATGAAACAATCCTGCCGGGCGGCCGAATCTCCGGGAACCAGGTTGTTGGCGAAGGAATCGAAGGCGAGAAGATTGATGCCCGGACTCATTGCGACGAAGGCGACCTCCTTTGCCGTCTGTTGCCCGGTCGGGGATAGATTGACTATTCTGGTTTCGCCGGAACTCCGGTCGAACGCGAAGAGGTCCGCAACGCCATTGATGTCAACGTCCACCAGATTCGTCGCCAGGGATATGAATGCGACGACGCTGCCGTCGGCATTTATACACGGGTTGAATGACGCCGCGTTTGGACCTGTGGCGCTCTTGGATCTGCTGATGATTTCCGACGTTCCTGTGGTCAGGTCCCTGAGAAATACGTCCGGCAGCCCATTTATGTCGCCGTCAACAATGTTCGTGCCCGCCGACTCGAAGACGATAATCCGCCCATCCGCGCTCAGGTGCGGATTCAGAGACGGTCCGTTGCCGTCGGTGATTCGCGTGAGAGCGCCGCCGGCAGTGTCATAGAGAAAGATGTCTGAAACCTCGTTCAGGTCCCCGTCAGCAAGGTTTGCGGCTTCGGAGGTGAACGCCACATAAGCGCTGTCCGCGCTTATAACCGGAGCGTACGAATCCCCGTCGCCGGGCGTCCCGCCGTCGGCGCTGACAATGCGGCATGAGCCGGTGGCCAGTTCATATAGGAAAATATCCGAGCATCCGTTCGTATCGCCCTCGACAAGGTTGGAAGCAAGAGACTCGAAGACTATGAAACGCCCATCTCCGCTGAGTTCCGGGTTGAACGAAGGACCGTCGCCTTCCGTGCCGGAGTCGCTGAGACTGACGCGCGCCAGCGCGCCTGTAAGCGTGTCTTTCACGAACACGTCCGGCGCGTCGTTATTATCGTCCGGCACAAGATTCGTCGCCGCCGATACGAATGCCACGAACCTTCCGTCCGCGCTGATTGACGCTGAGAAACAGTCCTTGTTGGCCTCTGCTCCGGTTGCAGTTACGCTGACCCGGATTGTGGTTCGGGCCAGTCTGTCGAAAAGGAAGATGTCGGACATGCCATTGAAGTCGCCGATGATCAGGTTGTTTGCGCGGGATTCGAAGGCGGCGTAGCGTCCGTCCCCGCTCAAGCAAGGCTCGTAGGAATCGCCGTTGGCCTCGATGCCGAGGGTGTGGTTGAAGGACGCTCTCTCAAGGGAGAAGGCGCTGAGCAGCAGGCGTTTTTCCAGCCGCTCCGGCGTCAGATTTGCGGCATGATTGAATCTGCTTTTCAATTCCATCCTCCTTGTTCGCGCAGGCGGGGGCAGGTTGCGATTGATGTCTATTTTGCGGTCGCGGGGGAAGGCGCGCCGATGATCCAGAAGGCCGTATCGCTCAGGTCATACGAGTCCGGCAATCGGGAGAGGCCGATGCGGATGCGGGTTTTAACTCCCGGATTTGTCGGGACTCGCCAGACAACGGAACTTCCACTTGCAACGTTGCGGGCGATTGTCTGAATGACGCGATCCGGAGCGCCGTCTGCTACAAGCTGAACGTCAACCGACCCAAATTCGCGCTGGATTGACCACCTTACGATTGAATTCGCGCCGCCGGCGACGGATTTTACGCTGTCCGGACTGACGACCTTGACCGGCGTGACTCTGACCGGTTTCAGGGAGGCGCAGAATTGCCTGTTCCGGGAAGACGCTACAACAAGTTCGCCACGCGCGGTGATAATCTTCGGAACGGCCCATGCGCTGATGCCCCTGTTGGGAATCCCCGCGGCCACGGTTTGCCAGGGGGCGTCAGGCTTATCCCGCCAGAGGACGTCCACTGTCGGTTCACTGCGCGCGCCGGTCCATCTGACGTTGGCGTTTCCCCATGAAACCGGCAGTCCCGGCGCCGGCTCTATGATCCGCAAAGGTTCTGAGAGAATGACAGCGGGGATGTTCGCTACAGGTTTCGGATTGTTCTGGCTTACGGGCGGAAGCGGCGCATTGCTGTCGTCGGGGGTATCGTCTGGCTTTTCCGTCGGGTTCTTCTTCGGCGGGACGGTGGTTTCAGGCAGTTGCATGGAGGCGACTGCGGGCGTGGGATTTCCGATGCGGAAAGGCCCCTGGACTCCAAAGACGTCCGGCAGGCTGGTGGAGACAACCCGGAAAAGGACCTCCGCGCCCTCGGCTTCCTGACAGGGCCTCAGCCTGGCGTAACCGCGCTGGGCCGGCAGTCTGGCTCCGCGCGGGGCGTCAAGGACGTTCCATGTCGTTCCGGCGTCCTTTGAGTATTCCACGTTCACCAATTCGCCGGCGTCTCCCGTAACCGTCCAGCGCAGACTTATCGGCTCCCACAGGTCGAAACTCGCCGGCGGGGTCGGGGAATCCAAGGTTATTTTCGACGGAAAAACCTTGCTCAGGTCGTAATGGCGGAAGGTCGTTTGATGCGACGGGGTCATGCCGACGGCGTCCGACATCTGGAGTTCAAGGGTTGTCGTGTCAACGACGATGCTCTGAAGAGTCCAGGGATGACCGACGGCCTTCAAGATGTTCACTCCGGCGTCAATATCGAGATTGCGCGCGTCTTCGTGAACCGCCATGGCGTTTATCACGTCGAAATATCGCCTTACGGTCGTGTTTGGCGATTCGACGCCCAGGTCCGGGGCCTTGTAGGTCATCGCGTAGAACATCTCAATGGCCGGGCCGGGATAAGGATTCGGATAGGAATCGTAGTTCAGAATGTTGTCGCGCATCTGGTCCCAGAAATACCGGACCTGAAGTTTCAACATTGGTTCCGGCAAGCTGGAATAATCACAGAAATTATTGGTTCTGATTATGGCATCTTTTGTCGGTTTCGAGTATTGGAACTCATTGAGGCCCCATGCCGCGTCGTTGGTCTGGATCGGGATGGCGACCCCGATGCCGGGTGGCTGAACCAGAAGAAGATACCCCGGTGAGACACGATAATAATTCTCCTTCGGGTCGTTGTCAGTGAATGAGACCATGCGGGTCGCGCTGCATTCGAAGGCGCGCATGATTTTCGGGTCGCGCCCGGTGCTGACGACCATGTTCGTCCCTAGCGTGCGATGCATCAGCGCAAGCACCTGGCGGGCCTTCTCGACGCTGCCGGACTGTTCCAGAATCTGCCGAACCTGGAACGGCATGGGGATGCCGGAGAAGGTCTCATCGCCGCATGGAGAGGAATTCAATCCGCACATCAAACCTTTCTGATTGACGCCGGTAAATGCCCCGATGTAGCCGGCCCATGTGAAGTTTGCAAACGCGTAACCTTGCGTCCCCTCGTAGACAACGATGAGTCCGTTGCCCTGAACATCCATTCTGGGGTCCCATTCCAGGTTGCGGGCGTGGATTACGTGTTCATCAACGGTTTTTGACTTGAACGCGACGAATTGAGTGCAGAGGAAGGAGGTCCCGAGTACTTCAGCGGACACATGGAGCTTCAGGATCATGGTTTCGCTGATTGTCGCGCTTGGGTCTTTGGCCCGCACGCCGTCAATGAGGCCGGCGATCTCGTCAATATACGCCTGGGGGATGTAGCTTCGGCAGAACGTCAGGACGTGATCCGCCTTCTCCCAGAGCGTGCCGACGCCGTCGTCCCAAGTCTTGCTCTGGAGGTAAGCCTTCGTGCTGTTGAGATCGTGAATAACCTCCTCATGCAGCAGCCAGCCATGCTGGTAGCCCATCTGGTAGGGGGTTCCTTTGAGGTGCAGGACTTTCAGTCCTTCCTCAGTGATCTCGTATTCACCATGTCCATACTCGCCGTCATAAACCTCCACGATCTCGGCTCTTACGGAAGAGACTGACGTGGCGGCGATGAACAGAATTACTGCAAAGACTGAAAACAAACGTCCTGGAGCCATCACAGCCCTCCTTGTTTTCATCTATCCGTTGAGCCGCCCTCTGGGAGAATGCCGAGGGCGGACAACACTATTGACACGATCATTGATAGTACTGTTTTTAAGTGTACCATCCTGCGCGAAATGAGTCAAACGTAACCATCCGCTGATATTGGGGACGTTGGGCCTGTTGAAGAAGGGGGGTGGGCAAGGTGACGTTTTTGATCACGTCGGGTTTCATGCCGCCTCGCTCCTGATCGGGATCGAAAACGGGATTTACGCGATGCCGCCCGCCGCGTCCGATTCCCCCTCTGACACGCCTTGTCCTTCCACCCCTTCGCACCGCCCGTTCTCGCCCCCCT
>JAKLEA010000034.1 GCA_022711755.1 Planctomycetota bacterium
GCCCCTATATACTATCAATAAATCATTCATTGTCATAAGTATATGAGCATTAACCACTTAAAGTGGGTACGGGTCAGTCCTGAATCTCCTTGACGCGGTCCGTTCTTGTCTTTTATACTTTCTATTATTCTTCCGGATTGTGCGCGCTGGAGACTAGGGGTCTACGAAACACACAGTATCGTATCGCTGACTTTGGGTTTGGTGTGTTTCGCCGTCGCAACGGACTGGTTTTCCTTGCGCAGGGAAGCGCAGCGGAAGAAATCTAATAGGGCACGACCAAGGTCATTATGATGGGAGGTCGCAAAAATGCGTTTCCCGGAGGCGATCAGAAGGCTTCTGCCGCTACTGTGTGTCATGGTTTTGTGCGGCAGGCTCAGCAGCGATTGGTTGGTATCGTCAGTCCCGACGACTAACGATGTCATTTCTTTATCCATGCATGGCGACATGATAGCCTGGGCTGAATCAGATTATTCAATTTACTATTGGGACGGCAGTTCCACGCACAAGGTGAATGGGATGACCGGCGACTATGTCGTCTGCCACAATGGCCAGATTGCCGCCCGATCCAACTATTTCTTCTGGGACATGATTCAATTCTGGAATGGCAACAGCGTCACAAACGTGAAGATAATGAGCACTACGGACGCGGCACAGTTTGACTTGTACAATGGCGCGATTCTATACTACGAACCGGGGGATGCAACCTTATGCAGATGGAAGAACGGGAATACCACCGTTCTTAGGACAGGAATTGCCGGTTGCAACAGTGTAGCCCTCTACGAAAGCACATATGCATGGAGATATGGCACCGTCTACTTCTTCGACGGCGCTCAAACACGTCCCGCCTCGGGTGGTTACGGCGCTAACCTGGATCTCTACGACGGGCAGATAGTCTCCAACAGGTACTGGAAAGACGACATCAGTGGCGAGAGTGGCTATGCCCTGGACTTCTGGCAGAAAACCGGGTGGCGCACAATTGACAACGACAATTCCACCGCGTCAGTATGCGAAGGATGCGTTGCCTACGCTAAGCGGGACGGAACAGTCAGGAACGACTATGAGATATATTTCTGGGACGGTTCAACCGTGACACAGGTGACGGACAACCAAGTTGACGACACCTATCCTTGCCTATATATCAACAGTCCCGCTCAGATTGCATGGATAACAGGTGGAGGGGAAGGAATCTGCCTCGCGGTGCAGGTTGTTCCGGAACCGGGAGCCTGCCTGCTTCTTGCCTTCGGGCTGGCCGCTGCCGGGTACGGCAGACGAAGACGCATTACCGGCGGATAGGGAATACGTTTCCAGATGCCCTCCACAACCAGGTAACGAATTCTGGAATTATGAATTATGAATTCTTGGGACACCATCCTTATCCCGCCGAAGCTTCCCGGCGTCTCCAGCCGTCATGCATCGTAGCTGACGCGGATTTTTGGGGCGCCGTATGCTTTCTGATCGTACATGATCTTGGCCACTCTCCTGCCCAATGCGTCGTACAAGTATTATTCAAGGAGCGGGAAGGCGGGGGCAGTATAGAAAACAGCGTGACAAGGGCGTGACAGCCCTCGTTTTCCGCAGGTCAACGCGGGGAAGACGGCCAATGGGGAAGATCGGCCAATTCCCGCCGCTGTAATGTCAGCTATTCAGTCGGCCCGCGCATTCGGTGTTCGAGCGCATGAATCAACAGCCGCGTGTGCAAATCCTCAGACCTTCAGTCTTTCGGTTTAGCACACCTAACAACTCGAATAAATAACATCCCGGCATATCCGAACGTTCCCTATTCCGCAATGAAACGAGCCGGCAACTGGTGAAGGTTGCCGGCTCGATTTGCAAACCTCTGTATGTCCCGGTGGGGGATGCAACTACTTGATCACGACTTCCTTGCCTGCGTCGGCGGAGCGATATACTCCGTCGAGCATCTTCTGAACGTTCAGTCCGGCCTCTCCTGGAGCGCACAGCGGCGTGCCCTTCGTGCAGGCGTCCACCCAGTTGCGCAACTTGATGTTGAACAGCGAATCGAAGTCCGCCGAGCTTCCCAGGTAGGTGGGGGTGATGTTGACCATTGTGTCGTTCTGATCGGTGAAGATTCCGGGGGGGTCCCACTGCCCGCCGCCCTTGGCGCCCATGAAACTGAAGCCCCAGTAATCATGGTCAATGTGAGCCACGAAACTGGCCTCGATCTGGAGGATCGCGCCGTTGTCAAAACGGATCTGGCCGATGGCCAGGTCTTCCACCGTGTAGGTCTTGTAATTCCAACCCGGCCACGGGCTGACGACCTTCGACGGCTTGTTGCCCATGTAGGTCCAGATGTTTCCGGACGCGGCTACGGGCTTCGGAGCGCCCATGAAATCGTGGGCCATTTCGATGCAATGCACGCCGATGTCAATCATGGGGCCGCCGCCTTGCTTGTCCTTCTCGCCGAACACTCCCCAGTTCGGGATGCCCCGGCGGCGCAGCGCCAGGCACTTCACGAACATGATGTCGCCGAATGCGCCGTTGTCGCGGGCGCGCTTCAGATACATGGAATTCGGGTGATAGCGGTACTGGAACCCGACGGCCAGCTTCTTCTTGTTCTTCTTCGCCGCGGCGATCATCTTCTCGCATTGGGCTGGATTCATGGCCATCGGCTTCTCGCAGATTACGTGGGCGCCGCTGTTCAGCGCGTCCACCGTCGGATCGCAGTGAACGCCATTGGGCGTGCACACGCTGACTCCGTCGGGCTTGATTTCCTTCAGCATTTTCTTCCAGTCTTTATAGACGGCGGAAATGCCCCAAGCCTTCTCGAAATGCTTAAGTCTGTCCGGGACGATGTCTACTCCGGCTACAACCTCCACGTCCGACATCTTCCGAAACGCGGCCATGTGGGTCTGGCAAATGCCGCCACAACCGATGAACGCGATGCGGAACTTCTTGCCTTCATGCTTCTTCTCCGGCCCGGCGATTGCCAGCGACTGCGTGCCGACGCTCTTGTCTGCCATGGTTCGTTTACCCTCAATCTGGACGCCCGTGAGGCGCCAATGCCCTTGCCCGTAGCGAGAATCCGATCCCTTTCTGGACAATCCGTTAAGGGCGCGCTGCGGGGCGACTGTCGCCTCCGTGGAAGCGGCAAACCGCTGCAAAAAAGGTACATACGAGTCCTGGCATTGTCAACGGGTTTTTCGGCGCGGCGTGGCGCAGTGGGAACAGGTCAGTCAACGGTGGCAGGAATCCTCCGGTGAAGGCGCGTATACCGCGCCACGTTTTTCAATCGCGCAGCCGTCGCGTCAACCTTCCTTCGCAAGTCGTTGAAGGATCACAAGGTTCCCCTCAAATTCCTTGCATTCCAAACCCGCGTTATGGCAACATAGGCCGCGTTTCGTCCGTCCCTCTTTCCCCGTCCCTGTGGAATCCTGTCTACCGTGAAAAACAAGAAAATACTCATGGTGGGAGGCGCCGGCTACATCGGCTCCCACTGCGTCAAATACATGCGCCGCAACGGCTACGACGCGACCGTAATGGACAATTTCAGCACGGGCCACGCTGAGTCAATAAAGGGCGTCTCCCTTGTACAGGCAGACTTGCGCATCCGCGAGGACTGCCGCAGGGCGCTCGCAACAGGCCCTTACGACGCGGTCTTCCACTTCGCGGCCTTCTGCGCCATCGGCGAATCAGTCAAGGAACCGGCGAAATACTACGAAAACAACGTTGTCGGGACATTCTACCTGCTGGATGAGATGCGGAAGGCCGGCGTCAGCCGCTTCATCTTCTCCTCGACATGCGCGACTTTCGGCGTCCCGGAGAGGATCCCGATTGACGAGGGGCAGCGCCAGTGGCCCGTTAATCCCTACGGATGGACCAAGCTGGACGTTGAGATCATGCTGGAACACTTCCGGCAGGCATACGGATTGAGTTACTCGATACTGCGCTACTTCAACGCCGCCGGCGCCGACCCGGAAGGCGAACTGGGCGAGGAGCATCCCCAGGAAGGCCACCTGATCCCATGCGTGATCTTCAAGGCCCTCGGACGCCGCAAGAGCCTGACTATTTTCGGCAACGACTACCCCACACCGGATGGGACCTGCGTAAGGGACTACATCCACGTCATGGACCTCGCCGAAGCGCACAGGCTGGCGATGGAGCGCATGTCGCCCGGCAGCGGCGACGCCTTCCACCTGGGCAACGGCAACGGATATTCCAATCTGGAAGTGATCAGATGCGTCGAGAGTATTTCAGGCGCGAAGGTGGATTTTGAATATGGTCCGCGAAGGGAAGGCGATCCCCCCCTGCTTATCGGCGACAGCAGTCGCGCAAACGAAATCCTGGGCTGGAAACCCAAGTACCCCGAACTGGAAACCATAGTCAAAACGGCGTACGATTGGCACAGCAAACATCCGAAGGGATATAAGAGTTGATAGCAACGGTATCACGGTACGACAATCCAGACATCCACTAATGTTATTGCCTCCCCCCCATGCACACCACCCTTCCGTCCATCGTCGTGAAACATATCCTGTTCTCGACTGCCGCCATGCTGTCCCACGCCGGCGGAGAATCAAGCTTATAACGGGCGCATTCTGTCCCGTCCTTCTTTGACAGGACAATCAGCATCCCCCCGCGAAGTCCGCTGAAAGCATCGTCCTGCTTCACGAGTTCCTTCATGGTTGCCGGATCATGGCAGGCCCGGTAGGCTGCTTCCTCGTCGAGCGTGCTTGGCGGCCCGGCGACGAACAACCTGTCACCCGCCATAACCATCGCCCTGACGTGTATGGGAAAGTCCAACGACCATCGTGGCCTGAACGCCTTTGCGATTCCCGGAATGCCCGCCGATCCGGACGCCTTCCCGCCGTCGAATTCCATCCCGCCGCCGAATTTGCCCTCTGTGGCCTTCGCTCCGCAACCGCCGTGATTGCCGTTGCCTGACTCATCCCTTGCGTCTCCAGCGTCGAAAGAAAAATAAAGCGCAAGACCGTCCCTGTTCAAGGTTTCAGGCTTTCCCGTCGCGTGTTTCGCCAATTCGTCTTCAGGCAATGTCCGGTGATAGACCCGAATCTCATCAATGATCCCGATGAATCGCGGGGCTTCGGCATATTCACCGACAAGACTTCCCTTTTCCCATCCGATCTCCATCGAATCGGCAGGATCGGCCATGATCATCCCATGTGACTCGGCGATCCCGTCCGTTTTCCCATCCACGAAAACCTTGAGCTTCCCATCCGCCGTCAACTCCCCGGCAACATGCGCCCAGCGTCCAGTAACCTCCTTATCAGACTTTACGGTCATAAGCGAACCGGCAATTCGGACAAGAAATTCCGGCTTTCCCTTCTTCAGCATCAGGCAGTAACCGTGCGATACGCCCCCACGCGCGATGATCACGCCGTCCGGCCCATTCGCGTTTATCCATGCCTCAACCGTCAATGGTTTGTCTGCGGGATTGAGACTGTCGCTCTTGGCAACCGCGATCTCAGACGCTGCGGCAGACGGTCCGCCCTCCATCTGCGGCGCGTTATCGGCGCCGAACATATGGCAGGCCAGAGGCACGGTCCACTGGAAATACTGCGGCTTGCGTCCGTAACCGTAGACGGACTTTTCATCGTAAGCAAGTATCCACCCCGCGGGTGTATATCGCCCGGCGTTGGCCCACCAGTTGCATCCCTGTGAATAACGTCTGCCGTACAGCCAGTACGACCTGTGAAACCACGAATCGTCCAGGAACCCGATGGGACAAAACAGGTGGCGATCTTCACCGGCCTGATCCGAAGCGCGGGCCACAGGCTCCTTCATGACCAGGTCTTCCGCCACGCGCTCTCCGGAAAGATGGAAACGCTGCGAACGCATGTAGACGAACTTTCCGTCGCTTGACAAGACGTCGGGAAGCGCCGTCGGCATATTGAGAACGTCCACTCTGGACTGAAGGTTCTTGCCGGTTTCCTGATCGCGCTCATCGTAGACGTGTTCGGACAGCAACTCGCCCGAAACCGGATCGAGCCGGATCATGCGCAGACCCCCGTCCAGAAACATGGAACGTCCGGCGACGCAGTAGAGAACGTCGCGTCCCGCATTCGGATCACTCTGAATCAGGACGCTCCCGCTTACCGGCCACACGGACTCAACCTGCTCATACGCCACAAGACGCCGCTCGCATGGCGCCGCGCTGAAACGCCAGACCATCGCGCCATCCGAAACGCGAAGGCAGTAGACCCAGCCGTCCGCCGAACCGAAGATCGCCCTGCCCCGATAAAGCGCGGGCGGAGAATCAATTCTCCCCCCGGCGACAAAACTCCAGACAATCCCGCCGGTTTCCGCGTCAATGGCGTAAAGCGCATGCGAGTCCTTCGATGCTACGAAAATTTTGCCTTCGGCAATGACAACACCTGACAATATACCTCCCAACTTCGCTTCCCAATGTGGTGAAAGTTGAGCCGGAATGGATGCTGCCGTGAAACCGCTGCGCCCCGGATCGTGGCGATAGTTCGGCCATGTCCGGACGGGATCATAAGGCGGTGTAATCTCTGTTTTCGGATCATTGTAAGCTGGGCCTTTTTCCAGACGCTCCGCCGCAGATTTCATCACGAGTCGCGCATCTTCTGCGGATTCCGACGCCAGCGCGTTGAAACCGAAGAGCTTGGCCTCCAGGTAACAGGCGCAACTGTGCGGCGGCGCGTAGACCAGCCCGTTGCATGGCATGATCCCGTAGACGCACCCCCCGCGCACCCAGTGGTTCGTATTCCAGCTTTCATTCGCGTAATCAACGAACTCGATGCCGGTGCGCGAAGGCAGCAGATACTTCTCAGTCGCCTTGCTGCGATAACAGCGATGGTGGAACCAATAGGCGTCAACATCGGGAGCGAAGCTCTTTTTCACCTCCCCGGTCGCCAGGTCCAATCCCTTGAAAACGCCCGTGTTCTTCCCATTCGCAATGTCCCCGGACCAGACAAGCCCGTTGATGATCATAAGGTCTTCCTGGGAAGCGTGGCCGGAGTGCGGATGGTCTGCGGTCCATAATTTCGCCCCCGTATCCGCCTTCAGAGCCGTCATCTTACGGTCTCCACCCGTGAAGACCAGGACGCCTTTGTAGGTAATCAGGTTCGGCCCGAAACTCCGAGCAATGGTTCCCCTTCTGCTGACCGGCTCGGACTCCCATATCTGCTTTCCAGATTGCCGATCAAGCGCGCGGACACGGTCCCCGTCATGGAAATATACCCGCAACTCGTCCGCGCAAAGCGTCATCGGAGCTACGCTCGACGTATGCGACCAAATCGGCTCTCCGGACTCGGCGCTCACCGCCATTATCCGCCGCGGTTTCTCGTCCCAAAGCCAGCCTTTTCCGGCTCGCTGCGTATCCTTCCAGGTCTCAGAGCGATCAGGCTGAAAAGGCTCATCCGGTATCGGCTCCGGGCAGACAAGCAGGAAAAGCGTCCCTTGAGAGCAGATGATTTCCTCGGTTCCCAGGGTGTTCTCTACGGTCCTGATCGTTTCGCCCGTCGCCGCGTCAAGGATTTCCGTCGGAGCGCGAAGTCCGAGCGTCGCATACACCCTGTCCCCGACCGCGACAAGACGCCTTGTCAGTTGCGTCGGCCCACTCTTCAGCGGCCAGAGTTGGAAATACCACTCCGGAATATCGCGCGTCCATAATGGCGTTCCATTGAAGGCGTCCCTCGCCTCCAGCTTCCATTTTGACGGCAAGATGACGGACGCGCGCGAACCCTCATCCATGATGTAGAATACACGCCCTTGCGCGGAAACCAGCGCGCTCATGCTGGCCATGCGGTCGTGATGACGCGACCATCGCGGGCTGCCCACCCATTGCAGCTTTGACGGCGGGCCGACGACTGAATCGCGGGCCACGGGATTCCCGTCCGCGTCATGCAGATAATGCGTCCACTCGTCAATCTCCGGCGGGCGCGGCTTCACGGTCTTCGCCCACTTTCCCCCATTCCGGATCATTGCCACCCCATCCGGAACAAGAACGCGCATCGCCTCGTCCATCGTCACCCCGCCCAGACTCTCGGCCACAAGCAGGTTGACCATGTTATTGACGTAAGGGAGGCGCTCCCCGGCCAACCTGTCAACCGAGACCGGTCCGCAGACGCCCAGCGAGAGAAGGCGTTTCCTGGCGCGATCAACATTCACATGGTCGGCATCAAGGCCCTGAACCAGGAAACGCTTATTAACCCGCAGCGCGGCAGTTAGCGTTCCATCGCCGCAACCCAGATGGACAATAAACCCGCCCTTGACGCCGGATTCAGCGACTATCCCCCCAGCCTCATCCGCCGGCCCTGCCCATGCCGGGAAAGAACATTTGACCATTGATAAAAACAGAATGGGAATCAGCGCGGTGAATCCTGCGCGAAATCGCGCATTGATGCATATTCGCTCAGTCACTTGAGCCACCTCCCATTAAACCGACAAATCTGTTCGCCGCCGGACATATTCATAGTTTATCCTTTCCCCCATTTCATTGCACTTCAAACAGCCTTCCCGATGACAACATGCATTTGACTATTACGACGCGGAAAGGTATTTTAAGTCATGCAATATGAGGCAATCTGCTTCGGCCTTCTGCGACGATTCAACTACGGACAGACAGACATTACGAAAATGTTCAGCGGGAAAATGGCTTTTCAAAAAACATCCGGAACACGCGGCGGAAGCGAATTCGGCCTGATCCTGATCGTTGTAGTCATTGCCGTTGTCATCTTCTTTTCAATGAGCGGCAGCGAGCGTTACCTCAAGCTCGTCGCGCCGGCTAGAACCGTCTACGTCAAGATTGAGGACAAACAGGCCAGAACCGCTGATAGCATCGAAGGCCTGAAAGAAGCCACTCCGGTCGGATACGTGCAGGGCGAGCGTTACCTCCAGTTCCCCACAATCAAGCTTGTCGCCGCTGAAGATAATCTTCCCGGCCCGATCAAATCCATCAATGCGGATATCATCCCCTACCTCGGCGGTTCGAGCGCCAACGTCCGGATATCTGCCGAAGTCAAGGCTGAAGACGGCTCCGTCTGGACGTTCTTGGCGAATAATAATGTCACCTATGGCAAAGACCCAAAATCAGCCCCGCGGATTGACGTTACAGGCCTTGACAAGGTCGCAATATCCCTTCAGCCCAAAGCGGCGCAGGGAAGATCAATCGGGATAGCGCTCGCCGCCGTCCTGGGGGAACTGTCCCTCTCCGACATACGCAAGGACGGCAAGAGCCTTGAGGCGGAAGTAAAAGTCATTGACGCCGACGGCAAGACCGTCGGAAAAATCCGCAAGCGGCTTGACGGCTTCGGGTTCAGTTGAAGCGGCCCTAGCTGCTCCGTGCGAGTGGCATCCAGCGGAAATTATCAGGTCGAGGCAAGCGTTGACGCCGGTCCTCTCGGCGGTCTTATCACGGAAAAGGCTCCCGTCATCGTCCCGTAGCAGGAAAGTGCGGACATGAGATCGTCCGCATCGGCGCAAATCGCCCGCCCGCCGATATAATCACCTCGCAAGAAGATTCTCCCGCGCCCACGGCGTGAACCACTCATATTGAGCGGCTGCCTTGTTCCAGTCCGGATGAGTCCACTTCCCCAGCCTTGAAAGACTGAAAGGCATCTCGCTGCTATCAATCCCCGACCTGACCGGAATCTGCCCTGACGGACACAATGCCAACGCCCGCTCGACCTCGGCGCTGATAAGATAATCAACAAGTTTCTCGGCCTGCGCCGGATGCGGAGCGCCTTTGATCACGCAGACGGTGTTCGGTATCACCATCGTCTCAGCTCCTGCCGTCAAAGGCAGGAATACCTCAATCGGCGCGCCCTTCGCCTTTTCGACGAGGTAATCGTCCGTATCTGTCAGGCACAGGGCGACATCCCCGGCAGCCGTCAGCCGGCAGGCGTGTCCGTTGCCGGTGGCGAAGACCGTATCATTGGCCTTCAGAGCGAGCAGGAATTTCTTCAACTCCTCCTCTCCCCAATCATGCGCCAGCGCGCAGCACTGGCTGGACGTCGTGCCGAACAACGGAACAGCGATAGCCAACCTGCCCCGCCATTGCGGCTCAGCAAGCTTCCGGATGTCCGCCGGGATTTCGGCCCTCTGCGCCTTCTGCGTATTGAAGACGATGACGCGGGCGCGCGCGGCAAAGCCCGTCCAATGCCTCTCAGAATCGCGGAACACTTCGGGAATGTCCGAGGCCGTCGGGGAATCATATGGCCGCGTCAACCCGAACGCCTTGAGCCTGACGGAGTGCATGGCCTCATTGCTCCAGAAGACGTCGCAGCGCGGCGAATCCTTCTCCGCCACAATTCGCGCCGCCAGCCCGGCGGTCTTGGCCGCCTCGGTGTCAAAAACCGGCCGGGCGATAATCCCAGTCTTCTTCTGGAATGCGTCAAGGATCGGACGGCTGAAAACGTCGTCCAGCGCAGTGTAGACCACAACCTCTCCCCCCCCCTGCCCCGTGACGCCAGCCCTCCTGCATGAAACCGCGCCAATCAACAACACGACGCAAACAAAAAAGATGATGGCTTGTCTCAACGGTATGACTCCTCGCGAATAAATGCGGCAGTCAAATGCGCATTTGTTGTAACGCGCCCGCCCAGGCTAAAGCTCGCAGGCAGGGGTGGCGCCTGCGCCGCAACTAAGAGTCGAGTCCCGGTGGATTCCCGTCCAGCGCGTTTCTGACCTTTTCCGCCAGGATGAGAAGCTGGAATGGCTTTTGAAGGAAACCCAGCGCCCCCTGAGCCACCATGTCCCGGGCCGCCTTGTCAACCGTGTAGCCCGATGTCAGCAGAACAGGCGCGGAAGGATTTATGCCGCGGAACTCCCCAAACGCCTTCGCCGCCCCGCCGCCTGGCATCTGCATGTCCAGGATTATCAGTTTCACCTTTTCGGATTCAGAGCGATAGGCGTCCATTGCGCTTTCGATGCTCTGGGCGGCAAGAACGGTGTAGCCCAGTTTCTCAAGCATCCGGCGAATGGTGTCCCGCACGCGATCCTCGTCGTCAACCACCAGTATCGTCTCGGTTCCGCTTGGAATGGCAGTGACGGGTTTCGGCGGCGTCAGCAGCGCGCTCTCCGGCGTCGCCGGCAAGAACAGTTCGAATGTCGCTCCATTGCCGGGACTGCTCTCCACGCCTATGTGTCCGTCATGCCGGGTCATTATTGTGTATATCATGCTGAGGCCCAGGCCGGTCCCCTTCCCCGGCGGTTTCGTGGTGTAGAACGGCTCGAAAATGTGCCTCTTCGTGTTCTCGTCCATTCCCTTCCCGGTATCCCTGACGGTCAGGATGGCGTAGTAATCGCGCTTCAGTTCCGGTATCTCCCCGCGTATTGAGTCATCGCACTTGAGATTGCGCGTGGAGATCGTCAGAACGCCGCCCTGCGCCATCGCGTCGCGCGCGTTCATGCAGAGATTGACAAGGCATTGCTCAATCTGATCCGCGTCTCCCTTGACCGTCCATATGCCCGGCTCCAGATCAATCTCCACTCGGATATCGGAACTCATCGAATGGGATGCAAGTTGCGCGGCCCTGTCAACAACCTCGTTCAGATTCAGCGCGGCGACCTGCATCTGCTCGCCCTTGGCGAAGCTGAGCAGTCTTCGGGTCAGTTCGGCCGCCTGCGTGGCTGCCGCCTCGATAGTTTCCACCTCGGAATAATAGGGTAGATTCTTGCGAACGCCTATCTTCAACAGGGATGCCGCGCCCAGCACCGCCGACAGCAGGTTGTTGAAGTCGTGCGCTATCCCACCCGCCAGGTTGCCGATCGCCTCCATCTTCTGCGCGTGCAGGAGTTGCGTCTGAAGCTTCTCCCTCTCGTTCTCGGCCTTGCGCCGTTCCGTGACATCGTCATGCTGAACCACGACATTGACCATCGCGCCGTCATCGTTCCGGATTGGGAAAAGGTAGAAGCGCAGATATCTGTCGTCCCTTTCCTCCTGCGCCGGCTCGCCCATGTGCCGGATGTCATAGTCGGTCGTGAATTCGGCGTTCTCCCCCTTTTTGAAGACGCGATCAACGATCTCAGCGAATCCCTTCGCCGCCAACTGCTTATCTTCTCTGATGTTATATTTTGTAGGCGGAATCTCCCGCGGCAGGGAGAAAAGGCGCCTGCATGCGTCATTGCACATCACACCGCAACCTGCCTTATCCAGAACCAGCGTGCTGACGGGACTCTGGTAGAGAAGACCGGATAGGAGCCTCTGGCTCTCCTGTAGCACGTCCCCCGAACGCCGTATGTCGGTAATATCCCGCAGTACCACCTGCACGCCTTTAAGCTCGCCGTCAATCCCGTATGGCGAGGCATAGATGTCAACCCATCGCTGCTCCCCGTCCGGGGATTTCCAGGGGGCCTGGCAACTGCCCTCCACCGCGTCCTCCGCCGCCCGCCTGTGGAGATAGGCCCACACGTCGGCCAGGTTCTCCTTCGGAAAGAAATCCCGCAGATTTCTGCCGGCCAGGTCGGACTGAACGTAACCGCTGAATCGCGGGAAACGCTTGTTCCAAAGAATCAGCCGCCCGTCGGGAAATCCGAATACCGCCACCGCGTCCAATATCTGATCAAATAGGCTGCGATAACGAGTCGTTGACTCAAGCAACTCCTCCCTGGCCTGCCGCAGCTTGGAGACGTTGATAATGTGGTCAAGGTGTCTGGCCAGGCGGCGATACCCGCGCTCATTCTTTGCAACGCAGTCCGAGAATCCGGACTTGGGAGACACATACGCTGAGGAATCGGTATCGTTGCGAACCAGCGCCACGACGGGACATGGAATGCGCCCCTTCATCATCGCCGCCGAGATGTCGCCGGAGACCTTTTCGTCGGTCACATCCAGCAGGACGACGTCATATTTATCCGCGTTGATGGACGCAAGCGCGTCCGTGGCATTTCGCCGCGTCTCGATACTGGCGCGTATTTCAGCAAGATTGATGGCCTCCATGAGCGGAGCCGCCACGGACGAATCCTCTCCTATGAGCAGAACTCGTATGCTCCCCGTTTCGCGAGGCTGCATGTCCTTCCCCCGTTCGCGCAAGGCTCAATCGCCAGGCCGGGCCTTGCCGTCCGTGTTTCCCACTGATTTTACACCAGGACCATCACATCTGCAGTCCGCCAGCCCCCATAGATTAGCGTATCATTTTGACAAGTTCAATCGCGAAAACCGAGCCTAACCTGTTGCGCCGTCCATTGAGCAACAACCCGTATCAGTTGGTTGTCAATCGCGTCCTTTGTGTTCATCAAGTCTTCGCGCATATCGCATCACTCATCTGATCGGTCTGCTCGCCAAAACCGGATCAGAGCAAATTCTTTAAATGCCGGATGCTCTTTTCCGCCTGCTCCACCGTGCCGCATTCGACGCTGAAAACGATGTCCCGCGGGGCCTTGCGGCAGACCGCAATCATCGCCGCCCAGTCAATCACGCCGTCCCCGCATGCGCAACCCACCGGCGTTCCGGTGACCTTTCCGCGCTCGGCCTTTGACTGGCCTGTTGAAATATCCTTTGCGTGCAGATGCACAAGACGACCACGAACCCGCTCAAGCCACTTAATCGGGTCTTCCCCGCCCAGGTAGCTGTTCCCTGTGTCGAAGTTGATTCCGATTGCGGACGAATCAACCAACCCCTGTATCCGGTCCAGCCCATCGGGGGTCTTCGAATACTGCTGATGCGGTTCAATGCCGATCAGGATGCCGCGCGGCTCGGCCAGCTTCGCGGCCTCCATCAGCGTGTAGCGCATCAGGACGTGGTCCTCTTCCTTCGTGGTCCAGATCGGTTTCGGCCCCTCGTCGGTATTGATGACCGGCGCGCCGCACTCGGCCGCGAATCGGACGGCCTGCTTCAGATACTCGACGCTTATCTCCGGCTTGCACAACGGCGTATGCGCCGAAAAGCCTGAGAGCTTCACGCCGGCCTTTTCGCAGGCCCTCTTGACCCGGTAAGGATCGTCCAGCATCGAAACGCTGTGGAAGTAGCCGGCCTCGCTCAGCAGTTCCCTCCCCCAATGCAGCATCGGCTCGACGTATTCGTATCCGAGTTCCGCCGCCTTCTGCACGCCCCATTCGAACGGTTTGTCCTCGTGGCGGACGAATTCCAGATTAATCCCGATCCCGATCTTCGCCGACTTTTTTTTCGCGCTCATGCGGCCTCCCGTTCCTGAAGGTTCATTAGCCGTCCCTGTTCGTCATGCCCGGTCCGTTTCAGCAGGATGACGTCCGGACATCAGGAATTGTAACCCGGGCAAGCGAAGAATTCATCATGGATAAAGCGATAAGGGAAGAATGCGCATGACGGTCGGCTTGACAGGCGTAAAGGCGCAGACTATATTGTCGCTTCGCTCGAGAGGTCGGTGGTGAATCATTGGACCCGCATATCCGATGCCCCTCTTTGATTGAGCGTCCCGATTTTGAGGAACAACAGGATGCACGAGATTGCCGCGTCTCCGGAAAACATTGAGCGTTTCCTGGCGGATGAAGAATTGAGCCGGGATCAGGTCTACGCCGCAAAACTGGCTGTATGCGCCGATCCCAAGGCGTATCGCAAGCTTCACACGAAGGCACAGGAACTCAGGGAGGCGGTTTCCTCGGCCCGGGATGACGAGGCCAGGCGCAGCCTCCAGATAAGGCTCGGAATATGCCTGTGCGTGATGGGGCAGCATGAGGACATGGTCCCCCACATGGAGGAAACCCGGCAGCGCCGCGAATGCGCATTCTGGCTGGGCTACGCCGCGTTAATGCGGGCGGCCTATTCCGAGGCGGCCGCCATGCTTGCCAAATCGCTGCGCGGCGATGACGACGCCATGACACTGGCCCTGCTTGCCGAGGCGCAGATGATGTCCGGCGACGCATCGGGGGCGGACAAAACAATTTCTATTCTAAAGAAGTCGAAAACCGATTCTGCCGACGTCGCTTACCTGAACGCCAGGGCAAAGGAAATTGCCGGCGATTACGCCGACGCGATTGCCGGTTACGAAGCGGTGCTCCAGAAGAAACCGGATCATCCCGGAGCGCTTTTCCGCCTTGCCCAGAACCTTGACATGAACGGCGAGGATCAGAAGGCGATTGAGCTTTACGAAAGGCTTGCAGCCCTTCAGCCGACGTACATGAATGCGCTGGTCAATCTTGGCATACTGTATGAGGATCACGGCAGATTCGAGGAGGCGGACAAGTGCTACAGGCAGGTGCTGAAGGTGAATCCCGCGCATGCGCGGGCCAAGTCCTTCCTGAAGGACACCATGGCCAGCCTGACGATGCACATTGACGAGCATGAAACCCGCAAACGCATCGAAGAAGCAACCATGCTCCAGACCCCGATATCCGAGTTCGAGCTTTCCGTGCGCAGCAGGAATTGCCTTGAGCGGATGAACATCCGCACGCTGGGCGATCTTACCCGGGTGACCGAGGCGCAACTGCTCTCCTACAAGAACTTCGGCGAAACATCCCTGAATGAAATCCGCCAGATGCTGGAAAGCAGACATCTGACGCTGGGACAGCCATCGGAGCAGGAAGAGCGCCAGGAAAGCAAGCGCAAACAGCTTGAAATGGCCGACCAGGAGGTACTGAACAGGCCGGTATCAGACCTTAATCTCTCCGGACGAAGCCGCAGGTGCATGGAAACAATGGCGATCCAGCGCCTGGGCGACCTGGTCAAGTTCAAGGAAAGCGATCTCCTTGAAGTTCGTAACTTCGGCCAGACCTCGATAAACGAGATTAAGCGCAAGCTGGCGCAGTTCGGTCTTGCCCTGGCGCAGGAAAGCTGACGCCTCCGGCTTGAAGCATGACTGCGCCAGGGACGGCGCAACGCCGGGCAATCGCGGGTGTTGAGACACGCCATGTTCGATTTTCTGAGAGGAAAACTCGTAAAGCGGGAGATGCCGGCTGTCGCGCTGGACGTCAACGGCGTCGGATATGAGCTAACTGTTCCGCTTTCGAGTTTCGAAAAATTGCCCGCCTCCGGAGAGGTCACGCTTCTCACCCACGTTCAGGTATCCGAGGACGCGATACGGCTCTACGGCTTTATGACCAAGCAGGAGAGGGATATGTTCAGGCTTCTGCTGGGCGTCAATCGAATCGGCCCGGCCCTTGCCGTAGGCATGCTCTCCGGTTGCAGCGCCGCATTATTGCGAAAATACATCGTAACTGAAGACGTATCGGCGCTTCAGCAGGTCAAAGGCGTCGGGAAAAAGACGGCGCAACGCCTCATCCTGGAGTTGAAACCGGCTCTTGAAGGGGAGATTACGGATTCTGAAAGCGGCGGAGACGAGGGCGTCAGGCAGATAGCCGTTGACGTCGTGATGGCGCTTATCTCCCTGCAGGATACCAGGGAACAAGCCGAAAGAGCCGTACGAGCAGCCTTGAAAGAGCTTCCAAACCCATCGTCGGCGGCCGAATTAACCCGCGTGGCTCTCCGGCACAGGACATAGGGCTGCGCATTGCGGGCGGGAAGGAGCCGACATATGAGCGGTGAGACGACGCTGGCCGCTCCGCCGCAGGGAATGAGTGAAAAAACAAGGCTCGCGCTGCTTGTCCTTCTCGGCTTCCTGTCCCTGGCGGCGACCGCCGGCCTGGGATACATGGCGGGCGTCCGCAAAGCGCATGAACTCGGACAGCAGGAGCTTGAAGCCATCATGTCCAAAGAATCCCTGGCGGCAGTCGGCCTGGAAAAGTTCAGAACGGGGAGCATGGAGGCCGCCGAGGAGCGATGCGCGGAATTGAAACGCCTGACTTCCGATACGGAGATGAAATGGGGGGAATTGAGCCGAACTGCGCGCATGGCGGAGTCCAGCCTGAAGGGGTGTCAGCTCTTCTCATTCGTCTCACAGCGCAAAACGCTTCAGGAGTCCCTGAGCGACACTGAAAGAATCCGGCGCCTTCAGGGCGACCTGGTTGCCTGCGAACAGGGTATGCGAACCTTCAAGGACGCGCTCCCACCCGACGATGAGCGCAATCTCCGCTCGGTTGAGCTTTGCCTGGAATCGCTCCTCTGCCTGAAGGATCTGGCTGCCGCGGCGGTTAGATATAATGAGGCATATCAGCGCATACTTGAGTCCGGATGCGCCGGGGAAGCGATGACAATCAGCAGTAGCCGGGATGCTTCTGTTGATGAGCTGAGGCGCGCCGCGCTGCTCCTGACACTGGCCGGAGACGTTGACAAGAAACACGAGCCAGCGATCGAGGAGATGAGAAAGCAACTCACCCCACCGGACGGCAGGCAACCGCCGGCGAAGGCGAAGCAATAATGAAAAGCGCCTCCCCCGCTTCCATTTTGCTGGAAACAAGGGCATGGTTGCTGTAAAAGATACGCTAGACGAAGGATGGGGTTCGGGCGAGTCAGGGACAACATGATGGGATTTTGCTGGAACCGCCCTGGAAGGAAGGACCGGCAATGATACAGTTTCGTTGCACGTGCGGGAAAACTCTGGCCGTTAGGGACTCAGACGCCGGCAAGAGCGTGAGGTGTCCGAACTGCGGAGCGGTTCAGCAGTCGCCCGGCGGGGCGCAAGCCGCGCCGGTGGCCGAGGCGTCACCGGAAAGGCCGCAGCGAAACGCGCCGCCTCCGCCGCCATCCTACAGCGCGCCGCCTGCGCAGGCGCGGCGTCCACAATCGGCTCCGCCGTCCGGCGGCGGGCAGCCCCCGGCGTCAGCCTCAGAACCATATAAAAAATTCGCCGCCGGCGGCAGAATCACCAAACAGTGGTGCTTCATTTGCGGCCAGGTCGTGGGCGATGACGACGAAAGCCAAGTCTGCCCCGGATGTCAAAGAGTCTATCATATGAAATGCTGGAAGGAGAAGGGCGGTTGCGCCGTATATGGCTGCGAATACCATACCGACTACAATGAGGGCGGCGCGGGCGCTCAGAAGAAATCTGCTGGCGGCGGGGCGAGCAAGCCGAAGAAAAAGCGTTCCCCCGTCAAGTTCATTATTCTCATGATATTCTTATGCGCTATCGGCGGCGTCATCGCTTTCGTAGCGCTCAACAGGGACAAGGCGGAGGCATTCGGCAAGAGCATCTATGAAAAGGCCAAGGGGGTCGTAACGAAGCTGTCAACCTACGAGCCGGGTCCGGAAGGCGAGAAGAAACCGACCGAGGAACTCGGGGGTGAGCCCAAAGAGGGCGGGACGACTCCGGCTGAGCCTGCAGCGGGCGATAAACCGGGGGAGAAAAAGACCGACGCGACGGGAGAGAAGAAAAGCGATCAGCCTCCCGCTCCGGCCCCCGCGCCGGCGCCTGCTCCAACTCCTGCCCCGGGAACTCCGTAGCATCGGACTGACGCGCGCGACGCATGACGAGGAAGGTCTTTCTTGATTGAGATACACTGCCGTTGCGGGAAGGTTCTCGGTGTGTCCGAGAGCAAGATCGGCCTCATCGTCAAATGCCCGGCCTGCAACAGCCTTCACAAAATCACATCCGCCGGCGGCGAACCTGTTATTGCGCAGGAAACCGGCGCTGACGGGTTCGAATCAGCAGAAAACGCCGGCGACTCCGGCAATCTACAGAACATTGCCGCCCCACAATCGGCTGATTCCAGTCCGTCAACTGGCGACCTTCAGCCCGGCCCGCGTGAAAGCCGGTGCCCGTCATGCGGTCTGATTGGGGATTTTATTGATGCCTGCCCGTCATGCGGGGCGCGGATCGGCGGCTCCGGCGGAAGTTCCCCATACTCCGATGCGAAATCGCCAAACGCGCCTGCATCGGTAATTGTCTATACCCTCGGATCATGCCTGAGCGTATTCTGCTGCCCGCTTCTGGCTGTACTGATCGCATCCATCGGATTGCGCTCGAACAGGAGCGATTACGACAGATCGCCGAAGATATACCGCCAGTTGACAATCCTGGCCCTTGTAGTGGGCATCGTTGCCATCGTCCTGAACGTCTTGTATGGAATCGCCCGCCTTGTCGGGGGGCGCTGAGGCGGGTTTCTTTCCGGGGCGGGCGTCTACATATTCCCTATGACGGCCGTCGCAAACTCCGAGCACTTCAGTTCCTTCGCGCCCTCCATCTGACGCGCCAGATCGTATGTGACGGTCTTCTGCCGTATCGTCTTCGCGAAGGCCTCGACTATCAGGTCCGCCGCCTCCTGCCAGCCCATGTGCTCCAGCATCATCACGCCGGACAACATCACGGAGCCGGGGTTGACCTTGTCAAGATTCGAGTATTTCGGGGCGGTTCCATGTGTCGCCTCGAACAGGGCGGCGCTGTCGCCGATATTGGCCCCGGGGGCCACGCCGACCCCGCCGACTTGCGCAGCGACGGCGTCCGACACGTAATCCCCGTTCAGGTTCGGAGTGGCGATGACGTCGTATTCCGTCGGCCTGAGGAGCAGCTTCTGGAACATGATATCGGCGATCTCGTCCTTGATCATGATTTTGCCTTCGGGGGCCTTCCCGTCCGGGGCGTCGCTCCAGGCAATGGTCCGGTCGGGGAATTCGGACTTGGCCAGCTCGTAGCCCCACTGTCGGAAGGCGCCTTCGGTGAACTTCATGATGTTCCCCTTGTGCATCAGGGTGACGCTCTTGCGGTTATGGGATATCGCGTATTTGATGGCCATGCGCACGAGGCGCTTTGAGCCTTCCTCGCTCATGGGCTTCACGCCCAGTCCGCTGCCGGGGCGCAGTTCGCAGCCGAGTTCGTCAATCAGGAATCGCTCCAGTTTCACTGCTTCCGGGCTGCCGGCCTTGAACTCGATGCCGGCGTAGACGTCTTCGGTGTTCTCGCGGAAGATGACGACGTCAACCTCCTCCGGATGGCGCAGCGGGGCAGGCACGCCGGAGAAATAGCGCACGGGGCGCACGCACGCGTAGAGATCAAGCCGCTGGCGCAGCGTCACGTTCAGGCTTCTGATGCCGCCGCCGACGGGTGTGGTCAGGGGGCCTTTGATCGCGACCTTGTAATCGGCAATTGCCTGGATGGTTTCCTCCGGCAGCCACGAGCCGAAGGCCTTGAAGGATTTTTCGCCGGCATAGATTTCCATCCAGCCGATCTTCCGCCTGCCGCCGTATGCCTTCTCGACTGCGGCGTCGAAGATTCTTACCGAGGCCCGCCAGATGTCCGGGCCAGTTCCGTCGCCTTCGATGAATGGGATGATGGGGCGATCCGGCGTCGCTACGCGGCCAGCCTTGATTTCAATGCGTTCGAACCCGGACGGCTCGATTGGTTTCGGGTCTGCCATGTGCTTTCTCCGTTGTTGATCACGCGGGTTGTCTTGCCTTGTCGCGGATCAGGTTGAGCAACCCGCCCGCCTTGACCATCTCGGCTTCTCTTGCGCTCAGATCGTGGCGCAGGACATATTCATTGCCCTTTGTCAGGTTCTTCAGGGCGATTGCTCCGCCCTGAGCCAGGCCGGCGTGGATCCCCGATATTTCCAACTCGTCTTCCTTGTCGAATTCGGCGCACGGGCCTGCGTCCCGGAACAGCAGGGGCAGGATGCCGAAGTTGATGAGATTCGAGCGATGAATGCGGGCGAACGACGCCGCAATCACGGCGCGCAGGCCGAGATGCCGGGGAGCCAGAGCGGCGTGCTCGCGGCTGGACCCCTGGCCGTAATTGTTGCGGGCGATGACGAATCCCGTCCCGGCCTGCTGAGCGCGGACGGCGAACGTCGGGTCAATCCCGCTGAACGCAAACTTTGAGATCGCCGGGATGTTCGAGCGCAGCGGCAGAACCTTTGCCCCGCCGGGCAGGATGTCGTCTGTCGTGATGTTGTCCTCGACGCGAAGCAGGACCTTGCCGCGCAGGCAATCCGGCAGGGCGTCGAAATCGGGCAGGGACTTTATATTGGGGCCTTTGATGATCTCCACTGAAGCCGGGTCGTCGGCCGGTTCAAGGATCATGGAATCGTCAATCTCGAATTTTTTCGGGATGCGAATGACGGGCGACTCGCCCAGCGAGCGCGGATCGCATATTGCGCCCGCGACGGCGCTTGCCGCCGCGGTCTCCACCCCGGAAAGGTAGCATTGCGCGTCGGCGGTACCGGATCTACCCTTGAAGTTGCGGTTGAAAGTGCGCAGCGTGGCCCCGCCGCTGGACGGCGCCTGGCCCATTCCGATGCACGGCCCGCAGGCGACCTCCACTATCCTCGCCCCTGCGGCGACCATGTCCGCCAGCGCCCCATTGGCTGCGATGGCCTTGAAAACCTGCCTGCTGCCAGGGGAGACGGTCAGGCTGACGCGCGGATGAATGCGCCGTCCCTTCAGGATCGCGGCCAGTGTGACCATGTCCTGCAGGCTGGAATTCGTGCAACTGCCAACGCATACCTGGACCAGCGGCGTTCCCTCAAGCTCCCGCACGGGGCGGACCTTGCCGGGGCTGTGCGGGCAGGCCGCGAGCGGTTCCAGTTCCGAAAGGTTGATCCTGACCTCGGCGTGATACTTCGCGCCGGAGTCGGCCTTGATCGCCTTCCAGGAATCCTCCCGCCCTTGAGCGCGCAGCCACGCCCGCGTCTGGCTGTCGCTGGGGAAGACGGAGCTTGTCGCGCCCAGTTCCGCGCCCATGTTCGTGATGGTGGCGCGCTGGGGAACGTTGAGAGAGGCGACTCCGGGGCCACCGTATTCCATGACCTTGCCCACGCCGCCTTCAACGTCCAGGCGGCGCAGAACCTCAAGGATCACATCTTTCGCGCTGCACCACGGGGGAAGGCTTCCGTCCAGCCAGACATGGACGATCTCGGGACAGGCCAGCATGAACGGGTAGCCCGCCATGGCCGCGGCGACGTCAAGCCCGCCTGCGCCGATGCCAAGAGCCCCCAGTCCCCCGGCTGTCGGGGTGTGGCTGTCGGAACCGATCAGCGTCGCGCCGGGCGCGCCGAAGCGTTCCAGGTGGACCTGATGGCAGATGCCGTTGCCGGGGCGGGAGAACCGAACGCCGAACTTCGAGGCGGCGCTTTGAAGAAAGGCGTGGTCATCCGCGTTCTCGAAGCTTGTCTGAAGAGTGTTATGGTCAACGTAGCTGACGGACAGGGGGGCTTTGATGCGCGACAATCCGATGCGCTCGAACTCAAGGTAGACGAGTGTGCCGGTGGCGTCCTGAGTCAGCGTCTGATCAATGCGTATCGCAATCTCTTCGCCGGGAATCAGGTTTCCCGATTCCAGGTGCGAGGCGAGTATTTTCTGGGCTACGGTCAGTTTCAAGGTCGAACCTCCGAAAATGGCGGACGGATGCTTTCCAACCGAGTCGCGTGATTTTATTGGTGCGCGTAAGGTTAGTCAACCAAACATCAGCGCGGCCAGTTTTGCTGAGTCACATGGGCATGGTATGGCATGTGGACAAGCGGTAGAGACGCTGGGGGGGCGGGAGACGGCAAGGGGGCAGTATGAGCCGGGCGCGCGGCAAAAGCGGCGTCAAGCCGCCGCAATCCAAGGTCGGGCCACTGCTCCGAAAGTCGCGTTGGTGGGGCATCGCATTGCGCCTTGCGCGCTGCTAACGACCCACTCTACTTTCGTCATCTTTTTGTGCGGCGCGGGGACGCATGAACGACTGACCCCGCACGCAACGTCGCCGGATTCCCCCCCCGGATCCCCCAGGCGGGAATCTTGAAAAGAACGCGCGGGTCGAGTATAAAAGCAGGGTATGAGAAAAGTCGAATGCATCATCAAATCTGGAGATTGCGCAAATGCCCTGTCGGAGTATCCGGAAGATTACTTTGACCTTATAGTCACTTCGCCTCCTTATGCGGATTGCCGGGAGAAGACCTATGGAGGAATCAAGCCGGAAGAATATGTCGGATGGTTCCTGCCGAAGAGCGAACAGTTCCTTCGGGTTCTGAAACCAACCGGGACTTTCATTCTCAATATCAAGGAAAAGGTGGTTGAAGGGGAACGCCACACGTATGTAATCGAACTGATCCTGGCGTTGCGCAATCAGGGATGGCTCTGGACTGAAGAATTCATATGGCACAAGCGCAATTGCCACCCTGGCAAGTGGCCGAATCGCTTTCGCGACGCATGGGAACGATGCCTCCAATTCAACAAGACCAGAAAATTCCATATGTATCAGCAGAACGTGATGGTGCCGATGGGAAAATGGGCCGAGACCAGATTGAAACATCTTGGAAAGAATGATGTCGTCAGATTTGATTCGCAGGTCGGCAGCGGGTTTGGAAAAAACATTTCCAATTGGGTCGGCAGAGACAAGGCCTATCCCTCCAACGTCCTGCATCTTGCCACTGAAACGGACAACCGAAGCCACAGCGCCACGTTTCCGCGCGCCCTTCCGGAGTGGTTCATAAAACTATTTACCAAGGAAGGCGACTGGGTTCTCGATCCCTTTGTCGGCAGCGGCACAACATGCGAGGTCGCGCAAAAGTTGGGTAGAAATTCCGTCGGAATAGACGTCCTGCAGGAATACGTTGACCTTGCCAGAAGCAAGGTTGCTCCGGTTGAGATGATGCTCTTTGAGCGGGAAGCGACTTATGACAAAAATAACGCAAAATGAGATAATTGATTTCATCGAGCCAAATATCCAACAGTTTCACGCCAGGAAGCTTGAGAGTCTGCTGGCGCTTCAATTGAATACGATTCTGGCCCGCAAAAATCCGTACCTGTTCAAAGCTAGGAATCAGAATACCGCTCACGATCTGGTGAAAACAATTCTTGACGCGTATCTGTCATCCCAGGAGGAAGGCATTTTCGGACGCTTCCTTGAGGAACTGGCGATCTTCATTTGTGGGAAGACATATAGCGGAAAGAAATCGTCCGCTGAAGGCATGGATTTGGAATTCCAGAGGGATGGCATCGCCTATCTTGTTTCGATAAAGTCAGGCCCAAACTGGGGTAATAGTCGTCAAATTGCCAGAATGAAGGATGATTTCAAAAAGGCCAGAAAAATCCTGGGAACAAATACCAGCGGCGTCAAAGTCGTTGCAGTCAATGGGTGTTGCTACGGGAAGGACGATAACCCGGACAAAGGCGACTACCTCAAACTGTGCGGTCAGCGATTTTGGGAATTCATATCGGGCAATGAGAATTGCTACACGGACATTATCGAACCGCTGGGCTACAGGGCAAAGGAGAAAAATGAGAGTTTCATGATCGAATATGACAAGGCAATCAACAAGTTCACGCTTGAGTTCGCCAGGGAATACTGCGCTTCGGATGGCGCCATATTGTGGACTAAATTAGTTCAATTCAATTCCGGCAAAAAATCATAACAGAATTTCTGGACAAGCTCCCTGCCCGGTGTGTCAGGCTCCGCCGCAATTTTGCGCCATATCCGCGTGTGCAAAACATGGGGTTTTGCACACCATACAATTGCCAGTATGGTCAATATACCTCCACAAAATCAATCTCGCACGCGCCGGCGTTGCCGGGGTCGCTGAAGTCCTGCGCCTCGCCGTTGAACGGGACCTTGCCGACGAGCAACTCGACCGGTTCGCGCGACATGAACCCGTTGTGGTCAAAATGCCATACGACTTCGTAGGACTTGCCGTCAAGGCTGCGCTCGACAACGCCCTGCCTGCCCAGCCAGCGCGCGCGGAGCCATATCCAGCGACCGGCGTCAAGGCCGGGGGCCAGCTTCTGCATTCCGAGAATGTCCGACTGGATGTTCCCGTCGCTGCGCGTGCCGACCCGGATGCCCGTCTTCTCCTTCCAGCGGATCATCGCCCCCGGCCCCCACGACATCCCGCCGTCGCTGGAATGGCGGATTTTCACGATCATCCCCCGCGCCTGCGCCTTGAGCGGAACGCGCAGGAAGGCGTATGTGCTGGCCCGTGCCCTGATCTTCAGGATTCCGTCTGCGACAGCCAGCGGATCGGCGTTCGCCGGGGAAGCGACAACGTCCCCCTTCGGCATCTCATTGAAATCGAGCCGCAGCGTCGGCTCTTTCCAGTCCGGCTCCTTCGCAAGCGCGTCCCGTTCCTTCCGCGCGGCCTCTATTTTTACGGGGATTGCGGCCTGTCGCTCGGCGACAAGCCTGTCAACCTTCTTGCGCAGCCCGGGATCCAGATGCGGTTTGTAGTCGCGCCGCCACGTCGCTATGAAATTGTCGTTGGCAAGCCATGACGCCAGCATGTGGAAGCGGGCGTTGGCGCGCAACGCCTCCAGCGCCAGTTGCGGCGTGATGCCCTCGCTCCCGTTGTTGCAGACGACGCCGACGCAGTTGTGTATGTTGTAACCGGAGACGAAGAAGCGCATGTAGTCGAAGTCGCGGCATTTTACCTCCTGGCCCTCCCCCCTGAGGAGGTAGTCAACATAGGCGTCCGCCTGCGGCAACTGGCATTCCCCGAAACCGAGCGCGAAGGTGGAATGCCATTCGAGGATTCCGTTCTCGCCGACGATTTCGCGGCTGCGGCGGGCCAGCGCGTAGAGCGCGGCGGGATTGGCGATGTACTGCCCGTCGAAGTAGAGGCCGTCCGGCTTGTATTCCTTCATGACGCGCGTTATCGCCGACAGGAAGAGTTCCATGTTCTCGCCGGTCGTGGTTCCGGGCGGCCAGTTCGTAAAGCCCTCGAAGCTGTTGAAGGCGTGTTTCTCAAGCTCTGTCCCCTTCAGGAAATACGTCGGACTGGTGTAGACGATGAAACGCATGCCCATGTCGTGAAGCGTCTTGCGTACGCGCGCGAATTCCTCAACACCGAGACGGGGGACGAAGTCCAAATTCCAGTCCTTCCAGAGCATGACCTCGGACTGGAGGAGGACGATCTGCCCGTGCGGTTTCCATGCGCGGAGAGCGTCGTCGGGCGGGTAACCGAGTTGATTGGACCAGTGCCAGACGACATTTTCCTTCAGCGAGCGTTCCCAGTCATACGGCTTCGGCGGGCAGACGCCTACCCAGAGGACGTCATCGCTTTGCAGCGGATAGGCGGCGACCGTGTCGGCGTATTCGTCGAAATTCTCCTTCAGCGTTTTGTTGGAGCAGTAGAGGCCGAATCCGCCAAGCTCGTCGCAGATGATGTGATGCGTCTCGTAGGTGGACACCCATGCGGGCGGGATTTCGCGTTCTACGCGCGCTGTTATTGGCGTATGTGCGTGAAGCATGAAGAGAGAATCGCCGTTGACGCGGATTGTCATCGGCGGATCGGCGACGACGATTCTGGCGAAGCCGGGGCCGGAGTGGGTGATCTCGGCCTTTGAGAGCGCGCGGCCAAGACCGAGCTTTGCGACGGGTCTTTGGCTGCCTATGCGCTGGTTGAAGACGATCGTCCCTTCCGCAAGCTGGATAACGATGTCGGCCCCGGTTGTGACGACGCGGATCGTGCCGCCGTAAGCCTTCGCTGATTCGACGACGAGGCCGCGCTGGGCGTTCGGGAAGACATCGGGATTCATGAGTTCCTGAAACGTCGGCGCGGCGGGGGACGCGGAGATCATCCCGCACAAAACAGGAATGATCGCAGAAACGATGGAGTTCATCTGATGCTCCTTGAAGCGCCTTGCATATCACGCCTCAATGACCAGGATGGTATCCCCGACCTGAATTCTGGCCCCGTCGGAGAGAGTCACCTGCTCGATAACCCGGTCACCATTGACGAATGTTCCGTTGGTGCTGCCGTTATCCACAAGAAAGACTGCCTCTCCAGTGTGCCGCACGACGCAGTGCCGGCGTGAAACAAGCGTATCCCTGACCCCCAGCAGGTTCGCTCCGCTTATCCTGCCGATTGTCAACTCTTCGCCCGGCATGATTATCTTGATAAGCCCGGCGTCGCTGCCATCTATCACACGCAGCCGGCAGGGATAATTGATCACGCCTTTTTTCTCGGAATATGCGACTGGGGCCACCAATCGGTCGGTGGCCATCACCGTCAGGTCCCCGCCGCCGTTGGCCACCATCACCGGATTCTCCCCCAGCAGCGGGATGTTGAACTGCGCCTGTGTCAGGTCGAGGCGCTGCTCATCATCGGACGCCAGCCCCAGGCCGAGGCTGTCGCTTGCTCTGCGAAGATCATCAAGCACCTCGGCGGGCGTCTGATAGCGATCCCTCGGTTCCCGCTGTGTCAATCCCCAGATTACCTTGCAGGAGCCTTCTGACAGGTCCGGCACGACGCTGCGGGGGGAGCGTATGTCCTGCGTTATCTTCTGGTTCAGAATGTCTCTCAGGCTTCCGGAGAACGGAACCTGTCCGGTCATCATGTAATAGATCGTCAGGCCCAGCGAGTAGAGATCGCTGCGAATGTCCATCAGCAGTCGCGGAGAAACCTGCTCGGGCGCCATGAACAGCGCGTTGGCCCAGCTCATCGAGGCGCGCCCCGGCTTTGCGGCCACGTTCTCATCAACGAAATCCGTCAGCTTGATCGGGCCGGCTTCCGTGATGGTTATGTTAGACGGTTTGATGTTTCTGTGGCAAAGTTCCGCCCGGCGCATCTGGTCGAGGGCCAGCGTTATTTCCAATGCCACGCCGAGCGCGCGTTTCTCGGCGAATCTGCCGTCGCGCCTGACCAGAACGTCCAGCGGCATGCCCCGCAGATATTCCGAAACGATAAATGTATTTTCCTGCGTCCGGACACAGTCCAGAATGCGCACGATGTTTTTATGGGAAAGGGCGGAGACGGCTCTGGCATGGTTGAAAAGATCGGCCCTGCTCTGCTCATCCCGGAAGAGGGCGGGGCAGAGGGCTTTAATCGCCACAAGCCGTCTTACGCTCAACTGTGAAGCAAGGTACACAGTACCGAGCGGTCCGCACCCCAGCCGGTCCTGCATGAAGTAGTCGTGGATCTCCGGCTCGCGCTTCTGTTTCGGCTGAGGGCTTGGCGCATCCCCCCGCCTTTCATGCAGAACGGAGTCCAGTAGCGCCATGTCGGCTTCTTTCAGGAACCCCCTGGCCAATGCTATTTCAGCGATTGAAAGCGGCTCGCTGCTGGAGTCTGCCCTTTCCTTCTCGCATGACTCGACCTGATCGGCTGTCAGCAGGCATCGCGCAAAGGCGTGAATGTCGGCCAGTTTGTCATTTTCCGGTTCTGAACTCATGGAGGAACTGCTGTTTGCTGTCGGCGGAGGCGGGATTGTTCTTCGCCTCACTGAATTGGTCGTCTGTTTCCTTAGAACTCAAACGCCACGAAATGGTAGTCGCGCTGTTCGTGAACTGTCAAGCATGTTTGGACGGATAGTATGGGTTGATTGCGCCCGGCCTTTTTTAGAAATCATCCGGCCCGTCGTCAAGGTCCGTCAGATCGAAAACCTTCGTAACGTCTTTCCTTGCGCTTTTCACATAAGTCTTTGTCGCGGTCAGAACGCCCCCGCAGGCGCATTTGCGTCCGTCATGGGCGCCGTTGAGAATCCCGCTGCGGCCGCACTTGTCGCAACTGTGTCTGACCGGTTGCGGGGCGAGGTTGGGCCTGCCGCAGTCGGTGCAGAATACATTTCTGCCGAAATGGCTTGAAGGCGCTTCGATCTGTTTGCCGCAGTCCTTGCAGCGGAACCGCACGGGCATGGTCGGTAATCCCTCCCTTGATCTCTCATCCGTCCGTCAGTTCTGATAGTCACTATTGTCCATATTTTGAAACGCAGGTCAATTATGAATGGCGCCCCTTTCATACCCTCTTTCATCCCCATCCATGATTGACATGGCGGCATCCGACACGGTAGACTTCCACAATCGGTTTGGATGATAGAGATAGCCTTCGGCGCGTTGTGAGAAGCGACGCGGCCCCGACCATTTCGGGGTGATTTAACATTCAATGTGGGAGGCTGCGCGTGAAGTGCACTGCCTGTGAATTCAACAATCCTCCTCGCGCTCGTTTTTGCCTCAATTGCGGCGTCCAACTCGGAGTTTCAGCTCCCGCCGAGGATGATATGCCGGATATTGAGGAACTTGATTCCGACATCGCCCCTTCCAGCGGAATGATCCAGGACAATATTGAAAGCGATCCTGATCTGCTGGATGAGCCTGAGTCGGAAACGGCTCTTCCAAAATCGCCAAGCGCATCCTCCGCCGCCATAATCGCCAGATCTGAACCGCCCGACGGCACAGATGACTTCGAGCTTGACAAACTCATACAGCACACCCCCGCTTGGAAGGTCTATACGTCCCAGGGCAAGGAATTGGGCAGCGAAGGGATAACGGTGATCGTCACCGCCGGAGGCCCGCTTCATGCCTTTGAACGCGCGGAATTGCTCAAGACGGCCAAAGAAGTGGTTGAATTTCGACACCCAGGCGCCGTCCCGACCATGGAAGTTTTCGAGAGGGGCGGAGCGGTCTATATCACCACGGCCAAACCTCGCGGAGAGAGCCTAGCTCGAATTCTCAAGCAGAAAAACACGCTGCCGTGGAAAGAGGCTGTCGGAATTGCGTTGAAGGTGCTGGACGTCCTCCGCGCCGCCCATTCCAGGCGGATTCTCCATGAGGACCTTCGGCCGGAAAACGTCTGCATTGACGCGCAGGGAAACGTCACGCTCAACCTTTTCGGGCTGTCCGCCCGGTACCGCGACTTCCAGGCCCGCCATCTGAACTTCAACCTTCGCTACTTCACCTACCTGTCCCCCGAACAGGTTTCAGGAAAACCGCTTGGGCCGCATTCGGACCTGTATGCACTCGGCATCCTGATCTATGAAATGTTGACCGGCAGACCTCCATTCATCTCAGGCGACATCGCTCATCAGCACCTTGAGATGGCTGCCAGCGACATAAATCAGCTTGTCGAGGGTCTTCCCAAAGAGCTTGCGGACATTGTCATGCGGTTGCTCATGAAGGTGCCGGAGCTTCGTTATGCCCGCGCAGACGAGGTCATCCCGGAAATGCAGGCGCTTCTGGAAGGCGTTCCAAGCCCGAAGGCTGAAGGACGCGAGCTGCCGCCCAGAACCCCAGTCCAGGGATTCGACGGCGCGGAGGCGCCCAGCTTGTTCATGACCGAGGAGGACGAGCAGACCATCGCCCCCGCCCCGTCCGCCGCAAAAACCGAATCAGCCGAAGAAGTGGAGTGGGACAGCGGCATTCAACCTGCAGCAGGCGCAGAACGGAAGATGGAACTTGAGTCGGACGAGGATGTCCCAGCCCAGGAGGACATTCCGCCCGAAGCCGACGCGGCGTTCG
The DNA here is from genome assembly GCA_022711755.1 of Planctomycetota bacterium. Classification (GTDB taxonomy): domain Bacteria; phylum Planctomycetota; class Brocadiia; order SM23-32; family JAKLEA01; genus JAKLEA01. Next base: position 29,892 of record JAKLEA010000034.1, read on the forward strand.
AGAAAGCTCTCGAACTTCACCAGGCGGGTCAGCTGAACGAGGCGGTCTCCTGCTACACTGAAGCGCTGGCAAAGGCCCCGCGCTTCAGCGCGGCCTACAATAACCGGGGCATGGCTCATTACGACAGCGAGCGTTACGACGAAGCGATAGCCGATTTCAACGCCGCACTGGAGATTGACAAGGATTACAGCGAGGCATTCCTCGGACGCGGGCTTGCCCAGTTCAAGAAGAACAAATACGACCAGGCAATCAAGGACTACACCAAGTCCATAAGCCTGAATCCTGACGATCCGACGGCTTACTACAACCGCGGCATCGCCTATTACGAATTGAAGGACTTCCGCAAGGCATATGAGGACTACTCGAAGGTGGTTGACGCCGATCCGACCTCCGGAACGGCCTACTATAATCGCGGAATCGCGGCCTACAAGATGCGGGACTGGGACCAGGCGCTGCGCGATTTCGACAAGGTGATAGAGCTTAATCCGAAGCAGGCCAACGCTTTCTTCAACCGCGGCAACATCCTCGGCAAGCGCGGCCAGGTCAAGAGAGCGCTGGAAGACCTCACACAGGCCGTCAAGCTCAAGGGCGACTATGCCATCGCTTACTTCACGCGCGGCACAATCTTCAACAAGATCGGCGAACACGACAAGGCCATAGCAGACTTCACGGAATCCATCCGCCTCTCTCCGGACCACGCCGCCAGCTACTACAGCAGGGGCTGCGCCTACGGCAACCTTGATAAATTCATGGATGCAGCCCGCGACTTTGACGAGGCCATACGTCTGGAACCCAATTACGGCGCGGCCTACTACAACCGCGCAATCGCCTACGAAATGCTGGGTTACAAGCGGAAGGCCACGCCCGACTTCGCCATGGCCGAGAAACTTGGCTACAAGCCGAAGTAACAAAGGTTGCCAGACGCGGGTGGACGCCAGCAAGTTTTCTAATGTCCGCCGGTTAGTTGAGACGGTAAACGAGGCGAATGAGGGGAAACAAAACCGGGTTGAGATTGTTTTCCCCTCACCCGTCGCTTGTAACAAGCGCCACCCTCTCCCGGCGGGAGAGGGAAGATTGTAATTTTGGCGCTTGCGGCTCAAAGCGAGCTGCGCGTCCATGCGGCCCGAAAATGTAAGGCGGGTGCTTTGCGCCCGCACTGTATAAACGGGATGTTGAAATGCCGACCAGAGTGGATTTCCGCAAACTCGATTCGCCGGATAAACCGCGCGCCGTCTGCGTTGAAATCGAGCGGCTCTATGAAGAAGGCAGGAAGGTCTATGCCTTTGTAGAGTCCAATGCCGGCTGCGCCAACCTGGACAGGCTGCTCTGGACCTTCTCACAACCCAGCTTCGTTCCGCATCGCGCATGGGACGGCGTCTCCCCCGTCGGGATGGAATCGGTTCTTATCGGCACTCTCCCCGCCCGCCCGGAGGGCTGCTCAGTCCTGGTCGCCGCCGATCCCGCCCCGATGACACTGCTAACCATGTTCGACGACGTCGTGGACTTCGCGGAGACCTTTCAGGGCGAGGCCAGAGCAATCAGCCGCAAGCGCTACGCCGAATGCCGGAACGCCGGCATGGACATGTATTTCGACGGGAAGAAACAGTGAAGACAATCCGCGATCCCGTCCACGGCGACGTCAGACTCACGCAAGAGGAAACCGAAATCCTTGACAGCCCGGAGATGCAACGTCTGCGCGGCATCAAGCAACTCGGCTCATCCTTCCTCGTCTACCCCGGCGCGGTCCATACCCGTTTCGAGCACTGCCTCGGAACACTGTGGATGGCCAGGCGCATGTGCGAAAGCCTGAAAACGGAAGACGATTCTCCGCTGACCGACCGCGAAGAAAGACTCATAGCCGCTGCCGCCCTTCTGCACGACGTCACGCACATCCCGTTCGGGCACACCCTTGAAGACGAACGCCGCATCCTGCCGCGTCATGACGCCAACATGGATCGCCTTCTGCACTTTGTTGACAAGGGCGAACTGGGCCGGCGTCTTCGCCGCTTCGGACTTGACCGGGATGTCATCGCCCTGCTCAGCCCATCCGACAACGGAGAAGGGAAATGTCCGTCCCTTCGCCCTTGCGCGCGCGCCTGCGTGCGCGAGATCGTCTCCAGCACCATCTGCGCCGACCTGCTGGACTACCTCGCGCGGGACAGCTACTTCTGCGGACTGAAACTGCGCTACGACCCCCGCCTGATGCAGTACTTCCGCATTCGCGACGGCCGACTGGTCCTGGATCTGCACAAGGGCGGAATGCTCCGACGCGACGCCGTCACCGAGGTTTGCAACCTGCTCAGGATGCGCTACGTCCTTTCCGAGCGCGTCTACTATCATCACGCCAAGATCGCAGCCGGGGTCATGATCTCGAAGGCTGTCGAGGAAGCCTTCCGGCGCGGACTGAAACCCCGCGAGCTTTATGACCTGCGGGACGACAGCCTGCTGCGGCATCTCTCCGACCGCTTCCCGCGCGTCAAACCCGTCCGCAACCTGCTTGAAATGTACGCCGCCCGGCGACTCTTCAAGCGATGCTTCGTCCTCATGCCGGACTGCGGCGAACCGCTCCAGAGCGAACTGGTCAGCCGCTACCATTTCGACGACGGAAGCCGCCGCCTGATAGCGGAGAAAGAAATCGCCCGCCTGTTGGGACGCGGCGTTCCGAGCTGGGCGGTCGCCATCTACTGCCCCCCGATGGGCATGCGCCTGAAGGAGGCAGACGTTCCCGTCCTGACCGCCGACGGCGGGCTTCGCCCCCTCTCCGAGTTCGACAACGACGAGATCGAACTGCTCAAGAACAGACACCGCAGGCTCTGGAAGTTCTACGTCTTCATATCCCCGGACTTCATCCCGGACTCCGAAGCGGCGGGGCGCGCTGCGGCAGAGGTCATTGGCTGCCGGAACCAGTTGCACGTGGAACATCATGGAGCCGACGCCCCCGGCGCGGCATAACGGAAAGCAATATCATGAGCCAGAATCCGAACATCCTTTTCATCATCACCCACGACACCGGACGACATCTGGGCTGCTACGGGCGCGGCGTCGAGACGCCCAATCTCGACTGGCTTGCCGCGCAGGGCGTGACCTTTGACAACGCCTTCTGCTCCGCACCGCAATGCAGCCCCAGCCGCGGCAGCATCCTATCCGGACAGATGCCGCACGTGAGCGGGCTGATCGGCCTGACACATCGCGGATTCAGACTCAACGCGGATTGCCCGCGCCTGCCGCGCATCCTCGCGGATGCCGGTTACGCAACGTGGCTTTTCGGCCTCGAGCATGAGGACCCGTCCCCCGCCAATCTCGGTTACGCAAACGTCCGCGCTGGAAAGGGCAAGGGGAACTCCTGCGCAAACGTGACCCCGCTTGTTCTTGAATTCCTCAAAAGCAAGCCCACACAACCTTTCTTTGCAAGTGTCGGTGTCACGGAAACGCACCGCCCCTTCCCGCATTCCGACGCCCCGCTTGAGAATATCAAACCGCTTCCCTACCTGCCCGACATACCCGAAACGCGCCGCGATGTGGCCAATCTTGAGGTACTTGTCAGGCGCGTGGACGACTCCGTCGGGAAAATTCTTGACGCCCTTGCAGAAACAGGACTGCTCCATAACACAATCATCATCTACACGACCGATCACGGCATCGCCTTCCCCAGATCGAAGGCCACGCTGTTTGATCCCGGTCTTGAGACGGCGCTTATCATTCGCCTTCCGGAGGGCTATCCCGCCGGGCAGCGCGTCTGCGCCCCGGTCTGCAATATTGATCTCCTGCCGAGCCTGCTTGATTATCTGCAGATACCCGCCCCGCCGGGTGTTCAGGGCAGGAGCATGGTTCCCCTGATCTCGGGCGAGCGGACCTCGCTTCACGAAGAACTGTATTTCGAGATGACCTTCCACGCGGCCTACGACCCGATGCGCGCCGTCAGGACGGAACGCTACAAGTACATCCGCAGCTTCGAGAAACGCCCCTTCGCTTTCCCGCCAAACGTTGACGCCGGGCTTTCCAAGGAAGTCACAAAGGAACTTGGCTGGTACGACCGTCCGCGCCCGCCGGAGCAGTTGTATGATCTTCAAACGGACCCGAACGAGATGGACAACCTTGCCGGAAAACCGGAACACGCGCACACGCTTGCGGAGCTTCGCGCTAAATTGAACAAATGGATGGAAGACACCGACGATCCCATCCGCAAAGGTCCCGTCCCATGCCCGGAAGGCGCGAAAGTAACCCCGCCGGAATCTTATGATCCGTGATCATGCATATAAGCCGCAGTATCGTGGCAGAGCTTGTAGAGAACTCGGCTATTTCCTAACCGGCTTTTGCAGAACGCCTTCAGTCGGCGCTTCTGATCGTCCAGGACACATGCAAATCTGAAAGGGCGTCAACGGGGCGGCATGATTCGCGGGAAATACAGCCAGACATGGCCGAGGTTGTCATTCTCCGCGAAGTATATCTCACCGTCGCGTCCGGTTGCGGCGTCGGCGAAGACGTATCCGTAACGTCTCCGCTCCAAGACAGATATGGCAATTCCGACGTCCCGCATTTCGCGGGCCGAAGGGTCGTAGCAGAACATGCGCATTATGCCGGTTCCGCAGAACCCGAACACGCGCCCATCCATTGTGACGGCCATCGCCGCGACGGGTGCGTAGCGCGTTTTTCCCAGCGGGCCTTCGAAACCCGTACCGGGGCGGAATGAGAATACATTGCCATCCCTGTCCGCGGTGTAAAGGATGCCGTTCCGCTTGTCCGCGGCCCAGACCAGATCAAATCCATCCCATTCACCGGGCGGGAGTTTGACTGCTTCATTCTGCAACAGGGCGAGTTTCCCAGCGGCGGCATCGAATCTCCAGAACGCGTTTTCGCCGAATCCATAGACGGCGCCGTCCGAACCGACCGCAATCCGTCCGCGGCTGAAGATTTCAGCCTCGGATTTTATCTTCCCGTCGTTGACATCCGCTGAGAATATTCGATTGGCGGTGGTTCCGATTATCCGGTTGCTGTCCGGGATCGCTACTGCGTGGATTATCCTCTCGCCCGGAGCCGGCGCTCCAAGATCATTCAAGGGGGGACGATCGAATCCCCATTCCTGCAAGAGGTCGAAGGGCAGGTGGTGAAGTTTGCGGGTCAGGATGCGCCCGCCGCCGGGGCCGTTCACGCACATGGCCACGCTGTCCTTGGTGCAGCATATGGCTGCGCTCTCCGTTGCGTCTTTCGGGGCGCCGAGATCGAAGATCATTCCGGTTGCGCCGTGGAACATTCCCACGAACAGGTGGGCTTGTTTCCCGCTCGTGCCGCCATAAAGCATCCCGTCCGCCGAGACGTCCAGAGCGGTAATAAGCCCCTCGTCGGCGCGGATCGGGACGCTTACGGCGGGGAAGCAGGTCGGGAAGGCGACCATGGTTCCCTCTTTTACGAATGTTCCGTGGACGATCTCGTCAATCAGAATTCTGGCTTCGGCGCTGCTCTTGTCGAATCGCTTTCTTCTCGGTTGCTTTTCCATGTTTCACCCCCACATCCTGATTGGAAGATGAGCGTTGGTTTTTTTGCGGTCCGGCGGCATGTGGACCTTGAAGATTCCGGTCGGCTTTGGGCCGACGTGGCCGAAGAACAGGTCTCCGTTATGGTCCGCCGCGCCCCGCGAGACGTATTGCGCGAACTGGTCCGGGCGCTCAAGGAGGGCGACTTCATCGCGTTCCAAAGTGTTTGGATTGAGTCTCCAGACCACGCCTTCGCGTTCTTTTCTGTCGGGCGGAGTCGGATTATAGACGGGGTCGCGCCAGCGGGAGGCGACGTAATAGAGCATTCCGTCACCGGCAAAGGTCAATCCGCCGCAGTGGTCGAGGAATGTGTTGTACGGGATGGTCAGGTCGCGCTTCTGCGTGCTGGGGCCGAGGTCTTCGACGCGTCCCCATTCGCCCTCGTTCGGCCATATGCGCATGAGGTACGGGTTTGCGATCCATGTTCCGGCATAAATCGCCTCCCCGTCCGGAGACGCGCAGCAATCGTAGAAGACGCTGTGCCAGCCGGTCTGGTATTCAGGATTGTGCGGGAGGACGTAGGGAGACCATTCCAGACGGTCCTGGTCGGGATCGTAGCGGACAAGACGCCCGTAATCGCTCGTCGTCCAGACGCGATGCTTCTTGTCAATGAACAGCGCCTGCGCGTTCACGGAGCCGATGCGCCCGATATCCCGGCGGGAACGTTTCTTGATATCGTAGATGATGAAATGATCGCGCGGGTAGCTCAGGGCGTAGAGCAGCCCCCGGTCTTCGTCGTGCAGCAGGCAGCGGCAGCCCTCCTTCGGTATGAGTGTGTCCCACCAGAGAACCTTATCCGCGCGGGTGTCGAATGCCAGCAACGCGCTTCCCCTGAAGCAGCGTTCCGGGTCGTTCCACGATAACCAGGGCGAATATGCCGGCTGGTCAATCGGGGGGCCGGACAGGTGCGTGGCCATGTACATGATCCCGTCGCGCATGGACGGCGAGAAGCTGTAGTGAATCTTGCATTGCGTGGCGCGCCCGGAGTCGTAGGGATCGTCAACCATCTCGTCCAGCGCGAAGAGGTAGTCGAGGGCGTCGGTCTTCTCATTGTAGCGGACGACCTTGACCACGCCGCCGGGCACGCCCTCGGCGCATGCGGCGGCGTAAATCCTGCCGTCAGGCCCGACGGAGAGCGACCAACAGGAATCCGAATCGGGATGCTGCGTGAACTGGTACCAGGAGACTTTGTAGCCCATGTTCTTCTCCAAACGCTTCTCTTGCAGACTTCCGGCGTCTCGATGACAACACTAAGACGGGAGCGAGGCTCCAGAGCCGGCGACAGCACTATATGACGTTATGGCGCGGTGTGGAAGGGGGTGATTAAAGAAATCGAGGGTCTGTTTGAGTGAAACCGACGACGTCGCCAAAATGATATTGTAGAAAATTATATCCGCACGTGCTTCATTATCAGAGCCTTATAATTATTTTTGAACATATTCCCGGACTTCTCTCCTGGAACTTGCGTTTAAAGAAGATAGAGAAAAAGGGGTGTACAGGACCAAGCCGAAAGCCTGTCATGTGCGTGGGGCCGGCATCTCGCCAATGAGTTCGTAGATAAATGCCGGGCGAGGCGCGACTTCACGCAAGACCGCCGCAGGCAAGGTCTTCGGACTGGTTTTCGATTCGGAAAGAGAGGAGAGGGACGATGGAGACAATACGCAAGGAGATTGTAGCGGGAGCCGATTGCAAACGGCCTGATGAGGCAGATGGGAGCAATGTCTTCACAGAACAAAGGGAAGCGGGGTACTGGCTGCGGCGTTTGCTGCGGGACGCGCGCGGATTCTGCGAGGCGATCATGGCCAACTACCGTCTCGTTGAACCGCCGCCGGCGTGGGGCCTCGCCCGTGTGCGGGCCGACTCAGCCGCCGCTTCGGACAGGCAACCGGAAGATACGGAAAGCGATGCTCCCGACCCGGCTGGGGCTAACCAGCAACGCAAGGCATTGTTGATCTATCTCGGCCTTGCTGAAAGGGATATGACGGAGGATGACCGCGCGCAGTTGCGCCTGGCGCTGGGCATTGAGAATGCCGGCAAACCGGGCGCAGGCCCGGACCCCGTCGCCGATGTCAGGCCGGACGCCGGAAAGGACCATGCGGATGCCGGCGCGGGGGAGGCGCTTGATTCGCTGGAGGCATTTGAGGCGGCGATGCGCCGCTGGCTGGCGCAGATTGAGAATCCACCGCGGGACTCCGCCGAACACAACCTTTCCGGTCGGACATCCGCCAGCGGGATTCTCCCATATCAGGAATCGCCATGCCTGGACATCCCAGCCCGAAACTTCCCCGACTTGCGCGACGGGGAACGCAAGGACAGCGTAGACAGCAATGGCAGGGACGCGGCCGGTAGAAACGATGACAGAGGAAACGCGGCCGGTGCATGCGACGCCTGCGGAAGCGCCGCCGGCGTTGACGCCGCTGACGACGGGATACTGCGCTTCGGGGGAACGTATCCGGACAGGAAGCGAAACAAGGGAACCGTCCACTTCCGAAACATTGACGGCCGCGTCGTGGCCATCAAGGGAGATGATCCGGCGGGCGGACGGAGTCAGGCAAGAGCCAACGGATCGAGCGCGGACAATCACAATGTTGCGTCGGAGCAAGACGCTCGAGAACAGGATGGCAAGCGTGAAAAGACAAACGCTGTGGGGGAGAACAAAGGGGACGCAAGACCACATACAAGACCGGGAGACGAACAGGGCGCGAACTCGCAAGGTGCGCCGGAAAGCGAAAAATTGACCGATAAAGAAGCGCGCCGACTCAAGGAAATCGAGAGCGACCTTGAAGCCGGCAGGGAACTGACAGATGAGCAAAAGAGATTCCTAGGTGAGTTTTCGGCAAAGCATGGAAGGGAGATTCAGGCGGCACTCAAGGGAACACTTCTCCAACGTCTGTTTCTCGGAATGTCGCCTGACGATGCCGACGACACGACTGATACGGGATTGGATGCTGCATACCAGCAAAGGCTTCAACGCGCCTTTCAGACAAACCGCGACAATCCACTTATGGGCGATCCGACTGGAACGGCTTGGCACTTCGGCGGTTTGGCCGGTGGACTTGCCGGGGCGGCAGAAGCCGGAATGAGTCTGGAAGGATACTACGAAAGCATAAGGAGCGGCGAATCTGCGTCTGTCGCCGGGATATTTCTTAAAAGCGTCCCGATAGGCGCGTTCATGGCTGCGAAAGGCATCGTTGACGCCATGGCGCATCTGCCAACCACGGTTCGGTCAGTGGGGCGATTGGGAGCAATGGCCCTGGACGGCGGCCTCGGGGAAATCCTCAACATGCAGTTGAAAGCCGTGTTGAACGCCGATCCGGAAGACCAGGCGCAGATGCTGGGAGAATTTATCGGGCAGTGGGGGATGGGCGAACTGATTGCCAATCCGGGCAACGCCAAGTGGTTGGGGGACAGGCTGAAGATGCTTGGGCAAGCCGCTGGAGGCAATCTGAAAGACAAAGCCGTCGCCTTGGCAAAAGGCGCGCCAGACGCATGGTCCGCCGCGATATGCATGAGGCATGGCGGAATGACGATGAAGGAGATAACGGCAGAACTCCTGCGAAATCCCAATAACTATTGCTTCATCGAAGAAACGCCGGTGCATACCCCGCAGGGGATCGTTCCCATCGAGAATTTAAATGCTGGAGACCATGTCAAGAGTTGTGTCGTAACAGACCATCCCGGCAGTACCGCCCATGCGGCAATAGGTGAGACATCAGAGGGTGTCGTTGCCGAAGTCATTGCGCTTGTCTTCCCCGACGAAGCAATTCTGTGTACGCCGGCGCATCCGTTCTTTGTTCTGGGAAAAGGATGGACTGAAGCCGCGGATATGCGGCCCGGCGACCGTATTCCGGATGTCGAAGGCAGGCCTGTTTCACTGAAGAGCTCCGAAACGCGGTCCGGCAAGTTCCGTGTCTTCAACTTCACGACGCCAGGTCTAGGCACATACTTCGTCGGCAATTCCGGCCTGCTGGTCCACAACGGCGGGATGGCATGCAGCGTGAAACATGTGCAGGACTTTGCAAAAAACGTCGGTATCTTTGAGGATCTAACAAACGAACAGGTAGATATGTTCAGAAGCGCGTATGCTATGTATGATGAAGCAAAGCAGCGCTTCAATAAGCCTTGGCTCGATCGCCCCGCGTTACGCGATGATTTTGTGCGTGCTGGCCACCTACTGGCAGACGATGTCGTTCATCACAAGATTCCACTGGAGGTGTTGTGGAAATTCCCAGGAGTTTTTAAGCCTGGTGAAATCAACTCGTGGAACAATTTCATGGGAATGCAGAAAAAGGTCCATGTCGCATTCAGCGGATATTGGCGTGAGGCGATTCCGCGAATCTGGAAGATGCTCAAAGATGATGGAGTTAAGCTCGACCAACCGGAATTCGCGCATAAAGCCCGAATATACATTGAGGCAGCCAGAGATTTGGTGACCCCGGAAAACGCCGCTATTCTCAAGGATGATTCCAGCCTCTTTGTTGATGGCTTGAGGAAACAAGCCGCTGGAAGACAACCTTTTCCATAAACTTTGACATGAGTTTTCGAGAGAGGTAGAATAATCGGTGATGAAAATCTATAATCTTCGCAATTTAGTTCCATGCGACGTATTGTGGGCGCCGGTATGTCATGTTCTGTGCAAAGCATGCGGAGCAGCGATACTGCGGTTTGCCAGTCTGGGAGATGTCATAGAACTTGACAGCTTTGCGGGTGAAGATTTGATGTCGTGCGATGTTGGATTCGTATGCTCTCAAAGAGCCATGAAAAAGTTACTTTGCCTGCCTGGCTTGGATATTACCAGCGTTCAATGCCGGCAAGGAACGTATTGGGATCAATTGCATCAGGATGGATTCCGCCCTCCCCGGCGTCTATGGCAAGTAGCAGTCAGTGCGGAAGTGGAAGGATTCAATCCGGGACTTGTTCCAAAGCAGACGGAACCTCCTTGTTCGGAGTGCGGCAGGTCGAAATGGGTTACATCATCAGAACGCATTGCATCCGGCCGAAGAGATTGGGAATTTTGGAGACCGAAAAGGAAGCAATGGAATGGGGAGGCCGCGTTCTGGATGGTTGACCAGAGCCTGGATCGATCAGGTCCGATCGTAACCCAGGCGTTCGTGGACATCGTCGAGGACTTCAACCTTGGTCCTGACGCTGAAATACATGAAGTGAAATGGGCAGAGGAGTGAGGAGATCACAACCATATTGAGTCCTCGTGAGTCATTGCATTTTTACTTGGGGAATTCGGGGACGTTTCCCTATTTCATGTATTACGATAGTTCTGCTTTCTGGGGCGCCCGACTTTCCCCGCCTTCACTGCGCGTCCCAACAGCCGATCAATCCCGCCAATAAACTAAATAATCGTCCCCAATATAACACGCCGACAAATCATATAATAGGGTAACGTCCACAATATCCACAATATCACAAAAAACGTCGGTATCTTTGAGGATCTAACAAACGAACAGGTAGATATGTTCAGAAGCGCGTATGCGATCTACGACACGGCGAGAGACAACTTCGATAAGCCATGGCTGGAAAGACCATCTTTACGCGACAAGTTCGCAAAAATCATGAAATTGGCTGCGGGTGAAGAAGTCCATCACGTGATACCTCTGGGGATACTGTGGAAATTCCCTGGAACGTTTAAACCAGGCGAGTTAAACTCCCATGTTAATTTCATGGGCTTGCCAAAGACGGTCCATGATTTCTACAATAAATACTGGATTTCGGCCATCCCGGAGATTTGGAGAGTGATAAAAAGCGAACGGCATTTGAAGGTGGATGATCCCGGTTTTGCGGATGCCGCCCGACATTACATTGAAAAGGCAAGGGATTTCGTTACCCCGGAGAATGTCGGACGCATTGATAGCGACTATCAGGTGTTTACGGAAGAACTGAAGCGGCGTCTAGCATCCGAATACTGAGAAGAGGCGCGTGGAGAAAATGGCGCGAATTCGTCCTCCCCATGTCTATTACCTGTCGGGTGTCCGCCCGGTGAATCTCTTCGCCGTCCCGACGTGGCCTGCGCAATGCAAGTCGTGCGGACACGGCATGATGGCATATGCGCTTCTTGGGGACTTCGTGGAACTGCTCCACCACTATTATGGCGAGGATCTCTTTTGCGTTGACACGGGATTCTGTTGCTCTCCCCGGCTGACGCGGGCGCTCAGGATTCTTCCCGGCCTGGAGTTCATGCGTTTGGAGGCAAGGTATCACGGTTATTCCACCATTGACACAACCCCTGGAATCAAACGTCCGAAATTCTTCTGGCTTCCACAGATCAACTCGAACGTCGCTGACATGGCGATCGTGGAAGGCGGGCGATGCTGCCGGGATTGCGGCTGGCGCGAGTGGGTCTCGCCGCGGGGAGAAGGCGAGCCGTTCAGGCCGATGTGGGAATACTGGCGTCCCCAGCCTGATGATTGGGATGGAAGTCCATTCTTCTGGCTGGTATCCCAAAACCTAGATCGTCTTGGCCCGCTCATAACACAGCCGGCTTTGGACGTGATCGAAGATTTCAACCTCGGAACAGAAACGCAGATTCACGAAGTGCAGTGGCATGAGGAGTGATAGTGATGTCATACCGCGCAAGACCGCGACTATACTATGCCGACTGGTTGCTGTATACAAGCTACGGATGCATGCCGCAGTGGATCGTCTTCTGTGAGAAGTGCCGCAGGATGGTGGAAATCTGGGAAAGAAGATGGGGGCCATTATACCTTGACTGGTATGAGGGACAGGACCTTATCGAAGCCGAAAGCCTGCTTTATTGCACATTGCCTTTGATGGAATCACTGACCGTTCTGCCGGGATTGGAATTCCGGCAGGTGGAGACTTCGGAACACCTCCTCATCAAGTCTGATATAGTAATTTCCATGGACCGATTCTGGGGGATTGAGAATCAGCACATCCTCATGGGCGCGGATCTGCTGCGAGTCCAGGACATGAGCCGCCCCCCCTGCCCGGAGTGCGGAATGCATCCTTTCATTGATCTGCCGGACAAGGTTCTCTACGAAGGCCGCGAATGGGAGACGTGGCGCGTGGACTTCAGCGAGTGGAACGGCGAGAGCTTCCTCTGGATAGCCGAACCGAGCGGGTATCTGCGCGGGCCGATATTCACTGAGGCTTTTATGGAAATCGCCAGCCGGTTCAATCTCGGCGCGGACGTCAAGATCCATAAGGTCGAGTGGGATGAAGAGTAATGCCTTCTGCCCCGAAAATCCCCGCTGCGAACGTAGCGCGAGCGTCCCGCCCGGTGGGGACTTTCATTATCTTCGGGTAAGGTGCCACCTTATGAACGATTGGCCGGATACCGGCAAGGTTGGAAATGACTTGCCGGGGCGGCGAAGATGTTGGAGCTTGGCAGGGAGGCCGCCAAAGGCGTCAGCGATCCCTGGCAGGCATATGCCATTCTGAAGAAGACGGGCCATTCGGAGAAGCAGATCGCGGATCTCTTCAACGAGAATCCCGGCGCGTATTGCTTTGCTGCGGGGACGCCGATCCGGACGCCCAACGGCGTTGTTCCTATTGAGAGAATCAAGGAAGGCGACATGGTTCTGGCGAGCGTGGACGGAACCGAGCCTTCGTCGCCGCTGGCTGCGACGGTATCCGCGAAATCTGCGAACAAGGTTGATGAGGTTGTTGAATTGGATCTCGGGGTCGAAAGAGTTCGATGCACGCCGGGACACTTGCTGTGGATTCACGGTCGAGGCTGGACAGAGGCCGGGAATCTGCTGGCGGGCGACAGCATCCCGACTGCCGGCGGGGGATTGGCCGCGGTGGGCGCTGTTGAGCGGGTTCGCGGAGCATTCCGCGTCTACAACTTCGAAACTCCGGGATTTGGGACGTACTACGCGGGCAAGGTCGGAATTCTCGCGCACAACGCGACTGGACCGTGCTCGGCAGACGACGCAAAAAACTTCGCCAAGAATCTGGTAAATGCCAATGATCCGGCAATGAAGGAGGGACGTGAGCTATATGCGTCAATGAGAACTAATCACAATAACAGCCCAATGAGAAGAAGGCGTGCAAATTTCTTTAAGAAACATGGCGGTCAGAAGGGGGATCATCTCGATCATAAGATCCCCCTGAGAGTGGCAAAAGAACTTGGACTAGGCGGAAATACAACGCGAGAGATACTTGAAAACGAAGGTAATTGGTGCATAATACCTGCGAAAGTTGCTTTCGATGAACATTTGAGCCGAAAGAAAATCTACTGGGATAAGGAGATTCGGAAGGCACGGAACACTCTTTGTGGCGAGGGATATCGTTGCGGCACCGAAAGTTACGAGAAAAGGGCGCTGGAGTTGCTTCAGGAAGCATCCAGCAGGGCCGATGCCATTGGCATAGCTCCAAGTCAGCGACCGCGCCATTAGAGTAGACTGTGTTAGCGCGTTATTGCCTTGTCAATCGCATGGACGCGCTGCGAATCACGCTTGAGAAGAGGATTTGTCTTGCAGCCAAAGATATTCACGATTGAAAGGTTGTTCTTAGGCGAACCGCTTACTATGGAGCGTTGTGATGAACTCTGCAAAGTTTGCGGTTTATTAAGACTTCGGCGTGTCTGGTTCCCAAAGATAGAGATCACACCCGATTATGAGGGACAGGACATGGTTGACGGGTGGGAAACGTACTATTGCACAGAAAGACTTATGAGTGCCCTTCGAGATCGCGCCAGCATTAAGTTTGAGGAGGCAGAACGCATAGTGTTCGAGAACGAAGACGGCAGCAAGGACATATTGCCGCGATCAATGTGGCGAACATTATCCGGCGAGACCGCGAGAATCCGCGACATAATCATGAAACCGACGGGAGACTCCGTGAAGTGTCCCGCTTGCGGGCGCTTCAATGACTTTCAAGTGATAAGTTCGCCAGTCTGTCCAGAAACGGAATCGTGGATGACGTGGAGGGTGGACAGAAAGAGTTGGGGCGGGTCGAACATCTTCTACGGGGAAGACCAATTCGGCTTTCTGTGCGGTCCGATAGTTACGCGTGCGTTTGTTGACATCGTAGAGAACTTCAATCTTGGCAAGGATGCCAGGATTCACGAGGTGCAGTGGGATGAAGAATCGGTTGATGAGGATGGCGACAGTTGAGGCCACGCTTGTTCCACATTGACGGACTTCGCATGTGGGAGACGAAGTGCATGCCGCGCTTCCCCTTCCATTGCGATAGTTGCGGCAAGTCCATCATCTGGTGGGTCACGTTTGACGATGAGATTGACGTCCGCGCCTATGCCGGCGTGGACCTCCTTGAAACGTATACAGGTTTCTGTTGCACGTCTCGTCTGCGCCGCGCCCTGAGTGCTCTGCCGATGCTGGAGTTCCTTCCCAGACATGCCGCGTTGCATGAGGAGTTTGCCTCCAAAGACAGCAATGTCATTCCTGACCGCGACATGTGGGAACTGCACATTGCCGAACTGGTTGAAGGAACAAATGAACGCCTGGCCTATGACGAGACCCGTCCAGCCTGCCCAGCATGCGGAAAGAGGGAATATGTTATCAAGACACAGTCGGGAAGATGCATCCAACTGAAATGGAATCTTTGGCGTCCCAACCTTGGCGACTGGTGTGGCGCGGCTGCGTTCTGGATGGTTGACCAGAGCCTGGATCGATCAGGTCCGATCGTAACCCAGGCGTTCGTGGACATCGTCGAGGACTTCAACCTTGGTCCTGACGCTGAAATACATGAAGTGAAATGGGCAGAGGAGTGAGGAGATCACAACCATATTGAGTCCTCGTGAGTCATTGCATTTTTACTTGCGCCGCCTTCTCCCATAGATAGACTTGGAACTAGCAGGATAACATGAAACATACGATCCTCCTTGGAGGAAGCAAGCATTAAACCTCAGTTGTTCTATCTGAGAGGATTGATTTGCGCGGAATTTCCGGCCTTTCCGGGATGGCTCGTTTTTTGCTCGCAATGCCGTCGCATGGCGTTCAATTATGGCAAGCGCGTCGGTCCGCTTTGCTGCGATATCTACCACAAGGAAGACTTACTCGTGGCATCGGAGCGACTATACTGCACGCGCGGCCTGACCGAAGCGTTGGATGGAATGCCTGGGAAATCGGGGACGTTTCCCCGTTTCATGTTTTACGCATGTTCTGCTTTCTGGGGCGCCAGACTTAATAGGGTAACGTCCCCATTATCCCCGACGGCGCGAAGCCAATTTATCCGGGGTATGAAGGAAGCCCATTCCAGATGGCAACCGGCGATATGTTCACATGCCTTCAGATGCCTTTCGCGTGTCGTTTTCTCAGCCCGAAGGGCGTTTGATGGTAGCCACGGGTGCAACCCGTGGATGGCATCAGACACATTTTCCGAGTCCCGGCAGGGACGATTGATGGTCTGCCGGCCTTCAAACGCCCGTTTCACGGGCTTGTGGAATATGGGCCGGCTCAGTCCACGGGCTTGCGAGGCTGTCGAAATACCTGGCACGCGAATTGCTGATATTGGAGAAGAGGGAGTTGGGTGTCACAG
>JAKLEA010000035.1 GCA_022711755.1 Planctomycetota bacterium
ATCCGGGGGAAGGGACGTTGACCTTGATGCCGAAATACGTGTGGTTGAACCCGCAGACGGGTCAAGATGAATACGTCACGATAGACGCCATAAAAGACCAGCGAGTGATATTTATCTATGAAGATCACTTGGCGCGAGATACGGCGAACTTCCTGCAGGGGAATAGTTGTTCTCCCATTGAGTTGCCGGGGGGGTTGGTTACATCCATAACCGGTTTCGTGTGCAAAGCTGCCGCTGCACATGCATTTAATGGCACAAGTGATGAACCATGGAGAGGATGGGACGTATTTCCGAATGAAGGAGCTTATCCGACAAATGGCAAGCATGCTGAGAGAGATACACAGATCACGGCACTTCAAAGAGGTGACATTGTCTCATATGGGGCGTCCACATCAGCTACTGGACATTGGGAAACATACTTAGGTAACGGAATCACATATGCAGCTGATGCTGTGGGAGGCAAGTTCCTGCGTGACGCTCCATTAGATTATCCTCGAAGAAATCATGATTACGGATTGCTTTACATGAAAATATGGAAGCGACCTGTCACCCCACCCCCACAGTGAACACTGAAGCTTGGAGCATGTTCATGAATAAATGCACAGGGCATATCACGAAGACAGTACGGTTTGTCGCCTGCAAGTCATTTTTATACATCCGTAGTGTTCTTACCATACTTTCTACTATAGCAACTTTGTGTATGGCTCAACAGGAAACGCCCCCCCCCCCAACTGAGAACCTGCTGATTGAGGATCGTTCGTCACAGAAATGGTTTTATTTGAGAATGGATGGGGAAAAGACCGAATGTAACCTGCAGGTTCCACGAGGGAATTACCTTCACATGTTGCCGGGTGGATTCTATTTCACCATGCCTGCCGCGCCCATTGATGCTGCAAACATCGCCTGTTTGAATACGTTCGGTAATTCAGGAATCGGCAATATTATTTTCAACAAACCATCCCGTTTCAGTTCTACCCGGAAAAGGCGATGGAATGCAGCCCGACTTTCGCCAAACGGACAAATGATCGCTGTTCCAGAAGACGGTTCGATATTGATCATTGAAACGATCAATGGAAAGATGAAACTTCTCCAATCTGCAACATCAGCCAAGCAGTCAATCCCAATCAGGTTGTCTTGGAGTCCAGACTCCGAAATGATCGCGTATTACGAGCAGGACACAAGTACTCCACAGAGGCCATTCTGCATATCAATACTCAACGTAAAAGCGTCTGACGGAAACAGACGCAGATTAACCACTATGTCATCTGATGGCGCAAAGATGGGACTAGGGTCTGACATGGACGAACAAGATATACAGTGGCATCCCGCCGGAACGAGCCTGATTTTTACCGCGAACTTGTGTTTACCGAATGACGCGCAGCCAAACGATACATTTCCAAAGCTCTATCATGTTGAAATCGACGGACATAACCTTAGACGGCTAGCTAATGGCTTCTTGCCGCAACTCAATCCTGACGGCTTTCGCTTATACTACTGCGAAAGCGCTGAGTCCAGGCCAAGGGTATATAATCTTAAGAGCGACGAAGACAAACTATTACACAAAGGTATACAAGGCTATGCCATACAACCAAGCCCAAGTGGGCATTTTTTAACTGCGCCTCGTTTTAATTTCCCGGCAGAGAAGGCAAAACGCATCATTATTATGGATCCAGATGGCAAAGAGATTTCGGTAATTGACCCTGATGTAGTGTCGCTGGGAAGAATCGGCTGGATTTTAACATACTGGTGAGAAGTCCGAATCGAAAAACCGGTAATATCCGGTATGGCATATTTATTATCTGGAATACCGGTATTGGGATACCAGGGACAGTTACCTGTTTCTCGACTTTTGCGATACTGGCGTACGTCCAGCAACGCGAGCAGCCGACCGGGGCAATCACATGGTCCGCCGAGGGCGGATCAACCGGCATATACCGGTTTGCGGATATTGACGCGCAGTATGGCGATCTATTTGCCTTGTTCGGATTCAGCGGCATCGGAGAGATACTTTCGGCGATCGGATACACGATTCCGCCAGGAGCGACTGACCTCGTTATTGCCGCGTTCAAGGAACCAGAGAAAACCGTGATCAAAGTTGCGGCGACTGTGAAAGGCGAGGAAATCACGGAAGAAATCGCGTTCTATTGCATACGACTTGAGATAACCAAGCCGAACCTGTTACGGACGGGAGCTCCGCCCGTGTATTTTGAGACGACACCCCCGTATCGGTATAACAATCAGGGCGTAACAAGCGTCTCGCCGGGGCCGTATAATCTTCCGTTTGCTCGGAATTGCGCTCCCGCTGACTTTGTTTTCAAATGGGGGCTTGCCGCCGCGCCTGATACGCCTGGGGCTGGAACGCTTCAGGATGACGTCAAAGATGATCCCAAACATGCGGCTCCCGCCAGCGCCGGAAAGGGAACTCTCAACCTGAAGCCGTTATGGAAGAAACGGGACGGAACAACGCTGGAACTGTCAGGGAGCGACTTTGTTGACGCCCGTCAGATCGTCATCTTCCAGGATCACCTTGCGAGAGACACGGCGAACTTCCAACAGGGCAGGCAATGCTCCCCCGCTATTGAGTTGGCGGATGGTGTGATAGTCGAAGGCGCGAGTCTGGCGTGCAAAGATGCTGCATGCCACGCATATAATGGAAGTAGATCTGGTGCGCCTTGGGACAGCAGTGGATGGACGTCAATAACATTCGAACTACCTTTCGACTACGAAATACTTTCCATTCTTAGTGGAACACTAAGTAGGGGAGACGTGATCTCTTACGGCCCACAGCCGGTGGCCACAGGACATTGGGAGACGTGTCTCGATGACGGGGGGAACACATATGCTGCTGATACCTCAAGACCCGGTGATCCAGCCAGCGGCAAGTTCTTACGAGATCAGATTCTTGATTATCGAGACCGTCATCCGGAAATGGAACTGAATTACGTGAAATTCTGGTACCGACCTTAATGGTCAACAAGGATAACTCAAATGCTTGGACTCGAGAATGGCAAGAACAGCTTAAGATCATTCGAACTGGCAACAATAGTCCTTATGGGCTTGGCCTGTCTTTCGGGCCTGTTCATGTTAGATCCCGGACACTTGCTGTATTCTGATGTGGCCGAGGCGGAAGCCGGCGATTCCACGGAATGCGTGGTCGTCTGGGATCAAGGGAGGAAGGGGTGGCTGATTGTGAATCTGCAAGGGGAAGTAGATCCCGTCGCTCCTCCACTGGACTATTGCGGCATTCGCGACGTTGCGCCGCGCGGCGGCTTCTTCGGTGTTGAACAAATCTCTACACGTCAGGATACAGGCAAGGAGACTACGGTCATCTACGGCTCTTTGCCCGGCGAAAGGTTCACGCGTACGCTCCCTTTCCCATCAATGTACTGCATGCTGGCGAAGATCTCGCCGGACGGAAGGCGACTTGCCGTGCCTACCCGGAATCAACTACACGTGGTTGACTTGTATTCGGGCAAGACCGTCTCGTTGACCGGCGAGAAATTCGACCGGGACACCTCAATTTTCGAGCCGAGCTGGGACCAAAAGGGAGAGCGCATCGCATTCTATGAATGTCAGCCGAAGGACATTTACAGCTATGCCCTTTGGATTGTTGACGCGTCGTCCGGAGCGGCGAAGCAGTTGACCGAGCGGTCAATCAACGGTTCCTGCTTCGGCATTGGCGTCGAACTCGAAGATCAGAAACCGTCGTGGGATCCGTCGGGGGGAGTGTTGTATTTCACTGCGAATTTCATCAAACAACCCGAGCCTGACGACAAAGGCGTCAACACGGGGAAGCGCCCGGACAACCGACCAAGGATATACAGGGTGTCGGCAGACGGCACTGACCTTCGCGAAATTGCGGTCGCGTTTTCACCTGCCTTGAGTGATGACGGCAATTATCTATACGTCGCGCCATGTGGAGAACGCGGTCTGGGCAAGATAGACATCAAGACAGGTAAGATGGTCTCTCTCGTTGATGATTTCGGCACCAATCTTCGGCGGGCGGGTGTGCCGCGTCTCAGTGTCAGCGGAGACTACATCTGCCAAATATTCAGAGAGCCTTCCACTTTCGTTCAGTCAAAGCTTGTGATCGCGGACAATATGGGAAGAGCGATCAAGGTACTAGACGTCGGCGAGGGGAAGCTTGATAGGGTTTTCTGGTTCCGCAAGTCGTAACGCAACGCCTTGATGCCATGGGAAAACCGGGATGTCATACCATTTTTCTGACGCCGGTTCCCGTGCGGGTCACTCTCAGCAGCATGCCTCGCACAGCAGGAACCCACATCTCAGCCGAAGAGGAAAACCGCAGAAAGAATACAATGGTGGAAAATAGTATGCCATCACGGTTTTCCCAGAGCGCGAATTTGACAGCCGTGCTGAATGATATAAACGCCGGCCAGGGATTCAGTTTCGGCTCGCTCCATGCGGTCGGGGCGATGAAGATTGACACGGACGAGAAGGGCAACGCGGTCATGGCCATCCGGGATCGCTGTCGGAGAGAGAACGATCAGGTCGTCGCCCCGACTTTTGCGATACTGGCATACATCCAGCAACGCGAGCAGCCGACCGGGGCAATCACATGGTCCGCTGAGGGCGGATCAACCGGCATATACCGGTTTGCGGACATTGACGCGCAGTATGGCGATGTGTTTGCCTGGTTCGGCATTAGCGGCATCGGAGAGATACTTTCGGCGATAGGATTCACCATTCCGCCCGGAGCGGCGGACATGGCGATTGCCGCGTTCAGAGAGCCAAAGAAGACCGTGATCAAAGTCGAGTCGTCTGTGAAAGGAGAGAAGCTCACGGAGGAGATCACGGTTTATTGTCTAAACGTACGAATTGTGAGGCCAAGAGGAACACCTGGGCTACTGAATGATCCGCCTGAGTGGTTGGCTAGTTGTGCTTGCTTCTCATTTCAGTCGACAACCAGTAGAGTACCTCAGCCGCGACTTGCATATATAGAAGGTATTATTGAGCCTTCACCACCTTTTGGCTATTCATGGGAAGCTGATAAAGAATTACTGCTCAATACCGACAGTTCATTGCCGATTTTCTTGCCTGAATTACCAATTAATGCGACCATATCGCTCTTTCCGACGTACAAAGAGAACATTCTGACGAACGCAATTTTTTCCGATCACAAGTCAATTTACGTATATGCCGATCATTTAGGAGTTGACTATGATAACTTTCAAACCGGGATCAGTTGTGGCAAAGATGGCATTGATCCATGGGTATTTGAAAGATATGGCGTAAGAATTGAAATGCCAACAGCATGGAATTGTTTTGGTTCAGTGAGACATGCATATAACGGTTCTGGAGGCGGTAAAGACGACTTTCTCTCAAATCCGATGAAGTCTTGGCCGACATCGGCCCAGCGTACTCCACGCAGGGGAGATGTCACCCATTATTACATGATATTGCCAAATGGCCTTAAAAATGGGCTTCATGCTCAAACATTTATTGATCAAAATAAAACATATGCAGCAAATAACGAACCGCCAATTGATTTGTTGCTTCAGACATGGAAATGGGCGATTTCCCAATCAGGCGATTGGCATAAAAGCCTGCTTGATCCGACAATACCGATTGTGCAATATGAGATATTATATAAGCCATGACTACAAGTAGAAAGGTAGGATTGGACATGCGCTTGACTTGGGAGAAATGTTTGTCATGCATCATGTGTTGGCGCATGAATATAATCCTATTAGTCATCATGCAGGGAGCCATGCCTGCCACCGGCGGGGATGTCATGTTTGCGCTTGACGATGGCCAATTATGGCTCATCGGCTTGGAGGCCGATGATTGTAAAAAAATTGCACTGTCAACTTTGGATGGGAAACCGGAATACTTATGCGTCTCTTCTGCCGCAAAGGTAACGTGGTTTAGTGAAACGATGTTTGTGTATGACCTTCCACAAATAGCATACCAAAGATGGGATCGCAGCACTTCACGCATTGCATTGTTAAACGGCACAGCATCGAGGATGCCACGCACAGAGTATGGATTCCGAATTTCACCATCGGCAGATTCATTGCTTGCATATGGTGTCACAGACATGAATCAAAGAATTATAAAACTCGTGATTGAGAACACAAGTAATGGTCAGGTATTCGAGCCTATTAGCGGCGAACATGATATGCGCGGATTTTCATGGTCACCTGATGGTTCTCAGTTGGCATATTACGGTGTTAGACGAGCACCCAACGCTAAGGACTTGCGCGGCGAATTAGCTGTCATTTCCATTAAAGATTGGACGGTAAGGTGGGTAGAACAGTTGTTTGATGTAAACGCGCTGGCTGCTCACTCATCAATACCTGTCTATTGGTCATCTGACGGATGCAGGATATATCTTATGCAAGCAAAGCCTACAGGATATTCAATAACATGGATTGAACCGTTTGGGAAAAACTGTCATAGTCATGAAATGGATCTGTCAAATCATAATGAAACCACCATTAGGTATACCGAAAGGGCCGGATATATCCATGAAGAACGTGATAATAGACGAAAGGTTTACGAGAGAACAGGAGAATTCGCATGGAATGTTTCTCCCAGCGGCAAATGGCAGATTATACATAAAAGTGAAGGGACATTTTGTCGAAATGCCGATACAGGAAATGAATCAAAGTTGTCAACTGATGCCCAATTGAAATGGCAATGGAGTATTTCTTCTGTTACTAAGAAATAGTGACGTTGGGGCCGTTGAAGAAAGGGGTTAGTCCGGCGGGAGTTTGCAAGTCTGGCGTGCGTCAGGCCGCCGCGGACGAAGTCAGTAATAGGGGACGTTACCACATTTAGAAACCGGGATGGCATACTGTTTTCCACATCCGGCGAAAATGTGGGAACGTGAACGATGCGCCCGAACGTCGAGCTTGCGGACACGGGGCCGTGAAAGCCATTCGGTCTGGTTGTCGTGACACGTCGCCGTTGACGGCAATCCTGAGGCGCTCTGGGAGGGCTTCAGCCGGCGTTCATGCTCTTCACGCAGACGGCGGGAAGTGTTATCATTGGAAAGACAGATGGGAAACCGACAGCGGGCGTTCGCAGGCATACATTGTCAGGCGCGGGCGCACAGAGCGGGCGCACAGAGCGGGCGCATAGAAAAGGACTACACACAATGAACGCAAAGCATTTGTTCGGGCTTTCGAGACGCGAATTCGTTGGACTCGTGGGGACGAGCGGGGCTGCGTGCGGTTTGGTCCTGGGCACGACCCTGCAAGCGGCGGATGGCGCCAACGCGCCCGTGGATGCCGACGGAAAGGTCATCGCAGGCTTCGAAAAAACGGAAGCTGATCCCAATGCGAACAAGGTCTGGCAGCCCTTCTCGGACAGGAAGATCCGCGTCGGCATCGCCGGCTACGGCCTTTGCGCGTTTGGAGCGGCCTTCGCGTTTCAGTCCCATCCCAACGTCGAGGTGGCAGCGGTCACCGATCTGATCCCTGACAGGCGCGCCGGGCTGGCAGAGGCCTGCAAATGTGAGAAGACCTACCCTTCATGCGAGGAAATGATCAAGGACGACAGGATCGAGGCCGTATTCATCGCCACGGATGCGCCAAGCCATGCGAGACTGGCCATTGCCGCGCTTGAGCACGGGAAGCATGTCGCCTCTGCCGTGCCCGCCGTCTTTGGCTCAGTCGAAGACGCCGACCGTCTGTTCCAGGCGGTGAAGAAGAGCGGACTCAAGTACATGCTCTTCGAAACTTCATACTTCCATACGGATCTTTATGCATGGCGCCGGCGCTACCTGGCGGGGGAGCTGGGCAAGATCATCTACTCCGAAGGCGAATATTTCCACTACTTCCCGACGCCACTGGCGGGATACAACCCGAAGACGGGGCAAGTGGACGCCGACGGCTGGCGGAAGGGCCTGCCGCCGCAATGGTATCCGACCCATTCGAATGCATACTGCATCGGCGTCACGGGCGGCAGCTTCACTGAGGTCTCCTGCATGGGCAACCGGAGCATCGTCCCCCACCTGCAGCCTGACGGCAATGACTACGGGAACCCCTTCGGGAGCGAGATCGCCCTCTTCCGCACCAGCGAAGGCGGCATGTCCCGCATGGCGGTAACCTGGGACATCCAGATCGCTGGGGGCGAACGGGGCCGCGTATACGGGGAGAAGAACGAGGAGGGGAAGGCGGATACGGAACGCCCGCCCCTGCCTGCCGGAGTTGACCCCGGAGGTCACGGCGGCTCCCACGGCTACCTCATGAGCGAATTCGTGGATGCCATCCTGCGCGACCGCAAGCCGTGGGTTGATGTGGCCCAGGCATTGAACATGACGGTGGCTGGCATCGTGGCCCACCAGTCTGCTTTGAAAGACGGAGAACTCCTCAAGATCCCCCAATACAGCCTCTGACGCATTCCGCGCCACGCGCCGCCCTGTGTCCATTGCCGCCAACATCGCTGAAGTCTAGTAGGGTGTGCAAGACCACAAGGCTTGCACACGCTGAATTGCTGTTTTCCCGCGTGTGCAAATCCGAGGGATTTGCACACCCTACGCGACTGGGCGATAAGAGGGAGTCGAGCCATGCGGTTATCGCTTCTTGCAGTGTTGCTTCTCGGGGCAGCAGCAACGTTCCTTGCAGGCGGCGACTTGTCCGAGCCTGTCAAGGTCAACCTCCTTATCGAGGGAGCGGGGCGGACCTCGCCGGACGAGGTGCGCTGCATATCCATACAACTGCCCCCCGAGGAATATCGCATCGAGTTTGAACTCGTTCCGAAGGAGTTGGCAAAGGGTTACCTGTTCTTCCGAACGGGCGGAAAGGTGCGCTTCCTCGACAATCTCGGAAGGCCGGTCGAGGAGCCTGTGTGGAATCTCTCCGACAAGGATGCCAATGCTCCCAAAGGAGAAATCTGGGTGCAGGGCACGGAGCCGGGAAAGAGCTGGATCGAGCTTGCATACGCGGAATCGAAACCGGGTGAAGGCGAGGGAAGGCCGGTGGCCTCCGACCGCCTCGACGTGCAGGTTGCAGGCATCAAGACGTTCTTCAGTGGTCTATGGTGGTTCAACGGGGCCGATCCCGGGTCGCCGGAGTTACCGGTCAGCGGCAAGATCGTCGCCTACGGCTATGGCGATGGTGTCTACCACTGGACCGTAGGCCATGCCGAGTTCGTGAGAGACGGCAAGGGGTACTCAGAATTGAAAGGCTACAATCTGCGGGAAGTCGTTGCAAGGTCAACGGGGGCGAGCAGTTACGCAGGCGACGTGACCTTCAGCCTGTCTTTCAAACCCATGACCGTCGAGGAAGCTCGCGCGCAGGGCATACCAATCACCGAAGAGGACCAGACTGCAGCAGATGAAGATGACGTTCCGAAGGAGACGCCACCCGCGCCGGCTCGCAGGCAGTATGACGGCGAGAAATTTTTCAACAACAAGTTTCCAATGGCCAGGATTCCGAGCGAAGCGGAGCGCGCCGAGAGGGCCGAGGCAATATGCGTAGGCGTCATTGATGAGATATCCAACGCCGGGCCGGGAGAGATCGAGGTCGCCCCAAACCTGTTCGAATTACACGGGAAATGGGACAGTGTCAGATTCCGGGGGACGCTCAAGAAAGCCCGCATCCTCGTTGACGACGTTCTCAAAGGGCCTGTCAAGGAAGAACCTCTGGAAGTTGTCTATCTGGAGCATCCCAACCCCGCCATGTGGTGCGGACGATCCATGTTTCCGCTGCTGAAGGAGCATGAGCGCGCGATGTTCTTCCTTACGACGAAGGGCATGCCCGAGGGGCGCCTGGGGCTTGATCTCTGGATGATGGCGATGCGCGTTGCCGATTCAAAGCCTCCGGACCTGGCAGCCGGCGACTCAATGAAGGAAAGGTTCCAGAAGGAAGTGATCCACGCCTTGCAGAAACGGCTCATAACCGATGTGGCGATTGTGCGCGACGGTTACTGGGCCGGCCCGATAGTGGACGAGTTCTCGTGGGCCATTGCCCGTAATCCGAAGGAACGTCCTCTCGACAAGGCATGCGCGCTGGGCTATCTGGGCCGCCGGGGTTTCGAGGAAGCCGATGACATGCTTCTGGAGATGTTCTGGGACCGCGCGTTGCCTGAAGACATGAGGACTTTCGCCCTGAACTGGATGCGCGGGTCGGCGCACGGCAGCAACCTGGCGGGGCAGGCTACATGGGAAGCCTTCGAGGACGACGAAATCACCATCAAGACGAAGTGGGAATTGCTGGAACGCCTCGCCGGTTCCGGTGACAGAAAAGCCGTGCGGACGTTATGGGACCTTGGGCAGAAGGAACCGGCGTTGATTGATCGAAAGCCCAAATACGCGTCAGAGGACGAAATACTTAAAGCCAGATGGGCCGTCTCAAACATCTTCCGGGGCCTGAATTCCAGGGAGATTCTCGGCGTCATTCCGGAGATGGCGACTTCACAGGACGCAGCGGCCCAATCCGCCCTTGCAGGTAAAGTTCGGGATGACCTGAGCAAGGACGACGGGCTTCACCCGCGCATGAAGCGCGCGAAGTGGTCGCCTATTATTTCCGTCCTCATGAGGCTGCTTGAGAGTGAGAACTTAGGTGTTTCCTACGACGCCTATGCAGCCCTCTGCGACATCGAGTTTGACGTGACGAGGCAGGTGGCAGTGGACGGTTTCTACCGGAATCCGGAGCTGTTCAGGCAGGGCTGGCGGCTCTGGTGGGAAAAGGAGGGGAAGGCGAAATGTCCCGACATGGAGAGCGCGCTCGACCTTTTCCGCAAGGAGTTGGACGCGCATCCCCCGGATTGAGTGAAGAAGTGGGGTAATGTCCCCGACTTCACCATCCAGCTCAGTAGTCATCCAGCGCGGTCGGATCAACGCCGGGCATCGTGTGCAGTTTCCAGATGTCAACGTCTACATCGTTCGTCTGTTTCACACCCGGGGTGCTGCGCCCGTCGGCGACCAGTGTTTTGAGCAACGCGAGCATCTCTTTCACCTTGTCGCGATGCGTCGCCTCAAGGTTCCGCATCTCAGCGGGGTCCGACTCCATATCGTACAACTGAAGGATCGGCAGGCCTTCCTTCGCGGCGTTCCGATCAGGATGCGTCCAGCCGCCGGATCCAGGACACAGGACCAGCTTCCATTTCCTGTCGCGGATCGCGAATTTGCCCTCAATCGAATGGTGTACCACGTTGGCGCGCGTGCGCGCAGTTTTGTCGTGAAAGAGCGGCATCATGCTGACGCTATCCTCTCCGGCGTCGTCGGGCAGGGCTTCTCCGACTATCTCCGCGCACGTAGCCATGAGATCGGAGAGGCAAACAAGCGAGTCCGACACGCTGCCGGGTTCAATCACGCCGGGCCATTTTACGACGCACGGTATTCGGTGTCCGCCGTCCCATGCGTCGGACTTGTAGCCGCGGAAAGGGCCGCTTGGAAAATGGCCTTGTGGTTCCATCGCTTTTTCGCCGCCACTGCCGTCAACACGGCAACCGATGTAGGGCGCGCAGCCATTGTCGCTTGCGAAGATGACCAGCGTGTTGTCGGCAACTCCGTGCTTCTCCAGCGACTTGAGGACGCGGCCTAACACGTTGTCCGTCTCGATGACGAGGTCCGCATAAAGGTTGTTCAATCCGCTGCTGCCGATAAAGGGTTTGTTGACCGCAAGGGGGGTATGAGGCGAGGTCATTGGCATATAGAGGAAAAACGGCTCCGACGTTGCGGCGCGATCTCTGATGTAGGCGTCGGCCTTCTCTGCCCACATGGGCAGGAGCTGTTCGAAGTGCCAGTAGGGCATCGCGGGGCCGGGCAGGCTGGCGAGGTTGCCCCCGAGCAGGCGTTCCGGCAGGAACTCGGACGGAATGCCAACCGTGCGGTCATTCTCGATGTAACAGTAGGGCGGCCAGTTCGGGACATCTACACCGAAGTAGTAGTCGAATCCCCGCGTCGTCGGCCCGCCCGTAGTTGGCTTCGAGAACGAGTCGCGCCAGCGCTGCCGCTCTTCAGGCGTCGCGACACGCTCGACATCGTTGCTCGTCTTGCCGGAATTGGACTTCGGATGGTAGATGTCCGGGACGACTTCGAAATCCCATCCATGGCCCAGGTGCCACTTCCCGATGCACGCGCTGTGGTATCCGTGCCTTTTCAGGAAGCCGGGAACGGTCATGCGGTTCGGCGCGATCAGGGGGTTGCCGTAGACGCCGACGATGCCCTTCTGAAGAGTAGAGCGCCAGTTGTACCTGCCCGTGAGCACGCTGTAGCGCGAGGGCGAACATACGGCCGAACTCGAATGCGCGTCTGTCAGGATCATGCCTTGGCGCGCCAGTCGGTCCAGGTTCGGCGTTCTGATCCTGCCTTCAGGATTGAGGCACGACGCGTCGCCGTAGCCCATGTCATCAACGAAGAAGAAGACGATGTTGGGTCTTATACGTACGGGGTCGGCGTGCGCCATACTGCCGAGGGCAAGTGTGCCGGCTCCGGCCCCGATGCCACACAGGAACGCGCGGCGATTCATTTCCATCAACCCTTTCCTTTCAGGAAGAACGGTCGTTCGGAAACCCGGGGAGAAATCAGGGGACATAGAAATCAGGGGACATCATACTGATGTTGCTCCGATATCTTGCGCATCTTCTCCCGGCCTGCCCGGCTTGCCGGGGGACGCCCGGTCTCTACAAGAACCTGAACGCCGATCTTTACGAGACTCCCGCATCCGCCGAAAGTTTCCCATAAATTCATTGTATCGCGGAAAGAAAGACAATGAAACGAGGTTATTCTGCGTCTGCGTCTGCAAATCCGACGGATTCGCGCACCTGCGAATATGCCCCGCGACTGCATCCCGTTACGGCGGGCCGCCCACGTTCGAGCGGCCGCAGAAACCGGTGGCTGTCCCTGGTATTCCACGACATGATTCTACCGCCCGCCTCTGGAATATGACACGGGCTTTCCGCCCCGCGTCCTTCTACTGATGAATATTGTAAATGAAAAAGGGGCGAGAGTCCTTGACGGACCCCCGCCCCAGGGGGCAGCGCGAGTAGTGCTACTTTCTCCTGCGCCGAAGCGCGGCGATGCCGGCGACCCCCACGCCGAGAAGGGCCAGCGCCGAAGGCTCCGGAACCGTCTGGACCTCCAGCCTGAAGCCTGCGAGTAGGTCGGTGGACGCGTCAAGGTGCATCCCGAACTGGAGGGCCGCGCTGAGATCGGGAAGCGAGCTGGGCAAGGTGGTATCGTCAAGATCCTGCACACCGAGAGCCAACATGGAATCCAGGACGGACCTTACGTTGCTGGGATCGCCAACGTCAAAATGAGTCGCCGCCGGAGATTCGCCTCTGGCGTGGACCCTGCTGAGTCCGTCGGCGAAGACGACGTCCATCGCGTCACCCGTCGCGGAATCCCCGTTTGTGGTTCCGGCAGCTTCGACGTCGGCGTACCAATAGAAGGTCAAGTCCATGTCGGAGGCGCTGTTATTGTAGGCCCTGAAGACCCAATCCAGCGTATTGTCGTGAGTACCCTGGACAGCGATAAACATGTCCAGCGTAATGTCGCCCGCATTGAGACCCAGGGCGGTTGCGCCGACGGTGCTGAGGTCCAGCGTGGAAAAGCCTGCGAATCCCGGACTCGTGTCTAGTGGGATTATCTCATCGAAATACGTGCTGTCTATCGGCACCATCCCCGTGGCATTGCCCACGTAGCCGTAGACTTCGTAGACCTGATTGACGGAGCCGTAATCGTGCGAAACAAAATCAACATAGCCCCATGAGTCCACAACGTTGGCGCTCATGTTGCCGTCGGTAATCAACACAGCCCGAGCAGGCCCAACGAACACGGACAGTGCGAACAGAACGACAATTAGCGCTCTCTTCATCTCCGGTTCCTCCCTGAAAACACTTGTCGCTCCAGCGCGACACTTGCCTAGCGCGGCTGTAGTCACAATAGCACCATATCGGCGTCCATGCAAGACAGAAATCCAGGGAAATCATACTGATATTGCTCCGATATCATGCGCCTCTTCTCCCGGCCTGCCTGGCTTGCCGGGGGACGCCCGGTCTCTACAAGAACCTGTGCGCCGATATTTACGAGACTCCCACATCCGCCGCAAGTTTCCCATAAATTCATTGTATCGTGGAAAGAAAGACAATGAAACGAGGTTATTCTGCGTCTGCAAATCCGACGGATTCGCGCACCCTGCGAACTTGCCCGGCGACTACATCCCATTACGGCGGGCCACCCACGTTCGAGAGACCGAAGAAACCGGTGGCTGTCCCTGGTATCCGTCCCTGGTATCCGTCCTTCCGCTTCGGGTCGGGCTTGAGACGCTTCAGCGCGTAGGGTGTGCGAAAGCCCAAAGGCTTTTGCACATGCGCGCGAGGCTTCGCTACTTCGCCGCCCCCGACGCAATCTCCTCCGCGCTCAGCGCCCGCGCGTAAAACCTGAACGAGTCCAACCGCCCCTTCAGCCGCTCGTTGTGCTCCGTGTACCTGGGGTTCGTCCCTATCCCGACCGCTTCACATCCCGAGTACACCCCCGCCGGAACGTCAACTGTCTGGACCGCCTTCCCGTCAACGTAAAGCTCCAGCTTCCCCCCGCGCTTGACGGCGGCGACGTGAATCCACTTCCCGTTCTCAACCTTTACGCCCTTCGTCGTGAAGAAACTGCCGGCCTCGATCCGCGCGAAAAGCTCGTCCCCGTGAATCACCACCCGCAGCGGGTCGTCCATCCCCCCCGCCCAGGCCGAGAATATCTGCCCGAGCCTGCCGTAGGGCATCCCCTCCGGGCAGACCCGGCACATCATCGCGTAATCGTCCTCCGGCAGGAAGGGAATCGCGTAGGTGATCCCGCTCGTTTCGCCGTTCAGCGCAATCGCCCCGTCTTGCTTCCCGGCGTGGTCCTTAGCGGGGGCGATGTCCGTCGCCTTCTCCAATGTTCCGACCTTCGGCGCGGCCTTCCCGTCAAACTCGTCCGAAATCCCAAGCCCGTCCGCCCGGAATTCCGCCGCGACGATCTCCGGCTCCACATCGTTCTTGATCGCGGCGTCAACCGTGAAGCGCTGCGGGCCGTAGTAGTTCGCCGCGTCGCCGCTCCCGCCATGCCTGACGACCGTCCAGAAATATTCCCCCGGCGCAAGCCCGTCAAGCACGCGCGACACGCCGGAGACCTCCTCCTTCACGACCGGGTTGCTCATGTCCCGCGACTTCGAGATCATGAGCGTGTGCCTCAGTTCGCCCCGCCCCGCGCGGGTCAGGCACGTCCAGCGGAAGCGGTATGGCCCGGTCCCGATGCGCTTTCCCTGCGCCGGTCGCGCAAGGTAGAACGCCGCCGGCCCGGCCGCCTTCGCGGGAAGCCAACTGGCGTAATGCGTGCCGTACGCCGCTGCCGACGCGAAATCGCACAATGTAATATCCGTCCCGTCC
This sequence comes from Planctomycetota bacterium, assembly GCA_022711755.1. GTDB lineage: Bacteria > Planctomycetota > Brocadiia > SM23-32 > JAKLEA01 > JAKLEA01. Next base: position 15,337 of record JAKLEA010000035.1, read on the forward strand.
GCCGTCCTGACTTTCTCAAGAATCATCGGCTTGAACTGCCCCGCGCTCTCGATCTTCTCGAACTTCAGCGCCTTCGGATCGAGCGCCGGAATCTCGTGCGTGTCCAGCTTGTTGTAATGCTGATCAAAGGCCAGCAGCAGCGGCCCGCGGAAGACGGAAACCTTGTTCTGACATGCCCGCTCTCCCGGCTCTATCCGGTGGCGCATGTCCAGTGAAATCTCGATCAGGTCGCCCTTCTTCCATTCGCGCTTCACTGAGAGATAAGTCCCCGCCGCGATGCCGGAAATTGCCTCCCCGTTGACCCTCGCCGCGCTGTCCTTCGACCAGTGCGGAATCCGCAGCCGCAGGTTGAACGTCGCCGGTTTTTCCGGGGTAACGGTCAGCGAAATGTCCCCCGCAACCGGATACGCGGTCTTCTGTGCCAGCGCGACCTTCGTCCCGTCCCGCAGCGTGAAACGCATCTCGCCCGGGCCGTAGTAGTTCACAATCGGCCCCTCGTCATCGCTCATGACGCCCCATTCGGAGATCATGCCCAGCCCGCGCGGGGCGTTGACCGAGCAGCAATTCAGCTCCGGCGTCCCGAAACGCGCCTGGAAGACGATCGTATGTGCGGACGCCTCCCGCCGCCCGTCCATCGGCGTGTCGTACGTCCACCACCGCCCGGACGGGTGCTGAGACCCCATGATCGAATTGTATGTCGCGCGCTCGATCTCGTCGGCCACGAGGGAGTCGCCCGTCAGCCTGAGCATATCTACGCTCAAAGCCGTCCATGCCGTTGTGCAGCAGGTCTCGATCGCCCCCGGCGCGTAGGGATCGCCGATGGCGCGCTCGCCCGTCGTGAAGCCGCCCGTGTTGTGGCGGTCGTAGCGGTTTATGCTCCACCAGATGTTCTCGTAGGACGAGCGATATCTCTCGTCGCCGGTGATGAGGTAAAGCTCGACGAGGCCCTGTATGTCGTGCAGGCTCTCCCATCGCGGCCTGGGCGTGCGGTAGTAGTCCTTCCCCGCAAGGCCCGTGCGGAAGTAGTCGCCCGCGTTCTCGAAATCCTTCAGGATTTCCATCGTCATCCGCAGGTAACGCTCGTTGCCGGTCTTGCGGTAGAGGCGCGCCATCGAGTGGATGACGGCCATGTTCATCTCGTGACTGCCGGCGTCAATCACGCGGCGGTTCGTGTCGAGATAGGTATTACAGACGAGGTCTGCGGCGCGGGTGACGGCCTTGAGCGCGGCGGCGTCCCCCGTCTCGTCGTGCCAGATCATGAGCGCGAGCATCCAGTGGTAATGCCCCCAGAGGTCCCACTGCCCGAGCAGGCGCTCGTTCTTCTTGAACGGGCCAAGGTAGCCGTCCTCGGCCTGGCAGGAGATCAGGTCGCTGATCACGCGGCGGACCGTAGCGTCAAGCTCCGGGGATTCCGTCATGCGCCGGGCCTGGATTGCGGAGATGAGGTACTTGCCGACGAACTCGCCGGCCCAGGGGACAAGCTGCGGCTCCGGCTTGCGGTCGCGAACGCGGAACATTTCTATCATGCCGGGATTGGCGACCGGCGCGCGCAGCAACCAGTTGTCCAGGTTGGCCCGGACGCGCTCCCCGACGGGACCCTGAAGCGAGAACCTTGCGCCCTCGGCGCAGTCGAATGTCAATTTGCCCACGTCTTTCTCCTGAGCTTGAATCGTTGCGGCAATCGCCGTAACAGACAGAATCGCCACACGGAGTTTCGTTGGTAAGTTCATCGGCATTTCTCTCCCGACATCACGATACACGAGGCGAGGGCCGAAAGCGATACTTCTCTATATGTCCGGGAATATGGACGCGGTTCTACAGCCAGACAGATGGAAATCAAATCTTCCCTCTCCCCCGGGAGAGGGGGGGACCATGCCGGCCCGCAAGCGGGCCGAGTCATGGTGGGTGAGGGGGGACGCGCTGCGCCTGTCCTTCTTCAGCCGTCACGATGAACTCCGTGTGGAAGACGCTCTTTGGCACTGGGTCGCACATCGTCTGCCGTGCCGGACTCTCTTACCAACTGTAATGCACCTTGTACGTTATCGTCTCCTCCTGGTCCGGTTCAAGTTTCACCCGGAATTCCATGGTCCGCGTGTCGGTCTTGATATGTTCGCGGGACTCCTTGGCGATCTCCCAGTTCACCCAGCGATAGAGATGCTCGACCACGCGGACCTCCACCGCCTCCTTCTTGTGGTTGCGCACCTTGATCTCAAAGCTCTCGTCCAACCAACGCTGCCCGGTGTTGATCTGGTAGTCCGTCTGGCGGCGCTGGCCGACGAGGTCGAAGGCGTTGCCCGTATAGACCCGCACGGTCTCGTCCTTCGGCGTGTGGTCAATGATGTTCTCGCCGGTGAATTCGAGCTGCCCGTCGTCGTCCCGGCGATAGAAGCGCGTGCGGCCCTTCGGGAGCGGGATGCCGAGGTTGTTGTCCTCGGAATTCTTGAACTCCCGCATCACCCAGACCTTCGGGTTTGACTGCGCGCCATACTCGCGGTTGTTGCGAATGTTCTCGTAATCCCATCCCTGGTAGCGCCGCGGGTCGAGGTAAAGCCCGTCGTAGACGTAAATCCGCTCGGACTTGACGTTCTCGGCCCGGACGAACTCAACCTGCTTCGTCTCGCGGTCGTGGAGGGTCGTACGCCTGTTGAGGTCGTAAAGGTGGTATTCGTCGAAGGCCTTTTCGCTGACGACGGGCGTCATTTCCCCGGCAACCCCAGACAGGAACTGCGCCCGGGCCATGTAATCCTGTCCCTCGTTCCGGCGCAGCTTGCTCACGTCCCCGGCCATGAGCTTTATCTTTGCTTCGTCGAACTGCTTGCCGGATTGGTTGTCCATCGTCACCCAGCCGACGAGGTCCATCACGTCGCCCTTCTCCGGGCAGACGATGTTGTAACTTGCCTCCCAGCGCATCCCGCCGGTGACGTAGCAGATCTCCGCGTCAACCTTCCCGTCCTCGTCCGTCTCTATGAGCCAGTTGAGCGTCGGCTTCAGGATCGAGTCCTCCGTCAGCGCCGGGAACAGCGGGTTGCCCGGCAGGTTGAACTGCAGAAGGCCGTTGACCTCGATGACCGGCTGGCCCGACGCGCCTTGAACGTAGGCCGCCTGGCGCATGTAATACTCCTGCCCGTAGGTCTGCCATGCCCGCTGATGCGGAACGTATCCGCTGCGGATGACCTTGCCCTTCACGCGCTCGTTGCCGACCTGGAACTCGATCTCCTTGCCCTCGTAGAGCGAGAGCAGCAACGCCTGTGAGATCGGGTCGGCGCGGTAGTTCTGCTCGAGGATTTGCAGCCGCCGCTTCCCCGCCGGATCGCGCAGTATCACGGAATCCGGCTCAAGGTGCGCCGTGATGCCGACGAAGTCAACCTTGTTGACGCCCTTCTTCAGGTCCAGAGTCGCATAGTCCCGGACCACCGCGAAGTTCTGGTTGTAAATGGTCAGCGCAGGCTCCGCCTGCAGGACCGACGCCGTCGGCAGCGATGCTGCCGTTGACAATACGAGGACTGCGACCGACGCGAAAATGAATCTTCTCATGCTCTCTGCCTCCCTTGACCTATTCTTGCCCATGCCTTGAACGGCAGGCGATATTCTATTTGACGCGGCGGACGGAGTCCAGGTTCCCGGCGATTACTCGACGGGCTGCGGCATAGACAGCGGCGTCACCTTCTATTTCAAGCTGAATTTAGGCTCTTTGGGGCAGTACTCCTGTGCCCATTTCTGAACATCCTCTAAGAGCTTTTCCTCAAAGTTGTCGCCGTACGGTGATTGCTCAGAATCGGGACTCAAAAGTTCCTTCAGGACAAACAGGACAGAATCTGCGGTCTTTTCGTCTTCCCGGATGGCCTTGATCGCCTTCCAAGGTTTTTCTTTTGGGTTGGTTTCGATCAGTTTACCGTCTGTTGAATCCTTGAGAGGTAGATGAGCGTACTCGAATCCTGGAATCGAGACTCGATGCACAACTCTTATTCCCTGATTCCTGATTTCTTTGATAGCCTCATATATGCTCGTATTGATAGTCCATGATCCGTTCGTACTGCCATCGCTACGTAAGGGAGTGTCGGCATCATGGAGTACCGCAAAGGGGACTCGGAATTCTTTGAGGATCTGCATGATAAGGAGCATCGTACTCTTGCCACGTGCCCTGACGAGGACAGGCCTTCGGCTGATGGGGAATAAATCAGGATGACTGTTCATCAAGAACTCAAATGCGGCGTATTCAGTATCCCCCTCAATCAAGATGGGAAACTGTCCAAAGAACATCTCAGCGAGCCCCTGATCAAAGCGATTCAGCATTTTTAAATTCTCCTTTTCATCGGGTGAGAAAGTTACTGAATCGCTCTTGTATGTCCGTGGTGTTGGATTGGCTGAACTTCGCGCCAGACGAACAATCGTTGTGTGATCGTGCAATGGGTCAATGAAAAGAGGCGAGTGAGTGGCAAGCATGACTTGCCATGCTGAGTCATCGCTTAGACGGTATAAGTAACGACTTGCCGAGCGTATCGCGTTGGGATGAAGGGCAATCTCAGGCTCATCAATGAGCAGCATGTAACCGGGGAGTGAGAATTCTTGCGACTGCTTCGTAAGAAGGTCTTCCGGTTTGTTACTCGATATTACTCTTATTTCTTCCTCGATATTTGCGATTTCCTGGGCCTTCATTTGTTTGGTCTCAGGTTTCTTTGCCTTCTCAGCTTCATCTTTGAGTTTCTTTAGGCGCTTCTGCAGATCAGCTTTTGACTTCCGCGTTTGTTCTTCTATATCAGCTAGAGTCTTTATTCTCGATCGAACCTGCAGCATTGTCCAAAAGAGTGCTCTCTGCGAACCGGTGCCTTGCTGAACCCAAGAGACCCGATCTGACCAATCTGTGAATTTGAGTTTCGAGTTCTCGAGCAGCATTTGCAGAGGGTTAATCTTCAGTTCACCAATCCCGATGTCGAAATCCAACTGCAGGTCTGGGAAAATGAAATTGTGCGAACGATTTAGATTGTTTTTCATATCATCAAGACGTTCACGTTCTTCATCCATGGGAGCCCTTGCCAATTGCCCGATTCGTGTGATGGTCTTATACATCTCTGAATCCACGTCACCCATCTGTTTCTTGATGTTGTCGGCAATTGGCTGCACGACCAGAGTGAGTAGTTTTTTATGTTCCTCATTGGGATCATCGAGAGAGCCGACACGAAATGGTACCGGAAGTCGGCTATTGAATACCGTATCCAATCCACTAGCCGTGTCGTCTACCGCGTATTCCTTCGTTTCAGGATTCCAGGTTGAGCGCTTTCTTGACCAATTCGTGTCCCTGCTCCATTCCCACTTGCTTCGAACAAGGCGAAGATCACCATCGATCTCCTTCCACTTCTCGGCAATGTTTGCCATTCCTTCAGGTATGTGTACCCATATCTCAACCGAGGCGGGGTTATCACCTGCTCGGCAGCATAGATCATTCTTCGTGTCAAAACTGACAGTACCGATAGCTAGTTCGTAGGCTCGAAGGATAGTGGATTTGCCGGTGTTGTTCGCCCCGACGAGACAGAGAATGCTACCTAACTCAATCTCGCATCCTTCCGGACCGATACATCCAATATTTCGCACCTTCATTTTGACTAGCCGTGATGTATCTGACATAGCCGTAGTTCCTTTCCACTCAGAAATGTCCTAAGAACAGCACCTGAAGCCCCAAATCATTCGTAAATATATTTACCATAGATAGAATTGTCAATGAATTACTACTCGATTGTAGTCTCCCTGTCGTGCTTAATTTTCCACCAGCGTATTCGGCCTCTCCCACCTGATCCGCGCCATGAGCGTGTCCCCGCTCCATCCGTCGTCCGGCAGTATCTCGCCGACCGTCACCCACGATTCCTCGCGCGAGGCGGCGACGGTGTGGAAGTTGCCCATGTGCGCGACGTGCTTCGCGTTGTTCACCCCGTCGCCGATGAGCGGCAGCGCGACCCGCTCCGTCCCCCGGATCAGGCAGAGCCTCTTTGTATCAACCTGCGCGACGTAGAGCGGCGAGCGCCAGCGCATGACGTTGATGTTGAGCGCGTCCTTGCGCGTGTAGACCAGGAACAGCGCGTCCCCGCGCGGCAGCCAGCGCTGCTGCGTCGTGGACATCGTCAGCGCCTCGCCGTCGTCCCATGCCCACGGTTTCTGCGGCGCCCATCGCAAACCACCGTCCGACACGCTGACGTAGCCGCGATTATCCTCGGCGCGGATGGTCATGTAATATCGCCCGTCGTGAAACGCCAGCGACGGCTCAAGCAATCCGCGCTTTACAGATAGTTCCAGCTTGTTGCCCGATTCGAGGACGGCCATCCGCTTGCCGTCGAAGGAGCACAGGACGCTGCCGACCATGCGGTCCGGCCTGCCCTTCGGGCCGAAACTCAGGGCCACGAGCACGTCGCCGTTCTCCATCGTGACGCGCTGGGCGCAGCCGCACGTATAGATCGCTGTGGCGTCAGGATCATCCCATTCGAGCCTTTGCAGCGGTCCCCAGTTGCCGCCCGCATCGCGGACGCAGTAGACGGCGTATCGCCCTTCGCTCGGCCGGGCAAGGACGTTGTCCTTGTAGTAGACGTTATGCCCCATCGCCAGGACGGTGTTTGTCCTTGCGTGATACTCCGGCACAATGTCGCAAACCCCGTTTTCCAGCCCGTCCGGCATGGTTGTCCGCTCAAGCGCATTGATCGGCTCCGGCTGAGTCCAGGTCTTCCCGTTATCTCGCGTGATGGTCCAGTGTACCTGGCCGAAGACGTCGGAACCGGTGATCGGCTGGCACGTCATCAGGATATATGCGCCGCCGCTTGCCGGAACGCGGCACGCGCGGGGATGGAACCAGGCCGTTCCGCCCTTTCGCCCCTCGAATATGACCTGCTTCTCAATCGCCGCGATCATAAGGTGTAATTATACAGAACGTCGGGAGCAATTGCGCGTGGTTCAACATTGAATGTGATTCTGCATTACGCCTGATAAAATAATACGCATGATTTGATAATGCATGCGATCCGCACCCGTCCCTCAAACCGCAAACCGTGAAAAACTTTTCCCCTCTCCCCCCGGGAGAGGGTGGCGCTTGCCTGCAAGCGACGGGTGAGGGGGGCAATGTGCGCCGACCAATAAGCGCCCAATTAACCGGCGTCAATCTCCTTCGCCCAGCCTCTGGGGAAAATAAATAGTATACCATACCTATTTTACCCGGAATTTCACAGAATTCCCTACTGTCCTCGTTTGCGACCCTCTACCGGCAAGCCGACGAAAGCAGCAGCAAACACCAAAACCATAAGTGCCCATCCCAAAATGCACAAGAATACTCTAGCCACGCGTTTCCCCGCCCATGGCCAGTAAGACCTGCGAATGCCATCCTCCTTCTTTGAAGTCGTATGCATGCTAGTTTACCTCATCCCAAGAACTGTTCAGCCATCAGGGAAAGTGGGTATGGTATACTATTCATACCCATTTTCCCGAAGCAAGAGGCACGCCTCAAGCTTCGCCAACGACAAGGCGGTTTCGCGCATTTCAAACTCGCAGCCGCCGCATCTCCAAGGAACAGCCATTCGCCAGTCAGTACCCTATTACCATCAATCCCCGTCGCCCAGCCTCTGGGCGGGGTTGACCTTGCCTTCGATAACGTTGCGCGCGGCGGCGGAGACGATATCGCTTTCGGACATCAGGCTGCGGTCGCGCTCGCCGATCTGCGCCAACTGCTCGGATGTGCATGAATACACCCTTCGGATCATTGCAGAGAGTCTTGCATAAGCGGATAAATCCAGGAACGCCATCAGGTGCAGCATCTCCCCGATGCACTCCTCGGTCGGCGGGATCTGCTTGTCCGACAGGTAGTTTCTGACGAATTCAGCGAAGCGCCCCTCCACGTATGGCTGCGTGAGGATGTATTGCCGGTAGACCTGCGGATATCGCATGACCTGCCGCGCGCCGCAGTATGGCGCGACCAGGCTCAGCCTTATCAACCGGATGACCCCGTTGACGTGCTCGCCCGGGATGCCCTGAAGGTGCAGGCCGGGATTGAAGTCCGACGGCAGCTTCACAGCGTCCAGCAACACGCCGCTTCCGTAGCACTGGCCGTCATGGAACGTTACCTTGCCCTCGGCGCGGCAGGACGAGCATGGGATGAATCCGGCTGAGCGGACGCGGGACTCAAACCTTGCCCACGGCCTCAGGTCGCGCTTCTGAGCCTCCGGTAGTTTGGATGGCGGCGCGGGCCTCTTTCCCCCGCCCTTGTTGTCCACCGCCGTCAGTTCCATGCTCTGGAAGGCGTCCTCGCGCTCCTGCTCGTTCGGCTCCGTAAAGAACGCTGCAAGGTCCTCGGCCAGCATCTGCTGAACCTCGCCCTCGCTGATCCTTCCGGTGTGCTTCTTCGGCTCGCGGCTGGGCGCGGGCTTGGCGGCCTCCCCGGTGACAACCTCCGCCCCCACTTCCTCAAGAATGCCGGCCAGCGGATCGTCCGCGCCACCTTTCCTCTTGGTCACTAGGCCCGTTGTCGGGGAGTCGAACTTCTTCGGTCCCCTCAGACCCAGGTGCGCCATCGGGATAACGATGGAAATAGTCGCCCTGCCGAGCTGGATTTTATCACCGCTGCTGATGCCGGTCTTGCCGCTTATTCTGAACCCATTAAGGGCGGGGCCGGGTTCCCCGCTGTTGCGACACGTCGCTTTTTCATCAATATTGGCAATTTCCACCTGCAATTGAGCCGTGGAGGGGTCGTTCAGCTTGAGGGCGGAGCCTTCCAGCCCGCCGACGGTTATGGTCTGCCCGTCCGCGACCTCGAATTCCCAGCCCGGCTGGTTCGCTATGGCGATCAGAAGGCGTACTTTCATCGGTTTTTACCGCAATGATTTGCCGCCTGAAACGTCGGATTCCAAAATCGGTATTGACCGGCAAGCCGCCATTCTAGTGTTTTGCCGTCGCCGATTGCAATAGTGATGACGCCTTCTTTTTTCTTATCATTCAACGCTTGTGTTACAATGCCGGAGGCTGAAATCTGTGCCTTGTTGCGGCAGTTTGCGGACGCAGGATGCGTCCTTGCAGGCTGTCGAAAGGCGGGCGGGCCATCAGGAAAATCCTTAGGCGCTTGGGATAGAAAATGAGCCTTATCCTCGACACAGCCTACCTGGTCGGCGGCGGAGCAATGTTGCCCTACGCAGCCGTCAGAGCGGCGCTGAGCGCGCGCTGGCGGGCCGGCATCCCGGAGCGTCTCGGATTCGCGCCACGGCGCGAGGGCGGCGCCCCCTGCGTGGTCATCCACGCCGCCAGCGTCGGGGAGGCCGGAATCCCGAAACCGCTCGTAGCGCTCATAAGGAAGGAGCATCCCGAGCTGGAAATCTGCTTCACCACGAATACAAACACGGGGATGGCCGGCATTCGCAAGCAGTACGACGGCCTGCGCGCGGTCTATTTCCCGTTCGATTTCAGCCCCTGCGTGGGCGGTTTCTATCGCCGCATCCGCCCCTGCCTTGCGCTGATGGTCGAGCTTGAGCTTTGGCCGAATTTCCTGCTCGCGGCCCGAGACCGGGGAATGCCCGTGGCGGTCGTGAACGGACGCATGGGAGCGAAATCATGCAGATGGATCGGGCGGCTGGCGCGCGCCGCGCCCGCCATCCTTGACGCCCTGGCCATCGTCTGTGCCCGCAGCGAGGAGGACGCCGAACGCTTCGTCCGCGCCGGAGTCGCCCCCGACCGGGTGGTCGTGACGGGGAACATGAAATTCGACGCCGTCAACCCCAGACAGGCCTCGGACCGCGTGGCTGCCCTGCGCAGGCTTTTCGGCCTGGCGGATGACGCGCGGACGCTGGTCGGCGGCAGCACGCATCCGGGCGAGGAGACGGCGCTGGCGTTGGCGTTCGCCGAGCTGACGCGCAGATTCCCCTCCGCCCGCCTCGTTCTTGCTCCCAGGCATGTCGAACGCGCGTCAGCCGCCGCAGCCGCCGTGGAGGCGGCGGGTTTCAAATGCCTCAGAAAAACCGCGCTTGACGCCGGTTCGGTATCCGCCGCCGGAGCGAAAGATGAAGTGATTCTGGTTGACACGGTCGGCGACCTCGTCAACGTCTACGGCCTTGCCGAAGTCGTCTTCGTCGGCGGAAGCCTCATTCCCCACGGCGGGCAGAATATGATGGAGCCTGCCGCCCTGGGCAAACCGGTCGTCTTCGGCCCGCATACCTTCAACTTCCCGTTCGAAAGCGAGGCGTTGATCCGCTCCGGCGGGGCCTTCCGCGTAGCGGATGCCTCGGGGCTGAAGGACAGGCTGGTCGGGCTTTTCAGCGATCCCGCATCCGCCCGGAGCGCCGGTTGCCTGGCGGCGGAGACTATCGAGAAAAACAAGGGGGCCGCTGAGAGAACTTACAACAAGATTAAACCTTTCCTATTTGAAGGGAAGCGCAATACAATAACGTTCCGTTGACATGGACCGGTGGGCGCCCTCGCGCATTCATCCGGCCGGACCGGCCGGACGCGTCGGGCTCGTGGCGGACCTGTTTCAACGCGCAGGAGATCGAATTAATGAGGAATCGAAGGTACCTTTTCACAAGCGAATCAGTGACAATGGGTCACCCGGACAAGGTGGCCGACCAGATATCCGACGGCGTGCTTGACGCCGTCCTTGAGCAGGACCCCGCCAGCCGCGTCGCCTGCGAGTCGCTGGTAAAAAAACAGATCGCCGTCCTCGCCGGCGAAATCACAACCAGGGCGGAAGTCAATTACGTGAACGTCGCCCGCAAGGTCATCGCCGACATCGGTTACAACGATCCCGCCCTCGGGTTTGACAGCGAGTCATGCTTCATCCTCCAGGCCCTCAGCCGCCAGTCCCCGGACATCGCCATGGGCGTTGATTCCGACCCCAGCCGCAACAAGGACCAGGGCGCCGGCGACCAGGGCATGATGTTCGGCTACGCTTGCAACGAGACGCCGGAACTGATGCCCCTCCCGATCCTGCTGGCGCACCGCATGGTCCAAAAACTGGCCGAGATGCGGCAAAAGGGAATGCTGAAATACCTCCGTCCGGACGGCAAGAGCCAGGTCACGGTCGAATACGAGGGGATGCGCCCCCTGCGCGTGACGACATGCGTCATCAGCACACATCACTGCCCGGACGTCTCGCAGGAACAGATCAAAGCGGACGTTGAGCGCGAAGTCATCCGTCCGTCAATCCCCGCCGACATGATGAGCGAATCGCTCGAATGCCATGTCAATCCCACCGGCAGATTCGAGCACGGCGGCCCCGCCGCGGATTGCGGCCTGACCGGCCGCAAGATCATCGTTGACACTTACGGCGGGCGCGGACGCCACGGAGGCGGCGCGTTCAGCGGCAAGGACCCCAGCAAGGTGGACCGCAGCGCGTCATATGCCACCCGCTGGGTGGCCAAAAACGTTGTCGCCGCAGGCCTGGCGGACATCTGCGAGGTGCAGGTCGCCTACGCCATCGGCGTGGCGCGGCCCGTCTCCATTCACGTCTACACAGAAGGAACCGGCAAAATCTCAGAGGACAGGATCGTCGAAGCAGTCAAAAAGACCTTCGACCTTCGTCCGGCTGCGATCATCGAGGAGCTGAATCTCCGCAGACCCATCTTCCTGCAGACGGCCCGCAACGGACACTTCGGCCGCGAGGAGGATAACTTCACCTGGGAACGGACCGACAAGGTCGAGGAACTGCGCCGCAACGCGGGCGTGTGAAACCAAAAAAGAGCAAATGTTTAGACGCCCGCTCTTTTCAAAAGGCATCTCGCCGGGTAAAATCCCCCTTCGTCGAACAGCGGGCCGGCGACGGGGGGACGCCGGCGGAAGCCCAGCAGAAGTCCGGCAACCGAGCGACTGACAAGCGATGGACGCGCACTCATCCCTGGCGCTGGAAAAACTGCTGACCACCAAGCAACTGCTTGAATGCATTGACAAGCAGCGCGCGGCGGCCCAGGAAGGAAGAGTGGTCGAACTGGGAGAGCTTGCCGTCGAGCTTGGCTACCTGAAGCCCGACCAGATTCAGTCGGAAGTGGGCCGGCTGCACGGAGACGATGTCTCCCCGGAAGAAATTATTGACCTTGCCCTGGCCGGCGAAACCGACGTACCTACCCCGGCCCCGACAAAGGAAGAATCCCCGGCCGCCCAATCCCTGTCCGATTCGTTCTCCCAGTTCTCCGAGAGCATTTCAGAAAGCAAGCCCGCCGTCTCCAAGCCCCCGGCTCAGGTTCATGAACCCGTGCCCATGGGCGCGGAAGTCCCCAGCATGGTCTTCGCCATCCGCCTGAAGGAGATGGCCGGGAAGTCGCTGATCGGCGGGACCCTGATGGGATATCAGATCAAGGCGCTCATCGGCCAGGGCCCCATCTCAGACGTCTATCGCGTCGAACGCCCCGGCTCAAATGTCCCGTTGCGCCTGAAAGTCTTCGCCAAAAGCCTTTTCAAATCCCGGACCTCAATCCAGCGCTTCCTGAGCCGGGCAAGGCTGGCAGCCCGGCTGGACCACCCCAACTTCATCCAGCCGCTCGACTTCGGCGAGACGGAGCAGAACCTCTGCTATTACATCAGCCGTTACGAGGAGGGAATTCCGCTCTGGCTGCTCATCCGGCGCATGAAAAGACTCAAAGAACGCATGGCGCTGGCCACTATCCGCTTCCTCGCCAAGGCCCTTTTGGACGCCCACGGTCAGGGCATCATCCACGGCAACCTCAAGCCGTCCAACATTCTTATTAGCTCGCCGAAGGGAACAGTCCTGATCCTTGACTGCGGCGCCCCGCGCGTCTGCTTCGATCTCTCCTCCGGCCGCCTCAACAAGGAAGGCCACCGCATGGAGACTGTCAGCGAAGGGACATGTTACTCCGCTCCTGAGGTTGTGAGCGGCGAGTCCGCGGAAATCGGGCGTGAATCCGACGTCTATTCCCTCGGCGCAATCCTCTACAACATGCTCACAAACCAGGTCCCGTTCTCCGGCAGTCATGAAGAAGTCGCCGATGTCATGTTCAGGCAGAGCTTCCCGGTTATCCCTGATAGCGATACAGCCGTTTCGGACGGAACTCGCGATATCCTGAAGGCCATCACGAATGGAAAACACAAGGAACGCATCAAACTGCCCGACGCCCTCCGCATGATTGAGGACCACCTGCGGGCCATGGGCAAGTAGTCCGTTGCGAATATCCCGCGGCGAACACCCAGCCTGCTTGACTTAAATGATGACATTCAGGATAATCAACATCGTTGATGTCGGGAACTTTCATTAATCCGCGGGAATAACCAATCATGGGCATGGTGGAGCGAGAGGACAGGGACGGCGTGGGCATCCTTAGATTCAAGGACATACAGTTCCTTGACGAAATCGCCTACCAGAACCTCCAGCAAGCCCTTGACGAAATCTGGCGCGGTCCCGACGCCGCGAAAATCATCATTAATATGGACGGCGTCCGGCTGGTCAGCACGTCGGTCTGGGGAAAGCTCTTCGTCGTCAGCCAGCGCAGCAAAAAAGAATCCCGCCGAGTGGCATTATGCGGGCTGGGCACGCTCCTGCGGGACGCCGTGCGGATGCTGAAGCTGGACAAGTACCTTGAGATATTCGAAAAAGAAGACGACGCCGTAAAAGCGATGGCGGGATAAATGTAATCGACCCAATAGGGGACATTGGGGCTGTTGAAGAAGGGGGGTGGGCAAGGTGACGTTTTTGATCACGTCGCGTTTCATGCCGCCTCGCGCATCAACTCCCGGTCGTGCGCGATGCCAAGCAGGTAGCCGGACAGCATCAGCCGAAGCGCAACCTCCGGGTCTACGCCGGGCCTCCCGTTCTCGGCGCAGTAGCGCTCTCGCACCTCCTCGCGCAGCCACGACAGGTCAATGACCCTGCCCACGCGCTTGAGTATGTGCTCCTCCGGCACCAGATCGCCAAGCTTGCAGTATACAAACAACTCCTCCTGTCCGCGCTGCTTCTTGCCTATCACAGGCTCCCTCCATCCATCCCCCATTTCACATTATCCGCCTCTCTGTCTTATCTCGCTTACATCTTATCTATATCAATAGCCTTTTTCAACAGCCCCAACGTCCCCAATTTACCGAATGTTCCGCCGATTTCGGAGCATCCATACAGCTCCCAACGCGAGCAGCGCCATCGAACTTGGCTCAGGAACAGCGGCGGAAACGCGGAACCCGACTAAGATGTCCTCAGTCGCTGGGGAGCGGCCGGAGTTGCGGTATGTCACCGCCAAGAATTGGTAGGTATCCATGAACGACCCACCCCGCACTGCCCGATACGAAGGAGTAGTAGACTGGATCGCCTCGATCCACTCAAAGACGTTGCCAGCCTGGTCGAACGTTCCGTAGGGGCTGGCGGAGTTTTCGAATTCGCCGCCCTCGGTCCGAAAATACGGGCTATCAATGGTCATGTCGTTTTGCACGAAATTGGCATTGTTGCCCGGGTCGGGATTGATCAGATCATTGCTCGGTCTGCTGGCACTACTCGTCGGGTATTGGAAGTAGTTGCCAGTAGCGCCGTCGTTCTTGTGATACGCGGCCTTGTACCACTCATCCTCGTTGGTGATCGCCCACTTCCAGTCCGCCTCCCGGTTGACGGCCATCAGGGCACTGTTGCTGGTTGCGCCGTTGAGATAGTAAGCCCCGTCCTCTGTGGTGGTCAGATCCTGCATGCCGGTCGGCTGACCGTTGTGCAGCCAGTTGGCGAAGCGCGCCGCGTCGCCCCAGGAGACAAAGTTCACCGGCCGGTTGGCCCAGTCACCCGCGACACTGTAGGCGTAGGCGCCCGACGAACCGCTCCGCTGAATCTTGCAGCCCCAAATGTTGCTCCACATGCCGGAGTTGTACAACCCATAGGTGTCGGTGACGGCAACGGCGTTGAGGAACTCCGTGTACTGCCCGGCCGTCACCTCGTACTTGCCTATTCTGTACTCGTAATCCACCGCTCCGCAGATGCGTTCCGGTCCTACGCCGCCCATGCCTCCGGAAACAACGCCGGCGTTCCCCGGATTACCCACCAGAACAGTCACAACGTCCGCCAATGCCGCCGAGACCCAAGATACGCACAGCACAACCGCTAGAACCGCATACCCCAACCGAGAGACTCTACCGGGCATTTTCGCACCTTTCTTTCCGAAAAGACCTTCCGCCGCAAGATATCACCCGGGTCAAGCGGATTCCAACAGCTTGGGGCGAAACAGGCCCTGAACAGAAAACTTTTATATTATAACCATTTAGCCATCCGAAAATCAAAATCAAAGTAGATGATTTCGTACGGCGTCAGTCACGGGCGCGTGGCAGCGTAGGGGCGGGTTTCAAACCCGCCCCTACGAGTGGCTGGCATATAAACGCTCCCTTCACTGACCGGATACATGATTTCCTGAAGATAATCTCAATGGAATTGATGACGTTACCCCATTATTGAATGACGCGGCGACGCGATGCCATTACGCCGTAGTCAGCCGGGGTGTGCAACTCGTATCGCGAGCTGCACACCCGGCTGACTGCATATCGCCGCAGCGTTCATGAGTGTCTGCGTGTTGTCCCCCCATCGCGCGGGCGCAAAGTCCGCGAGTATTGGAATTCGGGCGTGGTATAATACGCCATTTCTCCCGTCCGCAATCAGCGCCGTAAGGGGAGCGTCAAACCATCGGCTCAGTCGCAATGAAAGAAGAAATCAGGATATCTGGCGCAAGGCAGCACAACCTGCGCAACATCACCGTCGGCATCCCGCGCAACGCGCTGACGGTCGTGACCGGCCTCAGCGGGTCCGGCAAGTCGTCCCTCGCCTTCGACACTATCTACGCCGAGGGACAACGGCGCTATATCGAAAGCCTGTCCTCTTACGCCCGCCAGTTCCTGGAGCAGATGGAAAAACCGGACGTTGACCTTATCGAAGGTCTGCCGCCTACTCTCTCCATCGAGCAGCGCGCGGCGCATGGCGGCCCGCGCTCGACCGTGGCGACCACGACGGAGATATTCGATTACCTGCGTCTGTTGTTCGCCCGCGTCGGCAGCCCGGTCTGCTACGAGTGCGGAACGCGGATAACGCAACAGTCCGTTGAGGAAATGGTCGCCGCAGCCATGCGCTGGCCGGGCGGCTCGGTGGCGACAATCCTCGCCCCCATGATCCGCGGCAAAAAGGGCGAGCACTCCGAGGTCATCCAGAAGCTCAGGCGCAACGGCTACGTAAAAGCCCGCATTGACGGCAAGCTGGCGGACCTTGACGCCCCGCCCCGGCTTGCGCGCTACAAAGTCCATACAATCGAGGCCGTCGTGGATCGCCTGCCGATCTCCGGCGGCGTCGGAAAGCGCCTGCGAGAGTCGCTGGAAACCGCGCTGGACCTGGGCGACGGGATCGCCATCGCGGCCGTGATTGACGGGGACGTTCAGCGCGATCACGTCTTCAACCAGCGTTACGCCTGCCCGGGCTGCGGAGTGGGATACCCCATGCTTGAGCCGAGGCTGTTCTCATTCAACAGCCCTTACGGCGCCTGCAAAACCTGTTCCGGACTGGGCGTGACCAGACAATTCGACGAGGGACTGATCATCCCCGATCCCGCGCTCTCGATCGGGGGGGGGGCATTGGCCGGATTGGACGAGCTGGGCGGCCGCCTGGCGGACCGTTTGAAGTCCGAGATGGATGCGGCCTGCAGGAGGAAGAAGATACCGACGGACAAGCCCTTCTGCGATCTCGCCGTCGCGCAAAAGCGATTCATCATGACGGGAGAATCCGGCGGATGGGCGGGGTTGATTCCCATCCTTGAACGGACACAGGGGAATACGGGCAGTCAGCGCCAGCTTGACAGGCTCCAGCGGTTGCGCTCGCCATTCCCGTGCCCCGATTGCGCGGGAACCCGGTTGAGACCGGAGGCGCGAAACGTATTCATTGACGGAAAAAACATTGGAGACGTTGCCGCGATGAACACGGCGGCGGCGCTGGAATTCGCGCGCGGATTGAAATTCGGCGGGGAGAAGGAGCCGGTCGCGGTTCCCATTCTGCGCGAAATCGAACAACGCCTGGGCTTCCTGGTTGACGTCGGTTTGCACTACATCCAGCTCGACCGCCTCAGCTCCAGCCTTGCCGGGGGAGAGGCGCAGCGCGTGCGCCTGGCTACGCAGGTCGGCTCCGGACTGGTCGGCGTCTGCTACGTTCTCGACGAGCCTTCCGTCGGCCTTCACGCCCGGGACAACCGTCGCCTGCTTGAGACGCTTTGCAGGCTCAGGGACATGGGCAACACGGTGATCGTGGTGGAGCACGATGAGGAGACCATGCGGCGGGCGGACTGGGTGGTTGATCTCGGCCCCGGCGCCGGCCGGGAGGGGGGGGCTGTGGTCGTCTCCGGAAAGCTTGAAGACGTGCTTGCGAGTGGGGATTCGCTGACGGCGGCGTACCTCAAAGGGGAGAAAACGATACCTGTTCCCGGGAAAAGGCGTCTCGCGAATCCGGAGCGAATGTTGACGGTTGAAGGGGCGTCCGAACACAATCTGAAGAACGTCACGGTCTCTTTTCCGCTTGGGCTGTTCACGTGCGTCACAGGCGTGTCCGGCTCCGGCAAAAGCAGCCTTGTGCAGGATGTTCTGTATCGCGCGCTGGCGCGGCGGCTCAACAGCGCGCCGGAGCGCCCCGGCGCGCACTCCGGTCTGTCCGGCGTTGAGAAGGTTGACAAAGTCCTGCAGATTGACCAGTCCCCGATCGGGCGGTCTCCCAGGTCCAACCCGTCAACATATACCGGCTTGTTCGCGCATATAAGGCGCATTTTCGCGAGCACAAGGGACGCCCAGGTGCGCGGTTACGGCGTCGCCCGGTTCAGCTTCAACGTGGCGGGCGGGCGCTGCGAGGCATGCGAAGGCCAGGGCCGCAAACGGGTGGAGATGCACTTCCTCCCGGACGTCTTCGTCACCTGCCGGGAATGCGGCGGCGGGCGATACAACGCGCAGACCCTTGAGGTCCGCTACCGCGACCGCAACATCGCCGAAGTTCTCGCGATGAGCGTCTCGGAGGCGCTCGAATTCTTCAGAAACTATCCGCCCATAGAGAGGATGCTGCGGACCATGCGCGACGTCGGATTGGGCTACATCGTGCTCGGACAACCCAGCACGACGCTCAGCGGCGGCGAGGCCCAACGGATAAAACTCTCTACTGAACTCGGAAAGATCGCCACCGGCGGAACGGTCTACATTCTGGACGAGCCGACGACAGGGCTGCACTTCGAGGATGTTCGTCACCTGCTGATCCTCCTGCAGCGTCTTGTTGACATGGGCAACACCGTGATCGTGATCGAGCACAACCTCGACGTGGTGAAGGCGGCGGATTACCTGATTGACCTGGGTCCGGAGGGCGGGGAGAATGGGGGCCGCATTGTGGCGACGGGAACTCCGGAAGAGGTGGCCGCCTGCGCGGAATCGCACACCGGGCGTTTTTTGAAGGACATGCTTCCGCCGGACCCAACGGGAAAGACATGCCTGAAACCCGCAACCGCGGCTGGCTCCGCGCGCGCGCGCCGAAAAAATGACGCATAATCAACAGGTTGACCTGATTCGCAGATGCCGGGGATTCATCTTCGACCTGGATGGGACGATCTATCTGGGCGAGGAACTGCTCCCCGGCGCGCAGAAGGTCATCTCCCTCCTGCGGATGGCGGGGAGGCGCTTCCTTTTTCTGAGCAACAAGCCCCTTGCCACGCGGCGCGACTACGCCGAGAAATTGACGCGCCTGGGCATCCCATGCGCTGAGAACGAGGTGCTGAATTCCCTCCTCGTCTTCACGAACCACTTGAAGCGAACCATCCCGGACGCCCGCGTTCTGCCGGTGGGGGAGCCGTTGTTCGAGCGAACGCTTGCCGGAGCCGGCTTTGTCGTCACCCGCAATCCGGATGAGGCCGATGTTGTCGCAGTCTCTTTCGATCGGACGTTCGATTACGACAAACTAGACCGGGCTTATAGGGCGGCAAAACGCGGCGCGAAACTCTGGGCCACTAACCCGGACAAGTTGTGCCCGATGCCCGGATATGAACTGCCGGACTGCGGATGCATGATCGCCGCCATCGAGGCCGCCGCCGGCAGAAGTTTCGACCTCGTTGTCGGCAAGCCGTCGCCTCTTATCGTTGCTGCAGCCTTGGATATGCTGGGCCTTGCTGCTGCGGAGTGCGCCCTTGCAGGCGACAGGCTTGAAACAGACATGGCCATGGCGCGGAATTCCGGCCTGATTCCAATCCTGGTTTTGACGGGAGTGACATCTCGGGAAAAAGCTGCCGGACTTCAGAATTCAGGCGTCATTGTTCTGGAAAATATCGGCGAACTGGCCGAGATGCTGGAGTGATATGAGCGTGGATGCGTTACATCCCCAGGATAATGAGCATATGTCAGTAACTGATATATTATCGGAATCAAATCGCGCAGAATCAGGCATTATCGGACGGTGTTTTATCACCGTTTCAAGTATTAATATGTGGTGGGTGTTCGTTCTTGCGCTGGCTTGGCGGATTATCCGCGTAATTGCCTTGCGCGACGGTCTTCAATGGCCGGATACCGCTTCATATGACGAGGTTGCCCGAAATCTTCTCGCCGGCAATGGATTCGTGCTGAATTGCGGAGACGCGGCGGCTCGAACCCCCGGCTACCCGCTCTTTCTTGCCGCCTGCTATTCTCTGTCCGGAGTTGAACTGGCCCGATGGATGCAGGCGATAATCGGCGCTGCAACAGTTTTCCCGATTTGCATTCTTGGACGCAGGCTGTTTGGCGTAAGGTGCGGCAGGATCGCAGCCCTGATGGTTGCCATCAACCCGACCGCGATCTACTTCTGCGGAACACTGCTTACGGAGACGCTTTTCGCCATTCTCCTGGCGTGTGCGGTACTGGCTTTGGGGTGCATGCTTGTGGAAAACAAGGCGTCGCCTTTTGCGGCGGTCATGACCGGGATTCTGCTTGGAGCGTCGTCGCTGGTGCGTCCGTCGGCATTGTTGATCCCGCTCTTCCTAATTCCAGTATGGATTATTCTGAGAGGAATTTCCCGCCGAACGATCATGGAATTAGCTCTCATTGCTGTGGGAAACTGGCTCGCGCTCAGCCCATGGATTATCCGCAATTACGGTATTTACCATTGCTATGTACCCGGCTCGCTCAGATCGGGAGAGTCGTTGTATGAAGCGCTCGGTCCACATGCCGACGGGGGGCCGTCGCTTGACAGAATGCCGCGTCCGGCAGGCTCCGCCGATCCGGATGAATGGCGTCGCAACGAGTCATTCAAAAATGCCGCTAAAGAATATGCATTGGCCAATCCCGGCAGAACCGTCAGCCTGATCGCGGCAAAGCAATTGCGATTCTGGAATTTCATGCCAAATGCCGCGGGATATCGCAACGGTGGGGAAATGTTGTTGATAGCCACTTTCGTATTGCCGGTCTATGTTCTTGCCGTGTTCGCGATTCTCGTTGATCCCGGAAACTGGAAGAAAATGATTCCGGCATTGTGGCCGGCCTTCTACTTCGCCGGCATTCATTGCATATTCGTGGGGAGCATGCGTTATCGGGAGCCAGTCATGCCGATGCTCTGCATATTGTCCGCGCATGGTTTGATTCTCCTGGCCGGCATCAAGGAAAAAGACTGAGATAGTATCCAATGTTTCGGATTGCCTGACGGTTCCTCTTGAAATCGGCTGTTCCGAGACTAAAATATACATGTAAGAATATGTATGCGCGAGACTGGCATCAAAATGCCCGTTTCGCCGGTTCACTTGAAGGGCGGCTGATAAGGAGGTTCCTCAATGAAAGTCGTAATCATAATCGTTGTTCTGGTGGCAGTCTTCATCGGTTATCGCCTGATCAGCAGCGACAAGCCGATTACCACCGACAACATAAGGGCGGAGTTCACCTCGGTCGCCAAGGACGCCGCGCCGGGCGATTACGCAAAAGCGGAAGTCAAGTTCCAGGCTGGCGAATGGAAGGAAGCGATTGCCCTCTACGAAAGTACGCTCGCAGAAGCAAAGGGTGAGACCAGAGGCAATTGCATGCACCGGATTGGCGACTGCTACCGGAAAATATTTGACGCCGGCGGCGGCAGAGAGAACAAACAGAAGGCGTTGGAATACTACGAAAAGTTTCTGTCTGAGTTTGGCGATTCAAAGTTTGCCCAACAAGTCCGCCAGCGGAAATCCGCACTTGAGTTGGTGAATTAGTTCGACTGCGGCGGTAAAGAGTAAGATGACAAATGACCAGAAGCGATATGAATCATGCACATAATGTGACTATGTGTCGCATTCTGGCCGGAACGATTTCTAAAAGATGGCTCAAGAATGGTCAGAATTGGAGAACCCCTAAGCGGACCAGTAAGGCGACGGAAACTGATATCCTTAAAGTGGGTGACGATCTCAGGAATAATTGTTTTGCTGGGTACTGTGGGACATTCCACGTATAGTCAATATAACCTGAAACGAAAACTGTTCAGCGAAACACCCCTGAATATAACTCATTCGCAATCAGCCGCCTCCTGCATTAACAATACATTAATTCGCATGGAACGATTGATCGGTGAATTAAACGGGAGTAAGCAAATAGAACTGGAGTTGAACCGTGATGAAGTGAATGCCCTCCTGATAGAGCTTTGCTCCAGGCGGAATGTTCTGACTGGTTGTCAAATAATCCCCGCAGGGGATCATACGGAGATTCTCGTCAGCATACGCGACAAACAGAATGGGTTATATGTCAATCTTGAAGGAACCGGGCACATTGAAATAAAGGATGGCGCAATAAAGTTGATTTTATCCAACGGGCGTTTTGGCGATATAAAGTTCGGACATGGAAATTTTCGGAATATCGAGCAATGGTTGGAAAGGATATTGAACGATAATGTGCGGGATTTCCTGGTGTGTGTCAGGAAAGCTGATGTGCGTGGCGAGGCAGTTCGCGTCATCCTTGAAAAAATAGAAAATCAAACCGGAAATTCGATTGACATGCGGCTGGAAGAGTGATAAGATTCACCTGAAATCAAGTGATTGTTGTGCTGGGGGTATCTAGTCTTCCCATTGCATGGGAGAACTTTACCTCTAAGTTTAAGCGGTGATGAAAGGAGAACGCGATGAGGGTGCGGGAAATAACTGCTGCGGCCATTGCCGCCACGCTGTTGCTCGCCGGTTGGACTCTTGCCCAGGGAGCAGGTTTGGGCGAGGTAAAAAGTTGCGGCACTCTTGTTGAATGGCCGACGGATGATCCTGACGACGTCAGGCCGCTTGAGATGGGAAGCGCCGTTTTGAATGAGAGTACCGTTGAAGCGCGCAGTGGCGCAGCCAGCATCGAATTCGCAGGCGGTCAGAAACTCCAGATGATGGAAGGCGCGCAGGTCAGCGTCGTCCGCAAGGAGCAGACCGTTGAAGAAGAAGGCGCCAGACGTCAAGTGAACGTATGGACGTTCAAGGTTGATCGTGGCGTAGGCATCGTTGACGCTCATGACGACGCCGCCACCATGACCGAAATGGCCGTCAGCCCCGGCACCATCCACTTCGGCGGCACGCGCGTTCGCGCCGAGGCGGGCGCCCAAGGCAACGTGCAGCTAGCCAAGGTCACGATGGAAACCGGCTCCGGCATACTTGAACTCATGTCCAAGAAGGGTCGTCT
>JAKLEA010000036.1 GCA_022711755.1 Planctomycetota bacterium
AACCGCTCGAACGGCGGGTTCTGCTCGCCGCCCTTGTCGAGATTGACATGCAGGCCGCAAGCGATCTCGGATGGTCGTCTACGGACAACGCTACCTGCGACAACACGCCGACCTTCGACGTGACCGTCAACGGCGCGGGGACGATTGAACTGGACTTCAATGGCGACACCGTCATTGACGAAACCCGCGTCGTTTCATCCGCCGGAACATACGAGTTCACACCGGCAAGCCCGATCCCTGACGGGGGCTACCGAAACTATGGCGGGACGGACAACCGGCTTCGGGCCGTTTTCACGAACGGCCTCGGCGATCCTGCGGCGACGGCCTACATCGAGGATATGTCAATCAATGCCACGCCAATGCAACCGGTGACCATTGACCTGCAGACAGCCAGCGACACAGGCATATCCGACAGCGACAATATCACCTCCGACAACACGCCGACATTCGACTTCTTTGGGGAAGCGGGTACGAGCTTCGACTTCGACGGGGATGGCGTCGCCGACACATTCAACGGGGCCCGGTCGAAGCACGTAATCACAGCCGGAGGCCAGCTTGGTACGATTCAAGTACAAGCACTTACTCTGCTCCTATTCATGGACGGCAATCTGAGTCTGGACTGTTTTAGCAAGTGCTCAGCTGATTTCAACAACGACTCAATCCCAGACCTGGCCTTTGTGGATGAAGAAGATTTTGACCCAAATTACGCCTGCGTTTTACTTGGCAATGGTGACGGAACATTCCAGGACCAACGGAGCTTTCCGATCGCTGACTATCCACAGAACATTATTGCAGGCGACTTCAACAACGACGGGAACTGGGACATCGCCACAAGCAGTCATGGAAGCGCCGCGATTTCGGTGTTGTGGGGGACGGGCGACGGCTGGTTCCTGAATCACGTCGAGTACCCTACCGGTAGCGCCCGTACGGATGCCATTGCCGAAGGCGACTTCAACAATGACGGCAACCCGGACCTGGCGGCAACTTCGTCGGCTGCCGGAGAGGTTACAGTCTTTGTGGGAAACGGGAGCGGCGGCTTCTCTGTCGCCGATGTTCTGGAAGTGGCTTCCCAAGCGACGGATATCTGGACGGCCGACTTCGACAACGACGGTGATTCCGATATTGTGACGCTAAACCAATCGAGTGATTCCCTTTCGGTCCTGCTAAGCAATGGCGACGGCACATTCCAGCCGCGTTCCGATTACAATGTGGGATTTTACCCCGTGCGCGTAATGTCCGGAGATATGGACGAGGACGGCAACCAGGATCTGGTGGTGCGAGGGAATGCCGGCTTTTCAGTGCTGTTGGGCAACGGGGAGGGGACCTTCCAGGATAGATTCTACGTGTATGCCGGAAGCTCAGGGTGGAGGGACCTGGAAATCGCGGATATGAACGGCGACGGTCATCTCGATGTGCTTACAAGTGGTGGGTACTCTTTCGGAAACGGAGACGGGACGTTCCAGAATCCTGTGGATCCAGGCACGCCTTTGGGCAACTGGTCTATCCTTGCTGTTGATTTGGACTGTGATGGGGTAAAGGATGTCTTTTTCGATTCGTGTTTCATTGGCAAAGGCAACGCCGGCGTCCTCCCCGACGGGGAGTATCCGTTCATCCTGACGGTTGACGACGGGTATGGCAATTCAACATCCGTTAGCCTTCCCGTGACGATTGACACCACGCCGCCTGAGATTACCGGCTGGCAGATCGTCGGGACGCACGGCGGCGGGGTTGGAGAAGTCGTCACGAACATCGCCGACGGCTATGTCGAGCCGCGCAATCAGGGTGTGCATGAACTCCGCATCGCCTTCAACGAGGATATAGCCGACAACCTGACGCCAGCCGACCTGAGCATCGTCGGGGTGAGTGGCGGCGACCAGAGCGGGTTGATATCGAGCGTCTCCGTTGCCGGCAGCGTCCTGACGGTCGGGCTGTCCGCCCCGCTGCCGGACAAGGATCGCTACACGGTCGCGCTCGGCCCGGACGCGGAAGACATCGCGGGCAACAACGCGACGGGCGATCTGGACCTTCAGATTGTCGCGCTGAAGGGCGATGCCAACGGCGACGGCATGGTCAACAGCTTCGACCTGCTCAACATCCGCGTCTACGTCGGGCAGGCGCTTGACGCGGCGAAGGCGCGATACGACATCAACGGGGACGGCCTGATCAACTCCTTCGACCTGCTTATGGCGCGCGTCTACGTCGGAAATAAGGTCACGTAAAAAGCATGGGGGCGTTAAACGACGCAGCCCGCCTTTGAGGGGCGGGCCGCGCGCCCGTTTTCATTGTTTTGCGCGGATGCTTTCTTTTGCCTTCCTTCTCCCTGGGGAGAAGGTGGCCGCGCCGCTTGCGGCGCGCCGGATGAGGGGGGAACGGGAAGGTGTTGCGGCAATGAAGAACACCGACCACGGAGCGCCCAAGAGTGAGGCAGCCACCGAGATAGCCCGCAAGCTGCGCTCGCAGGCGACCAACAGCGAGGCCTTTCTCTGGCGCTTCCTTCGGTCAAAGGGGATAGCAGGAGCCAAGTTCCGAAGACAGCACCCGATAGGCAGATACGTTGCCGACTTCTTCTGCTTCGAGTTGGGGCTGATCGTGGAGGTTGACGGGACCACGCACGAGTCGAGGTCTGCGGAAGATGGGAAGCGTCAGCAGGAATTGGAGGCGCTCGGCTTGACGGTTCTACGGTTCGGCGACGCTGAAGTGCTGAACGAAACTGACCATGTTCTGAAGCGTATCACGGATGCAGCCGAAGAAATGCGCAAGCGGCAGGACAAATTTTGATAGCTGAGAGTGAGTTGCCCCATTCTATCCCCTCACCCGACGCTTGCCGAGGCGAACGTGTTCGCCCAGCAAGCGCCACCCTCTCCCCAAGGAGAGGGATGTCTTTTTATGAGAAGGGGCGACTTTACACTGGGGCGTTGACTTATGCCGAAGACATACGACAACCTTTTTCCGAACATCACCTCCTTCACCAACCTGCTCATAGCCGCATACAAGGCGTCAATGAGCAGGCGCTTCCGCCCGATGAGGTCACGGTAAGGCTACGCTGCTGGCTTGCCCACGCCGCGCACGGGGATACGGACGGGCTGGTTCGCTCAATGTTGCGATTGTATGTCCTGCATTCATCAATTCTTTCGATCAACTCATGTCCCGCGTCTACGTCGGGAACAAGGTGACGTAAGAAGCATGTGGGCGTTAAACGACGCAGCCCGCCTTTGAGGGGCGGGCCGCGCGCGGCGTTTAGCCGGTCTTATGCGAATGGTGGAGACGAAGGGATTCGAACCCTCGACCTCAGCAATGCGAGTGCTGCGCTCTCCCAGCTGAGCTACGTCCCCATGAGACACTTAAGAATATTCTACCGGACCGCGGAAATCAAGCGATTTTGAAAACCGGCGGTATCCGGTCAGTGAAGGGAGCGTTTATATGCCAGCCACTTGATAGGGGCGGGTTTGAAACCCGCTGCCACGCGCCCGTGACTGGCGCCGTACAACCGGCGCAAGGGGTCACCGACGGGAGGTACGCCAACACAGATGGGTATGCCTCGTATGTCTTTACTGTAAGGATGCAATCAATGCCCCCCTTCTGTCGCTGACGCGACATCTTCCCCCCGTTTTTCGCGGAACGGCGAATACGGGGGGAAGTGGACTCAAAGAGGCCGAAAGGGGGCCGTAAAGCTCCGGACTGATATTGGCATCATTCGGCTACCAGGATAGATTGGCGCACCTAATGACAAGCGATCAACCTTGGACTGCGCGACCGGCTCAGATGAAGCATATCCTGAACGGGGTCCTGCCTATTACGACGAGGTCGCCCTCCTTGGCCGGGACCGCGCCGACGACCTTCTCGCCGTTCAGAATCGTCCCGTTCCTGCTTCCGAGGTCCGCCACCACGGCCGAGCCGCCCTTCCGGGTGACTTCGCAATGCTTGCGGCTTGCGCGCGAGTCCTTGATGGCGATGTCGGCGTGGCGGGAATCGCGCCCGATGGTGATGCTCTGCCCCTCTCTGAGCCTCAGCGGTCTTTCCGGCCTAAGCTCCTGCGCTCCGAACTCATGGGATGAGGCGATGATTGACGGGTCAATCACGCCGCCGAACGCCTTGCCGGCGGGATCGGACTGCTGATTCTTTGCCACCGGACGGTTCGATTCCTCGCGGCCTTTAACCGCCGGTGGCGCTGTTCTTCCGATCGGTTCGCGCGGGCGATCAAGGGGCGATCTCACTCCCGCGCCGGGCGGACGTGTCCCTGAAGAACCGGGCGGAATCGCGCCTGCCTTGTCCTTGCGGAGCCGCTGCATGAGATTCGTCGGCCTGGATTCCGAATGGAACGGCGGAACGGCAACCTTGGCGTCTTCTATTGCGTCATCTTCCTCATGAGGGGCGTCATCGTCTTCGCGGGGTTGTTCGCCGCCGTCGTCCTGTTCCGCGTCCCCCCCGGCGGGTTCTTCCTCCTCGTAGAAGAGCGTCGGCCTCTGCTCGGCTGCGTCGGGGAGGCCGACCGTCGCGCTCTCGTCGTCAACGACCTCGGCCATGATCGGCCCGCTTTCCTCGCTTGGATCCTGTGCCGGATGTTCCTCAATAATCTCCGCCATGATGACGGACGCGGTTTCCGGACGCCTTTGCCTGTATATGCACTGTTCGATCTCCTCGGCAACCTCGGCGTGGTCCTGCTGCCTTTCGTCAGGGGATTTGGCCATGCACTTCATCACGACCGCGCAAAACTCCGGCGATGTTTCAGGCGCAAAACGTCTCGGATCCGGCACAGGGGCCGTTAGGTGCTGGACCATGATGCTTGCCGGGGTGGCGCCGTCGTATGGCGTTCTGCCGGCGAGCATATGGTAGAGGCTTGCGCCGAAGGAATAGACGTCGCAGCGCGGATCGGGGTCGGACTTGCCTCTGGCCATCTCCGGGGAGATGTAGTGCGGCGTCCCGATGGCCCTGCCGGTTCCCGTGATGTGCGCCTCCTCCCTGTCAATGGCGCGCGCCAGGCCCAGGTCGGCCAGCTTGGCCGGCCCACACACCCCAGCCAGATTGCCTTTGGTCATCTTGTCCGGGCTGTAAAGGATGTTCGCCGGTTTTACGTCCCGGTGGACAATCTGATGCTCCCATGCGTGCTGGAGGGCCTGCGCCATCTGGAGGCCGATGCCCATGGTCTCCAGTTGGTCAAGCTTATGCCGTTCCTTGATAAGGTCCGCGACGTTGCAGCCGGGGACGTATTCCATTGCCATGAAGAAACGACCTTCCGCCTCCCCAGCCTCGTAACATTGGACGATATTGGGGTGATTGAGTTTTGCGGCGGCGCGGCCTTCGCTCAAAAACCGCCCCAGGAACTCCTGGTCGGCTGCAAGCTTTCGCGGCAGAACCTTGACGGCGACGATCCGGTCAAGGCTCAGTTGCCGGGCCTTGTAGACCGAGCCCATCCCGCCCTCGCCCAGCTTCATGAGAATCTCGAACCCGCCGAGGATCGGGAATCTCCCCTGGTTTTCCACCTGGCGCTCGAGGACCTGCGCCTGCATGGCCGTGATCAGCCCCTTCTCTTTCATAAAATCCAGCAGGCCCTTGTCCTCGCCCTTGTCCCTGAGGCTTTTCAATTCAGCCATGCATTGCTGAAGCTGGATGAGCGTGACATAGGAACGCCGCGTGGCCAGCTCAGCTATTCTCTGCTCTTCTTCGCTTCTGGGCAGTCCGGACATGCGAAAACTTCACTTTGGAGCGATGGCGCGACGGAAGCGCCGCCGCTGGAACAACACTTAACCAAGGTTAACATTTCAGATGTACCAATACTGTCCGGAAACGGCGGAAAATGCAAGCCTTATCGCACCCATTGACGAGGAAAAGATCAGATGCTTTCGATATCGCAAGGCGATCTCCCGCCCTTGTTGAGGGATGGGAACATATCGCCGCCTCCGGGCTTGCTCCACGCTGAGCAAGCCCGGAGAGATTCGCGCGGTCATTCCGTCACAATGCCAAGCTCGCCCACTGAGGTCCAGTCCGTTCCGTTAACCTCGGACAGGGCCTTCAGGCATATGTAGCGACCCTGGCGCGGCTTGTCGAACTTCACTTTCTGTTCCGCGCCGCTGTTCGGGAAGGCCCCCTTGACAACCGGATCGCCGAGCTTCTTCGGATCATCGCTGACGAAAAATTCATAATCCTTAATGCGTCCGTTGACGCATTCGCTCTGCCGCGGAAGATACCGGAAGCCCGTGATCTTCTGCGACTTGGCCGTGTCAATGATTATGTGGTGCGGGTGCTTGGGGCTTTTCTGAGACCATTCAGTGTGCCACCAGCTCGTGCCGTTGCCGTCCAAGCAGTTCTCGGCCCGTCCGTTCTCGGAGGCTGTTTCCTGGCTGTCAACCTCGACAACCTTCCATTCCTTGCGGTCGCCAAAGTCAACGGTGGAGATGATCGCCGTCTCGGGGCCTTTTTCCTCGCGCCTGCCCCCGCCGCAACGGACAAGCTCAAGCAACCGCTTCGTTGCGCGGATGCCGTCCGGCTCGCTCATGCCGGAGCCTTCGTATTCGATCCCGACGTAACCCTTGTATCCGGACGCGATGACGATCTGCAGCAGGCGGTTGAAGTCGCTTTCCGTCTCCAGCCCTTCGCCGTCGAAGTTTCGGCTCTTGGCGCTCACGGCCTTCGCGTAGGGCATCATGGCTTCGACGCCCCGGTAACGGTCGTAACCGCCGAAGTTGCCGAAGTCCGGCAGCGCGCCGATGTTGGGCAGGCCGACCTTCTTGAAGACCTCGATCATCCACGCATGGTTTGAGGATTGCCCGCCGTGGTTCTCCACCAGCACGTTGATGTCATGGCCCTTTGCGAATTCGCAGAGCCTTCTAAGCCCGTCCGCCGCCAGGGAAACCTGCTCGTTCCATGACCCGCGCGAATGCGCGTTGACGCGGATGGAGTGGCAGCCGAGGGCCTTCGCAGCCTCGACCCACTTGAAGTGGTTTTCAACCGCCAGCTTGCGGGCGTTCTCGTCCGGATCGCCCATCGCCCCCTCGTTGTCGCACATGATGAGCAGGTTCTTGACGCCTGCGCCGTCGCTGCGTTTCTTCAGTTCTGCGAGGAAGGCCGCGTCCTTGGCCTTATCCATGAAAAGCTGGTTGACGTATTCGACGGCGTCAATGTCGAATTCCCGCTTTGCGTACTCCGGGAAGTCCAGCGTGGTCAGTGTTCCTGCGGCGATGGTCCGGTTCAGCGACCATTGCGCCAAAGAGATTTTGAACGGGGGATTTCCGGCCAGCCCTGAAAGCGCCGCTGCTCCCTCCGGGAATATCGAGCGCAGCAGGCGGATGTTGTGCGCGTAGGACTGCTCCATCGAAGCGCCCTTCGGAACCGCGCCCTCGATGATGAGCCAGCCCTCGTACTTCACGTCGTCCAGCGCCTGGCGGACCTTTTTGAAGTCCACCTTGCCGTGCCCGAGGAGGAAGCCGTTCTCCTTGGCGTGAACCTCCGCCAGCAGCCCCTTTCCGCCCAGCAGCCGTATTTCGTCGTAAAGCGGGTAGCCGAGACCCTCCATGTTGCATACGTCGTAATAGACCTTCACAGCCGGCGAACCGACGCCATTGACGACATATAGGTGCTGTTCCGCGTTCATCTGCGATTCGATGAGCAGTTGGACGCCTGCCTGTTCTGCCTTCGGCGCAAGCTCCTTCAGAACCGCGATCAGCGAGTCCTGCTTCGCCTTGTCGCGCACGTCTCCCGCCCCGAAGAACGCCAGCAGGACGCGCTTCTGGCCCATTTTAGCCATGACTTCAATGCAGTCGGCGGTCCATTGCTTGGCTTTCGGATCGGTGGCCAGTGGCGTCCCGTTCAGGCAGCCCATCGCCAGCGACGCGATCTCGACGTTGTATTTCTTGCAGGCGTCGGCGTACTGCTGCCGGACTTTCTCATCGCGCAGGTCCGCGCCGCTGCCGGGGGGACCGAAGCTGACCTGAACGCCGTCCAGCCCGATCTGCCACGCGACTTCGATTGACTCGACGTTGGCCGTCTTGCCGATGGACCAGTCGCACGCGCCGATCTTGAACGCGCGGGCCGGAGCCGCCGGAGCGACCGGCGGCGTCACAGCCGGAGCGACGGCGCCCGGGACCGGAGCGGCCGTCTTCTTGCAACGGGGCAGCGCAACGGCGGCGCCGGCAGCGGCAGCCGTCGCGAGCAGTTGACGCCTTGTCATTCCTGGATTGCGCATGGTTCTCCTTCTCCTAATGCAATGCGGGGGCGCAGCATGACTGCGCCCCCGCGCTTTCTGCCGCGCGCGTTGTTTCGCGCGTTATATCAACTGTGTCGTTCCCGGAATCGCGACCGGCTCGACCGGCAGGTCGCCGAACTCATACTTCTTGGGCATTATGTCGAGCTTCGACGTCTTCTGCACCCACTCGAAACTCATCTCCCGTCCCGTGTAGGCGCTCATGCGCCCGGCTATGGCCATCAGCGTGCTGTCGGCCACCTGGCGTCCCTCGTTCAGCGGTTCGCCCTTGCGGATGCTCTCGATGAGGTCCGTGTGCTCCCGCGTGTAGGGGTCCCAGTTCTCCCCGGCGTACTGATACGCATTCTCGCCCGCGATGCGCCCGCCGCCGTTCAGATACGCCTGTCCCTTTGTCCCGAGAATGCGCTCGTTGACCTTGCCGGAGCATCCGTTGATCTGGCGGCACGTGCTCGTAACATGGACGTTCTTCGGGAAGAAGTATTCGATGGCGAAGTGATCGAAGATGTTGCCGTATTTCGCCTCCGTGCGGACCTGCCGGCCGCCCAAGCCCGTCAGCTTCTCAGGAACCCCGCCGATCGCCCAGCGCGCAACGTCCAGATTATGCACGTGCTGCTCGACGATGTGATCCCCGGAAAGCCACGTGAAATACAGCCAGTTGCGGCACTGCCACTCCATGTCCGACCATTCGGCCTTCTTCTCATGGACCCACAGTCCGCCCTGGTTCCAGTAGCACTGGACGGCCACTATGTCGCCGATCGCGCCGTCGTGTATGCGCTTCATGATCTCGATGTAGTTGGCCTGGTGACGGCGCTGTGTCCCCGCAACGATGCCCAGCTTCTTCTCCTTCGCCATGTCGGAAGATTCGCAGACGCTGCGATATCCAATCGGGTCAACGGCCACCGGCTTTTCCATGAAGACGTTCTTGCCGGACTCGATTGCGGCGCGCAGATGCTGCGGGCGGAATCCGGGAGGGGCCGCCAGAATCACGTAATTGCAGTCCGTCTTGCAGACCTTCTCAAAAGCATCGAAACCGACGAATGTCGTCTCGTCGGTGATCTTCATCTTCTCAGCCGGGACTTTTTCCTTGAAGGAGTTGACGGCTCCCCTGACCCTGTCCTCGAAAAGGTCTCCCGCGGCGACAAGCTCCACGCCGGGGGCTGAAGCCAGGCAGTTGAACGCCGCGCCAGTTCCCCGCCCTCCGCAGCCGATCACGCCAACGCGGATCGCGTCAGTCCCGCCCGCCTCGGCGCCCGCCAGCCGCGATGACGCTCCCAGTCCGGCAGCAGCAGCAAATGCGGCGGTTCCCGTCATTCTGACAAAGTCGCGCCTTGAAATCCCGTCCCTGAAAAACTTCCCGCTCTTTTCCATGTCATGGCTCCTGTATCGGAAAAATTGATCCCGCTTTGTCGCCAACAGTGCGTCCGCGCTGAAATCGCGGACGAATGATCGTCTATGGTAGAATCCGGCCGCTCCGTTTGCAAGATGAAGAAATCCGTCGCAGCCCGGGACTAATCATGGACAGTCCGACCAGTCAAACACCCGGGCGAGAATCTCGCCGTCGCGCCGGTCCAGATCGCGGTATGCCCGGTCTCCATCGCGCGGCGCAACAACCTCATACAACCCTTCAACGGCGATTCTTCCCTGCGCCAGCCACTCCAGCGCCGCCGCAAAATTGTTGTAGACGCTGCCGCTCATGAAATCCGTCGGCTGGCGCGGAACCTCCCACTCCCATCCGCTCCGCAGAATGACGTATCTGTGGAACACCTCGTGCAGGATTTCATGGGCGGAAATGTCCGTCCTCTTCTGCCAGGGCGCGCCGACGAGCGCGACCTCTCCCCGCTTCCGAACCACCCGGCAGCCTTCCAGAACCGCGCGCTCATGCCCCGAACACTCCAGGACAAGCCCAACCTTGCCGCAGACCGCCGGATCATCCAGCGGAACGCCCGCCCGAACGTCACGCAAACCGCAGGAAACCGCCGATTTGCGCCGGTTCTCCAGCGGATCGCACGCCGTCACGCGATAGCCGCAGCTCTGAAAAACCTGCGCCCCGAGGTTGCCCACCAGCCCGAGACCCGTAACCACGACAGGCTCGGGCGGACGCGCTGCCGTCGTCGTCAGCGTGCTCATCGTCACGCCCATCATCCGGGCGAAGACGGCAACCTTCGGTACAAGCCCCGGCGGAACGAGCACGGCCTCCCTTCGGGTCAGCCTTTGATGGGAGCGATGCGCCCCCATGCCGAAGACAAGGTCGCCGGGCTTGACGTCCGTCACGCCCTCGCCGACCGCCTCGACGCGCATCACGGCTGCGTACCCGCCGACGCTCGGAAAATGCCGACCTCGGTAGACCGCCGCCAGCTCCGTCCCCGGACTGATCAGCGTGACAACGCTTGAGCCTGTTATCTCGTTCGGGCCGGGGGGAACTATCTCCCGCTCCTCCTCTCGCAGCTCCACCTTCTCCGGAGCTACGCAGGTCACGGCGTATTCCTTGCGGGTGGTCACAGTATCTTCACCCCGACCTTCACGGCGACGGCCCTGATGTGCTGCGCCGATTGCGCGTATTCCTCTTCCTTTGCAAGATGCTCCATCATGAGCGGCACGTCGGGGTCCAATCCGTGCAGGGCCTTCAGGAATGCCGCATAATCCAGCCCGCCAAGCCCCGGACGCGTTTCGTCAAGGTGCGTGGTCAGCCGCCCAGACAGCAGGATGTCCTTTGCGTGGCAGCTCTTTATCCGTGGACCGAGCCTCTTTACGAAATCCCGTATCATCTTTCCGGTCGAGAAATAAATCTGTGGGCTGCAAACGAGATTGACCGGATCGAAATGAACGGCGAACCGCTCCCGGTCCACGGCCTTTATCAGGTCGCAGTAGCTCCGGGCGGAATCGGGATACATCCACGGCATCGTCTCAAGCGAATAGCAGGACCGCTTCGGCTTCACATCGTCAATGATCTCGCGGACGATTGCGACAATCCTGTCGAACGTGTCCTTCGTCAGGTTGGCGGGGTGTGGACCGTCCCACTGCTCCCCGCGCGAGCCGGAGATGTTCACGCAGCAGTTCGCGCCTATCCTGTCCGCAAGGTCAAGCTGCCTCTTGCAGTGCTCCACCGCCTTTGACGCGGTCTCCGCGTCCGGGCTGAGCGGATTGCTCCACGCGCCGACCTCCGCGATGGCGATGTCCGACTTCTTCGCCGCCCTGGCGTATGCCTTGACCGTCGCCGCGTCGGCGTCGGCCCCGACCGGACAGTAGGCCGCGCTGTAGCCGCTCTGCCTTACCGCCCCGGCCCACCCGTCGGGGTCCGAAAATTGCATGAACAATGGACCGCCGAATCTCATTTCCGCGCTCCTTCATCCGGTGAATGCGTTGTCCGGCTCATCCGGTCACTTCTTCATGTATTCGACGGCCTCTTTCACGTATTCATCCGGGAAACCGAGCTTCTTCAGATCGCCCTCGGTCTCCTCGATCTCGTTCGGCAGCGGTTCCCGTATCGGCGGAATCGGCTTGCCGCAGTCCACGCCGCGGAACCTGAGCATGACCTTCGTCGTCGCCAGCGCGTTGCCCCGGATGGCGATCCGGATGATGCGGTTGAGCTTGTGCTGGAAGTCGAACGCCTTCGCCGTGTCCCCTGACGTGAACGCCTTGTAGACCGCGACGAACATCTCAGGCATGAAGTTATATGTGGAGCCTATCCCGGCGTCCGCGCCCATCGCCAGCCCGCAGGCAAAGACCTGGTCGTAGCCGTTGAAGATGGTAAAGTCCGGGCCGAAGTCGTCGCGCATGTTGCGCAATTCGTAGAGGTTGTAGTCGGTGAACTTGATGCCCGCGAATTCGGGAATCTCGCGGAAGCGCGCCAAGTCGTCGGCGGTGAAGCTGCGATTGAGCAGCGCCGGGATGGAGTAGACGAACATCGGTATCCCCGCCGCCTTGCCGACCGCGCGGTAATACTCGATGATGTCGCCCATCGTGTGCGGGAAGTAGATCGGCGGGATGCTGCTGATGCCCGCCGCGCCGACCTCCGCCGCGTGCGCCGCCAGATCCGCCGTGTCGCGCGTCCCCATCGCCCCGATGTGGACTATGACCTTGCCCTTCTTCCCGAACGCCTCCACCGCCGTCTTCGCGACCGCCTTCCGCTCCTTCACGTTCAGCAGCAGACCTTCGCCCGTGCTTCCGGTGACGTAGCACCCGTGAACCCCCTTGGGAATCAGAAACTGGGCGAGCTTGTGCATGGCGTCCGGGTTGAAACGCCCCCTGGCGTCAATCGGCGTGACTACGGCTGGAAAAACTCCCTTGAATTTGCTCGGCATGTCTGTGTCTCCTTGATGGAAGGGCAAGTGTAAAGAGAAGTTTTGCTGATAGCGTTGAGCGACAGCGGGGGCATTCTACACGGGGCGGGAAATGCTGTTCAAGGACGAAACTCAGCGTGGAGAACATGGGGGTAGCTCACCGGAATGGACGCCGGAATGTTCCGCAAGGACGACAGGATACCTTATATCGCGTCATGTGCCTCTCTTCGTGCATTTCCTTCTCCCGCCGGGAGAAGGCGGCGCTTCCGTGAGAAAGCGTCGGATGAGAAGGGTTGGTGGAATTCATGGCTTGTATCCGCGAATTCAGGCGACAGCGACCGCCTTTCCTCATCCAATGTTTTCCCTTCCGCCCTTTCTTTGCCGGAAGCCCCGCCACTTGATCGCGGCATGAGGGTGTGCGTCAGGACAGGGAAAGACCGCATTCCCTGTGATAGCAGGACTCTGAATGAATATTCATGCTTTATTCAAAACGCCCCATCCAGTTCCGCTCGGAAACGCTCAAAGAAGCGAATCTCCTCAACCCGGCGCAGGTCGAACGCCTCCCGGGACTGATCGAAATTCAACGAATCCCGCAACTCCTTCAGATACTTCACGTGCTCTTCGCTAAAATAGTATCTCACGCAGTCCTCCGGCGCGGATTCGGTGTTTGCGCTGTATTGAAAGGCTATCCAGACCATCTGCGCTCCGACATGGTCAAGAACGTCGGCGTCCTGGAGTGTTCTTGCCGGCAACGGCAGGCTTCCATCCCGCCGATTGTGGTTGCGAACCAGGAAAGCCACCTGCTCGATTTCATCGGGCGCGCAGACGTCCTTCAGCAGGCATCGCACAAGTTGCGCGCCCATGTCTGCATGAGAGCCAAATCCCTTTCCAACGTCGTGGAAAAGCCCTCCGATAAATAGAATATCGCGATCTGAATAACCCGACGGATTACCTGTGGCCCCCGCGCGCAACTCGCCCGCCGGTTTCATGCCGCACCCGTCGAGTCCATGAATCACATCCAGCAGGTTCACTGCCAGCCTGCCAACCCTCATGCCGTGATGAAGAATGAAGCCCCGCTCCCTCACGGGATGCGCCTTACGCCCGGCCATGGCCTCGCGCGCGATCGGGATTATCTTTCCTACATCCACCCCGGACTCCTTTCACCTTCATTCCCTGGCGCGGCATGTGCTCTCCCATATACACCGTCTGCCGCGCATCAGCAATGAATGTATCAACCGACAGGATTGATGATCTACGGCTTTTTCAGAATGAATCCGGCCTCCGCCCAGTCGCCGTGGTCGCCGTTGATTCCGTCCCCTGCATCGTCCGCAAGCAGCCTGATCAGGCGGTATTCCGCCGGGAGCGGGACGTTGATGTGCCAGACCTGCCCCGGACGCATCACCGGACTCTCGTGGAGGACATTCTCATCCGCAAGAACCCGAAAGACGACGCTGGCCGGGGAGAAATCCTTCATCTCGTCATCAACCCCGACAATGGCCACAAACGCGCCATACTCCGGACGGAATTCGTACGCCAGTTCCGAGTTGGCATGAACGCCCATCCCCCGCTGATAAACCTTGCCGGCCAGCGCAAGCGGCTTGCCCTGGGTCGAGAGGTTGACCTTTGCCGTCTCGAAATAGCCCACGGTCGCTTTTATGGGCTTGAGGTCATTCAGAGGGACATCGGGCGACGGCGGAACCGGCCCCCGCCGCATGAAACGCGCTGTTGCCACTTTCCCCAGCAACGCCCCGGGGGCAATGACGCGCGCCCTGACCTCCGCGTTTTCAGACAACGGGACAGGCTCGCGATAGATGGGGGATCGCTCGTTCGGCTCAGTCCCGTCAACCGTGAAGCGCAGCGCCGCGTCTGACGATCCGGTCACGACGGAGAGAGCCACCTTGACGGTCTCATCGAACACGGCCCCGGACGGGGAAATCTCCGGCGCGGGCGGGGGGACTTTCACGAATTCGCGCCTGATGACATCCCCCGCCCTCTCCCTGCCGGCAAATACGGCCATGCTCACCGTCGCGGATGCGTCAAGACGGACAGGCCCTTCATATCGCTTGGATTTCGCGGTCGGCTCGCTGCCGTCAAGGGTGTAGCGGATCGCGGCGTCCCTGAGGGCGGTATTAAGCCTGACATCAACCGACGTTGTGAAGGAGCGCAATTGCGGTTCCATCCAGGCGCTGACAATCCTGACCATGGCGCAACCGCGGGAAACGGGGACGTCAATCTCCATCGCGTCGCCCTTGCCGCGTGCTTCGATCGCCGTCCATTCATTCTCCCCGGGATGGATTGCGTGGACGGCGAGGTTTACTGGATGAATATCCATTCCCCGAATGACGACACGGACCTTCTCCAGCCCCGCCGCAAATGTAACCGGAACAATCCATCCGCCGGGAATCTCAAAGATGTTCGCCTTAGCCTTCCCGTCGGCTACTTCAATCACGCCCGGCTGCAGAACCCACTTCCTGCCGCGCAGGCTTTCGAGCATCGGCCCGTAATCGAAATAGAACTTCTCGACCTTTCCATCCGGCAGGATCGTGTGGTCGTTGCCGGGGATCGGCGCGGTCAGGAACGCGCCCATGTGAAGATGCCGCTGGAAGTAATCGTCCGGCGTTTTCTGAAGCTCCGGGACGGGAACGGTCCACTCGATCACCGGCTTGCGCAGGCAGAGCAGCGCGCACAGATTCATGCTGTGGCCCATCTGGCCGAATTCGTCGTAGACGCCGTCCGTCTGCCGCATCAGGTCCAGACGGCGATAGTGCGGATTACAATAGATTACCTTGCCGGCGTCGTGCATGATCGGCCCGAGTCCGGCCATTGTGTCATGCCATGAGACGACCAGGGAACGAGCAGGCTTATCGTTCACCCAACTTACACCGTCGTCGCGGCGGTCATTGTAGAACTGGAGCCAGTCCATCCGGTCAATGCAGATTCCGGAACTTTCGGGGAACGCCTCCACGTGCCGCCGCGCCTGCGCGAAAAGGAATTCCCGGTAGACCGGCTCCCCCGGGTCCATGGCGACGCATCCCTCCCATGAGCCGATGGGCTTGCCGTCCTTGCCGCGGAGGATTGCCTCGGACAGACGTCCGTAAAGGAAATCGTTGGCGTCTTTCCAGAGGTCCGCGTCGCTCTGCGCCTTTCTGGGCGGCGGCGGATGCTTGATATAGGCGCCGAATTCCGTGACGTTGAAGTAATTGAGGACGTGGAAGCCCATGCCGCGCATCCAGCGGGAGTGATCGCGCATCCTGCGGATGGACGTCTTCTGCCCCTTGAAATCTGTCCATTCGTCATCATCGCCGCTCACCGGCGGGATGAACATGCCCATGAACGGGAAGTCGAAGCTGGCCTTCCAGTTCACGCGATAGGCCATGCGCATGAGCGCGTCCGCGTCGAAATCCTCGGCGTGACTGGAATACGAGCCGCAGCCGGCCACGTCATAGGTTCGCGGATTAGGCGGATTGAAGTAATCGGGATAACGATTAACGATCCACGCCAGTCCCCCGCGCCAACACGGCGGGTGCGCTACGACGTCCATCGCAAACTTCACCGTCCCGCCCGGCTCGATCCGATGCTTTGTCCGCGTGAATCGCATTGCGCCCTTTGCGGAAACGTCGAGGGCCATGTCGAGGATCAGGTCTTCCGGCGAAAGGATGAGGCTGGCGCCAGCGCCCTTGCTGAGAACGGTCACGAGGGGGAGGGATATGGCCTGCGGCTGCCCGAAGTGCCTGCCGCCGTAGGCGAAGGACATGTCGGCGAGTTGACGCGGCATCAGCGGATCGGTCCAGGAGGACGAATTCGCCGGCGCGTCAGGCCGGTTGTCCCCCCAGGCCGCCCAGAATTCGGCATCCCGATCCGGCCACTCAAGCCCGCTGACGATGGCCGTCATCCACGGCTTGTCCTGACCGGCGTCCCCCACCCCGCGGATCTCGATCTCCCATCGGATGCTGTTCGCGGTCGGCGTGAAGACCTCGGTCAGCTCGCACCGGTTTCCGGTTGGAACATGCAGGAGAAGCGACTTGCGTTCCATGCCGCCGTTGTCCGTATTCCGGACGGACGCAACACCCTCGCGGCGGCAATCGGCCAGTTCAGTATGAACGCCGATAATGCCCGGCAGTTTCGGGCAGGCAATCGCGGCGCTTCGACTGTCTTCCGGCGACTGCAAAATTGAAAGCGGGAAGGTCTCCGGCGCGCGAGGCGGTGTCTCCTGCCGCCTCGGCGATTCCCCAATTGCTCCGTTAATGCAGCCTGCGGCAAACACCACCGCAACCATGCATGCGACCGGCCACCGAACGATCATGAATCGTCCTCCGAATCTTACCCGCATGTTTATTCAAAAGAGGATAGTATAGCGTCCATTTCACAACCTGGGGAGAAAACATGCCGGAGCTATGAAGATGTCCTTCCGGAAACTATAATCACTTTCATCATGAGTTGCAGGGGCGTGTTATAATCGCCCCTGCTGATGGTTGCATCGCAAGTGCCTCATGTCTTTCGTTGCAAGGGGCGTGATAATCCTGATTTGAGGTCATTGCATATGGTGAAATCCAAAAATTTCTCGGCGCGATTCGGCGAGTGGTCGTTGCGGTTCAACCCGGCTGTTTCGGTTCTCGATTGCCGCCATGGCGCTTCCGGAGCCAGATTGACCGGCAGGTTGTCTTTTGAGGGGATCAGGGACGGCAAGACTTTCCACTGGCGCATTCTGCCACCTCTTGAGGGCGACGCGCTCCGCCTGGCTCTGATGGATCCGTCCGGCGATTGCCAGGGTTACGTCGTCCCGTACTGCGACGGGGGACGGCTGAGCCTGACCGTCGCGCAGCGCGCGCATCAGCGTAATCCCGGGCGATTGATCTATGACGCCTGCGCGTCGCTGGGGCGGCGGAGCTTCGCCTGCCGCGCTACGCCCCCGCCCGCCGGCTCGCAGGTCGTCCAGATGGCATCAGGCCCCGCCGACAGCGCGCTGAACGATTCCATATTCGACATCGCCTGCGACTGCCTGCTCAGCTTCTCAGGCTCAGAGGCCGCGTTGCAGACGACCGGAATAGCCGGGGATAAACAGCAGTTCTACGCCAGAATCGAGGCCGACGCGGAAGACTCCGCCCGCGCGTCCATCACGATCGAACCGGCAAAGGACTACTACCGCAGCCGGTGGATTCCGTGGTACAAACCCATTGACAGAACGCGGCTCCCCTCTCCCCCGACCGGCTGGATGTCATGGAACGTCTACTTCGATCAGGCCGGCGAGAGCGAGAACCTGGCCGAGGCGCGCGCCGGGGCAAAGTATCTGAAACCGTACGGAATGGAGATATGGTCCATTGAGTCCTGGCAGGACAACTCCGGCGTCCAGCCCGTCCGCGATTTCCACAACCTGACGATGGAGCCGTTCGCCGAACAGTTTCCGAGCGGAATGAAATGGCTCGCTGATCAGATACGCAAACTCGGCTTCAAGCCGGGCATCTGGGCGGTGCCCTACGGGACGGGAAGCAGAGAATTCTACGAGTCGCACAAAGCCTGGTTCCTGCGCGATCCTGATGGAGCGCCGATCGGCAACTGGTCCGGACGTTACGTCCTCGATCCGTCTCAGCCCGCAGTGCGCGCCTTCATGCGCGAAAGCCTGCGGACGATGCGGCGCGACTGGGGCTACGAATTCTTCAAGATTGACGGCATGTCCGGAAAAAGCCCAAGTTACAGCGCGCACTTTTACGAACTACCCAGCGTTCGCGCAGCGTTCAAGAACAAATGTCCGAACCCCTTCGAGCTTTGCGCGAGGGAATTCAGAAAAGGCATCGGCCCGGACGCCATCCTGCTCGCCTGCCAGGGCCACTACTCCGGCCCGGAGGTCGCCGTGTCCGACGCGGCAAGGATCGGCGCGGACATCGTGGGTATAAAGAGAGACCCGACCTGGCACAACTATCTGGATCAGGCGCTGACGACGCTGACTCAGCTTTTCGCGCACAACATCGTCTGGCACAACGACCCCGACACGCTGCTCGTAGGCAAGTTCACGGAGATGAGCGTCGCCAGGATCGCGACCGCCGTGGTCGGGTTGCCGGGGCAGGTCATGTTCGCCGGCGACAAGCTCGCCGAACTCCCCCCGGAAAGAATGTGGCTCCTCCAGCGCTGCCTGCCCGTCTGCGACGCGCATCCGCTGGACCTCTTCCCGATCTATGAACTCAGGAGCGTCTGGGACCTGAAGATTAACCGCCCATTCGGGCAATGGGACGTGATTTCGCTCTTTAACTTCGACGATAAAGAGAAGCGCAGGATCGGTTTCGGCATGAGAGATATCGGGCTTGACCCCGGGGGGCAATACCTGATTTACGATTACTGGAACGGAC
Organism: Planctomycetota bacterium; assembly: GCA_022711755.1. Taxonomy (GTDB): domain Bacteria; phylum Planctomycetota; class Brocadiia; order SM23-32; family JAKLEA01; genus JAKLEA01. The sequence continues at coordinate 18,819 of JAKLEA010000036.1, forward strand.
GCCTCCTCGGCTCCTTCGCCGAAAGTTTCTCGATGGAGCTTGCGCCCAAATCCAACGCCTTGCTTGCCGTCCACGCCGCGCTTGATCGCCCGCAATTTATCTCGACGGACCGGCACATAACACAGGGAGGAGTCGGCATCCGGAATGTCGAATGGGACGCCGACGCACTGAAATTGAGCGGCGAGGCGGAACTCGTAAAGGGTGAAGCCACCACATTGACGTTCTTCGCGCCGGACGGATTCAGGCTGCGCGAAGCCCGCGCGGGCAGAAGGAAGATCGTCCCTGAACCGGACGCCGGGGATGGAGCGTTGAGGCTGAAGCTGGGCGGAGGGGCGGGCGGGATTGCGGCATGGAGCCTGCGTTTCGCTAAAACCTGACCCAAAATCCTTCTTCAACCTGTTTTCCAATCGCAACCATTCCGCGGCTTGACCCGGATTCAGTCGGGAAGTATAGTCCGTTTCCGGAGGGGTTGCGCCGCTGCTTCCGCCATAAGGCCATGATTCAAGCGGCAGCGCAGCCGAGACTGTATGGAAGTCGCGTCCAGGATTCCACGGAACATATACCGGGTCCACTGGCCCCTGATGCTATCGGCCATGGCGTTAATCCTGATCGGATTCCTCTTTATCTGGAGCGCAAAATCTCTATCCTCGGCAAAGGACCAGTTAATGACCGCCGCCGTCGGGATGGGCTTTGTGATTCTTCTTGCAGTGATTGATTATCGCAGGCTGATGCCCTGGGTCTATCTGCTTTACGCGCTTGGGCTTCTGAGCCTGCTTATGCTTCCAGTCTTCGGCGTGATAATCAACGGCAGCCGCCGATGGTACAAGATTGGGCCGATAATGATTCAACCGTCGGAGTTCATGAAGCCGCTGGCCATTCTTGCGCTGGCTAAATACTACTGTTATCGCAGGGGGGAAAAGAGTTTCGGGACTCTCCTGATCCCGCTCGGCCTTGTCCTTGTTCCGATGGCTCTGATTGCCAAGCAGCCCGACCTCGGAACTTCTCTAACATTCCTGCCGCTTTTCTTCTGTATTTCGTACGCCGCGGGAACTCGCGTCCGCAACCTTGCGCTCATTATCTTCCTGGGAGCGTCCATCGGCCTGTTCGCATACTTCACCCCGGGCATCATGAAGGACTACCAGAAGCGCCGCGTGATCAGCTTCCTCTACCCCGATGCTCCGGGCAACCTGGACGCCAGCTACAACGTCCGTCAGGCGCTTGTCGCTGTTGCCAACGGGGGCGTTTTCGGGGAGGGTTGGGGACATGGAACACTTAACCGGCTAAACCGGCTGCCGATGAAGTACGCGGACTTCATTTTCGCGGTGGTAGCCGAGGAACTGGGATTTCTGCAAACCTCCGGTTTCATCCTGCTCTATTTATTCTTCATAGGCTGCATATGGCGCGTCAGCGTCGTGCAACGCGAGCCGTTCGGAAAGTGGATAGCAACCGGAGTAATGGCATGGTTCGGAGTCCAGACCTTCCTGCATTCAGCGATGTCGCTGCGCCTGGTTCCGGTGGCAGGAATGCCGCTGCCGTTCATCAGTTACGGACGTTCGGCGATGCTGGCCGGCATGTTCGCCCTTGCTCTCGTCGTAAGCGTCAGCACGCACCGGCATGACGTGTTCTCCCAGGCCGACCTTGAGGACCAGTAGCGATTGCCTGCCAGTCGTGTTATCATTAACTTCGAGTGAGCGGGGTATTCAAGTCTTAAGGGGCTGGAGGTAGCGGTCCCGGATGGCCGGCCTGAACCAGAAAGTGCCGATAAGGATAACCGTCCAGCAACCGGACGGGCGCAAACGCCAGATTCAGATTCTGGCCGGGAAGAAGATCGTCTTCGGCAGGCATCCCGACGCCGATGTCTTCGTGCGCGACTCCATGATGTCCCGCGAGCATTTCGAGGTGGACAGGATCGGGGATCGCCTGTGCCTTGTGCGGGATATGACCAGCCAGAACGGCACATTCGTTAACGACCGTCGAATCTGGGCTCCGCGCGCCTTGAACGACGGTGACCGGATAAAAGCCGGAGATACCGTCTTCCTGGTGGCGGTCGGGCCGAATGCGATATTGGAAAAGGAAGACCCGGACAACTTTCAGGCCCTCTTCCGCCGTGTCAACCAGAACGATCCTGCCGCATGGCTAGTGCTCATGGCGTGGTGCAAGCGGGAAAAGATGACCTGGGAACTGGACTTCTGCAAGACCCATTACGAGATGATCTCGCAGAAGATCGGAAAACGGAAACGCAGCGCGGAGGTCGAAACATCAGTATTCCTGCCCCGCATTGACGACAGCCTGCTTCAGGAATTCGAGGACGACTCCGACGAAACCGTAGTCGTAAAGCCGAGTTTCGGAGGCCTGCTGGAAACGCACGGGTTGACCCAGTGCGAAAAATGCCGCGGCGAGGGGCGCATCGGATTCCACGAGGGGATCTGCTGGGGAACCGGGGTTCGTCTTGACAAGATATTCATTCCCCCCGACCCCACGATAGAGCAGGCGACCCAGAGCATGACCGACGCCGAGCGGGACCAGCTCTACCTGCTGGCAAAAATGTGCATAGTCACCTCAGTCGTCGGCGCGGAACACCTCTTCAACGTCCCCGCCCGGATGAGGGGGCATATTCTGACTCTGGAATTCCTTCGTGACTGCATGACCCGCTATGCCAAGCAGTTTCTTGAGGAACACGGCGTGGCACGTTCCAAAGAATGCGTCAATGAACTCCTGGAAATGACGGCGAAGGGAAATCTTGAAGACTTCCAGGAACTGCTCAAAATGGTCGAGATGGTACAGGGTCTAGACTTCAACCAGTTCAGAAACCTGAGGAAGCAGCAACGCGAGGTAATCGAAAAGAGCAACATTCTCCGCGCGATACTGTTTCCCGACGATCCTGAAATGGCGCAGATTGACCACCTTGAGAAAATCGGCCTTCCGAACGACGAGACGCTCAAGGCCGCCATGGCAAAGCTTCCCGAAGAGAAAAGCAGCGAGCTTGGACAACTTGCCCGACTGGCGATGATAGCAACTCTTCTACGCCCGAATGTCATATTCCGCTTCAGTTCCGAGGTCAGAGGCCTGATCCTGACCATCCCTGTGCTTCGGGACAACATGGAACGTCTGGCCGGCAAGGTTCTCAAGCGTCTTGCCCTGCCGGACCGCAATAACGAGTGCAGAGCCGAAGTCCTTCAGATGCTCGCGCTGTCCACCGGGCGCGACTTCGCCCGCATGAACGCCATGGTTGAAAAGATATCCTCGCTGGACCCCAAACAGCTTGACGGACTCTCCCGAAAAGATATGGAGGTCATTGCCACAAGCAAGTTACTTCAGACAGCCGTCATATGCCGCGCGGAGAAGGATATGCTTGCGCCCCCGACCCCGCCGCGCCAGAAAGCAATCCAGGACGACGATATTGACTTCGGAATGACGTAGTGGACGCGGCAGCCGGCTGGCGCCGACAGAATGGAAATTTGTCCCATTACGATGCATTTGGCTTGACAAGGCGCGTTGCAGTGCCGCATCTCATTTTCATAATAATGTTACAGTTTGTTTTTGCTTATGACTTCAGAAGTGGAGGAACGACTCGTGACTATCAAGACACAGGCTGTGCTCGTCTTGGTCTGCGTCCTGCTCGTTTTGACGTGCTGCAGGCGCAGACAACAGCCTCCAACGCCGAGCGTAACGGAGCAGCCGAGTGCGGAAACCTCGGTCCGCGCTCCGGAAGACAACAAGGAGAAACCTGCCGCTAGCGTAGTGTCCCTTAAGTAACTGGCATAATACTTGCTACAGTATGGATAGAGGCCAAGAAGTGAACTACCGCCGAGCAAACTCGGCGACTTCTGGCAGCCGAACAAATTCGGCTGATCGCCTGCAACGTCATGGCGCCGAATCCTCTCGGAGGCAAAACCCCCATCGGATTCGACAGCAGGCGATGATTAGGGGACTGACCGTCCCCTAAAAACCCCTGCTTGAAAGGATGCCATTCCGCCCCCAAGACGAGCTTGGGGGCGGAATGGCATGAGTTGGTGACAGAAGAAACGTATTGGATTTTATATGTGCGTTAATGCGTTTCGCTCGTGATCGGCCAACCGAAAAATAATTTTGAATCCACTCGAGGTCATGCTATATTAATTTCATTCATTTGCTCCTCAGTAGCTCAATGGTAGAGCAACCGGCTGTTAACCGGTGGGCTGTAGGTTCGAGTCCTACCTGAGGAGCCAACCTTTGAAAAGCGGAAGCGGGATACCCACGGGTTAGCGGAAAGCAACCGGGCGGCGACTGGCGCAAGATTGTTGCATTTCTCGCGCTTGTGGGATATAGGATGTATCTGGCGGGTCAGGCCCGAAGGGAACCGTTTGGCCTGTGGCTTGCGTTTTTGACGTAGTGGCGAAGTCTCTGAGGGGCGGCAGAGAGCCGCCACGTGGACATGAGAGTGGAACGGGGCGTACTCTCTGGTTCGAGGCCGGGAATTCGGGGCGCAAGCCCAATCATCACGGTTCGCCTCGTACCCCAAGAAACCGCGCCAAAACTCTCGGATTCTCCGTTTTACACCCCTCTCGTGGTTATCGCTCGCGCGGCTCTCGGCCCACGAATCGGTTGCGGAATGATCTGGGGTCCGGTTGACCGGATCGCGCAAGGACGGTATTGTGTTGCTCGGCATCAAACACCGCTGTGAATCCACTTGCCGGCAGCAACGGCTGGGCCATGTAAGGAGTTGGGCTGATTTCCCCCCTGGATCCCCGGGGCCTGTCAAACGAACACGCCAAACTGTGTTTGGGGTGTTAGGAGGATCGGCCTAAACACTATTAGGCAGTGACTGAATCTATTCACACCCGAAAGGAGATTTTTCGCATTGGATATTCCACGGATCTTCAACATCACCGAGAGTGCTCACCGCATACACAATCCGATCACACCAGAAAAGCTCGCCACTCTCGGCGCGGCGCTGCGACTGGAACCGGGGGCCCGAGTGCTCGACCTCGGCAGCGGTTCGGGAGAGATGCTATGCACCTGGGCACGCGATCACGGCGTCATCGGCACCGGCATCGACATGAGCCAGTTGTTCACCGAGAAAGCGAAACTCCGTGCTGTGGAACTCGGTGTCGCCGATAAAGTCAAGTTCATCCATGGCGATGCTGCCGGCTATGTCTCTGAGGAGAAGGCCAGTGTGGTAGCCTGTGTCGGGGCCACTTGGATCGCCGGGGGAGTCGTCGGCACTATCGAGCTGCTGGCGCGGAGCCTGCGCACCGGAGGGATCATCCTCATCGGCGAGCCCTACTGGCGGCAGTTGCCGCCGACGGAAGATGTTGCCAAGGGGTGTCTTGCCAACTCAGTCTCCGACTTCCTCATGCTCCCAGAACTTCTCGCGTCTTTCGGCCACCTTGGCTACGACGTCGTTGAAATGGTTCTGGCTGACCAAGACGGCTGGGACAGATACGAGGCAGCCAAATGGCTCACCATGCGCAGATGGCTTGAAGCCAATCCCGACGACGAGTTGGCGAATGATGTTCGAGCCAAACTGACCTCGGAACCCGAGCGCTACGCCGCCTACACGCGTGAATACCTGGGCTGGGGTGTGTTCGCGCTGATGCCGCGGTGAAGCGCGATGGCGAATAGTTTGTGCACTGAACTGCCGCCTTGGCCTAACCATCGCTTCACGGTTCCCCGTCGGCTTCGCCCTGGCGGCCAGCATCCAGGGGGCGGTGCTGCCGGGCACGGATGAGAAGGCCGCGCCAAGAACTCAACGCGTGAGATTGTCGGACATTCAGAGGGGAAGAAGGCGATGACGAATCCCCAGCCCAAGCCGGTGAGAGCCGAAACGCAACCCGAAAGGAATGAGAAGCGAGGGTTGGAGTGCCCGAGTTGTGGTTGCTGGCACTTCCTAGTGGTATACACTCGCCCGGCTTCGGGACAGAGAATCATGCGCCGTCGTGAGTGCAGGCACTGCGGAAGAAGAATCACGACCTTCGAGAAGAGCCTTGGCTAGAGTCTGATGCGCATGTCGCCACGATCACGTCCCTCGCACGACCTCCCACCGCGCTCCTCGGCCCCTCCCGCTGAGTTTCAGGATGCCTTCATCCTTCATGGCTCCAAGCACCTTCTTGACCAACTGGACGCTTGCCGCCGGGAATTGCGCGTTGATCTCGGCCAGAGTGAACGGGCCCAACTGCCCCAGCACAGTCTGTCTTATCAGTTCGCTCTTGGTGGGACGAGCGCCTGTTGAAGCAACCTGGTCCTCAAACTCACGATATGCGCGGTGGACCACGGTCAGGAAGTAGTTCCACCAGGGGACTATCTCGTTCTCCCCCGTGTGCCAGCCCCGTGAGCACTCCGAAAGAACCCGGTAGTAGTCTTCTTTACCTTCCTCGATCAATCGTTCCAGGCTGACGTAACGCCCCACTTCGAATCCGTTCTGGACCAGTAGGAGAGCGGTAAGCAGACGCGAGACCCGTCCATTGCCGTCCCGGAACGGGTGGATACAGAGGAAGTCGAACACGAAGGTTGACACCGTAAGCAGCGTCGGGACAGACGGGGTTTGCGAGATCTGACGGTAGTTCCTGCAAAGATCGCGCACGCCGTGGGGCGTCTCTGCCGCGCCAAGGGGCTTGAATCTCACAACCTTGTTGCCATCGGGCAGTATCTCGACGATCTCATTATCCCGGCTCTTCCACTGCCCGGCATCGCCGATCATGCCCCCCTGGGCCATCGAGTGAAGCCTCAGTATTAATTCCGAATCAACCGTTACGGGAACCTTCCGACTCAGTATCCAGTTCAGTGCCCGGCGATACCCCACGATTTCCTCTTCGCAGCGGTCCTTGGGTCTGGCCTTGCCCACGACGAGGGGGCGCAGACGGTCGGAGTCCACTGTGACGCCCTCGATCCGGTTCGACGACTCTGTGCTTCGGATAATGGCCAGCTCCCTGAGTGTTGAAAGCAACTCCGGCTTCTGTCGTGTCCACAGATCCTGCTTGCCGCGGCACTCCATGCACGACGCCAACAGCCAACTTGTGCTCAGGGGGAGCTCGGCATTCAGAAACGCTTCGGGTCGAAGTGAGAACATGTGTCTTCTCCTCTGCCTTGGTAGCCCAATAATAGCCTATTCTGGCCGCGGTAGCCAATTCCTTTTTCCTCAGAAGATGGATTCTGGCGGCGATGGAGCGGGATGCCTGTTGAGTGTGACCCATGCCGGCCTCTGGGGGCCGTTTCCGTACCGCGCATATCCGTTCGACCATTCAGGATCCGCCAGACGGTATCGAAAGCGTAGAGCGACTGGCGCAGGTCGTCCCTGTTGACGCCGGAGTCCTTCATCTTCTCGCGTTGCCTCTCGACCGTCAGCAAGCACGAATTTTGCTTGTCGGTGGCCTCCCGTATGCCCTCCAGTCTGAAGGTCACCTCGTCGGGATGGATGTGCCCGTCGTCAACAGGAGAACCCAATACGTCCAGCAATCGGCATGTGCAATTCCCTCTAACTTCTTCTTGCAGACGGCACATTCGGCTATGCTGTAGAAACGTTTCGAGAAGGTCAACAACAACGTTTTGCATGCGAAGGAGGCCAGAATGGGACAGCTCATGTACATGTTTGCGAGCACGGCCACACGGCATGAGAAAGGCAAGACATGCCTTGATGGTATGCGGCTTCTGGCCGATACGCTCCACCCATTGGGCGTGCCCATTACCTGGATTATGAGCGCGGGTTCGGCCCGGATTGCGAAGGACACTCTCTGCAAATGGCATGAAGAACACGGTGACGCGGTAGCCGTGCAGGTCCCGACGCTTTCAGGCGATTTCGAAGAGAAAAAGGCCGCCATCGCGGGCGAGAGGGACGCGATTGCGGAAGCCCTGCCGTGGGCGGAGTTGACGGTGGCCGCCGGCCATCAGGACTTCGAGATACCCGCCCTGCTGGAAGACCTCGGATTCGACGGGCTTTGGGGATTCTGCTGGGAACAGATCGAGGTGGACCAGATTACGGATCGCGGGAGTCCGTGGGGTTGTTACTTCATGCGGCGCGACCAGCGTCTTGCGCCTGCCGGGCAGAGGGGCGTCGTCGCCATGGAATGGACCGCGCGCGACCTGCTCAAGAGCTACCATTCAGGCAACCCGTGCCTCTATTCCACTGATCCTAACGATGTTGCGCGCGGCGGCCTGTGCTCCTGGGAGGAAATCGGATATTGGAAGGACATGGCGGATAACTACTTGCGCAATACCCGCTACAATGAACACGTGTTCCTGCTGCAGCATCAGGAAGCACATGAGATGGAGCGCTCAGACCTGTGCAAGTGCTATACACCGGAGGACATACGTGAAGCTGCCGTCATGCTGGATGGGTTTGTGCGACACATCAAAGACCGAGCCGTGTTTCTGACCCTGCCGCAGGCGGCCCGTTTGTATAGAGATACATACGCACATGCGGCCAGTTCATATATGCTCTGGGAGGATTCACCAACTCCGCCATACAACCCTGATTACTCTTGGAGCACGCCGACCGGGCCGTGGCCCAGGACCTTCCTCTTTCACGACTGCCGTGCGCAGCTTATCTTCATTGAAGGCAAGGTCGAGCCGGTGTGCATCAGGAATTATGGTCGAGAGTGGCGTTCCGGGGAATACTTTGCAGAGCCAATGATTCCTCGAGCGCGGCTTGTGCACAACACCCGGTTTGGCTGGCGCCGGGAGATCGTGATTGACGTGGAGTCGCCCTCAGCCATGCCTTACGGGATGGCGCTGTGGGGCGACTACTCGCTGTACCAACTCGACGATTGCCCGGGCCTGCTGGAAGGCAAGATGATGTCCCGGGAACTGCTATTCCTGCGCTACGACGTTGTCGAGGGCACAAATCGGTTCACAATCCATCTGCAAGGCAAATAGGCAGGGAATGCAATGTTCCACCAGGTTTCGGTCCCCCATACTGAATATGGAGACATTATCGCCCGCGACATGACAAGATTGGACATCTTCTGGCTGAAGAACCTTTCGGACCTGGACAACCTGCCGGAGTCGGAGGAACTCACAGAGGAGATAATCACGAATTTGCAGGCTGCGCTTGATAGCTTCAAGGAGATTGTCAACGGACTGGGAAACGGGGAGGAGTGAAGGGCTTGGGAGTGGCGCGGGTAGTCTGGAGATAAAACCTTTGTTCTTTGGAGGAGGGATTGAGTTGAAAGAGACCATGGTTCCCCTGTTTGCTGTCGTGCTTTGTGCTGTCGCGAGTCAGGTGTGCCTCGCCCAAGAAGGCCGACCTTTTGCAGAATGGGCTCCGAGCGATACATGGGCCGCTACGGATGCCCTCGGACGCGCTCTCCCAACGGCAAAGGAGGCAGGACCGCGCCGAGAAGGCAAGTATGTTGCTATCTTCTATTGGACCTGGCACGTGGACGGCAACGTTGCTATAGAGCCTGTGAACATCCAGATGACCACGCAGCGTTATCCGGAGGCCGTGAATGACTTCGAGCATCCGGTATGGGGCCGTGTGGGAACGCGACCCTACTGGGACGAACCTTTGTTCGGTTTCTACCGCGCCACGGACCCCTGGGTGTTAAGGAAGCATGCCGAGATGCTAGCAGACGCCGGTGTTGACGCTATTATCTTCGATGCCACCAACGGTAGCCTTACCTGGAAGAATTCCTACGAAGTCCTCTTCCCCGTTCTAGAGAAGGCGCGAGCCGATGGCGTTCGCACACCGAAGTTTGCTTTCATGCTGCCCTTCGGCCCGTCAGGTGATTCGCTCGTCTCTGTCAAACAACTTTACAAGGACGTGTATGAGCCTGGACTGTTTAAAGATCTATGGTTCATGTGGAAGGGCAAACCACTCATCATGGCATATCCCGACAACGTGCCTGAACCGATCAAGTCCTTTTTTACCTTCCGGCCGGGACAACCTGTGTATCGCACAGGGCCGACAAGGCCGGACCACTGGGGCTGGCTGGAAATCTACCCCCAGCACGGATTCTGCAAGACTGACGGCAAGTTTGAGCAGGTGACCGTGGGCGTGGCGCAGAACGCTACCGATAAGCTCTGGCCCGCTGCGATGAACGACACAGAAGAAGTGTATGGCAGAGGGTACACCGTGAAGGCGGGCCCTAATCACTCTCCCGACGCCGTCGCCCAGGGTTTGAATTTTCAAGAGCAGTGGTCGCGCGCCTTCGAGTTGGACCCCGAGCTGATCTTCATCACCGGCTGGAACGAGTGGATTATGGGTCGCTACAAGGTCTGGCAGCAGACGAAGAATGCATTCCCTGACCAGTTCAACGACGAGTACAGCAGGGACACCGAACCCATGCGAGGCGGATTCGGAGATAACTACTACTGCCAGTTGGTTGCTAATGTCAGACGATTTAAAGGCGTCTCAGCGCCTATCCCCGTTTCCGCGGAGACGACGATACGGGTGGACGGCAAGTTTGACGAGTGGGCTGGCGTTCGGCCTGAGTACAAAGATCATATCAGCGACACGATGCCCAGGAACCATCCAGGCTGTGGGCAACAGCGAGTCTACACCAATGCATCGGGGCGCAACGACGTGATCTTGTCCAAAGTCGCTAGCGATCCACAGAAGGTCTGCTTTTATGCCAAAACTGCCGCGGAACTGACAAAGCCCGAGGGACCGCACTGGATGATGCTTCTGATTGACTGGGACAGGAACAAGGCCACGGGTTGGCAAGGCTATGAATTCGTCATCAACAGACAGGCGCCCGGAGAACAGGCAATTCTTGAGTGGAGCGCAAACGAATGGAAGTGGACCGAGTGTGGCCGGCTAGAGTGGGCTGCTTCCGGTAATGAGATCGAGCTTTCCGTCCCGCTCGACTACCTCGGGAATGCCGACGCAAAGTTGAACTTCGAGTTCAAGTGGGTGGACAACATGGTCCATCCAGGCGACATAATGGACTTCTATCAGTATGGCGACGCTGCCCCGGGGGGCCGGTTCAACTATGTCTTCGAGGAGTAGAAAGACGGGGCGCAGTCGCGTTCGCTCCGGAGAATTCGAAGTGCGTCCTTATCTTCCCGCGGTAGTATATCATGCCGGCGTTCCTGATCCCGGGTCCGGCTCATAAGGCAAACGATCTTTTGTAAAGGGGTACTGTTATGAGCATCTTCGACGACACGCTCGGCGCGCTGGCGACGCCGCCGCGCGGACGCTCCCTTCGCGTGTCCAGCAACGAGCAGCCGAACTGGAATGATGGCAACTTCGACGCAACCCGCCTGGCGCCCGGCGAGACACTCCAGATGCCAGTTCTGGAAGGCCCGGGCGTCATCAATCACATCTGGTTCACCTCCCACGCCGGCCACACTGAGGAACTCAACTGCCTCAGCCTGAGAATCTATTACGATGGACGGACCAGACCGGGCGTGGAGGTCCCCCTGGGCGATTTCTTCGCGGTGGGGGACGGTCCGCTCGCCGTCGTCGAGAGTTTCCCCGTGCAGGTCTCGCCGACCGGCGCGTTGTCCTGCTACTGGCGGATTCCCTTCCGCAAGAGCTGCCGCATTGCGATCACGAACGACAGCAAGGATCGCGGCACGGGCCTTTACTGGATGGTTGACTACGTGAAGCTTGACGGCCTACCCCCCGATACCCCGTATTTCCACGTCGCGTATCGCCAGGAATACCCGGCGGCGATGGGCCGGGATTATCTCATCTTCGAGAACAAGGGGCGCGGGCGATACGTCGGCACGGTGATGTCCGCCACTCTCGCCCAGCCCGGCTGGTTCGGGGAGGGCGATGACTTCTTCTATATTGACGGCGAGGAGGTCCCCAGCCTTCAGGGAACCGGCACAGAGGACTACTTCAACGACGCATGGGGATTCAGACCGCGCACGAGCCACTGGTTCGGCCAGCCGCGCTACGAGGGCTACGACACCGGCGACAGGATGATCTGCTACCGCTGGCACGTTCTCGATCCGGTCTGCTTCTCCAAATCGTTGCAAGTGTCCATCGAGCACAAGGGCAACGGCGCGCGGGCGGAGGATTTCTGGTACCTGGAACGTCCCGATTTCATCTCTAGCGCAGCCTTCTGGTACCACGTCGGAGAGCCGGAGCCTTTCGGGGAATTGCCCGGCTGGCCGGAGCGCCGCGTGCCCTGGCAGCGCGCCAACCTGCTGACCCGCCTGCGCGAGGCAAAGGTTTCCGGCGGGCCTGAGCCGAAGGTCGAACTCCACGGCGCGTTCGGAGCGCGGCCCTCGCTCTACTGGCCCGATCCGCCGGAGGGAACCGAGCTTTCCCTGCCCTTCGAACTCGACAAGGACGGGCGTTACGCGTTCAGAGTGGTCTCGCAATCCGGCCCGCGCTACGGCGCGTTCGATGTTCTTCTGGATGGGCAGGTCGCGGCCGGCGGCGTGAAGCTGACGGCGGAAAATTACGAGGAACGACTGATCCCGCTTGATGAGCGCGATATGGCGGGGGGAGGGCACGTCCTCGCCTTCAGGGCGCGCGGCGGGGGTGGACTGATGGCCGAAAGCATCATGGCGCTGCGGATCCCCCTTCAGGTCAACCGCGAGCCTAAAACCGCCCGCAACGAGGGGCACTTCTACCGGCTGGCCGTCGGCAGGGCGGTCTACGCATGGCGTCTGGTCAATGGAACGCTTCCGGCGTCGCTGGATGATCTGATTTCGGCCGGTTACCTTGACGAGCGTTACAAACGCGATGAGAACGACAGGCCGATGGAGTCGCGCATCGAAGACGGCGCGTTCCATGTGATCGCCCGGGACTGGACGCACTCATGGCGGGGACTCGATCCGCGAAGGTGAGAGCGCTTCTCATCAACCCCTGGATTCACGACTTCGCGGCCTATGACATGTGGTGCCAGCCGCTGGGGTTGCTCTACGTCGCGGACCTGCTGGAACGGCTCGGTTGCGGGACGACGCTAGTCAACTGCCTTGACCGCACCCATCCTTCTCTTCACGGCTGGAAGGCCGAGGGCGGATGGTTCGGCGCGTTCGGCTGCGGGAAGTACCCTGGCGAAGTCATTGAGAAGCCCGCCCCCCTTGCCGGGCTGAAACGCAAGCTGCGGCGATATGGCATTCCGCTTGACGCCTTCCGACGGGAGATCGCGGCGGTTGATAAGCCAGACCTGATCTGCGTCACGACGTTGATGACGCACTGGCACGGCGGGGCGATTGAGGCCATCCGGGAGGCGAAAAGACTTTTCCCGGCGACGCCCGTTGTTCTCGGCGGGATGTATCCGACCTTCTGCGCAGAGCATGCCCGCCGCAACAGCGGCGCGGACGCGGTCGTCTCCGGTGGGTCGTTCAGGGAAGTCGCGGGGGCGATTTGCGGCGTCCTGGGCGTCAATGGCGACGGACTTCCCGGTGGATGGGAGGGCATCAAGCCCGCCCATCATCTCATAAGGTCCGGCGCGGCGGGCATAGTGACTTCGTGGGGATGCCCGTTCCGCTGCGCGTATTGCGGATCGAGGCTGATTCACGATTCATACGTCCAGCGTCCCCCGCGCGACGTTGCCGACGAGCTTGAATGGCTTGCCCGGGAAGGCGGGCGCAGGGACGTCGCATTTTATGACGACGCACTGCTTGTGAACGCCGAGAGGCATTTCCTGCCCATTGCGGAGGAGATCATTACGCGGGAGCTGTATCTGCGCTTCCACACGCCGAACGGATTGCACTGCCGCTACATGACGCCGGAGATAGCGAAGGCCATGCGGCGATGCGGATTCAGAACGGTCCGACTGAGCTACGAAAGCTCCGACGCCGGACGCCAGATCAGGGAATCCTCCGGGAAGGTGACGGATGACGAGTTCATTCGCGCGGTCGGGGCGTTGAAATCGGCGGGGTTTGAAAGCCGCGAGATCGCCGCTTACGTCCTTTTCGGGCTGCCCGGGCAGGAGGCGGAGGAAATCCGGCGCAGCGTCCGCCGGGTCATTGACGAGGGCATTCAGGCCAGCCTGGCGCAGTTTTCGCCGATTCCGGGAACCTCCGCATATGAGGAATGGCTGGCGGCGTCAACCTACTCCCGCGAGGAGGCGGAATCGGAGCCTCTATGCTACAGTTGTTCGGCGATCGGTTACCGCATGAAATCCGGCCCGGACTGGGAGGGTTACGAGAGCCTGAAGAACGAGGTCAGGCGGGCGAATCTGGCGCTCATCACCCGGGCGGATAAGACACGGACCGCTGGCGCGGCGGGGGCCGGCGCTCCTATCTGACAGCCGCAGAGGTCACGACGATAAGGAGATGTATCGTGGCATATCCAAGCGCAACAAGGGCGATGATGCCGCCTATCCTTGCCGACTTCCTGTCGGCTCTGACCGCGGTTTTCAGCAATCGCGGCGAGAATACGAGGCCGAGCAGTTGAACTGCCGCGAGCGCAACCGCCAGCATCCCCGAAAGATTGCGAGGCTCATCGGCTCCCCGGCCCAGCCCCCAAAGGAGTCCGGCCTGCGTCGGGTTGGCGAATAACAGGCACAGGAATGCGATGATCGGAAGCAGGAGGATCGGGATTGGAATGAGAGGCCATAATTCACGCGGGCGCGCCATTGGCGGCGGCTCGTCGGCTTCGTCAGGTTGTGCCTCTCCAATGTGCGGGGAGACGTGAAACGGGGAGGCAAGCACTGACTGAGACGGGGTAATGCCCGTTATTTCCTCGTCCGCGCGGGGGACGGCGCGCCCGGTTTGCGGCTCGCTGACGCGCAGGAGCATCAGCGTCCTGTATCCGCACTTCGGGCACGTCAATTTCCTGACGTCTCTTTCCGTCAGGTTGTCATCGGCAACCGATTGTTCGTGATCACATAATCGCGTTGTGCACTTGATCTTTCGATGTGGCATCCGGCTATGTTCCTGTCATTCCCAGGTTACGACGCCCTGACATGACAATATAACTGAAAAAAGAATATTTCAAGGAATATTCTGTAATACTTGTTCTGAATAATTTTGCAGAATATCCGTTTCCTGTCGTGGAATCAGGGAATCCCTTAGGCGAATTGTCACCGAGCGTTTCAAAACCAGCCAGCGAATAGCACTTCAAAACCAGCCACTTGTTTTGGGGTATAGGTCTGCC
>JAKLEA010000037.1 GCA_022711755.1 Planctomycetota bacterium
AGGCAGACCTATACCCCAAAACAAGTGGCTGG
Organism: Planctomycetota bacterium; assembly: GCA_022711755.1. Taxonomy (GTDB): domain Bacteria; phylum Planctomycetota; class Brocadiia; order SM23-32; family JAKLEA01; genus JAKLEA01. The sequence goes on from JAKLEA010000037.1 coordinate 33, forward strand.
TTTTGAAGTGCTATTCGCTGGCTGGTTTTGAAACGCTCGGTGACACGCTACAACGCCCGCCGAACGGTCGGAAATATGACGCACGACCAGATCATTTCCGAGCTGTATGGTGGCGGCTTGAAAGAAGCGTGGAGAGTATTGAAGCCAGGGGGATACGCCTGGGTGAAGTGCTGCGACGAGATCGTTTCCTCAAAGCAGAGATGGTCGCATATCGAGATTCTAACGATCGCCGAGGAACTGGGCTTCGAGGCGGTTGACCTGTTCATCCTGCACCGTACCTCCCCAGCAATGCTCCAGGAAAAGCGGCAGAAACACGCAAGGAAGAACCACAGCTTCACGTGGGTGTTTCGCAAACCTCGCGTGTAGCTCTGCCTGCCTCAAGTCTACGTTTCTTTTACGCTGCCACATCAGGGTCAATGATGTAGTCCGTCCCCGCCGCCTTGGGCTTCCAGATGCCCTTGTTCTTCGACGCTATCGCCCATTGGCCGGTCGGGGCAGAACCGTCGCCGATTGATCCCTTCACGAAGACATTCGTCAGTTTGGCCGTTCCTGCGAATCCTGCAGGAACGTACGGCGTGCCATTCTCTCCACCATCGCTGAAGGGATTAGCGGCCGATTGCGATCCATCATTCTCATTCCACACGCCAACCAGCACATTCGTCTTCGTCACATTCCCGCCGACATACAGGTATCCAAGCTCAACCGTCTTGCCCGACGGAAGCGATCTGACGCCAACGCCTACGTCTGTCTGGTCAATGTTGCCCATGACGAAGAGATTGGCAAGGCCGTCATCGGCGAGGATCGTGGCTCGCTGCGCGCCATTCGCACCAGTGGCCTTCGCCATCAGCATCCCGACCTTCCTGGCGTCTATCGTCCCCTTGAACGTCCCTCCTGCAACGTTTACCGCTGAGAGCGTGCCGCCGTGTGTGATATCGGCCAGCACGTCGCCCGCAGAGACGCTGATTGACGATGTGCCACCAGTGATGTTCATCGTTCCGGCAAGGTTGCCCTTCTGCACAACCATTGTTCCGAGCATCGCAGCCTGGATGTCCGTATCAACACCCATGCCAATGATCATCGCGCCAATGCCGCCGCCGGCGATGACCGAGCCTGTACCGGTCAAACTGCCCTTGACGAAGAATGTGGGAATGTCCTTCGCGCTCTCCACGTGACCACTGGCGTTGCCGGCCACGTAGAAGAGCTTGATGTTCCCGCCGGCATTCAGACTGCCTGTGGCATTGCCTGTGGTGTAGTAGAGTCCCACGACTCCACCGACGTCCATGTTACCGCTTATGTTGCCCGTGGCGTAGGCGAGGTCAATTCCAGCGGTTGTCGTCACGTCGCCGGTGATGGGACCCTTGGAGTAGATGGTTCCAATACTGGCCGCACTGATGTCGCCTGCCAGAGTCGCTGCGCCCCTGTAGCCGGTATAGACCAATCCGGCCCTGCCCGTCAGGCTAATGTCTCCGCTGAATCCGCCGCCGGTGATGAACGTGCCAAGATCCCTGGCGATAACATCACCGGGCATGGAGTCGCCTGCACCGTAGACGATGACCGTGCCGATGGTCTGGCCCGGAGCATAGAGCGCCGTGCCCTCGGGGACAGTCATCACGCTCGGCACTGACAGATCGGCGTCAGGCAGGCCCGTAATATGGGAATTGACTATCGCCGTCCCGATTCCGCTCTTAGCTGCAAGGAAGCTAATGTCGCCCGTTCCCATCCTCTGATCGGCAAAGACTGACAGCTTGCCGTCAACCGCGAGGCCAAGCGCGCTGAAGTCCGCTGCCTGCCACGTCGTCCCGTTCTTCACCCGTGCATTGGCAACGATGATGACCCCGCCGGGTGTCCCGATGATCAGCAGGTCATTGGCAGGATCGTAGGGGTTATACTTCGTCCCGTCCGTCTCGTCGTAATCGCCGTTGATGGCAATCCCGTTGCCGACGCCGTCTGTGTCATAGACATAAACGTTGCCGGCCCTTGTGCTGACCACGCCGAGAAGATCCCACGCATGGCCGGGATTGACCGTGACCGTATGAACGTCGGGTGTCGGATCGGCAGCGCCGTCATCGTCAGTCACCGTCAGCGTGATGGTGTAGACTCCGGCCGTATTCAACTTCAGCGCTCCCGGATCCTGGCTGGTGAAGTTGTATGTCTCAGGTCCTGTGATCTGCCAGTTCCAGCCCGTGACCGTTCCGTCGCTGTCGGTCCCCGTTCCCTGAAGGTTCATGGAATCGCCAGCCTCCATCACAAACCCGTCTGCCGGGGAGTCAATGGCTCCGTCTGGCGGCGTGTTATCAGGAACTGTTACGGTAGTTGTCGCTTCCGACGAGGCAGTCTTCAACTCCGCGTTGCCGACTAGATCAACCGCCGCGCTAAAGAAAGAATAGACGTGCCCGTCGGCGCCGTTGTAGGTCGCGGAGGTTTCATTGGTTCTAATCAGCCACGGCTGGAACGGGCCGCGGTCAACGGCCACAAATATGTTGTAGTATTCGATGCCTGAACCAGCGTCCGTTCCGCCCCATGCCACCTCGAAGGATGCAGTCGGCGTGATAAACGGCAGCGATTCCACCGCACTGGCGGGGGCATCGGCGTCTACTCGAACTACCGAGTTATTGGTCACGATAGGAGCATTGGCGTCAAAGACTATCTGAGCGGAGTTGCTGATTGATGTTCCCGTAGGATATGAGTCCGCAAGAGCAGCACTGAGGACGATGAAGCCTTCGCCAATACCGTACGAGTTATTCGGTGGAAGGATTCCGGCACTTGGATCCTCCGGCAGCCCCAGCGTTACGGGATCCAGTCCGGCAATGTAGACCTCGATCAGTCCGGTCAGGGGATCAACATCGGCCCAGACGTCCAGGATTTGTCCGAGGGTGAAAGGTTTGTCTAGACGATCCTCGTAATGAACCGTGCCGGGCGGGAAAGCGATCTCGCCCCACAGGAGGCTGCTGACGCCGAGCAGCTCAACGCTTGTCCAGTCTAACATCGGATCAAGCTTATCAGTGATATAAATGGTCTGCGCGGGCAGTGAGGCCGTGGACAGGTTCTCGAAAGCAATGGTGTAGATCAACCTGCCGTCAGGTAAAATCCAATGCCCGTCGCCGACGCCTGGATCATATTTGTGGTTCGGATCAACCGAGGCTCTGATTGCCACCGGAGACTTAGAGATCGAGCCTTTCGACTTCTTCAGTGGGTCCTCCCGCAGAAAGACCGACGTGATCTCTCCATAGATGTTGTAAGCCAATTCGCAGACGTCGCCCAGAAGCAGTTTCGCCTCCTGCAGGTCGCCCAGCCCGGAATCCGGATCGGCAGCCCACGGCAGGATGGTCGTATCGTAGGGAGCGGACATCAGATCGGCGCCGCTTTCCTTATTTATTATTGTCGGGTGCGAGACATGTCCCCAACCCATTTCGGACTCGACGGCCATGTAAACCTCGCCCCAGGTGACGCTGCCGTCCTTGTCAGCATCCGTGCGCGGATCGCTCATGGCCTTGAGCCAGTGATATGTGAGATCTCCGTTCTGGTGTGCTATGTCAGTCATGGCCTTCTCATCTGCCTCGGCTGCCGTGATCATGCAATATTCCGTGTCCTCCCTGAAATACGTGCCGAAACCGTCGGACATGCCGCCCGAGTAACAGGAGTCCATGATGGTTGTGACGTTTCCAGCGTTTGTTCCCTCCCACATTTTGTTGAACATTCCGGAGTCAATTTTGTCTCCATCGTTCAGGATCATATAGCTGCCGTAGTCATCTTTGAGGCCGTGACCGGAGTAATAAAAGACTATATTGTCGTTCGAATCGGCCCGCTCCTTCGCCCAGTTGATGCCTGCGATGACTTCTGTAGCTCCGATATCGTCATGGGATGAGCCTACCGTGTCCTTCAGAACGTAGATATGACTGTCGCCGGAGTATTCCCCGTAATCAACTCCCTGGTTTTTGAAGTATTCGACCACGTCGTCGGCATCCTGCATGGTCAAGTCAAGGTTCTGCTGATCCGTGTGAGCCTGATATTCCGCGTCGCAGATCACGACGACGTAGGTCTCCGACGGGTTTCCGCCTTCTGCCGCCATGTTGAGAAATGATCGGGTAAGGGGTGGCGCGGTATCAGCCCATGCGCGTCCGATGACGTATGTCATTGCTGAATCCAGCGAGCAATATCCCGCACCATCAGCCGCAGATGCTATCGCCGCTTCAACCAGCGCGGGCATGGCCGACTGCATGTCGTCGCCTAGTCTGGCCTTCAGATTCGTCCAGAACGGATTCCATATCAGCGGATCAACGCCGTCCGGACGGACCTTGGCCTCGATTACATCCCAATCGAAGACCTGGTTCAGTCCGACGTAGTCTCCTGAAAATTCATCCATGGGGGCTAGAAATGCGCTGACGTTCATGTCAGTTTCCTCCCCCGGCGCGACGACTGTCACATGCAGCGAATTCTTGAATCCAGGCGGCATAACGCCCGTTGGTGTCTCACGGGAAAGGGCGATGCCATACATCCGTTCCCAATAGAAGACGCCCGAATCGCCGATGCGGAACTGGCAACCCGGCGCCTCAATAAAGAATACGGGATTGGGGACGTCCATGCCCCCCTCATTGCCGTAGAAGAAGTCGAACGAAAACTCACGCCCCGTGCGTGCAACACTCCTTGACGTCATCTCCGTCCAGATAGAAGCGCCTGTGTGCTCAACGGTATTGAAAATCCCGGAGAGCAACAGCGGGTCGCCGGCCGACTGGGTGATTTCCAGGTCGAACTCTCCAATCGGCGCTCCGGACAGATCGAACTGCGCAACGATTGTGCCGGCATCCGTCCTGACGAACTTCGAGGCTGCGATACTGAGTCCGTCGCGCTTCAGCGTTGCGACTTCGGCAAGGTCGAGGCGTCCACCCGTGATTGTCACTGAAACACTGCCGTCAACGCCGCCGCTGGTCGGTGTTATCTCGTCAACCCACATATCAGGAGTGTCAGCGACGATTCCTATCTGCGCGAGGCTTGTTCCAGCGTCTGTCGCGATGGCATGGACCATGATGTAGTATGTCCCAGCCTCAGTCATGGGAATAACCACACGCTGATCCGCTGAAAGCGGCATCAAGCGCCTGGAATCATATTCCACCCAGCTTGGGGGCATACTGTATCGCGCGTAGACCGCGTTACTATGCGAGCCTGCCTTGCCATCAAGCGCTATGAGAAGCGTTTGCCCAGCCGGGACGTCAACCGCGAAGAACATCACGCCGCCCTTGACTATCGCCGCATCCAACGGAGCGCCAAGCTCAAGTCTCGTAAACCCGATGGTTGCTGCATCGAACGAGCGGACGCCTGCATCGGATTCAGCCATGGCCACAATCGCCAGGCTCTGCGGCTCGATAGAAGACAGGTCAAGCGAAGTCCCCCAACCGTCCGAAGCGTCCACATCCTTCACAAAAATCTCCCCAGGATCAAGGACGCCGTTCGGAATCGTGTCTGCAAAGAATGTTACTGAAGCCACGCTGCCGTTCACTACCCATGCGCTGGTACGGACGTTCAGGACGTTATCGTCCGGCCAGTAAGCGCCGGAATCCGGTGATATTACGCTTACAACCGGTTTGGATGGGGGCGTAGCGCCGTTCAGAAGCACGGCGACGTCGTTTCCGCCCCAGTTGACCGCCGCGATGTCTGTCGTGCCGTCCACGTCGAGATCGGCTGCGCAGAGGAATATCGTCTCGTCGCCGGAAGCGAAATCGTAACGCAGTCCGAGAGTCCCGTCTCCGTTGCCGACAAGTATGGAAACCGTTCCCTCGTAGTTGGCGGAGGCTATATCCATGCCCCCGTCGCCGTTGAAATCCCCCAATGCGACGCCCGACGTTCCATCTCCAACGTCGTAATCAACCCGCGTGGCAAACGCCCCGTCGCCATTATTGATCAGGACCGACACGTTACCGGCGCTGTTATTGCCCGTCACGATATCGGGAATGGAGTCCCCGTTCAGGTCGCCTGAGGCTATCGGACGCGGCCCGTCGCCGACGGCATACGCGGCATAGGGCTGGAATGTCCCGTCTCCGTTGCCCAACAGCACGGATACCTTATCAATGCCGAAATGTGTCGCGGCTATGTCCTGCACCCCGTCGCGGTTGAAGTCGTCCGTGATGCAGGAAAGCGAGTTTCCGGCGACGGCGAACGTCGTCTCGGCCCGCATAGTCCCGTCCCCGTTGTTGATTAGAACGCCGACGGAAGACCACATAGAGCTTGCCACTACAAGGTCCTGGGCCCCGTCGCCGTTGAAGTCGGCTGATTTCACGCGGAACGGGTTGTTCTGGACGGGATAATCCGTCCTGTCGCCGAACGTGCCGTCCCCGTTCCCGAACAGTATCGAAACGGTGTGGCCGTAACGCGATGGGGCGATAAGATCAACATGGGAGTCTCCGTCAATGTCAGCTGTATGAACATTCTCAGGATATTCTCCGACCGAATAAGTCACGTCTTCAAGGTATGCTCCACCAGGCTGCCCCATCAGTACCGAAATCGTGGAATCGCCGGCGTTGGAGACGGCAAGATCCGGGATGGCATCCTCATTAAAGTCGCCAGCCACAACATAAGTACAGTTACGTCCGGTCGGGTAATGCTGCCTGGACAGGAATGTCCCGTCTCCGTTGTTGGCCAGAAACGTCAGGGAACTGTATTCGTAATTCGCGGTCGCAAGGTCCGCATCCCCGTCGCCGTCATAATCCGCACTGACAATCGAGAAAGGCTTAACTCCGGCAGGAAGCACTAAAGCTGACTGGAACGTTCCATCCCCGTTTCCGATGAAGACCTGAGCCGATCCGTTGAGCAGGAAGGGCGTTGCCGCCGCGAGATCGGTCGCATGATCTCCATTGAAGTCGCCGGTTGTCACAGAAAGGGGATTGCCAGGAGCCGACAGGTCAGATCGCGGCTGGAACGTTCCGTCCCCGTTACCCATATGGACAGAAACGACCATGCTCTGTGCGTTGGCAATCGCAAGATCCGCCTTGCCGTCATTGTTGAAATCGCCCATTGTCATTTGCCCCTCGCCGGTGGCCGTAGAACCTGCAAGGGCTGAAGCGAATGTCCCGTCTCCGTTGCCGAGTAGAATACGAAATGCGCCCAGATTGTTAGCCACCGCCATATCAAGCATTGCGTCACCGTTGAAGTCGGCGGCGACTGCCTTGTAACCGTAAATCCCCACGCTTGTTTTGATCCCGTCGCCGAAAGTCCCGTCGCCAGTCCCCGGCAGAAATGTGACCATGCTGTCCGCATCGGTCACGGAAAGATCAAGATTACCGTCGGAATTGAAATCGGCGACCAGCACAATGGCCGCATTCGTGCCTGACGCAAGTATCAACGGGGCGTCGAAGGAACCGTCCCCGTTGCCCATCATGATCCTGACGTCCTTGTTACCCCTGTTCGCGGTTGCCAGGTCCGGAACGCCATCCCTGTTGAAATCCCCGACGCAAAAAGACGACTGTTGATCTCCCGTTGAACTCGCCCCGACCTCATCGAACCTTCCGCCACCCGCTCCCAGAAATATGGATACCGTATCGTCCTCAATATTGATGGCAGCCAAGTCGGACAAACCGTCGCTGTTGAAGTCGGAATTAAGAAGATGACGTGGCAGGGAATTTGTCTGAAGCGTGTAGCACGGAAACTGCACACCGGTAAGCAACAGACGTCTTTCCAAGGACTCAATCGCGGTAAGGATGGCTTGTCCGGACTGCGAAGGATTGCTAAACAACATCTTATGAAAAGAAGTTCTTCCTGAACGCGCAGTTTTACGTAGTTGCATGATTGGCTTCCCTATCGGCAGCGGAAATGAAATTCTTGGGGATTTAGCATCGAACAAAGTCTGCCTGACGGTTCGATTCTAGGCATCAAGGCTGAGGCTTTCAAGTCAGGCTACTAAAATCGTCAACGGCAAGCAACGCTGGTCACATGTAGAATAATTGAAGATCGCCGAAGAACTGGGCTTCGAGGCGGTTGACCTGTTCATCCTGCACCGCACCTCCCCAGCCATGGTCCAGGAAAAACGACAGAAACACGCGAGGAAGAATCACAGCTTCACGTGGGTGTTTCGCAAACCTCGCGTGTAGCTCTGCCTGCTTACACGTTAATTTCACGCTGCCACCTTGGGGTCAATGGTGTAGTCGGTTCCCGCCGCTTTCGGCTTCCACAATCCCAGAACATCGCCCCAGGCAAGTCCCAGAAGCGACCCTCGAATCCTGTCTTCCATCATGTGCCTTGCCTCGTACCGCCCTTTGCCTATCAGTGCCGCCTTGTTCGGAGACAATGAAACATGCTACGAAAGAGTGTAAGATGGAGCAATGTCGGATTGCGTTCCTACCCCCCAAGTGAGAAGACGGGAGGCCAGCCAGTGAGAGCGCGGATCAATGGAGACGTGGTCATCGTTATTGCGGAATGCGACGAAGAGCAGGCCGTGGTCTCGGAATTTGCCGACCGGATGCAATCGCATGTCTTTCTTCTCATGCAACAGGATAGTCGAACGCTGCGCCTCCATGATCAGGGACCCCATGAGATTGCCTGTAGAGAGCCTATAAACGTGTCGTCACGATCCAGCGATGCCGCGATCCGCCTGATCTCCAATCTTGCCCACACGCCTTTTCAACTGGACGGTCAGGAGTACGCCAGTGTCGAGGCATTCTGGCAGGGACTGAAGTTCCCCGATGAGAAGCGACGACGTGAGATCGCGACTATGCACGGGTTGGCGGCACGCAAGGCAGGGCAATCGGCCCCCGAGGCTGAGACGATTCAGTACATGGGAAGAACAATCAGGGTCGGAACGGCAGATCACGCGGACCTGATGCGCCAAGCCTGTGCTGCGAAGTTCGCACAGCACGAACGCGCCAGGAACGCGCTGCGCGGAACAGGAGAACGGCCCCTCATCCACAGGCTGGGCCACGACAGCAGGACAATTCCAGCCGCGTTGATGGCGGAAATCTGGATGCGAATCCGCGCTGACATCTCAAGAAAGCGGAGACACCGGTGGCACTGACCGAGGCTCCCTAACTACCTTGTTAATAGCCGCACTGCAAACACGCGAATGTTGTCGCGACGGTCACGGGGATCGGGATCGAACGACAGAGGGATTTCGCATGGACATGAGTCTTGAAGAGATCAGGGCGCAGTTGCGCGAAGGGAGGCATTGGTCATCCTACATCGGCTCGTGCGGGGACAAGGAGCTCTATGCGTACAGAGTCTGGGACCTGTTTGACAGTCTGGGGATAGTCCCGCCGGACGGGATATACGAAGCGCTCAAGGCTTTGCACGCCTGGGAGGACTGCCAGGAGCCCTGCGCCGTCGTGAACGGATATCTCACGGACCTTCTGGCGATGAACGATGCAGACCTGCTCAAGGCCACGTCAGGCGAGAAGAACCCCGACAACTGGTTCAGGAGCAGGCACGGGGGATGGCCTGAAAGTGAGTATGGAAGCGGATAGCGGGTCAGTTGACGGAGATTCGCGGCGGACACATTCGAGGGTACCCCCTTTCACGGGTCCCATCCGCTTGGATTCCCATGGTCGCGCTTCCATGTAGGTGGGCGTCCGCCGAGAAGCACTCTGGCTTCCTGGCGACTCCCCCGTCATCCCACCTCCCTGGCTATCATCAACCGCTTCTGCTCATCCTGCTCTACGTAGATCCGGGTGGTTGTAACGGTCGTATCTCTTGGACTGTCCAGCAATACCCACCCGATGTGGGTTACACTTGTACCGTTTTGGTACCGTTTTAGCACGTCTGTACCGTCTTCTCATGAAGCCTGATGACAGTTAATCGCAACTATTGACAATATCGCCGTTTGGCAATAGGATGCTGTTTAGACGAGCCTCTGAGCCAATAGGCTGTGTTTAGCGGTAGATTGCCCCAAAGCCTACAAGGGTTTTCGGGACCAAGAGGTCGCTGGTTCAAATCCAGTCGCCCCGACCAGTTTGGACAAAAGGCCGTTCGGCGAGAAAGTCGTACGGCTTTCTCTTTGTACAGCAAAGACTTGTGACAGACAGCGTACGGTTCAAACTGACGCATTCCAGTAACTGCCTTCGCATGGGGTAGTGCGAACCGCGCCAGATTTTGGCCAGATTCTGGCTGAAGTCGAATACCGAAAACGCCAATTTGCCGTTCTCCTCCGTGCGCAGTGAATACAGCACGCCCAATGCGGGTTGTAAGACACGAGTTTATTTCGCTTCATTTCTCCGCCGGATGATAAGGGATTGTCAATATGAACTTCGTTCCCACGCCAACCTGAGACTCGACTTCTATCCTGCCCTGATGTTCGCTGACCGTCTTGCCGACGCACGGGAGGCCCAGGCCGGTTCCACGCGAGCCTTTTGTGCTGAAAAACGTCTGAAACAGCTTCTTCTTGACCTCCGACGTCATCCCGCAACCTGTGTCGGCCACAATGATCCGGAAAATGTCCTTATCCGGATCGAGGATCAGCTTCACCTCGCCGCCGCTCTTGCAGGCTTCTATAGCGTTGGAAACGAGGTTATATAAAGCCCGTTGCATAGCCACGGCATCAATCATGGCCTTCACGTCTCCCGATGGCTCGTACCTTAATGTCACGCCGTTCTTCTCTGCAAGCTGATTGCAGGAGTCGCAGACGTCCCGGCAAAATGCGTTTATGTCAATGTCCTCATAGGAAGGTTCACGGGGCTTGGAGTAGGCCAGCATGTCCAGCACCATCTTCTTCAGGAAGTTGTTGCTGTTGCCCATCAGCCCCCAACCTTTCTGAACGGTATCCCAGTCCTGCTTGCTGATGCCGCTGTCAATTATGTATGCCCCGCAGTTGATAGTGTTCAGGACATTTTTTACACAGTGCGCCATTCCGGCAATTGCTTCGCCAATGGCGGCCAGGCGTTCCATCTGCAGTCTCTCGGACCGAAGCCGCGCGTTATCCAGGCCAAGCGATATGTCCGCCGCGACAGTGGCCAGAAGTTGAAGATCGTCAGGCGTGAATGCCGAGTCGTCGCGTATCGTCTCAAGATAAAGAAGGCCGAGGATGCGATCCCTGCCCTTTAATGGCGCGCACATGACGGATTTCGTGCCGATCTGCTGAAGGCTCTGCGAATAATCGAACCTGGGGTCGGCGGCCACGTTCTTGCTGAGTATGCAGCGATTCTCCTTCGCGGCCCTGGAACAAACCGCGCGGCTTGGGCGTCCGGGAGGTTCCATGTCCCTGATTTCCTGATGCTTCACCTCGAACGCGGCGCATTCCTCGTCACAATCCAGCAGACAACAACGATTGAGTTGAGGGAAGGCGCTCATTAGAGCCTCGATGCTCCGGCGGGTAAGTTCCTCCGGATCGTCCACGGTGGCAGTCAGCTCGCAAAGCTCTTGCAAAATACCGAGACGTTGCCTGAGGGCCTTTATACCTTCGCGGGAAGATTGCTCCGTGTCTCTCTCGAAATCCCACCGGATTTCCCCCTTTGTCCGGGCTTCAACTTCATCCAGTATGATCGAGCTGTCGTCGTCATCCTGATCGAACACTATGGCGCTTCGGGGAGCAGAATCGGAGGTTATTTCAAGGATCAACGTCACCGAGCCGATAGTGACCGCATCCCCGGGTTTCAGATGAGCGCGTTTGACAACCTTGCCGTTCAGAAGAGTTCCGTTGCTGCTGCCGAGGTCATCCAGAATGTAGCCTCCCGGCGTGTAGCGCACTTCTGCGTGGCGCTTGCTGGACAGCGCATCTGCCAGCTTTATATGACATTCGCGCCCCCGCCCGATCAGAACCGTCCCGACGATCGCATGACTCATGGACTGGCCGTCAACAACATATTTCAAGTGCGCAGGCATCTGCCTTGTTCCTCCCCGGAAAGCGCGCGTTCAGGACAAGTCTGAGAAACTGAGTCTCAGAAGACCGTCTGCAGCTTCCAAATGCAGTCCGTCATAAGATCACGCCCCCCGTTTTTTATGCGCGGGGGGCGTGATTGTTTGCATCTTCATCGCGTAAACAACATCCTAGAACTTGAAGATGAAGGCGGCCTGGACGCGAACGCTGTCCCCGGCCCGCCTGTCTATATACTGCGTCTCCAGATACGACACCTCAAGACCGACTGCTATCGCCTTGTGTATCTGGTAGATCACGTTCGTCCAGTAGCTGTGGTTCTTGGACCTGTTCCCCGCGCTCAGGTCGTCGTCATCGGGATCGTCCATCCCCGTGCCGACGTTGAACGTCCACTTGTCGAACGGTCCGATGCCCAGCGCAATCCATCCGCCCTGGCTGCGTATCTCCTCGTTCTTGCCGATGTTGACGCCCTGCCCGATGCCGCCCAGGTATGCGTCCATGTCCTGGCCCGTGAACACCTCTCCGCTCAGCGCCAGCCACTTCGTCAGCGGAACCGTCGCGTCAAGACACACCGACCATGAGTCATACACTCTCCGGCGGTTCGTGTTGTCAATGTCATACTCTTCCTGGCCCCAGTGGCCCGACACGCCCAGAACCGTCGGCTTCTCGGCAAGCAGCGGCATCTCGATTGACGCCCGCGCCTGCTGCCCCGGGAATCCAGCGTCCTCGCCTGAATCGCCCGGATCAAACCCGGACGCGCGCCCTATGTTGCGCGTGGAGGCGTGCTCCAGGACGAACCGCCCCTTGCCGACCTTGAACCCCTTCGTAAGCCTCAACTGCGGCCTGCGATAGCCGTAGTTGCCCACCCACCAGCCTACCGAGTAATTGAGCGTGTTCTCGAACAGCGGCGACACGACGTCCGACGTCTGGCCTGCCAGTATGTCGAAGTCGCTGCCCGGCCAGCGCAGCTTCATGTAACCGTGCCGCATCATCGGATTCGGCTTGTTCTCCGCCCCGCCGCCGTAGAAGTCAACCTCCACCTTGCCGGAGCTTTCGCACCCGTCAAAGTCCGGCCCGTCCACATTCATCCCCAGCCTCGTCTGGTTGGCTGTGGCGTTGAACTGACCGTCCGACCCGTTGGTCTCCTCGGACTCGACCCATGCGGCGTAGTTGCCCGTGTAAGTCCGGTGGCAGTCATACGCGCCGTCGAACTTGATTATGCCGTATATCTCTATCGGCACGCTGGAGGTGACGAACCCCTTGGCATCCTCGACCTTCTTGACGGCCTTGTCAACTGTCCCGGCGGGCTGCTCCCCGGCCTTCTTCTCGCCCTCCGGCGCCGCTTGCCCGGAAGCCTGTTCCAGCTTCTCGACGCGCTTCTTGAGGTCCTCGTTCTCCTTCTTGAGGTCCGCAACTGCCGCGGCATCCTGTCCCAGCGCCATCCCGCCGATCATTGCCAGCGTCAGCGCCAACGTGAACAACTTCTTCATCTACGATCCTCCCTGAAAAAAGACAAACAAAGACAAGCCGTCTGATCGGTTCCAATCAAACTGAGATCGAGTCCTGACAAAAGGCCAGGAATGAAAACCAGATCAAGAGACGGCACATTAAAGTCAAAAGTCAAACGCGAATCACTTTCTCCGAATGGTCTTACGCCCTTTCCTGAAAATCGCCATCGCTCCGCCGGCCAGCAAAACAAGGCAGAGAGACGAAGGCTCCGGCGTAACCGTCCAGCCGCTCGAACCGAGGCCCGATGTCCGGTTGGTCCAGAATATTCCCACGCCTGAATTCGAGTTCACGGTATACGTGTATGCGTTGAAATGAACCGGACCCGGTAGATTTGTGATCTGGTAATCCACGCGAACTTGTCCGTCGTAGGTAAGCTGCGCTCCGACTTTCGACTCGGCAAGCGGACCTGCGTAAAGGTCAACAAACAACAGCATGCACTGACTTGCCGGATCAAAGACGTCCTCGCCGAAGAAAATCGGGTAGTTTGCAGTGAGGTTCGGTTTCCATGCATGCGGTCCGTAGCTGTCAGCCGTGAAATCGGCAACGTCGAAGTCCTCGTCCATTGCATTGGCAACGTAACTGTAACTCGTCACGCTCTGCGCGGCGTTGGTCGTCATGTCGTAGCCACTGGCTGTCAGGTGCAGATTGAATCCGGCGGGGAGAGACGATGCCTGAATGGCCACCATCAACACGGCATTCTCAGAGTATCCGCGCGATCCCGTATCGGTTACATAGAACGTTCCGGAAGTCATCGCAGTCTCAACAACCGAACCGCTGGGAGAGGCGTAGTCCGAAGTAATATGCACCGCGTTCAATCCGCCGCCGCCAGAGAAACCGACCCAATACGTATCGTCTCCCTGGTCGTCATACTTCGCGCCTGCGGAGTTGGCGACGCCGACGTAAATGTTATTGTAGGATGGAAGCGCATCCGCCTTGAGAATGCCGCCGGTTAACAGAAGCATAACCGCGGCACAAACCACTACGTTGCGAGAAAATCCGATTTTCTTCACGTCAATCTCCTCTGAAAAAACGAACACCTTAAAATTAGTAATCAGAACAACAACTCAGTCATGTTTCAAGCAACATTCTGAGCGTCTGCAACCGCGTCATCCGACCGCCGTCGTGGCATCACGCACACAAACGAAACAATCCCGCCGACAAGTCCAAAAACCAGGTAAAGCCCTACGACCTGCATGGGCGAATACCAATTCGAAAGATGGAAAGGCCCGACGCCAATGCCGTGAAGAACGCCCAGAATGCCGTTCGCCGCAATCCCGGCGGCCGCAAATAAACCAAAGGACTTCACATACGTCAGTATCCCGCCGGTTTCCGCCTCGCCGGGCCGCGCCTGCCCCGCTCCGGCGCCGCGTGCGACCAGCCCGAACAACTCCAGTACCCATGCCGTTATGAACAGGGACAACGCCGCGCCCGGCCTGCCCTGCGCAATCCCGCCGAAGCCGGTCAGCATCGAGGCGAATCCCGCGAGCGTGCCGGTGATTCCGACACTCAACGGCGCGGCAGCCATGCGCCCTGACAGCGCCAGTATCGGCAGGACGAAAACTGCCGAATGCCCCGGCATCCGCAACGGAATTCTCAAGACCGAACGCAACAGCACAAGCGCCGCCGCGCCGGTCAGCACGGCAATGATGGCCCGCGTTTGACCATACGCGTTCCATCGCGCAATGGCTGTCGTTCCTTTCACGATCCGCCCTTCAGGACTTGCCGCCGACCGACTGCTTTTGCCGGCGTCTGTTGAAGGACTCACGCGCTCCATCCGGTTCCATGTCATTGTCGTCACCTTCGCTTTTCGTCAGTTTCAGGACGGGCCTTCCCCCCACGAGGGCGGGCCTGACCCAGTCCAATGTGTTTATCCGAACGTCCGCCGGCACATTGTTGCCGTCGGCGTCAACAACCGCCGCAATCCCTGCCGCCAGCGCATCGGCTACCGTCACCACGCCGATCAACTCCCTGATTCCGCCCAGGTGCAGGTAGCGCCCGTCTGTGCCGTAAGAGCGCAATCCGACGGCGGACAACGCGCCTATCACGCCGCCGCCGGTTCCGGTCAACGGTTTCAGAAAGATTCCGTGGCGCGACGCCAGATCGCGCGCGTCCGCAATGCGCAATACGCGCTCCTGCGCCGACCTGCCGAATTCCACAACCTCCCCCGGAACATTCTCGGCCCATTCCAGGCAAAGCCCGACGTCGGAGCCTTTCGCGGCATGTTTCAGCAGGTATTCCTCCGCCGTCTCCGCAATTTTCCGAATCGCCGCGTCAGCGGCGACAGTCACGTCTGACCCATCATGCACGTCTTCATCATCGGAAACGCTGACAAGCTCCAGGCATGCGGAGCTGTTGTGGGAGGTGTATGGTATGTCCGGATGCACCAGGAGCTGATGCCGCGTCACCCCGACGGGTTGAAGTCCCGACTCGGCCAGGCGCTCCAACAGCATCCTGGCCAGCCGGCCTGTGCCCATCGTGCCCGGCATGTCGGTGTCATCCACGCCTAGAAACAGGGTTCGTCGCGCCATTCGTCGCTCCCTGGGACGATCCAGCCTGGGGCCTTCGGGTATGGATACCACCAGACTCCCTCGGCGTTGTCCGCAATGTAAGCGCCCTCGGTCTTCACCGCTTTTGCGGTGGAATCAACCATCACCATATTCGTCCTGCCACGATGCCGGGAGGAGATGCCCGATTGCGTGTCCGGCTTGATGCCGACGCGCACCTGGAATCCCCTGTAATTCGGGCCGCAAGTTGAATCCGCAAAAAGCAGCGCGTCGTAAGGCCGCTTGTATTCGCCCAGACGGCGATGCGGCGGCGGATTCTCGTATATCCTTCCGCCCTCTACCGACTCCGGCTCGCGGTTCAGCCCGATCGCCAGAGACCCCCGGTCGTTCCAATCCTCGGCGTACTTCGCCTGCTCTTCCTCCGGGCAGAGAAAAACGTCCTTCTGCCCGCCGAGGTAATCCTTCAACATATAGGGATATATCTTTCCGCTGAGGTTGTTGTATCGCGTCGTGATGATCTGCCCGGCGTAGTCGTCCGCGTAAATCTGGTTGGCCATGGCAAGCTGACGCATGTTGCTCCTGCAACGCGCGAAACGGGCCAGGCTGCGCGATTGCGCCGTCACCGGCAACAGCATCGCCGCGAGAATGGAAATAACGGCGATGACGACCAGCAACTCCATCAGCGTGAAACCGCGCGACTTCTGATCGCGCATTCCTGCAAAGGTTCGTTCAAGACGCATCGGGAATCCTCCCTTCGCGATTGGCGTCAGGGGACAGGTCTCTGACGCGGCGCGCATGCGTGTAGACCGTCAAACGGTTCTCCCGCACAAAGCCGCAAACCGTCAGATTACGAGCCTCTGCCGCCGCCAGCGCAAGCGAAGTCGGGGCCGAGACCGCCGCCAGAACCTCCAGGCCCGCCCGCGCCGCCTTCAAGACAAGCTCCAGACTTATCCGTCCGGAAAGAATCACGCCCATGCCCTGCGGAGATCTGCCGGCCAGAAGCAATTTTCCGACCGCCTTGTCCAGCGCGTTATGGCGTCCAAGGTCTTCTGCAAAAGACGCAATCTCATAATCCGCGTCAAAGATCGCCGCCGCGTGAGCGCCTCCGGTTCTGGCAAAGATTTCCTGGCGCTTTCGCATTGCTGAAGCCGTTTTGAAAATCCCTGCGGCGTTGACGCGCAGACGGTCGCCGACTTCCGGGCCGGACAGAACCTTGCCCGCCACCGCCCCGCACAAGCCGCAGGAGCTTGACACAATCATGTTCCTGGCGGTCCCGCGGGCGTCGTCGGCTTCAGGCATTTCCAGACGCGCCACGCTGTTCCACAGCCCTCCCCTTTCAATCGTCACTCTTGCCTTCCCGATTGGGTCATCCAGCAGACCTTCTGAAAAAGCGAAACCTATCGCCAGAGCTTCCAGGTCTGTCGGCGCGCAGAGCAACGCGTAATTGCCGGCGCCGCCTGTCATCACCGTCAAAGTCTCCTCGCGGATGACCTCGTCGCTGACATTCTGCAGGGACGGCCAGCGTAGCGCGGAAACGTTCGCTATCGCTTCTTCTGTTCTGGTGGTTTCTTCCGGCATCGCCGTCATGATTTCCTTATGACTCGCTTGTCGCCAACTCAATGAACGTCAATGCCCCGGACCATGAAGAAAAGATGCTCCATCGTGGGCAGAATGCCCTCCATGTATTCTTCAACCGCCCGGACGCTGCCCGGCAGAGCGTAGACCAGCATCTCGCCGGCGACGCCCGCCACGCTGCGGCTTAGAAGCGCGCGGGGATTCGACGCGGAGGTTTTCATCCGGATGGCTTCCATGATGCCGGGTATGGTCTTATCACACGCCGCCATGACCGTCTCCGGCGTGATGTCCCGGGGGCCGACTCCGGTGCCGCCCGTGATGAACAGCGCGTCAACGCCGCCCGCCCTCGCCTCCTCAATCGCCGCGCGCAACCGCGCTGAATCATCCGGCAGAACCGCTGCGCTTATCTGAGCGTGCCACCGTCTCGGTTGGAAGAACTCATCGAGAATCGCCCTCAGACGGGGGCCGCTCCGATCCTCCGCCACCCCGGCGGCCACTCTGTCGCTGGACGTTATGATCCTAACCTGCAGCGCGCGCGGCTCATGGCGTCCGGCGTCCCCGGCGTGTATTCTGCCCGGACTCCGCACCCGGCAGAAAACGCCCTCCTTCGGCATTACGCACCGCCCGAGTTCCTTGAATATCCCGCATTCGGACCCGTGGCAGGACTTCCCGATCTGGGTCGCCTCAAGAACAACGTCCCCGATTATGATCCTGTCCAGGGGGGCGATGCGATCCGTGTCCAGCCCGCGAATGGTCAGGTTCTCGGCAAACTCCCCGTAGCCGATTTCGCGGGACATTTCTTTTGCGAAGCTTTCGATCCGCTCAACCGCCAGCAGGCTGACCTGCCGATGCCAGCGCCCGGCGTGGGCGTCGCCCGCTATCCCGCGCTCGTCAACAAACGCCTCCGGCACAGGAATTTTCGGCGTCCCCTTGCCTTTTGACACGTTGACTGCGACAAGCTCGAACCTGTTACACATCGCTCTTTTCCTTGGACACAAGCCGGACGTCGCTGATGCGCATTTTCTTGTCCACGGCCTTGCACATGTCGTAGACCGTAAGCAGCGCGACACTCGCGGCGGTCAGAGCTTCCATCTCAACCCCTGTTCGTCCGACGCAGGAAACCCGACTCTCGACATCAACGCCCCGTTCCGTCAGACGGCAGACCACCTCGATGTGATCCAGCGCAAGCGGATGACAGAGGGGTATCAGCTCGCCCGTCTTCTTGGCCGCCTGAATTCCCGCCAGTTGCGCCACGGCCAGCGCGTCGCCCTTCTTCAACTCATTTCCCGCCAGCAGCCGTCTGGTTTCCGCCGCAAGCGCGATCCGACCGCGCGCGACGGCGGTCCGCCGCTGAGGCGGCTTGCCGCCCACATCAACCATCCTGGCCCTGCCGGCGTCGTCAACATGGGTCAGGCGTTTCATGTCAGCCTCCGATCCTGAACATCTGGTGCTCGCGGCATGCGCCGCCCGATTCCGGTTTATTTGCCACTGCCGACTTCAGTGCCTGTTCAGCGCCAAGCTCCCGAACGCTGAAAACCATGTCCGAGAACAGGCACGGCATCACCCGCCCGTCGCACGTGAGCCTCAGCCGGTTGCACAGCGGGCAATCCCCTCCCCGTCCGCCGATGACGGGAAAGAACTCGCCCGAACGCCGGTCCATGCGCCGGATGTAGCGCGCCTCAAGCCCCTGCTCCAGGGCGAAGATCGCCACCTCGCGCGCATCCGACTCATCCTTATCGAAGTCCACGACGCAGTTGAGCTTGACCGGCTCCAGCCCCGCTGACTTCGCGGCGGCAATGCCCGCAAGAGTTCTGGCAAGCTCTCCGCCCGTATCGCGGCGATATCGCTCAGGATTCACAGTGTCCAGATGGACGTTCACCCTTCCAAGCCCGGCGCGCGCAAGGTCCGCCGCAAATTTCTCCAGCAATTGTCCGTTCGTCGTCATTGCCAGGTCCGCAATGCCTGAAATCCTCGAGAGCATCCCGACAAGCTCGACGATGCCCGGCCTCAGGAGCGGCTCGCCCCCTGTAAGCCTGACTTTGATGAAACCATACTCCGCAGCCGCCCTGACAACATCCCGAATTTCCTCGAAGGAAAGCATCGGATCAGTGCGCGGAGCGGAATCATCAGGCTTGCAATACGGGCAGCGCAGCGTGCATCGGTCGGTAACCGAAACGCGCAGGTATTCGATTTTTCTCCCGAATCTGTCTATCACGCGACGCCTCCCGGCAGCGGTTGGAAATCCATCACCGCGCCCTCGGCAGCAGACGTCAAACCTATCGGGACCATGAGCAGCCCCTCAGCGCGGGTGAGGGCCAGCAGATGCGCGGACCCATGGGACGGTAGAGCAACCGCCCTCCCCTGTGAATCAAGACATGCTGGAACAAACTCAAGGCGATCTCCGCGACGGCGCGCAAACGGCGCGGCCAGAACTGCCGACCTTACCGGCGGCATGAACTCCGCGCCGGTCAGTTTTCCAGCAGCCCTGAGCGCAAGAACGTGGAACATGATGAAAACCGATACCGGATTGCCCGGCAGTCCGAACACCGCGCGCCCGCCGACCGTTGCGAAGAGCGCCGGGCGTCCCGGCTTGACCGACAATCCAGCGAAATGAACCCGGGCGTTCAGTTGCGCGAGAGCCGACGGAACCATGTCGAAAAGGCCCACCGACACGCCGCCCGAGAGCAACACCATGTCCGCCTCCGCCAGAGCGCTCCTCAGCGCCTCTCGCGTAACGTCAAGATCGTCCGCCACTATGGACTCGGCGCAGACCTCAAAACCAAAACTCGCCGCAAGGGACGATATGAGCGGGCCGTTGCTGTTCATAATCCGGCCCGGCCTGATCTGTGCCGGATCGTCGGCAAGCTCGTTGCCGGTAGTCAGGACGGCAATTCTCGGACGCCGCGCCACTTTGATCTCCGTTACCCCGCAACCGATCAGATTCGCCAGGTCCAGCGGACGCAAAACTTTCCCGGCCGGAAGGAACTCGGCTCCCCGGCGGATGTCCTCGCCCAGCGCGCACACGTTCGACTGCCCGCGCCGGCGGAAGCGAACGCTGTCCCCCTCAACATCAGCGTCCTCCTGCATTACAACCTCGACTTCGCCGGGCGGAACCGGTGCGCCGGTCATCACGCGCAAAGTCTCACCCCGCCCCAACGGAGCGGCGGGCGGCGGTTGTCCGGCTGCAATTGTTCCAATAATGCGAAAACCCGCGCTGTCATCACCGACGGAGACTGCGTATCCGTCCATCGCCGACTTGTTGAAGGGGGGAAGATCAAGCGTGGAAATCGCGGGAGACGCCAGAACACGTCCCAGCCCGCTCCGGACAGGAATCGTCTCGGAAGGCAATCGTGCGTCGGCAATGGCGCAGTCAATGAGCCTGCATGCCTCTGCATAAGATACCGGTCCGGATTCCTTCATCGCGCCTTGACCTCGTCCGCCAGCGCCGCGAACCTCGCGTCGGCGAAAGCCATCGTTTCTTCGTTCAACCGCCGAAATATCTCCAGCCAGCGCGCGCCCTCCTCGGAGAGGGCCGAGCCGCCGCCTTGGTAACCACCCGGCCTTGTGCGCAACAGCGGGGAACCAAGCCGCGATTCGGCGCCCTTGACAAGTTCCCACGCGCGCCTGTAACTCATCCCGCAGGACAGCGCCGCCGCCTTGAGCGTGCCCGTCTGTTCGATTGCGCCGAGCAGCCGTTCAAGCCCGGGGCCGAAGAAGGGCGCGCTCCCAACCTCAAGCCAGAGCTTGCTTCGCACGCGCGGGCGGCGTCCGCAGAGATATCTCTGCTGATCGCCCAGCGCCGCGACCACGCGCCTACGCAATGTTGCGTCGGGCAGGTGTTCGCGCAGGACAGGCTGCCACTGGCGCGGGCCGTTCCTGCCGTCCAGCAGGATGTTCGCCCGGGCGCGCAGTTCATCGGCATCCTTGCGCGGATTCTCAGCAGGTTCGGTAGATTCCAGAAAAATCCTCAACTCGCCGCGCCCGGCTCTGGCCCATGCATTGGACTCGACAATAATGTGCTCTCTGGCCCCGGACTCGGCCTCAATGAAAGTTTCAAGCTCCTCTGCCTTCCTGAAGTAGTTCTGCGGATGTCCCTCCTTTGCAGGCCCGTGCCCCAGCTTGGCGTTGACGCATTTCGGAAGGATTTCGCGCAAGCAGCCGGACAGGTGCGTCTTGCCGACGCCGCGCCCCGCCCCGCAGATTACCCAGATCAGCGCCATCAGAAGCACCCCCATTCGCAAGCCCGCACCTTGATCTGAAACAGGTCAAGCAGCGGGCGAAGCTTCCGGGGGGACACCCCCAGACGGGATGCGACCGCCTTCCCCGTCTGGCAGGCCAGCCGCCCGCCGACTCGAAGCTCCCTTTCCCCGCACTCGCTCTTCGGCGGATCGCCGTCAATGACGATGACGTCGCCCTGCCCGTCTGAAGCCGCCGAAATCGGCAACCTCTCGCGGGTAATCAGGTCGCGCAATCGTTCGAGCCACGCTTCAGGAACAATCAGAACGGCCGCCACATTCAGGAACCTCCGACCCGCGCCATGCAGCCATGTCCGCCGGCGCGTTGATGTTGTGGAAAATGGACGCGTCATCGAAATTCACAGCAGCGGCGCCCAATTCCAGCCACAACTCACAGACTCCCCGCTGCCCCGCGTCAAGGGCGGCGGACACTTTCGGCAAGAGAGCGTTATGCGCGATTGCGCATAACGGCTCCCAAAAAAAAGCCCCCCTTCTCGCCGCTACAAGGGGCGCGTTCAAGGGGTCGTAAGCCTCAGCCAGACGGGCCACCATTTCTCCACAAGCGCCAGGCATGTCGCACGGCAGGAAGATCACTCCGACGTCGCGACCTGCGAAGTATGCAAGCGCAGCCTCTATGCCGCCTAATGGTCCGGCGCCGGACCGCAGATCCTGAACTACAGTCAGTCCGAATCTGGAATACAACGCCGGATCATTGGCCGATATGATCGTCTCCTCAGGTTCAATCGCCCGGACGGCGGCCAGCGCCTTGTCCATCATCGTAGCGCCGTCCGGAAGCGGCAGCAGACCCTTGGGCATCCCGCCGTAGCGCGTCGCTTTACCGCCAGCCAGAATCGCCGCCGCCAGCCTTCGCGCCTTTGACTGCATCATTTCTTCCCAGCCTTGCTCAACAGCCTCTGGACGGTCTTCACAAGGTCGTCGGGCTTCATCGGTTTCTCGACCAGTTCGCTGACCGGCAGCGTCGTCGTATCGAACACAGCCGACGCCGCGTCTGCGATGGACGAAAGCATGATTATCGGCAGGCCCGGCTTCTCCTGCGACAGTTTCACCGCAAACTTGAAGCCGGAATCCGCCTCCTCCATCATCACATCAAGGATGATCAGGTCGGGAACCTTAGCCGCAATGGCCGCCTTCCCCTCCTTGACTCCTGAAGCCCACCGCACCGCATAGCCTTTCTCCTCAAGAACCATCCGACAGTAATCGCCAACGTCCTTGTCGTCGTCAATGACGAGTATGTTTGCGCATTCCGCCATTTTTTGTCCCATCCTTTCAGGCTCTGGCCGCCAAAACGGGGGCCGTCTTCGCGCCGCCGCCGGAAACCATTGCCTCAAATTCCCCGCGGAACTTGCTGATCATCGCCGCTATCGGGATTGCGTAGGCGTCCCCGCCCGGGCAAAGGGTAGCGCCCCTGATTGTCCCGCACAGGGAGACGACTTGATCAACGTCATTAACCGTGCCCTTCCCTGCAACAATCCGCTTCAACAATTCGCGCATCACGCGCGATCCCTCGCGGCACGGCGTGCATTGCCCGCAAGACTCGTGGGCGTAGAACGTAATGGCCCGCAGAGCTATGCGCGGAATGCTGGCCGTCCGGTTCATTACGATCACGCCGCCGGAACCCAGCATCGTGCCACGCTTCTGGCACGCGTCATAATCCAGCGCAAGACCTTCGGCCTCTGCCGCCGTCAGAATGGGGGTAGAAAGACCGCCGACAATGACGGCTTTCATCTCGCCCTCGACCCCGCCTGCCTCTGCCAGCACATCCGCCAAAGGCGCGCCCAGTGGAAACTCGTAGACCCCGGGGCGACGCACATGTCCGGAAACGCCGAACAATTTCGGACCGAAGTTGTTCGGCGAGCCGATCTTGCGAAACGCCTCCGAGCCGTGCTGGATTATGTAAGGAACGGTCGCCAGCGTCTCGACGTTGTTGACGACCGTCGGGCATCCGTAAAGCCCCTCGCTGGCCGGAAACGGCGGTTTCAGGCGTGGATTGCCGCGCTTTCCCTCGAGCGACTCGATGAGCGCGGTCTCCTCCCCGCAGACGTATGATCCTGCGCCGCGATGAACAACAATGTCGAAGCTGACGCCGCGTCCAAGTATGTTCTGTCCCAGCTTGCCGGCGGCCCGCGCTTCGGCAATGGCGCGCTCAAGAATCTCCGCCATTTCGGCAAACTCGCCGCGGATGTAAATGAAACCGAGCTTCGCGCCCACGGCGTAAGCAGAAATTATCATGCCCTCAATCAGGAGGTGGGGATCGAACTCCAGAATCTGGCGATCCTTGAAAGTCCCCGGCTCTCCCTCGTCGGCATTGCAGATCAGGTAGACCGGCCGCTCGGACTGCTGGGGCAGGAATCCCCACTTCAATCCTGTCGGGAAACCCGCGCCGCCGCGTCCGCGAAGGTTTGAAGCCTTCACCTCGGCAGTCACTTCAGAGGGAGACTTTGACAGCGCCTTCTCCAGCGCCGCATAGCCGCCGTCGGCGACGTAACCGGCCAGCGCCGTACCGTTCGGCTTTCCGCGTCTGTGCAGGAGCATGTCGCACTTTGTGCCCCAGTTTGCCGTAACCGGCATTTCCGGCATGACTCCCCGCCGCAGGCTCGACAGCAGTTCGTCAACCCGCGCCGGCGTCATCTCCTCATAATACCTGTCATTAACCTGAACGACGGGGCACGTCCCGCAGGCGGCCAGGTCTTCTACTTCGGACAACGTGAACAACCCGTCGGGCGTCGTCTGGCCGACCTCGATCCCCAGTCGGCGCTTGAGATGCTCAAGCGTCTCCTCGGCCCCGGCCAGCATGGCCGGAATATTGGTGTCAACCTGGAGATGGAAACGCCCCACCGGCTCAAGATTGAACATGGTGTAAAAACTTGCCAGGCCCCTGACGCGGGACAACGATACGCGGAACATCTTCGCGATCTCGGCCAGAACTTCCTGAGACAGCCAGCCCCCGTTGGCGGCCTGCGCCGCATAAAGGGCCGGCATCAAGGCTGATTCAGCCCTGGGGTAAAGCCCGGCTGTCTTTTCGATCCGACTGCGCAAATCGGCGTCCATCTGCTTTTTATCCTTTGCAGCAAGCGGTTTTTTCGAGACGTGCCGCGCACACCTTGAACTCCGGGATCTTCGCCACGGGGTCCAGCGCGTCAATGGTCAGCCGGTTGGCCGCAGCCTCGGCAAAGTGGAATGCCATGAACAGCACGCCCTCGCCGACGCGATCCAGCACCTGCGCGGTGGTTTCCACCGCCCCCCGGCGTGTGCTGACCAACACCTTCTCGCCGTCGGCAATGCCTAACCGAGCCGCGTCAGCCGGATTAATCTCAACCTGTCCGCGCGGGACAAGGCGATCCAGAACGTCGGCCCGACGGCTCATTGTGCCGGTATGGAAGTGCTGGAGCAGACGCCCGGTGGTCAGACGGAACGGATACTCGCAGTCCGGCTCCTCTGCCGGCGGACGATACGGCAGCGCCGAAAGCAACGCCTTGCCGCGAGTGAATTTTCCGATGTGCAGTATCGGCGTTCCGGGATGGTCCTCCGCCGGGCAGGGCCATCGCAGACCGCATTCCTTTTCCAGTCGTTCGAATGTCATGCCGCGATAAGACGGCGTGAGTGAACGCATCTCCGCAAACAGGGCTTCCGGCGTGCGCGGGAAGTCGGCGCACCCGAGTCGCGCCGCAATGTCCGCAATAATCTCGTAATCCTGCCTGGCCCCTGCCGGCGCCGGCAGGGCGGTCCGTCCGAGCTGGCAGCGCCGCTCAGTATTGGTGTAGGTACCCGTCTTCTCGGCAAAGGCGACGGCCGGCAGGACCACGTCTGCCATCTGCGCCGTCTCGGTCAGGAATATGTCCTGAACAACCAGGAATTCCAGGCTGCGCAACTGTTGTTCGACATGATTGAGATTGGGATCGCTGACCATTGGGTTCTCGCCCATGATGTAAAGGGCCTTTATCTGCTTCCCGCAGGCCTCTACCATTGTCGTCACAGTCAGGCCGATCTTGTCGTCCATGGATTCCGGGGCGCATCCCCAAGCAGCGGCGAACTTCTTCCGGTTCGACTCGTCAATCACCGGCTGGTAACCGCTGAAGACGTTGGGCAAGGCCCCCATGTCGCACGCGCCCTGAACGTTCATCTGGCCGCGCAGCGGATTGACGCCGCCGCCCTCGACGCCAAGATTTCCCGTTATCAATGAAAGATTGGCGCAAGCCTTCACGTTGTCCACGCCGTGCGAGTGCTGGGTGATGCCCATGCTGAAGTAAATCGCTCCAGGGGCGTTGGTCGCGTAAAGTTTCGCCGCCGCCTTGAGGTCTTCAGGCGCAATGCCGCTGAGTTCCTGAACCTTCTCAGGCGTGTAGAAGTCCAGACTCTTGCGGTAGTCGTCCCATCCCTCGCAACGCTCGGTAATATAGGACTCCTTGTGCCAGCCGTTCTCGATGATGATGCGCTGCATCCCCATCAGCCATGCCACGTCCGACCCGCTCTTCTGGCGCAGATGAATGTCTGCAATCTTCGCCAGGTCCGTCTCGCGCGGATCAATGACAATCAGCTTGACTCCATTCTGCCGCACGGCCTTCTTGATCATTCCGCCGAAGACCGGGTGGCACCACGTCGTGTTGCTGCCGGTGATCAGGATGACCTTGCTCTTGGCGGCCTCCTGCATCGTGTTGGTCATTGCGCCGGAGCCGAGGGTCGTAGCCAGCCCCGCCACTGTCGAGGCATGGCAAAGCCTGGCGCAGTGATCCACGTTATTGGTTCCAATCACCCTGCGCGCAAAGCGCTGCATGGCGAAATTCTCTTCGTTAGTCACTTTGGCGGAGCTGAGGCAGCCGATTGCGCCCGCGCCGTTTGCGGCCTTTATTTCGCCAAGACGTTTGGCCACAAGGTCCAGCGCCTCGTCCCAGCTTGCCGGCTCCAACGCGCCGTTGCGCTTGATGAGCGGCGTAGTCAAACGGTCGGGCTTGCCCAGGAACTCCAGCCCGAAGCGCCCCTTCACGCAAAGCATCCCCTGATTGGGCCGTTTCTCCCAGCGATCCTCGGTCCCTTTCGCCCACATATACTTGCCGTCTTTGACGGCCATATCAATTACGCAACCCACACCGCAATAAGGACATATGACTTGCTTATACTGAACTTCCCACTGGCGCGCCTTGCCTTTGGACGGTTTGAAATACAACGCGCCTACCGGACATATCTGGACGCACTCGCCGCACTGCACGCACGTTGAATCTCCCATGGGCTTGTCATCGTCGCAGATGACCTTCACCCCGGCGTTGCGCCAACCGAAATCCAGAACCTCGTGCATGACGTTGCGGTTGCAGGACGCCACGCACCGCCCGCACTGGATGCATTTCTTGGGATCACGCACGATTCCTTCCGAGGATTCGTCGCGTGTCTGATCCGCATCGGCCACGATGAAACTCGGCTTCTCAATGCCAAGCCGGAACGCCATTTCCTGAAGCTCGCATGCGCCGTTGGCCTCGCAGGACAGGCAGTCGTGACTTCCGTCGGCCAGCAACAATTCCACCACCATGCGCCTGGCCGCAAGGACCGCTTCAGTCGCGGTGTTCACTATCATTCCTTCTCTGACGGCCACCGTGCAGGCCGTCTGCATGCCCCTCATCCCCTCAACCTCGACCAGGCAGGCGCGGCAGCGCCCGGCCTTGCCCGTGCGGGGATGATAGCAGAGTGAAGGAATATAGATCCCGTTGGCTCTGGCAGCCTGCAGGATCGTCTGTCCGGCTTGAACCTCCAGATTTTTCCCGTCAATCGTTATGTTCATCGCGTTCTTCTTTCCCTGGGAACATTTGCGCGTCCTGCCGACGCAAAAATGGCGTTACCGGAACGGATCACGCAGCCGGGATATCCATGCCGCGCAATCCGCTCCGGTTGCGACCGTCACGGCGTTCGCTACGCCTAGAACTGATGATCGCCGTACTCGGTGTCGTTCCAGACGATCAGCACGTAGTGCTTGACCTCGTCCTTGACTACCACGCTTGAGAAGGCGATGTGTTTGATGTCGTGATTCGTATCGGACATGACCCGCGCAAGAGATTCCTTCTCGCGGGGCAGTTCAAGAATCATGTTCTTGTTTTTAGTCATTGATCGGCCTCCTGTGAGTTATTGAGAGATTGTTGTTTTCTCTGCTCAGGCTTCCTTGGTCCCGCGGACAAATATCCACCAGTAGACCATTCCCGTGAAAATTGCGCCGCCAACCAGATTGCCCAGCGTCACGGAAATCAGGTTGTAGCTCCACATGGTTCCCCAGTTGATCGCGTCCAAGGCCGACGGATCCAGCTTGGAAGCTTCGACCGCCGCGGTGAAATCCTTGGCGAAAATGCCGGCGGGAATGAAATACATGTTGGCTATGCAGTGCTCGAAGCCGGACGCGACGAAGGCCATGATGGGGAAGAAGATGCCCCATACCTTGCCCGCTATGTCCTGCGCCGAGACGGCCATCATCACCGCCAGGCACACCAGCCAGTTGCAGCCGATGCCGCGGAAGAAGAAGGCGAAATTATGGCTCAAATCCCCAATGTTGGCTGATGCCGTTTTGGCGGAAGCGATCTTTATCGCCGTGCCGCCTACCGGGCCAGACAACAAGCCGGAGAACTTGGCAATGATAACCGCCAGAAAAACCGACCCCACGAGGTTGCCGGCATAGACGAACACCCAGTTCCTCAGCATGGCGCCAAACGTTATCCGCTTCTGGCACAACGCCACGGTCATCAGGTTGTTGCCAGTCCAGAGTTCAGAACCAGGAATGATGACAAGCATGAGTCCGCAAGCGAAGACCGCTCCTGTAAGAAACTTTTGAACGCCGAACCACTCAAACGGACCGGTTGAAATCGTCGTTGCCAAATGCGCCGCAAAGCCGATGTAGACGCCGGCTAGTATCCCAAGTATGAACATCTTCGGGACCGGCAACGCTGCCTTCTTTTCACCGACTCCAAGAAGAGTCTTCGACAAATCCGGTGGGGAAAGAAACTCCGCCATCTCCTGCTCCTTAAAGGTTGTTATTGCCGGAACTGCGTCGTCCGCGCGGACGGCCCCTCAATTCCCAGCAGTAAAAAGCCAATCAATCTCTACTTCACTGAACAACAAAACCAGCCTAATGACGAATGAATTTATCGTACTACTTATCATTCCGCCCAGCGCACATCATCAAGGATGCCGAACAACTGCATGCTGTGACATTTTTCACGGGCCGCGTCAAGCATTAAACTCCACATTGATCACCTGATCGCAATCACACAAGCAAAGCTTATTCACCACGATTTTACTAACAACGAAAAGCGCATGTTTAGCATGATAATCACACGTATGTGCCAACTCAAGCCTTTTTCCATGGATTCGTGCTGGAATTTTTCTACGTATCGGAAGAAAAATTTGAGTTTTCAAGATTAGGGTTCAACCAACCCCGGTAAAAATAAAAGCCAGCGAAATGCGTAATCCCCGCATGAATCGCCATTCGTATATACCGACCATGCGATACGCATGTGATGATTGTCACGGGCGCTGGACTGGAATTTCTTCCAATTGGCGCTGCCCGATGCTATGATTTTTCTGACTTGACATAAGTCTGGCGAAGGGAAGATCCTTTTGGAGGTGATTCAGAGAATGGGAAGACGGGCGGGGACAGACGGGTTGACTCACATTCAAGTCGAACGCTTCATGCACTACTACCACTTCATAGCCAACCGGCAGGACAGAAATCCTGATGACACGTTCACGAGCGCTCAGGTCGCCGAGTCTGCCGGCATGGACGGAAGCCTGGTTCGAAAGGATCTGGCCGCCATCAACATCAGGGGATGCAGCGGTCGTGGATTCAGAACT
Source organism: Planctomycetota bacterium (assembly GCA_022711755.1). GTDB lineage: Bacteria > Planctomycetota > Brocadiia > SM23-32 > JAKLEA01 > JAKLEA01. The sequence continues at coordinate 29,483 of JAKLEA010000037.1, forward strand.
GATGAGTCGCTTGAAGCCATCCGCTATATTCTTGGCTTCGACGAAATCCTGAGAGCGGTTATCATCGGCGCCGGGCGGTTAGGCGGCGCACTGGCCTCATACCACTCTTTTACCGATTATGGCGTGGAAATCTGCGGCCTTTTCGACATTGCACCGCACAAGACCGGCCTGACGATCGGCGCTTTTGAGGTTCGGCACGTATCCTCCCTGCCGAACATCGTCAGGCAAATGAGCGCCTCCATTGCCATCCTTACGGTCCCCCCCGAAGCCGCCCAGGAGTCCGCCGACAACGCTGTTGCCGCCGGTATCAGGGGCATATGGAACTTCGCCGGCACTCGGCTCGAACTCCCGAAAGACGTCTGCGTGCGACATGAGCATATATCAGTCGGACTGGCGGAACTAGGTTACAAGTTACGAAACGCTACATGATATATGCCCCAATCCGGTCGCGCTGGAATGCCAAAGGGATTTATTCATTACCATTCCAATGGCATGCAGGAGTTGCATTATCATCCTGACAACATGGGAAATGTGGATGCCGGGGCAATTAGGTAGGGGATGGATGATCGGTGTCCGCTTTGACCTTTTTCAAGCGTTTTGTGCTCTTGTGAACTCAAGAGGATGGAATCCGGGGGACGCCATGCTTATCTCGTTGGAAATCTTCTGAAATCTGCTTCGCGGCTTGATTGTGCGAAGGTTCCGCATAGGATATGGGAATGTCCTCAATCCTTTTTATGTATCCCATTATGAGGTTGGACATTTGAGACTCCGTGCATGGATGGCTTGCGCGGCGCTGACGGCGCTGCTGCTCGGTAGTTCGATCATGGCGCAGTCTGTCAGCTTCGACGGAGCGCAGTGGATCTGGTTCACAGTTGAGCCTGCACTCCCGCTGGGCGCGTTCCCCGAGGGGACGATATACCTGCGCGTAACCGCTGACCTGCCGCAGCAGGGGGAGATCAAATCGGCGGAGATAATCATCACCTGCGACAATTTGTTCGCCCTGTCGTTGAATGGGAAGCCTGTATGCGAGAGCGAAAATCCCGACGCATGGGGCCAGCCCAGGCGGCTTGACGTGTCGAAGTTCCTTGCGCCGGGGCGGAACACGATGGCCATTGAGGCGATCAATACCGCGCCCGGGCCGGCTGGGCTTATTGCAAAGATGACGGCGCAGATGGCCGACGGGCAGCAGGTTGTTATCGTAAGCAACGGCTCATGGAATGCCAACGACACCGCCGACCTGAACTGGCAGATGCCGAATTTTGATGACAGAACGTGGCGCAAGGCCCGCGTCCTCGGGGAGCACGGCATGGCTCCGTGGGGCAGGCTGCCCGTACCGCCTGACAGCGAACAACCTGGCGCGGAAAGCAGGGCGGAGGCGGCGGAAGGGAATCCCGACGCCGAATTCCAGTGGCCGGAGGCGATCGCATTCATCGGCGACGATTGCAGCCTGTACCGCCCCCGCGGGGGCGCAGGCAACAGTCTTGACAGCCTTAGCGTCACGATATTCAACCCGCGCGACTCTCGGGCGTTTCCTGAACATGACCTGCCGGCGCCTGTCAAGGTCGGACGCAAACTCTACGCGCTCAAGCCGGCAAAGCCCGGTTCCCAGCCTCAAGTCCTACTAGATGCCGGCAAGGGGGCCATTGGTTCACCGAGCGCATCGTTTGACGGGAAACGGATATACGTCTCGATGGCGCTTGATGACGAGAGTTTTTTCCACATCTACTGTCTATCCTCAGATGGCGGCGAGCTGCAACGCCTGACGGATGGTCCGTTCCATGACATTGATCCTGCGGAATTGCCCGACGGACGGATTGCATTTACTTCGACGCGCTCCGGCACTTTCGAGGAGTATCACAACCCGCCGTCGAGGGGACTGTTTGCAATGGAACCGGACGGAACGGGCATAAGGCCGCTTACATCCACCTTCATCTTCGACAACGAGCCGGAGGTTCTGGCGGACGGACGGATTCTGTTCATCCGTTCCGACAACTTCTTCGACCGCGGCAAGGTTGAAACGCTGCTGCACGCGATTCAACCCGACGGCACGGAGGGCTGCACGGAGTTCGGGCTGGATATCGGTCCGGACTATGGAGGTCGGCTGAGGGCGTTCAACTGCGGAAGCCCAGCCCCGATGCCGGACGGGAGATTGGCATTTGTCACGGGAGGCGATATTGTCATTGGAAGAAATGGTTCAGCCGCGAAGGATTGGAGGCACATACGAGTTGTAGCCGGCGATGTGGCCGCGCTGCCGGATGGCCGTCTCCTGTGCACGACGGGCAGGCCCAACTCGTTCATGAGAGCCGATAAGAACAAGAAGCGGCCCCGAAACGAATACTCCTACGAAAAGATCGGCATTGTTGATCCGGACGGCGGGAATAACAGAGTGACGACCATTTACAACTCGCCGGGCGAACCGCTTCATTCGCCCATCTACATCGGGCCTCGCTCAACGCCGCCCGTGCTCGCGCGGAAGGTTGACTCGCGAAGGAGCGATGACGTCCATGCGACCGGCGTGCTGTATTGCCAGAACGCGCGCTTCACAAGGAACACCACTGCCGGATGGTCTCACGTTCGCGCAATCCGCGTTCTGGCAGGCAAGGGACTGACCACGCGTTCGTCTCACTCCTACATCGTTCATGCCGGCAGCGAGGTGATCGAGCTTGGCACAGTGCCTCTTGCGCCGGACGGTTCATTCGCCGTGGAGGTGCCGGCGGACACCGCCATCGCCCTGCAGGCGGTGGATGCGGAGGGGCGATCTGAGTTGAACGAGATGTCATGGATTTACGCGCGCCCGGGCGAGAAGCGCGGCTGCGTCGGATGTCATCAACCGCGCCAGGCAACGCCCGCGGCCTCATCGCCGAGCGTTCAGGCGCTCACCGCGGCTCCGGTTAGGTTGGTCGGGCAGGGAAGGCCGCACCGATTCCGCGGCAATAACGCCGCCGTCACCGGCATGATGGAACTGCAATTCGACCGCTACCGCGAGGTGGCCGGAATCAACCGTCACACCGACACGCGGGATCCGCTGGCTACAGGAAAGCAGGAGGTGGCTACTTTAATCTTGCAGTTAAGGGATGCGGATGACGGGATGAGAATCTCGGCTGCTCAGCGGCTGGCAATCTTCCGCGATCAGGGGGCGGCTCCGGCTTTGGCGGAATGTCTGCTTGATGAGAACAGGGAGGTCCGAGTCGCGGCGACCTTGGCATTGTCAGCGTGCGGCGCGCGAGAATCGGTCCCGCCCTTGCTGGTTGCGCTGGATGATCTGGACCCGGTCGTGGCGCAGGCGGCGGCGATGGCATTGGAAAATCTGACTGGACATCTGGAAGCCGCCTTCAACGCCTTCGCGCAGGAGCGTCAGTCCGCAAGGTGGCGCGATTGGTTCAAGTCCAACAACTGGGAGTTGATCGAAGAGGAACTTGCTGAGCGTCTGGGAAGTCCCGACCGTGACGTTGTCCGTCGCGCCGCCGTGGCGCTGGGTCATATCGGCTGTCAGGCGGCTACTCGCGCGGCGCTCCGCAGTTACTTGATACGTCAACGCGATATCAATCCGTTCCCCGACTGGCGCAAGGACCACCAGGGCGATGGGGCGAGATTCAACGCCGGGGATGCTGTTAATCCGCGGACGTTGCAGGCGGCAACCCGGGCGCTGGGGCACATGCAGGATAGGGAAGCCATCCCGCTTCTGGCGGAAACACTGGGACAGCACAGCAATCCCGCAACCGGCAATCTGTTTCTGGCGGAAGCCTGTGTTGAAGCATTGGGGCGTATCGGCGGTCCGGAGGCCGAAGCGGCCCTTGTCAGCGCGTTCGCGGGGTTGCGCGATTATCCGGAATATACAAGCTGGTACGGAGACCACGCCGCTTTGATGGCCTGCCACGCATCGCCTGTCCATTACTTCATCGCCGAGGCTCTGGACGCGATGGGATCAACCGGGGCTTCGAACATTCTGCCGAACCTGATCTGGTCAGTGCCGACGGACTTTGACCGCGCTCTGCTGCTGAATAATGACGATTGCGAGACTGTCATCGCAAGGGTCATCCGACGCAATGATCCGGGCGAGACCGTCATGGAAACCTGCCTGGCAATTCTCGGCGACAAGCAGGCAAAACCAACCAAGGCGATCTCAGACGCGATGGCGCGCGTGCATGGAGCATGGGCCGGAACACCTGACATTGAGATACGCGCCGCACAGATCCTC
>JAKLEA010000038.1 GCA_022711755.1 Planctomycetota bacterium
AGGGGGCTGTCTTTCCCTGTCTAGAGATTACTCTGATTACTCTCTACCTTTAACCGTTTTCCAAGATACAAGGGTGCTGTTTTTCAAGAATGGCGCGAATCGAAAGATCAAAAATCCCCATATTGTTCTTCTCGGCTCTGGCAATATTCCCTGTCTTTTCCTCACCGGTTTCCTGTGAAGAAATATCAGAAGACAGACGCCATTCTCAGGTGGTTGGTTCTCCGGACAGCATCAAAGAACCTGACGCTATTCGCCCGGACGCCGAAGGGATACGCAGAGAAATTGAGATTCTTGAAATGAATGGAATCGGCGTCGAGTATCTAAAACGAAGGTTGTCTAATGTTATTGCTAATGAGCACATATCATTATCTGATAACTGTTCCGTTAATGATAATATGTCAGATCAAGCCCGTCTTCTCATCTCCAAGTATAAACGTCTAGCCATATTACGTTTAAGACAAAATTATATGGTCCACATGCGCGATCGGCTCCTTGATTATGAGTTGCTCGGAGCAAAAGATGACAAGACGATACGCCTGAACGGCAAGTTGCTCGGGGCGAACATGGCCGTCGCCATGCTTGTCAGACAGTCCGGATATCACGACTTCCCGCAGAGCGAACTTGAGCCGCCGGAAGCCATGCTGAATGAGATTGAGAATACGGTCTTTTCCATCTGGGAGAAAAGCGGAAAAGTCTGCGAGGTCAGACAGGGAACTCTTCTATCCGCCGACGGCAGGCGCATTGCTCTGGCAGGCATCGCCGTGCCCCTGGACCTTTCATGTGAGGAATCTGATTTTAAATCCTTTTGGCAGGTCCAGCCAAATCAGATGAGATATGCGGGCTTCAGACTTATCAGATTGAATATTCCATGGTGTGGATTTATTGACGACGGCAGGTTGCTTGATTCTTGCACATCCCGCCTTGAAAGGGCAATTTCTCTATCCGGCAGAGCAGGAATGAATGTAATTCTGTCTTTTAAACCATTCGGCAATATGCCCTTACAACCACGATCTTCAGGCGAGATCGAATCGCATCTTTCCCGCCTGTCCCAGTTGGCAGACGGTAATCCGTATATTGCCGGCATTGAAATCCCTTCATTGATTTTCAAAGATTGCCGAGTCGCGGGAATGAATGAAGAAGATCGTGCAACAAAGGTTTTGGAATTCATCCATGCGCGGAATGATTACGCTCGCGAATGCGAGTCAATGGCGGCCATTGTGAAAAGATACTGTCCCCGGATGCCCTGTTTTCAGGTTGTTCCCGCGATTTCTGATGAGCATGATCGCAACGATTTTCCGAGATTGGACAGACTACTGCTGCTGAGAGGAAAGAATGTTGACGGCTATGCGTTCATGGGAAGTCCGGGGCAAACGTCATGGCGGAATATGCTTCCATGCGTCGCATATTTCACGGAATTATCCTGTGAAGACTTCCGCTCTCTGAGCTTCTCATCGGAATGCGTGCCAGGCGCGATGCTGGCGGGATGGCAGGGGACAGTGGTTGACCGCAATGAATTCCCCATCAATGACGGCCACGCTGCTGTTATTTCATGGTGGCTGCGCGGCAGAAATGCGGCAATTAAACCTTGTGTCGCATTGATCGCCGACCTGGCATTTCTGGTTCAGAATGAAAAGTTCATTTACGCCTGTATTGATTCTCTCTCAGGACGGTTTCTTGCTCCCGCCATTTTGGACGCGGAGGAAATCACTTCCACGGGAGAGGATGAAATCCGCGAACGTCTGAGCGACAAGTGCGTCCTAATTGTTGAGACCGGAGGAATTAGCGCAAAGGTCTTGAATATGCTGTTTGATTTCGAGAATCCGGTCATCTTCCTCTGGAACGCTAATAACGATCACGGAAATATCTCCGCAGACATACCAAGGAAACTGATTGGAACTTTTTTTCTGGACGCGGATGCCCGGAACTTCCGCACCGACCTCGAAATTATATCATCAGAAAATGGGATCCCATCTGTTGTCAGGCGCGGCAATCTATGGCTGTTTGCGAAAAGAACCGCCACGGAGGGTCTGACTGAAGGCGATCTCAATTTAATTCGCGGAATTGTAAATCAGGCAACCGGAGTCAAGTGATTCCACGCTAATCGCGCCGGGGATGATGTGCAACATTCGCCCCGTCATCCGGCCATCGGCTCATCGCTGGACGGTTGTTTTCCGAATCCCCTGATTGTAATCCTTCCGCCCGGAGCAGCTTCGACGACCGCAAATGCGTTGTTTTCAGGATAAGGCCCTTCCACCATAGCCTTGAATGTGAAATAGGGGATGCCGGCAATACGGCTGAAGCCGCCGGAGTGTTTATGCCCCTGAAGGACGGCCGCGACCTTTCCTGATTTTTCAAAGATTGCTCTCACTTCCGGGGCATTTCTGACACCGTGTGCGCCGTCGTCATCAAGGCATTGATGAACAAAGACTATGACAGGCTTTTTAACCCGGTCAAGCTCTGCTTCAAGCCATTCGCGCTCGACCTTTGGCACATACGTCTGAGTCCAGTCAAAACGCCCGCATTCATACGGCGTCCCGTCTTTGTTGAAATTCGCGTCAAGTGCCGCTCCAGTGAACGCCCCGCATGAGAAAGAGTAATACGACTTCTCCGCTCCGACTGAAGACAGAAACTGTTCCTTGTTGAGCACGGCAAGGTCGTGATTGCCGATGATATGATGCGCGGGAACAGACAAGACCGAACACGCATTTTTGAAATCCCGGGATTTGGCCATTTCATCTTCCGGCGTAGGCTGCCCGTCAATGAAGTCGCCAAGCTCGATCATGAAATCAAGTTTTTGTTTGCGGAATTCGGCGAGAGCGGTTTCAAGTTTTGGGATGGACTGGCGATAATAGCGTGTTCCAGCAGTTTCCTTGTCGGCGTAGTGCGAATCTGTAAATACCCCGAAGCGAAGAATCCCGTCGCCTTCCGTTTTCGCCTGCGCCGCGCGCAACGCCGTTGAACCAAGCGCAAATGTGACTGCCGCGGCGCCGGTACTGAGAAAATCTCGTCTGGTAAGATCGTCATCCGGGGTTTTCATCTGTTCACCTCTGTCTTGTCGAAAATGATCAACTACAGTCCGTGTGTAAAAAGATATCTGAAACATTCACGGCGGGCAATGCGAGCAATAATGATCCTACACAAGATCGCTCCAGATGCGGTTTGCAACCTGAAAACCCTGCCGGGTCAGGCGCAGGCGTCCGTCCAAAATCTCAAGCCGTCCCGCAGCAACGTGGCCGGATATCGCATCCGCGCATAAGACCAGCGCGTCGAATCCGGTCCGTTTGTTGAATTCATGCAGGTTTATGCCCTCCGTCATGCGAAGGCCCATGACCAGCGTCTCGCGCGCCGACTTCTCCGGGGACAGGGTTTCAGAGTTCTCCATCGGGCGTTCGCCGCGGGATATCGCCAGGATGTATTTCTGAATATCGCGCGTATTCTCTGTGCGCGTTCCATTCGCGTATGAACATGCCCCGGAACCGCAGCCGACATATGGCCGATTCTCCCAGTAGGCGCGATTGTGCAGAGATTCCCGCCCGGGTTGCGCGAAATTGGACACTTCATATCTGCGATAACCGCCGGACTCCATTGTTTCGACGACTTCGTCAAGCATGTCGGCCTGAGCATCATCCGATAAGGGTTGAAGCGAGCCGTCCCGAATCGCCCTCGCCAGCGGCGTGCCATGCTCGACCGAAAGGCAGTATGCGGAAACGTGTTCAGGGCGCAGATCGAGAAATTTGCCCAAATCCTCACGGAGCATTTCTATCGTCTGCCCCGGCCAGCCGAAGAGCATGTCCAGATTGAGATTGCCGAATCCGGCATTCCTGAGAAGGCGCACGGCAGACACAGCCTGAGCCGCGTCATGCGCCCTGCCGAGAACCGCAAGTCCTGCCTTGTTGAAGGTCTGGATACCGACACTGATCCTATTTACGGATGACGCTTCAAGCGCCGTAATTTTCTCCCGTTCGAGCGTCGCCGGATTCGTTTCAATCGTATATTCGACCGGCGGCGATGAACCGGCGCCAAGCCTGCCGTCAATACCGGCCAACAGCCTTGAGAACATAACAGACGAAAGCGATGTCGGGGTTCCGCCACCGATATAGACAGTCCTGAACCTTAGGCTTTCCGACACTGCCCGGACTTCGCAAAGGAGGGCTTCTATGTAATCCGTCTCAGACTCGATCCCAAGGGGGACGGAATGGAAATCGCAGTAAGCGCACTTGCGGAGGCAGAACGGCACGTGTATGTATAATGCGTCAGGTGGAAGGGGCGCACATGGCGGATGATCCTCGCCGGATTCTCCCCGCGCCGCGCTTTCTTGCATGGACGGCGGCATTTGCAAACCTCCCGATCCCGAATCGCCGCCCACTGCCGGATGAGCGGCATAGGATTTATTCCTGCACAGCGTTGTCGGGAGCGGGTCTTTTCTGACGGCGCATTTCCGCCTCGGCTGCGGCAAGCCGCTCCTTGCCGACGCGCGCGCGAAGGTTTTCCCGCAACTCCTGCGTAAGGCCGTACCTGTTGTCAATCGCCATCAGGCGCAGGGCCACGTTATCAATCTGCCTGAAATCCAGAAGCCGCATCTGATCGGCGTGTTTGTTGGCCTCCTTGCAGATCTGCTGCGCCAGGCGATAATGCAGGAGATAGCTGTTATCATCGTTGCAGGCCAGCGCCCGATAGGCAAATAGAAGCTCCGAAAACACCCAGTGCGATGAACCCAGCACACCGAAACGGTACTCGACCATATACTTGAAACCACATTCGCTAATGTAGAATTCCCACTTCAGTTTGTGCTCCGGCCGGTTGGGAAATTTATCCTGAAGCTTGGCATAGTATTCCCTGCTTTTTGTGGAATTGCCGGAGAGATAGAACTCAATGGTAGCCTGGATCAGGAAGTTCTCGTAGAAGGCTGCCAGGCCCATATAGGTGTCGCCGTATTTTTTCAAAATCTGCTCACAGACGTCGCACATCTTGTCCGCGAATTTGAAATTTGGGCCATACAGGGGAAGCATCTGCCCGTTGGAGTCGAATACGATCTCGCCGAAACGGAGCAGGCTGCTCATCGAGCCATAGATGATACGGTCGAAGTCAATTTCCCGCACCGCGCGATCCTTGTCGCTGTTTTTCATGAGGTCCGGAAAACGTTTGGCGAGGTCCTCGTTCTGTCTTCTGGCAGCGCGCATGCCTTCGTGCGCCCAGTAGATTGCGTGCGGTTGCGCCAGTCGCCAGTCAAATGGGCCGTATTCCCTTACCAGGGCAAGCATTTTCTCCGGGTCAAGCTTGCATTCCTCCCGGAGCTTTCGGGCACGGCAGAAAACGTCAACCGCCTTTCGCTCCTTTGCGAATGCTGGAATCTCGACGACGGCTCTGACCGATTCCGGATACGTCTGGGAACGCCTGATGTAATCGAAGAAGTCCTCAATAATGTCAACTCCGACCAGGCGGCACTTGTCCAGGTATTCGGCGACGCGAGGGTCCTTCTTCAATTCCTCAAGCGTCTTCGGCGCGGCGGCCATGAGCACAAGCTGCTCTTCCGGTCCCGCTCCGCCGAGTATGCCGTGATAATAAGACGCAAGCTGCCTCTTATAATAGCCGTGCGCGTCGTCCATCACGTCGGCTATCTTGTGCATGTATATATATCCAAGTTCGAAATACAGAAGGGAGCTGTCCGGATTCCATGGGATTCCCTTGTCGCGCAGCAGCCTGATTCCCTCATCCACCCAACGCCAACGCTCCGCCATGTTCGTCATTTCGACGGAGACGTTGTATGCGCAGTTCCAGGCATTGAATGCCCATGCTCTGGGGAAACGAGGGTTCAATTCACAGGCCCAATGCGAGAGTTGAACCAATTCATAGTACTTCCCCTGGTCCATCAGCATCTGCCCCCTGATCCAGACAACATCCAGAATCAGACCGCGGAAAGCCGCAAGGACCTGCGTGGCGAGCACCAGCTTAGGGTGGACGCCATGAATAGGATCGGCTGTCAAGCGATATTCCCGACGCATGGAACGGATGCGATCAAGTCTGCTTCCCGCGATAGTCAACAGGATCGCCGCGGCCAGCGCCATCGCCATTTTCTTCAGAAATCTCTTCTCGAACATCAGACTTGTATCCGTGCCAGCTCTCGCCGGGTGAAAAGCAGGAACGCTAGAATCGTAACAATCCCGCCCTTGAGATATAGCAGGACTGCCACGGCATGCGCCACGGTGAACCATGAGACCAGGCGGCCGTTGACCGTGCTTGATATGGGGTTGAACTCGGACACGTTGGGCAATCCCTTGAGGATCAACATCAGCAACTTCTTGGCGGTGTTGGCCGCCAGATCGCTCCAGAGCGGCTTCATCGCGATATTCTGCTCTGCCTCATACAGCAACTGCCAGGTGGGAACCACATCCTCCTGAAAGCCCTGTTGCAACCAGCCGGAAACCAGGCCGATCAGGAATACGGCGACGACCACGAGCGTCGCCACGGGGAAGGAAAGCAGCGATCCGGCCATTATTCCCAGCGCGGCCAGCAGAGCAAGATGACACTGGATAACCAGAAGCGAACGGAAGAAATTAGGAAAGAATCCCTCGACCGGCTGCAGGATTTCAAGACCCGTCTTTGGATCGAACTTGAGAACGTCCATTGACTCCTTCGGCTGAAGGTTGAAGAACGCCAGTTGCAGGACACCGTCCCCCCGCACATATGATGCGGGGACTTTGAATTCCTGGTAGCTATTGGTTCTCCAGACGGGGCTGACTACTTCAAAGGCGCCCATGCCCTCGACAGGCGGGTTCACCAACCATCGGCCGGGAACGGTACGTTCCGCCTTGGCTGTCGGCGCGGTTATCTCGAACCTGACGAACACGAAATCGTCCGGGTTGGATGACGGTCTCAGCCCTCGCACCGTCCATCCGCGAACTTCCTCGGGGCCGACGGTGCATGCCCTGCGCAGGTAAATGTCCGTAAGCATTTCCCGCGCCTTCTCAATGTCCATCCCCTCTGGGATCTTTCCGGTCTTGTGACGTTCCTCAAGGTCGCGTTCGACGGCGGCTTCGATCTTTGGCAGGTCCGGGAAGACGCTGAGCCTGCTGGTGAACACCTGCTCGAAGACCTGTTCGCGCAGCTCCTTCCTGATGGCGGCGTCAGTTTCTGTCAAGTCCTCGTTTGCTACGCTCTTCCTGCCAAAAATGACCTTCACCCAGTGTTCCGCGCTGCCATCCCGAACGGCGTTGACCAGAACATAAGTCGCCCCCCCCATCATGTAAAGAAGAACGCTTGTGATAAGCATGACGCCAACCCATTTGCCGGCAATGAACTGCCAGCGCAGGACGGGTTTAACATCGGTGATGTGTATTTCCTTGTATTCAATTTCCTCGGTCATGCTTGCCAGCCCAAGGAATACGGCGACCAGTGAAAGCAGCACCTGAGCAAGCATCATCGAATACGTCAGCGTGATCTGGACCTGGCTTATCGGACTGCCCTCAGTCTCAAGGATGAAGGGCATCATCGGGGTTATAACGACAAAAAAGAGGATCAAGCCGACGATGACACGCCGGCTTATCGCCTCAAGAACCATTTTCCTGGCCGAGGCCCATATCGGTTGCCGGTTGATGTAACAGATAACCGCAATAACGGCCATCCCGATCAATGCCGCCGCCACGCCGCCCAGGTTCAGGACATAGTCCTGCAAAGTGAGCTGCCCCGTGCGCGTAGCCATCCAGAAGACGGATGCGCCGGATGCCAACCCCTTGACGATAAGCGCCGGGCCGATCAGGAGGACCGGCGCGATCATCAGTAGCAGCAGTTCGGGAGTCCTGTATCGGACGAAGTCAATCGTCCTTTGTATCTTTCTTCGCAGCGTCATCTTCCTTGCGGGGTTCCTGCCTCGGATTCTGCAACAACTCGTTGAGCACGTCCTGGCGGACCGGCATTAGCGGTTTGGGTTCCGCCGGCTTTCTGGCAACGGGCGCTTTCAGCGCAGCCTCGCTCATTTCCTTCAGCATGGCCTCATCAGACTCAGGCGCATTCGGGGCGGAGACAGCCTCGGGCTTGACTGGTTGCGGGACAACCTTGGCGGCCTCCACCAGATGCTCCACCAGGGCATCTCCCATCGCGCCTTCCCGCCGGTCGAAGAATTGTATATCCATCCGAGACACTTCCGCGCCTGATGTCGGAACCATCTCTGTCCTTGCCCGTTCCACGACATCCAGGAAAAAGGCTTCAAGTCGTTGCGTCGGCTCGCCGACTTCGATCCTCTGATGTCCACTCTCGTTGCGAATCAGTTCAAGGACCTTCTCGATGACCGGTTTTGGCAGTTTATCGGTCACGATCTGCGTCTGTTCCTTCTGCGCCAGCAAGACGCTGACCGCTCCCTGGGCGCGGAGCTTGCCGCCGTAGAGTATCGCAATCCGGTCGCAGACGTCCTCCACATCAGCCAGCAGGTGGCTGCACAGGAGGACGGTCTTTCCCCTGTTTTTCAATTGTCGGATAAGGTCCTTCACCTCGCGCGTGCCGATCGGGTCAAGGCCGGTGGTCGGCTCGTCCAGCAGGATCATGTCAGGATCGTTCACAAGCGCCTGGGCAATTCCTATGCGCCTGGCCATCCCCTTGGAATACTCACGTATCGGGCGATGGCGCGCGCCGGACAGTCCGACCATGCCCAGCAGGTGGCTTATCCTGTGCTGTCTTTCGGACTTGGAGAGATGGAAGAGGCGGCAATAGAAATCCAGGATTTCCTCGGCGTTAAGGTACGGATAGAAATGAGACTCCTCCGGCATGTAGCCGATGCGTTTCTTTGCGCTGACGCTTCGGGGTGGCGCGCCGAGAATGCGCACCACGCCCTTTGTGGGGAAAAGGAGTCCGAGCAGCATTCGAATGGTTGTCGTTTTCCCGGAACCGTTGGGACCAAGCAGTCCGAAGACTTCGCCGGCGCGAATGTCAAAGGACAAGCCGTCAACCGCACGCACGCGCGGCCTGCCCCAGAAGTCCTTGAAAACCTTGGTTAGCTCTACAACCTCTACCGCCTTCAGGGAACTATCATCAGGCATCTGAATCTGTCTCCGATCCGCCGGGGCGATCCGCTATGCGGCCACCGGTTGGGGCTTGACCGCTCTTTCCTGCTCTTTCGGGCGGTAAGGTTGGAGCGTCTCGGCAAACCTGACCAGTCTGGCGCTGTTGAAGATCACGCCGAATGAGCCGAAATTGTGCAGAATGGCGGCGACGATGGGCGTCAGGTAGCCCAGGCCGGAAAGCGTCAGGCCTCCGGCCACGAAGATCACGCCGAAGATCAGGTTCTGGTACACAACGGCCCTGAGCTTGCGCGAAAGCTCGATGAGGAACGGCAGGCGTGACAGGTCGCTGCTCATCAAGGCGATTGAGGCGGAATTGATGGCAATGTCGCTTCCCGCCGCTCCCATGGCTACGCCCAAGTCGCCTGCGGCCAGCGCCGGCGCGTCATTGACGCCGTCCCCGACGACCGCCACCTGGTAACCCTCGCGTCTCATGCCATGTACGATCTGGAGTTTCATTTCAGGCAAGCACTCAGCTTGTACCTCCGTGCAACCCAGTTCCGCTGCGATGTGGTTGGCGACGCTCCACCTGTCTCCCGTGACCATCGCAAGCCGGCGCACTCCCAGCTGCTGCAGGCGGCGATTTGCCTCCTTGGCCTCCGGGCGGGCTTTGTCCTCCAGGCCTATCCATCCTATGCATTTGCCGTTTTGAGCGACATACAGAACGCTTATGCCCTCGATTTCCCGCTCGTGCTCTTCGGTCACGCTGCCAAAATCAGCGCCTTTCTCTTCCAGCCAGTTCCTGCGCCCGATCATGACCGGTTTGCCTTCCAGCCTGCCCATCACGCCGCGCCCGGGAGCTTCGGTAAAATCATCCACGCCAAGGATTGGCACATTGGCGCGCTCCGCGACGCTGACAACCGCCTTGGCTATGGGGTGGTTTGAGTTGGATTCGACGCTTGCCGCAACCTTGAGGAGATGGGCAGGCTCTGTCTGTCCCAGCGGGGAAAGGCGCGTGACGGCCAACTGGCCGGTTGTCAACGTGCCTGTCTTGTCGAAAAGAATTGCCGTGATGCGGCTGGCGGATTCAAGATGAGCCACGTTCTTGACCAGGATTCCAAGGCGGGCCGCGCAGCTCAGGGCGGCAACCATGGCCGTCGGCGTGGCCAGCACAAGGGCGCAGGGGCATGTCACGACAAGCGCGGTAATCGCCCTGTCCACCTTGCCCGTGAAGACCCATATGATCGCCGCGATCATCAGCACGACCGGCGTGTACCACTGAGCGTATTCATCAATGATCTGCATTATCGGCGTGCGGGTCTGCTCCGCCTGAAGGATCATGTTGCGGACCTTACCGAGCGTCGTGTCGTCTCCGGCCCGGGTTACGCGCACGTCCGCCGCGCCTGTCAGGTTCACGGTCCCGGCGAAGACTTCCGATCCGACCTCTTTATCCTCCGGCATTGATTCGCCCGTTATCGTAGCCTGGTTGACTGTGGTGGTTCCTGCGACGATGATTCCGTCGGCTGGGATGTTATCCCCGGGTCTTACGATGATGACATCGCCCGGCTTGAGTTCATGAGCCGCCACACGCGAGCCGTCCTTGCGTTCTGCCAGCGTCGGAGTGAGGCGAAGCAGTCCCTCAACCGCCAGTCTGGCGCCAAGCGCGGTGCGTTCTTCGATCAGCGTGGCCATGAGCATGAAGAAGGCCACAATTCCAGCCGTTCTATAATCGGACTGGGAAAAGGCGGCCATAACCGCCAGCGCCACCAGGAGCGACAGGTGGAGCCTGCCTTGCCGGATTTCGTCAAAGGCGGAATAGATGATGGGAGCTCCAAGAATGATCGCTCCGAAGAACGCGCAAAGCGCCCCCGGTTCCTTGCGTCCCTTGAAGACGATCCAGTCACACATGTAGGCGCCGAAAATGAACATCGCGCCAACAAGAGTCATGCCAAGTCTTAATTGAACGCTCCCGAAGCCGTGGCTGTGTGGTCGTTGTCTGTCCACGTCTCCCACATGGGAATGGCAACAGACTTCGGGGCGCGGTGTGGTTTCAGTAGTCAATTGTTTTGACCTCCGCATTATTATTCCGTCGCGCCCTCTTCGCCCGAGGCTCCCTGACGAGCCTGCTGATCCTGCATTTTCTGCTGGCGCTCAATGGCCTTGGGGATGGGGCTTACGAGAACTCTGACTTCCCGCCGGGCGCCTTCGTCAGCCTCGTGGAGAAGGTAAATCTCCTTCGATGACGACAAAAGGTCTTCAACGGCGGACTGGTAATGCCATTGTGTGAATATGGCCGGATTTCTCCGGTATTCGTCAAGCAGCACGCTCATTTTCTCGGCGTCGCCCTTTGCCGAGCGGATCAGTTCCTGCTTCTCGGCTTCGGACGATGAGATAATCGCCTGCGCCTCTCCGATGGCCTCAATAGCCAGCTTCGCAGCATCAGACTGAGCCTTCCTGATGGCTGTCTGGTATTGGGTCTGCATGTTCTTCACCATGTCGAAGGCGCCCGCCACTGAAGCTGGGACAACAAGTTTCGTGTGCGTCACCTGGGAAATCTCAATTCCGAGGCTGATTCCTGCTTTCTCCTCAAAGTCGCGGATGTTCTCAGCCAGGTCCCTGGCGACAATATCCATAAGGTTTCCTTCCTGACTGCCGACCAGCGTAAAATCAACATCCACCCCGGATGCGCACCTGATGATGCTGTCCTCGGCCAGGAGGCGCAGGATGTCCTCGACGCCATCGGTATTCACGAGGATGTTTTCCTCGGAATACCCCTTGCGCCCGGCGTAACCGAAGGCGAAATCACGGATGGCTTTTTCTTCAATCCTGGCGGCGTAAGTGATGGCCCACTGGGTGTGGATGATGTTCAGGTCGCCGGTCAGGAGATATCCGTCAAGGGCTGGATGCAGTTCGCTCAGGGTCTGCTGGGCGGCTTCGGCCTCGCCGGTTTCCAGCTTGCGGGTTTCGCGGTACCAGAACTCCTTGTCCAGGACAAGGACCCTGCTGTTGACCGGGATTCGAATGACCTTCTGCCAGGGCCATCGCATGTGCCATCCGCTCTGGGAGTCGAGCACGGCTCGTCCGTCATAGAGCATGGGCTTTCCGAAGCTGGTCTTCACGCAGACCTCGGAGGGCGCGGCGCGGAAAAGACCGCTGGCCAGATAGGCAGCCACTAGGACTCCCATCGCCGACTGAAGAAACATAAAACTGAGCCGCAGGGCGCTGCTGAGCGCCTGCCCCGCGGTGTCGCCCTGCTGAGCGGGCGCCCCGGCCGGCGCCGGCGCGGGCGCAGCGTCAGCGTCATGCGCACTTTCCGGCTCCATGTTTTGATTCTGGTCTTGCATCGTCTGTTTCTCCGACGCGGTCGGGCGGTCTACTTGCCCTTTTCAGGGCCTGTTTCCTTGGGCATTCCGGCCTTCGGGCCTTCGCGCAACAGCGAGAACGGCGGCGTCTTGGTGTCAAGAATGAGCGTCATATCTCCGGTCTTCTGCTTGGCGCTCATGGCAATCTTGCGCAGAGCCTCCAGATTCCTCAGGAAGGTGGCAAGCTCCGGGGCCTTGGCAAAGACGTCGTAGTACTGCGCCTCGGCCGCCTCGCCCTCGCCTAGCTTGACAAGGGCGGTTGCCTGCGCCTCGGCGAGAATCTGGCGTTTCTTCTGCTCGGCTTCCGCGCGGATAATAGTGGCTTCGCGCTGTCCTTCTGTTCGGATGGCGTCAGCCTTCCGTTTGCGTTCGGCCCTCATACGCGAAAAGACCAGCAAAGTTGTGCTGGAGGGCAGATTCAGCCGCGTAATGCCGACCTTGACGGCTTCGATGCCATACTGCTTCGTGTCGGCCTGAAGCCGAGCCAGAATCAGGTCCTCGATCTTCTTGTGCGCCAGTTTCTGCTTGTCGGTGTTGACCAGTTCCTCAAGCTTCGTGTTGCTGAAGGCGGCCTTTGTGGTCGTCAACGTGTATTTAAGCCGTTCTTCAGCGGTCTTTACATTGCCGCTTACCGAGGACTGGAAGACTACCGGGTCAAGAATCCGCCAGACGATGAAGATGCGGACGTTGATGTTGAACTTGTCGTTCGTCATCTGCTCGGTCAAGGCGCTGTCCAGAACGTGGAGCCGTCTGTCGTAGCGGTAGATTTCATCTATCGGATACGGCATGCGGAAGTACCAGCCCGGCGAAGCGCCGTCGCTGTTGACCACCCGGCTGACCTTGCCCAGCCGCCGCTGTACTACGCCTTCGCTGATTTGCGTCTGATAGCTGAACAGGTAAAGCAGCAGCGTCAGCGCGACTATGGCGCAGACCAAGAGCGTAAACCATTTTTGTTTCACTTCTCTCCTCCCATCAAGCTCAAGTCAACCAGATCGGGATTCAGTTTCTGGCTGAAATCAATCGTAAGGACTTCGTCGCTGGCTTCGGGCATGATGAACTTGCGCCTGTTTTCGAAGACCTTCAGTGCCGCGTCCAAATGTTTGCGTTGCATGTAGACTTCAGGAGACTTGCCGTAGGCGATCATCTGCTGCTCGAAGCGTTTTGACTTCGCCTCGGCCATGGCCACCATCTCCAGGCGACGGGCTTCAGCCTCGGCGACGATCTTCGCCGCCTCGCCCTGCGCCTCGTTCATACTCACGTTCTTTTCCGCCTCGGCGATGTGTATTGTCGTGAACTTTTCCTGCGTCGCGCCGCTGACGGCCTGGAAATCGGAGGCGACATCCGTCGGGGGGTGAACTATGGCCATTCCAACGCTGACCACGCGCACTCCGATGCCAGCCGCGTCAGCCTGCTCCTGAATGGCGTCGCGCAGAGCCAATTGCGCCTCATCGCGCCCGGAACCCATCCACTCAAGGAAGTCCACCGACGCCGCGAAAACAAGCAGACACCTGTCGGCTATCTGTTTCAGCAGGGCCGGAGCGTCAACACTGCTGTAATAAAATTGGTAGAGCGGTTGTTTCCCATCGGCGTCAAGCCGGTTCTCTCCGGACTCCTTGACTGTGTAAAATACCGGCAGGTGCGCCCTGACAATGTTCTGCTCCGGCGCGTCTGCAAGCTCAGGCACCAGAGACGCCAGTTGCTTGTGGGTGACGGCATCCATGAGGCTGGGAACCAGCAGGTTGTAACCCTCCAGCCTGCGATCAGTGAACGTGTGCTTGACGTTCCAGAGCATCACGTCCTCGTTGCTGTCGCCCTCTTCTATCGTGCTGATTATCTGATCGGTCGGAGACCGCATCGCCTTGTATTGAAGGCCCAGCCAGAACATACGAACATGGGTTGTCTCAATGATCCGAGCCTTCTCGATCGGCCAGGGAAGCTTCAGGAAATAACCGGCTTCATATTCGCTGGCCAGCAGCCCATTTGCCTTGTCTGCCTTTGTCAGATGCGGCTTTCCGAAACGTTCAATGAAGGCCCTTTCGCCGGGCTGGATTACAACAACGCAGCTCATAAGCCACAGAATGGCAACCTGGATAAGCAGCAGAGGCGCTATCGCGCGATGCATGAACTGATAAAACCACGTATCAGAAACTTTAAATCCGAACTGATAGTCAAGGGTTGCGGCCAGCGTGCGCAGAATGCCCTGCGGCTGGGCGAAAAGCCCCAGCAGACGGCTTTCATAAGGCGGGACCCATTCCTGACCGGGCACTCGCGGGCGGTACACGTCCAGAATCAGGTTCAGGACGTACTCCACTGCGATCAAGCCCATCAGGACCGGCAGAACATAAATCAGGACGGTTTCGCCCTGATTCAGGCTGAAGTGAGCCAGAGCCAGCGCGATTGTCAGGGCAAGGCTGGCCAGCACGTTGCCCATGAGGTAGCTTGAACCGGCGCGCAGCAGCCTCCACTCAATCTGCTCCGCCATGCCGCTGGTATAGCGGGCAATAAGGAATCCCAGAAACGTGATGAACACCATGGCCACAGCCGCGGCCGCCTGATTCCTGAGCGACAGTTCCCCCGGCACGGGCCAGCATTTCTTGACTCCGCTGTAGACCGCAAACCCGAGGTAGGCCGAGCAGAGGACCGTCAGGATCGGCACGAACCAGCGCTCGAACGTGCGAAGCCCGGAACGGGCGGTTCCGGCCTCGGTTTCCGTCTCTTCGAAGATGCGATCGCCGAGGCGGCTTCGCTCCAGTTCCTCCGACTCCAGCGCCTCCTCGTCAGCAAGGCGCTTTTGCCGAAGGTGGAAGAACGTCACCAGCCAAAGGCCAAGGCCCCCCAGAAGGTGCCAGCCCTCCAGCCTGACGGCCGTCGAACCGGCCCATGAAGCAATCCCGAAGGCAAGTCCCGTGAAGGCGCACTGCACGACGAGACCGACAATTGCCGCGCTTTCAGCTTTCTTGCGCGAAACCATGAAAGCAATCTCCAGTCAGGCGCGCGTCCTGCCGCCCTTCTCCGGGGTCGGCGCGGAGGGCGCGCCAATCTCAGTCATGAATTCTCCGGCAGTCCGGAACCGTCAGACAAGCTCTCTTTCCTCAAACAGGAAGGAACCCAGGCACAGCAACGCCCCTATCAGGGCGGCCGCGTAAATCCCCATCTCGCGAACATACGCAAGCGGTATGTAAGCGTTGGGCTGTATCAACTGGTCGCTCACCCAGAAAGCCTGGAAATTTGGCGTGGCCCAATAAAAAAGCTTCGCCACCATGCTTCGCGGCGCCATCCTTCCGAGAACGTAATCGGAAACCATTCCCAGCAGGAACACTGCTGAACACAGGCTTATGTTGGCCACTGTCTGAAGCCGAGTGGATGCCGCAACAGCCACCGAAGCCATCACTGCGACGCCGAAGAAAAGCAGCAGAACGGCGACGGCAAGCTGATCAACGGCCAGCCCTCTGAACGTCACGGCAAAGAACTCCAGTCTCCATTCCTTCGACACCAGGCAAAGGAAAACGAAAGCGGCGGTATAAAGCGGGACGGCCAAAAGCGTAGCCGTTGAGGCGAAAACTGCGCGATGGAAATAATTCGCATAAAGCCCATACGCGATAACTATGGCCATCGGCAGCAGTTGCGCAATCAGCACCGGAAAGTCCGGCTTGAATCCGGCATACTCAGGAACTCCCATCCGCTTCGTGAAAACCAGAATAAGCCCCAGCAGATAAATCGCCAGGAACTGCGCTGCCAGGACGCCGAAGTATTTTCCCAGAACGAACGTGAAACGCCCGACCGGTTTGCTCATGACCGTTGCCGCTGTTTTGGCGCGGATTTCCACACTTATCACCTGCGACGCGGACAAAGCTGAAAGCACAAGCCCGGCAAGGAATATCGTCGCAAGTCCCATGTCCACAACCAGTTGCACGTCTTCCATCATCGTGAACATGGCAATCAGCGGGCTGAATGCGATCAGGACCATGCCCGCAGCCAAAAGCACAACGTATGCAGGCTGGCGTATCGTTTCAGTAAACGTGTTCCTGGCAATCGCCCAGAGAATGCGAAGCACGTACTATGATCCTCGCCGGGGAAAGGTTCGGCGCCCCTCGTCTACCGCGCCCGTTCACCGGTGTTATCCGACTTTGAAGGAGGCATACGGCATACAGGTAGTTAAATAATACATGACCATCTCCTGTGTCTTCAACTGTTTTTCAAAGGATTTAACAAGAAGACGCCGACGGCAGCGAATGACGCGCTGTGGAGCGCGCATGGCCTTGCTTCGTCAAGTCCAAGCGCGGGAAAGGCGGCGCGCTTCCGCAGCCCCAAGTCTGAAACTTAGCGCGTCAAACATAACGCCTGAAGAAATCCATGCTGACTGCGATTACCTCGCGCCTGTTATCCGCATTCGTGAAAACGTGGTCGCCGCCCCTAATTATGCGCATCTCCTTCGGCTCAGGCGCGTTCCTAAGGTTCAGGAAGTTGCCGGTCTGGAATCCAGGCGCATCGTTGTCCCCCTCGACGATGAGCTTGGGGATCGTAACGCCGGACAACGCTTTCGGAACGTCAAGCTCAAGCATATCGGTAAAGAATTTCGGGCCAAGCGGGTATTCCCCGCGGTTGAAGGTTTCGCCCCGCAACGCGCCCTCCCACGCCGAGGTCGGGAATCCCATGCCGGCCCACGGCATGAATCCCGGAACCGGCGACCACAGTACCAGCGCCTTCAGGTCCTGCCGCTCAGCCGCAACGAACGTTGAGACCGCCCCGCCCATGCTCAGGCCCAACAATCCTCTGCGCGAGAAACCCATGTCACGAACCCATTCCAGAACTGCGTGGAGGTCGGCGATTTCGGTCTTCGGCGACATCTCGTCGAAACTCCCCTCGCTGTCTCCCGATCCGGCGAAATCGAACCTGAGAACGCTGAAGCCGCCCTCGGCAAACGTCCGAGCCGCCTGAACGAACAGCCGCCCGGCCTCAATCTTGTGCCCCGTGAAGCCATGGGCCAGGACGATGATCCTGTCCGCGTCGGCGCTGTGCAGAATGGCCGACAACCGCTTCGCTCCGCTCTGTATCCAATGATGATCTTCAGCCATCGTCATTCTCCTCTCCGGGAATTCGCTCGAACCCGTGTTCGCGCGCAAGTCCGTAAGCTTCCAGACAATTCGATCCGGCAACGTCCAGACCACGCGCCTTGAACGCAGTCTCCATTGCATGGAAACGCTCGATGCAGTCGCTGACCCTTTTTCTGAGGGCGTCCTCTGGCTCGATTCCGGCGTCGGAGAATGCCTGAACGATCTCGTCCAGCATCGCGCCACCCGCCTTTTCGCGCTCCATGCCTTCCTTGTCTGCAAGCACCTCCCCGACCAGACGGACAATTTCGGAAACGCGCTCGTCAGATTCCGCCGAAGGACGGCATCGCGCCCGCTTCATCTTCGCCCTGACCCTCTCCGCCCTGAGAAGGGCTGGGAGTTCTCTCGGCACGCCGGCAAACCGGCCGCGCTTCGGTTTCTCGTCCTTCTTGATCGCCTCCCAGTTGGCCAGCAATTCCTCCGTGTTGCCGACACGCGTGTCACCGAACACGTGCGGATGCCGCCGGACGAGCTTCCCGTTGATCTCCTCGAGCGAGTCCGCAATATCAAAGTGCCCGGATTCCGAGGCCATCTCGGAATAGAACGCAACAAGCATCATCAGATCCCCGATTTCCTCGCGCAGGCTCTCGGTGCGGTTGCCGTCAACGGCGTCCAGAACCTCATAAGTCTCTTCAAGGAGACATCGTCGCATGGTCTGCGGGGTCTGCTCCTTGTCCCACGGGCATTTCTTCCTCAGGGCGGCGATGATTTCAAGCAGCCGAGCGAAACGTCTGGACGCAAGCTCGATGCGCCGTCTCTTTTCTTCCGCGATGTCCGGGAAATTATCTTCCATGCCGGTTCGAGAGTTTTCGTTTAGAGGCATCGGACGTGTTTGGCGCAATCGTTTGCTTTGGATGCGGCGGCAGCGCGCTTGAAAAGCGCGTCGCCGCCTTCAGCGGGCGAGGCACGACTCGCCCACCCTTGCGAGTATCTAAGTGAAATCACCATGCGCATAATCGTGATGATGCTGCGCGCCGTCATGCCGGCGCGCGAAAAGCGGTGTCGTGCCACCGCAGCCCAAAATCGCGCGTCACGAACGCTAAAAAACATACTATGAATGTCGCACGAACACACTCTACATTTTGAGGCGTTTGCGAAGCTCCATCTGCGCCTCGCGGTAGACCTTTACCATGCGCTTCTGCGCGGCTTCGTCGAAGACCGTCGAGATCGTCTGCAGGTATTCGATGCCGCCCTCGACCAGCGAAAGCATGTGCTCCGCCGCCGGGCCGTCGAAGCAGCGATGACTGCCACATTTGACGTAGACCGGCGACGTGTGCGCGGCGACGTAACCTCCGGGATGGGAGGAATGACCCGAACACCGAGCCGCAATCCAGCCGCTGCCGTCGCACTTCACCTTCGCGGCGACCTTCAGCGACTTCGCTCCCTTTTCAGAATGCTGCGCGGCGACGACCTGTCCGTTGCGCACAATCTCGATCTTACCCAGCGGCAGGAAACATTCCGCATGCGCCTGGACCTCCAGGTCCGCGCCGGGGGAAGGAATCCTGATTGTGTCGCCTATCTCTTTGCCCTCGACCGTCATGCCGATCAGCGGGCCTGAGGACGAGAACGTCCTGCCCGCGCGCACAGCCTTGGCCCACTCGTCATAGGTGAACGGGCGCTTCGGATCGCAAAGGGCGTATGTCCGCACCCAACCGAGCGGGGCATAGGCTCCCATCTTGTCAGTGCCGCCGGCGACGGCGACGCGATAGCCGCAGTTCAGGTAGCGATACCATTCCTGCGTCGGGAAGTCCTCCCCGCGCAGCGCGCCGATCTCCAGCGCGTCAACCACCCCGGCGATGATGGGCACGGGATCCTCCGTGAAGCCGCAATACGGGAAATGAGGGCGTATGACCACTCCGCCCTGACGCCGATTGGCAACGGCCCACTCGCACAGCGTCATGAAGTCCGGATCGCCGACCCACGATTCGCTCGGCCCGCCGCAGCACATCGGGTAGACGGGCAGTCCCTTCGTGCCGAGCATGGACATGTGCCCGAGCATGTGGTTGCGATTTTCAGTGCCGACGTAGACAATTGTGTCATTCTCGACCACGCCGACCTTGCCGGAAAGGTCGCCCGCGTTCGTGAACAGGCGTCCCCATTGCGAAGCGAGAAGGTTGACCACGTTGACGCCCTCGCACTGCGCCTCCAGCCATGCAGTCTGCGGGCTGATGAAGTGGACGTGCGTATCCGCCGTCACCCATCCGCTTCGGCGCAGGTCCCTCCAGCGGTCAACAGTCAGTTTAAGTTCCTTCTGACCGGGACGGATTGTCGCCTTCACGCGCTTCGGCTCGTATTCGAAGCCCTTGTAGATTTCGCAGTAGACGTCGCCGACGGGCAGTTCGGTCGTGAATTCGCCCAGGACGTAGGCGCACTGTCTTCCGCCCGCCACGACGTCCGCGCCGTAGTCCTCAAACCAGTTGGCGTTAACGACCTCGTGGTGTCCGTGCGGAGCGATGTATTCGCCGCGCGGACCGCACATGTGCAGGCGTACTGGCGTCGGTTTTCCGGTCGAGGAGTCAACGACCGTCACCTTCATCCATTGTCGCTTGCGCCCCAGTACCTCCAGGCTTATCACGCCGCCCGTTCCGGCGGAAGCGCTTTTTTCGAAAGCATCTCCCAGCGAGAAGCTGACCGGTTTGGCGCGTCCCTTGATCCTGACGGTGAGTGTCGCGTCCTTCGCGCCGAATGCGGAGACGAGGTCTTCGCCGTTGTCCTCCGGTTCTCGCGCGGCGACGGTTCCCTTGTATGGGGATTGCAGCCAGTCCTTCCCGGCGGGGCCTTTCGTATGCTCGATACGGGCCACGCCGCCGAGGTCAACGCGCGCCTCGTCAAGCCGGACCGGCTTGTCTCCCGCGTTGACGCGGTACATGCGTCGCGGGAGATGGCGCAGCGGATGCGCCACGCCCTCGTAAAGCGTTATCGCCGAGACAAGCAGCGGGGAATCCGTCAGCCCCCGGATGCTCAGGGATTTGATTTTCTTCTTCGGATTCGGATTGGGCATGGCGCAGACGAATGGCTTGCCGCGTGTGTTGCGCAGCCCCGGCTGCGCCTGCCCCCAGAGGATGTCCTGCGGCGGACGGACGGGGTCAACAGCCTCCCACATGTGGAAGGCCATAGCCAGGAACGGCGGGCCGGGACTCTCCGCCATAGCGACCTCGAAACGCGACCGCACAGGAATCTTCGCAGTCAAACCATCGCTGTAGGTCAGGACGTATTCGGCGACGACCTTGCCTTCCTGCGGGAGTTCGCGTTTGACCTCGTGCGGCAACTGCTCCCATGCGTGAAGGGCGCAGATGAAGTCGGCGTTCCCGTTCACTGGGACGGCAATCTCCCCGCGATCCTTCGTCACGAGAATGACGCGCCGGCCATCCGCTTGGGACATCTCGAAGGGAATGCCCCACGGGCGTTGACTTCCGGTCGGGTATTTGGCGAGTGAGTTCTGAAGCTCCCGCCACCAGGGATCCTTCTGATCGCCGTCAGGCCAGTTGAGCAATCGTGATATATCAACCGGCCTGCATTTCGCCCCGAGACCTGCTGACTTTCCCCGCGTTTTCTTCGGCATCGCTCTGATCCTCCGTTTATCCGGATTGTCCAATCCCATCGCGCATATACTCTAACAAAGCGACCTGATGGGAGAAGCATAAATATCAAATCGGAAACGGCGGAGGATCATTCGCCATTCCAGATATTTACTCATAGGCCAAGCGCGTCGGCGTCGCTGCGCATCATTTCGTCGGTATGCACAGCCTTCCCGCGCTCGTCGGCTGATTGCAGGGCGGCGTAGAATACAACGGTTTGCTCAAGAATTACCTCATGCGGGACCGGTTCCAAGCCGGTTTTGAAGAACATGGCCATGTTCTCCAGCAGCTTGTCGTATGAAACCTCGAAGCGGATTTCGTCGCTCTCCTTTTCCGCGCCGAATAATTTCAGGCGGAAACCGTACCACTTTGTCCCCGGGCCTGTCATCTGGATGATTCCGCGCGCGTCACCGATCTTCGCATCCGGAGCGTACTTCACGTAGACCATGACCGGCGTGGCGGAGAGATGCCGCGCATTGGGCTTCCAGGTAAGGCTTAGGGCCTGAATGCGAGCGATGCCTGTTCCCAGAACGTTGACGAGCGCGGCAATGGCGTGAGGAAGATAAAAATAGAGGTGATCGGTCGGCCCTGTCATGGTGAAAAGTTTGACGGGCCGGATGGAGTCCAACTGGGCAATCGCCTTCGCCCCGGCTTCCGTGTGATACAGGGCAGAAGCGGAGTAGACCTTTGCGCCGTTCTTTCGCGCAAGGCGCAGGATTTCCCGAGCGTCATTGACGTCCGCCGCGAAGGGACGATTGAAGAAAATCCGCCCCCCATTCCGCAAAAACGGCCTTGCCAGTTCGAGGTATCTATCCGGGAAAAGCTCGGTGATCATCACCCCGTCAACCCCTTCGCCCGCATCCTCGAATTTCTCGACCGCCTCAGCTCCCGTTTTTATCGCCAGCGTTTCGGCGGTCTCGCGGTCCCCGTCCCAGACCTTTGCGACCTTCATGCCGAATTTCTTTCCGCCCTTGCCTGATAGCAGTTCGGCCCAGACCTTGCCGTGCGTGCCTTCGCCGCAGCCGATTATTCCGACTTGAGCGTCCTTCGCCATAATCTTCTCCCCTTGCCGTCCGAACGCCTCGAAAAGGAAGCCGCCCGCCCCGCGCGGGGCGGAGCGAGCGGCTGATTTCAGTTACTGCGCGTCCTGCCTTACTTGCTCACAAGCAGCTCGATCTCCGACATCTGCGTCGTCGTCTCGTTGTCGTTGTTACCGGTCACGTCCAGTTTGTAGATGCTGAACTCGCCCGGGGTCTTTATCTTGTAGAGACGCTTCTCAAAGCGAATTTCCCAGTGCTGCTCGTCCTGCTCGTCCAGCGTCGTCCAATTCTGCCCGTCGTTGGAGCCGAGCAGTTTCCAGTCGTGCGGGTCGCGGCTTGATTCGTCATTAGCCGTCGTCACGGTATAGGCGACGACCTTCTTCTTCGCTCCGTCGGCAAAGGCGTATTGAATCCAGACCTGCGTCTGCTCAACGCACCACTTCGTATCCGTGTTGTTGTCGAAACAGTTGGCGGGGCCTTCGCCCGGGAAGCCGTCGCCGCTGGCAGTGATCGTTCCCTTGGCGTCATCCGTCGCGTCCTTGTATGCGGACGTGTCAACGGTCTGCTGGACCGGCGGGTCCCAGCGTCCGGAGTTCGTCGGATCGAGCCTGCTCCAGACCTGCGCCACGTCATCAACCATGCCGGGCGCAGGGGCCTTGCCCGCCAGAAGGTCATCGGCGGAGAGCGCGAGGCACTTGTTCAGGTAGTCAACGCATGCCAGCACGTCGGGATACGGATTCGCCGGACTGCTCTCGTATTCGATCGAGATCATGCCGCTGAAGTTCTGGCGCTTAAGCTCTGCGATCATGGCCGGGAACTTGCAGACGCCCTTGCCGAAGATAACGCATTCGCCGCTCTGCTCGGCGACATTGACGTCCTTGATATGGATCACGATCAATCTGCCTTCGAGCAGTTTGAGGCTTGCGACCGGATCAAGCCCGGACCGCGCCCAGTGGCCCGTGTCCGCGCAAGCGCCCAGCCGCTTGCTGCGGTTCTTGCATGCATCAACAACCGTTTGCGGGTTCCAGTATTGCGAAGGTGTCGCGTGATTGTGGAACGCTACGTTGACCTGGAACTGGTCGGCCAGCTTCTCGACGGTGTCAAGCTGCTCAGGCGAAGGCTCCGAGCAGATCGTCGGGATGCCCATCGTCTTGCAGAAGGTGAAGACCTCGACCCAATCGGCCTCAGCCTGAGGGGTGATGCAGCCGAAGGCTCTTACCTTGATCCCGGCGGCAAGCAACTTCGCGGCGACGGCGGCGCGGGCGGCGGCGGACATTTTGACGTCCAGGACGCCTTCCACGTCTCCTCCGATCTTCTGCCCGGGGAACAGCTCGATGGAGGTCAATCCCAGAGCGGCGGACTTGTCAATGGTCTCGAAAAGGGTGAAGTTGCGGAAGGTGTACGCCTGGGCGCCGATTTGCAAGCCGCGGCTTTCCTGCGGGGCGGCGATTTTTTCGGCCGCCGTCGCGATGCTTCCTCCGGAGGCTGCCGATGCATTCGCCGAAACATCCTTATCGGCGACGGTTGAGCAACCGGTCAGCACAACCATCATCGTGAACAACGCGGGAATGATGTATCTCTTTATCACGGTGAGTTCCTTTGTCAGGTGAATGATCGTTTCTGTATCAGCCGGTCCGGACTAGAACAGGCGGAAGGGATGCCGGACGTACTGGTTGGCCTCGGGGCAGTTGGGGGACGTCATGGTTTCCGAATCCCAATCAACCTGCTTGCCCTTGCCGACGCGGATGGCGAGATTGCCCAGCGAGACCACTTCCGTGAGCGGTCCGGAATGGTCAATGAAATTCGACCCCGCGGGTGGTCCCTCGCCCTTGCAGGCTCGAATCCATTCCTGGTAGTGATCGTCCTTCACGCGCTCGACCATCTCCGGCGGCTTTCCGATCTGCTTCATCTTGGCCTCGGGGACGATGCGCACGGTTCCGGCGTAAGTGTCGCCGAGGATGTTGGCCTTCTCCCCTATGTAAAGCTGGCCGTTGTCCTGAAGCTTGGTGTCCAGGTCCGCCGGGACGGGGGGCATCTTGCCGCCGTCATACCACTTCATCGTCAGGGGCGGCATTTCCACGTTCGAGTCCTTATAGGCGTCGAACTGGTAGGTAATGACTGAGGAATTGGGGGTCACGCGCGAATCGGCCGCATCAGACTCCTCAGCCACCACGTACTGCAATTTCCTCTTTGCCAGGTGCAGCGACCAGAACGCCGCGTCCATGATGTGGCAACCCATGTCGCCCAGCGCACCGCAGCCGAATTCCCAGAACCCGCGCCAACTGAACGGGTGAATACCGGAATGGTAGGGCGTCACGGGGCCGGTTCCCAGCCACAGGTTCCAATCCAGCTTTTCCGGGCACTTCATCCCTTTCTTCGGGAGGGTGCAGTTTTGCAGCCAGATCGGGCGATTCGTCCAGAGATGGACTTCCTTGACCCCGCCGACCATGCCGGAGTTGATCCACTCGTAGATGAGCCGCGTGCCGTTGTGGGCGTGGCCCTGGTTGCCCATCTGGGTGGCGACGTTGTTTCTCTTCGCCGCATTTGCCAGTTCGCGGGCTTCCCATATCGTATGGGTGAGCGGCTTTTGGACGAAGCAGTGCTTGCCCATCTCGACGGCCATCATCGCCGCCGGGAAATGCGTGTGATCCGGGGTGCTGACGGTGACAGCGTCAATCTGGTCCCCCATATCGTTCAGCATCTTGCGATAGTCTTTGTATCGCGGCGCATTGGCAAACCTCATGAAGGGGCCCCAGCCCCGGGTGAAGTCAACGTCGCAAAGGGCCACGATGTTCTCGCTGGCGACGCCGAAAACGTCGCTTGAGCCCTTGCCGCCACAGCCGATGCAGGCGATGTTCAGCTTGCGCCCGCGCACTGTGTGGTCGGGCAGTTTGACTGCCGCAGCAGCCTGTTGCGCCACTCCTTGCGCCGCTGTTTCTGCGGCCCGGGCCGTGGCCGGAATCGCCGCGACGCCGGCAACCGCAGCGGCGGTGTTCCTCAGGAATGACCTTCGTGAGATTTCCTTATTGCTCATCAGCGTTCCTCTGAATGTCCGCCGCGCAAGGCGGCGGATGACGCAATTTGCCGCGCCGGTAAAGTCTTCCCCGGAAGTGATTGAATCGCGCTTATTCCCGTCCTCCGAAAAGTCCCGAAGGAAGGCAATGCGCGAAATCAGGGAAAACGACGCGGGACAGAATTCCAAACTGCGGATGATAACAACCGGAACGGACTGGGGCAACAGTCAGCCTCGTATCATCCGCGATGTTACGCGGGGTCCTTTCTTGCAGGAGGGTTGGCATGCCCAGCCGCCCGCCCTCCTATCGCCGTCATCACGGACGGCGCGCCGGCGCAGACCACCCACGCCATGACCATCCCGCAAATCACGTCAATCGCATAGTGATAGCGGCAGTAGATCGTCGCGGCAATCACCATCGCCGTGAATATGACGCCGGGCAGGAAATATGCCCTGTAGTAGCGGAACGCCAGGTATGTAGCGATGACCATGGTGCAGACGTGCCCGCTCGGGAAGGCGTCAAACTTCAGCTTCTCCAGCCGGTTCATAAGGTTGAACACCCCCTCCGATATCGCGGTGTCGGCGATGAGCATTCGCGGTCCCGAGGCCGGCGTGCAGAAGTAGAAAACGAACATGACGTAATAGTTTAAGACTAGCGTGAATCCGACTATAAAACGGGTGTCCATGTCCTTCCGGAGCGCCACCATTGCCATCAGCAGCGAGGGATAGATAAAATAAAGGCAATATCCCAGGAACAGGAAATCGGACAGCCAGAGGTAGATATGCGCGTCTAGAATCTGCGCGACGGAGCGACCGCCGAGCAGCCATGTATCAATCTTTGCAAGCTCCGCGTCATAACCGCGGACGATGACATGCGGCATACAGTCCCCGAGCGCCTCGTAGACGTTCCCCACCATCATGACGTGCATGAAGCCGTGGAAGAAATGCCATCCGGGGGCATGCCACGGCGCCGGGCCTTCAGGATCAGTCGGATTCTCCGCCCTCTCCCTCAGGCGGCGGCAGACGCGCGCAACCATCGGCGTGATGATGACGAAGCTGCCGAGCTTGAACGTGACGAAGCCCGCGCTCGGAAGCGCGCGCCAGCAGAAGAATATCACCGCCAGCGCAAATACGTGCGAGATAAGCGCCAACCGGTCAAACGGATTCAGCAGAGGACGCCTCTTTTCCACAATCGCCATTGTTCCCGCTTTCATCTCCAGGGTTCGATCAATTCCGGCGCGGTTCCGGATTCCTCAAGCAGTTCCACCAGCTTGCGCCGCATTGCTCTGTGAACGAAAGAATCGCTCTCCATCAGGTCGCGTTGCTGGCCGGGGTCGTCTTCGATGTTGAAGAGCATGTCCCTTGAGCGTTCAGGCTCCGCGATCTGCTTGTCCTGCCCATCCACCGCGCGGTCATTTGTGGACGGTTGGGCAACCTGTTTTCCGGTAATAATCGCCGCCCATTTTCCGTCAGAAACGGTTGCGGTCGTTCCGCCCGCCCCGCCTCGCAGGATATGCGGGGAGCTGACGGCGAACTCGCGGTGCGTATCCCTCTCCCCTCGCAGGACTCCGGCGAATGACTTGCCGTTAATGCCCGCCGGTCTATCCTTCCGCCCCGCCAGTTCAAGCATCGTCGGCAGGAAGTCGGGCGGCTGGACGATGGCCTCGCTGCGGCGGCTGTCCGCGCCGGGGAAACTGATGACCAGCGGCACGTGAGCGATCTCCTCGAAAAGCGGGCAGTAATAGAAGCCCTGCTCCAGATGCAGCGCCTTGCCCATGATGCCATGCTCGCCATGCAGGAAACCGTGATCCGTCGTGAGCGCCACAACCGTTTCGTCGAGCAGTCCCATGTCCTCAATCTTCGAGAGGAGCCGTCCGACCCAGCGGTCAACCAGCGTCACCTCCGCAGCATAAAGCGCGCGGCAGTGCTTCAATTCCTTCTCGGTCAGGAAGTCGGAGTAGTTGTAGAGCGGGTAGTCAACAGCCTGCCCGTCGTAGCCGGGGTCGTACATCTCCACGTACCACTGCGGCGCGTCCCACGGCTCATGCGGGTCAAACGTATCCACATAGAGGAAGAAATCCTTTTCGCGGTAATTCTCCTCAAGCCAGAGGCAGGCTGCGCTCATGGTCCGGGCAACAAAGCGGTCTTCCTCGTGACGCCATGAAGCCGCGTTCCGGCGATGATGACGGATGAAACCGCCAGCCGATCTTATCTTGGCCGGGTCGCATGGGTGCTCGGGCTGGCGGGGCGTGGTCTTCCAGCGGTCCGTCTCCTGTCCTCTGATCCATTCGAATCCGGTGAACCCGCGGTCGAAGTTGTAGCCATCCTCAAGGATGTGCGGGCAGTCGCATATCATCATTGAGGAGTATCCCTGCGCGGCCAAATATTCCGACATCACCGGCTCGTCGCGACTCAACGGCGCCCAGGGCGTGTAGGTGAAGGTGTAACGCCCGGTCATCAGGTCGCGCCGGTGCGGAACGGTCGGGAAGCTGGCTGAGTAGGCCCTGTCAAAAACAATGCTTCGCGCCGCGAAGAGGTCAATGTTGGGCGTGCTGATCCAGCGGTTGCCGTAGCAACCGAGGAAATCGCGCCTGAGCGTGTCAGAAACGACAATGATGAAATTCATCGTCTCCCCCTTCAAGGGGTCATCAAGAATTTGATTTCCGTAAGGATTGCGTAAGTATCGTAGGAAGAAGGTTGAGTTTCCAGTCCTTTCAGGTATGAGGTTTTTACTTTGAAACCTGAAGCATATAACCGGTAGGAGCGATTCTCGAATTATCCT
The DNA here is from genome assembly GCA_022711755.1 of Planctomycetota bacterium. Classification (GTDB taxonomy): domain Bacteria; phylum Planctomycetota; class Brocadiia; order SM23-32; family JAKLEA01; genus JAKLEA01. Next base: position 27,877 of record JAKLEA010000038.1, read on the forward strand.
GACGGGTTGACATAAGTTAATGCGTCATCGTCCACTTGTGATTGTCAGGACAAACTCATTTTCATGCTGGAGGAGGCCCATTAACTCTGCATTTGCATGGAAGGACATTTGAACAACATCTCGACCGCGAATTCCAGTCCGCCTTATAATGTACATTAATCAGGCATCATCCTGGTTATGATCAGGTTCGAGCAGGACAGGAGAAATGACGGACAATACTGAACATACGACTCAAAAAAAGTCGTCCGGCGGAATACTCCGCTTTCGCGCTTTACATATTACCGCGATGGTCTTTCTCATCCTCATTATCCCGATTATCTGTGTAATTCCCCTTCGCCGGTTCCGCATCAGCCGGATCGCTGATGAGCTCTCAAGCAACGATCCCGCAGCGCGCCGCGCCGCCGCCGAAAAACTTGGCAACTTCCACGATACTCACGCCCTGGATTCGATGATCCAAGCCCTTGACGAAAAGGACCCCGCGACGCGGGCAGTCATCGCCCAATCCATCCGCCGGGTTGCATGGTCGGGCGGACGCCCCTCGATTACCGACGCGGCGGCTTCCGCAGCGATCTCAACTGCACAATATGCCGCCGGGGCATGGACGCCACTGGCGCCTGCTGCGCGATATTTTCAGAACGCCTTGAATCGTCAGCGTCCCCAAGGACGGAAACTTGTGGACGAACTGGCGGACAGAACGCCTGACCTGCTGATCCCGCCGGAGGGCGCCCTGAAGGACGGAGACCGGGAGACGCTCCTCGTCGCTTTGGGCCTGCTTCGCAGGACTGATTCCCCGAAGGCGAATCTCGTTTTATCCATGGCGCTTGAGAATCCGGACTGGGACATGAGGCGCTTCGTCGCCGGCTGGCTCAATGCGCGAAGGTATTATCCCGACGATCCGCGAAGATTAACGGTATTTTACCTGCTTACAGGCAGGTTGAAGCTGATACCGGAAATCGGGGAGCCTGCCGTATATACTCTCCTTGAAGCGATCAATACAGGCGACGTCAATCTTCGCGATGACGCCCTCAGCGCGCTGGGGCAAATGCAATGCGACGGAGGCGTAAAAGCGCTGATCTCGCTGGCGTCGCATGACGACGCCGAGATCGCCGCCGCATCCTTATACGAATTCGGCAAGAGACGGCCACGCGAAGCTTTGCCTGCTATCATCAGGGCGCTCGATCACAAGGACGTCATATGCCGCATAGCCGCATGGTCGGCCATCGCGCGGTATGGCGAATGGCAGAAGGCGGAATCCGCAACGCCAGAGATCATTGCAACGCTGGCAGAGAAAATGGAAACCCCGGACAGCTTTCTTCGCCAGTATGTGTTCGACGCAGCCGCCTGCATCGGCGGGCCGGAACTCACTGACGCGCTTCTGCAGCAGGCTTCCCATAAAAACAGCGCAAATCGTTATGCCGCCGTCATTGCGCTTGGCAGAATAGGCGGCGAACGAGCGACGGCGGCGCTGGAGAAGGCCGCGCTCGATCCTGACGCCGCCGTCAGGATCGCCGCGCAGAAAGCGCTGGAGAATTCCAGAATCAAGGCGGAACGCGCGGCGGATAAATAATCCGTGTGTCGCTGGTTCGAATCCAGCTGGGCCCACCACTCTCAAAATGCCCCAAGTCGCCCTCAGGCACTGTCCTAGCAGCCTGTTGAAAAAGGGGGCCTTGACACATGTGGTAATATATTATTGAAGAGAGGTTATTTTCCGGTATG
>JAKLEA010000039.1 GCA_022711755.1 Planctomycetota bacterium
TGAACACTATCCCCCAGCCACCAGCCTGCGCCCCCTCTCCCTGGCCCTTTCCTAAAACTAAACTGGGGACGGGTCAGGATTCAGGAAGCTTCAGTACGGGGTCAGTCGCGGGCGCGTCTCTCTGGAGTGCGCAAGCTTGCTTGCGCTTTGCTGAATCCGGCAGTTCCAACCCCGGCAAGCCGGGGGAAACGGCAAGGCGGCAGCAAGACTGGCGCAATCCAAATTACGGTCGCCCGCCCGTCAGTGACCCCTTACAAGCTTCAACGCCATCCCAGTGACGCTTGAAGAATCCCGGTATCAATAGATATACTCAAGTCATGCGCGACAGCCGTAAACTCCAGAACATGCTCCGGATAGCGCGATGCGTGCGGGATTCAGATTACCCGTCCCGCGCCGACCTTGCCGCGCATCTCGAGCTCGGCCCGCCGGCCATAACCGCCCTCGTCGGCGAACTGATAAAGCGCGGCGTCGTCATGGAGGACGGCAGCGCGGAGTCCAAGGGCGGCAGACGCCCGACCAGGCTAGCGCTGGCCCCGGAATACGCCTGCGCCATCGGAGCGGAATTGAGCCAGAGCCACGTCCGAGCGGCGAAGATTGACTTCCGGGGGCGCGTAGTCGGGCGCAATACGCATCCAAACCCCAGGCGCGGCGACGCCGGGGCGATGCTGGACGCCTTGCGAGAAGTCGTCAAACCCCTCATCTCCGACGCCGGGCGAACACTTGTCGGCATCGGCGTGGGGGTCAGCGGGATCGTTGACCGCGCTTCCGGCGTTGTCGCCTCCTTCCCGGGCATTGCGTCATGGCGGGACGTGTCTCTTGCGCGTGAGCTTGGCTCGCGGACGGGTTGCCACGTCCAGATCGAAAATCTCGTCCGCGCGGCCACGCTGGGCGAGCTCCGCTACGGCAACGGGCGCAGCTTCCGGAACTTCGTCTACGTCCATATGGGCATGGGACTTGGCCTCGGCATGGTCTTCGGCGGGCGCATCCATGAAGGCGCAGCCTTCCAGGCGGGCGAATTCGGGCACATGGTCATCATCGAGGACGGCCCCGTCTGTTACTGCGGCAACTTCGGTTGTCTGGAAAGCGTCGCCTCAATCTGGGCCATGGTCCGGCAGGCGCATGACGCCATGGACAAGGGAGTGCGAAGCCGCCTTGAGGAACTCAGAAACGAAACCGACTTCGAGAAAACCGTCAGCATCATCTTCTCTGCGGCAAAAGAGGGCGACCGGCTTGCAGTCAACATTGTCCAGAGAACCTTCCGACATCTTGGCATGGCCATCGCCAACGTCGTAAATCTCCTGAATCCTGAAGCGGTCATCCTGGGCGGCGCGCTTGCCGTTCAGGACGGGGCGGCGCAGGACGAACTGGCCGGTCAGATACGCGCTCACGTGCTGCCGGGGGTCCAACCTTCCGTGCGAATTCTGCCCGCCGGGCTGGGCCATGACGCCTATTGCCTGGGCGCGGCGGCGCTAGAGTTCGACAACCTCATGTCCGACGGTCGAACCCTTCTGAGCAAACGCCTTTCGTAATGCGCGCGCGGACTTCTGCGCGGCAAATACAACATGCCGCAAATAATCCATGCCGACAACATGACCGTTCTGCCGACGCTGCCCTCCGGCTCCGCCCGATTGATTTACATTGACCCCCCCTTCAACACCGGCAAACGACAATCGCTCGCCCAGATCAAAACCATCATGGATGACAACGGCGACCGCACCGGCTTCAAGGGCCGGCGTTACCGGACTGAGAAGGTCGGCGTTCAATCCTTCGATGACTCCTTCGACGATTTCATAAGTTTCCTTGAACCGAGGCTCAAAGAAGCTTATCGCATACTCACCCCGGACGGATCGCTCTTTCTTCATATTGATTATCGCGAGGTTCACTACGTAAAAATCCTGCTGGACGAAATCTTCGGGCGCGACAGCTTCATCAACGAGATCATCTGGTCATACGACTACGGCGCGCGCTCCAAAAGCAGGTGGTCCGCCAAGCACGACAACATCCTCTGGTACGCCAAAGACCCGGACAACTACGTCTTCAACTATGACGCCATTGACCACATCCCCTACATGGCCCCCGGCCTCGTCGGAGAGGAGAAGGCCAAACTCGGCAAAACGCCGACGGATGTCTGGTGGCACACCATCGTCCCGACAAACGGGAAGGAGCGCACCGGCTACCCGACCCAAAAGCCCCTCGGCATCCTGGAAAGAATTATCAAGGTCCACAGCAATCCCGGCGATACCGTGCTGGATTTCTTCGCCGGAAGCGGCACGACCGGCGTAGCGGCAATCAGTCACGGACGGGATTGCATATTGATAGACAACAACCATGAGGCAGTACGAATCATGACAGACAGGCTTGGGATCAGCGGGCATTCGGACTGCTGAAAAAGACCCCAATAGTCAGGATGGTCTTGCCACATGGATGTAACACGGCTCATCAACTGACTCCATATTCCCCGGCTTGGCGGGCTTTATTCAGGATATCCGGTAATTGACTGTATATCCCTGAAGAGTGGGAGAAGTCTTCCGTACATGCGGCGATACACCCTGCTATAAAGTTCGCCGTAAATCTTCTCGTTCTCTTTAATCGGTTCGAAAATCCGTTCCGCGCGGGTCATGGCGGCGAACGCCGCTTTGAAGTCCGGGAAGAGTCTCAATCCCACCGCGGCGTCCAGGGCTGCGCCGAGGACGGAGGTTTCATTGGTATGGGGGCGCAGCACGGGCAGGCCGAAAACGTCCGCCGTGATCTGCATGATGGAATCGCTCTTCGAGCCGCCGCCGGTGGCTCGAATCTCGGTCATGGCAACCCCGTTCTTCCGCTCGGTCAACTCCGCGCCTTCCTTGAGAGCGAAGATAATCCCTTCAATGATTGAGCGATAGAGGTGGGCGCGATTGTGGACGTCTCCGAAGCCGATGACCGCGCCCTTGGCGCATGACGCCAGTTCCGGTCCCGGGGTCCAGTACGGCTGGCAGACAAGGCCCATGCTGCCCGGCTGGGAGGTCTTAAGGAGTTCTTCCAGCAGTTCCTCCGGAGCGATTGCCCGCTCCCGCGCCATGAGGCGCTCCTGAAGGCCGAATTCCTCCTTGAACCAGGACACCATCCATAATCCGCGCAGGACCATCACCTCGGAATAGTACTGCCCCGGAATGGCGGACGGATATGGGGGCAGCATCGGGCGCAATTCGACGTACCTGTCATTCTGAGTATTGATTGTGGCGGTGGTGCCGAAGCTGATGCAGGCGCGGTCGGGGGTCAGGCATCCGGCGCCGATTATGTCGCACGCCTTGTCGTTGGACGCGGCCAGAAGCGGCAGGCCCTCGGGGATGCCCGTCTCCTCCGACGCTTTCCGGGTGATGCGCCCCAGCAGGCCGGCGGGGGGGACAAGCTCCGGCAGCTTGTCCTTCTCGATCGGGAACAATCTCCACTTCAGATCGCGCGGCGCGGCCCAGTCGAACCTTTTCACGTCAAAGGGGATGGTGCCGACAATGTTGCCGGCCGAGTCGCGGAACTCGCCGGTTAACTTGTGGGTGAGGTAACCGGAAAGGAAGAGGAATTTGTGCGTTTTCGCCCATATTTCCGGCTGGTTCTGCCTGATCCAGTTGGAACGGCAGTATTCGGTCGCATACTCGATGAACTGGCGGAGCCTGAGCGCGGAGAGGATGGGGAAGGCATACGCCGGGAGGACCTTCGCGGAGTCCGCCTTGCGCTGATCGAGCCATACGATGGCCGGGCGAAGGGGATTCCCGTCGCGGTCAACATTGATCATGGTCAGGCGCTGCGTGGTTACGGCGACGGCTGCGATGCGCTCGCGGGGAAGGTCGCCTGCGGCCAGAACCTTGCGGCAGGTTTCGCAGAGCATGCGCCAGTAGTATTCCGGCTCCTGCTCCGCCCATCCCGGCTGAGCGGAGAAGTAGGGAGTGATGGAGGTCTTGACCAGATGATGAATGCGCCCGCCCTGGTCCACCAGACCGGCGCGGACCGACTGTGTGCCGGCGTCAATGGCCAGTATGAGTTCGCCGGATTTCGAGGCCGAATCGCTCATCTGATCTATCACGAAATCACACACAACTGTTGTGGAGAACCGGCGGGATTTTATTCCTTCTCCGGCGGATCAAGTCCCAGCGTCCCGCCGGGGTTCATGATGTTATTCGGGTCGAAGTGTCGCTTCAGCGCCCGCAGATGGCGGGGCGCTAACGACCCACCCTACTTTCGTCATCTTTGGGTGCGGCGCGGGGACGCATGAACGACTGCTCCGGCGGATCAAGTCCCAGCGTCCCGCCCGGGTTCATGATGTCATTCGGGTCGAAGTGCCGCTTCAGCGCCCGCAGAACCGCCAACTGTTCGGGGCCGACGAATCTCTCCATCCAGGGGGCGAACATCCGCCCGACTCCATGATGATGGCTGATTGAGCCGCCGTTGGCGACGATTCTGTCAACGACCTTCGCTCTGAAGGAGGAGAATTCGCCGGGGTCCTTCGGACGCATCATGAAGATGAAGTAGAGGTTTGTTCCCTGCGGGTAGAAGTGAGAAGCGTGGGTCAGACAGATCGTTCCGGGGCGGCTTTTGACGAAGAATCGCACCTCGCGGCGCAGCCGGTGGAGGTTGTCCCACGTCACCCCGGTTTCCAGCGTGTCAATGATGATGCCGTAATCCAGCAGGTCTTCGCGGATGTGAACGTCGGAGTAGCGCCCGTGTTCCCATTGTTTTGTTGCGTAGCCGGTGAGGGACATGGCTCCGTATGACCGGGATATCTTCGAGGACATGCTTTTTACGCGCGCGGCGAATCCGGCCTCGCCCTCCGCCGTGCCGATGCAGAGGCAGCGCTCCATCGGCTTGAATCCCCTGCCGCGCAGGAACTTGTCGAACAGTCCGTCGCTGAAACCCTTGAGCTTCAGGCCGATTTCGGTCTCCTCCGGATCGGAGATGCGCAGCACGGCCGGGCGGCCGAACTCCCCCTGTGCGATCTCGCGCATGGCGTCCACCGCCGCGTCCCAGGACGGGAACATGAAGGCGAAACGGCGGCGATTTTCAGGGGCGTATCGGAAGACCTTCATCGTGGCCTCGACCAGGATGCCGAATGCCCCCTCGCTGCCCTTCATTATGTCGTTGACCTTTGGGCCGGCGGCATATGCCGGGACGTCGCTTGTCCTGAAGACGCCGGCGGGCGTCACGTATTCCTGGCTCAGCACGAGGTCGCAGGCATCGCCGTAGTAGGTGGAGGCCTGGCCTGCGCCGAGGGCCATGATCCAGCCGCCGACGGAGGCAAGCTCGAAGGACTGGGGGAAATGCCCGCACGTGTAGCGCCGTTTAGCCCCGAGGATTTGCGGCGCGTCGTTGAGGGCGCGTTCGAAGTCCGGCCCCATCATCCCCGGCTGAACCACCGCCGTCTGGTTCAAGTCATTGAGCGAAAGGAGTTTGTTCATGTGCGTCTTCATCACCACAGCGATCCCGCCTTTTGAGGCCCTCATACCAAGGACGACGCCTGATCCAGCGCCATAGGTGATGATTGGGATTCGCTGGGAATCGCAGTAGGCGACGATCCTGGCAACATCCTGCTTGTCGCGGGGATGGATGATCAGATCGGGGACGTTTCCTGTTTCGCCCCTTCTCAGCGCCAGGTCTTCGTCCAGCGATTTGCCGTGTCCGAACCTGATCCTGCTGTAGTCGTCCGCCGCGACGTTTTCTGCGCCGACGATGTTGGCGAAGGCGTTTATCTGCGCCTCGCCCAGGGACGGTTTGCGAGACAGGACGACTTGTTCATCCCCCCCCGGCTGACGCTTTCTGAAATCATCGTCTGTCATGCCGAATTCGGCGCGGAACATCTCAACCCAGGCAGGGCTGGGGTGTTTGAACTTGTCGGGGGCGTACTTGAAGATAGAGCGATAGGAGCGGGGGGCCGGAACGTCCTCTCTCCATTCCGGCTGGAATCCTTTTTGGGATTTCATCTTCGATATCCTCCTCATCCCGGCAGCGTCAGCGCTTCATTCGCCTGGGAGATTTCCTTCTCCCGGCGCTCATCGTCCCATCCGAGTTCAGCCGCAACGACGCCGGCGACCTTCCTGATAACATCATCGCCCGGATGCCCAAGCCCACCCAGCCCGGTGCGCCGCATGATGACGTCCTTAAGGGTGAGCGCCATTTCCTCCCTGACGGCAAATACGGCCTGCGCGAGTAACTCGCCGTCCGCATCCAGCGTCTCCGCCAGCGCTCGATCATTGCGGGCCAGGTCGAGAACGCTGTTGAATTCGGTCCCGTAATGCCGCGCCATCCAGTCCACGGTTCGGCTGTCGAAGTCTCCGTTTTTCTGGACAGCATCGGAGACGAAGCGCCCGATATCGTCAATCTCGCAACCTGCCAGATGTCTGTTTGCGGTTTCGCACCTGCCCAGGCTCCGGTTCAGTTTTCTTCCGATCATTTTCATGGCGTTTTCCGCCAGGTTTCTGCTGGTTGTGTATTTGCCTCCTTCGACGGTTATCAGACCCTCGAAACCTTCGCGGCCATTGTCGTGGATTTCATACTTACGCGAAGATTCATAGACGCCCTTGGTCTGATCCTCAACCAGCGGACGCAATCCGCCGTAAGCGTGAAGCACGTCCTCGTATTTCAACGGCTCTTTTCCGAAGCCGCTGTTGACCTCGTCAATCAGTTCCGTGATCGCCTTCCGGGTCACGCGATATTCGTCAGGATCGCCGATGTATTCCTTGTCCGTAGTTCCGATCAGCGTATGCCCCCGCCAGGGGATCAGGAAGAAGTGCCCACCGCTGCGTCCTATGCAGGCGATCAGGTGGTCGTTGATGATTTTCCGGGTGATGATATGAATGCCTTCCGAGCGGCGAAGTTTCTTTTCACCCGCGGGGCCTTCGAGCAGTCCGAGCACAATATCCGCCCAGGGGCCGCCGCAGTTGACGGTCAACTTCCCCCGAACCTCCATCGTCCGCCCGGCGATGACGTCCCTGACCTTCACGCCGTGAACATGCCCGTCCGACGCCAGGAATTCCTCGACCCGGGCGTAATTGGCGACCCGGGCGCCCGCCTTCACTGCCGATCTGATGAAAGCCAGCGTCAGTCGTTCCGGAAAAAGGCTGGCGCAGTCATACTGGATGCCGCATCCCTTGAGACCGCCGGGCCTGATGTTCGGCTCAAGCCTGAGCGCCTCTGCCGGGCTTATGATGCGGTGCGATGGGATCGCCTTGCCCTTGTCCCATGTGCGCCCTTTGTCATAGGAAAGAAGGTCATAGACGAACATGCCTGTCGCAACGGCAATGAAATCGTTCGACAGCCTTTGATTGTAACAGGTGAAGATGCAGGGCAGGGGGTAGACGAAATTCGGGGCTATGTTCTCCAGGTTCCGCCGCTCGCGCAGGGATTCCCGCACCAGTCCGAATTCAAAATTGGCCAGATACCTGAACCCGCCGTGGATGAGCTTCGATGTCGCGGAGGACGTGGCGCAGCCGAAATCCTGCTTCTCAACCAGAGCCACGGAAAGCCCGCGCAGGGCCGCGTCATAAGCCACAGCCGCGCCCGTTATGCCCCCCCCGATGATTACCAGGTCGAATTCCTGCCCGGAATAATTCTCGATGAATCTTTCCATTGTCCTGTTCCCGCGGGGCGCATTTCAGGCTGGAGCCGGTCGCCATTACCATCAACGCGGCAGCTAATCTACTCTGCAACCGGGCGGGTATCAATGATGTTGCGAAGTTGCCTTCATGCTCCGCCGGGGCTTTCGCGCTTTGCGGGATGGTATCGGTTATTGTATCATGACCGTCCTGACGCGGAGTTCGGGAGATGGCGGCAGGACCGCCCCCTAATTGGGCGTCTTTCCGTGGTCGGAGGAGCGATGCGGACAACCGACTGGATCATCTTCGTCGCTTATCTGGCGGGCATGCTCGGTATGGGGGCGCTGTTCAGTCGGCGGCAGAAGTCAGATAAAGAATTCTTCCTGGCCGGGCGTTCAATGCATTGGCTGCCGGTCGGGCTGTCGCTGATGGCGACGCTCTTCAGCGCAATCAGTTATACCGCGTTCCCGTCGGAGATATTCGGGCATGGCCTTTACGCGGTCATGGGGATGCCGATTCATGTGCTGGTGGCAATCCCGGCCATTTACCTGATACTTCCATTTTATCATGACATGCAGTTGTGCAGCGCATACGAATATCTCGAAAAGCGATTCGACGTGCGTGTCAGGTGTCTGGCCAGCGGGCTTTTCATCCTGTGGCGCGTCTTCTGGATGGCTACAGCCCTCTACGCCCCGTGCAAGGTGCTCAACGTCATCATGTTCGGCGCAACAGCCGACGGGGGACAGTCCCGCCTCGTGATCCTGATCCTCATTGCAGGGATTGTATCAACGGTTTATACCGTCATGGGCGGGATGCGGGCCGTCATGTGGACGGACGTCGCCCAGTTCTTCGTCTTCATAGGCGGGATGATCATCGGGATCGTCGTCTCGGCGTCCTCGACCGACGGCGGATTTGCGGGACTGATCAGGACGAGCGCGGACGGCGGGCTCCTAAAACCGTTTTATCCCTTCGATCCTGGGATGTTCTCCATTGATCCGAGAGCGCGCATAACGCTCTGGAGCTGCTGGATCGGGACGGCCGTCGCGCTGATGGCCAATTACTGCGCGGATCAGGTCGCAGTCCAACGTTATTTCACCGCGAAGGACCTCAGGGAGGCGAAACGCGGCTTTCACCTCAACTACCTGAGTATGATGTTCACATACATATGCATGGCGATGCTCGGTTTCGCGGTCTACGCCTTCGCGAAGGCCAACGGGTTGCTGGAAATAGAGGGACTGACGGGCGAGGACTGCTTCAGCAAGTTCATCCAGTCGTGCCCGTACGGAGTGACGGGCCTGCTGGTTGCCGGGCTTTTCGCCGCGACGATGTCCAGCGTTGATTCCGGCATCAACTCCTGCTCCGCCGCCTTCATTACCGATTTCTACAACCGTTTCAGGTTTGGAATAAGGAACGCGGCGGAGGCAGAGACGGCGGAGGAGAAGTCCAGCGAGGCGGCGCGGCATGACGTTGCCTTGAGCAGGGGGCTGACGCTGGGGCTGGGGGCGCTGGCGACGCTGATGGCGTGCTTCGTGGGGCGGCTTGGGAGCATCTTTGAAATTGCGAACAAGGTAATCAACGGTTCCGGCAGCCCGCTGCTGGCGCTCTTCCTGATGGGCATGTTCAGCAGGAGGGCCAACGCGCCGGGGATGTTCGTGGGGGGTATCCTGGGCGCGGCGTGGAGCGCGTTCACGAGCTTCGCGGTGAAGGGCATATCGCTTCACTATTATTCGGTCGTGAATCTCTGCGGCACGATCGTTCTCTGCGCGGTGTTCAGCGAGATATTCAACCTGATATCCGGCGGGCCGAGCGAAGAGCAGAGAAAATGGATGTGGCGGGTCAGGATGCAGTCCAGATCATGTAAAGTCCCCCCAGGATGACGAGGACGCCGCAGACCTTTTTAAGCAATGCCGCTCCACTCGATTTCTCCGTCCAGTTCATATATTTCTGGACGAGTTCCGCGCTGGTTCCAGCTACGACAATCACAGCGCAGTGACCGATTCCGTAGGCGAGAAGGAGGAGGGCGGCATATGCGGGCTGCGTGGAACCCAGTCGGAAGGACACCGCGAGCATGGGGGCCATGTAGGCGAATGTGCAGGGGCCGAGGGCTATGCCGAAGACAAGTCCGAGTATGAAGGCCGCCAGAAGTCCCTTGCGCTTCATGCCCACCTGTCCCGGACCCGACCACGGATTGGGTATCACGTCCAGCAGGTGCAGCCCGACGATAAAGAAGATTCCCGCGACGGCGTAATTGCCCCACCTGCCAACGTCTCCCATCATTCGCCCGGCCGCGGCCGTGGCCGCTCCGATGGCGGCGATAGTTACAAGTATTCCGGAAGCGAACAACAGGGCCGTCAGGAACGCCCGCCGGGTTGTGGTGACGCCTTGCTCGCTGATGAAGCCGACAATCAGCGGGATGCTTGCGAGGTGGCATGGGCTGAGGACTACGCTCAATATGCCCCAGCCAAATGACGCGGCCAGCGCCACGGCAGGCGTTCCCTCAACCGCGCGCGTCAAGGAAGTGAACAGTTCCTGCAGGGCCACTATTTATTCACCTCTGCCAGTTTTATCTCAATCTCTTCCTGGGACATTCCGCCCGTATGGTGAAACACTTGCCGCCCCTTGTCATTAAACAATATCTGCGACGGTATGGAGATGATCCGGAACCGGGCGGTCAGGTCGGGGCGGTCTTTTGCCTCCATGTAGACAATATTTACCTGTTCACCAATCTTTTCTCTCACAGCCTCAATCACCGGGAGCATGGTATCCGGACCGCAGCAACTCTTTCCACCGAAGTTCACAAGGGTCGGCTTCCCGCTCAAACGCGCCTTGTCTATGGGATTGTCTCTGGTTATCGAATCCTGCTCTTTGAGCCATGAAGCGGAGACTTCGATGGCAATGCGTTGTCCGATGGTCCGGATGTGCTCGGTTACGGTATCCTGTTTTTTCTGTTCGAAGAGGAATCGCTCAATATCATCCTCCACCTGGTCAAATCTGGCGTTGCAGAACATGCCTTTATTCTTCTCGTAGAACGCCTTGACGTCTTCGTCGCTGACCTTCACGCCCTCGATCAGAGAATCGAAATATGCATCCAGCAGGTCCTTGTCTGATGTCGCGCCGCCTTTGAGTTTGCCCTGGGCGACATCCTGCCTCGCAGCTTTAAGCAGCAATTCCTTTGGCGCTATTATCTGTTCGAGAAGAACAAACGGACTCCTTTGGAACTCCCTTTGCGCCCATTCCGGCAGGCGGTTGGCGGCGGCATTCAAATCCTCCGCGACAACCTCCATGCCCTCGGCTTTGAGTAGAACGCCCACCGGCAGGTCTGCGACCGCGGCATAGGTCAGTGCCCCGGTGGCCAGGCCGGGATAGGTTTCATCCACGGTTCTTGCCGGTTCGGCCGTTACGACCGTTGCGGAAATGAGAGAAACAAAAGCCGCCATGAGAATGTGGTGGCGCGTCTTCATGAGGATATTCCTTGCAATCAAAGTTACTTGCATTCGCCGATTTTGCAGGCGTTGCTGATTTGTTGTGGATTGAGTTTCATCTTGTCGTCCAATGCCTGCTGGATGGAAATCATTTTCCCGGACTCTTCCGGATGTTGCTCAAGCCATTTGAGCAGGTTCTTTTCGCTGGTGAAGAAGAACTGGTGGAAACATCCCGCAGACGCCATTTTCCCGTCCTTGCCCTTTCGCTGTCCGTGCCATGCTACGGCTGTCGGCGGCTCCAGAGAGACCACCTTAAAACCGGACGTTTTTAGACTTACCGTGTCGCCGGTCAGCGCGTCTTTCTGTTCCACTTCAATGTCTTTACTCAACCGGGCGGCGATGCCAAGAGCGCACATTGGACAGCATCCGCACATCTGCAAACCTTCGGCGGTGACCACGCGCGATGCGTCCTCCGGATAGACAATGCGGTCGCAGAAACCACAGCGGGTAGCCATTTCTTTTTTCAGGACGTCGTCCCAGCGCATGACCTGGCCCTGGGATTTTGCCGCTTCCGTTCCGGCGGCAGAATCTGTTTCGAACGCCCTTATCAAAGGGCGTCCGCCCTTTTCAAAACCGTAAAGGAAGGCGGCTTTCTCTATAGGGACCGCATTGCCGGTCGCCCAGTCAGTGACGGCGACCTTGCCCGCGACGGCGGAATTGTCGCGAAGGCTGGAGTAGTAGATTGCGTAACAGTGGACGCCGCACAGCAACGCCTTTCCCCACGGGGCGTCCACGGTGACTTTTGTTTTGGGGTCAATCGTCTGTTCGCATAGGGTGCAGATGGTTTCAGGCGGGCGGGCGTCCCTGGCCGCCGGCTCCTCGCGCACAATTGAATTGAGTTGCGCGGGCGCAGCGGCTTGGGCGGCGACGAAGTCGTATCCCAGTTCTTTCCACTTGGCCAGGATGTCCTCGCGCGGGTAGTAACCTTCATGGCGGAAGAGTTCTTTGCCGTCCGGGGCGAAGAAAATCTGGGTCGGGATTGTAAGGACGCCGTGGACGGTCGCCATTTCGGGTTGCTCGCCGATGTCTATGTATTCGACTTCCAGCTTCCCCGTGAAATCCTTCTTCAGTCCATCCAGCACGGGCATCATCATTTTGCATGGGATGCACTGGCCGCGCCCGAGGTCGAGAAGGCGGGGGAGTTCGCCCGCCTGTTGCGATGTCTGGCCTGCGCCGGTTGTCGCGGGATCTGACGACATTGGGGCGGCGGGGCCTTTGGACGGTTTGAGCGCGACTACGGCGACAACTAGAATCCCCAAAGCGACGACAATGGCAATTTTGGCAGAGCTTTTCATCCGATTAACACCTCCGCGCCGCTTTGCGGCGAATTGCGTCAGCTTCAACAAAACGAGGAACAGGATCGCGCCCAGAAGCGGGACGGGATCGAGGTCGCGCCCGCAATCGCATTGAGCCGTCATGGCGCAGGCGAACAGCATGCCCGTCCCTTCCCGCTGCGATGATTACGTCTGTCGGATCGAAATTATCCGAGCAGTTCGCGGCCTTTGGCGGCTGCCTTTGCGACGATCTCTTCCGTGGCGGGGGAGTTGCCCTTTTCAAGGCCGAGATCGGCCAGTTGCAGATGCGCGAATGTTGTGAAACCGGCCAGTTCAAGGCAGTTCTTCGCGCAGTTGAGCGGGCAGCCGTCAATGGCGAGAATCTTTTCGGCGGCTTCGGTGGTCTTCATGATTCCGGAGACTCGCCCGCCGACGCCGGAAAGGCAGAACATCTTTCCGGCGCCTTCCTTCGTGAGTTTGCGCGCCGCCTGGTCGGCTATCGCGCCGACGTCCGCCGCGCCCGAGCAGGCGAAAATCAGTTTCGTTCCGCCGCAACACTGGTTGGCCATCGTTATTCCTCCTTATCTTCCAGGGGCAGGATTGAAACCCTGTCCCCACAATCCGGAATCAGCCGAACAGTTTCTTGATTTCCTCGACGGAGAGAACCTTGCCGACAGAGAGAACCTTGCCGTCCACAGCCAGGCCGGGCGTCATCATTACGCCAAACTTCATGATCTCGTTGATGTCGGTCACCTTCACGAGTTCATGCTCAATGCCGAGCGACTTTGCGGCCGCTGTGGCGTTGTCCGTGAGCTTCTTGCACTTCGGGCAGCCGGTGCCCAGAATCTGGATTTTCTTCAAGGGAAACCTCCTAACCAAAGACGGCTCCGTAAGCCATTCCCGTCGCCGTGGCCATAACGATTACGAGCGAAACGAACACCACTGTCTTCTTCGTGCCCATGACGCTCCTGATCACCAGCATGTTCGGCAGGGAGAGCGCCGGCCCGGCGAGCAGGAGCGCCAGCGCAGGCCCCTTGCCCATCCCGCTTCCGATCAGGCCCTGAAGGATGGGGACCTCGGTAAGCGTGGCGAAGTACATGAACGCACCGGCGAACGCGGCGAAGAAGTTTGCGCCGAGGGAATTGCCGCCGACCGAGCGGACGATCCATTCGGACGGGATGAGGCCCTCATGGCCCGGACGGCCCAGAAGCGCGCCGGCCACGAACACCCCGCCCAGCAGGAGCGGGAGAATCTGCTTTGCGAAGGTCCACGTCGTTCCAAACCACTCCCCGCCCTCGCCCTTGTCCGCGCTGGTCGCCCAGGACAGACCGATCACGGCGACGCCGAACGGGATCATCGGCTCATGGCGGAAGGCGATTGCAGCGGCAGCGGAGGCGACTCCCGTTGCGGCGATCCTCTTCCATGGCATGCCGAGCCAAAAGACGAGGATCAATCCCAGGGCGACGGAGAACAGCGCAGTGATAATCCACTTGGCGGAATAAATCGCGTGCCACGCGCCTGTCTGAGCGTCCGGTCTTCCCCAGTTTGCGAAGACGAGGATGCCGACCATGGAGGCGAAGAAAAAGGCGTTCTTCCAGAGCGGCCTTGAGACCTCGGGCTGGGGCATGGCGGCCTGCGCATGCATCTTTTCAAGCTCCTCGCGGCGGAAAATGAAGTGCATGACCAGGCCGATGATGACGGAGAATGAGATCGCGCCGACTGCCCGCGCAACACCAAGTTCAAAGCCGAGAATGCGGGCTGTCAGCACGATGGCCAGGACGTTGATTGCCGGGCCGGAATAAAGGAACGCGCTTGCAGGACCAAGTCCCGCGCCCATTCTGTAAATTCCGGCGAACAGGGGCAGCACCGTGCAGGAACAGACGGCGAGGATGGTTCCGGAGACTGATGCGACGCCGTATGCCAGGGCTTTGTTGGCGTCCGCTCCGAGGTATTTCATCACGGATGCCTGGCTGACGAAGACGCCTATCGCGCCGGCGATGAAAAACGCTGGCACAAGGCACAGCAAGACGTGTTCCTGGGCGTACCAGCGGACGAGGTAGAGCGACTCCCAGAGGGCGTTGCCGACGCGCTCCGACTCCTGCAGTTTCTCAACCGGCAGGTGGAAGCAGGCCATGAAGGCGATGACAATCACCGCCAGTTTCTTCCATTCTTCCTTCCAGTTCACGGCATCACCTTTGGTCGGCTATTTGGCCAATTCGCCAAATAGCGCGCAAAATGAGAGACGTCAGACAGGCATCGTCGCCCGTTCCGCGGCGTTCGTCATGAGAACCGATTCGACACAGGACAGAAAGTTGAGGACGCAAGGGCAGCGCAGGGAATAGAAGACCTGTGTTCCACGCTTGTCGTCGGCCACGATTCCGGCGTTCTTGAGCACGGCGAGATGCTTGGAGACGGTAGAGATGTCGTCCCCGACCATGTCGGTGAGTTCGCAGACGCAACGCTCGCCGCGCGACAGTTCCTCGACGAGGAATAGCCGGGTGGGATGCGCCATGGCCTTTATGATTCCGGCCCTGATGCGGTATCTGGCTTTCAATGCATTGTCCATTGAATTGCTCCCTTTTTTTCCATCCTTTCTTATTTTACCAAATTGCCAATAATATGCAAGGGAAAAAACTATGGCTATATGATTATCGGATCACCGCTCCAATGTGTGCCTTTTACCACCCACAGATATGCAGAACTCAATGCATGGGCAGACACCATCCGGGATGGAACTCAATGAGGTCCACAAATTCGCCCATAATCTCCATCATCGGACCCATTCGGTAGACCCTCCAAAAAACTACCCCCTTCCATGGCGGTTATCTCCTTCATCCCAAGGAGAGTCTGCCTCCTCCCGCCTCTTCCTTTCCCGGATAAATTGGAACACCCAATCAAGATCATCATAGCTTCGGATCTGGAATTATCATCGGGAAATCCCGAGTCATCAATTGTAGTTCAAGCCATGGCGCGGACGCTCCCTCATCCGCCGATATACGGCAATCGAATTCGCCCGTTGGAGCAAGGAATCCCTCGGCTGCAACCAGCAGCTCCGCTACACGGTTCCAGTTGGCGTCATAAACTGCACAGGTGGGCCCGCCGTCCCACGTAAGGTACTGCCCGCTGGCGACATTCCCCTTGATCGTAAGTTTTGTATCTCCCACGTGCAGTACAGGATTGCGCAGCTCTGTTGCGATCTCGCATAGCGAGGTCAGTCCTTCGACGCCGACTCGGGCCTTAGTACGCGGCGGCAGCACACCAAAGCCCAACTTGAGCCAAGTCACCTGGTCGTAATAGGTCCGTTTGCTTCCCATCCGCCAGCCCCAGCAGCCCGTTGACCATGCAACCTGCGCATTGGGTATCTCGATGTAGCGCCGCCCGGTGAAGTTGAGGGGAACGACATAGTCACCGCCGGGAATCTGCAACGTCAGTATCGCTCCGCTGCCGTCGCCGGTCACCCACATGCCGACGCCGCGACGGTTTGTCATATCGAGAATTCGGCTCCATTCAGGCAGGTTGTGCTCGTTCACAACCCTTTGATCGAGCGGATTATTTGCCTCGATGACCAGGACTGCCCCGTCAACACTGAACCGTGTGTCCCGCCGGTTTCTTATCTCGTCAACGACAGGTTGGAGCAGAATGTTGCCGGACTGCCCGCCGGAGCCGCCCTTTGTCAGTAGCATCCTGGCGTAATCGAATGCGCTGTCGGAACCGCGCATATCCGCGCCACTTCCCCTTTGTGCCTTTGCGGCAATGCCGGCATAATCAAATCCCCACAACACGCGCAAAACCATGCGTGGCTGTTGCATTTTAAAGGGATTGGAAAGTCTCAATACTTCGCCCGGTTTCACGAATTGGCGCGGCGAGATGGCCCCGTGTTCCTGACCGTCATGCCAGACGGTATCCTCGCGCCCCGGGCGCACCAATACGCACGTCGGATGTATTTCCCATTGGCCTTTCTCTTTGGTTAGCACATGCACAAGCCCCGATTTGTCGTGATTACCCGCCTGTTCACAAACATCGTCGGCATAGTACATCGTTTTTCGAATCCGCTCGCGTTGCTCCGGCGTGATTAGTTGATTAACCCGCTTCCAATTGTGCGCCGTCTCCAATAACTGATCCGTCTGACCGTGCGCCTGAAGTGTCTTGACCGTGACGCCGAAAAGCGGTTCCGGCTTCATGATGTTGTAGATTGTGTAACCGCGCGCGCACATCTGGCTCATGCCCCAGTGAGCATCGAGAACGTTACTTGCAGGACGAAAGGGCTGATCCGTAAGAATCGCGACGATGCCTTTCTGTCGGTCGCGCCATGTGTTCTTCGTTGCGTTCAATCGGTATTCCATATTGCACGGCGGGGCCATGCCTGAACTGCTATAAGCCGTCACCGGATGGTCAAGATAGCTGTATACCATAGACGCGAACTTATGATATCCCCACATGCGGCCGTTGTAGGTATGGATTTCGGCGCCGTCGTATTCCACGTTGCCAATCCTGCAGCGATTCAACATCCCCGCAAAATTCCGCGCCATCTCGTCCAGTAGTCTTGAGTCGTTTTCCGGCAGGAACTGCTGTCCGTAGGCGGAAACCAGGCCGCGCATGTTCTCGCCCTCCTCATGTGCGACCGCTTCCGTCGTTGAAAAACCGCGCAGACATTTTTTCAAAGACCAGACATCCTTATCCGTATCAGTGAACTCGCCGACTTTGATCAACTCGTCGCCGACTACCATAAATTCGTAATCGAAAACGTTATGCAGGGCAGGTGGACATGTATAACGCAACCACCATTCCGCCGCGGGCAAGCGAAATGGCATGGCAACGCCCGGTTCGGGACGAAAATAAAGCGTGGCATCCTGCGCCGCAGTATTCCCCACCAGCCGACCCCGGCCCCAAACAGCCAGCCGATTATCAGGAGATTTCCCCACATATTGCGGGTCCCTGAGTCCTATCCCGCCGCTGATCCAGTGGAGTTTCAGGTTCATATTCCGTTCATGGAGATAATCCGAAAATGCGCGAAGGTCCTCTTCGCCTCGCGGAAAGACCTTGCGATTTATACCCCAGTTCAACTGAGTTATCGCCCAGAACGGCTCAGCGTCTCCCCCCCGCCATGTGTCGGTGAATAGATAGACGTCGCGAACACCGGATTTCTCGGCATAGGTTACTGCGGCATAGAGTTCATCAGTCGAGCGCGCGGCAATCCAGAAACGGCTCTGGTCGCCATGCTCCGCCAGCCATCGGCCAATCCACGCGCGCGCGGCCTCCAGATTCCAGTCGCCCTCAACCCTCGGATGCGGAAGCCCCTCATTCACCCATACCTTCAGGATGGTCTCGTCATGATCGGCATCATTCTCCGACAGGAAAATTGCAAATCCGCCTTTCGGGTTCTCAGGATTGCGGTTCCATATATGATTCCAATCCACGGTCGCCTGGTATAAGCTTCCCTCTGATCCCCCTGCAACACGTGCTTCGGTCATATAGTCAAGCTCAATCAAGCTGACTGGCCTGACTGTATTCATCTGGAAACGCATCGAATATTCGCGCGACGAAGGGACGCCTTCAAACCGTTCAATGTGTAAGGCCAGGTAAGAATCGGGCTTGCGAATCCGGAATGTCACCCGAGGCATTCCGTCGGCGCATGACGCGATCAATTTGTCTTCTTCGATCTGCAGCCGCTCAAAACGCAGCGGCGCGCCGTCGCGACAGGTCAGATAAAAACCCAAACCTGGATTATCGGTTGAAACCAGTTCCCGATCATCACCTTTCATCTTGAGCGACATTGGATGTCCGTCAGCCGAGAATCGCAGTACAAAACTCCGTGTGCTCAACATTGCCGCGTCCAACGTGGAAGCAACCACTGTTGAAAGGATGGCAATCCTGGCCGTTATCGCCACGATGATCCGTAACACGTTACCAGCAGTTCTCAACAAACCATCTCCTCTGGCAAGCAATCGGATTCCCGATGCTGCCACAACTCAAAAGGCTGCCACTCATCTGCGTCTCCGAAACCTGACTACTCGAACACCCGGCGAACGACGGCAGACCGATCTTCAATCCAATAGATGCGCTGCGGCTTACAGAATGCGGCGCATTTTCAGCATCAGCCGACGTCCGGCAAAATCGCATTATACTGCCGTCCCGGAATAAGTGACTCTCCATCCGGTCTTTCAGAACTTCGACAAGCCTCCGCCGCCATAGTTTGACGAGATCGGTTTGAGACGGCGACGACACTGGGAATCCTTCCGTCAGACGGCAACGGCCATCTCGCGGCACAGTCTCCTGTATTCGACAGTCAGATGCGCGTCGCAGAAAGCGTCTATCAGCGCCACGAGACCCGTGAACCGCGCGACGTAGGGTTTGCGAACTGCGTCCATCAATTCGCTCAAGTCATCATCCATGCATCAGCCCTTTCCCCGGTTGCTACAGTATGACTATCCGCCTGTGCCGCCGCCGCATCGCCTCAGACAGCTCTCTGGAAGGTTACCATCAGTCCGTCGGCTCTTGCGGCCATACTCAATGAGGGTGGAACGCCGCGTCTGAGACTTGGGGCGCAACAGGGCGTGAACCTCGCGCAGGCGTAACTGTGAATGCGAGCAACGGCTGCTTCTTCAGCGGAAGCGTATCCGCAATGTTCTGATCTGGAACGGGAGCATGTGAATCCGGAACGAGTTGCCTTCGTGGAGGACCTTCTTCTCAGGTCTCTCCAGCAAATCCGACTCCCACACGCTGTTCAGCTTTCTGTCGAAGCAGATAGTGACGTCTTCCCGCCCGCCGTGGAGTTCGACCAGCCGCAACACGCAACCCTTTCCATCCTCAGCCGGTTTCAGCGCGCTGACATGAGCGCCCGTTGCATCGAGATGAACAAACGAATGTTCGGCAGGCAGCGCCTTTGCGTGTGGGCTTACATTGGCGATAGCGGACACCGGAACGGACACGAGGGGGCTGTTCAGGTTGTGCGCAATTCGGGGGGTCAGAGCGGATTGCCATGAGCCAGTGTGGGGATAAAGCGAATAGACGAATTCATGTTGGCCCTGGTCCGAGTCCGGGTCGGGCCGTATCGGCCCGCGGAGCAGGGAGAGCCGCATGACGTTCCCCCTTATGTCATGCCCGTACTTGCAGTCGTTGAGCAGGCTCACTCCGTAATTCCCCTCGGAGAGATCGGCCCATTGGTGCGCGCAGACCTCGAACTTCGCCCGATCCCAGCTCGTGTTGACGTGGGTCGGCCTCGTAATCGCCCCGTAGCTCAGATCGTAGGTCGCCCGCCTGGCCAGAACGGATACAGGGAAGGCCACCTTGAGAAGCTTGTTGTGTTCCCGCCAATCCACACTCGTGATGAAGTCAACCCGCGGGACGCCACTGTAAACCCGGATCGTCTGAACAAGGTGCGAGTTGAGGAACTCCTTCTCGAACCTGATTGCGGCGCAGACCGGTCCGGACTCAATCACCCGGATATTCTTCGCGGCGCGGATGTTCCACTGACGGTCCTTGAAGCTCTCAACCACGTCCCATGCCTCGTAGACGCCCGGCTTGTCTTCAAAAAGTTGAAACATGTTGGCGCAGGCGTCCTGCGCGATTACTTCCCGCCCACTCCGCTTGTCCAGAAGGCTGACGATTTCCGCGTGTTTGTTCAACTTGACGCGAAAGAGTTCGTTCTCAATCGTGGTGCGCGTCGCCTTCAGTGTGCGGCTCGTCGCCCTTGCTTTACCTTCCCTGACTCGGACCGTCGAGTAACCGACCGGCGGGACCTCATGCGATGCAAATATAAGCTCTTGGCGCGCCCCATCCCTGATCAACTGGCAGGGGATCTCGCGTCCCGCCGAATCCTCTACAACCCATTCTTTCCCGCCATCAACCGGGATTCTGACAACGTCACGCCTGACCCAGCCAAGAGAGTTGAAGATGATCCAATCACTCCCGTCTTTGCTCATCGGAGCGACATTGGAGGCGATCGCTTTCAGGGCGTCGGCGCTTAGAGTCTCCAGTTCTGACAGCGAGGCGCGGTAAGTTTCTTCAGCCTCCCTGCCGACGGGCGTTGTGTGGGAGCCGGGCAGGATGTCGTGGAACTGGTTGACCAGTATGCGCTTCCAGGCCACGGCAAGTCGCTCACGCGGGGCTGGGGCGCCGAAACGCGATGCGATGACCGAGAACACTTCCGCATCACGCGCGGCGATTTCGCACTTGCGGTTCAGCCTTTTCAGCGCGCCCTTGGTTGTGGAAGTCCCGCGGTGCATCTCAAGATAGAGTTCGTCATCCCAGACGCCCAGGGTGTCTCGATTGGCGAACGCCTCGTCGAGATACTGCTTCCCGCCGATCTGCCGCGTTTCCGGCAGCCCGGGGAAGCGTCTGATGCGGCGCGCCTTCTCAAGCATCTCGCGCGTCAATCCCCCGCCGCCGTCGCCGAAGCCGTACATGTTCATGGACTCGCCGACCTCGGTCTTCTCCTGGAAGCCCTGCCAGTTGGCCAGCAACTGGTCGGCGCTGAGCCAGGATATGAAATGACTTGCCGGAACGCACGAAGCCACCTCCGTGCCGTCCACGCCCTTCCATATGAAGTTCGTGTGCGGGAAGCGATTGGTGTCGTTCCATGTGGACATCTTGTTCGATACGAAATACTTGATGCCACTTCGCGCAAGTATCTGAGGCATGATCCAACTATTGCCGAAGACATCGGGCAGCCAGCACGTATCAACGTCAACGCCAAACTCGCGCAGATAGAAGAGCTTTCCGATCATGCACTGCCGGACCAGTGATTCCCCGGACGGGACGTTGCAGTCCGGTTCGACGTACATGCCGCCGACGAGTTCCCACTGGCCGCTGCGGACCTTCTGCTTTATCCGACTGAAGAGTTCCGGATAGTGTTCCTTCATTTCCTCGTAGACGTAGGGCTGGGTGTGGCAGTATTTCGCCTCAGGATACTCGTCCATGAGCGCAAGCTGCACCACGGCGGTCCGGGCGTTCTTGCGGATACCCTGACGCACGCGCCAGTGGTAGGCGACATCAACGTGCGCGTGGCCGACCAGCGCCAGCTTTCCCGGAGACGGCAACACCCCTGCTTCGTAGACATTCTTAGCGAGGTATTCGCCGGCTTTGAGGACGGAACGCAGGAACTCCTTTCTGCTACCCGTCTCTCGATCAAGCAGCTTGAGCGTTTCGTCCAGGTGGCGGTAGAGGAATTCGCGCGCGTCCTCGTCGGCAAGCTCGGCCTGCGCAACGTCAAGGGGAACCTCGAAGTCCATAAGGAATTTCTCAAACGCCTCTTCGTAACTCACCAGTTCCGGATCGCGCCACGTCTGAACGCATCCGTATCCGCCGAAAGCTGTTACCCGTCCATCGTCAGGCGCGGAGCGGACGTAGGCCTCAAGCTCGATATCGAACTCCTCGCCGCCTTTCGCCCTCTCGAGCAAGGGGACGCGGCTGCGGTTCGGGTCGAATGCGTTGACAAGAGCGCCGTTCACACGCGCGAGCATCTCGGTGGACGTGATGAGCTCGATCTCCGTCCGTCGCCCCTTGAATTCCCTCGGAACCACGACCCTGGTGCGGAAGAAGAACGTCCCATCCGGCGAACCCCATTCTTCTCCGGGGGCGATTCTGCGCCAATCGCTGAGCATTTCGTATCGCCCCGGCGCCTTGTAGTCAGCTTCCCTTGCCTCCCATCCGCCGACGGGGGCAGAAATCGCCCGCCGCCAGTGCTCGACCTCTGCAAGCCTGATGCGAATCCACTCATCCCTGTTGAGTGAACGTCTGACTACCTTCCTGTGTCCTTGTGCCATCCCTGGTCTCTCCCTGGTGTCTGACGAATCGCGCCGCCGTTCCCCGTCAGCTTCGATAGTAATGCTTCACATAGCGGGCTTCCACCGCGAGGGCCGGCGAGAACTTCTCCCTCAACTTCCGTTCTACGAAATGGCGCACGGTTCTGCGCCCCGCCGGGCACGTCGCGCAGGCCGCCGTCATGCAGACACGAACCACTTCTCCCTCAACCGCGTCGAAGATGATGTCTCCGCCGTCTTCTCGAATCCGCCCGCGGATTTCGTCGCCCTCAATAAACTCTCTGATTTCCTTCTCGCTTATCTCCAGACCGTTCTTCTCCATGTCGGCTTCCCTTCATTGCAATCTGTGATGTGGCAGGTTCCCGGATATAATCCTGACAAACAGGCGCGACAGTTCGCTAAGCTACGGTCATCAAAGGTTCGTCGCTCTCCTGCGCTGTGATCGGCTGTATCTCTATTACCTCCGCTGCCGAATCGCATTATAGGATTAGGAACAGCGATATCCAATCATGCCAGGAGCTTTCGATGCGGGTATCATCCCTGCAAATCGACGCCGTCAGGCCTCAATATAAGCATCGTTTTTCCCAACGGCTTGCCGTTGGTAACTCCCTGGTCATCCTGAATCGGGCAGGCTCGAAGGCCTGTTCTGACCCCGCGCACGGGCCATCTGTGGGAAGGACGCGGTCTCACCGTTGCAGTGAGATCCGCTTGTTCTCAAACCACACCGGCCCGCCCCACTTGCCAGTGACGACGATGTCAAGGTCTCCGTCGCCATCGAGGTCAACAACCGGGATGTTCATGCCAGACCCTATGCCCTGATCATAGGAGACTACATGTTTCGTCCAAGTCACGTCCGGCTTGCGTTTCAGTTGGTACCAGTAGACCCCCAACGGCGCATTCTCGTCGGGATCGCCTCCATTGTGGGCCATGAAGCGCTTGCCGGTGACGAGATCGAGCGCTCCGTCGCCGTCAATATCGGCCAGGCTGATGCTGTGGGCCTGGCTCCATGAATCGTCAATCAGATGTTGTTTCCAACCCGTCCTGCCGTCTTCATGCGTCTGCTCGTACCAGAAGATGCCGTAGCGATGCGCTGAGCTGGTGATCAAGTCGTTGAGCCCGTCTCCGTTGACGTCGTAGACGCGGATCTCAGGCGTGTGTTCGGCCTTGCCGGCCTCTCGGTCTCCCAGGGCGAGCGGGTGCTCTTTCCAGTCCGAAGAACGCTGGTCCGCCGGAGCCTCGAACCATGCGTTCGGACGAACGATGTCAATCCGCCCGTCTCCGTTCACATCGCCCGCGCCGCCGCCGTATTCCATGGTCTTGCCGGATACCGTGTGGCAGACGAAAGTTCCCCGCTTTGGCCCGCTGACGACGAGTTCGTACCATACCGTCTGCGGAACATGGGGAAGAATGTCGCTGGCTTTCCCCTTACCTGTGAGGTCAAACAGCTCGCCGCATTCGAAATTGCCGTTCGTGCCGATGATTGTCTCGGGCCACAGTCCGTCCTGGGCGGCGGTGTTGCGATACCATGCTGCGGACTTCCTGAACCAGAAACATGAAGCCACATCGAGCAGGCCATCACCGTCTACGTCCAGAGCCAGGTTCGCAAAATCGTCGTAGTAGCCCTTGCCCTTGTCGTCTACTTCCCCAGTCAGCTTGCGTATCTCCACTTTCCTCCAATCGGGCGCGACATATAGATAAGGTCCGGCTACAACGTCGAGTTTGCCGTCATTATTGAAATCCCCGACGCAGCACGCTTCGCTGCGGAACTGGCCGATGCGGTGCGTCACGAAGGCGACCGGTTCTTGCGGAGCATCAGCCCCGACCGCATGCGCCGCGGCGGCAAGAACCAATACACAGGCTAAAACGAAGCGCCGCTGGATCAAGGCTCTTCGATGCCGAAGACCGACCTCGCGCCACACGCTGCAACCGGATTCTGGTGACTTCATGGCTGCACCTTCCATCCATTCAAGGTCCACAGTAGTTCGCTCCGACTTCCTCTCATTGACTATACCAGCCGGTATGATAAGAACTCCACAGCGGAAGTCGCTCATGACCTGCCTGCGCGTGACACGTCGGAGTGGATGCCGTCTGCGCCCTGGCCAGGGCCGACGGCTCTGGAAGTCGCCCGACGTCGCGTCAGACATGCAAGGTCGCGCTTTACATGGCAACCGCAACATGGCCGAAGCGCATGGCTCATCGGCCCAGCCGCCTGTATTCCACGATGACAGAGCCGGGGCAGTCGCCAATCTCGTCCGTGAGGCGGCGCAGAATCTCGCCCCTTTTTCACAATGGGCTGTTCTCGTCCGTAGGAATGCGATTGCGCGCCCTCGTAGTCCGCGCCGGCCTCACTATCGAACAGTTCGCACGAAAACATCTTTGTAGAATTCGACAAAGGTTCAGGTGTCGCCGCTGTCATTGGGCGATCAAGGCCAGCTGCAATGATATGGTCATGAACCCGATTACATCAGCAAGTCGTTTGATGCTTCACAAATCATCTGATTTCCAAGCCGCAGTCAATCGAATCGAGATCACCATCGGGTCGTTCAAACGTGATTCCCCCCGGCTCGTGTAATGAACTGGCAAGAAGGCCGGCCTGATTCCCCGGCCAAACGGCTTTGCCAGAGAGTTCCAGGCAATCAGATTGTCCGACTTCGTCGTTGAGGAGAGAGGAATCGCGCACAGCACTTTGAACAGCAGCGATTGTCAGTCTACTCCTACTGTTGCGGCTTCCGCGCGTGCGCGCGGCAAGGCGCCCTTGCACAGAATCGGCCTAGCGCGCCTGTTGCCGCAATGTCATCGGGCAATCAGCCTGGATTGTGACCGGTCCCAGCAGACCTGAAACCGTGCAGCCCCGGTAGTGCGTCGGTATCGTACCGTAGTGGTTAGCAAGAGTATTGCAGACCAGAATCTCGATGCGGTTCTCACCAGCCGTGACGAACTGCGTGATGTCAACGCTCCAGGGCGGTGTCGCTGCCTTCGTCGAACATCTTCATGAGGAGCTTTTTGTCCATCAATTCGCGAATGATCTTCTGGCCGACGATCTTTGATCGGTCCATGTCTTTCAGAATGCTCAGTATTTCCTTTCTTGCGTCATCGCCGAGGTAATTCCCAAGGATCACGCCTCCTCTAAGAAATATCGTGTAGATGGTTGAGCCGTAGTGCGGCTCGTTGAGAAGGTCATACCCGATGACGTTTGGGTCGTCCTTAAAGCGAAGGGCAACATGCCTCCACGCCGCGATGAAACGATCCTGGATACCCACGCCGCCCGGACCGGGCTTGTTGGCGTAGAAGTTGTCGAAACAGGCGTTCACCGGCAAGGTCAGATATCCTGCGCTCCATACCCCTTTCGGCTGGGCGAACTTTTGCCCGTTGTCCAGGCACGCCCAGTCCGGAGCGCCGTCTCCGTTGAACTTCCGTCCCCAGATGTCCTGGTGCATGTCCAGAATGACGCGCAGGCCGGCCTCGCGGCACCACGCCAGCCGAATCGCAACTTGATCCAGGAAAGCATCGTCATACCTGCCAGGCTCCGGCTCGACGGCCTCCCATACAATCAGATAACGCACGCTGTTGAATCCCCACTTGCGGAGGATTTGCACCTGCTCCTTGGTCTGCCAGGGCAGGAAGGGCGGCCGCTTGCAGGAATCGGCGAGATTGACGCCGTTGAGGATGACCACGCGATCCTTGTCATCCAGAATCCATCGTCCTTCCGCACGCAAGCGGCCACGTTTTAGCGGGTTATCGCTTTCCGCCCCCGGGGCGGAATTCCCTGCGCCTTCAGCGCACTGTGCCGCAGACGGCGGGAAATCCTTCTTCCCATCCGTATTCGCGCAGGAAAAGAATGACAGGACAACCATGGCAGCCAACAGGACTTCAGTTCTCACATTGGTCTCCTTGACCATGTTACAAATTACGGCGAAGACGCGATTCTGATTGGCACGCGGCCAACGTCAATCCGAGAAAGAGCGCTGCGCGGCATGTATGTCGTCTCTTGCCTTGACACGCACCGGGGCGCCGCGATTGCCGGATTCCGTTCTTTTCAGGTTTTTTGCGCGTTTTGAGAGAGAAAAGTCGACGATGCTAAAGTTGCGACGGAGAAGTCCCCGGATGGCCCCGGCAGGTCCATGCAACGACATGACGAAGGCGCTTTCAAATAGCGTCCGCGCCGCGAATACTTTGACGGACTCCTAGGCAATCCGGACGCCTTGAAGTGGCTGACGGAGCAGTGGATTGATCTCTACCGGCAGGATTTCAACATGGATCCGCTGAACCATTGGCGGGGCAACGACGCGCCGGACCGGCAGGGAATCACGGAGATAAGGCATGTCGAGGGATACCTGGCCTACTGGGACGAACTGCTGCGCCGGCATCCCGCCATGTTTATTGACTCATGCGCAAGCGGCGGGCGGCGCAACGATCTTGAGACGATGCGCCGCGCCATCCCGCTCTGGCGCACGGACTGGCGATGCGATCCCGTCGGGACGCAGAGCCACACCTACGGCCTCTCCTTCTGGATACCCCTTTCCGGAACCGGCGCGGCGGACGTTGATCCCTACGTCTTCCGCAGCAACATGGCCCCCTTCACCAACTGCCTGTGGGACATGCGCTCGAAGGGCCTGGACTACAACCTGATGCGAAAGCTGGCGGAGGAGTTCCAGCAAGTCGCCCACTGCTGGACTGGCGACTACTATCCACTCACCACTTACAGCGTCGAAAACGACGTCTGGATGGCGTGGCAATTTGATCGCCCGGACCTCGGCGAGGGCATGGTGCAGGCCTT
>JAKLEA010000004.1 GCA_022711755.1 Planctomycetota bacterium
CGGCCAGCGGCATTTCCAGCCCGCCGGAGGCTTCCATGACGATCAGATCCGGCCCCAGCCGTCCACAGATGTCCACCAGCCTGCTGATGCCCTCTTCGTTGTTGACGCACTGGCCCTTTGGGCCATCGGGCCAGCAGCCGTAGTCCAGGACGGCTCCGGACACATCAATGCCCACACAGAATTTGACGTCGGACATGGCGTTCTCCTCAGGCATGTGCTAGAGTGCAGCCCATCGGCCCGTCCTTGCAGATACGAGCTCCCGCGCGGCGGCGAGGCCCAGGCAACTGTTCGAGCTCAAAGAGGCAGAACCGGACGCGGCGACCAAGCTACGAGCGCGGTCTCCGCAAGGGACCGAGGGTGCGACGATCTGCCGCGTCCGGGCGCACAATGCCTTGTAAAAGATGTTTTGCATGTTTCGGTTGGCCCGCCCCCTACCCCATGGGGTAGGGGGCTGTCTTTCCCTGTCTAGAGATTACTCTGATTACTCTCTACCTTTAACCGTTTTCCAAGATACAAGGGTGTGCGAAACCGAAAGACCGAAGGTCTGAGGTTTTGCGCACGCGGCACGAACGTGCGCGGCGAAGTTATACTTTCGCGTGTGCAAAGCCTTCGGCTTCGCACACCCTACGAAACTTCGCACACCCTATGAAACTCGAAAATCCGTCAGCCTTACGCGCCTGCTGCCTCAATCACTCCGCTCGCAAGCATTCCCTTAACAAACGCCGCCGCCTTCACGACGCAGCCCTTCGGAACAATGATCGCGCCGGCGCAGAGCGCCGATTCCTCCGTCGGTTCCGAGCCGTCCAGCGTGTAGCGGATTTCCGCGCCGTCTGTCTCGCAGATCATCGCAATCCCGCCCATGCCGTCGGGCAAAAGCAGCGGAAGAGCAACCACCGGCATGGCGCTTGACGCGGCATCCGTCACGTCCAGGCTCTGCGTCCCAAGTTCCTTGACAATAACCGTCGCCAGAGGCGCGAGGATGTAACCGAACGTCATCGGCTTCGGGCGCAGGCGGTATTTCTCCATCGGCTGAGGCCCGCAGCTTGCGCCGCCGAGTCCGTGCTGCGCGTGGTCAATGCACAGGACCGTTTCGGGGAGCGCCCTCAATTCATAGGGGTGCGCCGCGCGGTCAAGCTCCTGCGCGGTGTAATGCAACGCGGAGAAACGCATCGTCTTGCGCGCCGCAACCAGCAGGCCCGGCCCTTTTTCACCGGTCAGGCAGAGCCACCTCGCGTCATCGCGGTTGCCGTTTTCCTGCGGGCGGATGTATTCCTCATACTGCGCCGCGACCGCGCTTTCGTAGCGCGCGATGTCAGCCCCGCGTTTGCGGTCAACGTAGTTCTCATGCGGGCCGCGCCCGTACCACTCGAGATTCTCCAGCCCCGCGGCCACGCGCATCTGAACGCCGATCTTCGGCAGGTATTCCGGCGTTCCGTGAGGAACAACCGCGTTGTCCGCTACCACGCAGCCGTTGCCCAGAACGGTCCAGACGCGGAGGTGATCGAAGCGGCATTCGCCCGTTCCGCGCGATACGACCGACGCGGTGATCCTGACGGCGACGGGGGCGAGTTGGGTTGCGCTGACGGATTTCACCTCATGCTTCAGGTCCGCTAGTCCGGCGTTCCGCCACGCGGCCTCGAAGGGGCGGTCGTTATCGGTCGGCGCGCGGAAGGCGTTCAGCACAGGCCCGGCCGCTGAGTCCGCAAGAATCTCCTTCTTCCTGTAGAGAAGCGAAGTCAGCATCCCTGTATTCCTTGAAAACACAACCTTGAAGTCGGCTCCGATGACGGCGATCTCGTCCGCGCTTTCCTTTAGCTTCAGTTCTCCCATGTCGGAAACTTTGGCCACCGGCCTGGCGGGAACCTTGAACGGAACGTCCATCTGCTCGGTTGCGACCTCATATCCCTTCTGCGCCCAGAGCGTGTCCTGGCGCAGGGCAAATGCGACGCGAAGGCGGTATTCCGCGCCGGCCTTGAGCTTCGGTTTTCTGATCGGCAGCTTCACCGGAACTTCGCATCCAGGCGCAACGTCAACCGGTTTCGCGTT
Source organism: Planctomycetota bacterium (assembly GCA_022711755.1). GTDB lineage: Bacteria > Planctomycetota > Brocadiia > SM23-32 > JAKLEA01 > JAKLEA01. The sequence continues at coordinate 2,047 of JAKLEA010000004.1, forward strand.
CCCCCGCGCTATCGCCTTGCCGTTCTCGCTCAGCAACCATGTCAGATCGAATTCGTTCAGGTTCTTGAACGCGTACTTGTTACGGATGCGTATCTTCCCGGCGGTCGCGTCAACCGGGGTGAAGGCGACATATTGGTAGACCTTTCGTGTTTCGTGGAGTTTCGGCGTGACGCGGCGATCCGGCGTCGTCAGCCCGTCATTGCAGAAGCAGCCGTCGTTCGGCTTGTCTCCGAAGTCGCCGCCGTAGGCCAGGAATCTCTCTCCCGGCTTGCCCCCCGGTATCTGCTTGTAAAGGCTCTGGTCCACCCAGTCCCACACGCAACCGCCGATGAGCCGTTTGTGCGATTCGATCGCGTCCCAGTATTCTTGAAGATTTCCGGTCGCATTCCCCATCGAGTGCGCGTACTCGCACATGAAGAACGGTTTGTAAGATTTCTTGTTACCCTGCTCGATCAGCCATTCGACGGTCGGGTACATGCAACTGTCAATGTCGGCGATTTCGTTGAATCGCTCGTAGTGGATGGGCCGCGACTGGTCAATCGCGCGGGCTGCCTCGCGCATGGCGACGAAGTTCATCCCCGGCCCGGCCTCGTTGCCCAGCGACCAGATGATGACGCACGGGCGGTTCTTGTCCCGCTCTACCATCGCCTCCATGCGCTCGACGTGCGCCTTGCGCCAGCTCGGCGGGTGGCCCAGCGAGTCGTCTCCGTAGCCCATGCCGTGCGATTCGAGATTCGCCTCGTCAATGACGTAAAGTCCGTATTCATCGCAGAGGTCGTACCACTTCGGATCGTCCGGATAATGGCACGTGCGCACGGTGTTCAGGTTGTGCCGTTTCATCATGACGATGTCCTTGACCATCAGGGCGCGCGATATTGCGCGGCCCTTCTCCGGATCGAACTCGTGACGGTTCGCGCCTTTGAGCAGGATCGGGCGTCCGTTCAGGAAAAGCTGCGCGTCCTTGATCTCCACTTTACGGAAGCCGAGACGGCAGGACTCGACCTCAATGACCTTGCCGGTTGAATCCTTCAGCGAGAGCAACGCCGTATAGAGATACGGATTCTCCGCCGACCACAGGTTCGGCGCGGCTACCGCCGCCTCCATGCGGACCTCCGCCTCGGCCCCGGCTTCTATCTCTTTGATTGTCGCGGAAGCAAGCGCCCCGCCGCCGACAAGATTTCCCTTCGCGTCCAGCAGCGCGACCTCGATGCCGTATCCGCTCGCGGCCGAGTCGAGATAACTGCGGACCTTCGCCTTGATGTTCAACGTCGCGTCGCGATAGTCGCCATCCAGATCGCAGAGCAGGAAGAAGTCGCGCAGGTGAACCTGCGGCGTCGAGAAGAGATACACGTCGCGGAAGATGCCGCACATGCGCCAGAAGTCCTGATCCTCAAGGTAGCTTCCGTCGCTCAGGCAGTAGACCTGCGCGGCCAGGATGTTCCTGCCCGGCGTGACGTACTTTGTAATATCAAACTCCGCCGGGGTCATGCTGTCCTGGCTGTAGCCGACCTCGCGCCCGTTCACCCAGAGATAGAATGCGGATTGGACGCCGTCGAAGTGGATGAAGACGCGCCGCCCGGCCCATGACGAGGGGATTTCGAACTCGCGCCGGTAGGAGCCGACCGGGTTCGGAAACTCGGCCGCCGTCCAGTCCGGCGGGACCTCGCCCATGACGCGCGGCGGATCGGCCTTGAAGGGATAGCGCACGTTGGTGTAGATCGGACGGTCGTAGCCCAGCGTCTGCCAGTTGGACGGGACGGGGATGTCGTCCCACGCGGCAACGTCGCTCTCCGGCTTGAAGAAATCCAGCGGGCGCTCGGACGGCTGTTTCACCCATTTGAATTTCCAGGTCCCATTCAAGGGCGCATGGAAGGGGGACGCCTCGCGCGAGACCGTCGCCGCCTGCGCCGCGTCGGCATAGGGCATCAGCGCGCAGTGACGCGGCTCCTTGTTTCGCCCGGTTATCTGCTCGTTCTCCCAGTCGCGCACCTCCCCGCTGCCGCAGGGGTGTTCGGGCGCGGAAGCCGATCCGGACGGGCGGGTGGCCGCCGACATGCGCAGGGACGCCAGACCTGAAGCCAGGGACGCGATTGCCGATTCCAGCATGGGTTTTTCTCCGTGAGAGTGATAACGAATCACGGCGGAGAACCGCCGTGGGATGAATCATGAAGGACTTACTTTCGCCGGAGCGGGGGGAGTTGTCAAGACGAGCGAGGCTCCGCAATAAACCGCCCACTCAATGCGATCAGCCCATCCGCCTACTTTCCCTCCCCGCTCCTCCTCTCATAAATCTCCGCGTGGACTTCCTTCGCCGCCTCGACCATCTCCGCGTATGGCGTGTCGCTCTGGCTGACGAAACCGATGTTGTAATTCTCCCCGTCGAACCAGCGCCCCGTCAGCGGCTCGTCAATATACTGGAACCAGTGGCAGCCCACGAACGAAGGGCAATCCGCCACGCTGCGGACGTATTTCCTGTAGCACTCCGCCCGGTGTTTCTGATTCTCCGCCGCGACCAGGCCCGTGTGGAACATCCCGCGATCCAGCGCGCCGAAGTGGAACTCGCCGATAATGATCGGCTTCCCGATGTCGTTCTCCCCGGTCCAGTCCGCGCCGTTTATGCTGCTGTAATACAAATTATAACTCACCACGTCGCAGACGTCCGCCGCCGCCCTGACCACCTGCGGCGGGCGCGATGAGAAGCGCGAGCCGAGGTAAAGCTGGCGCGGGGCGTGGACGCGCAAAGCGTCCCTGCAAACCTCGAAATAACGCCGCGCGAATGCGTAGACGAACGCGTCAACGTCCTCCCGGCACGCCTCGTTCATGTCGTCCGGCGCGCGCAGTTCATCCCAATCCTTCGCGCTCGCCCCCCATGCCGCGTTCAGCTTCTCCAGCGTCCCGTACTTCTCCTTCAGACGCTTGACCATCTCCACGCGGCACGGCTGATCCGCCGGGCTTGCCAGCGTCCCGCGTTCGACGGCCTCCCACGCGATCTCGTTGTCCACGAAGTAGCCGATGCAGAGCGGATTGCCGCCGTACTGCTTCGTGACGTTCTCGACGCATTTGCGCACCGCCGGCTCGAATTTCGGATCGTAGGCGTCGTGCATCTTGCTCCAGTACCCGCCACCGCCCTCGATGCGGCGATAATCCCCCCAGACGCCAGTCGAGGCGACGAAGGGCATCCTGCTGTTGTCCAGAACGTCGCCCTGACACCAGTTGCCCAGCGTGTTGAATCCCCATGCGCGCAGTCGGGCGTATGAGTTCTCACGCCAGAGCGCCGGCCAGTCCGGGCCGTATTTGCGGATAAGGTTAGCGTTATAGAATCCGAAGACGCGCCCCTTGCCGCCGATTATGTCCGCCATGCTGTGCGCGCCCTTCTCATATCCGAAGGCCGGCTTGAACTCGCTATTCTCGGCGGGGAGCCATTCGAACCACGGTTCGCGCTTCTCCACGAACGTCCTGTCCCACGTGCCGACGCAGTCCACCCCGAGCGAGAAGAACAGCCGCCCCTCCGGCGTGACCAGCCACCATTTGCCGTCAACCTTCTCCGTGCGGAACCAGCCCGTCGCCTTCAGCTTCGGCCCTTTGGCCCAGCCGCCGAACTTGTCCCGGTCGCGCAATTTCGGCGTCTTGCGGAATTCGGATTCCTCCTTCTTCCGCGCGGCGATGAGGTCCTTGTCGTCCTTGATCTTGCCCGGCCAGTCGGCGTGCTTATACTGCCCGAAGCGATCCACGAACGGCAGCGGCACAAGGTCTTCCAGCTTTCCGCCGTGTCCGAAGAGCCGGACGTTCGAGATTATGAGCGTGTGCTTCTCGCTCGGCATCGGCAGGAAAACCTGGAACGCGGTGATCTTTGCCAAGTCAATCGCCGCGCCGGTCGGCAGGGGGCCTTTCACAGGTACGCCGCGCATCCCCCAGAACGGATTCGGCCCGCCGGTGTCGAGATGGACGCGGAACGTGGTCCACTGCTTCGGCAGCGCGGTGGAGCTTTGCTGGTTGCAGTTCTTCGCACCGTCCCCGCCCGCGTTGTCAATGCGCATGGCGACGCTTACCGCCTGGGCCTCCGGATTGTAGATGTCAACCGCTATGCCCGCGAACCCGCTCCAGTCCCACGTTCCCGATTTCGGCGTGAAGTAGACGTTGGGCCAGTCCGTCACCGCAAAATCCACCCTCAGGGATTTGCGCCCGTCCTGCTCGAAGAGCGCGACCTCGACGTTATGCCGCACGAGGCAGTCCGGCAGTCCCGGCCCGTCGAAGGAAAGGATGGCCTTCTCATTGCCGAACGGGTTGGGATTGCCCTCTACCTGGCCGACGGCAAGCAGTCCGCACAACGCAGGAAAAAGCAGCAACATGTTCTTCCCCTTATTATGGAAGGTCCGATGAATGGCGATTGAGATTGCACAGGAGATTGTATCAGAGGAACGCGCTGAAACATACGCGCGAACACAATGAACTGCGTAAATGAGGGATTGGCATGAATTCCAAAACCGCTTTGATTTGGCGGCCTCCTATAATAACATGGTTGCAATTTGCCGAATTGTCCGTAATCGCGCCGATGGAGGCGCGGCGTCAGCCTGAACATCATCGAGAATGGATCCGCGAATGCGCATCAGGAAAACCTTCGCACTCACGCCTTGCTTCACCATTGTCGCCCTCTGGCTTTCCGTCTCCTGTCGCCCCAGCCTTCGCGCTGAGGACTGGCCCATGTGGCGATGCGACGCCGGGCGCAGCGCCTCGACTCCGGAAGAGCTTCCGAAGGACATGAGCCTGCAATGGGTCAGGCATTACAAACCCCTCAAGCCGGCCTGGCCCGACGAGAAGCGCATGGTCTTCGACCACGCCTATCAGCCTATCTCGGCGGGAGGGCTTCTCTTCATCGGTTCCTCTGCGAACAACTCCGTCGTCGCGCTCGACGTCAAGGACGGCGCGGAGAAATGGCGTTTCTACGCCGACGGCCCGGTCCGCTTCGCGCCGGTCTTCTGGAGCGGCAAACTCTATTTCGCCTGCGATGACGGTTATCTTTACTGCCTGAAGGCAGACAGCGGGGAGACGGCCTGGAAATTCCGCGGCGGGCCTGCCGAGCGGAAAATCCTGGGCAACCAGATGCTCGTCAGTTCATGGCCCGCGCGCGGCGCGCCGGTCGTCGCCGACGGGGTTGTCTACTTCGCGGCGGGGATATGGCCCTTCATGGGCATCTTCGTCTACGCGCTGAACGCTGAGACCGGGGAAGTCGTCTGGAACGACGACAGCGCGGACGTGACCTACATGCTCCAGCCGCACAACAGCCCGGCCTTCGCCGGCATCGCCCCGCAGGGCTACATGACCATCGCCGGGGACAGGCTGCTCGTCCCGAACGGGCGCGCCATCCCGGCCTGCTATGATCGCAAGGCGGGCCGCCTGATCTATTACCACCTTTCCACCAACAACAAGAACGCGAATTCGCACGTCGCGGCGCGCGGCGATTTCTTCTTCAACGACGGCCTCATGTTCGACGTCGCGGGGGGGAGCGAGATACTGACCGTGCCCGGCGTCCGTATGATCGCCGCGCCGGAGTCGAAACCCGGCGAACCGGTACCGCCGCAGATCAGGGCAGAGCCGGTCCTGACGGAAAAGTTCATCATCATGCCGGGCAACAATTGCGTCCAGATTTTCGACGCGAAGCCGGTCACAAGGAGCGGGAAGAGCCAGAATGCTGAAAAAGCGCCCAAAGCCCCGGGCGATGACGATGACGGCGATGTTAAGGGCGGGGCCGCCGGCGCGGGTCTGGCCCTGGCCGGCATGAGGACGTTGAGCGCGCCCGGCTCCGCCGGCCTGATAAGGGCCGGATCGCGCCTCTACGGCGGGGGCGCGAACCTCGTCGCCGCCATTGACCTGCCGGACGAGGGCGACAAGACTCAGGTCTCCTGGAAGGCGTCCATAGAGGGAACCCCGGAGGCCATCATCGCCGCCAACGGACGCCTTTTCGTGACGACGCTGGAGGGGGGGGTATATTGCTTCGGCGCGGACAAGGTTGAGCCGAAAAAATACGCCCTCGCGGAGAAACCCCTGAACCGTGACGACGCAGGGAAAGCGCGCGCCGATAACTTGCTGAAGACTTCATGCGTTACCGACGGTTTCTGCGTCGTCCTCGGCCTCGGCGACGGACGGCTGGCGGAGGAACTCGCGCTCCAGTCGAATCTGCGCGTGATCGCGGTTGATCCGGACGCCGCGAAGGTCAATGCTTTTCGCAAAAGGCTTGATGATGCGGGCCTTTACGCCGAACGCGCCGCGGTCTTCGCAGCGGACCCGCTTAAGTTCGATCTGCCGCCCTTCCTGGCGTCGCTCGTGGTGTCGGAAAGCAAGGTTGCCGTCAGCCCTGAAAGCGCCGGCGACTTCGCCCGCAGGGTCTTCCGCCTCCTGCGCCCTTACGGCGGCACGGCGATCTTCGAAACGGATGCCGCCCTGCGCGACGCCGTCAGTGACGCCATGCCCTCGCTGGGCGGCGGCGCTGTCTTCGGGAGCGAGGGCGGAACGATTCTGATCCGCCGCCTCGGCGCGCTGCCCGGCACGGGGGACTGGACCCAGCAGTACGCCGACGCCGGCAACAGTTGCGTATCCCCCGATACCCTCGTGAAAGCTCCCCTCGGCCTGCTCTGGTTCGGCGGGCCGTCGAACTCGGACATCCTGCCCCGCCACGGACACGGCCCGTCCGAGCACATTGTCGCCGGGCGCATCATCATCGAAGGGCCGGATATCCTGCGCGCCCTTGACGTCTACACGGGCAGGCTGCTCTGGCAGGCCGACTTCCCCGGCCTCGGAAAGCATTACGACAACACGTCGCACCAGCCCGGCGCAAACTCCCTCGGCAGCAACTATGCCAGCCTCCCGGGCGCCATTTACGTCGCGCATGACAACAAAATGCTCCGCATTGATCCGGCGACCGGCAGGACGGTCTCCGAATTCGCGCTGCCCCGGAAAGAAGGCGATACGGAGGACCCGCGAATTGGCTATGTCGGCGTCCTGGGCGACGTTCTGATCGCATCCTCGCACCCCGTCCTCCTGAGCGGCGGCAGCAAGAGAATCGGCCTGAAAGACAACTGGGACTTTACAGCCAGCAAGAGAATAGTCGGCCTTGACCGTTATTCCGGAAAAGTCCTGTGGACGCTGGACGCGAAACGAACCTTCCGGCACAACGCGATCTGCGCAGGGGGGGGGATGGTCTACTGCATAGACATGAATCCTCCCGTCCTGATTGACCAGTTGAAGCGGCGCGGCAAGGACGTCCCCCCCGACAAACTGGCCGGAACCGTCATCGCGCTGGACGCCGCAACCGGAAAACAGGTCTGGAGCGCGGATAAGGGAGTCTTCGGCACATGGTTGAGCTACTCCGCCGGGCGCGACATCCTCCTGCAGGCCGGCAGACCGTCCAGGGACATGGTGGAGGATGAGCCGGGCAATCGAATGTCCGCCTATCGAGGCAAGACCGGCGAAGTCATCTGGGACCGCGAGTTGAAGTACACCGGACCGGCGATGCTCCACGGCGACATCATCATCACGCAGGAAAAGGCGCTCAACCTGCTGACCGGCGAGGACCACATGCGCTCCGACCCGATAACGGGGACACAGACGCCGTGGAACTACGTGCGAAACTACGGCTGCAATACCGTCGTGGCGTCCCAAAACATGCTCACGTTCCGCTCAGCGGCGGCAGGATACTTCGATCTGGTTGCGGACGGCGGGACGGGCAATATCGGCGGCATCAAGTCGGGCTGCACGTCGAATCTCCTCATTGCCAACGGAGTTCTCTGCGCGCCGGACTACACGCGAACGTGCGTCTGCAGCTATCCGAACCAGTCCTCCCTGGCATGCGTCCATATGCCGGAGGCCGAAATGTGGACCTTCTTCGGCAGCGTCTACACCGAAGGCCCCGCAAAACACCTGGCAATCAACCTGGGCGCGCCGGGAGACCGCAGGGCGCCGGACGGAATAATGTGGTTCGAATATCCCATCGTCGGCGGCGTCTCCCCCAAATTGAAGGTGAAGACCGAGCCTGACCGCCCGCGCTGGTTCAGGATTCACAGCTCCCGCGTCGAGGACGGCGGCGCACCGGGCGCAGGGCCGAAGTGGGTCGCGGCATCGGGGGGGGAGGGAATAACGCGCCTTGTCCTCAACCTGATCCCGGGCGAGAAGGCGACAGAGGAAAGAAAGTTCACCGTCCGACTGCATTTTCTGGAGCCGGACATGGTCGCTCCCGGCGAGCGCGTCTTCGGCGTTTCGCTTCAGGGCAAGCCCTGCATAGAAGCGCTTGACGTGGCCAAGGAAGCGGGAGGGCGGCATCGTCCTCTGGTCAGGGAATTCAAATCCGTCGCGGCAAAGGCGGATCTGGAAATCGCGCTGACCCCGTCCGCCTCAAGCGCAAAACCACCCATCCTCTGCGGAATAGAGGCTTTGGCGGAATAACCTGCGGAACGGATCGTCGGCCTCGGGAGCGCAGAATGATCTATGACGTTTCGCTGCCGATTTCTCCATCGCTTGCGGTCTGGCCGGGCGATCCGCAAATTGAAACGACCCCGCGCGCAGACGGCAGGGTAAAGACCTCTCAATGGATCATCGGCAGCCACGTCGGAACGCACGTTGACTCCCCGGCGCATTTCTCCGTCGGACCTCAAACCGTTGACCGCCTTGACCTCGCCGCCCTCGTCGGTCCCTGTCGCGTTATTGAACTGCCGGACGTTGACCGCATAACGGCTGCGGACCTGCCGATGGAGCGATTGCGCGGTGCGGTGCGCATCCTGTTCAAAACAAAGAACTCCGCGCTATGGGAAGAGGATATGACGAACTTCCGCGCGGATTTCGTCGGACTGGACCTGGGCGCAGCCGAGGCGCTGGCGCGGCTGAAACCTCGGCTCGTCGGCGTTGACGGATTATCGGTCCAGCATTACCGCGGAAAGGGCGCGCATGAGGCGCTGTTGCGGGAGGACATTGTCATACTCGAAGGACTTCGCCTGGCGGCGATCCGTCCCGGAGATTATCGCCTGATCTGCGCCCCGCTCCTGCTTGCCGATTGCGACGGCGCGCCTGCGCGAGTCTTTCTTGAGGATTGACGCAATCGCCGGGCGCGTGTATTCTCCGGCGGCATTGAGAGTCGCCCGCCGCGCAATTACGCCTTCCGGCGGGCGAGGCGATAACTGCTGAGGAGAGATTCGCATGAAGAAAGTGATTCCCGTAATACTGGCGCTCTGCCTGTCAGCCGGTTCGGCAAGAGCCGAGATGATCAAGCGGCCAAAGAATGACGCGATGGCCCGCGCCGCGCTTGCCCTCCATGAACTCGGCGAGGTCTGCGCCGCGATTGACTACGAGTCCGGCGTCATAACGACGCAGCGCAGAACCCTCGATGACAACTACATCCTCGTATTCGGCAAACGGACCGAGAGGCAGATGAGCGTGCGGTTCATCGAAAAGGACGGCGGGTGCGACGTTGACGTCCGCGTGCAGACAATCGAGGTGACTTCCGTGGGGCTGATCGTCGTCTTCGCCCGCTTCGCGGACACGCTGGCCATGGACCGCGAGGGAATGGCGCAGAGCCTGCTGAAGCGGATCGAATGATTCAACGCAATACCGGCAGGGGGATGTTGTCGAGGAGGCCGGCGGGCTTGCCGGTAAGCGTCGCAATGGCGTCCCGGGCGGCAAGGCGCGCGGCCTCGTTCGCGTCCGACGACATGACCGCCTGGAGAAATTCCAGCGCGCGCGAATCGCCCGTCTTGCCCAGCAGTCTGCAAGCATCAACCCGTATGCGATAATCGCCGTCCTTCAAAATCCGGACGAGCATCGGCGTAGCCCCAGCGCCTCCGTGAAGCTCCAGTTGCCCGAACGCCGTCTGCGCTTCGGTCTTGGCTGAATTTGAGCCGGTCTTATGCGACTCCTTCAGCGCGATGAAACACTTTATCACCTCGGCGTGCGTGCTGTATGAATCCTTTATCGCCAGCCGGGACAGATCCTTGCGCGCCCCCTCAAGATCGTCCTTCAGAAACGCCTGCAGCGCAGGCTCGAACTGCTTCGGGATGGCGACCGTCTGATCGCTCTTTGCAGGCTCCGGCGGTTTGGTTTCCGTCTTTGGCGGCGGAGGGGCGGACGACGGACTCTTACTCGCCGTTGCGGGTTTCGGGGCGGGCTTCTCAGCAGTCTTATCCGCCGGTTTGACCGTCGCCTTCGGCGGCTGCTCGGAGGCGGGTTTTGCGGGCGGTTCCGGTTTCGGGGACGGCGGTTTTTCCGTCGCCGCCGCATGCGCCGATGCAGGCGACGGCGCGGGCTGCGCAACCTTCTCCGCCGGAACAGCCTCGGAGGATGGCTTTTCAGGCGACTTGGTTTCCGACGCAGGTTTTGGAGGGACTACCGGCGGAACCGCAGGCCGGGGCGATTCGGCAACCTGCGATGTCTGCGCCGGTTGATCGGCGGTTGTAGAAACATGGTCGTCCTTGCGCCCGGCAGACCTGACAGCGAAGAAGACCGCAACCGCAGCCGCCGCGATTACTACGCCAGCTATCGCATAAGCCTTTCGCCGCGATGATCCCGCCTCCGAAACCGGCGACGCATCCCCCGGCCCGGCGGCTGGTCCAACCGATGCCGCCTGCCCTGACGCTGAAGTCACAACCGGAGCCAATGCCGGGGCAGGTTCCGCCGGGGCGACGGTTGACTCGGAATGCGATACGGGAACCGCGCCGGCAACGATGGTCGAGCTGTAACGCTCGATATTGATCCGGCTCACGGAATCCGTCGCGCTCCGGGGCGGCTGGAAGCCGATGGTCTCAAGGGCGGACTGCAACGCCCGCTCCATGTCCGCAGGCGTCTGGTAGCGGTCCTCCGGGTCCTTCGCCATCGCCTTCATGACAATGGCGCTCGTTGCCGCTGACACCGTCGGCATGGCCTCTCGCGGGTCTGGCACGGGCTTGGTGAGGTGGCAGAGCATGATGGCCGTCATCGTCGGCCCGTCGTAGGGCGTCCGGCCCGTCGCCATGTGGTAGAGGCTTGCGCCCAGGGAGTAGATGTCCGCGCGGATGTCCACGTCCCTTGAGCCTGACGCCTGCTCCGGCGAGATGTAGTGCGGCGTGCCGAGGGCCATGCCGGTCTGGGTCAGCTTCGGCCCATGCTGCTCCCCCAGTCTGGCCAGCCCCAGGTCCGACACCTTTGCCAGCCCGCAGACGGCGTCGCCCTTGTCCGCCGCGGGACGAATGTAGAGCACGTTGTCGGGCTTGATGTCCCGGTGGACTATCCCGTTGTCCCATGCGTGCTGGAGCGCGCGGCATACCTGAATGCAGATGCCCAGCGCCTCCGGCTCGCCCATCGGCCCGCTCGCGTCCAGAATGCCGCCCACGTTCTCCCCGTCCACGAACTCCATCGCCATGAAGTAGACGTCCTTTTCACGCCCGACTTCATAGCAGTGAACGATGTTGACGTGGTTGAGGCTGGCGACGGCTCGCGCCTCCCGCCGGAAGCGCGAGATGAAGTCCGGATCCCCCGCCAACTCGTCCTTCAGAACCTTCAGCGCTACCGTCCGCCCCAGGTCCAGGTGGCGCGCCTTGTAGACGCTGCCCATCCCCCCCGCGCCAAGCTCCTCGAGAATCTCATACGAACCGAGGATTTTCAGCCGCTCCCGGTTGCCGGCCGCGCGCCGGACGGCCTCCCCCTGCGCAAAGGTGATCAGCTTGCGGTCCAGCATGATCTCGACAAGGTCCTTGGATATGCCCATCCCGCCCATCTGCGCCTGCGTTTCAAGGCAGCGCTCCAGTTGGGCGTCGGTCACGTAGGCGAACTCAAGAGCCGCCTCCGCGAAGGCCTTGTCGTTTTCATCCCGGTAGTCCGGCATTGCTGATTCCCGGCGGGGCGGACGGAAGACTCGGAAGGTCGGGACTCCCCGCGCCCTCATCTCTGATGAGCCTCATCTGGGATGAGCCTCATCTTGGATGCGACGCATCTCTGATGCGCTGCATCCTCGATGCTCTGCATCCCCGATCAATCGCTTGTTCCGCGAATCCCTCCGCCCGTAAGTAAGCATATCCGGCGTGTATGCCCCGTTCCAGACATTTTGCCCCCGGGGGGTATCCGGTCAGTGAAGGGAGCGTTTATATGCCAGCCACTCGTAGGGGCGGGTTTGAAACCCGCCCCTACGCTGCCACGCGCCCGTGACTGACGCCGTACCCCGGGGGGCATGGCATATGCGCAAAGCAATTACTTGGGCGTTGAAATCAGAGAAAGCAGCGCGCCATTCCTGTTTTCGCATCTGTTCTCTGCAGAACGATGTATTTCCGAGCGATCAGCGCGGGACTGCGGCCCAAATCCCGCTGTCGGCCTGAATTCTATTTTTGCGCGACGACCATGATTTCGATCTCGTCAAGGTCGAGGGGGCGCTTCCCCCAGTTGCCCGCTGTTCCGCCCCACATGTGTTGCGCGGCCATGCCTGCCGCCCGGATGAGGAGGGCGAGTTCGGTTGGCGTGAACGCCCTTTCCCGGAGCGCGACGGGCGGCAATCCCTCGCGCGGCGGCATTTCTGACGATTCAACCATGCCCAGGGGGTCAAATCGCCCCGCGGCCACGTCGCTATTCTGGAATCTGCGAATCATCGCCGTCCCATTGAGGACGGTCAGGATGGCCTTCCCGCGCGGCTTCAGGCTTCGGGAGATGTTGCGCAGGATGGACAGGGGCTGCTCGATGGGATCGTCATCCCGACCGAGCAGGCCGAATGATCCCTCGCAGAGGCAGACGGCAGCGTCGAATCTCTCCGGAAACTCGAAGCGCGCCGCGTTTGCATGAATCAGTTCCAGGCGAACGCCGGCGGCTCTGGCCGCTTCAGCGGCCTTTGACAGCATTCCCTCTGACAGGTCAAGTCCGGTGACCGCGTATCCGCGCCGGGCAAGGGCGACGGCATGACGCCCCGTTCCGCATCCGACGTCGAGGATCGAGCCACCCGGGGGCAGGCCCAGCTCGCTCACAAGAAAATCCACTTCGTTTGCGGTGTTCCTGGTGAAAACGTTTTCTTCGTAGATTGGCGCGTGCGCGTCAAAGAAGTTTTCCCATGCGGTCTTGTCCGGCATTGCTCGATTCTCCTTTGAGTTCTCCAAACGTGTAAAACCCGAATTATTTGCCCTTTCAGTTATATATATATCACTTGAAATCCGCCGTCGCGGCGAGACGCCATGTCACCCCGCTGTCGTCGGTCATCATGAGCGCGCGACGCGTTCCGAAGTTGTCGTTGCGATAGAACCAGTAGGTGGACCAATAATCGTAGGACAGGAACAGCCGCCCGCGCCGGTCAACCGTCAGCCTGTGATAGAAGACGCTGTATTCCGAGAACGGAGGCGCGACCAGCGCGCGCGGCGCCTCCCACGCCCCGCCCGGTCGCTTGCGCATGTGGGAGAGCGTCGGGTAGGTGGAATGCGGGAACCGCGCGTCCTCCGTGTGCCAGAGCCGGAAGACCAGGTGCAACGCGTCCTCATTATCGCACAACAGTCCCACGTAGGTCTGCCTCAGTCCCGGCCCGACGTCCTCAGCTTCCGTCCAGCCGGACGAGGCGTCGTTCGGCTTCAGAGACCGCGCGTATTTGAACGTCCTCCCGTGCGTTCCCACCAGCGCGTGAAGCGTTCCGCCGCTGTCCATCGTGATGGACGGCGTGTTGTGGACGTCGTTTGCGGGCGGGCCGTAGCCGATCAGCGCGGGCTGGTCAAGCGATTTCGTCGCGCGGTCGTATGTCACCACGTAAGTCGGCACGCCGGGGACCTTCTCATCCGGCTCCGTCGCCTCCGCCCAGATCACATGAACTTTGTCTCCCCTGGACACCAGCGATGACGGGATGCCGGAGTGCGCGGCAAGCCCTATGCACTTCGAGCTGATCCTCGCCGGCGCGCCCATCCGGACTCCGTCCGGCGTCTTCTCCGGCAGGAAGAGATCAAGGTCGTGAATGGTTCGCCAGATGAGTTTCGGGTCGCGCCCCGTTCGCGTGAAGCGCGCAACCGGCGGGGGGCCGCTCGGAATGTCGTGGCCCGAGAACTGCTCTATATCGAAGGCGGCGGGCTTGCCTTCCTCCTGTTCTATCAGACAGGCTGAGAACGTCTCTCCGCCGTCGGCGGAACGCAACAGCGCCGGGCGGCCGTCGGAGCGAGCGAGGACGTAAATGTCATTGTCGGCGTCGAACGCGATTTTTGTGCTGATCGGGCTGAAGTCGCCGCCTGCGAGCGCGCCTTTTACGGCATCGCGGAATTCGCGTCTGACCCACCGCGAATCGCGCAGGAACGCAATCCCGGAAGCGGTCAGCGAATACGGACGGTTCCGAGAATCAAAGTAGAACTGGTTCTCCAACGGATAATCCGGGAGATAGCCCAACTGCTCGTTCTCGTGAGAGTACGGCTTCAGATCCAGCGGCAGGGCCAGGGGACGAGATGCGGGGGCCTCGCCGGTTCTCACGATCAGGCTAGAGTAGGTCGAGAAATCGGGGGCTGATTTGGGGGTCGCCCTGATATGGCAAATACGCCCGGCGTCATGGCCGTCGCCGGTTTTCGGAATCGTGAACCGGATGGGAACTTTGCGCGACTCGCCCGGTTTGAGCGCGATTTCGCCTGCGCCGATTTTCGCGTCCCATTCCTCGTCCGGAAACTCCAGGCTCAGGCTGATATCCTGCGAAGAGGCGGAGTTGTTCTGAACAAGGAACTCGATCTCCCGCGCCTGGCCGGGGACGCCATAAACCGTGCGGCTGTAGGGCGTGAGCAGCCAGCGGTGCGACTGGAGCGGGAAAAAGGACGACGGCTTGTTCGTCCAGAATCCGAGATTTGGATGTGGGTCCTTGTCGTCCCACCGGGTGACGCCGTCAATGTTCACGACGGCTTCCTGAGAAGGGAGGTGCAGCCGCCAGGGGGCGGCGTCGCGGGGGACAGAGGGATCGAATCGGCATGAAGCCTTTCCATCCGTGCCGATTTGCATGACTGCGAGCGTTTTGCCGTTGGCGTCGAAAATCTCCAGAGGGCCGGAGTTCTTCGGCAGTCCCGTTACGTCAACGGCAAGATCGGTGTTGCGCGGCATGAAGCAGATGTCCCCCGGGACGCCGGGGTTGAAAAACACAATCGGCTCCTGATGCCGCTCGTCCTTGTGGCCGCGCGAAGTTTCGATGAGGTAGCGGGGGCAGTTGGTCTCGAATCCCCAGACGATGCCCTCGCCGTAGCGGTCCTGGGAAATCGTGATATTCAGGGCGTAAATGCCCGCCCGCTTGACATCCGCCGTCATCCGGACGCGTTGCCATGGACCGGGGCCGCTTCCTGCGGGGCGTCCGTCGTCCGGGATGGAGACGTCGCGGATGACGCGCCTGTCCGGGCCGGCCAGAACCGCCCGCAACTCGGTGTGAACGCCGCCTCTATTCAGGTCTCGTTTGTGAAGGTCAATGACCAGTTCCCCGGGCGACGCAAGGAAGTAGACGCCCCCTGCGCCCCCGATGCCCATCGAAACGTCCGCCTGTCCATTATCCATGGCCTTGTCCCCGGCAATTGCGGCAGGGATCAGAAGACAGAAAACAGCCAGCCCGCACGGAGAAATCATATTTTGTCTTGTCATATTCATCATGCTACAGGATGTCGCGGCGGCAGGCAATTCATCAAGGGGGAATGGGATGGCGCATGTGCCGGCATCCCGCCCCTGTTCTTGTTAGGGTTCATGGGCACGGCTATAATCCAATCGGAGTTCGTGACGTCCCGCGCGGGAAGTCTGCGGGGTGTCAATGGAGCGGAGCCGCCGTCGTCTTTCAGGCCGGAGCGATATGAATCTTCTCTCAGCCGCCAGCTTATTTGGGTCCGGACTTGATCCGGCGCTGGCATACATCGGCCCCGGCGCGGGATTCGGCCTGTTCTCGTCATTCCTGGTCGTGATCGCGGCGTTCGGTCTTGCGCTGGCCTCGTTCCTGGTCTGGCCGGTCAGGCTGGTCATTGCGCTTATACGAGGCTTGAAAAGAAGTGGTAAGGCGAGAGTCCGACGGCTGATCATCGTCGGCCTGGACGGGATGTCCCACGGTCTGACCGCCCGGATGCTGGAGGACGGCAGGCTGCCGAACCTGGCGCGGTTGCGAGACAAAGGGCATTTCGGCCCATTGGAAACCACGAATCCTCCGATCTCGCCCGTCGCATGGTCAACGTTCCAGACCGGGACCGATCCCGGGGGACACGCGATCTTCGATTTCCTCTCGCGCGATCCGGCCTCGTACATGCCGCAACTCTCCTCCGCCCGAATCGGCAAGCCGAAGCGTTTCCTGAAGATCGGGCGATGGACAATCCCGCTTGAGCGTTCGCCCGCGCGACTTCTGCGCAGAAGCAAGCCGTTCTGGAGCATCCTGGGCGAGCACGGCGTCTTCTCCTCCATCCTGCGCGTCCCGATCACGTTCCCCCCCGAAAGGTTCAACGGACACCTGCTGTCGGCGATGTGCGCGCCCGACCTCATGGGGACACAGGGCACGTTCATCTACTACACGACCTGCGACGACGCGGGGGAACTGCCCGGGGGCAAGGTCGTCAAGGTCGAGAAGAATGACGGCGTCATTCGCGGAAGCGTCCCCGGCCCGGCCAATCCTCTGTCCGCAGACGGGGCGGAGTTGTCGGCCATGCTCACTTTCCGACCGGACGGCAATGGCGGAGGCGAGCTTGATATTGCCGGGGCGGTCGCGCAGTTGAAGGCCGGGGAGTTCAGCGATTGGACGCGCGTGATATTCCACGCGGCGCCGGGGGTATCAATCAGCGGAATCTGCCGCTTCCTGCTTAAATCCGCCGGGCCGGACTTCTCGCTTTACTCCACGGCGCTGCACATTGATCCCGCAAAGCCCGCGCTGCCGATCTCACATCCGGCGTATTACTCGATCTACCTGGCAAAATTGCTAGGCCCGTTTGCTACTCTCGGGCTTGCAGAGGACACGTGGGCCTTGAACGACGGCATCCTTGACGAGCGCCAGTTCCTCGACCTCTGCCGACTGATCCACACCGAGCGCGAGAAGATGTTTTTCAACGCTCTGGACAGGCAGAGGGCGGGTGTGATTGCCTGCGTTTTCGACATTACCGACCGCGCGCAGCACATGTTCCCTCCCGGCGAAGGCCCCGTCGAGGAGGCGTATGCGGCGGCGGACGCGCTCATCGGGAAAACCATGGAGATGATGCGCAAGGGCGACGAGTTGATCGTCCTTTCCGATCACGGTTTCACGGAATTCCGCCGCTGCGTGAGCTTGAACTCGTGGCTGATGTCGGAGGGATACCTGTGCCTGAAGGGCGGGGCGCAGCGCTGCGGGAGTTACTTTGCCGACGCGGACTGGACGCGATCGAGCGCCTACGCGCTGGGCATGAACGGCGTCTTCCTGAACGTTCGAGGGCGAGAATCACAGGGCATCGTCGAGCCGGAGAAGGCAGCCGCGCTGGCCGAGGAAATCGCCGTGAAATTGAGAGCGCTCAGCGATCCGTCAACCGGCGAGCGAGCCGTGGCGAACGTCCACAAAGCGGATGACATCTTCCACGGCCCATACGCCGGGGAAGGGCCGGACCTGGTCGTCGGCTTCAATGCCGGATATCGCGTGGAGTGGGAGTCCGTCACCGGGAAGTTCGACGGACGAGTCTTCAGCGACAACGAGTTGGCGTGGCGCGGGGACCACTGCGTCGAACCGTCGCTCGTGCCCGGCGTTTTCTTCAGCAGCATGAAGCCGTCCGGCGGACGGCAGCGTATGATTGACATGGCGCCGAGCATTCTGGAACTGTTCGGCGTTCCGATTCCGGGATACATGAAGGGCAGGCCGCTTTTCAGCCCCGCTGATTTTGAAGGCGCAACGTGAAGAAAGCAGTCGAACAATACCGCGAAGCGAATTCAAGAACCGCGATCAGCAGGCGCGGTTTCGTGAAGACCGGCGTCGCCGCCATCGCGGGGGGATTCTTATCGCAATCGTCCGCCTTCGCCGCGGGGCCGGCAATAATCAGCGCGCGGAAAAAGCGGCGTGTCTTCGTGCTAGGGTTGGACGGAATGTCGCCCTACATGGTTGCGCGCCTTTTCGAGAGCGGCGGACTTCCGAACCTGAAACGCCTGTCCGAGATCGGCTCGTACTCCAAACTTGCGACCAGCGATCCGCCGCAAAGTCCGGTTGCATGGTCGTGCTTCATAACCGGTATGAACCCGGGGGGGCACGGCATATTCGACTTCGTCCACCGCGATCCTGAGACGATCAAGCCTTACCTATCTACGTCCAGGCTTGTGCAGCCGTCGCGGACACTCGGCGCGGGGAAATGGAGCCTGCCGATTTCGGGAGGGGGGATTGTCCAGCAGCGGAAGGGCAGACCGTTCTGGGAATACATGGAGGATGAAGGCGTCTCCGCTTCGCTGTTCCGCATCCCGGCGACATTCCCGCCGAAGGAAACATCCACACGGCTGCTCTCAGGACTGGGCGTGCCGGACATGCGCGGGTCATATGGCGTATTCACGCTCTTCACCGATGATCCGAAACGCGAGCCGGGGCATGTTCCGGGGGGGGATATCCGCCGCGTTCAGTTCGCCGACGACTATGTCGCGACCGACATCGCCGGACCGGATAACAATCTCCTCAAGGTTCCCGAGCCTGTCCGAATCCCACTAGTCGTCCGCCGCGACCGCCTCTACGACGTAGCCAGGATAAGCATTCAGGGGACTGAGTTCATTCTGAACAAGGGGGAGTGGAGCGGATGGGTTCGCGTGAAGTTCGCAATGATGCCCGCCGGGTTTGCGGGCGTCTCCGGCATCTGCAGGTTCTACCTGAAGCAGGTTCACCCCGTCTTCGAGCTTTACGTTTCGCCGATAAACATTGACCCCGCCGATCCGGCGATTCCGATCTCTTCCCCGGCGTCCTACTCGCGCGAATTGTGCGAACGCTTCGGGCCTTTTTACACGCAGGGCATCGCGGAAGACAATCAGGCGCTCAGCAACGGCGTCCTGGACCATGAGGAATATCTCGCGCAGGCGTGGAGCGTCCTCCGCGAGCGGGAACGAATCTTCGATTACGAGCTTGGACGATTCCGCGAGGGTTTCTTCTTCCATTACGTCTCATGCCTTGACGTGAACCAGCACATGCTCTGGTGGACGATTGATCCGCAGCACCCGATGCATCGCCCCGATCTGGCAAAGAAGCGCGCTGGAGCGCTGGATGAATTTCACGCGGCGGCGGACGCCATGGTCGGGCGCGTCCTGAAGGCCGCCGGCCCGGAAGACCTTGTCATCGTCATGTCCGACCACGGCTTTGCGTCATTCCGCCGGTGTTTCGGACTGAACGACTGGCTTCTCAAAAACGGGTATCTTAAGCTGAAACCCGGCGCGGGTCCGCGCGAAGCGGACGGGCTGCGGGGCGTTGACTGGTCGGAAACACAGGCATACGGCCTCGGAATAAACAGCCTCTATGTGAACCTTCATGGGCGCGAGGCCGGCGGCGTGGTTCCGCCCGGGGACCCCGCCCGCGCGCTGGTCGCCGAAATCGTCGGGCGGCTTGAGAAAGAGACCGATCCCGCAACGGGGGAGAACCCCGTGTCCCGCGTCCTTCCCGCATCGGCGGCTTATTCTGGAGGCTGCATCGGAAGCGCCCCCGACGCGGTCGTCTGCTACAACCGGAATTATCGCTCGTCCTGGGAAAGCGTCCTGGGCGGCTTCACCGGACAGGTCTGCTCCGACAACATGAACGAGTGGACCGGCGATCACTGCATGGATTCCCGGTTGCTGGCAGGCGTCCTTTTTGCCAACCGGAAGCTGACCGCGGAGGCGCCGTCACTGGTTGATTTGCCGGTGACGATTCTGGCGGAGTTCGGAATCCCGAAACCGGAACAGATGGAAGGGCGCGACGTTCTGACGAAATCCTGACGCATACACGGACTGGAGGAATCGCCGATAATGAGCGGCAAGATCAAATTTGAAAACGAACTTTACGACAGGATGAAGAAATGCGCCGAAGCGGCCGGTTACTCCTCGGTTGACGAGTTCGCCCGCCACGTCCTGGAGCGGGAGGTCGCAAAGCTCCTCCAGGAGAAGGCGGACGAAGAGACGGCGAAGCGATTGAAGGGCCTGGGATATCTTTCGTAAAGGCGGCTTTTGAACGGATGAACGCTCTGAACTGGGCGATGACGAAGCTCTTCGCGGCAATCATGCTGCCGCTGGGGCTGTTGCCGCCGCTGCCGGCGCTGATAGCGCTGTCGGCTCTGATCGGCGCGGCCTTTCTCTGGGCATTCGGAAAGCTCTCCGACCGGCGGAAGATGCGCGCGGCCAAGGACCGCGTGAAGGCCGGCCTGCTTGAAATCCGACTTTTCCGCCACGACCTCGGGGCGATGACGCGCGCTCAGTTCCGCACAATGTCCGCCAACCTCTCTTATATGGCGGCCATGCTGAAGCCCATGGCGATCATGCTTCTGCCGCTGGCCCTCCTGGCGGCGCAGATCGAACAGCGCTTCGGGCGGTTGCCTCTGGAAATCGGCGAGACTGCGATCATCTCTTTCAACTTATCCGGCGCTTTGCCCGAAGACCGTTCTGAAATCATCGCCCAAACTTCCGACGGGTTGAAGGTTGACTCGCTGCTGCTTTTCATCCCGTCGTCCCGGACGGTTGAGTTCCGCGTAAAGGCAACTGGCACAGGCTTACAGAGGGTGATGCTTTACGTGCGCGGCAAGCCATATGAGAAATCGGTCGTCGTGAAAGGCGGGGGGGACGGATCAATCGTTGTGGCGCAGGCCCGGCGAGTATCGGGCGGCATATTGACAGCAATCGCGCATCCATGCGAACCGACTTTCGCCGGCGGGGGGGACGTGGCGTCTGCCTCGGTAGGTTACAAGACGGCCAGTTATCGCATCCTAGGATTGAATATGGGCTGGGTCTGGATTTTCCTGGCGGCGTCAATCCTTTCGGCTCTGGCGTTCCGGAGAACGCTTGGAGTGGAAATATGAATATGCCGGCAGGCTGCAAAGCGCCGCCGGCTTTCCATTTTATGTTGACTGAATACGTAGGGGAGAATTAGACTCAGCGCTGTCGGGCGTCGTCCATTCGCGGGGATTTCTGCGTCCCCGCGCGGATTGGGCGGAAAATTCTGTCAAACGAAGCGGGGAGAAGCGGCGTTGCCTACCGAAGGCGACATAGAACTGGCGCGAATGCTGGTTGCCAACGGCCTGATCTCACAGATGCAGGCCGAGGAGGCGATCAACTTCATGGCCAAGCTTGAGGCGGCGGGGGTGAAACCTTCGTTGAAGGACGTCCTTGTCCGCAAGGGGGTGCTGTCCCCCACCCTCGACCTCGAAATGCTTCTCGGCCCCATGCCCAAGAGTGATCCGGCATCGGGCGTATCGGCGGAGGAACTCAAGTCCGGCATAGAAGACGAAACCCCCTCCAACCTGAAGCCCGTCTCCGCGTCTAAGCCCGCCCCAAAGAAGCAGGACGAAGAGGAAGTCGTCGAGCTTGACTCGGAAGACCTGATCGTCATGGAAGACGAGACCTCCGGCGTACACGAAATCGGGGAAGAGGACTACGACACATGGGAGTCAGGCGCGAGGGCTCCCGGGGAATATCCTGCCGTGCGCCCCGCCGCCGCGCCTGAACTGGACGAGGAGCCTCCGGAAGCGCCTCCGAAAGCCGCGCATCCGCCGAAGGCCGCCAAACCGCCTGCAAAGCGTTTCGCCCCGCCCGACGCGCTGCCCGGGCAGGCTCCCCCGCCACCCCAACAGCCCCCGGCAGCGCAGAAAAAAACCGCTCCCGGAAAACAGTGGGGAGGCGGAGACGAGGACGTCTTGGACCTCAGCGCCCTATCCGAGTTGAACGACCGTCTCGCGCGGGGGGACAGGATGGAGGCCGGCTCCTCGCTTGGCGAGATCACCCAGACCGTCAGAATGCCCGCCCCGGACCATGATGAAAACGAGGATTCGACGCTGGGGACAGATCCGGTTAAGGCATTCGAGGAGGAGATAAGCCGCAGCGGGTTGAATCTTGCCGTTGACCTGGGCGACGCGGAAACCGAAGAAGAACCCCCGAAACCGTCGCTCTCAGGCCCGGCAAGAGACCTGGGCAGATATAAAATCGGACGCGTATTGCGCAAGGGGGTCTTCGGCTCAATCCACGAGGGACTCGACACTCAGAGCAATCAGCCGGTCAACATCGAGATTTTCAAGATCGCGGACATAAGCTGGACCGCCATCGTTCTTGAAACGCTTTTCGCCGAGGCCCTCAGCGCAACCGCTACGGGGCACAGGAGCGTCCTGAAGGTTCTCGACACCAACGCCAAGGGCGAGGAGGGCTTCATCGTCACTGAAGCCTTCGAGGGCAAACCTCTGGACGAATGGGTCGAGATCAACGGCGCGATATCGCCGGAAAACATGGTCGGATTTCTTTACAAGACCCTCAGCGCGCTGGCGGCCGCCGAGCGGAAGAATGTAATTCATTACGACCTGCAGCCCAGGCACATCCTGATCGCGCCGGACTACAGCGTCAAGGTGGCCAATCTCGGCCTTGTACAGCCGCGCCGGCTGGACGGGCCGATCCTTGAATCGGGCATGACGCCCCTTATCCGGGCCATGTTCACCGCCCCGGAGGTCTGCGAAGGCGGGCCGATGAACGGTTGCAGTTCGGTCTACGCGCTGGGGGTGACGAGTTACTTCGCCGCGACGGGACGGTATCCCATCGCCAGCGAATCCCCCCTTTCCACCGCATTGAGGCAGACGACGGCCCAGATAGTTCCGCCAGAGGAACGGTCAAAGAAAATCCCGGAAGCGCTAAGCCACATAATCCTGAAAATGCTGCGGCGCGATCCGGAGCGCCGCTACAAGAGTTTCCGCCAGGTCATTGACGACGTTGAGCTTTTGCAGGCAAAACGCAACCTTGCCCACGCGCGCCGGAGCGAATTCAGGCCATCCGAATTAGGAGCCGACGAGCTTCAGCCCGTCTTCTGCATAATCAAGGGGCGCAACAGGGGCGTCGCCTTCACCATTGCGCGGGGCGACGACATGACCATCGGGCGGGACAGCAACCGCAGCAAACTGCCCATTCTGGACGGCATGGTCAGCCGCGCCCACAGCCAGATCCGCAACGAGAACGGCAAGTTCACCGTCATGGACATGGGCAGCAGCAACGGGACATATCTGAACGGCCAGCAGATCACAATGGCCCGCACGTTCCACCCGGGCGACCGCGTCCGGCTGGGGTCAACGGAGGTTTTCTTCGGCTACGCTCCGACATCGCCCGACCCGTACCACATGGCCACGCTGGCCACTCGCAAGGGAGTCGTCACGACATCCCAGGCCGAGGAGGCGATACTGCACTGCGGAAACTCCATGGCCAGGGGGGAGCCGGCATCGGTCAGCAAACTGCTCAACATTGCCGGACGCGCGGATGACGAAAAGCTGACGGAGCTTTTTTCCGCCATGGACGAGCAGATTCTGGTCCACGACATGATCGTCCGCGAAATGCGCGAGCAGCAGGCGTCCCTGCTCCAGGCGGAGGTCACGGAAACAGTCCTGCACGCCGACACGCGCATAATGCGCAGTCTGCTGGACGAGTTCCACTTCTGCGAGAGCTGCGGCTCGGTGATACTGGCTGAGCATCTGGAGATGGGCGTGGCTGAGCGCGTGAACAACCTGCCCTTCTGCCAGGCCTGCGCCATTGAAAGCACGTTCCTGGGCCAGAAGGTCGGCGACGTGACCTTCGTGCAGACCATCGGATCGGGGCGACTGGGGTTCGTCTACAAGGGGACCGGGGACGAAGCGCTGGGCCAGAGCGTTCTGGCCGCGAAAGTATTCCACCACAGACTGCTGGAGTCGGAGGAGTTCGTCGCCCGCCTCCGGGCAGCCTACGACGCCGCCATACAGCTCAACCATCCGGGCATCATCAGGATTTACGACCTCTGCGAGGTCGGAAACACGCTGGCCCTGACCATGGACTACGGGGACAGGTTCTCGCTCCAGGTAAGGCTTTACTCCGGTCTGGGCGAGGTCAAGCGCCAGTTGCAGCCGCTTGCCATCCAGGACTCGATGCACATCGCCCACGAGATCGCCAAGTCCCTGGATTACGCGCACAAGCAGGGAGTCGCGCACGGCGAACTGTGGCCCGGCAAGGTCTACGTCTCCCCGCGCGGAATCGTCAAGGTCGGCGGATTCGGCATGCGCGCGGACGACATCCTGGCGGGCATCGCCCAGCAGACCGACTCGCGCATGACGCCCTACCAGGCGCCGGAACGAAAGAAGGCCCACGCCCCGGACGAGAAGATGGACCAGTTCTCACTCGGCAGCATTCTTTACACCATGCTGCTGGGCAAGCTATGCAACCCACAGACTGCGGAGCGAGACGTCCTGAACGAGGGCGTGGTCCTGCCCAAACAGTTGACGACACTCCTGGCCGCGATGCTCGCGGCCGATCCCGCAAGCCGCCTGCCGGGCATACAGGATTGCATTGCCGAGATGGAAAGCCTGATACAGAAACAGGCCGGCGCCGCATCCTGACGGAATTCCAGCCCATGACTATCCCCCCCCCCGACTTCGCCGCCGTCGCGGATCTGCTCGATCTTTCGTTGAAGGAGGACCTCGGCTCCGGCGACGTCACAACGGACTCCGTCGTCCGCATAGAAGCCGCCGCGCGGGGCAGGTTCAAGGCAAAGGCGGAAGGGGTCGTATGCGGCCTGCCGCTCCTTGAGTTCATCTTCTCGCGGCACTGCCCGGAAGGCTCATTTGTCTCAATTGCGCGCGACGGGCAGCGCGTCAGAGCCGGGGAGCTTATTGCGACCCTTGAAGCCCCGGCGCGTTCCGCGCTGAAGCTTGAGCGCCTGATGCTGAACTTTCTGCAGCGGCTTTCCGGCGTTGCCACGTTGACAGCCCGTTTCGTGGAGGCCGTCGGGCCGGACGGGGCGGCAATACTTGACACGCGCAAGACCACACCCCTTTGGCGAATTCTGGAAAAGTACGCGGTCAGATGCGGCGGCGGGCAGAATCACAGGATGGGCCTCTACGACCAGGTTCTCATCAAGGACAACCATCTGGCGCTGCTTGCGGCGGAACTGGGCAACGCCGGGGCGGGCGGCTGCATCGGAACGGGAACGATAATCGAGGCCGTCCGCCGAAGCCGGGAAAAGGCGCCCGGCCTGATCGTTCAGGTGGAAGTCCGCGACATCCGGGAAACGCGGGAGGCATGCGGCGCGGGGGCTGACCTGATCCTGCTGGACAACATGAGCCTGAAAGCGCTGGCGGAGTCGGCGGGTTTTATCAGGCAGTGGCGCGAGGCCGGCGGCGCGGCGGCTCCGTTGAGCGAGGCGTCCGGGGGAGTTTCACTGGAGAACGCGCGCTCCGTCGCGCAAACCGGCGTGGACAGGATATCCATCGGCGCACTCACCCACTCCGCCCCCGCGCTGGACATATCGCTGAAGCTAGCCTCGCTGTAGGACTTCAGTTCACCATCCCGTAAAGCACGATCTTTGTAAGCAGTTTCTCCGCGTCCTCCGGCTCCAGTCCCCGGCACGTCGGGCAGGGATGCCCCTCCACCCCGCAGCCTATAGCCCACGGCGAGTAGACGATGACCACCCGCCCATTATATACGACGTGTTCCAACTGCGGCGCCGCCAGGTCGGGATCGGTCTGCCTCACTGCGGGCCGGTAGGCGATCTTCTCAAGCCCAGGGCCGTAGCTGAATAATTCATGGTCCGGCGGTATTGGCGCAAGGCGCTGAGCGGGGAACAACTCTTCGCAGAAACTCCTGAACGCCGAGTCGAATTCTCTGCTGCCGCAACACGCTTCAGCGAGCAGGAATCCCCCGTTCTCGAGGTATTCCCGGATGTTTGCAGCGCCCTCGGGGGAAATCGAGAACGGACGATGGCCGATCAGGTAGAGCATGGAGAAGCGGAACAGATTCGGGTCCTCGGCCGGAGCGTTCTCCCTGTCTGTGACAACATCCACATCCGCGTCCTCCCTGAGCTTTTCCAGGAAGAGCGCCCACATCCGGGCGTGCGGGTTCCAATCCCCGTTGTGGATGATCTGCCCGACGCTGAAGGCGCCGCGGCGCACCGGCCAGTCCCCCTTTCCGGTCCGGCGGATTTTAACGGGGTCCAGCTTGTCGCGCAGGGGCTGCGCCCCCGTGACGTAAGCCGCGATATTGACGCCGAGGCGGAACTGCGCGCCGTCCGTGGAGCGGGTGTCCCATTCGCAGGAAAGCGGCCCGGGGCTGAAGATGACGGACAGGCGGCATCCGGAGTTCAACCCCAGCAACGGAAGCCGCTCCTCCTCCTTCAGGCGGTAATACGATGAATATATCTCATGGTCCTTCGGCAGCGCCTCAAGCGCGTAACCCGGTAGAGCCGATTGCAGCGCGGCGCGGAAGGAGGAGGCGAACTTCTCGTCGCCGTGCAGGGCCTCCCCCAGGATGAAGCCTCCCTGCTCGACGAAATCCCTCAGCTTTGCCGCCTCGGCGCCCTGCGGGGCGAAGTCGCCGCGCCCGCTTATGAAGAGAATCGGCGCGGCCAGAAGGTCCTGAAGCGAATCCTCGAGCGTTGAGGTCTGCCAGGCGACCGGGATGCCAAGCTCCTGCCCGTAAATACGCGTCAGGTTGTAAAGGTCGAGCTGGTGATAATTCCAGTCCCCCCGCCACTTGAGCTTGGTCATCAGAGCCGGGGTTTTTCCCTTGGCCAGGAAGAGCAGCGCGAAGGCCGTGCTTATCTCCCTTCCGGTGTTGGAATCCTCCTTCCAGGAACCGTCCGCGCCCTGCCGGGCGATCAGTGCCGCGGCTCCTTCGGCGTACCAGTCGTGTTTGCCGATGTTGCGCTGCGCCCCGATGACGCCCACCCGCTCAAGCGCGTACATGTAGTAGTAATACCATTCGCTCCTGCCGCCGGGGTTCTTCGTTACGTCGAAATAGGCCGCAAGCCAGCGATAAGCCTTCGCAATGTTATCGTCCGCCTTGTATTTTCCGCACTGACCGGAGCTGGCCTGATATTCGGATCCGGCGGTGTAGAGGCTCGCGATGCCGGCGCACGTCATGCTCCCGTAGGACTTCTCCCAGCTCGCGCCGGCTGCCCGGGAACTCCGGTATCCCCAGCCGCCGTCCATGTTCTGAGACTGCCGGAAGTGCCGCGACACGTCGGACCATATGCGCTCCGGCACCTCGACGCCCGCCTGAGACGCGGCGCGAAGGCCCAAAACCGCGAACTGCGTGTTCGAGTTGTCCCACATTGACATGGCCGGGCTGTAGCTCCACCTGCCGTCGTTAGCCCCTTTTATAAGCTGCTCCGCCGCTTTGGCTATCTCAGGGCGGTACTTCACCGGGTCGGCGGCGGCCAGCGCCATGGCCTTCAGCGAGATCACATACGTCTTATCGCTTTCGTCCCGCACCAGCAGCGGGATTGCCATGCGGAGCGCCGGATCGCTTTCTGGAACCCCGGCGGACAGCAAAGCCAGCGCGACCAGCGCGGTGGCTCCGACGCGGTAGTCCTGCCCCCCCCAGTTCGACGCGGACCAATACCCGTCCCCATTCTGCTGTCCCCTAAGAAAGGCCGCTCCCCTGTCAATAGCGCCGTTGACCTCATCCGCTGTCAGGGCAAGCGCTTCCGAGCGGCAGAGGAGCGCCGCCGCAACCAGAAACGCCGCGGCGATGCGAAAAGTCTTCACCGCCCGGCCCCCCCCCCGGCAGGCTCCGCCTCCGCCGGAAGCGTTTCGGCGGAGCGCTCCTCAACCACGAGGCGCGAACCCTCGGCCAGGCGGATTGAATATGTCCGCCCCTTTGCGAGAACCACCGGGATCGGCTCGATTAACTCCACCCTGACCCCGGAAGCCCGGGCGAAATCAGGCTCCGAAATCATCCTGCGCAGCCTGGCCCATACCTGTTCCTGGACCTCCGGCAAATGGCGTCTTGAGACTTGACGATCCGGAATCTTTGCATCTTCGACGGGGAAGAACTCGTACCCTTCGCCGGGCGAATCCCTGTCCGTGAAAAGCCTCCTGAACAGGCATATGCCCCCCCCCTCGTCGCCGCCGGGGCGATCCTGAAACGTCAGAACGATGGCGTCGCAATACGCGACCTCGCCCTTTATCGTGAGATTTACCGCCTCAAACACCGAGCGGTCGGCCCTGCGCTCCACAACTCTTATGCTTGTTCCAACCCATCCTTCCGGCGATTTCTCCCGCCCCGTCACCGCCAGCTCCAGAACCCGCCCCGGCGCGAGCGACTTTCTCAGGTGGCTCAAATATTCATCTCTTGCCTCGGCCCCCCCCCTCTGCGTTCCGGACGAACCGCGCCCGGCGGAGCGGACGGCGTTGACTTCCCGGATCGTCTGGAGCCTGCCGATGAAGTAAAGAACGAAACCCGCCCCTAAGAAGCATATCACGACCAGGATCATCATGGACCGCTCGACCGAGCCTCTCCGCCGGACGGCGGCGCGGGAATTCCTTCCATGCATGGGGCTGCTCACTGTGCCGATTCAGCGTCCTTCCTCGCCTGATCGCGCGTAGCGTATGGGAAGCCACGCGTTGTCGGCTTCCTGCTTGAGTTCGACCGTGATATTCTGAACCTCGAAAGACGCGCCCTTCGCCTTCTCAATGCGGCAGTGCGCGATTGCGTCCGGCACGTGGAAGAACAGGTCAACGGGTTTGATGTCCAGTTCCAGATCCCCGGTCTTTAGAATCCTGTCCGCGTGCCCGTTCCTGCACAGCCATGCGAGATACTCAGCCAGCACCTGATCCGGCTTGGGATAAATCACCAGCTTGGCCACCAGTTTGCCGTATATGCGGTTGCGAGCGGCTTCGGCAAGAGCGTAAATGCCGATGAGCGATTCCGCCTTCGCCTTGTCCGGAGCATGCTCGATCCTGTTGTCCCCGTCAATCTCCGCCGACGCAGTCTCCCCGTTCCGGACTGCGTTAAGGAGCGTCCCTTTTTGCAACCCGTCAATCGTTCTCTTCAGGTACGCCTGCTGGATGCGGCGCGCAGTCTCCTGCGACAGAGGCGCGCCGTCCCGCCCCTTCATGCCGGCTGTCGGGTGAAGCGTATCGTTGATCCGTTCCGCCAGCCTGCCTTCCAGTATGGTCAGCGCCCGGTTGAGGTAGCGCATTCTGGCCCTGACGACCTCATCCTGCTCCTCAGGCTCTGGCGGCTTGACCAGAAGTTGCTCGTACAGTTCGGGAACTTTGGAATTGATTATCTTCAGCTTGTTCCCCGCAATGTCAGTGTGGATGATCTCGCTCTCCCCAAAGGGGGACTTGCCGGCAATTTCCGAAAGAACCTTGAAATGAGACTCCAGCAACACCGTTGCGGATATTTTTTCGCCGCTGGTTTCTCGCACATATGTCTCAACCTGCTTCACAAGACGGATAACGGATTCCAGCCCCTGCCCGGCATGGGATTTATACGCTGCCTCCGCGCGGATGATCACGGACTCGCGTTGCCCGCGCCAGCGGTTGTAATTGGACACCCAGGTGGAAATCCAGTTGCGCACTTCCCTGAGGTTTCCGCGCGCGCCGCCGATGACGCGGTCGGCAGTCCTCAAGTCCCCGCCGCGGGCTATTTCCCGGGCCGCAAGGGCAAGGCGCTGCGCATTGTCGAACTTATCGTGGGCGTCCCAGAGGGTATCAAGGTCCTTTTCAAGCTCTCCCAGGGTCAGTTTCTTCATTATCGCGTCGGCCTCGGCGGACGCCTTGAGCGCGGGGGCGAATTTCGCCTGGAACGCGGCGCGCTGCTGACGCTGACGCAGAACGACGTAGACCATGAACGCGGCCAGAATGATCAGGGCCACGATGACGATCTCGATTATCCCCTTCTTGGCGTTCATTGCCCACCTGATGTGTGCGTCGGATAGTCCGTCTTTGTCCTCCCGGGGGCCATCGCCGCGGCCCCTCGCTGCGCAACCCGGATTCCTCCGAATGACCTTATAAATCAGTATAAACCCACGGCGCGTCGGGAGCAACGACATTTCCAGCGTCAATAATGCGGAGGCGAATGCTCATACAGGCAGAAGTAGGTAGGGTGTGCAAGACCGCAAGGCTTGCACACGCTGAATCTTTGCCTTCCCGCGTGTGCAAATCCGGGGGATTTGCACACCCTACGCACTCACTTCATGAGCGACTGTTATGGCGACGTCCCCCATAACCCGCCGCGCCGCCGCAATCCAAAGCTCCGAACTGCCGCCGGCTAAAAGTTGAATCCGTCTATGTTTTCCTTAGTGAACTCGAAGGGAGCGCCCAGTATCACCTCGTCGCCGTTGCGAATCTCCTTCTGCCCAAGCCGCCTGCCGTCCGCGGTCTTCGAATCCGGCTTGAGTTTCCCCTCGGCCAGGTCCTTTGCCACGCACACGGTCAGATATCCAAGGTCTATCGGATTCCAGAGAACGAAGGACTTAACCGTCCCGTCCTTGACGTAGCTTTTCATGCTGTTTGGGGTCGAGAGGCCGGTCACGACGACCTTGCCGGTCAGGTTCATCTGCCTGACGGCCTCTGCGGCGCCGGGCAGGGAGACGCTCGTGATGCCGAAGACGCCCTGAATCTCCGGGTGGGCCTTGATGACGTCCTGCGTCACCTTGAAGGCCATGTTCTGGTCCTCCTCGCTGGGCTGCGGGTCGGTGACGTAGGCCATTTTGGGATACGCCTTGTCTTTGTGCTTCGCCATTTCGGCGATCCAGATGTTCTGATTGGCGGCGGTGAGGGAGCCGGTGATGATGACGGCCCTGGCCTCCGGGCCGGCGTGCTTTGCCATGATGTCAATGAGGGCCTTGCCGATGGAGTCGTTTGGGGCCTGGTTGACGAAGTATTCCCGCCCGGACGCCTTGGCGTCCGCGTCGGCGTCCCACGTGATGACGTGTATGCCGCGCTGCCGGGCCTTGTTCAGGACGGGGGCGATGGAGACGGGGTCGTTCGGGGCGACGGCGATGACGTCCACCTTCCGGGTGATGAAGTTGTTGATCATCTCGATCTGCTTGTCCGGCCTGTTGTCCGCCGGGCCGTCGTAGATGAGGTCAACGCCGAGTTCTTTTGCGGCCTCCTTCGCGCCGATTTCGCAGGCGGTGAAGTAATCAATGCCGATGAGTTTCGGCACGACGGCCACCTTGACCGCGCCTTTGGCGGGCTGCCCTGCGCCGGTTGCGGCGCCGGCGCCGGCGGCGGCTGGGACCGGGGCAGGGGGTTGCGCCCTTTTGCATCCCAGTACCGCAAACGCGACAACAGCCGCAACACACAACAACGCCGGTAAGAGTTTCCGATTCATCTGATTTTCTCCCGATGCCGCGCGGAGGGCGCGACACATAAAATGCGGCGGGCTACGCCGTCAGACTTCTTCGCCGCGGATCATCCTATCCACGGTCGTCGCGCCTATCAAGAGCGCGCCGACGCCGACCGTTCTCCATTCATCCGTCACGCCGGAGAGTTGAAGCCCGTTCTGGACGACGCCCACTACGAGCAGGCCCAGGAGGCTGCCCGTCACGGAGCCTTTTCCTCCAGAGATGCTGGTTCCGCCCAGCACGACGGCGGTTATCACGTCCAGCTCGCGCCCGGTTCCGGCGTCCGCCTTGGCGCTGGCGACGCGCGAGACGAAAACCACAGCGGCCACTGCGGACATGAACCCGCTGAAGGCGTAGAGGGCAGTCAGCAGGCGCTCAACGCGGATTCCGCAGCATCGCGCGGCCTCCGGCCCGGAGCCGATGACGGCCACGCGCCGCCCCGCGGGAAGGCGCGTGAAGATAATCCAAACGGCAAGCGAGAACGCGCAGAGCAGGAGCAACTGCACGGGAATCCCGCCTCCGGCGAAGGATATGGCCGGAACGCCACCGTCAATGACGACGTATCCCCGCCCCAGCGCGCCGAACGAATCGCTGAACCCGCGGTATGACTCCGCCTTGCTCATGCCGACGGCCAGCCCGGCGTAGATCGCCATCGTGGCAAGCGTCACGATCAGCGCCGGAAGCCGCAGATACGCCGTCAGCAGGCCGTTGACCGCCCCGCAGACCGCGCCGAGGGCCAGAGTCATCAGTACCGCGATCCAGAGATTGACGCCGAACCTGCTGAACATAATGCCAAGAAACACGGCGCAGAGGGAAAGGATCGAGCCTACGGAGAGGTCAATCCCAGCCACGACCAGGATGAGGGTCATGGGCAGCGCCATGAAGCCGATCTCGGCGCTGTAGACCGTCACCTCGAGCATGTTGTCCGCGCCGAGGAAGTATTCCGACGTCTGCGAGAACACGGCGACCAGGCCGGCGAGCAGCGCGAGCAGCACCGCCTGCCGGTTTGTGAAGACGCGCCGGACAATCCCCGCCGCGCCGCCGCCTATCGCTTCAGAAGCCACGTTCCCGCTTCCTCCTCCGCAGGGCGTCCAGGATCACCGCGCCGACCACGAGGCATCCCTGCGCCGTGCGCTCCCAGAAGGACGACACCTTCAGGAAGATCAACCCGGTTCCTATCGTCCCCAGGAGCAGGACGCCGATCATGCTGCCCAGGATGCTGCCGCTGCCGCCGAAGATGTCCGTCCCGCCCACGACGACCGCTGTTATGACCAGGAGTTCCTGCCCGGCCACTGGCGTGGTCTTAATCTGTCCGAAGCGCGTCGCGTAGCAGAGCGTCGCAAGCCCCACCAGCAGGCCGTTGATGACGAAGACCGCGAACACGCGCTGCCGGACCCTCACGCCCGCAAGCCTGGCCGCATGCTTGTTGTCCCCGCTGGCGTAGACCTCCCGACCGAAGGCCGTGTGCGACATGACGAAGGAGGCCGCGACCGCTACGATGACGGCGATGATGACGGGGAACGGGACGCCGGCCAGGTCGCCCCTGCCGATCTGCATGAACCACTCCGGCAGGTTAACGATGGTCCGGCCCCGGGCGATGATGATGACCAACCCCCGGAAGATGCTGAGCGTTCCCAGCGTAGCGATGATCGCCGGGATACCAACGACCGTCACCAGGAAACCGTTAACGGCCCCCATGGCAGCCCCGCAACCGAGCGTGAGCGCAATGACGACGGCGGGATGGCAGCCGGCTGTCGCCGACCTGCCGGCCACGATCGCGCAGGCGGCCAGCATGGAGCCGATGGAGATGTCAATGTTGCCTGTGATGATGATCATGGTCGTGCCGACGGCCATGATTGCGACATAAGCATTGTTCAGGAGGATGTCGCGCAGGTTTTCCGCGCCGGCGAAGCGCGGGTTCCTGACGCCGATGATGGTCGTCAGCAGAACCAGGAAGAGGAGGAGCGAGACCTCGCGCCCGTAGCGCTCCATAAGGCGCCGCTCAGTTGCGGCCTGTTCCGACAGTTCGGTTCTTTCCCGCGTCGCGCTCATCCGACCCCCAGCATTGCGGCAAGCGTCTTTTCCTCTGACGCCTCCTCATGCGACAGTTCCGCCGCCACGCGCCCGCCGCGCATGACCAGCACGCGATCGCCCATGGCCAGCGCCTCCGGCAGGTCGCTGGAGATCATCAGCACGGCCATGCCGTCTCCCGCAAGGCAGTCCATGAGTTTGTGAATCTCCGCCTTCGCGGCAACGTCAATGCCCTTGGTCGGCTCGTCCAGGATCAGGACCTTGGGTTCCCGCGCAAGCCAGCGCCCGACGACGACCTTCTG
The DNA here is from genome assembly GCA_022711755.1 of Planctomycetota bacterium. Lineage (GTDB taxonomy): Bacteria > Planctomycetota > Brocadiia > SM23-32 > JAKLEA01 > JAKLEA01. The sequence continues at coordinate 35,578 of JAKLEA010000004.1, forward strand.
CTGGTTGCCGCCGGAGAGGGAGCCAACGCCGGTCTTGATGGACGCGGCCCGAACGTCGAAGCGCTTCATGAGTTCCGCCGCCCGGTTGCGCCGGGCGGAAAGGCTCAGGAACGGCCCCCGGCAGAGCGATTTCAGAATCGCGAGGGTCAGGTTTTCTTCGACGTCCATCTGCATCGCCAGTCCCTGGTTCTGCCTGTCTTCCGGAACATAGGCGATGCCGGCCTCGATGGCTGCGGCGGGGTCTCCGGGTTTGACGTGACGCCCCTCGACCCATACTGCCCCGCCGGCGGGCCTGCGAAGGCCCATGATCCCCCAGGCCAGTTCCGACCTGCCGGAGCCGACAAGCCCGGCCAGGGACACGACCTCCCCGCTCCGGACTTCCAGGGAGACAGGCCCGGCAAGCCCCGGCACGTCAAGCGCGTCAAGCTTCAGTCCCGGCGCGCCGTTGAGGTTTCTGTGGCGCGGATAAAGCGTGGTCACCTCGCGCCCGGCCATCAGTTCCACGAGGCGCTTTTCGTCCAGTTCGCGCGTGTTTCCGCAGAAGACGCTCCTGCCGTCCCGGAAGACCGACACCCGATCCGCGATGCGGAAGATTTCCGGCAGGTGGTGGCTGATGAAGATGATCCCCAGGCCGTCGCGTTTCAGTTGTTCGATGACGGCGAACAACTGGTCTGTTTCATGCGCGCCGAGGGAGGCGGTCGGCTCGTCCAGGACGAGAATCCTCGCGTTCAGGGAGAGCGCGCGGGCGATTTCGATCAGTTGACGTCCGGCGGGGCCAAGCCCCCCCGCCAGCCGGGTCGGCGGAGTCTTCTCCCCCAGCCGCAGCAGAAGCTCCGCGGCGCGGTCGTTCGCGGTTCTGCGGTTCAGGAGTCCGATCCCGGCGGCAACCCCCCCGCGCCTGCGCGGAAGGTTGCCCATCAGGATGTTCTCGGCGATGCTCAGGGAGGGATATATCTGCGATTCCTGGTAGACGACGGCGATGCCGCCGGCGATTGCTTCGCTGGGATGCTTCCAGCGCGTTTCCGCCCCGGCCACCCGGACGTTTCCGGCGTCCGGACGGTAGGCCCCGGCAATAATCTTGACCAGCGTGGACTTGCCCGCGCCGTTCTCGCCGACGATGGCGTGGACCTCTCCGGAGCGAACCTCAAGATTGACGTTATCCAGCGCAAGAACGCCAGGGAAGCGCTTGGTGATCGCCTTGAGGCTCAGCAGGGGGACGGCTTCGGAGTTCATGGGGGGGGGACGTCAGCGCGGGCTGACGGCGTAGAGAACCTTTCCGTATGATTGCGAGGCGGCGATCTCACCGCCTGCGGACAGCGCGATGAAGGCCGCGCGGCCGCTTATCGCCTGAAGTTCGGACAGGACCTTCGCGACGGCCCCGGGCAGCGGAGCGCCATCCCTGACACGCGCCGCCATCGTGCTTGCAAGGGCGACGCGGATGATGTCCTCCCCGCGCCCCGTGCAGGAGACGCCGAGCGCGGGGTTGGCGTAATTGCCCGGCGGCATTCCGGAATCGCTGACCCGGCCGGGGTATTCGTTGCCGCGCCCGCCCGTGCTGGTGGCGGCGACGATGTTCCCGGCGTCGTCCAAGGCGACGGCTCCGACCGTTCCGTGTCCGTCCGCCTTGCGCTTTTCCCATTGCGCCCGGCGCTCGGTGGAGACGGGGTCGAAGTCGGCGAATCCCTTCTCCCGCGCATAGGCCGTGGCCTCGGCGCCGGCCAGGATGGGGCTGTCCGCGCCGAGCAGCGTCCGGACGACGAGGATCGGGTTTCGGACGCGCATGATATTGACCACGCCGGCGAAGTTCATGCCGTTGGATTCCATGATGGAGGCGGTCATGCGCGCCTGTCCATCGGCCTGAAGAGAGCAGCCGAAACCGGCGTTGAAGCGGGGATGCTCCTCCATGAGTCGCACCGCCTCGACCGCGGCATCAAGCGCCGTGCCGCATCGCGCGAAGGCGTCGCCGCAGATGGCCTGAAGGATATCGAAGGTATCCTCGCGGGGATTTTCTGAAACGCCGCCGTGGATGATCAGTTTTTTGAGCATGGGGGGCGTCCTTGCCAGGCGGGAGCCACGATTTCCCAAGACGGTTAGCGTCCGAAACGCCATGTTTCTATCGCCAATCCCGGCTGCCTTGTCAAATGATTTTCCGTGGAGGGCGCAACCGGTCAGTAAAGGCCGCGCCTGTTATAACACAAACGTTCCGGCTGCAGGATAACCGAGCAGACGAGACGCCTGCGCTACAACTCAAGCCCGTCAGCGACCCATTACCCCCGGCAAGCCGGGGTAACGACAGGGCGGCAGCAAGACTGCCGCACTCCAAGTCCAGGCCGCGCGCCCGTCACCGGCGAATTACATGGAAGGAGCAAAAGTATTTGCGCCGGGGTGGGGCCTTGCCGTAGAATCCGCCCGTGGCATAACCGTTCGCTGAAAGAGCGCTGGCCTATGCGAGAATGGAGAGGACTATGACGAAGCACATCTTCGTGACCGGCGGCGTAGTCTCGTCGCTGGGGAAGGGGCTGAATTGCGCCAGCATAGGAATGTTGCTGGAGAGCCGCGGGCTGAGGGTCAACCTTCAGAAATTCGATCCATACGTGAACGTTGACCCCGGCACGATGAGCCCGTTCGAGCACGGCGAGGTATACGTCACCCGCGACGGGGCGGAGACCGACCTTGACCTCGGACACTACGAGCGCTTCACCAACGCTCCGATCAGCCGCAACAGCAACTTCACGACCGGCAGCATCTACAGCTCCGTCATCAACAAGGAGCGCAAGGGGGAGTACCTGGGCAAGACTGTGCAGGTCATCCCCCACGTCACGAACGAGATAAAGGAGTGCATCAGGAAGCTGGACAATGAGGACACCGACGTCGTCATCAGCGAGATCGGCGGCATAGTCGGCGACATCGAGAGCCAGCCGTTCCTGGAGGCCATCCGCCAGTTCGGGCACGAGGCCGGGCCGGGGAACGTTCTTTTCATCCATCTGACGCTTATACCGTATCTTCGCGCCGCCGGGGAGATGAAGACGAAGCCGACGCAGCACACCGTCAAGGACCTGATGCAGATAGGCATCCAGCCGGACGTTCTGATCTGCCGGACGGAGGCCCCGCTGACGCCCTCCATGCGGCAGAAGATAACGCTCTTCTGCAACGTGAGCCAGGAATGCGTCATCGAGGAGCTGGACGCGAAACCGTTCATCTACCAGATACCGCTCATGCTGGTGGAGCAGGGGCTGGACTCGCTGATAGTGAAGAAACTCGGCGTGAAGGCGAACTGCCACGACCTGGGCAAGTGGATGGCGATGCTCAACACGCTGAAGAATCCGGCGCACTCGCTTGAGATCGCCGTGGTCGGCAAATACATAAGCCTTCAATCCGCCTACGAATCAATCTACGAGGCCCTCATCCACGGCGGGATCGGCAACGACGCTCGCGTGCGCATACGGCGCGTCGAATCGGACGAAATAGAGGAGCAGGGCGCGCAGAACCTGCTTGACGGCGTCAGCGGCATTCTTGTGCCGGGCGGGTTCGGCAATCGCGGGATCGAGGGAAAGATCGCCGCAACCAGGTACGCCCGCGAGAACGGCATACCCTTCTTCGGCATCTGCCTGGGAATGCAGTGCGCGACGATCGAGATGGCGCGCAACTGTCTGGGGCTGGCCGGGGCGAACAGCACCGAATTCAACCCGGACACGCCGCACCCCGTCATCTGCCTGCTGGAGGAACAGCGGAAGATCACGAAGATGGGCGGCACGATGCGCCTGGGCGCCCAGCCGTGCAAGCTGGTCCCCGAGACGAAGACGTGGAAGGCGTACGGCAAGAGCGACGTCATTCAGGAACGCCACCGCCATCGGTACGAGTTCAATTCGGCCTACGCCGAGGCGTTCGCGAAGGCCGGCGCGATAGTGTCCGGAAAGTCGCCGGACGGGGAACTTGTCGAGGTGTGGGAATACGCGAAACACCCGTGGTACGTCTGCGTTCAATACCACCCCGAGTTTCAGAGCAAGCCGACCCAGCCGCACCCGCTGTTCCGGGATTTCATTGCGGCAGGTTTGGAATACCAGAAGAAACGCTGATCCGCCCGTTTTGTAGGGGTGGGTTTCGTATGTGTTTAGCGTCAAGTGAACCCTTGAAATGGGATGCGATAGCAGGCAGTTGCCGATCAATGCCCCCTTCCGTCGCCCCGCGAGACGGGGCGCCACCTTCCCCCACGCAACGCGCTACGCTCGGCGCGCTTCGCGCGACGCGGGGGAAGGAAGGTTTGCGTTAAAGACATACCGGGTTTCAAACCCGCTCCTACCGTTCGATTCTCATCGCCCCCCCATTACGGAGGCCAGCGCAAGATGATTGACGGAGTCAAGATCAAGCGCCTGAAGGTCATACCCGACGAGCGCGGACGCCTGATGGAAATACTGCGCGCGGATGACGAGATCTTCGAGGAATTCGGCCAAGTCTACATGACAACGTGCCTGCCCGGCGTCGTCAAGGCGTGGCATTACCATAAGGAACAGCGGGACAATTTCGCCTGCGTGGCCGGGATGCTCAAGGTCGCGCTGTACGATGACCGGGCGGATTCGCCCACGAGGGGCGAGGTTAACGAATTCTTCATCGGCGTTCACAATCCCATGCTTCTGAGCATTCCCCCGCGCGTCATGCACGGGTTCAAGTGCTCAAGCGTTGAGGAGGCAATCGTAATCAACGCCCCCACGCGGACGTACAACAGCGCGAAGCCAGACGAATACCGCGTCCCGGCCCATTCGAGCGAAATCCCGTACGACTGGTCGCGCAAGGACGGGTAGGAAACCCGTAGGGTGGGTGCTCTGCACCCACGCGTAGGGCGCGTAGGGTATGAGCGGCGGAGCCGCGCACACGCTGGAAGACTGAATCCGACCATTCCGTTCCTGAAAAAATCTTTCCCGAGGAGAAACAATCATGAAAGGCATTGTTCTGGCCGGCGGTCTCGGCACGCGGCTTCTTCCCCTGACAAAGATCACGAACAAGCACCTGCTGCCGATATACAACAAGCCGATGATCTACTATCCCATACAGGCGCTCGTGAACGCCGGGATAAAGGACATAATGATCGTCACCGGCGGCAATAACGCCGGAGACTTCCTGCGACTGCTGGGCAACGGGAAGGAATTCGGCCTGCGCGACATCAGCTACACCTATCAGGAGGGCGAAGGCGGGATAGCCGAAGCGCTCGGGCTTTGCGAACACTTCGCCGAAAAGGAAAAAGTCGTCGTCATACTGGGCGACAACGTCATCGAGAAGAACATCCGCGCAGCCGTCGAGGAATTCGAGAAGCAGCCCTCCGGGGCAAAGATAATGCTGAAGAAAGTCCCCGAACCGTGGCATTTCGGCGTTCCGATCATGGACGGGGAGAAGATCGTCAGCATCGAGGAGAAGCCGGAGAAGCCGAAGTCGCCTTATGCTGTGATCGGAATATATTTTTACGATCCCAGGGTCTTTGAGATCATCCCGACGCTGAAACCGTCCCGCCGCAACGAGCTTGAGATAACAGACGTCAACAACGACTATATCCGGCGCGGGGCGATGCGATGGAGCGAACTTGACGGCTGGTGGATTGACGCCGGAAGTTCCCCGGACAACCTGGCCCGTGCCACACAGATGGTCATCAGGACCGGGGCCAACCGTCTGGACTAAGGCGGGCAACCCTCGCGAAAGTATTGCCCGCCGCCCCGGAATCGCAGATATTTTTGTTGAAGAAACAGGGGGGTTTGTCGTATACAAATACGATAATTGGAGTTGATGCATCATCATTGAGCCGGGCGGACCGTCCGGAAACGTTCCGGAACGGGCTTTCCGGCGCATTGGAGACGCGCCAGATTCGTCTTTACCGCGAGCCATCGGGACGGCCCTCAAAGGCAGGAGGAAACACATGGCCCCGAGGAGAATACGGCGGACCCTCGTCACCGGAAGCGTAAGCGCCAACCGCATGCGTCTTTTCGAGCCGCTCGAGAATCGCGTCCTTTTGGACGGATTGGCGCCCGTTGCGACTATTGAGTCGCCCGCCGACGGCGCGAAGATCAATCCCGGCGACACCATCAACCTCCAGGGGCTGGCCACCGATCCCGACGGAACCATCGCAGATCACGCATGGTTCATCCTCGGCCCGGGGCCGGGCGAGGGCGGACTGCCGATCTTCATCAAGACCTACGCCATTGAGGATCCCGGCGATCTGGTTCTGCCCAACGTCGGCTACTACACGATCATCTACGGCGTGAAGGACAATAACGGGAATCCCGACGCGACGCCCGCGCAGATATCCGTGACGGTGGGGGAGCCGACCAATCCGCCGCCCGACGGAACGATCACGTCGCCCCTCAACGGAACCGTCATCAGCGCCGGCGGGAGCGTGAACCTCGCGTCCACGGCGACCGACCCCAACGGCGTGGTCATCATGCACGCATGGACGGGTTTTGGCCCCGGCGGTTACGTTGCCGACCCGATGGAGGATTCGCGATTCCTGCTCCAGAACCCCGGCAACGTGCGGCTTGACGCGCCCGGCGAATATTTCTTCGGCTACATTGCGATTGACAACGGCTTCCAGCCGGATCCCTCCCCCGCGACCATTTCAGTCACCGTTCTGCCCAACGAGCTTCCGAACGGGACGATCACCTTCCCGACCGAGGGCGCGGTTCTTGACGCCGGCAGCCAGTACACGCTGGTCGGAACGGGGAGCGACCCCGACGGCTCGGTCCAGGGCTGGTCATGGCAGGTGAACGGGCCGGGCGGATTCGTCTGGACCTCCACGGAGCAAAGCCCGACCACCCCGCCGCTCATGAGCGCGGGGGCGTACACATTCAGCCTGACCGTCAGCGACGACAAGGGCGCGGCGGACCCGTCGCCCGCGGTCGTGAACACGACGGTCATCATCACGGGCAACCTGCCGCCCGACGGCGTGATCGAGTCCCCCCTGAACAACACGACAATAGTTCAGGGCGGGCTGATCAACATGCAGGGCAGGGGCACGGACCTTGACGGCGTCATCGCGCAGTGGGCATGGGCGATCACCGGCCCCGGCGGGTTCTCCTGGAATTCGAACGTCGAGGACCCCGGCGCTCTGGCGCTGAGCAACACGGGCGTCTACACGGTCAGCCTGATCGTGACGGACGATGACGGACGGGCGGACCCGATTCCGGCCCAGGCAACCGTCACCGTCGTCGCCGCCAACGATCCGCCGAACGGAACCATCGAATCCCCCGCGGGCGGGACGGTCATCGAGGCCGGCGGGACGATTGACCCCCTTGCAAACGGCAGCGATCCGGACGGAACCATAACCGCGTGGAACTGGGAGATCACCGGGCCGGAAGGTTTCGTGTGGACCTCGACGATACGCGACCCGCTGCCCATCATTCTGGACACCCCCGGAAGCTACATCGCCACGCTGACTGTGGTTGACAATCTGGGCATGGCCGACCCGACGCCGGCGATCTCGAACATAACCGTCCTGGGGCCGCAGAACCTTGCCCCGAACGCGACGATTGACTCTCCGGCGGACGGAACGACCATTCCCGTCAACGGCACGATAGACCTTCAGGGAACGGGCGTTGATTCGGACGGGACGATCGCTTCCTACCAGTGGATAATCGTCGGCCCCGGCCCAGGCGTGGGCGGACTGCCGGTCTTCGTAAGTCAATACAGCTCCGAAGACCCCGGCATCCTGCGCCTTCCGAATGCGGGCGAATACATGATTCTCTTCACAGTCACGGACGATGACGGCGCGACCGATCCGACCCCGGCGCAGATCACCGTGACGGCCGGGGCGTCGGGCAACCAGTCTCCTGTCGGCGTGATTGACACCCCGGCGGACGGAACCCGCATTCAGCCCGGCGAGAGCATTTTCCTGTCAGCCCATGCTACGGACCGGGACGGGGCCATCGTAATGCACACGTGGTTCGGCTTCGGCCCGGACTTCACCTTCGACCCGCAGAGCAATCCCGACGCGCTGAAGGAAGATCCGGGTTCCATCGTCCTGACGGAGCCCGGGCAGTATTACTTCACCTACGTTCCGATAGACAACAAGTTCCAGCCCGATCCCGACCCGGACTTCATCATGGTCATCGTCGAGGAGTTCCAGCCCAACCGCGCTCCGGAGGGCACGATACTCAGCCCGCTGGACGGGACGACCATCCAGCCGGGACAGAACGTTGACCTTCAGGCCGACGGCTACGACCTTGACGGGCGAATCGTCGGCTGGCTGTGGCAGATTTCCGGGCCGAACGGCTACTCCAACGTCATTTCTCAGGAAGACCCCGGCGCACTGACACTGGTTGATCCGGGGCAATACACCTTCCGCCTGACCGTCTTTGACGATGACGGAGCGGCAGACGCCACGCCGTCCATCGCGCATGTGACGGTCGGCGACGTAGTGCTGAACAACCCCCCGGAGGCCTTCATTGACAGCCCGCTGGTCGGCGCGGCAATCGCGCCGGGCGGGGCGGTGAACCTGGCGGGGCGCGGATTTGACGGAGACGGCTCCGTGGTCGGCTGGCAGTGGACGGTGACAGGCCCCGGCTTCTTCAACAGGACGTTCAGCGTAGAGGACCCCGGCGACCTCATCCTCCCATCCGTCGGCTACTACACCATAATGTTCAACGTCGTTGACGACGACGGGGACATTGACCCGACGCCGGCGATGGTTTCCGTGAAGGTCGGCGAGCCGACGAACAAACCGCCGGACGGCAGGATTGACTCCCCGACCGACGGCACGATCATCCAGCCCGGCGGGACGATCATACTGGCCGGCTCGTGGTCGGACCTTGACGGCGCGACGGCCACGCACCAGTGGATAATCTCCGGCCCGAACGGTTACTCGTGGACTTCCACGCTGGAAGACCCGGGTCCGCTCGTCCTGGCAAACCAGGGCGTGTATTCCGTGGTCTATATCGTGCGCGACGGATTTTTCCAGCCCGACGTGTCGCCGGCGGTTGCGACCGTCACGGTGCGCGAGCTGCCCGGCCCGCGCATGCTGGGCCGCGTGCAGACGACTGCGGGAGACGTCTACGTCTATGACGCGGACGGCGTCGGCATCGGGCTTCCGATTGACGGGGACTACGAGAACTACGATCCCAACAGCCCATACAACGACCTGATCATCGTTGGCACGCCGAACGGCGTGATGATTGCCACACGAAGCCAAACCTGGTTCGGCCCGTATGAAGGCTATAAGCAGACGGACTTCACCGGGCTGGGCATAGCCGTAAAGGGCCGCATAGGAGCCTTTGTTGACAACCGGATCGGGACAGGGCCGATCTCGTTCATCGCGGCGACGTCGGGAATGGGCGCGGTCATCATCAACTCAACGCTGGCTGGACTTGCCGGCGCGTCATTCGCCCCGCAGGATCCGCCCTTCTCCGCCGGAATGATAATCCCCGTCGGAACCGGGCTTTACACTAAGAGCGGCGGAATCGAGGCGGCGATCATCCGCGGCGTTGACGCCTCCGGGGACAGCCTGCTGAGCGACGTTGTCTGCGAAGGCATGAGGAAATCGGACGGGATCGGCGCGCTGATTATCAACGGCAACGCGGTCGGCGACGTGATGGTTCAGAGCAGCATCGGCAATTACGCCGTCAGCGGGAATCTGGCGGGCGACGTCAGCGCAGGAACATGGATCGGCGCGATTTCCGCCGCTCCAAAGTGGGTAAAGAACCCCGCGAAGGAATGGGTACTGACCGGCGGCAACATTCTGGGCGGCGTTGAAGCCGGCGCATGGATCGGAAGCGTCAGCGCAATAGGCCGCTGGATGCAGGCGTCCGACGGCAGCCTGTCCTTCGTCGGCGGCGACATGAACGGCAGCGTAGAAGCCGGCAAGATCATTTATCAGGCGCTGGGAATGAACAACGTCTCGGGCCATATCGAAGCCCAGGAAGGCATAGGCGCGGTCGTGGCGCACAACAAGCTTCTGGGAAGCGATTCGATAATCACGCCCGGCTTCCTGAACCTGGCCTTCGCCGGCATGGGCGCGGACGTCGCCATCGAGGCCGGCTCGCTGGGCGCCCTCGTCGTCCAGCGCGGCAACTTCGAAGGCTCGATTGAAGCTGGATCCATCGCGCAGATCGCGATTCCGGACGGGAACATGAGCGCGTCGGTGATAGTTGAGAATGACGTCGCGCAGATCAAGGTCGCCCGTACCTTCCAGGGGACTCTTGCCGCCGGCGGGAAGATTCATAATGCGTGGTTCGGCAATCTGGCGGGCCTCGGCTTCCAGAGGACGCGCATCATCGCCGACGACGGCATCGGCACGCTGGCCGTGCTGGGGAACGTGGCGGACGCGGACATCGGAGTCGGCGTGCGCGGAATCGAGGTCGGGCGGCAGGTGTCGCTCGGAATGCTTTACATCGGCGGCAATTTCGAGCGGGCAAACGTCCTGGCCGGCGTCTGGAACGAGCCGGAAGGGACGGCGTCCGCGAGCAACCCGTTCAGCGACGGCGGCGAGACGATGGCGTTCAGCGTCCCGGCCATATCCGTCGGCGACGCGCGCATCGAGAGGGTCTACATCGGCGGACGCATCGGCACGTCTGGCGCGCCTGCGGCGCAATGGGCGATTGCGTCCAAAAATCCGCCGCGCGGCGGCTGGCTGCTTCTGGATGAGCCGGACGCGGACGTGGTCGTCAACAAAGCAGTGGTTCCCCCGCCGCCGGAGGATTAAGCCTTCGCCCTGCGCCATAAGCAGAATCGGCGTTGGTTCCGCAATAAGGCAACGAAAAGGCCGCCCTGAGAAGGGGCGGCCTTTTTCATGTGCGCGAACCATGCGGGGGCTTCAGGATGATCGCTCGCAAAGCGTCCCGCCAATCTCGGCGGGCGCGTTAAGACCATCCTGCCATTGACTCGAGAAATACGCCGTTGTTTTCCTTCCATTGATTCATCACATTGCGGAGACCGAGGCGGAACCGCAGCCGGCCTATCGTCCGGGCCAGCGCGGCGCGAGCGCTCAGGCCGTTCTCCGCAATGTCGCTGAAAAAACCAAAGGCGCAGGACAGCATCGAACCTGTCCCGGCAAGTCTCGAATACGCATCGAGCATTCCGGACTGAAGTTCAGCCTGGGACATTTGTTTCGGCTTGAAAACCGCGTGCTGAAGGTCATACCAGCGCCAGTCGTTGGTGAGGATTCGACCGGCGGATTCCATTTCGTTCCTGACACGCGTGCAGGGCAGAGGCGTAAGAATCCAGAATACGAAAGTCGTGAGCCGCTCAGCGTCGCAGAACCGCGCAACGTCATCGAAGACCCGCCGCGAGTGTGAATCCCATCCGAAAATGAACATGCCGGTGACGGGGATGTTGTGCTTGCGAAGAATTCGCACCGCTTTGCGTATGTCGTCAGGGGACTGCTTCTTGTTCATTCCCTCCAAGGCTTCAGAGTCCAGCGCCTCAATGCCCATCGTGACATTCATGCAACCCGCCGCCGCCATTTTTTCCGCTAGCGACTCATCGTGAATCTGAGTCACCCGCGCGCTGCAACTCCACTTCCGACGCCGATTATCAGAGACCAGGAAGTTGAGGATGGCGTCGAAACGAGCCCGGTCTTCCAGGAGGTTATCGTCGCTGAACGTCACGAACGCCCCTTCAGGAACTCGCTTGAGTTCTTCAATCACGCGCGGACCGGACTGCCGCCTGTGCTTGTGCCCGAACATGGAGGTGCATGAGCAGAAAGCGCAGTTGAAGGGACACCCGCGCGAGGTGATCAGCGGGACGAATCGGACCCGCTCCGCCCCCTCAAGCAGGGAATAGTCCATCAGGGGGATGGAGTCAAGGTCCTCAAGACGCGCGCCCTGGACAAGTTTCTCCGAGCTTCCGGACCGCAGCAGGTCAACAATAACCTCCTCCGCCTCCCCCTGCACTACCACGTCGGCGCGCGGTACGCACTCGTCCGGGAGGAGACTGGGGTGGATGCCGCCGATTGCCACGCGGCCCCTGGGATTGCGGCTTCTAAACCGATCCGCGATCTCATAACCGCGCGGCGCAGTGGGGGTCATGAGCGTCAGGCAGAGCCAATCGGCGTCCATGTCCGAATCGCCGATCCGTCTTCCCAACACGCTCTCGTCAATAATGCGGACGTTGAAACCGGCCCCTTTCAGCTTCGCCCCGAGAATCATGGCGCCGACGGAGAACTGACGGCTGGCCGCGCCGAAGACATCCGGCTGAGCCGAACATGGCGCAACGATCAAGACTCTCGCTGACATGGTTGTGTCGGCAGGCGCGGCCTGCGCGTCTGGTTCATGGCTGGAATATGGCCTGCCTGTTGTTGGCGGCGCTTTCCTGAGATTTCAACTCAGTGATCCCAGGCTATCAGTCAGCAAATCAGACTTCAATGCCCACACGCCGTATAGCCGCCAGGTCGCCGCAGCCAAGCCCAAGTTCCGCCGCGCGGATGATGTGCTTGATCGAGTTGTTGCGCGGGGTCAGCTTCTCCTCAAGCCGCTTGGCCCGGATGATGTCCTCCATGACGGTGTCCAGCGCGACGGGATCCGTCGCCGCCAGAATACCGTGATAGTCCCAGCGCGATTTGGGCTTGTAGAACGGCCCGCCGTCGTAGACGCCGTAGAGGGCGTCCAATATGCAGATGCGGGTTTTGTCCTTGATGTGAGGGAGCGCGTTGATGTCGGCGATGTGGGCGCAATCCTCAATGTGGAAGTCGTTGGCGTTCGGTACCGTGCCGAGGTGGTTCTTCAGCGCGCCCGTCACGCCCGCCAGGACGTGGCTCTTCATGATCGGCAGGTTGACGATGACGTCCGCCTCCTCGATGATCTTCGAGAGTTTCGTTCCGACAGGCCCGGCCTTGCATCCGCCGCCGTAATTGTCTTCCGTGCCGTAGACGCGCGGCGCCTGTCCCGTCCGGTTTTCTTTCAACCGCGCCCTGCCGACGTCATCGTTCTTCCGATCGAAGACGATGATGTTCGCCGGGTCCACGCCGGCCTGGATTATTCCGTCGGTGACGGCGGAGACAACCTCCGGATGGGTGGAGCCGTTCTCGAAAAGCCCGTTGAACTTTATCGCCACCTTGTCCTTGCGGGTGACGAACTTTCCCCATGCAGCGGCGACGTTGTCCTTCTCCGCGAGTGCCATGACCGCGCGGTCAACCATCTTCTTCACAATCTCCGCGTTCGCCTTGAAGCCCTCGATGGATTTCCGGGAGGCGTCGCGCGCGATGATCACCGCCGGGCCGGACGCCGGGGCCGTCTCCGCCCCGATAAGCCTTCCGCCGCCCAGAACGGCGGCGCCGGCAACCCCGCATTGCGCCAGGAAACGTCGTCTCGTAATCGAATCGTTGAAACCCATCCTGCTTCTCCTTTCAACGGCGAAGGGCCATCCTGTCCCAGAACGTCAATGATATGATTATACAAAGCCGCAGGCCGTCGTGAAAAGGGCTACCGTTCCAGTTCCCCTCGGACGCGGTGCATGTTCATCAGGTCGGCCCTGGTCACGATCCCGAAGAAGCGTCCCGCCGCGTCAATGATCGGAAGCTCTGCGGCGTTCATCCGGCTCATCCGCATGAGCGCGTCGTAGGCGTCCTCATCCGGCCGGGCCGGGGACTGCATGCCGGTGGAATCGGCGGCGTGGACCGCCCATGTCGAGGTCCAGCGGTCGCGCGGGACCTTTCCGATCCGCGCGGGCGTCAGCAGCCCCAACGCTTTGCCAGCGTCGCTCACGATGAGCGCGTCGGGATAATGGCGCAGGATGCACTCGTCCACGGCGGTTTGCAGCGTCATGTCCGGCGGGATGGCGATCACCGACCTTCGCGCGACGCTGTTCACCGGGATGCCCTTCAAGCTGGACATCAGCAGAACGTGCTGGTAGGACGAACTGGCGGCGTTTCGGAGGAACAGGCCGATAAGAATGAACATGATGCCGGACATCTGCCCCAGGATAACCATGAGGACTCCGCAGGCGATGAGCAGCGCTCCCAGCAGCTTGCCGACGCGGCTCGCGATGGAGGTGGCGCGGCGAAGGTCGCCGTAGCGGTACCAGAGCATCGCGCGGAAGACGCGCCCGCCGTCCAGCGGGAAGCCGGGCAGCAGGTTGAAGATCGCCAGCATGCCGTTAGCCTGCGCAAGGTAGTAGAGAACCGCGCCGAACGGGCGGAGCGCGGCCTCCGCCCCGCGGGATTCCGCAAACCGTCCCAACGCCCAGCCGAGGCCGAAGCTTCCGCACGCGATCGCCACGCTCGTAGCCGGCCCGGCCAGCGCCATGACCAGTTCCGCCACGCCGCTGGGCGGTTCGTTGGACATTTCCGCCACGCCTCCGAAGATGAAGAGCGTTATGCCGTGAACACCGGTTCCCGTTCGCATGGCCACAATGCTGTGCCCAAGCTCGTGCAACAGGACCGAGAGGAAGAGCAATAGCGCCGAACACGGCCCCATGATCCAATAGACTGTTGCGGGGTAATTCGGCATCAGCATCGGGAAGATATTGGACGCCATCGTCCAGGAGAGGAACACGAATATGACGAACCAGCTCCAGTCCACGCGGACGGGGATGCCAAGAATGCGCCCAAGCGATATGGTTTTTCCAAGCATCAGGATTTCAGATTTCCGGACTCGATCACAACCGAAAGATCGGGGGTTTCAAATCCAGGATTACGGAGTCGGCAAGCCGTAATTCCGAAGCAGTTCCTTCTCCCGCGCGGCGCTCCATCCGTCCGACGGGATGAGCGGCGTCTCCGGGATATGCGGATAAAGTATCGTCTTGCCCTCCGACTTGCCCTGCTCGATGAGGTGAAGGGCCTCAACCGCCTGGTCAAGGCTGCCGATCATGCCGACATGCAGGGCGGGATCAACCGTCCCGTCCGCGATCAGTTCCAGCGCCTGGGCCGCGTCATACGGCGTCCCGCCGCTAGAGCCTACGACCTTGATGCCGTCATAGTGGACGCGGATGGCGTCCAGGTCGAGGTGATGCTCGCCGCGCTTCAGCCCGCCGAAGAGGTTTGCCACGCCGCCGCGCGCCAGCCAGCCCAGCGCGGTCTGCTGAACGGGGCGGATGCCGACGGCCATGATGATGTCGTCCGCGCCGCGCCCGCCGCTCTCCTCGCGGATGGCTTTTTCAGTTTCATCCGGCCCGACCGCGCGCAGGCGAACACCGGCGGCTTCCGCCTTCGCGCCGAGATTAGCGACGACCCAGTCAAGGCGCTCCCGGACAACGTCGCTGACGATGAGGGCCTTGACGCGCGCGCGTATGGCAAGCTCGACATGGATGCGCCCCATCGCGCCCGCGCCGACAAGGGCGGCCACTCCTCCCTTGAGCAACCCAAGCCGCCCGACGCGGGGTGACGCCGGCGACTCCTGAACGTAATGGCAATGATGATCCTGCGCGCAGACGACGCACGATATCGGCTCCGCCATCGAGCAGGCGAAATAAGGCAGCCTCTCGTCCGGCACAGGCAGCAGGCACTCGCCCTTGAAAACCTCCTCCGGGATCAGGACGTATTGCGCCAGGTGACCCCCGAGCGTGTAGCCCATCGCAGTCTTTTCCATGCCGGCGGCGTTGTTGCGATAGCGTTCGCGGTGGTTGATGGGGCCGACGTCCACGGCCGGTTGCGTAACGCAGCGCTGCCCCTCCCGCCACCTGCCGCGCAGGTTCGCGCCGACCTTCACGAGCGTCACGGAGCCTTCGTCGCCCAGCGTGACGGGCCACTTCGCCGGGTCCCAGCCGTTGAAGTACGAATGCTCGGAACCCTGCGCGATGATTTTCAGGAGGGACGTGCACACGCCGGCGGCGTCCACGCGGGCCAGCGCCTGACCCGGCCCCGGCTCCGGCACGGGGATTTCCCGCACCGCGACGTCGCCGAATCCCTTACCGGAAAAGACCAGCGCCCGCATCATCTTCGGAACCTTGATGTCGCTCACGTTTGCTCCATTTCTCCTATGATCACAAGTCCAGGACGACGACTTGCGTGTAGTTCTTCAACTCGTCCAGCCAGACGCCGATCTCGAACTGCCTTTTCGGGTTCGGGCTGCGCTTGCCCGGCCAGGCGTAACGGTAGACCTTCCCGGCGCACGCGATGCTCAGGGCGGGCGTCAGGACGAATTGGGAACGGTATGCGCAACTGATTTCCCCGAAGGGCATTACGTGCCCGCCGGTGATCCCGCAGTTGGCGTCAAGCGCCCTTCCCCAGAACGGCTTGAAGCTCACGCTCTTCTTCGTCAGGCGAAGCTCTCCGTCCCTGACGGCGATCCACTCGCACTCCGGCCAGGGGTAGTATCGGACGTCCGCGACCAGGATCGTCTCCGGCTCCTCGGCGTCGTACCAGCTTCCGGCTGAAGCACAGCCGCTCGCCGGGGCGGACGGCGCGAAATCGGCCTCGATCTCCTTCAGACCGAACTTTGCGGGGAGGCATTCGTCACCGCAGAGGGCGGCGCGGATATCCCGCTCGATGTCCTCCGCGAACGGCTCATCGGAGGCGCTTAAGCGCCACTCGACACAGACGACGCGGGTTTCGTGGTAGAGCGCGGCCTCCGGCGCGTTATCCGGGCGCGCCGAGCGAGCCGCCGCGTTAACCGCCCGAAACAGCGCGTCCGGATCGTCCGCATGCTTCAGGAGATCCATCCTCAGCGACGTGAAGGGGACAATCAGGCTTTGAAAGCGACGTGCCATGCCGTCAGACCGAGCGGAATCGCATCACTATGAAACCTGTGTTAATGCTAACGCTCCGGTCGGAAACAATGCAAATACTTTCAACTTGTCTCCCGGCCTTGACAACGCGGGCGGGAAAGCGGGACAATCCCGCAATCCTTCCCGCCGGCGGACTGGAGGCGCAAGCATTGGAAGCCGTCATTGTGAGCGCATGTCTGATGGGCCTGCCGACCCGTTACGACGGGCGGAGCAAGCCGTCGGACATTCTGTGCGAACTGCTCGAAGGATGCGTCCCGGTTCCAGTGTGCCCCGAACAACTGGGCGGTCTGCCCACGCCGCGCCCGCCATGCGAGATCAGCGCGACGGACGACCGCGCCAGCGACGGAGACGACGTGCTTGACGAACGGGCCAGGGTGATCGCGTCGGATGGAAGCGACTGCACGGAAGCTTACATCAGAGGAGCTGATTGCGTCCTCAAGATCGCGGCGGCGGTCGGCGCAAGGAAGGCGATCATGAAACAGAACAGCCCCTCGTGCGGATGCGGCTTTGTGATGAAAGGCGGCGTCAGGACGACGGGCAACGGCGTCTGCGCGGCGCTACTTCTGCGGCACGGACTGGAAATTGTCCCGCTTTAAGCCAACGGTTACAACCATTGTGGAAGGAATGAGATGAGCCGAAACCTGCTGATTGCGATTTTGTTGAGCATCCTGCCGATCTTCGAACTGCGCGGCGGCATCCCGTTCGCCCTGGGAACAAAATGCCCGGTACTGCTCACCTTCGCCGCATGCACGGGCGCGAACATCGTCATCATCCCGCTGGTCTTTCTGTTCCTTGACACTGTCAACAAACATCTCTTGAAGATCGCCGTCTATAAGAAGCTTTTCGACGCGCTGGTGGACAGGGCGCGCAAGAAGGCCCACGCGGGCATCGAGAAGTACGGCTACGTCGGACTGGCGCTCTTTGTCGCCGTGCCGCTGCCGCTGACCGGAGCCTATTCCGGCTGCCTGGCGGCGTGGTTCTTCGACATGGAGCGCAAGCGTGCGACACTAGCCATCGCTGTAGGCGTACTGATCGCCGGCATCGCCGTGACGCTGGTCGTGGTCTCCGGGATCGAGGCGCTTCAGCACATCTTCACAAAGCAGGTGCAGGTCTGACGCGCCGCCCGGAGGCGTTGATCCGGCTTATCCGCCTTTGCCTTCCAGCAGGAAGTCCCGAAGCCTTTCCAGATTGTCGGTGTTGATAAGGTCCACGCCGGCGTCGCGGAATTCCCTCCACGCGCCCGGGCCGTCCGGCGCGCCCCAGAATCTTATCCGCTTGCCCTTGTCGTGCGCCTTCTTGACGGTTTCGCGCAGCTTCGCCCGCTCCTCCGCGGACATGGCGGTCAGGCCCTTCCACTTGAACATGCTCCCCCACGATTCGCTTATCAGCGGAACGAGGTGAACCGAAACATCCGTCCCCAGGTCTTCCCTGCGTCCGTCAACCGCCGCGTATCGCAACGGCTCCGCCGCAAGCATTTCCTTCGGTCTGTTGCCGGAGATTATGACCGTTACAGCCTTCTTATCCGTCCTGTCCGGGGTGAAGGTCGTCAGCATTTCAGCGTAGTTTATGAGGACCTTGCTCAGGGCGGAGTAGGTCTTCGCCCCGTCGGTCTTGAGGTCAATCAGCAGCGTGACCTCCGGCCCGTTCGGAAAGACGCTGCCCCCGTTTTTCTTCACGCGATCAAGCAGGGGATCGAGGTAGAGCGCCTCCAGCGTGCGCTCCCGCTTGCACTGGAAAAGATCGTGTCCGACCAGCAGCTTCCCCTCAACCAGGTGAATGTCCGCCTCGATACTGCAGAATCCGCAGTCCAGCGCGTCCAGCAGAGGGCGCTTGTGCATGTAGTCGTTGTGCGCATGGGCGTTGGTCAGTGGGATCGGGTCATCGGTTGCCCCGCCGGGCGCCGCTGAAAACGCCAGGGCGCAGACGACAAGAGACGCGCAACGCAGTCCTGAAATCGGGATCATGGCGATATCTCCAAAATCATCCGGAATGACACGCCCACAAACCTGTAATCATCCTATCAATCCACCGATCGGAAAAGCAAACATCTGGAAGCGGGGGGCGGAATAATCGCCGGCACGTTACCCGAACGACAAATCCGGCGGCTTGGCCAGCGGGCGCAACTGCGGGAACGCCTCCAGCATGGCATCCGGCACCCGCACAAGTCCGCCCTCCAGCATGGCCTTGATCTGGATCACGTTGCCCAGCGCCTTGCCTTTCGGATGATTGTTGGCGAAGAGGAACGTCCGCCCCGCCCGCTCCATCGCCTCCAAAACCTTGCCCGCGATTTCGCGCAGTTCGTCCTCGCCGTAAAGATAGTCGTACCTTGCATGACGTCCTGTGTCACTGCCCGAGTCGCCCCCGGCGGCGTCATTGAACCATGTCTTCGCGTTGCGACCATGAAGGCGGAAGTAGGCGACGGGGGACGTGACCTTCGGCTTGAGCGCTAGGTTGCCCTTCATCGCTGGCTGGTCAACCGCGCACAGCCCGATGCCGCGCGCGCGGAAGAAGTCATCCGCATCCTCGCAATCCCACGCCGCGTTGCGGACCTCCGCGACAAGCGGAAACTCCCCGAACTCCCCGAGCAGACTGTCAAGATAATCCAGATTTTCCGGCGTCGGCCTGAACGACCAGGGGAATTGCATCAGGAGCGCGGACAGCCTCCCGGCGTCCAACAGAATCTTCAGCCCCTCCTTCGCGCGCCGGACGTCCCCGGGGGTCCAGCCGGATTCCCGATTATGCGTGAAGCCCTGCCATAGCTTTGCCGCGAACTGGAAGCGCGGCCTGCCGGCGACGGCGGCGATCCATCGCTCCGCGTATGCCGGATTCAGGGGATGGTAGAAGGACGTGTTTATCTCCACGCAGTCCAGGTACTCGGACAGGTAGGCCAACTGATCCGTCCCCCGGATGCGCTTCGGATAGACCACGCCCTGCCAGTCCGGATACGACCATCCGCTGGTTCCCAGAAAGAGATTTTCGAGACCGGGTCTTGCGGGAGTTTTTTTTGTCTGTCCGTCCATTGCCGTCTTATCCGGATTGCGGTTAAGCGAAACGGCCCCCGACGTTGTCATCGGGGGCCGTTTTTCTCTTCGCGTTTTTTTTACTGCGCGAGACTAGCTCAGCACGGCCACGCGCACGGTTCCTATCTGGATCGGGTTGTCCCTGTCAACCGTGCTCCAGGAGCCGGTGTAGAACAGGAAGCTGCCGGTCTCGGCCAGCACGCCGCGGGTCGCGCCGTAACCGTCAACGTTGCCGCCGACGTAGACCCATCCGATCGTGCCGCTGCCGGAGGACAGGACGTCGGAGCCGTCGCTATCGCCCAGGCGGGCGTTGGAGCTGAAGACTCCGGCGCTGATATCCGATCCCTGGAAATTGCCGCCGATGCGGACCTGCTGGATCTTGCCGCTGCCCGGCGCGTCGCCTGAATCGCCGAAGACGGCGTTGCTGCCGAGGTTCGGCCCGGCGGCCAGCGAGGATTGCAGCATGTTGCCGCTGATGCTGACGACGTTGATGTTCGCCGCGTTGACCGCGGTGGAAATCATGTCCGCCGCGCCCATGCTGTAGATCGTTCCGCCAACGTCAAAGACGGAACTTCTGACATTCCCTGCCGCCGTGAAGCGCATCAGGTCTCCGCCGGCCTGGACGCGGCCCTGGAAGCCGCCGCCCATCGCGCCGAGGAATGTGATATTCCCGCTGGAGAACACGTCCATGCTCAGATCGCCGCTCAGGGAGTAGACCGCGCCGATCTGGGCGGCGGAGATGCCATTGACCGGTTCTGAGGCGTCCGTGAAGACCGCCGCGTCGAGCCTGCCAAGCGCCTCGAACCAGACGTCACCCTCAAGCGTCCCGACCTTCAGGTTGGCCAGGTTGCCGCCGACGAACAAGGAGGAGTCGGTGGCCATGGCCGAGGCCTGGAAGAGGGTCATGTTGCCGTCAACAACCGAGTTGCCGCCGACCGTCCCGAACGGGGCGAAGAAGGCGTTGAGGGCCTTGCCCTGGAGGGCGATATCCGCGCCGTCCCCGCCTTCGATGAAGGTATGAGAACCGAGCGTCATGCCTCCGATGGCCGCGCCGCTGATGCCGCTCTTGAGGGAGATCGTCTTGGCGTTGTGGTCCCACGTGATGAAGCTAACGTCCGGAACTTCCGATCCGGGGGCGACGCGCAGGTCAATCACGGAATCCAGCCAGCCTTCGACGACGATGCCCAGGCCGGAGGCGTCAACCTCCTGGTCCAGGATCGCAAGGGTCACAGGCTCCTTGCACCAGCCGCCCAGGACGAGGACGTCATAGTCGCGCCAGTGGGAGGCGACTTCCGGGTCCTTGATCCAGCCGAACGTGATGTCGCTGGCCTCCGGGCTGGAGACATCCGTGTCATAGAAGTGGACGGTTGACCTCCAACTGCGGGTCGTGACGGAGCCGAGGTAGGCCATTTCCTCTTCGGGGATTTCCGTGTTTCCGAAATCGAGTCCGGTGATGTTTTCGCCGCCCTCGACGTCAATCGTGTAGGAGCCGACCGTGCCGTCCTCGCCGGTGATCCTGACGGGTATCGAACCGAGCACGACGCTTGTCCCGGCGCGCACGAACTGCAAGTCGTAGACGCGCGGCGTTCCGTCGCCGGTGAATTCAACGTCGAATGACGCCGTCTCGCCCTCGCCGACGTCAGTGACGACGCCGGTAAGGTTTTCCATCAGGACGCCGTCCTCTGACGCGCGGAGCGAGATGTCGAAGGACGTGCTGGTCACGGCGGATTCAACCGCCGCCACGATGCCGTCCGCGACGGTCGTTCCCGATCCGGCGGTGATGTAGAAGAAGAATGGATCTCCCGGCTCAATCGGATCGCCGGAGATGTTGCTTTCAATCGTCCTCGTGGAACCGTTAACCGCGCCGGTCAGGATGGACAGGGCCTCGAGGGGCTGCCTGGGCGCATAGGTCGGGCTGGTCGAGTTGCCCAGACCGATGACGAGCGCGCCCATTCCGACGAGTTGGTCAATCGTCTCCTGTATGGAAGCGCCGTCCATGCGGCTGTCGCCGTTGGCGTCAGGCGTGGTCGTGCGCGAGGATGACGTGAAGCTGGACACCGGGACTGTCACGCCGCCGGCGCCCGTGATCGTGGTCGCGCCGTCGTCGCGATAGACCGTGCCGATGTCAGTTGCAACCAGGACTATCGGCAGCGCGCCGGGGCGGAAACCGCCGCCGCCGACGTTGCCGCTGGGGGCCAGGACGTTGTTGGCCGGGTCGGCAGTGAAGGACGCGAACGCCGGAACGTCGCCGCTCACGCCGGGGCTGGTCTGCGTGGAGGCCAGTCCTGCCGGGCCGCTGTCCAGCTTGCTGCCGTTGCCGTCGCCGTCAATGCCGACGCCGGTGGCGAGCTGGTAGAGGCCGTCAATCATCGTCTCCGGGCCGTCTCCGCCGTAACCCGGCGCGGTGCGGTTCAGCGCGGCGTTGATGGCCGCGTCGAATCCGGACGTGCTGGTCGTGATGATCGGCTGGTTGAGGGTGAACGGACGCCCGTCGGTATCCTCGCCGGAAACCGCGGAACCGAGTGTTCCGCCCCAGTCCTCAAACCTTCCCACGCCGAAGCCGAACGTCACATCGGGCAGGGAGGTCTGGAGCCTGGAGATGACCGTCGGGAACTCGGCGACAAGGGTCGGGGCAGTGCTGGCGAAGCTGCCTGTGTCGTCGAAGAGGAGGAACACGTCAACGTCCGTCACCACGCCGCCTGTGTGAGGCAGCGTAAGCATGACATCGCGGATGGCCGACTCCGCGTTGTGCAGGTCAAGGTCAATCATGGTCGGCGAGACGTTTCCGGAGGCCGGATTGCTCGGTTCGGTCGGCTCGACCAGCGCGCCGGTTCCGCCCGTCACGGGATAGGTCGCCTCCCATCCGTCGGGAAGGATTTCCGTGATGTTGTAGGTTCCGGGGACCACGTCAACGAAGCGATACAAGCCTCTTTCGGTGTAGGGGTTGATTGACTCATTCCCGTCGAGGTCTTCTTCGTAGGTGACGACGCTGGCGATCAGTGCGCCGGCGGAGTTGCGAAGTTCGATGGTGACGCCGTTGAGTCCCGGCTCGCCCTCGTCGCGCCTGCCGTCGCCGTCCTCGTCAAGGAACTTCTGCCCGCTGATTGTGGCGGTCTCGACGGCGATCAGGTGGTTGCCGAAGTCCAAGCCGGTCAGGTCTTCGTCATGTTCCAGTTCGACGCCGTACTCGCCATTCTCGGTTTCGGGATAGGTCTGTTCCCATCCTGAACCGACGACTTCGCGGATGATGTAATCGCCCGGATCAAGGTTAATGAACTCGTAGAGTCCGGTTTCCGTGATCGGGTCAATCGTTTCGTCGCCGTTGAGGTCAATCGAACGGGTCGTCGCGGTGTCAATGAGGAATTCGCCCTCGCCGACGCCCCAGAGTTGGATGACCCATCCGTTCAGTCCGACTTCCGTCTCGTCCCGGACGCTGTCGCCGTCGGCGTCATTGAACTTCTGGCCGGCAATCGAACCGGGGCCGGGTTCCCTCATGTTGCCGAAGTTCAGCACCATGTCCTCAAAGAAGAACACTTCGGCGCGCTGCGGTTCTCCATCCGAAGGCAGGGTCTGGATCCAGCCTTCCTGGAGAACTTCATCAACGAAATACGTCCCGGGAAGCAGGTTGATGAAGGAATAGGAGCCGGAGTCGTCGGTTGTTGTGGTTGCGATCAGCTCCTCTGTGTCGTAAAGCTGGATCGTCCATCCGGCCAATCCCTCGTCGCCCTCATCGTAAATACCGTCGCCGTCATGATCGTTGAACTTGACGCCGCTGATGGTCGCCAGTTCCCTGTTGGCGAAGTAGAGATTAGTGTAGTCCTCGCCTGCTTCGGTGATGGTGAAACCCTGGGACGAGTTTGGAGTGAAGTAGCCTGCCGGAAGGACTTCGCGGAGGATGTAATGGCCGGGCAGCAAATCGCTCAAGCTCCACGTTCCGGTCTCGTCAACGTCAGTCAGCGGATCGTCCTCAGCCGTCAGGACGCTCAACTCGCCGTCGTCAAAGACGCCGTTATCGTTTGCGTCATTGTAAATGCGGATGCCGGCCATCCCCGGCTCGCCCTCGTCAGGTCCGCTATTGCTGTTCAGGTCCAGGAATTTGAAGCCGCTGGCTGAACCTGTCGCCCCCGTAAGCTGGTTTCCGAAGTCCAGCCCGGTGATGTCCTCGCCCTCGGCGATGACGACGTGATGCGCGCCGGGAGCCGCGACTTCGCCGGAAATCCTGACAGGTATGGAACCCATCACAACGCTGGTTCCGGCGCGGACGAACTGGAGGTCGTAGACGTAACCGTGGCCGTCGCCGGTGAACAAGACATCGAAGGAGGCCGTCTCACCCTCGCCGACGTCCGTGACGACGCCTGTGAGGTTCTCCATCAGGACGCCGTACTGGGAGGGAACAACGTCAATGTCGAAGGAGATACTGGTCACGGCGGAGCTGACCGCCGCGACGATGCCGTCGGCAACCGTCGTGCCTGATCCGGGGGTGATGAGGAAGAAGAACGGATCTCCGGGAGCTATCGGATCAAGATCAATGCCGCTGGGGATCGTGTCGGTAGAGCCGTTGACCGCGCCAGTCAGTATGGAAAGCGATTCCAGCATCTGTCTTGGATCCCTTTCCGGCAGAACGCCGTCTCCGAGACCGATCACCAGTGCGCCCATCGCATTGAGAGCGTTGATGGTTTCCTGGATCGAGGCTCCATCCATAACTGAGTCGCCATTGGCATCCGGCGTCGTATCGCGGGCGTAATCGGTAAACTTCGCCAGCGGAACCGTCACGCCGCCAATACCGGTGATCGGGTCGGTTCCGTCATTGCGATAAACCGTACCGACGTCCGTTGCGACCAGCACGATGGGCAGGGCGCCTGGACGGAAGCCTGCCCCGCCGATGTTCCCGGCAGGTTCAAGCACGTTGTTCGCCGGATCGGCCAGGAATGACGCGAAGGGCGGCACGTCGCCGCTGTTTCCCGGCGTCGTCTGGGTCGCAGCCTGGCCGGCAAGCCCGCTGTCCAGCTTGCTGCCGTTGCCGTCGCCGTCAATGCCGACGCCGGTGGCCAGTTGATAAAGCCCGTCAATCGTCGTTTCCGGGCTGTCGCCGCCGTATCCGGGGGCTTCCCGATTGAGCGCGGCGTTGATGGCCTCGTCAAAGCCCGGCGTATCAGTCGTGATTATCGGCTGGTTCAGGATGAACGGACGCCCGACGTTGTCCTCGTCCGAAACCGCCGAACCGAGCGTGCCGCCCCAGTCCTCGAACCTGCCTACGCCGAAGCCGAGGCTGACGTCCGGGAGGGCAGTCTCAAGGCGCGAGATTATATTCGGGAATTCGGCGATCAAGGTTGGCGCCGTGCCGGAGAAACTACCCGTATCGTCAAAGAGCAGGAACACGTCAATGTCCGTGAACGCTCCACCCGTGTCGGGCAGCGTAAGCGTCACGGTCTGCGTTGAGGTGATGCTGCTCTGGAGCGCCAGTTGGATCATCTGGGGGGTGACGTTTCCCGACGGGGGATTGCTCTCGAACGGGGGATCAATCAGTTCCCCGCCTGCGGGAAGAGTCGGAGTCCATGAGCCGTCGAACAACTCAATCACCCTGTAGGCCGCCGGCAGAAGATTCTCGAAGCGATATAGACCGCGCTCGTTAATGGGGTCAATCGAGCTATCGCCGTTCAGGTCCTGTTCGGCGGTCGTCGTGGTGGCAAGGAGCTTGCCGCTCCAGTCGCGAAGCTCAATCGTCCAGCCGTTTAGTCCTTCCTCGCCGGGGTCGTGCGCGCCGTCGCCGTCGCGGTCGTTGAATTTCTGGCCGGAGATGAACCCGCGGTCAATTGGGCTGTTGCCGAAGTCAACGTCCGCCAGCGTCTGACCGCTGGTCACGCTGACGATGTGCCTGCCGCCTGCGGGCGAGGTTTGAATCCAGCCCTCTGCCGAGACTTCTTCAAGGTAATATGTCCCGGGCATAACCTCGATGGAGTAGATCCCTTCCTCCGTGGCTGGATCAATCGCGCTGTCGCCGTTCAGGTCTTCAGTGCGGGTTTGAATCTCGGCAATTAGTTCATGCCGGGAGTTGTAGACGTTGATCAGCCAGGCGCTAATTCCCGGCTCTTCCGGGTCCTGAACGCCGTCGCGGTCAAGATCGCTGTACTTCTGCCCGGTGATGACAGCCGGCGCAAGCTCGTGGTTACCGAAGTCAATGCCCGTCACAACCGTCCCGTAATAGGGGTCAACCGTAACGGAGTGATAACCGCTTTCAGGCCAGGTCTGCTCCCAGCCGGCCTTGATGACTTCCTGGACCTTGTAGTAGCCCATTTCAACTTCATTGAACGTATAGGTTCCATCCTCGGCGGTTACTACGCTGGCAATCACCTCGCCATAATAATCGGTCAGTTGGATGGTCCAACCGCCCAGTCCGTCTTCCCCTTCGTCCTGGAATCCGTCCGCGTCCTCGTCATTGAACTTCAGCCCGCTGATGGAGCCGACCTCTGTAGTTTCTTCCTGAACTCCGAAGTTCAGGTTTGTAATTCCTTCAGGATAAAGGGTTACGTTGTAGTATTCGGGTGTCGTGAAGCTCCAGCCCGACTGCGGAGACTGCGCCACAAGCAGGGGATATCCCTCAACCGGAGCAGGCAGTTCGCCAAACATGTAATAACCATTCTCGTCGGTGGTTGTTACCTGAAGCGGTTCCAAGCCGCCCTCCTGGTCCCACACGTCGCAAGTCCATCCAGCCAGACCCGGCTCGCCGTCATCCTTGACGCCGTTGCCGTTCAGGTCGTTGAAAGTGTAGCCGCTGATGGTGCTCAGCAACACGCGGCGTTCCAGCGCCTCGACCGACTGACCCGTCAGGCTGCCGGGTAGGGTTCCGAACAAACGACGCGCCGACGACAGCTTTTTCTTCCTGAGCATTAAACTGCCTCCTTCGATTCGTGGCCGCGGACAGACCGGTATCCCGGCCCTCTGAGAGGAAAAAGATTGCTTGCGGGAAATGAATGCTCCCCGTCTCGTTCCTTGCTGAGAATCCCGTTCGCCTCCAGCAGGAAAACTCCATTGAAACCACAAAAGCCCCCGCCCCCTTTGCCACCGAACGCCCCGGCACTGGCGGGAACTCCCCGAATTATGAATCGGGTAAGTCCACTTATTCTAATTGTCACGCCGGCGGCTTTCAAGTCCCCACGTCAGACTTTTTTTCCACCCCTCCTAAGCGGTCCGCGTTGGTTCGGAGAACCCACCCTACCTGTCGGCTGCCCTTTTCATGTACGCTCTAAGATACCGGCGGCGCGATCCTCCCCGCGCGAGCGCGCGGCGCGTTCGTATGCCCGGCTGTAAAACCTGTAATTAACAAACGCCATTAGCGGTATAGAAAAGCTACCGGCGAACGGAACCCACTGAAACGCGAGCAGGATGAAGGATATCAGGCCGACCACCCAGCGCAACACGGCTCTCTGCGGAGCCGGGATATATCGCCGGAAGGGCGCGACAAGCCGGAGGCGATAGTAAATGACGCCCGGAACTGCCCCGATCACCGGGATCGAACTGAACCCGAAGCATACAAGCAATGTCATCGGAAGACGCCGCTTAATACCACCCATGTAATCCCCGAGAAGCGCATCGGATATGGTTTCCTTCCCGCAACCGGGGCAACTCTGCCGCGCCGCGCGCTTGGGTAGCCGGGTGGCGCAGACCGGGCAGCGACGGTTCTCGACAAGGGCGAGGGCGTGACGCCCGCGGTCCGATGCGATCTTCTTCAGCGTCCGGCCAAGAAGCCCGACGGCCTTCGGCTCCGGCATTTCCTTCCCGCAGCCCGGGCACATGATGGCGCTTCGGTAGTTCAGCGCCCCGCAGGCCGGGCAGTCAATCTTCGACCTCTCCTCAATCCGGGCCAGCGCCTCCCGGATGACAAAGAGCATCAGCAGCGCAAGCGCGACAAGCGCCAGCATGGCCGCCGGGAAGACGATGAGCAGGAAAATCCCGAAAAACGCCCAGACGTCCTCGGCGATGCTGACCAGCTTCACCAGGCCGAGGCTGCCGTCATCGTCAACGTCCAGGATGAATCCGAGGATTGTCGCGCGGAGCAGGCATGCGGAGAAGACGCCGATGGCGACCGTCAGGGCAATCGCCGTCTCGGAAAAGCCGGCGACCTTGACCTCACGCAGAACCGCCTGCTCCGAGGCCGTGAGCAATCCGAACGTGATCAGCGCGGACATGGCGGCCTTCGCATACTTGTCGAAGGTCAGCATGAACTGCTTCACGTCCGGGTCCTTGTCCGCCAGGATTTCGAGGATGGAGAGGATGCCCAGGACGGCGATGGTGATCTCGTGCGTGAACCATGCGGGCATCCCGGAGGCGGACTGGAGGTTGCGGACCATCGGTATGTCCCGCAGGAGCGGAACATCCGGGCCGAAACGCGCAAGGACTGCCACGGCGAAGGCCGGCAGGAAGGCGCGGGAGGCGAACACGCCGATGGAGGCGAAGGACTGTATTGCGGCGGTCAGGGACACGAAGGGTTGCTCCTAAGATGAATAAATGGCGTCGCCAGTATGGGGCCAGTGACGGGTGCGTGGCCGTAACTTGGAGTGCGGCAGACTTGCTGCCGCCATGCCGTTACCCGAGCTTGCGCAGCAAGCCGCTTGCCGGGGGTTGGAAGCTGCTTGATCCAGCATCGCACAAGCAAGCGCGCACGCAAAAACGCGCGAATGCAACAACAAGGCGCAAGCAAGCGCGTCCGCAAAGCGGACGAGCGCACTCCAAAAAAACGCGCCTGTCACTGCCCCCATTACTATCACCGTTTATCATTCCATTTCCCCGCCGAAATGGTCAAGGAAGACGACGTCCTCGAACGGTTTGCGGTCAACGACCGGGCGGAAGGCGTTCTCGTCCTTCGGGAAGCCCAGCGGGGTCAGGGCGAGGATGTCGTAATCGCCGGGGACGCCCAGGTGTCGCTTGAGTTCGTCATGGCTGAACGCGCCGATCCAGCACGTCCCCAGCCCCTCGGCCCGCGCCGCGAGGATGAGGTGCGTGAAGGCTATCGAACCGTCAACCAGGCACATCCGCTCCTGGAGCCAACTGTATTCGTCGCGATAGCGCCTGACGCAGCAGACTATGACGACGGGGGCCTCGGCGATGAACATCTGCCCGGCGGACAGTTCGGCGATGCGGAGCCTGGAAGAGGCGGAGCGAACGACGATGAACTTCCAGGGTTGGATGTTGTTGGCGGAGGGCGCGGCGCGGGCGGCCTCCAGCGCCCTCTCGATTGCTTCAGAGGAAACGGGCCTGGGGCTGAAGGATCGAACGCTTCGCCTCGTGTTCAGGACGGACCAGAGATCCATGGCACACCTCCTTTGGAAAAGGGGCCGCGCAACCGGAAACAGCATACTGTCTTTATTTGGCAGAGGGAATAGGCACATGCCGGGGGCGGGCGGTGGCTTTTCTTACCACAAAGGCACAAAGACACGAAGAACGGCGGGGGCGGGGATGGGATTTTTCAATGGGTGTGGCATAGCGAAGCCACGGATTGAGGATGGCGAATTGCTTCGGTTTTTCTAAATGCGGCGGGCTGCCCTGCAACGAACGGGCGGAAGGGGAGATGAGAGATGCAGAATTAAGGTCGCTGTCCCCGATTTCCGAAATCTGGGAAAGGGGTCCGAAAGCCGGGTGTTCAAGGCTCAAAAACTACCAAAAAGTGGGTACCAAGGGGGATTTTGAGGGAGAAAATGGGCCATATCGCGTTTTCCCATATCGCTGTTTCATGCCGCTTCTTCAGGCAGAAAAAGATAAGTGAGGTGTCCCCGGGATTCTGAATT
Source organism: Planctomycetota bacterium (assembly GCA_022711755.1). Classification (GTDB taxonomy): domain Bacteria; phylum Planctomycetota; class Brocadiia; order SM23-32; family JAKLEA01; genus JAKLEA01. The sequence continues at coordinate 65,012 of JAKLEA010000004.1, forward strand.
AGCTCTTGGCTTGGATGACATTTTCAGTCTTCATCGCTTCCCCATCCCTTCTTCCCGGTCCTTGAACTCCTCTCGCGCCAATTCCCAATTCGTAATTCGTAATTCCTAATTCGTAATTTCCCCCTCCCCCCACACCCGCCCCAGCGTGGCCTGGATCTTCTTCTCGAAGCGCGCGATCAGTTCCCGGTTGGCGGCCACCAGCGCCTGCTCTGCCTCGATCTCCGCGACTATGGCTTGCTGCGTGGCGAGAGGCGGGAGGGGGATAGCCATATTCCGGATATCCGACACCTTTATGCTGGCTTGGTTGACGGCTCGCTGAGCGAAACTACGCGCCTTTTCGATAAATAAATCCTGCTTCATTGACCACAGGGCAAACGATGGATCGACGAGGTCTTGCTTAAGTCGAAACCGGATCAAGTTGATGCCGTGAATAACGGGAACGCTTGAATCCTGGAAGATCGCGGTTTTCGCAAGATGGTCTATGCTGTTGATATGGCTGAACAAGATATCCCCGCCCCGCATCAAACGCTCCTCCGGGACCTCGTCGTTGGTCCATTTCGTCTTCTCTAGGTCTACAGTTCCGTCAGCGATAGTCTGGATGCGTGTTACCTTGTAACGCCCCGGTTCGTCGATCTGTTCGACCGGATAGCCGTTCTGAATCGTATCGCACACCTCCACCAACTCCACCATCGGCCAGTCGGGGTTGATGGGGATATGGGGGCGGTAGTTGTCGAGGACGGCGCGGGCGCCGTTGATTACCTTCTGGTACCCCTCAATCTCCGCCACAATCTCCCTCTGCACCTCCAGCGGCGGTAGGGGGATTTGAAGTTCACAGAACTTTGATTTGGAAATCTCTTTGAATGTCCCGCCCGTTGCCCAAGCATCCATCGTCGGCACGAGTTTTGTGAGTGTAAGTGCGATATACTCCGTAAGCACCCGTGACTTATCTTGGATGATGACGTTCTTGAAGCCCTGATTTGTGGCGAGCGGAACGCGGTTGATGGCAATGCGTCCAATCGTTGCGCGTGTCGAGACTATTACCGAGTTCGCCGGAATCATCTTGGCTGAGGATTCGCGCAAACCCTTCTCACTTATCGTTCGTTGCGTCGAGCTAATCTCAGTAATGAAGTCGGTCGCGGGAAGGTCAACCAATGTCGCCCACAGGATGCCGCCGTTCCAGTATGCCTCCACGCCTGACTTTGGTGTACCACCGCTTTCAACACGAAAGAGGCTTGAATCCCCAAGCGAAATGAGCGGGAAAAAGTGGTTGCGGACATCATTCACCCGATACCTCTCCCCGCTCAGGTTGTAGTCCCCATTCGCGGCGATCCTTTCCTTGGGGACAATTACGAATTGAGAATTAGGAATTAGGAATTCAGAAGCGGCCGCCTGCTCCCCATTCGTAATTCGTAATTTGTAATTCCTAATTGCCGCAAGAACGGCAGGCAGATCGTTCCTGTCAATCTCCCGCCGCTGCGCGCCGAGGCCGAAGCCGTCGTTCTCAACCTTGAAGAAGGCGATGGCGTTGGTTTTCTTCGCCAGCGATTTGTCGAGGATGAGGATCGAGGTTTTGACGCCGGAATAAGGGTTGAATACACCCGCCGGCAGGGAAACGACGACTATGAGATACTCCTCCACCAGCATTTTGCGGAGTTGTTTGTAGGCGGTCTGGCTCTGGAAGATGATGCCCTCGGGCACGATGATGCCGGCGCGGCCGTTGGGCGTGAGGTGCTCGGCCATGTAGTCCACGAACAGCACTTCGCTGCGCTTGGACTGCACGGAGAAGCGGTTGTGCGGCTTGATGCCGCCCTTCGGCGACATGAACGGCGGATTGGCGAGGATCACGTCGGCGTATTCGTTCCAGCGGTCCTGGCTGGTGAGGGTGTCGTACTCGTATATGTGCGGGTCGGCGAAGCCGTGCAGGTACAGGTTCACCAGAGACAGGCGCACCATGTCCGGGGAGATGTCGTAGCCCTTGAAGTTCTGCGCGAGACGTCCCTTTTCGTCCGGCGTCAGGGTGCTGTTGCCCTTCTTGTCGGCATTCGCCATGAGGATATGCTTGTAGGAGGAGATAAGGAATCCCGCCGTGCCGCATGCCGGGTCAAGCACAATTTCGGTCTTCTTTGGGGCTATGACCTCGACGATGAAATCAATGATATGTCGCGGGGTGCGGAACTGCCCGGCGTCGCCCTGTGAACCGAGCACGGAGAGCAGATATTCAAAGGCGTCGCCGAGGCGTTCGCTGTGATCGTAGTTGAACTCGTCAATGACCTTGAGGAACATCTTGAGCGTTTCGGGGTCGCGGTAGGGCAGGTAGGCGTTCTTGAAAATGTCGCGGAAGAGCGGGGGTATGCCGGGATTCTCCGGCATTTTGGCGATGGCTTCGGCGTAGAGGTTCAGGGTCTCGTGGCCGCCCAGCCCGGAGCGCATGAGCTTGGCCCAGCCGTAGCGGGCGAACTCTTTTGCGAAGAACTTGCGCTTCCCGCCGAACTCCGCGCTCTCGGCGTCCATGTCGTCCATGAACTTGTAGATCAGGGCGATGGTGATCTGCTCGACCTGGGATTTGGGGTCGGGGACTTTGCCGACGAGGATGTCGCGGGCGGTGTCAATGCGGCGCTTGGTGTCGGTGTCGAGCATAGCCTTCCTTTACGGGGCGAACTGGTTCAAGGAGACGTAGTCTTTGACGTATTCAGGGATGATCGCGCGGTATTTCTCCGGCACGGCGCGGAAGTCGCGGGTAGAGAAGACGGCATTGGTGGCAAGGTCGGTGAACTGCTTGGTTTCTATGATGTGGCGTATCTGGTCGCTGGTAACGTAGGCCTTGAAGTAGTTCCGGATTGCCGGGATGGCTCCCGCTTCATCGGGCTTGCAGTCGGCGACAAACTTGGCGAACTCCTCCTCCAAAATCTCGTCCTTCGTCTTGAAACGCGGAATGAGGCCGAAAATCTTCTCCAGAATCTCGCGCAGGCTGAGGCGCCGATCCACTGCGGCGGCCTTCCGCAGCTTGTCCAGGGTGTAGTACTCGTCGGGTTTGTCGAAGACCTCCCGGATGACATAGTCAGTGACGCGATCCCACTGCCGGGCCTCGACGCCGACGACGATATTGTCGTCTTTACGCACGGTGTCCTCGAATTTCTCGAAGAACATACGGTCAATCTTCATCCCGTCGTAGCCGATGGTCTCTTCCCTGATCGAGGCGATGATATCCGCTCCGAGGTGCTCGTAAGCGCCACCGGCCGACGGCGGTTGTTGGCCGCCCCCGCCGCCGCCCTTGCCATGTGTCAGTGGGAGCTTCAGCACCTCGTCGTAATTGAACTCCTTCTCGAAATACTCGCAGTTGGCGAAGAAGTCGAAGAGCTTGAAGGCGGACTTCTGCGGCTGCAAAACGCCATCCTTGAGGCTGTCGTCGAAAAGCTGCTCGAGGAAGTTATGCTTGCGGGTTCCGCGCCCCTTGATCTGGATGAAGTCGGTCGGCGAGAAAATCGGGCGGAACATACCCAGATTGAGGATGTCGGTGCAATCGTAGCCTGTGGTCATCATGCCGACCGTCACGCAGACGCGCGCCTTGCTGGTCTTGTATGCGGGCAGGAAATTACCGGAGCCGAGCAGATTGTTGTTGCTGAAGTTGACAGTGAATTGCTGGGCGTCGGGGATTTGCGAGGTGACTTGGACGGCGAAGTCGGACTGGTACCTGCCCGGGAACATGCGGTCGGCCATTTGGTTGAGGACCTGCGCCAGCTTGGCGGCGTGGTTCTGGCTTACCGCGAAGATGATCGTCTTGCCGATCTCCCCGCTGACGGGATCGCGCAAAGCATTTTCCAGAAAGGTCTTGCAGAAGAGCTTGTTGGTGGCGTCGGCGAAGAAACGCTTCTCGAACTCGCGCTGTTTGAATGCCTCCTGCTGGTCCTCGCCGGCATTGTCGGTGAACAAGACGACGAATCCCTCTTCGGAAAGCAGTTGGGCGGTGATCTCGGTGCGGGCATCCACCACTGTGGGGTTGATCAGGAAGCCCTCCTTCACGCCGTCGAGCAGCGAGTAGCGATAGGTGGGTTGGCTGTTCTCGCATCCGAAGGTGCGGTAGGTGTCCAGCAGGAGTCGGCGCTCGGCTTCGCGCGGGTCGCGGGTGGTCGGGTTGGATTGATCGAACCGTTTGAGGTAGTCGCGGGGCGTGGCGGTGAGTCCAAGTTTGTAGCCGATGAAGTAATCGAAGACGGCGCGGGCGTTGCCGCCGATGGAGCGGTGGGCTTCGTCGGAGATTACCAGGTCGAAATCGGTCGGCGAGAAGAATTGCTGGTACTTGTTGTTGGAAAGCAGCGACTGCACCGTGGTGACAACGATTTCCGCCCGCCGCCAATCGTCCCGGTTCTCCTTGTAGATCACCGTCTGGAAATCTGCGGAGAGCAGCGCCGTGAATGCCTTCCTGGCCTGCTCCTCAAGTTCGAGGCGATCCACCAGGAAGAGTGCGCGGCGGGCGTTGCCGGAACGCAGGAACAGCTTGATGACGGCGGCGGCGATGAGCGTCTTGCCGGTGCCGGTGGCCATCTCAAACAGGAAACGGTCTTTGCCGTCCTTCACGGCACGTTGCAGGGCATGAATGGCCTTCAACTGATAGGGCCGCAGGAAACGCAGCTTGTTGGCCTGGATGTAGCCGAGACGCTCGGCCTCGTTGCGCCACGCCGCTTCGGATTGGTAGTTCGGGCGCTGGGTCAGCACGATGTAGTCGTCGCCGACCAGATCCTCGACGAGGCGTTGCGGGTTGGGCGAGACCTGCCGGCAGCCGATAACCGAGTCCGGCGTAGGGAAGGACGTAATGAGGTAGGGATTGCCGCGCTCCAGGTCCCAGAAGTAGTGCAGGTTCCCATTCGAAAGGATGACGAATCGGCAGTTCTGCGAACGTGCGTACTTCCGGGCCTGCTCCTTGCCGATGAGCGGGTTCTTGTCCTCGGATTTGGCCTCAAGGACGATGAGCGGGAAGCCTTTGGCATCGAGCAACAGGAAGTCAATGAAACCCTTGCTCGTCTTCTCGAAGTTCTCGCCAAGCGCATCCAGATCGGATGACTTGATTGTCACGCTGGGCTCAAGGCCGATGTTGGCGGGAGCGTTTCCCTCAGCGAAGAAGCGCCAGCCTGCCGCTTCGAGCAGCTTATTGATCTTGATGCGGGCTATGGCTTCCTTGCTTGCCATTCGGCTCCTCACTATTAACTACATGCCACAATAGGAATTACGGGGACACCATACTTAACTCTCTACGTTCTTTCGTTTCGGGCCGAAAAACCGTTATGGCATACTACCTCTCCATCACGGTTCTTTCCCGGCTGAAACAGGGACAGTCTCATTTGCCGTCCCTCATTTATCATCGTCTGAGGTCTTCCACCTGCTGTGTCGTCCACCTGTGGGTCTGCCAGTAGCGGTAGAGGAAGCCGCGGTCCCAGCGTCCGTTGCGGACTTCGTCAATGTAGCGCTGGCCGGGCATGAGGGGGATGAAGTTCATGCGGCAGCCCCAATCCTGCCGGAAGACGTGGTCCTCGTCCACGGAGCCGGTCGGCTCGTCGTAAAGGAGGAACTTCTTTTCGCCGTACATGGCGTCGGAGAATTTTTCATAGAATTTGGCGGTGGTGAATCCGGCGTCCCAGACGAGCTGGTTGTGGTTGATCACGCCGAGGCCGGACGGGAAGTATTTCGCGGCGGGGACCAGGGACCAGGCGATCACGAGGCCGCCGGCCATCAACGCCCCGGCCATGCCGCCCAGTACCGGGCCGAGGACCTTGTCCGCCATGCCCAGGAGGTCGGCGTCCGGTGGGAGGAAGCGGATTTCAAGCTCGTGAAGGGCGACGTAAATCCAGATGCCGAGGGTGAGGAAGAAGGCGGGGGCGAGCAGGTCCCGCCAGGGGGGGGACGCGAGGGCGGAGACGCTTTCCGCCGCGAAGTCGGCGAGTGGCCAGGAGAAGGTCATAGCCGACGTGACCGCGATCATGACCTTCATCAGGTGGAGTGTGGTGACGTAGGCGGTTTTTTTGTAACCGCGATAGATTTCGCGGATGACCAGTCCGAGTATCAGCGCGTTGGCGGCCAGGGTCGCCATGTCACGTATCTCCCAAAAGCGGACAACATGGGCGCGTCGCAACGCGCCCCTACTTATGACGGCATGGGCGCGTCTGTTGCGGCGCGGACGTCCCGGATAGAAGAAAACCGGGCAGGCGAGACGCCTGCGCTACAACTCGAACCTGTCAGTGACCCATTCCCGAAGGGGGGCGCGTTGCAACGCGCCCCCTACTTGGTAACTCTCTGGACCTCTCGCAGGGAGGTTGTTCCGTCAACGACCTTCATTATGCCGCACTGCCGCAGCGTGCGAAAACCAGTTCTTTCTATCGCCTGCTTCAGGTCGGTCAGCGACGGTTTGCTGACGAGCAGGTCGCGGATTTCTTCCGTGACGACGAGGATTTCATAAATCCCGACGCGTCCCCTGAAGCCGATGCCGGCGCATTGCGCGCATCCCTTGGAGCTGTACCAGGATGTCGCCTGCGCGGGGGGGATTTTCAACTGCTCGACAAGCTCGGGAGGCGGCTGGTAAGGCTCCCGGCAGGCCGGGCACAGGACGCGCACGAGACGCTGCGCCAGAACCGCCGTGAGGCCGGACTGGAGGAGGCTCGTTTCAACGCCGAGGTCCAGGAGCCTGTAGATGGTCGTCACGGCGTCGTTGGCGTGGACGGTGGAGAGCACGAGGTGGCCGGTGTTGGCGGCTTGGAGGGCTATCTGCGCCGTTTCGGCGTCGCGGATTTCGCCGACCATGATGACGTCCGGGGCCTGGCGCAGGATCGCCCTGAGGCTGCTGGCGAAGGTGACGCCGGCGGCGGTGTTTATGGGCGTCTGCGTAATGTTGGGGAGCTGGTATTCGACCGGGTCTTCGATGGTGATGACTTTGCGGGTGTTGGAGTCCACCTCGCTGAGGCCGGCGTAGAGGGTTGTGGTTTTGCCGGAGCCTGTGGGGCCGCTGACCAGCAGCATGCCGTTCGGGCGGTCAATGATGTCCCGCAGCCGAGAAAGCGACGTGGGATCGAAGCCCAGGCCCTCTATGCCGTGGCGGAAGACGCCGCCCTCGGGGTCGAGCAGGCGCAGGCTCATTGTTTCGCCGTGGACGCTCACGCTGGTGGCCGCGCGGATTTCGATGCGATTGTCCGGCATGATGGCCGAGAGGGATCCGTCCTGGCTGCGGCGGCGCTCCGCTATGTCCATGTCGCTGAGGACCTTGAGGCAGTTGATGATCTGCCTGCCGGTTTCGATGGGGTACGGGGGGACGGCGTGGAGCATGCCGTCAATGCGGTAGCGGATGCGCAGCTCCATGCCCTTCGGCTCGAAGTGAATGTCCGTGACGCGGGTATTGATGGCGTTTTCGATGATTTCCGAGCTGGCGTAGAGCGCTTCAGAAAAGGACTCGCGCCGGTCGGCGATGGCGTTGATGGACGTGCCGTCCTTTCGCACGAGGGTGACGACAAGCTCCTTTCGCGCCTGGGCTGGGGGGCCGCCAAGACCGAGTTTGGAGGCGAACTTCAGATTTCCCAGCCTGCCCTTCACCCAGTTTTCGATGCTCTCCTGGGTGAGGATTCTCTGCGCGACGGGCACGCGGCGATTGCGATCCTGAACGTAAAGAAGCCCGACCCCGACGGCGGTGGGGATGATGAGGAGGATGAAGGGCGCCCAGACCAGGGACGTTAGCATGATCCCGCCGAAGCCGAGCGTCGCGACGCCGGTGCTCCAGAGCTTCGCGTTTGCGCCGACCATTTCGGCGTCGTCGTTGAGCCACGTCCAGAGCAATATCCAACCCAGGATTCCGAGCAGGAAAAGGGCATACCAGAAAAGGTTGACGTGCAGGGCATACTTGCCGACGGTTTTTTTCTGGTCGGTATAGGGTATGAAGGCCGTATGCGGCGGACGGGTCAGGCTTGGGGGGACAAAGGTGTCAACAACCTCTTCCTTCGGTTTGGACGATTTCTCCAGGGCGATTTTTTTGGCTTTTGACCAGGGATCGTCCGGGGCGGTAGTTTCTTTTGAATCCTGGCAGACTACGTCGCCCGCCAAAACGGCGATGGCCAATGCCGCCAGGATCAGGAAGGCTGTTTTAAGTGTCGCTTTTCCCTCACCCATGTCAATGCGCACCCGCGTTACTGCCGCTCGCTAAACGCCGCTCATGCCCGATGATTCATTTTCTATCACAAGTCAGCATGTTTTGAAAACACAAATCCAACCTGAGACGCCGGGGGGAGATGGCAGTACATAATCATTAAACGAGATTTCATGCGGAACGACGGACCATTCAGCATTAATCTCGACCAGCGCTTCCAATGTCCCCGACGAGGCGGACGATCCCCAAATCACTCAACTCGCGGATCAATCAGTAGTCCGAAGGCCTGCCGAAGAAATGGACCCTCCCCATCAAGGTGTCCTGCGGCGGGGAGGAGAAGTCAAAGTAGCATTCCAGGTCGCGCATTGCGACAACCATATAGCCCTCGACCTTCAGGTAATCGAGGAACTCCTCAAAGCGTTCTCGAGGAGTTGAACAGAAAGGATGAGCGCCGTCCGGCGTTCCATGGAATTGAAGCACGACAGCGCGCCCGCTCTCGGCGGGGGCGACAACCTTGCGGAAGCCATCCAGCGTCCAATCCGGCGTCGCAAGTCCGGTGGTGGGTATAAGCATCGGATTGTGACACGCCGGATTATATTGCGGCCCCATGCCGGGGACGGGCGCATCGCGCGGAGCATCAGGCATCGGACCGCGTCGGCCAAAGCGATACCCGAGTTTCATAAGCCGCCCCGCCGCCGCCGGGCCGAAGTGATTGCCCGGCCAACTGAAGCTTGCCGGCTTAGGCACGCCAACACTTTCCAGCTTCGCTTCAAGCTCCAGAATCTCCCTGTCCAGTTTTTCAATAGGCTTCGGATCGTGCATGGCCGCATGATGCATCGTGTGATTTCCCACCTCGAAACCCATCTGATGCAGCCGGGCAATTTCCTCCCAGCCGAGGAAATTGGCGCGGTCGTCCATCCATGCTGCGGTAACAAAGAAAGTGGCGCCGAATCCCCGCTCCTTCAGAAGGGGGGCCGCAATTTCAAGATGCGAGCGGGTTGAGTCATCGAAGGTCATTACTATAAGTCTTGCCGGAACCGGCAGGCGCGTCGGAGCGCGTGTCATCGCAGGTTGTGTATCCCTGTCAAGGCAACCGCCTGTGAGAATGACGATTGGAAGGAGAATCCGAAGTTTCTGCAAAGCCATCCTTTTCAGCGGTCAGCCGCCGACGCGAAACGATTCATCAGTCGTCATGAAGGTCTTCTTTGGGAAACATCACTCATCAATGCCCGCCGGGCAGCAAGCGCCTCAATCCCTCGCACAACGCAGGATTTTGCCTGCGAGTGGGCCGTAAAGCCCGTTGCCCCACGTAATCTTAGCGGCACGCAGTCCTGCCGACAAATCCAGATCAATCGGTATTGATCCAAGCTCTGCGCCGTCCTGACGGACGCTCATCCTCCTGTCGGAGATTATGAACTCGAAAACCGTTGGACCATTGATCCAGCGCATCTGGCAGGAAAGATGTCCGGGCAGCGTCATCCTGTGCACGAGACCATATTGCGCAAGGGTTTCATCGTCTATGAAGTCGTATTCCGGCAGGCGAAGCAGACCGCCCTTGTTGGACGTGCCGATGAACATGGAGTCTCCGGCGACGGCGATGCTGGTGGCGCGCTGGCCCCAGTCATTGATCACGTTTTTGGCGTTGTTCGCCGCATTCCACGCCGCGATCTCGGCCTCGAAGGGATGGCCGACCTTGTCGGTAACAGGCGGGCGGGAGAAGAGGCGCCTTGCGAGGGACCACCTGCCGTCGGCGCGGTCCAGTCGCCAAAGCTCTCCCCACGGCCAGACGCCCGTATACAGGTCGCCGCGATAAAGCGCAAGTGATTGAGCCTCGCGCGACCAGGCCGCCGCGCCCGGCATGGGCGGGGGCCAGTTTTCCCGGGGCGTCAGCTTCTCCCCGTCGCATTCGTGGACGCATCCGGAGGGGTAATGGGCGAACAGGAGCCGGTCGTAATAATTCAGCATACTGTAGACCTGGTAGCTCTTGCCGTCGCACTCGCGGAGCGTATGCCATTCCCGCCCGTCGAAGGCCAGAACGGTCCCCCAGTTGGTCACGGTCAGAACCCTGCCGTTGATCTGCCCCCATGCCCACGTGGTTTCGTGGAGATTGGTTGTCGGGCGGGCAATAGCCTTTGAGAGGTCAGCCGGAGCGGTCTGACCGGGAGTCCACGGCAGGGCGCAGACCCGCGTGAAGCCGCCGTCCTTCGCCTCGCCCGGGCGGTCGTGGAAGAAAAACAGATGTCCGAGCGCGTAATAAACGTGATGGACGTATTCCTTCTCCGGCGCGGCAAGGACAATCGCGCCGTCATACTCGATCCGGTTGTTTCTGAATGTCAGCAGGCCGTCGCCGAGGCGCATTTGACCGTCGCCATTGCGCAGCGGGCTGTCGGCATATTCCGTCGCGACTTCCCAACGCCCGGCTGCGGGGTCCCATGAACGCGCCAGTTGATCCACGCGCTGCCCCAAGGCATAGACGCGACCGTTGATGTCGCCAATATAGACGCCGGGGTCCTGGCTGAATCTTGGCAGGCTTTCGATCTGCGGGCTGGCGGAGTCTTTCGCGGGCCGCGCAAAGAACTGCAGCCCCCGTCGGTCGTTTCGGCAGGTTGTATTGTAAAGCCCCTGAAAACCGGCTCCGGCCACGGCGCGATCCTGCGCGTCAACGGCCTCGAAGAGCGCGCCGAAGTTCTGGCCCTGATCCTGACCGAAGTCCACGACAACGGTCACCTTGCAATGCGAAACAGGCTCGGGACGATCTTGTCCGCACAGCGGCGATACAATGCTCATTAGAGTTGCCCCCCAGGCGAAAAGCGCGATCCAGTTTGTCTGCTCAGAAAGCATTGCCTATCCTCCGCAGTTCTCAGGCGGCCCTCAGATCAGGCGACCGATGGAGTATGCATCGCATCAGGGGTTTGCGCAAGTGGATGGTCGCCACATCCCTTTAACCGCCACATTGTGTATATTAATGGCGCTCACGTTGTGGGCTTCTCCAACCTGTTGATCAGCTCGGCCAGCATTCTGGCAATCTTTTCGAGATCGCCCTTCATTTTGCCGTGATCTTCATCGTTTATCAAATCCCGTCGCCGCGCTTGTTCCAGTAACGAGACGCACCCCTGGACAGATCCCCGCGCAATGTCGAAGAAGTTCCGGCGGTCGGCCTTCGTGAAGCGTCCGTTGCCGTCGGCGATGTTGGCGGCAATGGAAAGGGAGATGCGTTTGACCTGGTCGGCCAGGAAGAAGGAGTCGTCCTCACGCGTGGCGATACGGCCTCGTTTGCGCAGGCCTTTCAGATCCCTTTTCACGATCGAAATGTTCTGCTTCAAGTGCATGGCGATGTCCTTCTGGTGTAGTCTGAAGCCCTCATCAACCTGCTCCAGAATCCACTTCTGCCGTTCGTTAAGCTCAGGCTCACCAGGCTCATTGCCAGGCTCACGAGGCTCACCGGTAGGCTCAAACCGGGCTTGTGCGCCTCTGGGCCTGTCTTTCAAGCCAGTCTTGACCCGTTAGCGCCATGCAGAGAACTCTCATCCTCGCGGCAGACCGGCAACCTGCCGTCTGGACTGCACTGTTATGAGACAGGACTAACCCTACCACTGTCTACGGAGTTTCCAGAGACCTCGAACATTCTCTGGATTTCCCTTGACATTTCACGGGGGGGGGGGCGGTAATATTCTAATAGGCGGCAGAAGCGTTGCAGGATGCGAAGGCCGCCTGCGGGACGCATCTGCATGGCAGGCACAGCCCGCGGTTTCGCGCATCCTGAATGCTTGCGCGATATGCGGCGGATTCGCCAACCGTATCGCGCTGCCGTTCAGCTTCTCCAGTCAGACCTTGGGATTGATAAAATCCCGCGCGGGACTGGAACTGTTTTCCATTCGCGGATAGAATGGAAATAAGGTTGTACTGATGCCGTCCGAAATGTCGCGCCTTCTTCAAGGAGGACGAGAGATGAGAAGGTTGAATTCGCGCGGGGGTTGCACTAGTCGTTCGGCTAAAGTTAACGTCGAGAGACTTGAAACCAGGGTACTGCTCAATGCCTTGTCGGAGACGGGGATTCTCTCCGGGCAGGCCGCGTTCATTCGCAATGACGGCCAGTGGACTGACGAGTCTGTGCGATACGCGCTGGACGGCGACGGGGCGGACGTTCTGGCCTGCGACGGGAGCTTGCGGATACTTGCGTCTCAGGATGCGGACGCGGCGACGGGGCTGAGGACCGCGCCGCGCGAGTTCTCCATGACGCTTTCCGGCGCTCGGGTGGTAGCGCCTGTCGCGTCAGGGATGCTGCCGGGGCGGACGAGCTACTTTATCGGGGACACGCCTCGCGACTGGGTGGTCGGCGCGCCGAGCTTCTCCGAGATCGCGTATGAGAATGTTTATGAGGGCGTGGACCTGGTCCTGTGGGGATCGAAATCGGAGATCAAGTATGAGTTCCGGCTCGATCCGTGGGCCGATCCCGGCGTCGTGCGCGTTGACCTCGGCGGGATTGACTCCATGAGTCTTGACGCCGGTGGCAATCTCAGGATAGCCGTCGGCGACGCCGAGTTCGCCGACCTTGCTCCGTTCGTTTATCAGGAGGCATATGGGAAGAAGACGAAGATCGAGGCGCGATACAAACTGATTGACGCGGACAGTTGGGGCATAGAGGTCGTCGGGGATTACGATCCTTCGCAATCCCTGATCCTCGATCCCGCGATAGCGTGGTCGAGTTATCTCGGCGGCGGGGATTACGACTCAGCGCAGAGCATCGCGGTTGACGGCTCTGGCAACGTGTATGTGACGGGCGTGACGGACTCGGTGAACTTTCCGACGGACAACGGGTTCGACACATCCAACAGCGGCTTCCGGGACGCGTTTGTCACGAAGATAAGCTCCGACGGCTCGACGATACTCTGGTCGGCGTATCTTGGCGGCAGCGGCGGCAGCGACCAGGGATACGGGATAGCGGTGGACGGGACCGGGAACGTGTATGTGGCCGGAGTGACGGATTCCGGGGACTTTCCGGGATTGGGCGGTTTTGACACCACGCTGGGCGGGGGGCAGGACGGGTTTGTGGCGAAGATACTGTCCGACGGTTCGGGCATTGCGTGGTCGAACTTCCTCGGTGGAATCGGCAATGATGAGGCGCGGGATATAGCGCTTGACGCAAGCGGGAACATTTATGTGACGGGGATAACGCAATCGGGCGACTTCCCGGCGGTCAACGGATTCGACGCCTCTCTGGGCGGGGCGCAGGACGCATTCGTCACGAAGATAGCCAACGACGGTACGGCGATCATCTGGTCGAGTTACCTGGGCGGGACGAGTTATGAGGAGGGGATCGGGCTGGCGGTGGGCGGCGACAGCAGCGTTTACGTTACTGGCAACACGATGTCAGGCGATTTTTCGACGAACGGCGGGTTTCAGACGAGCTACGGCGGGGGGCAGGACGGTTTCGTGACGAAGGTATCCCCTGCGGGGAATAGTCTGGCGTGGTCGAGTTATCTTGGGGGAGGCAGTGCGGACTACGGAGAGGGCGTAGCGGTTGACGGGGCCGGGAATGCGTATGTGACGGGCTACACGCAGTCGGGCGACTTCCCGTCGTCCGGCGGGTTTGACGCGACACTTGGCGGCAGCCAGGACGCCTTCATCACGAAGGTAGCCGCCGCAGGATCGTCCCTCGCATGGTCAAGCTACCTGGGCGGAAGCGGGAGCGAGAAGGGCCGCGACCTTGCGCTGGACGGCTCCGGCAACATCTTCCTGACCGGGGAGACCGATTCCAGCGACTTCCCGACGGCCAACCCCGTTGACGGCACGCTCGGCGGCGGGCGGGACGCATACATGACAAAGGTCGCCGCGGACGGCAGCGCGATCTCGTTCTCGACCTACATAGGCGGCGACGCCGGCAACGAATACGGGCGCGACGTGGCCGTCCTGACCGACGCCTACATAACGGGCGATTCATGGTCGGACGACCTGCGGACAGACTACGGCTTCGATCAGAGCTACAACGGCAACGGCGACGCCTTTGTGATGAGGATTACGGCAGGCAATCTGCCTCCGCGCGGGACGATTGACTCGCCCGCGGACGGCGCGACCACGTACCCCGGCGGCACGATCAACCTTTTGGGATCGGGCTTCGACCCGAACGGCACGATAGCGTCGTGGGACTGGCAGGTGACCGGCCCCAACTCCTTCAGTTGGTCCTCCACGGATGAAGACCCCGGTCTGCTCGCCCTGCCGGACCTGGGCGATTACACAATCACGCTCACGGTGACGGATAACGAGGGCGCGCCGGACGAGTCGCCAGAGGTTGTCACGGCCCAGGTCAGGAACAACCCGGACGGGACGATTGATTCCCCGCTGGACGGGGCGGTTGTCTTCCAGGGCGGGAGTATTGACCTTCTGGGCACGGGATACGACTCTGACGGAACCGTAGTCGCATGGGACTGGCAGATAACAGGCCCGTCCGGCTTCACATGGTCTTCGTCGGTCGAGGACCCCGGACTGCTGTCGCTGCCCAACCTGGGAGAGTATTCCATAACGCTGACGGTGACGGACAACACGGGGCTTGAAGACCCGGTTCCGGCGGCGGCGACGGTCGCTCTGCGCGCCCGTCCGAACGGAACAATTACTTCCCCGACCAACGGCCTGGTCATCCAGCCGGGTGAAAACATTGACCTGCAATCCTCCTGGACGGACGCCGACGGAACGGTCACGGCGTGGGACTGGCAGATAACCGGCCCGAACGGCTTCACGTGGTCGTCCTCGGTTGAAGATCCCGGAACGCTGACGCTCAGCGACGAGGGCGCATACGCAATCACGCTGACGGTCACGGACAATCATGGCTACGCGGACCTGACGCCCGCGCAGACGGGCGTGGTTGTGAATAAATTCATCTTTGAGAATGTGACGGGCGCGTCCGGTCTGGATACCAGCCGCTTGGGCGTGGGCGTCGCTGACATCACTGGCGACGGCATAATTGACGTGGTCATGACCGGCGAGAGCGGCGAGATGAACCATGCCTGGTTCGGTGATGGGGACATGACCTTCACAGATCCCGGTTCCGTGGGCATTGAGAATCAGGAAGGACATACCCCGTCCTTTGCTGATTACGATAACGACGGCGACACGGACCTGGCAGTCGGCTGGTATTGGAGTGGCGGCAGCGGTCTTTACCGGAACGCCGGAACGGGAACTTTCACCGACGTCAGCGGATCTTCGGGCGTAGGCGACCCGGACAAGATACACCTTGCGTCGTGGGCCGACGTGAACAACGACGGCTGGCCGGACCTGGCCTTCGCCCGCAATGGCGCGAACATGCTCTTCCTCAACAACGGCAACGGAACTTTCACCGATCAGGCCGCCGCCCGCGGCATGAACCAGGGAGGTTACGGCATTGCAGTCATATTCGGCGACATAGACCGGGACGGAGATTCCGACGCATACGCCACGATTGACGGCGGGACCAACAACAGGTTGCTTCGGAACAACGGGACAGGATATTTCACGGATGTCACGGATTCATCAGGGGCGTCCGGAGTGTTCGGCGGCAGCCAGCATCCCATGTTCGCTGACTATGACAATGACGGTGATCTGGACCTGTTCCAAACGGGGCCGGGATTGAAATTGCTGGCCAACGACGGAAGAGGATACTTCACGGATGTCACTTCGGCGGCGGGGCTTGGCGGCGCGGGCACGTCGCCCGTAGGCGTCATGGTTACCGATCTGGACAATGACGGATATCAGGACCTCATGGTATCGGCAACCACCGGGAGCAAGCTCTACCTGGGCGCTCCCTCAGGAGTATTTCTTGACTCAACCGCCAACGAACCCATGCTCGGCGTCGGCCGTCCGATCACCTTTGGAGATTTCGACAGGGACGGCGACGTGGACGTCCTGCAGGTGCATGCCACGCCGACGTGCCTGCTTGAAAACCTGACTGATGACGGACGCATGTTGACCGTCGCTGCCGACGGATTGACTACAAGCCGCAGCGGCATCGGCACGCAACTCTCGCTCTATCGCCTTGATGGAAGCGAGTGGGAACTGGTCGGATACCGCGAAATCTTCAGTGGCTACGGACGCACCAGCGGCAACCCTCTGGAGCAATACTTCGCCCTGCCCGAGGACGGGACCTACAAGGTCATGGCGCAGTTCGTAAACGGCTCCTCCGCCGAGCACACCTTCGCCTATTCCGGCGCCGGGCCGGTCAATCTTACGCTCAATCCTGAAGGCTACGCCCCGCAGAGCGTCATTGACTCCCCGCTTGACGGATTGGCAATTGACCCCGGCCAGAGCATCAACCTGCAAGGCTCCGGCAGCGACGCGGACGGCTCAATCATCACCTGGCGCTGGGAAATCTCCGGCCCCAACGGGTTCGCGTGGAGTTCAACCAGCGAAGACCCCGGCTCGCTCCAACTCAACGATTTCGGGAAATACACGATCACGCTGACGACGATTGACGACGACGGCTTCATTGACCAGACCCCGGCAAGGGCCACTGTCTGGGCGAACTTCGCGCCCTCGATAACGGTTGACGCTCCGGCCTCGAACCTCATTAAGAATCCCGGCCAGGTTGCCCGCATCGCCTTCACGGCAGCCGATCCGGACAACGCTGCGGCAATCTCCCTCTACTATGACACGGACACAAATCCCGACAATGGCAAAACCCTCATCACATCCGCGCTGGTCGAGGGGACGGATACCTACTACGACTGGACCATCCCGGCCAATTACGGCGCAACGTATTACGTCTACGCGCTGATTTCCGACGGCGTAAGCTCGGTCGGCGACTACGGCCCGGCCACGGTCCACGTCAATAGCCAGCCCAATGGCGTCATTGATTCGCCGTTGAGCGGGAGCATCGTCAAGCCCGGACAGTCAATCAACCTGACGTCGAGCTGGACCGATGACGGCGCTGTGACCGGCTGGAACTGGCAGATAACCGGCCCCAGCGGCTTCACGTGGTCCTCAAGCAATGAAGACCCCGGCCTGTTGCAACTCAACACAGAGGGCGTCTACACAGTCACTCTGACGGTGACGGACGACCTGGGGCTTGCCGACCCGACGCCGGCGCAGGTCAGCGTCGAGGTTACAGACCGCATCTTCACGAACGTCTATTCCAACTCCGGACTGACATCATATTGGTATGGTTTCGGCATAGAGGACATCAACGGCGACGGGATTCTGGACCTTGTGCCGTCCAAGGGCGGCACTGACTATCGTCTCTTCCTTGGCAATGGGGATCTCACCTTTGCCGCCCAGCAGAACATGGGTTTTGAAGGCGATCCGGCGCATGGCGCCTACTTCGGGGATTACGACAACGACGGCGACCGAGACATCTACGAGACCTGGGCCTTCAGCAGCAGCTACCTCTTCCGAAATCAAGGCGACGGGCACGTCGTCAACGCCAACTCCAGTTCCGGCATCGGCTCCCCCAGCGACCTTCAGGTTGCCACGTGGGCCGACCTGAACGCGGACGGCTGGACCGATCTTACGCTGGCGGGAACGACCACCAAGGTCTTCATCAATAACCACAACGGCACGTTCACCAATCAGACCTCGCAAAGTGGACTCTCAGGTACGGCACATGAGATCATCTACGGCGATCTTGACAGGGACGGTGACCTGGACGCGTTCAAGAACGATTGGAGCGGCAACGGCGCCCTGTACCTGAACAACGGGACAGGCTCCTTCACCAACGCCACGAGTTCGTCAGGTGGACCGGGCGTCTTCAGCGGCCCCAAGTCCGCCGCGCTCGCCGATTACAACAACGATGGCTACCTCGATCTCATCCTCAACGGCTCATATCCAAAGGTCCTCAGGAATGACGGGAGCGCGTACTTCGTTGATGTTACGAACGAGGTTGGGTTGAGCGGGATTACCTGCGCCGACGGGCGCGACGGCCTGATGGTCGCCGACTTCAACAACGACGGATGGCAGGACCTTTTCCTTTGTGTTGACAGCGGCAGTCGCGTCTTCCTGGGCGGCGCTTCCGGGGTCTTCACGGAAGTCACGTCCAATGAACCGGCGCTCGGCGAGAGCAGGATAGTCTCCTACGGGGACCTTGACCGCGACGGCGATGTTGACGTCGTAGCCTCCGCTTTCGAACAGGTAACCAATCCGCACCGCAATACCTTCAAACTCCTGAGAAACGACACGAACGACGGACGCCTGCTGACGGTCAGAGCGGACGGGTTGACCACGATGCGGGACGGCATCGGCACTGGAATCTCGCTCTATCGCGAGGAGGCCGGGCAATGGGAGTTCCTGGGCTATCGCGAGATATTCAGCGGTTTCGGCTCCTATTCCGGCAATCCCCTCGAGGCCTATTTCGCCCTGCCCGACGACGGCAATTACAAGGTCCAGGGCCGATTCGTCAACGGCCAGGTCGGGGACTACGAATTCGCATACTCCGGCGCGGCCCCGGTCTCCATCACGCTGAATCCGGAAGGCTTCGCGCCCGTCATCGCCATAAACTCCCCGACGGACGGTTCCGACATAGACATTCATCAGAGCATTAACCTCCAGGCGACGGGAACCGATTCCGACGGCGCGATTGTCTCGTGGTTCTGGAACATCACGGGGCCGAACGGATTCTCATGGACCTCGACAGCCGAGGACCCCGGACTGCTTCAACTGGACGATCCGGGCGAATACGTCGTCACGCTGACGGCCGAGGACGACGACGGATTCCTCAACGCCCTGCCGGCGATCGCCGTCGTTGACGTCATTGACCACGGCCCTGTCGTCACGGACATGACGCCCGAAGGCCCCGTCGGCGCGGCGGTTGACGAGATCGTCGTGGAGTTCAACGAGGCGCTGAACGTCGCATCAGCCCAGAGCGCCGCGAATTACATTCTCACCGGCAGTCTGGACCACATTTTCGGCAATGCGGACGACAGCGACCTTTCCGGCATGATCCAGAGCATCGTCTATTCGGACGGCGGCGGCGCTGGGCCGTTCGAGGTGACAATCACCCTGAGCGCCCCACTTGACGAGGGCGCTTATCGTCTGACCATTGACGGGAACAACACCGTCACCGACGCGGCGGGCAACTCACTCAACGACGGCGCGGACGAAGTCCGCTCATTCGCCGTTGACGCAATCTCCCCGACCGTCACGATTGACCTCCAGCCCGGCAGCGACTCCGGCGCGTCCGACACGGATAACATAACAAACGACAACACGCCGACTTATGACATAACAGTCAACGAGTCGGGGACGATTGAGGTTGATTACGACGGCGACGGAACCCCGGAAACGACCATGGTCCTGGATTCGGCTGGGACATACGAAATCAGCGTGGGAATGGCGACCGGATCATTCCAGACTCAACAGACCTTCGCAGTCGGGACCAATCCCTACAACGTCGAGTCCGGCGATCTTGACAAGGACGGCGCTCTTGACCTGATCGTAGCCAATGTGGCAAGCAATAACCTGTCTCTGCTCATGGGCAATGGCGACGGGACATTCCAGGCGCAGCAGAACTACGCGATGGGCACGAGTCCCCACGCACTCATCGTCGTTGACTTGAACGCTGACGGCAATCTTGACGTTGCCACGGGCAACGTTACCGGCGTCGTCGCCGTAAGGCTCGGCAATGGCGACGGAACACTTGGGACGATGCAGACCTATTCCACCGGCTCGGAAAGCCGGAGTATCACTGCCGCCGATTTCAACGGAGACACGATCCTTGATCTTGCCACGGGCGACAAAACCAACAACCGCGTGTCGGTCTTCATTGGTAACGGCGATGGAACTTTCCAGTCGCAACTGACCTACGCTGTCGGGACTTACCCTCTCGGCATCTGCAGCGGCGATTTCAACGGAGATGGACGGCAGGACATCGCCACGGCGAATGACTCAACCGACAACGTCTCGGTACTGATCGGCAACGGGAACGGCACGTTCCAGTCGGCAGTGAATTACGCCGCAGGGGATCAGCCGCGCCACGTCATCAGCGTTGATCTTGATGGCGACAGCGATCTGGACCTCGTTACGGCAAACTGGTGGAGCCGGGATGTATCGGTTCTGCTTGGCAATGGAAACGGTACCTTCCAGACCCAGATCAGGCCGCAGGTCGGATACGGCCCAAGGGTGGTTGTCTCGACCGACGCGAATAACGATGGCATCGCGGACCTGGCGGTCGCCTGCGCAAGCGATGACGTTGCCGCGCTGTTGATCGGCAACGGGAACGGCACGTTCCAGACCTACCAGACGTTTGCTACCGGCGACTATCCGGATTGCGTCTGCGCCGGGGATTTCAACGGCGACGGCGCGAGCGACATTGTTTTAGGCAATGACCTGGCAAACAACGTCTCCGTCCTCCTTGGCGAAATCGCTGAACTATCGGATGGCGCTTATCCCTTTACCGTCACCTTCACCGACTCCGCCGCCAACGTCGTCACGGACAGCGATCCGACGACGGTTGACACCGTAGGGCCGGAGGTTTCCGGCATGGTCCCGCCCCCTGCGACCAATGCGGCGGTCGGGCAGATTGTGCTGACCTTCAACGAGGCGCTTGACCCCGCGACGGCTGAGGACCTTGCCGACTACCAGCTTCTGGCAAGCGGCGGGGACGGCGCATTCGGCGACGGGAACGAGGTCGTCCTCGACGCCAGTATACAAACAATAGTATACGCCGACGGCGGCGGGGCCGGGCCTTTCACGGTCACGCTCACCCTCAATCCCGTCCTGAGCGACGAAAGCTATCAGTTGACCATTGACGGCGATTCGTCGGTCAAGGATATCGCCGGTAACGTCCTCAATAACGGCAGCGACGAGGTCCGTACCTTCCTGATTGACACCATCCCGCCCACGGTCACGATTGACCTCCAGCCCGGCAGCGACTCCGGCGCGTCCGACAGCGACAACGTAACCAACGATAATACACCGACTTATGACGTAACAGTCAGCGAGGCTGGAACGCTGGAGATTGACCTTGACGGGGATGGGACTCCGGATAGGACAATAGTCATTAATGCCGCTGGGACCTATGAAGTTGATCTGTTTGGAGACCAGGATGGGTTCATAACCTTTGACGGTTATCTGGGCGGCTCCAACCCGTCAGGCATAGCGGGAGGAGACATCAATGGCGACGGTCATGCCGACCTTGTGTCAACAGACAACGGTAGCGCCCAGATTTCCGTATATCTGAATCGCGGGGATGGAACGTTTGAGCAGCGCGCGGCTTACGCGGCGGGCAGTTCCCCGAACGGCGTAGCCATCGGGGATCTTAATGGCGACGGCGTTGGAGACGTTGTGGTCGGAGCATCCGTCTCGTCTCAGGCCAGAGCCTGCGTGTTCTTGAGCAACGGAGACGGAACGTTGCAGCCCTACCAGTCCTACGCCGTCGGCGGAACCGCAGCCGGATGTGTCATCTGTGTGGACTTGAATGCCGACGGGAAGCTCGACCTGGCCGGGACGAACAACTCCGGCGATCAGGTTGGAGTTCTTCGCGGCAACGGAGACGGGACTTTCCAGGGGGCTCAGTTGTATACAGTCGGCGACGGTCCCTACTGTGTATTCAGCGCTGACCTGGATGGCGATTCAAAGAACGATCTCGTTACTGCCAACGGGAACAGCGACAACATATCTGTGCTCAAGGGCAACGGCGACGGGACGTTCCAGGCGCAACAGACCTATGCGACCGGTGATTTGCCGATGTGGGTTGCCGGCGGCGATCTTGACGGCGATTTGCGCGTGGACCTGGTTGTGTCAAACGCGGCGGGCAATTCCATATCCGTGCTTCTCAACAATGGTGATGGGACCTTTGGAGCCAAGACGGATTACCCGGCAGCTAACACCCCCCGCGGCGTCGTTGTTACCGACGTTGATTCGGACGGGATTGCGGACGTTGCGGTCTCAACAAAGGGATCGTCAAGCATTCTGCTTTTCCCAGGGAACGGCGACGGGACGCTGGATGTCGCTGAAAGACTCGGTACCGGCGAATCCCCGAACGGATTGTTCGCCGGCGATCTTGACGGCGATTCCCTGCCCGATCTGGCTGCCGCCTGCTCAGGCGACAGCGATGAGGTTGCCGTGCTCCTGACCGAAGGGACGACCGGCTTCAGAACGTATGATCGGGTATTATTGAGCGATTCGCCGCTGGGCATGATTGCCGTTGATCTGAATCTGGACGGAAATCTCGACATTGTCGGCGCGCTCTACTATGAGTCCGTCAGTTCCCTGTCGGTTCTTCTCGGGAACGGCGACGGTTCGTTCGGCGGGGAGACGCTGCTGCCCGTCGCCGGCATGTCATCGGACGTTGTCAGCGCCGATTTCAATAACGACGCCGTACCGGACCTTGCGGCGACCAACTATAATGGGAATACGGTTTCGGTTCTGATGGGAAGAGGCGACGGCTCATTCGATCCCTATCAGACCAGCATCGTCAACAACGGACCGCTGGGGTTGTATTGCGATGACCTGGACAAAGACGGCAATCAGGACATCATCGCGTCGAACAGCAACGGTCTTAACCTTGATGGCAATACGGTCTCGGTCCTTCTGGGAAACGGCGACGGTTCCTTCCAGCCGCAAATCACGCTGACTGTCGGACAAGGTCCGACCACAGTCGTCGCCGCCGATTTCAACAACGACGGCATTTCCGATATTGCAACATGCAACATGGCCGGTCAGACAATAACGCTCCTTCCCGGCAACGGGGATGGCACGTTCCAGACGGCCTTGACCTGCTCAATGCCGTCAGGCATCGGCCTGAGGCTTCGTGCCGCGGACTTCGACAAGGACGGGAACCTTGATATCGCCGTATCAGGAGAGGAACTGCTTGTTCTGCTCGGAAACGGCGACGGGACCTTCCAAACTGAATTCTCTGTGTGCAGCGAGACCATTGACGTGGCGGTCGGTGATTTTGACTGCGACGGAAACGCCGACCTCCTGGCCTCTGAATACCCGTTTACATCCCATGCAACACCGAGCATATTCCTCGTTCGAGGCAACGGCGATGGAACATTTGAGCCTGTAGAGAGCTATTCAATAGGAACTCACACATCCGTCGCTGCCGGCGATCTGAATGGCGACGGCAAGATGGATGCGATAGTGGGCGGTGAGGACTCCAGCATTGGAATCATCCTGGCCAGAAGCGGCCCGCTCGCAGACGGTATCTACCCAGTCAACGTCACCTTCACCGACGCCGGCGGGAACGTTGGAACAGACAGCGATCCGACGACGATAGACACGGAAGTCCCGGAAAGCGTCATCGAGCAACCCTCCGGCGACGTCAAGTGGCCCGAAGACACGCCCTACGATTTCGCGGGAAGCGGCGATGAAGCGGCGACTACGTCGCCGTTGTCCTTCGCTTGGGACTTCGGCGGCGGCGCGGCGAACTCATCCGAGCAGAACCCCACCGCGACATTCAACACCGTCGGGACATACACCGTCAGCCTCACCGTCTCCGACCTGGCGGGCAACGTTGACCCGACGCCGGCGACCGTGCAGTTCACGGCGGTGCGCAAGCCCAACCCCGGCTACAACGGCCCCGTCCTCATCATCCCCGACATGGTCGAGGTCATGCCCGCGCGCGACCACTACACCGACTGGGTCGAGTCCACGCCCTACGGCATCGCCCCGGACTGGTTCGACACGGAGAACACCCTCACGAGGGCCTACGATCCCCTGCTGGCGTCCCTGCAAGCCCCCGGCGTTGACCTCGTCATGGGCGTTGACTGCTTCGTGGCGGCCTACGACTGGCGGCTCTCCTTCGCTCCCGACGACGGCGTCGCGGACGGGCATCTCGCCACGGGATTGAACGACGCCGACGCGACTTACGAATACGCGGTCGAATACCTCCGATACTGGATTGACGCGGCCAAGACGGCCAGCGGATGGGACACCGTCACCCTCATCGGACACGGCACGGGCGGCATACTGGCCCGCGCATACATGCAGAGCGACCTCTACGACGGCGACGTTTCCGAGGTCGTCATGGTCGGCGCGCCCAACCACGGCGAGCCGAGCGCATACGCCCAGTGGCAGGGCAGATTCGGCATAGGCGAAGACCTTGATCTCGTTCGCGGCGCGATGCTCAACCAGCTTTACCACGACCACGAGCGCAACCCCATCCCCGGCATTGACCCGGCGGCGACGGATATCGAATTCGCGCAAGCCTTCATGCCGTCGCTGAAGGACATCATCCCGACCTACGCCTTCCTGGTCAGGGAGAACATCAACGACACCCCGCTGTCTTCAAATCACAACACGTTCCTGCGGGACCTGAACGCCGACCTGGACGGTCTGCTCCAGCCGGGCGTTGACGCGGCAACGATCTCGCAGACGGGACTTGACACCCCGAGTTGGGTGATCGTGAAGAACAACGGGAAGTATAAGCTGGCCAACGACGTTGACGGCGATTCGATAGTCGCGCGGGATGCGGCGGGCATTGCCGGGAGCGTGCTGACGGGCGTGACGGATTACGCCGTGAGCGCGCCCGGCATGTCGCACAAGGACATGCTTGAGCACGACAACGTCCAGGCGCAGGTGTTCGCCCTGCTGGGCTACTCCGCGCCGGCCGGCGGTTACTCCCACAGCGGCATCCGGCTGGCTGGGGAGGACATTGCCGACGTGACGACCTTCAGCTTCGACCCGGTTGACTTCATCGTCACGGACGATTCCGGCAATCGGAGCGGCTACGACGCGGCCAACGGACTGCTCGATGAGATACCGAACTCCTGGTTCAGCGGTGACGACGCGCGGGAACTGCTCATCATTTTGAACGGCGCAAGCCCGGATTACCAGGTTGACCTTACGGGCACGGGCGACGACTACATCGCATCTGCGGGCGGCTTCACCCACGGCGGCGGGGAGACGTTCTACGACCTGTCCGGCAACCTGCCGCTGGGGCAGACGCGCACGGACAACGTCAGCGAGATTTATCGCCCGGACGGAACGATGGTCACGCCGGCGGAGCAGGTGTTCATCGAGCCTGGGCAGAGCGTCTACTTCGCGGGGCAGGTCAGCGATCCTGACGATCCGAGCGGGCATTTCTATCAGTGGAACTTTGACGGGGCCGCGCCGATGTCAACGGTCCTGGAACCCGGCAACGTGCAGTTCAACGGCGTCGGCGTCTACTACGTCCAGTTCACCGTCACGGACCCCTACGGCAATGTTGACGAAACGCCGGACATCGTCATGGTGAACGTCATCATCACGAACCCGACAGCGCCGGGGCGCTTGGACCTATCCGCCGGCAGTGACAGCGGGGTCAGCGACAGCGACGACATAACGAACGATAATACCCCGACGTTCACGTGGACGGCGTCAAGCGACATGAGCGGGATAGCGGGATACTGGTGGGCGGTGGATGACGCCACGCCTGAGACGGGCGGAGCATTTACCACGGAGCTGACCGCGACGCTGCCCGCCATCGCTGACGGCAGTCATACGCTGTATGTAAAGGCGGTTGACGCCACGCCAGCCGGGTATCTGAGCGACGCGTCGGCGATACCGTTCACGGTGGACACCATCGGCGCGAACGTGCAGCAATGGCAGTCCAAGCAGACCCACGGGGCTGCCGGTGAGATCACGACGGTCATAGCAAACGGGTGGGTCGAGAGTCGCTACGCCGGGATCAGGAAGCTGGTGATTGATCTTGACGAGAACGCCGACCCGGCAAGCGTCGGCGTCGGCGACCTGAGCGTCGTCGGCGTCAAGAGCGGCAACCAGAGCGGATTGATATCAAGTGTTACCGCATCGGGCGACAAGGTGACTGTGCAGTTGAGCGCGGCGCTGCCGGACATTGACACATACACGATCACTCTCGGTCAGGACGTGCGGGACGTCGCCGGCAACCAGATGAGCGGTCCGAAGCAGATCACGGTGAAGGCACTGCGCGGGGACGCCAACGGGGACGGTCAGGTCAACAGCTTCGACCTGTTGAACATCCGCGTCTACGTGGGGCAGGCGATCAACGCCGCAAATGCCCGGTGCGACATCAACGGCGACGGGGTCATCAACTCCTTCGATCAGTTGATGGCTAGGGTCTACGTTGGGAACAAGATAACATAGAGGGTGATCCCGAGCGCAGGAATACATTCATACACTGGCGGAAATATGTTCTGGAACGGTTGCTGTTAACCGAAGGACCGTCCGATCTCAGAGTCTAAGAGTCTCCGGCATTTTACCGGAAGTTGCCTCACCCTGCATTCTCAGAAAGTGGCGCTTGGAATCGCTAGTAATTGGAGCCAGTCGTAAGTCTTTATCCCATTGCCATTAAACACATCAGGCCGACGCAAGTTGCATCGGCCTTCTTCCAACCTGTTTCGACTCTCGATTTCGGGGAATTATTGGATGGACTCCCGGAATATGCCAGTTCTCAAGCAAGGCCAGGTCGCTCGGAATGTCGCATATGCGCGCGGATCATCCACGTAACTCCATGCGATATTCTCGGTTACGAGTGGCCTGTCAACAATCTATCCGCGTCTGCGTCAGGCCAGAAGAAGCCGAGGCATCACTGACTTTCTTACCTGGCCGTGCGGCTGAGTCGGAATGTGGCACAAGTAACCGCTTTCGACCAGTCGCCAGCGATACCTCACCATTGAAATCACCGTCGTGGTTTGAGGTACTCGTCTGCATTCTTACAAGGCTTGCTCCGAAGGTGTAAATGCGATACTGTTCTGACATGTATTCTGATTCCAGAACCATGATAGATTCTCGCGCAGTTCATCATAAGGATTAAGTTCAGTAAGAAGGTTGGCTCCATGGCAGGCGATCTGATCACAAGGCGGAGATTTCTCAAGGGAACATGCGGTTCGGTGGCCGGAGTCGCTCTGGCGGGCTGCAGAGGGGCATCACTCGCGAATACTGCGAGCGTGGATAAAGACGACGCCAAGGGCATGCTGACCGGGTTCGTCGTCGCAGATGCGCATTTCGGATGGGACAAGCCGGATGTGCAGCCGCCCGTAGAAGTCATACGGGCCATGATGGGGCGCATTCTCAGGCGTTTCCCGGACCTTGATCTCTTCATAGATGCGGGCGATGCGCACCACGGCCACGCCCCGGACCAGAACCGTGGCGAATGGACCGATGTCATTGCCAACGGTTGCGGGAAAGTCCCCTTCTTCTACGTCGCCGGCAACCACGATATCATGAATTTCGGGCATGGGGACGCCGAGCTGCGCTGCAACCGAATGGGCAGCGCGCCGTGTCGGCCCTACTACAGTTTCGATTTGAAGGGGATACATTTCCTTTCGCTGCCGGAGTTGATGGACGTCTGCATCGTGACCCGAGAGACGCTCGAGTGGGCATCGCTGGACCTCGAGGCGAATCGTGGGAAAACGACAGTCATCCTCTCGCACAACTCCATCGCGAACACAACGCTGCCGGGCCTCGACCCGGGCTACCGAGAGCTTGCCAACAGCGAAGAGGTCTATGACCTCATCAACCGCTACCCGAACGTGCTGGCCTGGATGCACGGGCACAATCACACATGGGAGATCGTGCCGAAGTCCGGAAAGCTCTACGTTTCGTGCGGCCGCATCGGCGGTTTCGATCCGCCCTACCCGGGATGGTTTGGGCGTGGACACCTTGGGGGGATGTACTTCGAGGCCGCGCCGGACCGCTTCACCGTCAGAGGCTACAGCGCCACCGAGGCCTGCTTCTTCGACGAAATCGAACACTACTCACATCTCACGAAGTCCATCAGCGGGCCGACATCTTACGATCCCGGGGCGCCGGCCGCCTTCAGCTACGGGATCGGCGGCGCGTTGGACGGACAGAGGATGCGGGCGGCGAACCATTACGCTGGTGAGTCTGTCCAGCGACAGATATTCCTCTCCGGATGTAGTGGAGGAGTTCTGAATGAGAACGCCGATATCCAGAAGTACGCCTGCAGGTCGCTGGCAGGGAAGTTGCTCCCCGCCCTCGGCCTTCATCCGTACAAGAACAAAAACGACCACTCGAAGCCGGCATGGGAATGGCTTGATCCGGGGATCCGACTCAATCCGCTGGACAACCCAAAACAAGATAGAGTCCTGACAAGTCCCCACACACAGGCCGGTCGTGTCGCATACTACCGCTGTGCCCCCGGGCGCCGATACTTTGCAGCAATAGACGCAGAAGCCGAAGGTGGAGGGCAATCACTCAAGCTCGAGTGCCAGGTGCACGACAACGAGGGGAACCTGCTGAGTGCTCTGCCCGTGGCGGAGTGGCAGATCGGGCCCGGCAGGCGTAGATACGAAGCGAACTTCGACGTCCCGGCCATCAGCGGAACCCCGACCATCTACTCAGACCCGACTTCGGACAGAACGATACAGTTGATGATCTGTGCCACGATCTGTCCGAACGCGGAGCCGATAGTCGTGCGGCACTTCGGTTTTACCCTTGCCGGAGCCTCTGAAACAACGGAGGATGCCGCGATCATCGTTGATGGAGCAGAATTCAGAAGAGACGGCTCCCTCGGAGAGGCGGAGTGCGCCGTGTTGCCGGTTCCCGGACTTCCGGGAAGCCACACTCTATTTGAAGCCCGAGCAGGGGGTTGCGGGCGTGTTACATGGCTTATCAGGCACGAAGGAATCAAGTGGCAGGTCAGGAATGCTACGGTCCAGACGACTCAAAAAGGGATGTTGGTTGGCCCGATGCGAAATACCTTCTGCCCGAAGAATGAGATCGTGATAGCGCCGCTCTTCCGACCGGCAGGTCCGTATGTCTCCCGGACGAGGAACATTGACAGGTTCTCCGTGCGCTTTCCCACGGACGACGACTCCTCCCTGGTTGTAGGGATCGAGAAGCTTCTTGGGCCAGGTGAGATCTTCGTCCAATCAAAAGCGAGGCCCTCGTCAGTCTCGGGGACGAGTCGGTGGGAACACGTTGACGGTCTCCTGCGGATCGAGGTGGACGTGGCGGGTGAGAAACGGATCATCTTCGGAACGTGAGATGACGCGCTGGCACCGTGGCGCCAATGCATATGAACATCGGAGAGAACCTGAGACCTCGGTTTCCATTGTGTTGATTCACAGAAGATTTGCCAACGGCGAGAACCCGGGGAAAAAGCCCCTGATTCGGCTCCCGGTGAAGAAGATCGTGGTCTATGATAAGCGCACCATCGAGATCAGGTACCGCTTATACACCGGGTTGAGACTCAACGAAATCCGCAGTCTCACGGTGACAGACCTGGACGTCGAGAACCCCGGCCTCAGACTCGACGGCGCATGGACCAAGAATCGCAAGTTCGGCTTCCAGCCTCTCCCCCCAGGCGCTGGTCAAGCGGCTTGAAGCGTTCGGAGCCGCCCGAACTGCGAACAGCTTCTACGAGAGATTCAACGGCAGGAAGGACTTGACCATCTGGGTTCCCGACAACCCGCTGCTCTACGTTCCCAGCCACGCATCGCGGGAGTTCCTGAAGGACCTTGAGGCGGCGAAGATCCCCAAGAACTTCCCCGGCGTCGGCAAGGCGGACTTCCACGCCCTGAGGACGACCTATACGACCCTCGTGATTGAGTCCGGGGCGAATGGAGTCGTTCCCAATGCCTATCGCTCTTCTATCATCGTCAGCTACCTCGTCATTCAGTATCCATTCGTCTATGTGCTCAGTATGACGGAAGGAAGCGATTCTCTTGCGAACAGGTTCCGACATGATGTCGAACCGCCCCTTCGTGATCTGTGTGAGTCACCCACCTCGAGAGGAATTCAAGATACTGTCAGTCTGAGGGCTCCAGACAACTGACGACGTATTGGAGTCGAGCGTCCTTGCCGTTGTGGGTGTCACGATCGGGCTTTCGACGGCCACTGCCATCTCATGCGCGGCGGGCAACCGGCGCGAATCCACTCCTCCAGCTCTTCACGTCGCCAGAGCGTCCGACCACCGATTCTGACTGGCGCTGGAATCCTTCCGCTGTGGATGGAACGCCAAATTGTAACCGTTGCAACACTCAGCATCTCGGCTACGTCGGATGCCCCCAACAGCAGTTTCTCACTGGGTGCGTCATTCGGCATGTGTCAACTCCTTGGGATGGGAATCAGCTGGCGGCGGCTGGTGATATCAACTCGACCGTCGCTTTGGAAGCAGCTGATTCGTGAAGCATGGAGCGCCTACTTGAAGGCCGTGACACGTGTCAACGGCGATGGCCGAAGATGGTGGGTATCTGATGGGAGATGGTGATCCGCTGGACATCCCGCCACGTTGGGATACACTTCACGGGTGGGATACCTGCGAATCCAGGGCCTCGTCGCTGCTGCGTCGCATGGGAACGGGTCAGGTGCGCCTGGAGGCAGGAGTCCGAACGGTTGGCTGAAGAGAGGTCATTGCCCGGCATGAAGACATTGCAGAGAGCCGCGTGCGCGCTCGCGTTCCTGTCCATCGGCGGGGCAATGCGCGCGGGAGAAATGGCAACGGTGATCACAAAAGACACGCAGGCCGCTCTCGTCAATCCCGGCATGGGTTGGACAATGCATTTCTACTCGAACGTCCCGACCAACTACGGGTCGAAACTCGATCCATCGGACACGCTCGATGACTTCCCGGGGCTTTCGACCGTCTACCTGCGCATCCCGTGGGCGTTCATCGAACCCGAAGAGGGCAAGTTCAACTGGTCCATACTCGACACGCCCGCACAGCGCTGGATTGCCAGGGGTAAGCGCATCGCATTGCGCCTGACGTGTTCCGAGAACTGGATGAAGTATGCGACTCCGGAGTGGGTCAGGAATGCGGGAGCACTGGGGACATTCTATCAGTTCGGGAAGGGCCGCGTTGACGACAGCGGCACATGGGACCCGTTCTTCGACGATCCCGTCTTCCTGGAGAAGCTGGACAAGTTCCTCGCTACGGCGGCGGCGCGATATGACGGCAATCCCAACGTTGAATTCATAGACGTCGGCACATTCGGTCTCTGGGGGGAAGGCCATACCCACATGAGCAGCTTGCAGGACAACATAGAAATCCAGAAGACCCACATTGACCTTCACCTGAAACACTTCAAGAGAACTCTCCTCTGCATCAGCGATGACTTTGCGGGCCACGACAAGCCCGGACGAAGGTTCCCGATCACGGACTACGCGTTGTCCAAGGGCGTCACGCTTCGCGACGACAGTATCATGGTGCAGCCTCCGCCGAGGTCTTGGTACCACGCCGAGATGGCGCAGGAGTTCTGGCCCAGGCTGCCCGTCATCCTCGAGCACGAACACTACGGGGGATCCAAGTCGCGTGGCGCGTGGGACGGGGAGCGCTTGCTGAAATCCGTCGAGGACTACCACGCCAGCTTCATGTCGATCCACTGGTGGCCAAGGATACTCCTGGAAGAGAACCGCGAAGCCATCGCCAGGATCAACCTGCGCATGGGTTACCGCCTTCAGCCGGTGGAGATAACGTGGCCAAAGACAGTCGAGATCGGAAAGCCGTTCATGGTCCAGTGGGCATGGTGCAACAAGGGCGTTGCCCCGTGCTACGGCGGCGGTTTCCCAGCTCTGACGCTGAAAGATGACAAGGGCGGCATCGTGGCCGTCCTGAGCGATGAAACGCTGAATATGCGCGACCTGCAGACCGGTCCAACCGATGCCACTCCGACGAGGAAACACGAAAGTGAGTTCGTCGTCGGCCTCGTGGCCCCAACGACGAAGCCCGGCCCTTACGACGTATTCATATCCGTTGGCAAGCGCGACGGCACGCCGCAGATCGCCTTGCCGCTGGAGGGGGACGACGGCCAGCGCCGCTACAAACTGGGAGCCGTGATCCTAAGAGATGGAAATACCCCCAGCGACTGAACAGCTTAACCGCATATTGCCGTTGAGCGCCTGTGTTCGGTGACATGTGGTGAAGGTGCCGCTTCTCACCCACCATAGGCGTTTTCACCAGAACATCGCCGAGACGAATCACACTCGTTCCGCGACATTATGGCGGCCGTGATTTGTGTAATGGTTGCTTTTCTTACCATCCTCGCTCAATCCACGTGCTTGTTAGCGAATGGAGATGACACCCCGAATGAACGCATACTATCCGGAGCCATCGTCGTTTTTGGTTTCCTACTGGCAATGTATGTCTACCGGCTGTATCTGCGCTGGAAGTTGATGCCTCTTTCTCAGGATTCCGTGACAAAGGGGAGAGGGATTAGGAAACGTTCTTTTCCTGTCGCCATATTCGGCTTGGGAGTTAGGGAGGGGAGAGGCATCCGTCCGCGTGTGCAAAACCTCAGACCTTCGGTCTTTCGGTTTCGCACACCCTACCCCTTTTGCCCACGGGGAAAGCGCGCCGCGCACCCTACGCTTTCTTTCCGCGTGCGCACGGCTTGCGGCTTCGCCGCCGCGCCGCGCACCCTACATCAGCGCACACCCTTCCGCGCACACCCTCCGGTCATCTCGCACCCAGCGTTCGTCGGGATTTACTTTTCCCGCTTGTAGACAATCAACGCCGCGCCGGGTCGTTCCGTTATCTCGACGAGGAGATACTTCTCCATCATCTCTCGCCCCGTCATGCGCTTCGTCCCCGGAACGTCGGGATTCGTCAGAGCGTAGACCGCGTCGGGGTCAAGCCCGCGCAACTGGAAGCCAATGGCCGCGCAGGGGCTTTCCGCGCGCCGGAAGGCCTGCACCATGCCCTCGCCGAGGTCCGGGCGATCAAATTGCCACGCCATCCAGACGTCGTTTTCGACGCTGTAGGTTGTCAGAGGATAGTAATCGCCCGACCAGCAAGGGGAGATATGCTTAAACTCGCCCGACAGCTTTCGCATCAGGTTGTAGTCCAGGCCCTTCGAGCGCATATCCCACAGGCAGTTGGTGAAGGGGGCCATGTTGCTGCGGAACACGTAGGGATCAACGTCCGCCACGCCGGTTCCCGAAAGGGGTATCCAGAAGGACAAGCCGTAGGTGTGGCACTGCGTCCCGACCGGATCGCACCTCCAGTCCGTGCGCCAGAGCGGGATGGCCCGACGCATGGTCTCAAGATCGTTGCGCCGCCCGCCGCTTGCGCATGAGTCAATAAACATGCCGGGATGCCGCCGCAGCAGTTCGTCCCAGTAGGCCAGGTATCCCTCGACGTGCCTTATCTCCGTGATTCCCTGCCGGTCCGGCGCGTCGTTGCCCCGCCAATGGTTCAGCGGATCCATGTTGAAATCCTGCCGGTAAAGGTCAATATCCTGTTCCGTGAGCAACTTGTCAACGTGGTCCGTCAGCCACTTCCGGGCCTCCGGATTGCCGAGATCAAGCAACCCGCCTGCAGCCCCGCCCAGCACCCATTCCGGATGGTTCTTCGTGAGCCATGTGTCGGGATGGACCCGCTCCGGTTCGAACCAGACGATTGTCTTTATGCCCTTCGCGTGGGCGTGGTCGCATATGGCGCGCAGACCGCGCGGGAAACGATTCGTGTCAACCTCCCACGTCCCGGTCTTCGGCCAGCCAACCCCGTCACAGAAATACCATCCGGCGTCCATCCAGTAGCGGCCGATCTTCACCCCTTCTTCAACGTATCGGTCAATGAATTCGATCTGATTCTGTTCGTTCGCGCCGACCATTTCGTTGAATACGTGCGAGCTGCAGCCGAAGAGTTCCGGCTCCGGCAATTTGCCGTCCGGCTTCGGGACGTTATGCGCCAGCATCCAGCGCCGCCATACGTTCTGCGCGCGGACCCAGTCCCCGTTCCAGAACTGAAGGGCGATGAGCGGCGAGCGGACCTCCTCGCCGGGCAGGAGCCTGAAATGCGTCAACTCCTGCCCTGCCCGCAGCCGCAGGCCGACGCCGTCATCTCTTGACCACTGGGAGGTCCACTGCCCCGGCCAGCCGACGACCGCGATCACACCCTGCCCGGTCGGGACCTCCAGGTTGAAGTATGACATGTCGCTGTTGGTCGGGCGGCCTCCTGCGGCGGCGATTGTTTTCTCGGTTTTCGGCGCAAGAAGCGACTTGAGGGGCGCGTAGTCGTTCGGTGCGCATGGGCTGCCGACGAAGTGATGCAGCGCGAATTCCCCGTAGTGGCCGCGTTCCAGGCTGACGTCGAGGGCCTGGATATTCCCCAGAATCGGCGTGTCCGCCGCGCCCCCGTTTTTGAAGTAAAGGGTCCACTCGATAGTGGGGAAATCCAGGTACTCGATTCCCGCGCATCGGACGACGAGGCCCGTGTCAGGACAGGTGTAAGTCAGAATGCGTTCAACGCGCCGGTCGTCGAGTTGCCTGGACGTCCGTTCCAGCTTCCACGTTTTAAGAAGGTCCGCCGAGGGACGCCCGCCGTAGACGAAGGAGAAGGGCGGCGCGGCATCAGCGACAGCCGGGCTGGCAGCAAGCGTCAAATCGCACAGCCGGATCGAGTTGCCGTTATCAAGTTCGATTATCGCTTCGGCCCAGTCCGCCTGATCGCAGGCGATTCCGTCCCCGCAGTCGCCAACCTCAAGGGCGAACTCCCGCGCGCCGCCCAGGTCAACCTTGACCGGAACGGGCGGCATCCCCTCTCTGAGAACTTCGGAGCGGAACGCCTCCCTGCCTGCGACGCTGACGGCGAATACGACGCTTCCACGTCCGCCGGAGGTCTGCTCGTTGGTGTCAACGCCGACGGTGGCGATGAACGCTTTTCCCGGAGAAGGCAGTCGCGCGATGAGCCTGCTGGGTGCGTGGCAGAAGAGGCCGTGGGAATATTTCATGCCGCCGAGCTTGAGCGGCCCGCCGAAGCGGGCGTTCTTCTGTACCGCGTCGTAGTTGGCCGCGACCTCAAGGCCGGGGGCCGGCGGCTTGGGCGTCCGGACGCCCTCGAATTTCGCCGCAATCCAGCGGCGCGACGCGGCCATCTCGTCCCGCGTAACAATCCGCCCCAAGTCATTCCGTGCCGCAGACTGTCCGAATGCGTTCTGAGTAATCGTCATAAGAATCGCCCCTGTCACAAATCCCACGGCTGTTGCGGTTTTCACGAGGTTCATGCCGGTTCTCCTTCCGTCCCTGGCTTGCGCGGCGGGAAGCGCAGGCCGCGCACGATTCCGAATCTCCCACATCCGCGGCGGGTTGGCAAGGCGATTCTTTCGGACGATTGATTCTGAGTCGCCCAATCCCGCTCCTTTACACTCCCGCTCCACTGCGCTATCATTACATTCGAGCAATACCGATGGCATACGTCAACACCCGTGGTCTGAGCCTGCGCCGAAGCGATTACAGCGAGACAAGCCAGACTGTGACCTTCTTCGCCCCCGACCTCGGGCGGATCAACGTATTGGCCAAGGGCATCAAGCGCGGGACCGGAAAGCGCCCGGCAAGCCCCATTGACCTGTTGGAGCTGGACGAGCTTGTCATCCTCCAGAAGGCTCCGGGGGCGCTGTCCGTGCTGGTTGAGCATCGCTCGATGGACCGCTTCAACGCCCTGCGGGGTGACCTTGCGCGAATTCGCGCCGGGCTGTACGCGGCGGAATTGCTGCTGGCGATGACGCATGAGGGCCAGTCCGCCCCGGCCCTTTTCGACCGGACGGTCGAATACCTGCGGTCTGTGGACCGCCACGGCGCAAATCGCCTGCTGACGGCGGCATACGAGTTGTCGGTGCTTGACGCGGAAGGCTATCTGCCGCAGTTGAACCGTTGCGCGGAATGCGGCGGGCCGATAAGCGGCGGAACACGTGTCGTGATGGCGTCGGGCCAGGTTTCCGTGGCCTGCCCGGCCTGCGCCCGGGGTGGCTCCGGGGCGGCTGTGCTGCTAAGACCGCCGACTGTGAAGGCCTGCGAGGGCCTGCTGCGGATGGGAATGGTGGCCGCCGTGCGGATGAAAGCGGACGCGGGGATGATCCGCGAGATTTCGACGCTCACGCGCGGGATCATCCGCAACCTGCTGGGCAGGGACCTTAGGACCTGGAGATTCCTCTAGGAAAGGACGCAATGTCGCAGAAGCGGATCAGACGCGCAGGAACATCGCAGAAGCGCCTCCTTGCGGCGGCGATTCTGCTGGCGGCGCTGTCCGCAATCTCGCCACCGGCGAACGCCGCGACCGTCTGGACGTGGGAGACGGGGGAAGTGAACCTTGACGAGCTTCCGCGCCAGACCCCGGAAAGGCGGCTGCGCCACGCCCAGGCAATGATCATCGCCGGGCAGTGCACCAGCGCGATCCGCGAACTGGAGTTGCTGATCAAGGAAAAACCCGGCGAGGAAATCATCGAGGACGCGCGGTTCGAAATCGCGCACGCCCTGCACCTTCGCGGGAGCTACAAGGCCGCTTTCGAAGCTTTCACGGAATTCCTGGACAAGTATCGCGGCAGCCGCCGGGAGGTCGAGGCCATCCGGGAGCAATTCGAAATCTGCCGCGACGCCGCCCGCAATTCCCCAGGAACCGGCATTGACCTTTACGAAATGCTCCTTACGGCCCCCTACGTCGGCGACTACGCGGACGACTGCCAGAAGGGGATCGGCGACTGCTACTTCGATAAGAAGGACTTCGAGGGCGCGTGGGACGCCTACACGCTGGTCGTCGAGAATTACGAGCGCAGCATCTGGATAAGCTACTGCCTTTTCCGCATACCGCTCTCGCGCTACATGGCGGGAACGCGGCTGGAGAACGACAAGTCGCTGATGCTGAAGGCCCGCGCGGGCTTTGAGGAATACCTCACGCGCTACCCCTCCGGCGCGTACGCGGACGAGGCGCGGCAGCACATGGACGAGTTGAAGGCGTGGTTCGCGCAGCATTACATCCACACCGCGCGCTTCTACTTCAAGATGGGCCAGGCGGTCGGCGTGGCGCGGGTCTGCAAGCGCGTCATCTCCGACCTGCCGGATTCCCCCGAAGCCGTCGAGGCCAGGCAGATGCTTGACCGCCTCATCAGCGAGCGATACATAAAGGCGAACGACCCCAGGATCGCGGAAGATGCTTTTGAGCCATACCCGATGCCGTGACGCCGCCCTTCTCGCCGGGCTTTTCCTGTGCCTGGCGGCGACTGGATGCGGCTACTCGATGAAACCCCTGCTCAGGGAGGACATCAAGACCGTGTACGTCCCGGTCTTCGACAACCAGACCTTCAGAAGGTTTCACGAGGCGACGCTGACCCAGGCCGTCGTGGACGAAATCAAGCAGAAAACCCACCTGCGAATCGTCCCAAAGGGGTCGGCGGACAGCATTCTGACCGGCGAAATAACGGACATCCGCCCCACGGTGCTGGTTGAGGACGCGGAGAACGAGGCGCTGCTCACGCAGTTTGTTGTCTACGGCAACTTCCAGTGGATTGACCAGCGCAACGGGCGGATGATAGCGAAGGCGGACAACCTGTCCGCGAGCACGATACGGCGCGTTTCGCGCGGGGAGCCTGAGAACGAGGCGCTGAGGCGCGCATTCAAGGAACTGGCCCGGCGCATTGTGCAGCACATGGAGAAGGACTGGTAAAACCGGCAAACCATGTCAGAGGATAAGGAAAAACCTGAGGCCCCGAAGGGCGGAAGCCGAAGGCCCAGAACCGCCGCGCTGGCGATCCAGGTTCTGATCTGGTGTCTTTTCCTGGCCATGCTGCTTGCGGTATTCACCGTCAAGGGCGGGCCGTGGTCGAGACGCGCGCGGGAACTGAGCGTCATTGAGTTCAAGGAGATGCTTGACGCCGGGAAGGTCGAGAAGGCGCTTTACCGCGACGCGGAGATCTCCGGGACGCTAATGGTCGGTGGCGAGGGGCAGCGGGTTGATTTCACCGTCAAGGTTCCGCCGTCCTTCTGGACCCCGGAAACGATCGCCGAGATCGGGGAGAAGGTGTTGCAGCCGGCGTCATGGCGATATTCGCCGACAAATCCCCTGCTTGTGGCGCTGCTGGTGAACGGTCTGCCGTGGCTGATTCTGATCGTGGCGGCCTACTTCCTGATCTTCAGGCCGATGAAGCAGGCCAGCGGAACAGGCAGCGCGGTGGCCTTCGGCCGCAGCCGCGCGAAGCTTGCCCGAAAAACCGCGTCCGGCGTCACCTTCAACGATGTTGCCGGCGTGGACGAGGCCAAGGAGGAAGTGGCGCAACTGGTCGAGTGCCTGAAGAACCCGGGGAAGTTCAGGGAGCTTGGGGCGCGGGTTCCGAGGGGCGTCCTCCTGACGGGTTATCCGGGCACAGGCAAAACCCTGCTCGCAAAGGCGATAGCGGGCGAGGCGGACGTGCCGTTCTTCAGCATCTGCGGATCGGATTTCGTGGAAATGTTCGTCGGCGTGGGCGCGGCGCGCGTGCGCGACCTCTTCAAGCAGGCGCACGAGAACAGCCCGTGCATCCTCTTCCTGGATGAGATTGACGCCGTGGGGCGGCGCAGGGGAACCGGTCTGGGGGGGGGACACGACGAGCGCGAGCAGACGCTTAACGCGATCCTTGTCGAAATGGACGGATTCGAGCGCGACGAGGGCGTCATCGTAATCGCCAGCACAAACCGACCGGACGTTCTGGACCCCGCCCTGCTGCGCCCGGGGCGTTTCGACAGGGAGATAACGCTCGACCTGCCGGACCTGCAGGGGCGGGAGGCCATACTGGAGGTGCACGCCCGCCAGGTTAAAATTGGACCGGATGTTGATATGAAGGTCGTTGCGCGTTCGACGCCGGGCTTCAGCGGGGCTGAACTGGCGGCGCTGGTCAACGAGGGGGCAATGATCGCCGCCATGCGCGGCAAGAAGCAGGTTTCAATGGACGAGCTTGAGGAGGCCCGCGACAAAATCCGCTTCGGAACACAGAAACGAAAGCGATCCATCGGAGAAGCAGACCGGCTGGTGACGGCCTATCACGAGGCGGGCCACAGCGTAGTGCAGTTCTTCTGCCCGGAGACCGAACCCGTCCACAAGGTAACCATCATCCCTCGCGGCAGGGCGCTCGGGATGACGATGAGCCTGCCCGAGAAGGACCAGTATCACATCCGCCGGCGGCAGCTTGAGCAACAAATCATAGTGTGCCTGAGCGGGAGGGCCGCTGAGGAACTCTTCTGCGACGATATAACAGCCGGCGCGGAGAACGACCTTCAGACCGCCACGAAGATCGTCCGCCTGATGGTCTGCCGATGGGGCATGTCGGAAAAAGTCGGCATGATCGCCTGCAGCGACAACGAGGAGTATGTCTTTCTGGGGCGGGAAGTGGCGCGCAACGAGGTGATCAGCGAGGCTACGGTCAAGGAGATTGACGAGGAGATGCG
This sequence comes from Planctomycetota bacterium, assembly GCA_022711755.1. Taxonomy (GTDB): domain Bacteria; phylum Planctomycetota; class Brocadiia; order SM23-32; family JAKLEA01; genus JAKLEA01. The sequence goes on from JAKLEA010000004.1 coordinate 104,145, forward strand.
CCGCATCCTCGCGGACGCGCATGAGAAGGCCAGGCAGATACTGCGCGAGAACGCGGACGGCGTTCGCAGAATTGTTGAAGCCCTGCTTGAGCGGGAAACGCTGACGGCCCCGGAAATCCGCGCAATCATAGAGGGCGGACAGGACATGGGCAATCCCGCCGAAGGCAAGGCAGCGGGAGAGACGGCATGAAGATACCCCCCGCTTTCGACGACGTCGGTATCGCGATGAACCCGCTCGTCTCCGCGCTGGTCAGGCAGAGGGGCGGCGGGAAGCGGCGCGCCTGCGTCCTGCATCTTGAATTCGACATTCCAACCGCGCCGGGGGAAGGAAGGGGGAGGCGTCGCGTCTGCGTCTCAGGAACGGACGCCGAGCTGCGCGCGAAGATCGAAGCAGCGCTGGCGGGGATTGACCGCGCGCCGGAATTTCTTCGCGCCGCACAGGACGCGGTGTCCCGCTTCGATAAATCGGGGTTCAAGCTCAGGCTCAGGCAGCCAATGCAGATGGCTCCGCCGACCCGCGTCATGGGGATTTTAAACGTGACGCCGGATTCGTTCTCCGACGGCGGCAGTTTCTACGCTCCCTCCGACGCGATAGCGCGCGGGGAGGCGCTTGCGGCGGCAGGGGCGGATGTGCTGGACATCGGGGGGGAATCCACAAGGCCCGGCGCCGCGCCCGTTCCCGCCGGGGAGGAAATCCGCAGGATACTGCCCGTCATCGAGGCTCTCGTCAGGCGGGTGGATGTTCCCATAAGCGTTGACACGAGCAAGGCGTCCGTGGCTCGCGCTGCGCTGGACGCGGGGGCGACAATCGTCAACGATGTGACGGCTCTGAGGGGCGATCCCGAAATGGCGGGACTTGTCGCGGAAAGAAAGCGCCCGGTCGTGCTCATGCACATGCGGGGCGATCCGCGTACGATGCAAACCATGCCGCGCTACCGCGACGTGACGGCGGAGACGTCCGCTTTTCTGCGCGCGCGCGTTCGATTCGCGCTCAACGCCGGGATTCGGGAAGGCGATATAATCATTGATCCCGGGCTGGGTTTCGGGAAGACGGCGGAGCATAATCTAACGCTGATGCGCCATCTTTCAGCGCTCCGGTCGCTTGGGCTTCCGATCATGATTGGTTTCTCGCGCAAGAGCACGATAGGCAAGGTTCTGGACAAACCGCCGCAGGAGCGGCTTTACGGCAGCCTTGCCGCCGCCGCGTGGGCAACGGCCTGCGGAGCCGCCATAGTCAGGGCGCACGACGTCGAGGAAACGCGGCAGGTTGTGGCTATGACGCAGGCGATAAAGGAGGGGCGATGCATCTGAGCGCGCTATTTGGGTTTGACTGGGGACGCCTGCTGCGCATATTCAGCGGTCTGCAGGGCCTCAAAATCGCCCTTATCGAGATCGGCATTCTTTTCGTGCTCATATACGTCATTTTCCGGCTGATGCGCGGGACGCAGGCCGTCGGCGTTCTGCGTGGAATCGCCGTGCTTGGCCTCGGACTCGCATTGTTGATTCAATACCTTATAATTCAGTTTCAGTTGACCACGCTTAAGTGGATATTTGGAATCCTTGGTCCTGTGATAATACCTCTGGTTGTGTTGTTTCAACCGGAGATCCGCCGGGCATTGGTGAAGGTGGGGGAGAATCCGCTCTTGTCCAGGCTCTTGCGCCACGGCGTATCCCCGACTCAGGAGATTGTCCGCGCCGCAACTGACCTCGGCAAACAGCGCATTGGCGCGTTGATGGTCCTTGAGCGGGACATCGGCCTGGCGGGCGTCGTTGAGGGCGGAAGCCGCCTGGACAGCGCAGTCACGGCAGACCTGCTGAAGACGATTTTCTGGCCCGGCAGCCCCCTGCACGACGGAGGCGTCGTAATCCATGAGGACCGCATCCTTGCCGCCGGATGCGTATTCCCTCTGACGGAAAACACCTCCTACGGCTCGGAATTCGGAACAAGACACCGGGCAGGCATCGGCATTACCGAGGAATCAGACGCCATCGCGGTTATAGTCTCTGAGGAAACGGGCAGGATATCAATCGCCCACAAGGGCAACGTGATACGCGGACTGCAAACCGAGGAGGAGCTGGCGCGCGTGCTAACGGAGCTGACAACGGTGAGCGGGCTTTCAGGACGGGATGAGGCGGAAACCACGGCATGAGCAAAAGAAGCAGGAGACGAAGGTTTGATTACTTAACCCCCGCGCTTGCGCTGGTGGTAGCCTTCATCTTCTGGCTGATCGGGGCCATCAGCCTCAAAAAAACGGACAGTTTTGAAGTTCCGGTGGATGTGATCCTGCCAAAGGATTACATAATCATGGAAAGCGCCGATTCCGGAGCGCAGCCGGGCGGAAAGGGGAAAAAGACGACGGTCACCCTCAGAAGTTCGGAGACCGTCCTCAACGAACTCCGGAGCGAAATCGGCGGTGGTTTCAAGGTGGTCGTGAAATACGAGCCGAAACCGAATGAGTCTAAGTGCAAGCTGTTGTTGGACAAGACGTGCCTGTCGGTCCCCGAAGAACTGTGGGGCAGTTTTTCCGTCGAGAAAATTGACCCGAAGGAAATTGATATCGAATTCAACAGGATAGTGAGCAAGTCGGTGCCGGTTAAGGTCGAATTGACGGGGTCGGTTGAAATCGGTTACAGGCTTATTGATAAATTCGCCACCCCGAAGACGGTGACAGTTTCAGGTCCGTCCAAGTTTCTTGACCGCCTGGCGGTGGTTCCAACTCAACCGCGCAGCATAAGCGGATTAACCGCCGGAACAATATTGGAGCAGGTTCTGATCGCAGAAAAGTTCCCCCTGAGCATTGACAACGTAATGCAGGACGTCGAGATAAAATGCAAGGAGACTGTCAATGTCACCGTTCTGGTGGAGAGGGAGGAGACGACCAGGGAGATCGAGTGTCTGAAAATCGGCGTGTTGCTGCCGAACGGGTTTCCAATGGCGGCCGAAGTCAGGGAAAGGTCCGTGAAGTTTTCGCTGAAAGGCCCGAAGATCGAGCTGGATCGTCTGGATCCGGCAAACTTGAAGGCCTATGTGGATCTGAGTTCATTAACCATTAAGAACCTTCCTCCGGGCGTGACGCAGCCCTTGCTCAAGGAGCCGGTGTACATTATTCTTCCGCCCGGGATCAGCCTTGACGAAAAGGTCCCTCGCCCGCAGGTGACGCTGCAGTTGAAACGCCCGCAGGAGGATCTGGAAATACCATGAAGAAGCAGCCTTGCGCTCATATCGTCAAGCTCGGTGTGAATGTGGACCACGTCGCCACGGTGCGTCAGGCGCGGCGCGGCGCGGAGCCGGACCCCGTCGCCGCCGCCGCGATTTGCCTGATGAACGGGGCGGACATCATAACAATCCACCTGCGCGAGGACAGGCGCCACATCAGCGACAGGGACCTGCGCCTGATGCGCCAGACCGTCACCGCAAAGCTGAACCTTGAAATGGCAATGGCCGAGGAGATCGTCGCCATCGCCCTGGAAATCCGTCCGCAGCAGGTGACGATCGTGCCGGAGAAACGCGAAGAGGTCACGACCGAGGGCGGGCTGGGCGCGGCCTCATGCCGCAGCCGCCTGCTGGAGATCATCCCGAAAATGCGCGCCAATGGCATCCGCGTCAGCCTGTTCATTGACCCGGAGGACGAGCAGATCGAGGCGTCGCGCGAGGTTGGAGCGGACTGCATTGAACTGCACACGGGCCGTTACGCCAACGCCCGGACGGAGCAGGACGCTGAGGCGGAACTGGCCGCGCTTGAAAAGGGAGCGGCGCTGGGAAGGCGGCTCGGCCTGCATGTCAACGCCGGCCACGGACTGAACTATCACAACACGCTGCCTCTGACATTGAGAGTCAGACCTGAGGAGTTGCATATCGGGCACAGCATTATCAGCCGGGCGATATTCGCCGGGCTTGCCGCCGCCGTGCGGGATATGAAGGCGCTCTGCGATGAGGCGTCGCGCATATTCGCCGCCCAAGCTTGACAACGCCCGCCGCCCCAAAATAACATACCTGCCGGTAGGTAGCCCGCCGGGAAAAGAACAACCATGGATCATGACAAGCTCGTAGCCGCCGTCCGCATGCTTCTGGAAGCCATCGGCGAAAACCCCGAAAGAGACGGCCTGAAGGAAACCCCTCGCCGCGTGGCGGCGATGTACGAGGAAATCTTCGCTGGCATCGGCGCGGACCCGGTGGATACGCTCAGAGTCCTCCCGGCGGAGCAGCACGACGAGATCGTACTGGTCAAGGATATCCCCTTTTACAGCATCTGCGAGCATCATCTGATGCCGTTCCTCGGCAAGGCGCACGTGGCCTACATCCCCCAGGCCGGCCGCGTCACCGGGATAAGCAAGCTCGCCCGCGCCGTCGAGATTGTGTCCAAGCGCCCGCAGGTGCAGGAAAGGCTCACGACCGAGGTCGCCGATTCGATCATGAAGGCGCTCAACCCGCGCGGAGTGATGGTCGTCATCGAGGCTGAGCATCTCTGCATGACCATGCGCGGTGTGCGAAAGCCGGGTTCAAAAACCGTCACAAGCGCCGTAAGGGGCATCTTCCGGACCAATTTTGCGACGCGTTCGGAGGCGATGGCCCTCATAAACGGCCAGGGGGTTTGAAAACTGTGCGGGATTTTCCGCTTGAGGTGAAGGGACAAATACGCGAAACTCGCTCGTTCATTGCAGCAGGAACGTCGAGGTTAAATGCCATGTCAGAAAAGCTGAAACGAAGAACGCCGTCCGGGTCCGTCCGAATTCTGCGCCCCGGGGCGGCAGCGGCGATTGCCCTGATTCTGATCGCCGCCGCCGGCCTGCAGGCCCAGGATGCCGCCAAACCGCCCGATGCGCCCGTCCCGGCCGACAAGCTGGGCATGATCGAACCGGGAGAGGAAACGATGCAAGTCTCCCTGAAGGACTGCATCGTCGAGGCGCTGGAAAACAACTATGACATCCGCATCGCCAGGCTCGGGCCCGGCGTCGAGGACACGAACATTGACGCCGCCAAGGCAGTCTTCGACCCCGTCGCAAAGGCGAGCGCGTCCCGCGATTACAAGAAACGCCCGACGGTCAGCGTCCTCGACGTCGGCATCAACCTGCTCTTCGATCCGCAACTCACCGCCGTCACAGAGGAAGACCGGAACTACACCGGCTCAATCGAAAAAAAGTTCAGCACGGGGACAACAGTGACAGCGAGCCAGACGCTTGGATGGGTCTCGCGACCGGACAACTCATGGTCGGCGTTTGATCCGTACTACAACTCCGAGGCCACGCTGGAAGTCGTCCAGCCCCTGCTCAAAGGGGCCGGGTTCGAATACAACCTCGCTGACATCCGCATCGCCCGAAACACCAAGACCATCAGCGAATACGACTTCGAAATCAAGGTAATCGAGACCGTCAAGAACATAGAGCTTGCCTACTGGAACCTTGTGCGCGCCCGCGGATTCGTTGAGGCGTCGCTGAAATCCCTCGAGCGCGCGAAGAAGCTCTACGAAACCGTGGACGTCAGAGTCCGCGCCGGAAACATTTATCCCCACGCCCTTGACGAAGCCCGCGCCCAGGTGGCCATTCAGGAGGACGCGCTCAACACGGCCCGCCTCCAGTCTCGCAACGCCGAGGACGCGATCAAGCAGTTGATGGGCATGTCCGGCGGGGATTCGGTGCTGGCCCGGTCGCGTCTTGTGCCGACCGACGATCCGAAGTTCATTCAGGTCTCAATGGACTGGAAGGAGGCCGAGCTTGCGGCCCTTGAGCGCCGCCCGGAAGTCGGCTCCGCCGCCGTCGGCATTAAGAACGCGAATCTGGGAGTCAAAAAGGCCGAAAACGAAAACCAGGTGCAGGCTGACCTGACCGCGCGCGGCTCCCTCATCGGCCTCGGCGTCAAGCCGAACGACACATGGAACGCCCAGCAGAGCACGGACTACTACCTTCAGGCCGTCAGCGGGACGGTCATCTACCCGATCCGCATGAGGGCGGCCAAGGCCGGCCTCCAGCAGGCGCGGCTGAAGGTCAAGAGCGCGTCCTACGCCTCCGAACAGCAGAGGCAGGCGGTCATAGTCGAGGTGCGCTCCGCCCTGCGCGGCGCGCTCCAGAAGGCCAAATCCGTTGAGAGCGCCAGAGTCATCCTGGAATCCCGCGAGCGCAGCCGCGATGACGAGATGAAGCGCTTCGAGGTCGGGCGCAGCACGCTCCTGCAGGTGGTCGAAGCTCAGGAGCGGCTGGCCGAGGCAGAGCGCGACCTCGTGGGCGCGCTGGCGGATTACCGCATCGCCATCAGTGCGCTGTTCCAATCCATGGGCACCCTGCTTGACCGCAACGGCGTCTACCTTGAAAGGCAGACTCAGGAATACACCCTCAGCGCGGCGGCTCCCGCCCGCTGACGACGCGCCGACACGCTTGAACGCGCAACTGTGAACCAGAAGAACACATCCGCTTATATGACCGTGACGAAACGCAACCGCGCCTTGCGCTCAGCGCAAGCTTGGCGCGCCTCACGCGCCGTTGCCCTTGCCGTCCTGTCCGCCATCGTCTTCTGCGCAGCCGCCGCGGCGCAGGACAACGGCGACGACGCCATGGGTAAGCTGCGCGAGGTCCTCCGGGAAAAAGGCTCCCGCGGACGGGTCATGGTCCTCAAGCGCAACCGCGACAAGGTGATCACGCTCGACCGGAAGACCGCCATCGCTGTCGCCCTGGAAAACAATCTCGACGTCAAATCCGCGTATATTGATTCCCACGTCGCGGCACTGGACGTTATTCGCGCCAGTTCCCTGTTCGACCCGGCCATGCTCATCAGCGCCGGCAACGTCAAGACGATCCGCCCGGGCTTCATGAAGGACGAGGCGTTCGGCGGAACCGGAACACAAGGAAGCACATATTACTTCTTTCAAGCGGGCGGCGGCGTCCAGAAAATGTGGCCGACCTCCACGCTGACGACGGTCGAATTCGCGTTTGCCAGCACGCTTTATGAAAAATCGCAGTTGCTGATCGTGAATCCCTGGAAGGAAAGCTCATTGACGTTGCGCGCCGTCCAGCCACTGCTCAAGGGCGCGGGGCCTTTCTACGTCAACAGCCCGAAGCTGCTGGCGCAGAAAAGCGCCGACGTCGCAAACCACATGCTCAGGGCAAAGACCGCCACCACCATCAAGGACGCGACGGTCGCCTACTGGACGCTGGTCGGAGAAATCGCCGCGCTGGACGTCGCATGGGTCTCCCGCGACAGGGCGGAGGAGCTTCTGGGCGTGGTGCAGCAGACCTATCGCGCGGGCGCAATCGGCGCCGGGGAACTGGCCCAGGCGGAAGCGGAACTGGCCCTGCGAGAGATGGAAATCGGCGCGCAGGAACTCGTCGTCCTCGACGCCGAAGACAAGCTCAAGCAGGTCCTGAACATCAGCGAAGTCAATGAGATACTTTCCACGGCGGCCGTCGAGCCTTCGGATTCTCCGGTCTTCAAGCCCCTCGACATTGACCTTTCCGGGCTGGAGAAGGCCGCCATCAGCGGACGCCCCGAATTGATGGCCGCAGCCCTCCAGGTGGAGCAGGCCCGCCTCCTCGTCAAGCGCATGGAGCGGGAGAACCTGCCGCAGCTTGATCTGAACGTGGCCTTAGGCGTCTTGGGAGGCGGCTCCAATGAGGGTCACATCATTGACGCCTGGGGTTCCGGGGATTACTACCAGTTCGTAACGTCCCTCTCGCTGACCTTCCCGCTGGGCATGCGCAAGGAGCGCGCCCAGCTTCGCCAGGCCCGCACCAGGCACGTGCAGGCCAAGCTCGGCTCCACCAGCGCGCTCAGACTCATCGCCCAGCAGGTCCGCTATTCTGCCAACAATGCGAAAATGTATGAGCGCCGGATAAGCACTGTGCGCGCCCTTGTGGACGATCGCACAAAGGCCCTTGCAGACGAGCGAATCCGGTTCAAGGAGGGACAGGCGACGACCCTTGACGTGCTTATCGCCCAGGAAAAACTCGCTTATACCGAAAGAGAAATGATCAAGGCGCACATCAGTTTTGCCAACGCCGTAGCAGAACTGGACTACGCGGCGGGGAAGCTGGTCCGGGACATGAGCCTGAATGCCGATGAGTCCACTGAAACCGGACAACGGAAAGAATAAGCCGAAGGTCTGGTATTCCGAAGGCCTGAGGTTCGAATGCGGCAGGTGCGGAGACTGCTGCCGCGGAGAGCCGGGCGTGGTATGGGTCACCCGGACCGAGAGAGAGGCGATTGCGGCGTTCCTCGATAAACCCCTCGCGGAATTTGACCGGGAATTCGTCCGCCTCGCCGCCTTCGGACGCAGCCTCAAGGAGCATCCCAACGGCGACTGCTACATGTGGCGGGACGGGGTCGGCTGCTCGATCTATCCCGTCCGCCCGCGCCAATGCCGGACCTTCCCATTCTGGAACGTCTACCTCGGCAGTCCGGAGGACTGGAGCAGGGCGGCCCGGCGCTGCCCCGGCGTCAACCACGGCAAGCTTCACACCGCGGCTGAGATTGAGCGCATACGCGACGAATCCGGCGGAATCTGAGACAGCGAATAGCATGGGGCGGGCCGCAGGCCGAACCCGCGCGGACTGCCTGGCGCGTCAATAGGGCCGTTTCCCCCCGCGAATATGAATGATTCCCGACATGAAATCGGCGCGGTCGCTCTCGCACTGAAGGACCTTGCGGCGCTCTATCGAGAGGCGGATGCCCGCGTCGCCGCGCTTGGCCTTGAATGCGCCGCCTGCGGGCGGTGCTGCGACTTCCGCCGCCGCGACCACGTGCTGTATGCAACGGAGCTAGAGGTGATTTTTCTGGGCGAAATTAAGGCCGTGCCGTGCGGCGCGTCCCCGGGGAACCCGCCGTGCCCGTTTCAGGACGCAGGCCGCTGCTCTGCGCGCGAGCGCCGTCCGCTGGGCTGCCGGGTCTACTTCTGCAAGGCGGGGCCGGATTGGAATGACTCGGTCGAAGAGTTGCATCGCAAGCTCAGGGATATTCATGACAGACACAGGCTGCCTTATTCTTACGCCCCATTCCTGGCCCATCCCCTCATAGTCTCACTCGACGTGAAACGGGGCTGTCTCTCCTGAATAATATCCCGTCGCGCTCAGTCGTCCCGGCTCATCCGCGTGAATATCAGGACATATTTCAGCAACTGCATCATGGCCATGAGCATCCCGGCCAGGTAGGTGAGCGCCGCCGCCGTCAGAACCTTGCGGGCCATCGGGGCTTCGTCCCGCGTCAGGTGTCCGCCCTCGACCAGCAGCTTCATCGCCCGCCTGCTGGCGTCAATCTCCACCGGAACCGTTATCACGGCGAAGGCCGTCGCCGCGCCGAAGAGGACTATGCCGGCCAGCATTGCGTAATAGCCGAACACGGTCGTTCCTGCGCCCATGAACAGCCCGATCATGAACAGGACGGGGCCGAGGTAGCTGCCGATGCCCGTGACCGGCGCGGCCATGTTGCGCAGGACGAGCGGAGCGAATGCGCGATGATGCTGCACGGCGTGCCCGGCCTCGTGCGCCGCGACGCCCAGCGCGGCGATGCTGTCCCCGTAGTAGACGTCCTCGGACAGGCGCAATGCCTTCTGCGTCGGGTGATAATGGTCGGTCAACTGCCCCGGCGTCACCTCGATGGTCACGTCCGTGATTCCGTCGGAGCGCAGTATCATCCGGGCCGCGTCCCGCCCCGTCATTCCCGACAGGGCGCGCACTCTGGAGTATTTCGCAAAGGTGCTCCTGACCTTCCATGCCGCGTAGAGCGAAAGAATGAGCGGCGGAAGAATAAGCCAATCATAAGGACTGAAGTACAACACTGCGTGTCGCTCCTCCATTGTCAAAAAGAACCGCCCCGCGGGGCGGCGGCGTCAAAGCGCCCTCTCTCCGTTATCCCATCCGAATCCCGGCAGCGAAGACATGTTGTCGAAGCCGGAATTGCCGTTGGTCCACGTCACGGGGTATTTCTTTTTCAGCGACCGGTCGGACAGAATCTGCCCGAGCGCCGCGCTGTCCCCGATGTCCGGCAGCAGCCAGCCCATGTCCGGGTTGCGCGCCGCCGACTCGCTGCCGAAGACGTGAACGCCGTCAACCCCGTAGTCCAGCAGGCTCTTTGCCCGGCGGGCCACCGGCAGCGGGTTGAACTCGAACCCGTCCACCGGAACGCCGCTCACGCCTCCATGAATCGTGATCGCGCGGTCCTTGCACAGATCAATATAGACGTCCGGATCATGGGTGTGATAGTTCTCAATCCACTCCATCGGGTCAAGGACCAACTCGTCTATCAGCCCCTCGGAAAGCCAGCGCACGATATTTACCCCCCCGAGGAGATTTGCGTCAATGCCGAGATCGGGGACGCGGACCTGAAGGGCGATCTTGCGGCGGATTCTGGCTGACGCTTCATTCAGCGCCGTCCGGGCATCCCGCAGGAACTGCGTGGCGAACTCCGTCCTGAACAGCGCCCAGGGAAGGAACGCCTTCCTGTTTTTCGGCGACAACTCCGCCGGATCAACGCTTGCTTCGTTGCGGTAGGCCTTGCGAAGGCTGGCCTGGTATTGGAGTATGGGCGGAGTGCGGCAGAAGTCCAGCATCACTCCATTTACGCCCATCAGAGCAATTTCCCGGACGATTGCGACTCTCTCAGCCCTGACTTCCGGAAAGAAGAAACACATTCTGGCCGGGTCAGCCGCGCCGTCTTTTGTCGCGCAATGCCACTGAGGGTTGCTTTCAGCAAAAGCTGACCTGAAGGGATGGCCGGAAGAATAGTGATGATTCACACATATCCGGGCGTAGAGCGTCATCCCGTTGGCGCGCGAGTATTCCAGGGCGGTGTTCAGGGGGCATCGTTCCCGCATGACGCGCGTGAACGCGGCGAACTCCGGATTGTCCGTCTGTGCCCCGTTCTGAGTTGCGCGAGTGGCGCCGGGAAGTTCTGTCCAGTAGCCTACCGCGCTGCGCGCGGCGGACCAGACAATATTGCTGATGCCCCTTTCAAGGTGCGCGCGCAGACAATCCTCGATTTCCCTGCCCGTAGGGTCGGGATTATCCGCAAGCCAGCTCAGTAACTCCACCATTCCCCAGACGGGCTTTCCCATGTTCCTGACGCAACTCCTTGAATGATGCAGACAACGGCTTTCCCGAGGCCAATCTCATGGACAAACGACCCAACATGCGCTGTTCTTTAAAATGAATTTCATGGGCATGCGCCGGCCGTTTCGCTCTGACATTGGCTATTGTTGCGGAATGATCCGCCTGCGTCAAGAGACGCGCATGCCGGGAATAATTGGCTCATTCCAATTACTCCACGGCATTTCGTTCGCCCGGCGCGCGCGATTATGGCAGAATATGCGCGCGACAATACAACCTTGTCCTTGAGGCGTCCGCATTGAAAGGAGCGCTGCCATTCGATTCCCCAAGAGCTTTGTAGTCTCCGTCCAGCCGACAGGTTTTTCCGCCGTCGCCATGCGGGAGAACCTGGAGGCCAATCTCGCCCGGCTGTCGCGTCTGGGGTATCAGGGCGTCGAGCTTGCCGTGCGCAATCCGGAACTGATTGACGTCACGCGCGTGAAGGGCCTCCTGGCCGACAATAACCTGAAGGCCGTCGCGCTGGGGACGGGACAGGCCTATGTGGACGAGGGGCTGAGCCTGAGCAATCCGGACCCGGCCATCCGCCGGAAGGCGACCGACAGGCTCAAGGCGCACATGGAACTCGCGGCGAAGCTGGACTGCCTTGTCATCGTCGGCCTGCTGCGCGGCAGGAAGTCGGACAGTACACTGACGCCCGGAGTTGGAAAGCCCCCCTCTGCCCCGCAGTTTCTGGAATGGGTGGCGGAATCATTGCGCGAGTGTTCCGAAATCCGGCCCGGGACGATCATGGTCGAGCCGATAAACCGTTACGAAACCGACATCGTGAACAACCTTGACGAGGCGGCGGAATTGTGCGGGATGGTTGGCGGAGGGCGCGTCAGAATCCTGGCCGACACGTTCCACATGAACATCGAGGAGCGCGATCCGGTCGCGTCTCTGAGAAAGCACGCCGGGCTGATAGGACACATGCACTTTGCGGACAGCAACCGATGGGCTCCCGGATGGGGACACATTGACTTCGCCGCATGCGTCAAAGCGCTGGCTGAGTCGGGATACAAGGGTTTCATTTCAGTCGAGATACTTCCGAAGCCGACCCCCGAGACATGCGCCGAGGAGTCAATCAAGACCCTCAAAATGCTGGATCCGTGACGCAACCATCGGCCCGGCGTTGGAAAACCGGAGGTGAAAACCTCCTTGCCTGAGGCGCGGGGGGAAACCTAGAATCCCTCTGAAGAGGCGCATTTGGACGCGCCGGCCTGCTTTGAAATCTTGAACGGGAAGCATTGCTTCCGGATTTGAAAACCTCAGTATGGATTCAGTGCTCCAGAAACGGAAAATTCTTATGATAGCGAGGGCGTGGATGTCCGCGCTTATCGCTTTCTTTGCGGCGGCTTCGGTCGCGGACGCATGCCCGTTTTCCTTCCGGGAGGCCGGATTCATAGCCCCTTCACGCGCGCCATACATAATTTTCTTCTTTCACGACAATGAGACGCCGGGGCGAGAATGCCTTGTAAAACTGGATGAAATCGCTGCCGGCGCGCTCTATGACTCCAACGTCAGAGCAAAAGCGGTCAACCTGTCGGACGATGAGAACGCTGGCGCGGCGGAATGGCTGAAGAAAGCCGGGGCCGACGCGCTTCCGTCCGCAGTGCTGGCGGCTCCGAACGGCGAGGCAATCCCCATTGAGATCCCGGGCGGGAAAATGTCCGCCGAATCAGTCAAGGGATGCCTCGAATCCGCCGTTGCGTCGCCGATGAGGGCCGAAGTCAGGGACAATCTGATCAAGCCCTGGTGCGTCTGCGTCCTGCGGCAGTGCGGCGACAAGGCATTGGACGACGCGGCGGCCGACGCGGTGAAGGAAGCTGTCAAGGGCATTGTCGGCGCAATGTCCGAGATGGGGAAGGTAATAGAGAAGGGGCCGCACATGATCATAGTCCCCCCCGACGGCGGGAAGGAGAATCTGTTCCTGCGAGCCATCGGGCTGGGGGATGGGAAACCTGCGGCCCCGGCGCTGGCTGTGCTTTTCGGGCGGGGCAAGCGTTTCGGGCCGGCGCTGAAGGGCGACGACATTACGCGGCAGAACGTGGAAGGCTTCTTCCAGATGCTCGGACGCAACTGCGCCTGCACGACAAATCCCATATGGTTCGCCGGGCCGACAGCTCCTCTGCGATGGGGGGAGGCTCTCGAAGGGGAGGTGCGCAAGGAGCTTGGATATGATCCGGCCAGCCCGCTGGTGCAGATGGAGCTTTCCGGGGTGGCTTCAATAGAACTGGCGCGGGAGGCTGAGGGGCGCGTGGAGGACCTGGGGCTGGACGACTTCCCACTGCTCGGATATCGCGAAGTGCCGGTGGACTTCAATCCCGACGGGCAGGAGGGACAGGACGGGGAAGCAAAGCCCGATGCGGAAGAGAAAGTCGCCGTCATCCCTGATGATGGACCTGTGAGGCCTGTGAAACAGGCGGAACCCCCGGTTGCGGACATTCAACCTGCGGCAATCCTGAAGGCGGACAATCCCCAGCCTGGAACCGCCCCAGTCAGGCCGCAATTGCCTGCGGCGGATGCTAACCTGAGCAAGCGCGCGGGACGCAATCTGTTTGTCGCGGCGGGGATTCTGGTTATCATTGTCGCAACACTGAGCCTTATGGTGTTTCGACGTCGAGGACCGCAGTAAATATGTCAATAGCGAGATTGCTGGTCAGGGAGATTCTTCACAGGAAACTCAATTTCCTGCTGGGGACGCTGGCTGCGACGCTTGCAGTCGGCTTGATCGTCTCGGCGCTCACAATGAGCGCGGCGGCGGACCTTGAGATCAAGCGCCTTATGCGCAACATGGGCTTCAACCTCGTCATCGTCCCGAAGGACACGAACATGGAGGACTTCTGGGCGAAGGATTTCGCCGAGTCCGACATGCCGGAGGAATACGTCCGGACTCTGTCCGGCTCGCCTGAGATTCAGGCTGAACATTACGTTGCTATTCTGAAAAAGCGGGTCAAGTGGAACGACAGGCAGATTCTTTTATGCGGGCTGCTGCCCGAGATCGGCAACGCCGGCAAGGCCCGGAAGGACGCGATGGGATACATTATTGAATGCGGGACTGTCTACATCGGTTTCGAGATCGCGCGCAACCTGGGGCTGAAATCCGGACAGCGCATAGAACTTCTGGGGCGGGAAATGGAGATTGTGCGTTGTCTCGGAGAATCGGGGAGTAAGGACGACATAACGATCTTCGCGCACCTGCACGACGCGCAAGAGATTCTGGGCATGAAAGGCCGGATCAACGAGATAAAGGCCTTGGGTTGCCTGTGTTTCGGCAAGCGCGTAGGGACAATACGGGAGGACATAGCCAGGAAACTGCCCGATACCAGAGTTACGGAGTTCGAATCAATCGCCATCGCGCGGGCGGAGACGCGCGCGATGATGGAGAAATACGCCGCGTTCTTTGCTCCGCTGGTTCTCATCGTCTGCGCTGCATGGATCGGAGTACTGGCATTGTTGAATGTTCGTGAGCGTCGGGTTGAGATCGGCGTCCTCAGGGCGATCGGCTCAGGAACGGGACGCATAGCCGTCCTTTTCCTCGGCAAGGCTGCGCTGATCGGTGCGCTCGGCGGCGCTCTGGGCTTTGCGCTCGGAACCGGGCTGGCCCTACGCTACGGGCCTGAGATTTTCCGGCTGACGGCGGCAAAAATCACGCCAATATATGATCTACTGTGGTGGTCACTGGCTGCATCCCCATTCGTGGCAGCGCTTTCCAGCGCGATCCCAACGATGATCGCCGTAACGCAGGACCCTGCCGCAACGCTTACGGAGCAATGATGATACGCCTTGAGAATGCAAGCAAGGTCTACAAAACGCATCGGGGGGAGGTGCGCGCGCTTGACGGCGTGAGCCTGGAGATCGAGGAGGGCGAATTTACGGTCATCCGGGGACCGAGCGGCAGCGGCAAGTCCACCATCCTGATGTGCGCGGGCGGCATGGCCAGGCCGACTTCCGGAAAAATCACGGTCTGCGGGAAAGACCTTTATACGATGTCCCCGGGCGACAGGGCGCATTTCCGCGCTCAGAACGTCGGTTTCGTCTTCCAGATGTTCCACCTGGTTCCATATCTTACCGCGTTGGAAAATGCGATGCTTCCCCTCCTGGCCGCTAATACAAACGGGGGGAGGGGTGAAGCGGAGCGGCTGCTGGATCATTTCGGCATGTCCGGGCGCAAATCGCATAAACCCGCCGAATTGAGCGCCGGGGAGAGACAGCGCGTCGCTATGGCCCGGGCGTTGCTCAACAAGCCTCGCTTGCTTCTGGCCGATGAGCCGACGGGTAATCTCGACCCGGAGAACACAAGGCAGATAATGGATTACCTGGCGGAGTTTCATCGCGGCGGCGGAACGGTCGTGGTGGTCACCCATGCGAACCAGGCGGAGGAGTATGCCCGGCGGGTGCTGGTTCTCAGGGACGGGCGCATCGAGTCTGAAACCCGACGCCCGGCTCAATGAGCCGGTTTTTGTTCACTGCGGAAAGACAATCATGGCGAATCTGAAATTCACAGGGCGATTCCTTTCCTTCGGTCTTCCGGCAAAGACGGGATGCGGGATTTTCGCGGCGGCGCTGGCGTTCGCGGCTCTCATAACGAGGCCATGCGCGGCAGACTGGCCGACGCTCGGCCACGACAACGCCCGCTCCGGCGCGACTGATGAGAGCATAGCGCTGCCTCTGGCGCCGGCGTGGACTCATGCACCGGCCTCACCCCCGAAACCGGCCTGGCCGGCTGACACCAACGCGCTGGTGAAGGTCAACCTGGATTTCGCCAATCATGTGGTTGCTGCGGGCGGGATGGTGTATTACGGCTCTTCGGCTGACAACAAGGTCTATGCGCTTGACGCCGCAAGCGGGGCTGTGAAGTGGACGTTTTATGCTGACGGACCGATACGCATGGCTCCGGCGCTTTCCGGCGGCAGACTTTATTTCGGCTCCGACGACGGATACGCATACTGCCTTAACGCCGCAACCGGCGCACAGAACTGGAAGCTGCGCGGCGGGCCGGGCGACAGGCGAATACTCGGAAACGGCAGGCTAATGTCCGTCTGGCCGATACGTTCGGGCGTGCTGGTTGACGGAGCAGATGCATACTTCTGCGCGGGGCTGTTCCCGACCGAGAGCATCTTCATCTGCGCCGTCCGCGCGGAAGACGGTGGCGTCATCTGGAAGAACGACACAAGCGGGCAGATGTACATGCAGCTCCCGCACGGCGGAACCGAAGGCTTCAGCGGAATCACGCCTGAGGGCGCGCTGCTGGCCTCCGACTCCCGCCTCTATATCCCAAACGGCAGGAACGTTCCCGCCGCATTCGACCGCAGGACGGGGAAGTTCGCCTTCTGGCAGTCCACTTCGCGCAGCGGCGGCGGGGCCTGCGCCCTGGTCTGCGACGACATTCTCTACTCCGGGCCGGACGGCTTGCAGGGATTCAAGAGCGATTCCGGAGACTACTTCGCCACCTTTCCCGGCAACAGGCTTGTTGTGACGCGCGACTCGTCCATCATGCAGTCGCCGGGCAGCATCATGATGGTTGATCGCCGCAGTTACGCCGAGAAGCTTCGTCCGAACGAGCGCAAGCGGAAGGAAATGGAGGGGATAGTCAGAAACATAAGGGACTTGAGCAGCCGCAGGCAGGAGCTGGCCAAAGATAAGGCAAAGGCCGAGGACGTGAAAATGATTGACGCCCAGATCAAGGACCTTATCGCAAAGCAGAAGGCCGTGACTGCCGAGGTCGAGGCGACCGCTCAGGAGCTTCGCAAGTGCGTGAAGTGGCAGGCGCAGACGAAGTGCGGCGATTCGATGATCCTTGCCGGCGGGACGATTTTTGCCGGCGGGGACGGCGAGGTGGTCGCGCTTGCCGCGTCAAACGGCAGCCAGGTCTGGGAGGCTTCCATCGAGGGCAAGGCTCTCGGACTCGCGGTTTCAGAAGGCAAGCTCTACGTAAGTAGCGATAACGGAAAAATTTTCGCCTTCGCCGGTGGCGCTCCCGGAACTGGCGCGTCGGCGGGGGCCGAACGTCCCAAGTCCGAACCATTCCCAAAGGACGCGCTTTCCATTGTTTACGACAGGGCGGCGGAGAGCATCCTGGCCCAGACCGGGATTACAAAGGGATACTGCCTTGTGCTGGGTTCGCGCGAGGGGCGTCTGGCATACGAAATTGCTCAGCGGACCAAACTCAATGTCTACTGCGTTGAACCCAACGCGGAGAAAGTGAAGGTTTCCCGCGCGGCGCTTGACGCGGCCGGACTTTACGGAACGCGCGTTACCGTGGACTGCCGCCTGCTCGGCAGACTGCCCTATCCGGAATATTTCGCAAACCTTATCGTTTCTGAGGAGTTGCTGGTCAACGGAACGATATCCGCAGACGCGCAGGACGCCTTCAGGATGTTGAAGCCGTGCGGCGGAGCGATCTGCCTCGTCAGGCCGACCGAGGCGGAAGGAGTCTGCAAGCCGTTGGATTCCGACGCGCTTTCGACGTGGATTCGCGCGACGGATTCGGAGAATTACGAGATCAGCCTGGGGAAGGATTGCGTTGCTACAATCCGGCGCGGGCCGCTGCCCGGCGCGGGCGAATGGACGCACCAGTACGCCGACGCAGGCAACACCGGCTGCTCCGACGAGGAGCTTGTGGAGTTCCCGCTGGGCGTTCTCTGGTTCGGGGATTCCGGGCCGCAGCGCGTCATTGACCGTCACAGCCATCCCCCCGCCCCGCTGAGCGCCGGCGGCAGGATGTTCATCCCCGCCAACGACCGCGTAATCGCGATTGATCCCTACAACGGGACTGAGCTTTGGGACGCTCCCATGCCCGGCTCCCGTCGAACAAACATGTCCCGCGACCTGGGCAACATGGTCGCCTCACGCGACAGCGTCTTCCGCGCCGCCGGGGATTCCTGCATAAGGTTGAATTCGGCGACGGGGGTTTGCGAGAAGGTCTACAAGGTTCCGGACGCAAAAGACGGCAAACCGCGCGACTGGGGCTACCTTGCCTGCGCCGGCGACGTCCTGATCGGCGGGGCAACGGCCAGGGATTCCGCGTTCACGCGCGCGGTCGGCAACTTCTACGAGGGAACCACCCAACCGGCAGTCTGCGACGATTCGCTGTTCTCCGTCGGAATCGAGGACGGACAGATTCGCTGGGCCTACTCCGGCGGGATATTCAGCCACATTGCGACGGCCATCGGGGACGGGCGTATCTTCATGGCCGAGAGCCGGGGCGCCGGGGCAATGAAGGCCGGACCCGGCCAGCGCGGTGCGGAACTGCTTGAGTCGCGCTTCCTTGTCGCGCTCGACTTGCAGACGGGGAAGAAGCTTTGGGAGAAGGAACTTGCGCTCAAGCATTTCGGCACAGGACTATTTCTTTACTACCGCGACGGCGTCCTGGCCATGTGGGGCGTGACTGACAAGAGCTACCTCGCGGCGTTCTCCGCCGCCGACGGAGAAAAACTCTGGGAACGACCTTACGCCCCCGGCGACGGCTACTGGTGCTTCCGCCATCCGGTGATCGTCGGGGAG
This sequence comes from Planctomycetota bacterium, assembly GCA_022711755.1. Taxonomy (GTDB): domain Bacteria; phylum Planctomycetota; class Brocadiia; order SM23-32; family JAKLEA01; genus JAKLEA01. The sequence continues at coordinate 122,715 of JAKLEA010000004.1, forward strand.
ACGATCTACGCGGAGCCGGCTGCGTTCGATCTCCGGACCGGCGCGCCCAGGATGCGCAAACACGCGCTGAGCGGTCAGGATACGGAATGGAATTTCCGCCGCGCCTACGCCTGCGGCACGATCTCGGCCTGCGAAAACGCCATCTTCTACCGGTCGGGATGCTTCGGCATATACGACCTTGACGCCGACGCGGGCACGACGAACTGGGGCGGGATGCGTCCGGGATGCTGGATAAACATCATTCCCGCAGCTGGCTTGGTCCTTGCTCCTGAGGGCAGCGCGTTCTGCACGTGCGCGTACCCGATCCAGACCTCGATCGCGTTCACGCATGTCGAGCGCAACGAGAACTGGTCCGTCTACGCGGCGAACGGCCCGGCCTTTCCCGTGAAGCGTATCGGATTGAACCTGGGCGCGCCGGGCGACCGGCGGGACGATGCCGGGACGCTTTGGTTATCTGCCCCGAGGCCTCAAAAGGGCATGGCGATCCCATTCGAGGCGAAGATCGAGCTGACCGAGGGAGGGTCTTACTTCCTCTACAATTCAGACTCGGAGCCATTCGCCGGGGCCGAGAGGTCGTGGATCTTCGCGTCGGGATGCAGGGGGATCAGCAATTTCTCAATCCCTCTGACTGAAGAGGGCAAGGTGGCGACATACACGGTTCGGCTGATGTTCGCCGATCCGGAGTCCGCGCCCGCCGGCAGCAGCATTTTCGACGTCATGGTCCAGGGCCGGACGGCGCTTGAGAACTTCGATCCGGCGGTTCCGGGAGGGCCTTGCGCGCAGGAAATCAAGGGCGTGAAGGTCTCCGGACGCCTTACAATCGAGTTCATCAAAAAGAGCGGCGACGGAAAACCGATTCTGAACGGCGTCGAGATAATCCGCGAGGACGGCTGACGCTGAACCTGATCCCCGCATTGGTAATAATAACTCGAATACGTTATTATTTTCGTGTTTGGCGCTTGAAATGACGGATTGCCGAATCCGGAGAACAAGGAGAAAATCATGGTGTTCGGAATAATGCGGGATGGTCTGAAGATTATGGCTTTTCTGGCCGCTGTCGTGGCGCTCTCATGCGCGTCGTGCCGCAGGCAGCAGGGACCGGTTGCGGCGGGGCCTTTGCGCTGCTATGTCGGCGGCACAATGCGCCCGGCTATGGAAGAGATTGTCAAACATTATAAGCAGAAGACCGGCGTCGAGGTCGAGATTGACTACGCCGATTCCGGCCAGTTGCTCATCAGGATCGAACAGACAAAGCAGGGCGACCTGTACGTTTGCCACGATCCGTTTCAGGCTGCGTTGAAGAACAAGGGACTAAGCCGCGATGGATGGACGATCGCGCTTGTTACACCCATGATCGGGGTGCAGAAGGGTAATCCCAAAGGCATCAAAGGGCTTAAGGACCTTGGCAATGAGGGGGTCAAGGTGGTTCTTACCGATCCTCAGTATTCCACCGTCGGCCACATCAATGCCGTCATGTTCAGGAAAGCCGGCGCTGCCGATGCCATTGAGAAGAACGTCATAACCCGCACGAAGGGCGGCGGCGAGGCGGCCAATGCGGTGGGAATAGGCGCAGCGGATGCGTGCATTGCCTGGGACGCGGTGCTGTTCCTGCGCTCGGACAAGCTGGAAATATTGGATATTGAACCGCAATTCCGTCCCGATCCCGTGGTTGACGCTGTTACGTCCGCCACATTCGGACCAATTGACATGAGCAGGGCAAAGGTCACGATTGATACGCTCAAGTGCTCCACGCAGCCGGAGAAGGCGAAAGCCTTTGCGGAATACGTGGCGTCCCCGAATGGCGCCGAGGTTTTCGCGCGATTCGGGTTCACGGTTCTGGCGAAGGAACAACAGAAAGCTGAAGGCCCTCTTTATCTCTACTGCGGCGCCGGGATCCGGCCGGCGGTGGCCGAGGCGATTGACGCATTCCAGAAGGAGACGGGCGTTCAGGTCGAGGCCGATTACGGCGGCAGCGGCATACTGATCTCAAAGCTCAGACTTCAGAAGACGGGCGATCTTTACATGCCGGGGGAGAATGCTTACATCGAAATGGCGGAGAAGGACGGCCTTATTGCGTCAAAGAAGGCTGTCTTCCGGTGGACTCCGGTCATACTCGTGAAGAAGGGCAACCCGAAGAGCATCGCCGCGCTGGAGGACCTGGCAAAGCCAGGCATAAAACTTGGTCTCGGCAATCCCGAGACCTGCGCCATCGGGATGACGACAAAGCAACTTCTTGAGAAAAACGCAATCCCGCAGGACGGGATCAAGGCCAATCTCGTCTTTTCCTCGGCGACTGTCAACGAGCTTGGCGTGCAGATCAAGACCGGCGACATTGATGCCACAATTGTCTGGGACGCGGTGGCGGCATACTATTCCGACTGCTCGGATAGGATTGCGATACCGGCGGAGAAGAACCTGCCCGCGCCGGTCGGGATCGGATTACTGAAGTGCTCAAAGCGTCCGGAGCTTGCGCAGAAGTTCATGGACTACCTGACCGGCGACAAGGGAAAGGCCATTTTCAAGAAACACCACTACGCTACCGAAGGCTGATGCGGAAAAGAATGTTCGGAAGCAGCGGACGCGACGAGCGCAAGGAAATGACGGCGGCAGGACCACGGATTCATCCGTTGTCCGTTATTTCGATGACGTTTGTCTTCGTGTTCATTGCGATAGTCGTCGCGCTGATCGCCGCCGACCTTTCCTACATCGGCCTGGGAGATGTCTCTGCTGCGCTGGCCGCCCCGGAGATAAGAGCCGCCATCAGGCTCAGCGCTGTCACTTCGCTTGCTACGCTCCTGCTGGTCGCTCTGTTTGGAGCGCCAACCGGTTACGCTTTGAGCCGTTACCGGTTTCCCGGGCGCGGGATAGCGGATACGATCGTTGACATGCCGATCGTCCTGCCACCGCTTATCATCGGCGTTTCCCTACTCGTGTTCTTCCAGACTGATCCGGGTAAATGGATCGAGACCCACGGGTTGAAGTTCGTCTACACGCGCAAGGGCATAGTGCTTTGCCAGTTTCTATGTTCCGTCTCTTACGCGATACGGGCTGCGAAGGCGTCATTCGACAGCGATAATCAGAAGCTTGAAACGCTGGCGCTGACGCTTGGCTGCACTCCGATGCAGGCATTCCGCATGGTGGCGTTGCCGCTGGCGCGGAACGGGATAGTGGCCGGCGCGATACTTGCCTGGGCGCACGCCGTCGGCATATTCGGCCCGCTTATGGTTTTTGCCGGATGTGTGCGGATGAAGACGGAGGTCCTCCCCACTGCAATCTACCTCGAGCTTTCCGTGGGGCGCATCGAGACCGCCTTGGCCATAGCCCTTCTCATGCTCGCCCTTGCGGCCTGCATGCTCGCCGCCATTCACAGGCTTGCGCCGGGAAAGAGGTGGTGATGCTCCAGGTCCAGGGTCTTCGCTATCGCGCCGGGAATTTCGCGCTTCAGGAGGTTTCCCTCGATATCGAAGCCGGGGAATACTTCGCACTCCTGGGGCCGACCGGCTCCGGCAAGACTCTGCTGATACAGAACATCTGCGGACTGATCCGAGCGGACGGCGGGAGCATTCTCATCGAAGGCAGGGACGTGACGCGCCTTGCGCCGCGCATGCGCGATATCGGCTATGTGCCGCAGGACTACGGCCTGTTCCCCCATCTGAACGTCGAGCGCAACGTTGTTTTCGGTCTTCGCGCGCGCGGGGTACCCATGCGCGAGGCGCGTGAGCGGATCAGGGGGTTGGTCGAGACGCTCCAGCTCGGACGCCTGCTGAACCGGTCCACGCGAGGGCTTAGCGGGGGGGAACGGCAGAAGGTCGCCCTGGCTCGCGCTCTGGCAATCAGGCCGAAGCTGCTTATGCTGGACGAGCCGGTGAGCGCGCTGGATGAATCCATACGCCAGACTGTCTGCGCGGAGCTTTGCAGACTTCAGCGTGAATTGAGGATAGCCACCGTTCACGTCACGCACAGCTTCGAGGAGGCGTTGGCCGTGTCCGACCGCGCCGGAATCATGCGCGAGGGGCGGTTGGTCCAGACCGGGCCGATGTCGCAACTCATGCGCCGCCCGGCGGACGAGGGAATCGCGCGCTTCCTGAGAATCGAAAACATCTTCCGGGGACGGGCAATCTCGGCGCATCCCGGCGGGACGATTGTCGAGGCCGGGGGGCGCAGGATCGCCGTCCCCGGGCAGAGAACCGGGGAAGTCGTCTTCATGATCAGGCCGACGGACGTCGAGGTTTCTCCCGCTTCAGAAGAGATTGAGGCAAGGGGGGAAAATGCGTTTGTAGGCGAACTGGCCGCAATCACGGAGCGAGGGGCGTACAGCAGACTGGAATTCAACGCGGGCATCACGATTGTCACATACGCAATCCCGGGCCGGGCGCACTGCGTGTTCGAAACCGGCGGGAAGTATCTCATGACGCTCCCGCGTGAAGCGATTCACGTATTCGACAATCCGATGCCATGACGATGATAGTCGGATTGCCGGGCGGCTCCGGATGAAGCCGACCGCCCGCTATTAATATGCCGATAAACGCGAATTCTATTAAACTTGGATTTTCCTGTTGCATTCGGGCGTGGTTCATGGCACCATTAAATATGCCGAGTCTGCCTGCCGTGCAGGCGGAGCGGGGGAACCGAACAACGTTGGGGCGCATCCCGGCCGCAAGCCGGGAGGGACACCTGAAAGTCCTAGCCCGTCAGCTAACCTCGCAGGCTTTTTCAGGGCGACCGTCAATCGTTCTCGCCCTCCCCATGCCGCCCAGAAGCGGCGTTATCCTTTGATCCGGCCTTTGTCCGAACATTTATCGGACAGTCTGGATCACATCGGTCATACCTGCCGGGCTGCCGCTCCATACGCGTGGAGAAAGTCCGTCTCAATCGCGATACCATACGGGCGAAACTTGCCCCACGCTCTCGTCCGCTCCGCAAACGCGGTATCCCGAAGGAATCCCAGCCATGAATCTCCAGACCAGGGTGCTTGCCGGATATGGCGTCGGATTGACGCTCCTGATAGGAGTCCTTATCTGGGCCGTGGCTAATCTTGTAAGCGTCGGCAAGGCTGGTGAAGCCATCCTCAGAGAGAACTACAAGAGCATCCTTGCGGCTGAAAACATGATTGAAGCCATCGAGCGCCAGGACAGCGCCATTCTCCTTCTGATGCTCAATTATGAAGACGAGGCTCTGAGCCAGTTTCACGAGAACGAAAACGGTTTCCTCCAATGGCTGGGGAGGGCCAAGGACAACATCACTATTGAGGGGGAGGGTGAAATCATTCAGACGATTGACGCCGGATATTCCGCCTATCTGAGGAACTTCACAGAATTGTGCCGCATACGCGATACCGATGAAAATTCCGCCGGGGGGTTCTACCACGAGACGACGTTGCCGTCCTTCAAGAGCGTGCGGGACGCCTGCATCCGGTTGCGGGAGGCGAATCAGAACGCCATGTTCACCTCCAGCCGGCGCGCAGGGGACATCTCCCGGCGGGCAATCTGGTCAACCGTCGCTGTCGCTTTCGCGGCTCTGGGCGCCGGCCTGGTGTTCAGCCTGTTGATGTCCAGGAGGCTCGTGCGTCCGATAACGGCACTGACGGACGCAACCGAAGCGCTGGCGCTTGGCATTTACAACACACAGGTTCCGACCGACGGGAGCGACGAACTGGGACAACTCGGTTATGCCTTCAACATGATGGCCCGCAAACTCGGCGAATACAACAGACTGAACGTCGAGAAGGTCATTGCGGAAAAGCGCCGGGGAGACGCCGTCCTGAGGAGCATAGACGACGGCGTCGTGCTCGTTGACGATAAATTCCGCGTCTTGACCATGAATCCTCCGGCGGCGCGGATTCTTAATGCGGCATCGCAGACAGTTGAAGGCCGTCACTTCCTTGAGGTCGTGGGAAATAATGCGCTTTTCGAACTGATCAGGCAGGCGGTCGAATCCGGCAGGACGCCGACTGTATCCGATGGAAAGGAAATCCTTTCATTCGGAGAAGGGGAATCCGTTCGGCACTACACGTTCGCCGTCACGCCTGTGCTTTCCGATTCCGGGGGGATATTCGGCGTCGTGCTGCTGCTGCGGGACGTGACGCGGCTCAAGGAACTGGACCGCATGAAAAGCGAATTCGTAATGGCGGCCTCCCACGAATTGAAGACCCCGCTTCAGAGTCTTGGTATGAGCGTGGAACTATTGCTTGAGGACGCCCCCAAGAGACTGACTGAGACGGAACGCGAACTCCTGACCGCGGCCAATGAGGAACTTCAGCGCCTCAAATCCCTGGTGAACGATCTGCTCAGCCTGTCCAGGATCGAATCGGGAAAGGCTCAGATGGCTTTCGACAGCGTTCCGGTCGCGGCGCTTATTGACAAGGCGATCGGCGCTTTCAAAGTGCAGGCAGACCGTCAGGAGGTTGAGCTTGCCCGCATATCCGGCGATGACACAATCAGGGCAAGGGCCGACGCCGGTCGGATAACGTGGGTTCTGACGAATCTGATTTCAAATGCGCTGCGGCACGTCGAGCGCGGCGGACAGGTCCGTATTTCCGTAGAGCGGACCGGACAGTGGATACAGGTTTGCGTGGCTGATAACGGCGAGGGCATCCCGCTGGAATATCAGAGCCGGATTTTTGAAAAGTTCGTCCAGATACCCGGCCAGAAGAACCTGGGCGGAAGCGGATTGGGACTCGCCATCTGCAGGCAGATCATCCGCGCTCACATGGGAACGATCTGGGTTGAATCAAAACCAGGCGAGGGCAGCGCCTTCACTTTTACGCTGCCCGTAGCCGCATGATTTTGGAGAATTGAAATGAAAAATGTTCAAGCGCTTGTCGTGGACGATGAGAAGAACATCCGGTTGACGCTTGCCCACGCTCTGGAAGGTTCAGGCGTCAAAACAGTCTGCGCCGTCAACGGGGAGGAAGCGTTGACGATCCTGAAGAGCGATCAATTCGACCTGATACTGCTGGATTTGAAAATGCCGGGCATTGACGGCATTGAAACGCTCCGGCGCATCCGGGACGGGAATCCCCATGTCAAGGTCGTGATCATCACCGCCTTCGGGACCATCGAATCAGCCGTGGAGGCCATGAAACTCGGCGCGGCTGACTTCATTCAGAAACCATTTGCGCCCAAAGAGATACGGGCGCTGATCGCATCCGTCATGGATCGAGACGCGCTGGACGCTGATAAGGCCAAAGGCTACCAGGCGTGCATCGAGCTTGCCAAGCGATGCATAAACAGGCAGGAATTCGACGCTGCCGCCGAGCACGTCCGCCAAGCCATTGCGGCGGACGCCACCAAGCCAGAAGCGTTCAACATACTCGGCGTTCTGCATGAGATCGGCGGAGACAAACTGGAAGCGCAGAAAAACTACCGGACCGCCCTGGAACTTGATCCGACCTACGAGCCGGCTCAACAGAATCTCAGGAGGACCGCCGGGCTTGATCGCGGCGGGCGCGTCAGTCTGGATTGACTTCAGCATGACGGAGGATAAACGTGAAGGACCTTTATGTCGTCATAGTCGGTTGCGGACGACTTGGTTCGCAACTTGCGAATGCCCTCAGCCGCCTGGGAATGGGCGTGGTTGCCATTGATTCAAGCGATTCCGCTTTCTCCGGCCTGTCGCGCGCTTACAGCGGTTTCCGCGTCGAGGGCGACGCGACTGAGCCGGCGGTTCTGCGGGCGGCCAAGATGGACAAGGCCGATCTGGTCATTGCCACAACCCGGGATGACAACGTCAACCTTATGGTCGCGCAGACGGCCAGAACCCTCTTCTCGGTGCCGCGCGTCATGGCGAGGGTCTTCGACCCCAAGCGCGAAAGGATGTATCGCGCGCTGGGAATTGAACCCGTCTGCCCGACTGTTCTGGCGGTCGAAGCGTTCATGAACATCATCCGGAATCAGGAAGACAAGGCGGACGCATCATGAAAACCATCATTACGGGAGGCGGCAAGGCGGTCTATTTCCTTTGCCGCGCGTTTTTGTCGAAGGGATGGGAAGTGGCGGTCGTCAATCCCGATCAGGAGGAATGCGAGCAGATGGCTCGCAAGCTGCGCGCCCTCGTTATCAAGGGCGATGGCAGCGATCCTGCAATACTTGAAGATGCCGGAGCCAGAGGAGCCGACGCCGTCGTGGCCGCCACGCCCGACGATGCGACCAACCTCGCCGTCTGCCAGTTGGCGAAGATCGAGTTTGACGTGCCCCGGGCGTTGGCAATGGTCGGCGACCCCGACAACGAGGAAATATTCAGAATGCTCGGCATAACGGTTTTCTGCGCCACCAGCGTCATGGCAAGCATGATCGAACAACGGGCGGCGCTGGAGGAAATAACGAACCTTATGCCTTTGGCAGAGGGCAAGGTCAATATCACCGAGATGGCGCTGTCGCCGGATTCGCCCGCGGTCGGAAGAACGCTGCGCGACTTGGCGTTGCCGCCCAACAGCCTGATCGCCGTCGTCATGCGGGATGGCAAGGCCATCGTGCCGCGCGGGGACACATGCCTTCAGGCATCGGACCGCGTAATCCTCATCACTCTGCCCGACAACCACGGGCCTGTCATCAAGATCATGACGGGCGAATCTCGATAAGAAATATGAAAGTGCGCGAAACAGCCTACATGCGACTGCGTTACAGGGCGGTACTGTCCCAGACGGGATTCGTCATGGTCATTTGCGCAGGCTTGATCCTTACGCCGTTGATGGCGCTCCCATTCTGGCCGGAGGAGATTGCCCAGGCGCATGCCTTCCTGATCCCTGCTGTTGTCATGGCATTGCTGGGAATAATCTTCTGGAGATTATTTAAACCTGCTGATGAGATCGCCCTTACTGTTCAGGAAGGTGGGATCATAGTACTCCTGGTCTGGATAATCGCCTGCCTGTTTTCCGCATGGCCTCTTATGTCTGGCCACGGTCTGAACTTTACCCAGGCTGTCTTCGAATCCGTCAGCGGTTGGTCAACGACGGGTTTGTCCGTGGTGGACGTGACAAGGGCCAGCCATATGGTATTGTTGTGGCGCAGCATGATGCAGTTGGCGGGCGGGGCGGGACTGGCGATCATCATGCTGGCCGCCGTGATCGGGCCAACGGGACCAGCGGTTTCAACCGCTGAGGGACGGGACCTGCTTGTCCCGCATGTCCGCAAATCCGCCAGGCTGGTGCTGATAATCTACGGCGGATACATCGTCGCCGGCATTCCCGCGCTCCGGCTTGTCGGCATGAGTTGGTTTGACGCCGCCAACCACGCGATAACGGCAGTATCCACCGGCGGATTCTCCACGCGCGTCGAAAGCATCGGTTACTGGGATTCGCCCGCCGTGGAGTCTGTAACCATTGTTCTGATGATCCTGGGAAACTTGAATTTCGTAACGGCATGGGTGTTATTGCGCGGACGTTTCCGCGCTTTTATCCGTAACGGCGAGGTGCGCCTCATGGCCGTCCTCATCCCAGTAAGCGCGATATTACTGTTGGGCCTCACATGTCGGGGCCTGTATCCCTCCCTGTCCAAATCCGCGCGCGTTGCTTTGTTTGAGAACGTGTCGGCTTTGACTACAACCGGGTTTTCAACGGTCGGATATGGTAATTGGAACGCGTTTGGCTGGTTTGTGTTGATCGTTCTCATGCTGGTCGGCGGCGGAGCGTGTTCAACCGCCGGCGGCATCAAACAGTTCAGAATCTACCTGCTCTGGAAGGGCGTAATATGGGAGATTCGGCGCTGGCTGATGCCTTCCAGCGCGGTAATGGAGAATGCGATTTGGGAGGGCGACCAGCTGGTTTTCGTCAGCGACGCGCGCCTCCGCCAGGTCGGGGTCTTCTTTTTTCTCTATCTATTCACATATATGCTTGGGGTTGGGACGCTGTGCGCATATGGGGTTGGCTTAAAGGATGCGCTTTTTGAGTTTGCTTCCTCCATTGGCGACGTCGGCTTGTCCGTTGGAGTCACGAATGCTTCGGCTCCGCCCGGATTGCTTTGGGCCGAAACCATAGGGATGTTCCTCGGGCGATTGGAAATCATTGTAGTATTTGCCGCAGCCGTCAAGCTTCTCCGCGACCTGCCAACTCTTGTCGGAAGAGCAGATTGACCGTGATGCGGGGAAAGCGCGCGTTCATGCCTGTGGCTCGTAGCGATATCGCGCCGTCTGGAAAAGTTCCGGATGCGCCATCGCGTCCTCGATAGTTGCGTCAATCTCACGCTTTACATCCTCCCCGACGACCGGCTTCGGGGGATAATGGCGCGACAGAATCTCCGCAACGACTTCCCGCGCGCGCGCATTAGCGTCCTTCCCGCCGCGGGACATCCAGGCGTCCCAGCTTTCATGATTGAAGATGTTGGAACGCCAGTAATTGTCGCGCATATGTCTGAGCGTATGCTCGTCGGAGAGGAAAGAGCCGAGAATCCCGACGCGGCGGATGGCGTCCGCGCCGAGCGCGTCATCGTCAACGACCACGCCAACCCGCAATATGTGATTGAGCGCGCCGAGCCATTCGTCGTCAATCACCAGTTGCTCCAGGCTCACACCCTGGTCCGCGCCGACTATCCCCTGCGCCCCGAAGCCAGCACCGGACAGGAGCGCGAACGCCGCCGACAATCCCTTTTCGAACCCGCCCTGAAAATCCGGAACGCAAGCATCAGTAAGCGCCGCGTTCACCCCAACGTCAAAGCCGTACCATTCGCCGAGCTGAACCGCGGCCAGCCCGGTCAGGACTCGCGTCGGCGATCCGAAAGAGCAAAGCGAACTGCGCATGTCCAGCGCGTGGATCGAGCCGCACCAGCTCCCATCGCAGCCCCAGAGATACGCCAGGACGTTGCCCGCGAGGTTGTAGGCGTTCTGCATGACCAGCGTCCCGGCGGGCGTGATCGGCGCGTCCATCCCGGCCATCGCCATCGGCCCCAGCCCGAAGCGATGCCCGGCGTCAAGGAAGGTCAGCGCCATTTCCAGGCTGAAGTCGTCGTAGGAAAGCGCTCCGTTCGGCTCAAGCAGATAGCTTATCTTCCTGTTCTCGCCCTTCAGTCGCGCAATCTTCATGATCCGCCGCGCGGTTTCCGGGGTCAAAACGTAGACGCCGTGGGGCTTGCGGGAATAAAGCGCGCAGAGATAGTAACCGTAAAGATCATGCATGAACCCCGGCGCGTCCCACGGCGCGACCAGCGGCATGCACCCGCCGATGTTTGGAAGCTCGTTGCATAGCACGATCCCTTTCAGAACATCATCGGTTGTTCCCTGCCGGCGTGAAGACGCACCGTAATCAACGATTGATGCCTGCGTGCTGACGCCAAGCCTGACCGGCCCGGATCGCTCGGCCATGCAGAAATCGCCGGCTGTCCGCGATTTCTTTTCCCTGCCGGAAAGCTCTTTTACGGCCTTCTCTATCAGTTCTCCGGGAAGCTTGGCGACCGCCTTTGCAAAGTCAACATCCGCCCCGGCTTCGGCAAGCCTGTCAAGAATCCGTTTGTGCGGAAGGCGGCAGCCTACGTCGCGCAGGACGCCGAGAGTCGCCTCATGAATCCGAGCGATGTCTTCGTTCGACAGAATTTCAACCCGGGAGCGGATGTTCTTCATTCGGCGTCCTTGCCGGGGACCGGCGTCAGTTCGGTGAAATTGCAGAGTCTGGCCATGGCCTGGTTGTGAGTTTCGATACCGGCCTCGTGGACGGCGGCCAGTGGATTCATGCCGCCGGCGACGACGATTCCAAGCCTTCCGTGCGGGACGGGTATCTCCAGCAGCGGACGGTGCGGATCGCCCATCTCCGTCATGCCCTCCAACCCCACTGCCTCCAGTTTCTTTATAAGCCTTCGCGCCTTCGGCAGCGCGGCGGCGGGGATTTCCCTGAAGCTCGCGCCTATCAGCCCGTTTCCGGTCCTGACGACCTCGCGCACTGATGTCATCCCGGCTTTGATGAAAATCTCAAGCGGGTCCAGTGTGGTTCCATCGTAGTTGATGATATGCGTGAATCGCACGGGACGCCCGTCCCTGAATTCCAGCAGGCCGCCGAATCGGGAGGTGATCGGAATCCCGGCAAGCCTGAAGACGCCGTTCATGGTAATGCTGCAGACGGTTCCGATTGCCGCCTGCCCCGCCGGGACACGGAAGGAGCCAAGCCTTCTGCCGGGACCGGCGATTGCCATATAACGCCCCATGCCCAGCCCCGCCCGCATTACTTCCGAGGCTATCGCGCGCGCATCGGGCAGTTTGTTCTTGTCGAATGTGCTGATGTTTAGGATGAGCGTTCCTGACTGCGAAGCAACGTCCAGGGACATGGCGAAGGCCAGTCCGTCAACTCTGGAAGCGATGAATCCGACCTTGTCAATGACCACGGCGGAGGCCAGTTCCTTCTGGCCGACGGGCGTAATCTGCCGCCCGCGCCGTCCGAGGTTCACTGTCAGCCCTGTCTCGTCCATTTCTTCAAGGTAATTGCGGACCATCCGCTGTTTGAGGTCAACCCCGGCGGCGTGGAGTTCCCGCGCGATTTTTGTGCTGCCCAACGGCGCTCCCGCGTCATCCAGAATGCGCAGTATCGCCGCGACTTTGCGCTGACTGTTTATGTCCACGAATCTTTCCTCCAGACCTGTAGAGGCAATTATGCGCCAATTGACTGTCTGGTTCAAGCCTGAGGATGCGGCAATAATGCCGTATAATACGCCTTCAATATGCCTATTGTATTTTCTTGATTATCACTCATATAGCTTGACGAAAGCCAAATGGAACGCTACACTTCCCACGCTGCATTCCGGCACTGGGTTGCCAGCAAGGCGGTTCGGCAGGTTCTGGCATCGCCCTCGTTCGAGGGCGGCCTGTCCATCCCGCGTAATGACTCCCGCGCCTTCCTTATGTGGAGGACTCCGGGGGCTGCTGGCCGGGGAAGGATCTCCGCCCCGGGGAAGCGTCGTTCTGTTTTCCGCCTGCGCCGGTCGCGCCGGTCTGGTCTGTTCCGGCGCCATTTAAGGTCGTTCATTTCCATCAGGAGGAAAACAGGAATGAGTCAGACGCAGGATTTCATGGACTATGTTGTTGCTCGCAACCCCGGACAGCCGGAATTTCAGCAGGCGGTGCGCGAAGTCGTGCAGTCGCTGGAGGACTTCCTCAGCAGGAATCCCCGTTATGCCAGAGCAAAAGTGATGGAAAGGCTTATTGAGCCTGAGCGGGCGATCATGTTCCGCGTTCCATGGCAGGATGATCGTGGGGAGTTCCAGGTCAATCGCGGATTCCGCGTCGAGTTCAGCAGCGCAATCGGACCTTACAAGGGCGGGCTTCGCTTCCACGCCTCGGTCAACCTGAGCATCATCAAGTTCCTGGGCTTCGAGCAGATTTTCAAGAACGCCCTGACCACACTGCCCATGGGCGGCGGCAAGGGCGGCAGCGACTTCGACCCGAAGGGCAAGAGCGACAACGAAGTCATGCGCTTCTGCCAGAGCTTCATGAACGAGCTTTTCCGCCACATCGGCCCGAACACGGACGTTCCGGCGGGTGACATCGGCGTCGGCGGGCGCGAAATCGGATTCCTCTTCGGGCAGTACAAGCGCCTGCGCAACGAGTTCACCGGCGTTCTGACCGGCAAGAGCCTGAACTGGGGCGGATCGCTAATCCGTCCGGAGGCCACGGGCTACGGCGCGGTCTACATCGCGGCGGAAATGCTGGCCACGCGCAATGACGCCTTCGCAGGCAAGAAATGCCTGGTTTCCGGCTCCGGCAACGTCGCGCAGTACACCGTCGAAAAGCTGAACCAGCTCGGCGCCAAGGCCGTCACGCTCTCGGACTCGAGCGGATTCATCTATGATCCCGACGGGATCACCGACAAGAAACTCGCGTTCGTCCTGGAACTCAAGAACGTCCGGCGCGGACGAATCAAGGAATACGCCGAGAAGTTCAACTGCGAATACGTCCCGGCCGACCCCGGCGCTAATCACAACCCGCTCTGGGACATCAAGGCCGACTGCGCGTTCCCGAGCGCCACGCAGAACGAAATCAACGCCAAGGACGCGCAGAACATGGTTAATAATGGCGTGAAGCTCATCTCCGAGGGCGCGAACATGCCGACCTGCCCGGAAGGCATTGACATCTTCGTGGACAACAAACTGCTATACTGTCCGGGCAAGGCAGCCAACGCCGGCGGAGTCGCCACCAGCGGGCTGGAAATGTCCCAGAACGCCCTGCGACTCAACTGGACAAGGGAAGAGGTTGACAACCGCCTTCGCATCATCATGAAGACCATTCACGCCCAGTGCGTCGAATGCGGCGAGGAGAAGGGTTACGTCAACTATGTGAAGGGCGCAAACATCGCCGCCTTCAAGAAGGTGGCGGATTCGATGCTGGACCAGGGTTTGGTCTAACGCATGGCATGAAATCCTCGGGCTGCCGGTTGCGCATTGCGCCGGCAGTCCGACCGGTTCCGCGTTCAACGGGGCACGGCATGCCGTGCCCCGTTTGTCATGGCGAGCGTTACCCCGGACGGACTGCGTTCTGAAAACCTGTTGCGCGCGGAGATGATATGAGCCTGCCGATTCAAGGATGGACAACCGGAATAAAGGGGCTGGATGAAATCCTTCACGGCCTGCGCGCCGGGGACAATATCGTCTGGATCACGGGCAATATTGAAGATTTCACTGTATTCGTCGAGCCGTTCTACAAGAACGCCGTCCGGGCCGGACGCAAGACAGTCTACTTCCGATTCGCCAATCACAAGCCCCTCGTTCCGCCGGACGCCGGGGTCGAAATTGTCGAGCTTCAGACGGAGGCCGGTTTCGAGTCCTTCATCACGCAGATTCACAAGACCATCAAACGCGTCGGTCTCGGCGGGCATTACATTTTCGATTCCCTGTCGGCAATCGCGGAGGACTTCTACAGCGACCGCATGATTGGGAACTTCTTCCAGCTTACCTGCCCGTACCTTTATGCGCTTGAGACGATCGCCTATTTCCCAATCTTCCGCGATTACCATTCCTATCACGCAATGTCTCCAATATCGGAAACCACGCAACTCCTGCTGGACATATACGGCTATGAAGACAAGCTGTATGTCTACCCGTTGAAGATTGACGGGCGATATCCGCCGACAATCCACATGCTCCACGCATGGGAGGGCGACAAGTTCAGGCCCGTCATGGAAAGCTCAAACGTCTCGGACGTCTTCGGCGGTTCCCCGTGGCCGGGATTGAAGAGCGCGAGCTATCGCATGGTGGGCGTCTGGGACCGCAGGTTCATGGCGTCGGAGGACCTGCTGGCCGCATATCGCCGCGGCGAGGTCGAGCAGGAGGATTACGACAAGCGGCGCAAGTGGCTGATACGCCTCATGATCTCCCGCGACCCCAGGGTCCAGGAGCTTTCCTCGAAATACTTTGAGCTTGAAGACCTGATCTACATCTGGAAGCGCATGATCGGCTCGGGCATGATCGGCGGCAAGTCCGTCGGCATGCTCTTGAGCCGCGCAATCCTCCAGAAGAAGAATCCGAAGTGGAAAGAGCGTCTGGAATCGCACGATTCCTTCTTCATCGGATCGGACGTCTTCTATTCTTTTCTGGTCCTGAACGACTGCTGGTGGGAGAGGCAGAAGCAGAAGGACCCCGCGAACTTCCTTGACGGCATCGAGGAAATGCGCTCCCGCATCCTGCGCGGGAAATTCCCGGATTACATCATGCAGCGGTTCGCGGACATGATCGAATATTTCGGTCAGGCGCCGATCATCGTCCGCTCAAGCAGCTTCCTGGAGGATAACTTCTCCAACGCCTTTGCCGGGAAGTATGAGAGCGTCTTCTGCGCCAACCGCGGCACCCACGAGCAGCGGCTTCAGGAATTCCTGGCCGCCGTGCGGACCGTCTACGCCAGCACGGTCAGCGTGGAGGCGCTCACCTATCGGGCCAAGCGCGGAGTTCTTGAGAAGGACGAGCAGATGGCTCTGCTGGTCCAGCGCGTCTCAGGCGCGCCGCACGGGGATTTCTTTTATCCGCAGGTTGCCGGCGTCGGATTCTCCTTCAATCCGTACGTCTGGAACAGCCAGATTGACCCGAAGGCCGGCATGCTGCGCCTGGTGTTCGGGCTTGGGACCCGCGCCGTGGACAGGCACGACGACGACTACACGCGGGTGGTTGCGCTGAACGCGCCGGAACTGCGTCCGGAGGCCAATTTCGACGAATTGCGCAGATACGCGCAGCACAAGATTGACGTCCTGAACCTGCGTGACAGGGCGCACCAGACGCTGGACTTCTATGACATTGCCGGCACGGCGGGAGACGTGCCGCTGGGGCTATATCTGACCACTGACGGCAACAACTCCGAACCCGGTGGGGACGATCCGCACAGAGGACTCCTGGCTGGCGCGCTAACCTTCAGAGAGTTCCTGCGGGAGACTACGTTCGTTGACGACATGCGCGACCTGATGTCCACGATTCAGGAAACCTACGAATGCCCGGTTGACGTGGAATATACGGCCAATGTTCTGCCGCAGGGGAGCTTGAAAATTGACCTTCTCCAGTGTCGCCCCCTTCAGGCAAAGGGCTTCGCGGCCGAGGCCGCGCCGACGGTTGAGATTCCGCCGGAAAGGCTGATTATGGAGGCCCGCGGGGCGGTCATCGGAGAAAGCCGGTTCGGCCCCGTCGAACGGCTTGTCTATGTTGCCCCGTCGGAATACTCCAAGCTGCCGAATCATGACCGCTACGCCCTGGCCAAGCTCATCGGCAGGATCACCCACATCCCCGGTCCCCTGGGGGCGCGCTCAATCATGCTGATCGGACCGGGGAGGTGGGGGACCAGCACGCCGGCGCTGGGCATCCCCGTCTCATTCACGGACATCAACACCATCTCCGTCCTCTGCGAGATCGTCGGCATGCGGGATGACCTGGTTCCGGACATTTCTCTCGGCACTCACTTCTTCAGCGATCTGATAGAGATGGACATACTCTATACGGCGTATTTCCCTATGAAGGCCGGCAACTCGTTCAAAACGGAATTCTTCTACGCCTCCCCCAATCGTCTTGGCGACCTCCTGCCTAACGAGGCGCGCTGGTCAAACGTCGTGCGGGTTGTTGACGCGCGGCAGTTCGTCGGCCAGCGCATCCGCCTGCGCGCCGACTGCCTGAAGCAGAATTGCGCGGTTTATATCGAATAACCGGATCGTGGGACAGCTTTCATCCGGCGGGGGATTTATTCGCGTCCGGCTGAGCCGATCCGTTTGACTTTTCATCCGACCCGCCCGGAGGCTGCTCCGCCTTTGCCGCCGCTTCTTCAGGTTTATCCTTCGCCTCAAACTGGGTCTTATATAGTTTGTAATACTCGCCTTCCCGCGCAAGCAGCTCGTCATGGGTCCCCTGCTCGACGATCCTGCCGTCCTCCAGAACGATTATCGCGTCGGCGTTGCGGATCGTGCTGAGCCTGTGGGCGATCACAAAGGTCGTGCGCCCTTGCATCAGGTTGCCGAGGGCCTCCTGCACAAGGCTTTCGGATTTTGAATCGAGGCTGGACGTCGCCTCGTCCAGGAGCAGTATCGGAGCGTCCTTCAGCAGCGCCCGCGCGATCGTTATGCGCTGGCGCTCCCCCCCGGAAAGCCTCACGCCGCGCTCGCCCGCAAGCGTCTCGTAGCCCTCCGGCAACTGGACGATGAAATCGTGCGCCAGGGCTGCCTTCGCCACGGCTTCCAACTCATCCTTCGTCGCCGACGGCTTGCCGTAGCGGATGTTCTCCGCGATCGTCCGGTTGAACAGGAATGGGTGTTGCGAGACTATCGCTATGTTCTCCAGCAGGGAATCCCGCTTGATGCGCCGCAGGTCCAAGCCGTCAATCTCAATCTCCCCCGCGACCGGATCGTAGAAGCGCGGAATCAGATCAAGCATCGTTGATTTGCCTGATCCGGTCTTGCCGACTATCGCTATGATCTTACCGGCGGGCGCGAAGAAATTGATGTCCTTCAAGACCATATCCTCGCCATACCCGAAATTGACATTCTTGAACGCAACGCCCCGGCTGACCCCATTTAACGCGACGGCGTCGGGAGCGTCGTTGATGTCGGATTTCGTGTCAATCAACGCGAAGATGCGCTGCGCGCCGGCAAGCGACTCCTGGAATACGGAGTATGATTTGCTGAGCTTGCGTATCGGCTGGAACGCCAGCAGGACGGAGGCTACAAATCCCCCCAGTTCCCCGAGCGTCACCCACCCGCGCGGCATGAAACGGCTGGCCAGAATCAGTATAACCCCGAAAATCAGGCCATAAGCCATCTCGGGAACCATGTGCACCAGCGCGCGGTTGCGGCTCAGTTGCACCACCTTGCGCAGCATCAACTGGTTCTTGGAGCTGAACTCTTCGACCTCCGCGTGCTCCATGCGGAACGCCTTGACCACACGTATGCCGCCGAACATCTGCGCCATCGCGTCAGTCAGGTCCGCAAGCCTCTCCAGCGTCTTCTTGCCGTATCGCCGGATGTTCCTGCCGAAACGGCTCAACGGAAGGGCCATCAATGGGCTTCCCAGAACCGTCACAGTGAACAGGAATGGGCTGTAGTAGAACGCCATCCCGGCGGCTATGGCCAGACGCGCTGGTTCCAGAACTATCTCCCCGAAGATGAACGACAGCGCGCCATACGTTGTCATAATATCGTTCGTAAGCCGCGAAATCAGTTCGCCGCTGCGCTGCTTGTTGAAGAACTGCATGGACAGGTCGAGCAGCCGCCGGAACACGTCCAGGCGGATGTCCGCCATGATTGTGTATATCACGGTTCGATG
This sequence comes from Planctomycetota bacterium, assembly GCA_022711755.1. Lineage (GTDB taxonomy): Bacteria > Planctomycetota > Brocadiia > SM23-32 > JAKLEA01 > JAKLEA01. Next base: position 141,410 of record JAKLEA010000004.1, read on the forward strand.
CAGATATTCCTGAAGGAAAGTGGACAGCGCCAGAAGCGGCGTGACCAGCAGAACGGCAAAACCGACGTGGGACAGGGCGTCCGGTCCCGGTTTCAGGTAATCTGTCAGCTTTCTGATAATCCCGATTTGCTCGATGTAATTTCCGATCTGCTCCTGTTTCTTATCAATGAAGGCGGCGGAACTCTCCTTGTCCGGCTTTGGTCGGTCCGCCGCGTCCTCTCGCGCAAGTTTGAATTCCGGCCCGGCGGTGACTATCGCCCGTATTGCCGGGCCGACCAAGAGGAGGAGCGCCCCCTGCGTGGCCGCGCATACCATCATTGCTAGAATTGTTGCCGCCACCAGTTTCCAGCGCGGGACGGCATAGGAGTAAAGCCGCCTGCAATCACTAAGAAACTGAGGCATTTTCATCCCCGCCGGTCTCCTAAAGAATATTGCCAAGCTCCATGCATTTTCTGCACACAAGTCTTTCCGACTCGGACGCAATCTTGCCCGTGGCGAACATCCGCCTTGCTGCGGTGTAAGCAGGCCCATTCCATATTTTCATGAAATCGCCGTCGAATGTCTCACTGAAAAAATGCTTCGGCTCGAAAATCTGGCAGCAGGGGCTGATTCCGCCGTTGAAGTTCACTATCGTCCGATCCCAGACGTGCCGGCAGACGAGGCGTTTCTCTTCGCGTTTATAACGGTTCAGTTTGCTGTTCTCCGGCAGCCATTCGCTCTGTTTCTGCGCCGTCTCCTCAATGCCTTCGTCAGCGAAGCTGTCAAGCCCCACGCGTATCTTCTTCGTGCTGAAGCTGACCCCCAGTTCGCGCGCCATCTTCCTTGCTTCCGGAATCTCGGACTCGTTGTAACGATTGACCAGGTACTGCCATCGTATCGTCAAACGGCTTTTTTGCGACTTGCGTTTCGCTTCCGCCAGCGATCGGATATTGGCAATGACCTTCGACAAATCTCCACCCTGACGGTATTTGCCGTATGTTTCCTGCGAAATGCCGTCAATTGACGCGTTGAGCACATCAAGCCCGGAATTCACGAGTTCCTCAGCCATGCCAGGCTTGAGGATATTGAGGTTTGTGCTGAGATATATTCGCGGACCGAACCGGCGGGCGAATCGCAGCATCTCGATTATGTGCGGATGCAGGAGCGGTTCGCCCCAGTTGTAGACGTGCAATTGACGCGCGCGCGGGGCCAGCACGGAAACCACGTCCTTGAAAAGCCCCATGTCCATCCTGCCGTGCGGCGCGGGAATCTTTCCCTGGCCGGACGGGCAAAGCGCGCAACGCAGATTGCAGACGTTGGACGGGTCAACATAGACAATTGTCGGAAATGATTTCAGAACCACCCGCCGCGTTCGATACTCATAATCGTTCTGGCGGCTGTTCAGCCATTTCATCAGACGGTAGGACATTTGCGGGAACACTCCAGCGCCGCCATGCGGACGCCCGCTGGAAGTGTGCGCGTATCCGGGCGGAATTCCGATAAGACTTCTATTGTTCCGGGGCCGGTTCCGTCGCCGCGGGCTCTGGGGCCGGAACCGTTGCCGGAGCGGACGCCGGCGTCTTGGCCGCAACCTTCTCGGTCGCCTTCTCGCTCTCGGGAGCGGCAGGCGCGAACTCGTCCCATGTCTCGCCCTTGACGTATTTATCGCCTTCCATGACGGGCAGCAGAGACGCGCCTTTCTTGGTTATAATCACCTGGCTTATCACGTCCAGAACCTTGGTGACTTTCAACTCAGCCTTCCACTCGCGACCGCCGCCCGGCGTCTCGGTGAATACGACGAGCCGCTGTCCGGCCTCCATCCCAACGTCCTTGCCGCCGCCGACGAAAATCAGGCTGTCAGAAAGGCTGACCTGCTGCACGGACCCCAGCGTCACAAACTCCTTTTTCTCCTCCGGCGGCTTTCTGAGCAGCGCGATTTCATCCTTAAGCCCGGAGATTGCCTTCTGAAGCTCTGCCACTTCGTCCCGGCGCTTCTGTTCCTCCGCCAGCAGTTCCGCGGCCAGCTTCGACTTTGCGGCTTCCATTTCGGTGAACTGCTGCTTGAATCCCTCGGCCTGCTTTCTGGCTTCGCCGACCATGTTGTCAGCCTCGGCCCTGGCCGCTTCAACCTGTTTCTTGGCGTCTTCGATGGCCTTGGCCCGCGCCGCCGCAGCCTCGGCGGACTGGGTCAGAGCCTTCTCCATCTCGACTTTGGCGTGTTCAAGCTCCGCCTGTAGGCTTCCGCATCTGGCTTGAAGCTTTTCGACCAGTTCTCGAACAGTCTGAGTCGTCGCGACGTCATCCTGGGGCAGGAATCCCTTCGCGACAGCGTCGGCTACGGCCTGTTCATGGTAAATATCAACGTCCTGCTGGTTGCCGCTGCCGAGAACGCGCTCCTGGATGGCCCTCCCCGCAAAGGCCCATTTGACGTATTTCTGAAGCTCCCTGTAGGAATCCGGTCCGAAACGGAAACCCGTGTTCGAATTGTCAATCTGCTGCTTGACGTCCCAGGAGAATCGCCCGCTTGCCAGCCCGGCTCCGGTTTTCATAACGTAATCGTCGAATGCCTGCTGGTTTGTTTCAATGGCGGCGCTCAAATCGGCCATCCTGACCCACGATAAATATGCTCCCGCCCCGCATACGACGGCGATAACAATGGCGCCGAGCAGTAAAACCAGCACGCCGGCGGTTCCTGGCCTGCGAGCCATGTGACTCCTCCTTGACGCCCGAATCAGGGGCGTTGTCTCAAGTCAGCGTTCTCTAACCGCTAAACGTCTTTGGCAACGTGCTTTTCAGTGTAACCCCCCAACCGCATTAGTCAAGAGCAAAATCTCCCTCCAAAGATATCTCTTGTGCGGCGACCGCTCTTCGGGATATGCTCTGTTTGAAGGGCGGGAATGACGCGGTCGGAGCCGGAACCCGCCTTCATGGCGCAACCCATCGGCATTATGGAGGCTCAGGCAAGTGGAAGGTCCGCTTCAATATGTCATACTGTTTTTCGCGTTCACGACGGGCGTCACCGTCATGGGCCTGATATTCAAGGCCCTTTTCCGTGAGGACACACCCCGCTGCTACAAATGCCGCATGCGCATGACGCCGCTTGCCGACCTTGACGAAGCGGAGCAGAACCGCGTCATGGAATACTACGCGACTCACGAGGGAAGCAATCCCTCCAAAGGCTCAATCTGGTGCTGCCAGTCGTGCAGGATCGTCTACGGAGAGTTCGCGGACAAGACCAAGTCCAGCACCGGCGCGTTCGCATCGGTATGTAAAGTCTGCAACAACCGGTTCGTAGAACCGTTGGCCGACGCGCATGACACCGGGGAAATCCAGCGATTCCGCCAGGCATACCCGGAGAGCGTTGATCTTTACGAGTGTCTGCGCTGCCGCAGGGAACCGCCGGACGCCTACTACTGCGATCAGGTATGCGACGCCGACCCCAAGCCCTACGGTTGTCGCAAGTGCGGAACGCTTTACGTCTGGAAAAGCCCGGAAGGACATACTTACCGATTCATGCACGCCCTGACCGACAGCCCTCTGCTGAAAAAACCGGACGCCGATCTGTAAGCGCCCATAACATGTCGGGTTCATTGAATCTCCGCTGATATAATGCGCATTAAGCGGATTTGTATCTGTTTTCATGCGCGCTGACGCCGGGCGCTCAGGCCGGACGTAATAAAGCAAGGACGATAATCCAATGAGAAAAACGCTCAGATTTGCTTTCTCCCTGCTCGTCGTCATTCTCCTGTCAGTTTCACAGGCATTTGCGGGACGCGACGCAGGTATCGTCGAGACCGATCTTACCCCCAATCCTCCCCCCGGCGCGGCAAAACACAAGGTCATCCGAACGTGCGGCCCAGCCAAACTGATCCAGGTCGGACGGCAACGGGTTCTATATCTCCAGGGAACCCATCGTGAAATGGGTTTGCAGCATGGGAAGATTCTCGCCGCAGAAATGGAGAATCCTTCCCTGCTTGCGGAGTCATTCATCTATTACGCGGGGAAGAAGGGAAAATCCGAATCGGAACTCATGCGGCGCGCGAAAATCGAGAAGCCCTTCATCCCCGAATACATAAGGGAGGAAATGGAGGGGCTGGCCAAGGGAGCTGGCGTGCCCCTCGAACGACTGGAGATGGTCCACGCGATCCCTTCATTCTTTCACTGCACGGGTCTGGCGGCCTTCGGGGAGGCCTCCGCCGACGGTGAGCTTTACCAAACGCGAAGCCTTGACTACGCCATTGACATAACGCTGGACAAGAAGAACTACGCGCAGGATCAGGCCGTTCTGATCGTCTGCAAGCCTACGGACAAGGGTTACGCGCACTGCTACCTGGGCTGGCTCGGATTCATCGGCTGCCTGACCGGTATGAACGAAAAACGCATCTCCGTAAGCGAGATGGGCAGCGGATGCCGCGACGAGGCCGAAAACGGCATGCCCATGATCTTCATGCTGCGCAAAGTCATGGAAGAGGCGTCAACGCTCAAGGAGGCCGAGGATGTCTTCGTGAAAGGCCCCCGCACCTGCGGTTTCAACTTCATTGTGGGAGACGGGAAGATTCCGGACGCCGCCGCCATAGAAACCACCCGTTCCCTCTGCAAGATCATGCCGGCCGGGGATAAGTGCAACGCCGTCCCCCCGCACACAATCCTGCCGAAGATGGTCTGGCGCGTAAATCACTTTGTTGATCCGGAAACCGCGGCCACACAACGGAGCATCTATGATCCATCAAAAAGGATCAACCCCTCATTTATTGGGCATTCCATGATTGCCGGTTTCGCGGAGAAGAATTACGGGAAGATTGACGGTCCCATGATGGTGACCCTCTTGCGGATGTACCTGAAAATCCATCCCTGCCTCCATCAGGCCGCCATGTGCCCCGGCAAGGGGGACATATGGGTATCTCATGCCAATAATCCAAGCAGGGAAAAATATCCCGGCGCCCAGAATCAAGCGTTCTATCGCTTCAACCTTTTCACAATGCTAGGGGAAACAGTGGCGGGAAAATAACGTGATCCAAATGGTGCAATAAGAAAAACTTATGCAGCCGTGGCGTCGGAGGTCGTTGACTCATGCGCCTGGCCTCTGGCCTGCTTCCAACCTTTGATGAGCAGCGCTACGCTGACGGCCAGGGAACCCATCCAGCAGAAGGCCAACAGGCATTCATTTACACCCAGTGACGCGCGTCCGGTCATGATCCCCCGGGCGACCCCGGCCGTTACAGGAGCCAGGATGACCGTTACCCCCACCAGGAAACAGCCCCAGGCCAGCTTATTCTTCACAATGTCGGAAGCATATGGAACGAAAGAGGATACGACATGCCTAAATGCCCACATGAGCATCCACATCCCCGCGCAGAAACAGACAATTCGGAACGCTCTAAGAATTGCCGCCGTCGCCGCATTTTCAGGATTTTCAAGGTCAATGCCAAGCCCTATCGCCATCCGCGCAAGGGGGGCAGCCGCTGCCATCAGGAAGATGGCAATGGCGAAATAAAGCAGGGCTATAAGCAATTCCCTGGGTTGCTTTTGGACTGTCTGGTTTGTCTTCGCCATTCAATGAGCGGGGCATGGCCCCGGCGCCTTCCATGAAACGATGAGCATTAAGGAAAACACCAACAGTGATATTCTGCTGAGAATCAAAGGATTTGTCAATCGGAAGCCGTCGGGATACATATGATGGAACCACCAGTATGGGGATGTTAGAACACCCCGTACAACATGTTGTATGCTTGACTACCCGAAAACAGCCTTTATAGCCTCCAGGTAGCTCATCCCGTTGATCATGTCCGGCTCGAGATAGCTTCCCTCCGTCCATTCGTTCCATGCGTTGATGCTCATAATCTTAGGCCCTCTGACGCTCGCGTCCAGCCGCTCCCGCGTCAGGCGCAGCGCCTCCTTGAATCTTTCCGGCGTGTTTCCAGTAAGGATCGGCGTGCATGGGTACCCCGAGAAGTCGTACATCTCGCTCTGCACGACACGGGCGCTGGGGTCCCAGCCCATTGTGACGTTGGGATAATAAGGCAGCGGGATTTCCTTCACGATACGATCCCAATATGCAAAGTAATTGTCCCGGCAGGCGTCGTAATCGGAGAACGGAACCTTCGACAGACCGCCGTGATGGACCCAGACGTAGGACGTGAAACTGTCGAAGCCGAGTTTTCTGACCAGTTCAACGGGGTTCGCCGGAATCTTCTCGCCCGGAAGTATCGTCTGTCCCCACAGGACGCAGTTGATGTGCAGACCCGGCAGTCCGGCGCGGCGGCAGTCCGAGCGGAACGCCTCGAACGCCTCCCGCGTCGCCTCGACCGATCCGAAGCTCTCGATCATTTTCTGGAGGTCGTAGACGGAGAAATAGGGGCGTCCCTCGATCAGCCAGTAGGACGGGTGCTTGAAGTAAGTATTTATACAGTGCGCTGTTATGACCTTGAAAGTTTCGGGCTTGATGCGTCCGGGATAGAGCAGGTTATTGCGCTCCCGTAGCTTGGCGGGGTGGATGTTGTACCAGTCGTGGTTGGCCCACATGAGCGCGAACTTCATGCGGCTGTTGTTCGGCGCGCCCAGAAAGCCCTTCTCAAGCCCGCGCTCGATGAACGGCCCGTCGTCGTAGTAGTACCAGTCGTAGAGGAACACGTCCACGGCGTGGTCGGCTGCTGCGGCGATCTTCTGCGCCATCTGCGCCGGATCGCTTTCGTCCGTGTAGCCCCAGAAAGGGACCTTGGGTTGCTGATGCCCGGTCAGCCGCGGCTCCCCGCGCTTGACCAGTTCCCACTCTGACCAGCCCTTGCCGTGGACCTTCTCATTGCGGGGATCAACGTGGTAGTTCGGGAAGTAGTAACAACAGACGGTGTAGTCGGAGGACATGATTGTGATCCCTTCTGGTCGGGTGATGATGTATCGGCGCTTAGTATGGGAATCCAGTGGAAGGACGTTCGCTCAGCAGGATGCGGGGGGTTGCTTTGTCCTGCAGGGATATGTCCCCTCCGCCAATATCCCGCACGCTCTATCAAACGCCGCCGCCTCAGCCGGCGACGACGCCATGCGCTCCATGATCTCGCTTGCCGCGATTGTGAATCCCTCTCCGTGGGTTTCGGAGTAGTGGTGCGCGATCTCGTGGCACGCCTCGAAAAGCAGCGTCCAGCACGCCTTGCGCGGATCGGCCCCGGAGTCCAGCAGCCGCAATGCCCACATCGGATTGACCATCACGAAGGAAATCCGACCGAAGCTCAGGTACAACCCCCGCCGGTTCTCCTCGAACACGAAGCCGATGCTCAGTCGAGGAATGTCCGACGCCTCGCCCAGCATTCTGACCAGTTCCGCCCACGCTTTGGCGATGCAGACGTAGCGAGGGTCCCTGAGGTCCTCAAGGCCGCATTCACCTACGACGAGCATGTCCGGCTGGCCGTCGTTCCAAAGGCGATCGGTCACGATCTGAAGCAGCGCCTCGGCGCTGGCGAAATCGCGCGGGGCGACAATGCCCTTCAGCCCGGACTGCTTGAGCAATTCCTCGCGTCCGCGCTCGTCCAGCCAGACTTGCCGCTGCCTCTGGCCGGGGTAGCCGTCCAGCAGGTATGACGCCGCGCCGGCAAGCGGGCCGGTAAGGTCGTTGCCTCGATCCAGCAGCGCGCCGTATCCCCGGAAGAGGCGGCGCTGCCTCTGCCTGTTCTCGGCGTAGGTCTTGAAGTCTATCGTAGCTTCGTCAAGCGCCTTGCCCAGGCTTCTGCCGTATGGCTCCCAGATGAGCGCCTCGCGGTTTGCCGTGTAAATTGCCCGGCTGGAGGCGCGGGCCTCGCAGACGACGACGATCTGCGACGCGCCCGGAACCCAGCGGCTTTCGGAAAGCATCAGGACTCCGCGCGAGCGGATCATGTACGGTATGAAGTTGCGCGGTTTCGGGGATTCGTAGACCTTCAGCAATGCCCAGGACTCTCCGTTGCCTTCGAGGATGATTTCGCGTTTCAGAGCGTGCCCGGCAAGCCTGGGGCAGACCCCGGCGCGGTAGAGCAGACGCCTGCCGGAAGGCTCGGTCAACTGGACGTCGCATGGCGTTTCGCACCATGCAAGATATCGCCGCACCGCCACGGCGGTCTGCTCCACCTCGCCTGCGTTTGCGAACTGAATGGCGCAGATCGTGCCGTTATGCGGAAGTTCCTCAGCGGGGCGTCCGACCTCGTATTCGGAGCCTACGCCGTCAACGCGCCACGTCGGACCGCCATCCTCGCGGGTGATGATCCGGTAGGACTCCCAGCCGAAGAAGAGGATTTCCTTCGCCTTGCCGAAGCAGCCGAGGGTCCCGTTGCCGATCTTGTTCGTGCCGCCCATGCAGAGCAGTTTGTTTTCCAGGACGTCGCGGGACATGCCGCAACCGTCGTCTGCCACCGTCAGCGTCTTCGCATCCCGGCAGAAGCGCAGGTGGATGTTCGACGCCCCGGCGTCAACGGAGTTCTGGATGAATTCCCGCGCCAGAGCCATGCGCCAGTTGCGATAATCCTGGCGGGCAAGGCGGCGGAAGTATTCCGGGTCTATGCGTATCGAGGGCAAGGCGGTTCTCCATCCATATCCTGCGCAATCGCTTCATTTGATTATCCCCCCCGCGCAAGTGATCGTCAATATGTTGTCAAAGTTCAGTAATACGCATTCCGCATGGAATCCGTCGGGGATATAGTGACAACATCAGTCAATCTCAAGAAGCACGCGAATCGGTTCCTTGCCAGACATGGACACCGCGAACGTGACAATGCCCCAGACGGCGGCCATGACGCACTCGCCCAGGATCACGCCGCATATGGCCGGGCGCAGTTTGTAATAAGTCCGCGCGCCTCCGTACCGCATGACCAACGCCTTGAGCATCCAACCGACAAAAATGGATACCCACAGCACGCCGATGGGCCATGCGTAGGCCATCGCGTAACCGAGCGGGTGAAACGGCCACCAGTGATAGCGCATGCGCATGAAACTCAGCGCCGCCGTGACTCCGCCGCCGAGGGCGAAATGCGCGGCCATCTTCGACGTGTTCGAAGGCGTGCGCAATTCGGTCGCCGTCCCGTTGAATATCCGCCTCGGGCTGCCCTGCCATGCCCAGTCATCCGCGCGATGATACCCCTTCGAGTAATTCAACGTAAGATGCGCGAAAGTTCCGACGACAAAGGCGATTGCCAGGCTCAGGAGCATCGCGGTGAAGAACCGGCTCATCTTCATGCGCGAGCAACCCTCGGCCATGCGCCCGCTGTTGAGCATGTAGGGGAGCGGCCCGGCGCGAAGATCGTTCGAGGCGATGATCGAGACCAGCCCCACCATCAGCATCGCCCCGACGCCGACCGCGCGGACTCCGAACACCCACATGGCGACGTAGAACGGCCACCAGCACTCGACGTGGATCACGCCCCCCTCGCAGACGGCCCGCGCCAGCACGATGTTGATTACGATGAATGAGACGACGTAAAGCCCGCCCCAGATCGGTCCGGCCTGCCAGTAGCTGAGCCATGCCCACGCGACGACGACGCTGACCGCGAAGCCGATGAGCGCAATCGCGGGCGTTCTCATCTCCGGGCTGACGGGCTTTCCGGCGATCAGCCTTCCCGCATCCCTGAACACGTCCCGCAGGTAACCCCGCGCGACCCAGATAATGACAAAGGCCAGAACGAAGTAACTACCCTCTGTCTCGACCTCGTAGACGGTCCAATCCGGCGGTGCGCCGAGCCAGACCGTCAATATCTTCCTGACCTGGTAGAAGAGATAAAACGCCCACAGGCTGAAGGCAACGTCCGTCGGCACAAGCATCGTCGCCGCCACGACGCCCAGATAGAGCTTGCCGGAGTAGAGCGAACCGCTTCCCTGATCCCACGGGAATGTGTTGAACGACGCGCGCAGATTCCATGCCAGCCGCAGCGACGGAACCCTCGGATAATAAAAGTTCAAGCCGTAAAGGGTGAAGATAATCACGGTCGTTCCTACCCCGACCCACGTCAACGGATTCCGGAAGAACTCGTTGAAACCCTTGCCGGCGGCGGGTTCCTTGACGAGTTCCAGCGTGAACTGCGCCAACGGGAAGGGCAGGCATTCGTTATGGACCCACTGCCTTTGCAATATGCAGGCCATGCAGAGCATCAGGGCGAAGAACGCGACAAACAAGATTCCCCAGTGAGCGAGAGGCCAGGCCCACGCCTTCCAGGGAACGCTCGATCCCCCGCGGATGAAGTCCTGGACGATTGGAGACGAGGCGTCAATGGACGGGAAAAGGCGCGAGTCCATGTATGGCAGCGTCTCCCGGAATCCCGGCTCACCCACGGCCAGCTCGAAGGGCATGACGATCGAGTGGAACCAGTAGCGCATCAGGCCGCTGCCGGGGACAGACGCGGCTGCGGTGAGCATCGCCCAGACCAGCACAAGCTCGGACGGGCTGAGGTGACTGCCCTCGCTGATCTTCTTGACTGCTGCGTTGAGGACGACGACGATCAGCAGCATGAAGACGATGCCGACGGGCAGATGATTCCCGGCAATGGGCGTGTTGACGAGGTGGTAGTCGTTGTAAGGGATCAGTGCGGAGACGAGGATCGAGCCTGCCGCGCCGATCAGCAGCGCCCGGAGGCTTGAAGCGGAACGCCTGCCGGACTGATTCGCATCAATGATCGGCACGGCCCGGTGGGCTGGTATATTGATATTCAGATCGGACATGGATCGCGCTGTTGACACTATGTGGCGGAAACCATCACGGATGTGAAACAGACTATCGCAGATTGCGCTAAATGCAAAGGCATCTCGGTAATAGACGGAGTCACAGTCGGACGTGAAACTCCTTCGGAATCCATGCGAATGATTCTTCCGTCCCCGCCAGATGGTCTGGTAGAATATCCGGCAGTCCTAATGCTCCGCGATCCCGCGTCAAGGAATTCACATGGCGAAAGAAGCGTATCTGGACATCGTGCAGATTCTTCAGTTCGCCGTCGAGCGCAATGCCTCCGACGTTCTGCTCACGGCCAACTGCCCGCCGACCGTGCGCATCAACGGGGAACTGATCCATACCAACGCCCCGGCGATGACGGCCGAATTCGTCAAGAAACTCGTCTACAGCGTCCTTGACGACGAGCAGATCGCGGCGTTCGAGTCAAAGAAGGAACTCGACTTCAGCCTCTACGTGGAGAACAAAAGCCGCTTCCGCGGCAACGTGTTCATGCAGCGCGGCTGCGTAGGCGCGGCGTTCAGAACCATCCCCGGCCGGATACCCAACATTCGCGAACTGGGTCTGCCGGAAATGCTGGCTGACCTCGCGCTTAAGCCGCAGGGGCTTCTTCTCGTCACAGGCCCGACGGGCCACGGCAAGTCCACCACGCTTGCCGCCATGCTTGACATCATAAACACGATCAGGAAATGCCATATCGTCACCGTCGAAGACCCCATCGAGTTCATCCATACCAACAAGAAAAGCATCATTGACCAGCGCGAGGTCGGCTCAGACACCAAGAGCTTCGCCAACGCGCTCAAGCACGTCCTGCGCCAGGACCCGGACGTGATACTGGTCGGCGAGATGCGCGATCTGGAAACCATCGGGGCGGCGCTGCGGGCGGCGGAAACGGGTCATCTCGTCCTGGCGACGCTGCACACCAACGACGCAGTTCAGACGATTGACCGGCTCATTGACGTCTTCCCGGCGCACCAGCAGCAGCAGATACGCATCCAGCTCGCCTTCTGCCTCCTTGCTGTTTTTTCGCAGAGGCTGATCCCGCGGCTTGACACGAAGGGCCGCATCTGCGCCTCGGAAATCATGCTCAACAACCACGCCATCGCGCACCTGATCCGCGACGCCAAGACATTCAACATCTACTCGACGCTTGAAACGCAGGCGAAGGTCGGCATGTACACGATGGACTCATCGCTCAAACAACTCTACGAGAAGGGACTTGTAAGCTACGAGAACGCGAAAATGTGGATGAAAAATCCGATGATGCTTGACTCTCCCTCCCGGGGAAAGAGGAAGGAGTAGGGCATTGCGTTCGTCTGGGGAGCGGACATGAGAGCGGGAAAAATCGCGGTCTTGGTCCTTCTGGCGGCGCAGTGCCTCATCGCGCCAGGATGCGACACTTATTCGACCGAATTGCGATACGAGGGAACCGTCAGCGAAAGACGCCTGCCCAACGCCATCCGCGTCCACATAATCAGCTTCGACGACAAACGGATGGACAAGCGTATCGGAGTCGCGCTCAACATGTTCGATAATGTCGTGACGAATTACATCACCGGGGCCGACATCGGCGCATGGATATCCAAGGCTCTGGCGCGGGAATTGGCCTCGATGGGTTATGACCCGGTCATCCTCGCAAGCGATGCCGAGCGCCCGCCCTCCCCGGACGCGATTGTCATAGACGGGCAGGTGCTTGCGTTCAAGTGCCTCCAGAGCACCAGCCTGTCCGTGAACAGTTCCGTGGTCATCCGCGCGAACATAAAATGCGGGGAGGAGCCGGTCTACTCGCGCTACTATTACGGCAGCCAGGAATTCATTCTGAACAACTGGATCGGCACCCCGGATCAATTTTCAAAATGTTCTGAGAAGGCGTTGCAGGCGCTGATGGCCCAGATGGTTCCGGCCTTGGACGCAAGGATCAAGACCCATGCCGGACTTGCCCCCGCGCCCGAAACGGCGGACGACGGCCCCGTCGCCGCCCCGCCGATCCAGGTTCAGTAAATGGTTTGATTGACAATGCCGCCGCCGGTGGTAGACTGGGCGCGGCCTGAGGGGAATGACGGCCGGCTTCGCCGTTCGGAGGGAAAGCCGGAGCGACGCTGGAGGATATGTGTTGATGGCGGCCGAGGAGCAAGCGGTCAGGGACTCCGAATGGACGATCCTGAGACTGCTTCAGTGGACGGCGCAGCATTTCCGCAAGGCGGGCATCGAGACGGCCCGGCTTGACGCGGAGATTCTGCTTGCGCATGTCCTGAGCACTGACCGCATCCACCTTTACACCGGATTCGACCGCGTCGTTGGAGACGAGGAGAGGGCGAGGTTCCGGGAACTGGTCAAGCGTCGCGCACAGCGGGTCCCGTGCAAGTGGCTGACCGGCAAGGCGGAGTTCTACGGCATCCCTCTGGACATCGAGGAGGGAGTCTTCGTCCCGAGGCCGGAGACGGAACTGCTTGTTCAGTGCTGCCTTGAGCTGGCGAAACCAGCCGAGTCGGAATGGCGGGTACTGGAGCTTTGCGCCGGATCAGGCGCTGTGGCGATAGCCATTGCCGCGAAGCTTCCGAATGCCAGGATCACGGCGGTTGAAATGGACGGCAGGGCGGCGGCTCTTGCGGAAAGGAACTGCCGGAAGAACGCTGTAGATGCCAGGGTCAAGATTGTGCTGGGCGATCTGTTTGCCCCGCTGACCGAGGCGGACAGGGCGGACGGCTTCGATTTCGTACTGGCCAATCCCCCTTACGTTGCTTCCTCGATGCTGGATGAACTTGATCCGGAGGTGGCCCTGCATGAACCCCGGCTTGCATGGGACGGCGGGGCGGATGGACTGGATTACTACGAAAAGATCATCGGACAGGCCGGAGGGCTTCTGCGAAAGGGCGGCATCCTGATTGTCGAGATGGGCGAGGGCCAGTCCGGAGCGGTGACGCGGATTGCGGAGAAGGCCGGCTTCGCGCGCGCGGCGATTCGCAGGGACGCGGCAAAGATCGAACGGGTTGCGATCCTCGGTCTGGAAGGCTGAGGTCCTCGGCAGGGACGTCTGAGCAGGCGCGAGGGGACTGCCCGCGCAAGCGGGCCTGGAGAGGGAAGGACATAAACAGGACGGATGGGCGACATGGACAAATTCATTATTGACGGCGGAAAGCAACTGAAGGGCAACGTCAGGATCAATGGATCGAAGAACGCCGCGCTGCCGATCATGGCCGCGTGCCTTCTGACAAACGATCCGATCCGAATCAAGAGCATCCCGCACCTGCGCGACGTGGAGAGCCTGCGCAGAATCCTGGACGAGCTGGGATGCCGATCCGAATGGCTGGACGCCAAGACTCTAGAGCTGCACACGCGGGATGAGACGTTCTCAACCGCGCCCTACGAGCTGGTCAGCACCATGCGCGGCAGCATCTGCGTGCTGGGGCCGCTGCTGGGCAAGCGGCGTCAGGCCAAGGTGAGCCTGCCCGGCGGGTGCGTCATCGGCCTGCGCCCGATTGACCTGCACATAAAGGGGCTTAAAGCCCTCGATACCCAGTTCAGGTTCAGGCACGGCTACCTGGAGGGGAAGGCGAAGCAACTGTCCGGGGCGCAGATATACCTGGGCGGTCACTTCGGCAGCACTGTCCTGGGCACGGCCAACGTGATGTGCGCCGCCGTGCTGGCAAAAGGGGTGACGATCATCGACGACGCCGCCTGCGAGCCGGAAATCCAGGACCTTGCCAACTTTCTGGTCGCCTGCGGCGCGAAGATTGACGGCATCGGCGGGAAGCAGCTTGTCATCACGGGCGTCAAGGCCCTGCACGGCTGCGAATACGAAATCATCCCTGACCGCATCGAGGCTGGGACCTTCATGGCTGCAGCCGCGTTGACCAAGGGAAACGTTTTGCTGGAGAACGTGAAGGCCGAGCACATGGGGGCTGTGCTGGACAAGATGCGGGAAATGGGCGTTAAGTTCCAGTTCACGAACGGCAGCAAATGCCGCGTCACCTGCCGCCAGCTAAAGCCGGCGGACGTGACGACGCTGCCCTACCCCGGCGTGCCGACCGACATGCAGGCGCAACTCATGGTCATGGCCGCCGTGGCCCAGGGGATGAGCGTTATAACCGAGCGCATCTTCCCGGACAGGTTCATGCACGCCGCCGAACTGAACCGCATGGGGGCGAACATACGGCTGGAGGGCGCAAGCGCAATCGTCCAGGGCGTTGAGACGCTCACCGGCGCGCCGGTCATAGCGTCCGACCTTCGCGCAAGCGCCGCGTTGGTGCTGGCCGGACTGGTGGCGGAGAAGACGACGGAGGTCCAGCGCGTCTACCACATTGACCGCGGCTACGAGCACATAGAGGAAAAACTGAAGAAACTCGGCGCTTCCATCCACAGAATAACCGAGTAACATATGGGAACATGCGCGGGACCTTCCGGAACGGCCCGTGTGAAGTTCATCCATCCCAGGCGGCGATGAAAGTCGCGCCGCCGGTGTTCGGGCGTTTGCGCGCGACGGAGAATCCATGTCCGAGGCGGGCGGCAAAGCAGCATCCCCTTCGCGCAGCCGCGAAGAAATCAGAAGGCGCAACATTTCAGGCGCGGCGCTGACGGCGCTGGCCGCGTGGTTCGTCTTCGCGCCGTCCCTGCTGAACGGCTTCTCGGGAAGATGGGACGCAGCGGCCATCACACAAAATCCGGTTGTGACATCCACCGGGGGCGCATGGCGGCGGGTTGCTTTTCTGGGTTCCGTAAAGGAATCATGGGCGCCCGGCCTCTGGGTTGCTCTGCGGGTTCAGTATTCGCTATGGGGCGACTGGGCGCCGGGTTATCACGCAGTAAGCGTTGCGGCTCACATTCTCGCCGCAGCGTTTGCGTTCCTGCTCTGCCGCCGGGCGGGGAGCAGCACGTTTGTCGCGGGTCTCGGCGACTTGGCCTGGGCGGTTCACCCGATGAGGGCGGACGCGGTATCCCGGATCGCCGGACAGGGCTATCCGCTCGGCGGGGCCGCCGCCCTCGGCGGGGCGCTGCTTATCATGCGGGCGATGCATCCGGACGGCCCGCCGTCCGGTTCGCGCCTGGGACGCCTGCGCAATCTCGAGGGCGGATGGGCATATGCCGTCGGCCTTATTCTTTCCGCCGTTGCGTTCTCAATTCAGCCGCTATTCGCCTTCTGGCCGATTTCCCTGCTGTTGCTGAACATCCTTTGGCCGCCCCCGCCCGATCCGTTCCTGGAATGGGAGGAGCCGAGGCTGAACTTCACGCACCTGGTCAATCGTTTCGAGCGGGTTTTCTGGAAAATGCTGCCTCTGTGCGCCATGGGGATCGCATTCGGGGCGCTGATGTTCATGGCGCAGCGTTCCTTCGGTCCCGTCTCCACGCGAAGGACGCATGAGGTCGCCCAAAACCTGCTTGTGGCCTGTCACAATCTTGCGTTCCACCTCGGCAAGACCTTCCTGCCGCTGAAACTGTCCGCGTTCTACGAGTTGCCGCTGCCGATCTCGGTCAGGAATCCGGCTTATGCAATCGCGCTGGCGTGTTGCGCGGTCTACCTCGTTCTGGGTTTCCTGACGCTGACGCGGCTGCCACGCATGTCGCTGGGATTGTGGTTCTTCGCGGTTGCGCTGCTTCCGGCGTTGCAAGTCATTCCCCTGCGCGTCGCAGTCTCGGACAGCTACACTTATCTGGCGTCGCTGGGGTTATGCTGGGCGGCGGCGGCGGGGATCGAGAGGGCGGCGGTTCCGCTAAGAGATAGACTGGGATCGTCCGGAATGGCCGTGACGCACGCCGTCTCGGTGCTTGCGCTGGTGGCGCTTGCTCTTGGAAGCCTGCTGCGGCAGTTTGACTGGCGCGATGAGCGCAGCATATTGGCCGCCGCCATCCGGATCTCCCCCAAGTCGGGGGAGGCGAGCGCAGTTCTTGCCGATCTTCTGATGGATGAAGGGGCGAAAGACGAGGCAAATAACGTCATTGAGAGCGGGTTGAAAGCCGCGCCGCAATGCGCCGAGCTTCGCGTCGCCCATGCGCGGATGTCGGTTGCGAAGAGGGATTATGCGGCGGCGCTCGAAGCGGCGGCTGAGGCCGTCAGGCTTGACCCCGCCAATCCCCGTGCGCAGCAGTTGCGAATCATCGCCTTCCTGAAAACCGGGGACAGGGACGGGGCTGCAAAGGCGCTGGAGACCATGCTCGCATTCGCGCGCCCCGCGCCGTGGCTCCTGAACGAGGCCGGCATCGCGCTGCTTGAGAATGACATGCCGGAACATGCGATTGAATGTTTCAAGCGATCGGCAGACGCTCAACCCCTTGACGCCGACGCGTGGAACCTTTACGCGGTCGCGGCGTCAAAGTTGAACAAGGACGGCATCGCTTTCCGGGCGCTTGAGAAGGCAGACGCTCTTCGCCCGGACGACTATGACATAACGTTCAACATGGGCAACCTGCACATGCGTTCAGCGGAAATCCTTGAACGCAACAGCGAACCCGAGGCGGCGGAGCGCAGCCGACAGGCGGCGAAACGCTGCCTCGAGCGCGCAGAGGAGCTTCGCCGGGGAAAGTCTGGAAACTCCGCGGGCAATGCAAAGATCGAGGACGCTCCGTCGAAATGACAGCGCGGTTTCCGACCATGTCCGAATACGGAATAGCGGGGAGGTCTTTGACCGCCTGCATGATGGCGGCGGCTTTGTTGATCGGGCCGACCGAGTCGTTATCCGGCGGGGAGGCAAAACCGGAGCGGACAGGCTTCACCATCGGCATAGAGATGCCGTGCCAAGTTCCGGCTATGCCAGCCGTCGAAGCCGCGATGCGCGACATCGGCATCCAATATTTCAACTATTACGTCAAGCCGTGGGCGGCAACGCCTGAAAAGGAAAGCGTTGCCGCGAATAAAGCCATGCTCGAATTCGCGGATCGCTTGAACATTCCTTTCAGCCTGGCCTGCTACGTCGTCAATCCGCCGGATGAATGCGTCAAGACCGCGAAGGAACGCAAAGAACGTTTTCGAGGGATTGTTTTCGATGAACTGGAACACTGCCGCCAGTTGAATCCTCACGAGGGAACGCCGACATTCGCCGATCCGAAGAAGCTGACGAACCTTAATGAAGCATATGAGCAGACTCTGGCCGGATACAAGGCATTGCGCGACCAATACGCTGCGCAGGAAATCCAATGCGTCGCCACGCATGTCTTCCCCGTTCTCCATCACGTCTCGGCGCGGGCGGGATTCATCCCCTGTCCGAAAATTCAGAAGGAATTCTACTCGACCGTCAGCCTTGCCGTGGCAATGGGCGCCGCCCTGCAATATGGGCGCGATCTGTGGGTTGACTGCGATCTGTGGTATTACGACCTCGTCCCCGGCCACCCGCCGGAGGAGTTATGGAGCAACATGCTTCTCGCCTACTGGCTTGGGGCGGACGCGTTCTACCTTGAGGGCTGCGGACACAACCTTACGCCCGTCGGCAGGCAGGGCATACCGTTCAGCCTGATGACGCAGGTCACGCCGGAGATATATCAGTTGACCGCCCACGGCGAGACGCTGCGCCGATTCATCCGCGAATACCTGCCAAGCCATCCGCGCTCGTGGACCTTCCGCGACGCGAAGCCGACAATCGCCGTCGTCCGCTTTCCGGATTCGGATTACGGTCAGCATTTCCAATACGTGAAAGACCCGAACCTCCCGCCAGGCAAGCTGGAATGGCATGCCGGGCTGTACGGCTCCCCGAACATCCCGTCAAACGAGGACACGCAGGCGTGGTTCGATCTCTGGAATCTGCTGACCGCCGGGGCCACAGGGCGGGATGGGATTTCCTTCTTCAAATGCACTGTGGCGGCGTCCGGCTATGAACGCCCGGTCAAGGCTGACCAGGTCCAGTCGCTTTACTCGCGCCCGGTTCAGGCCGCGTCGCACCGTTTCTTCGTCCCTATGAACAATGTCGTCGTTTTCGATCACCTTGTCGAGTACGAACGGTTGCGCGATATCCCGCTGATCGTTCTTACAGGCGTTGAGATCAGCGTTGAGACGATGAAGGCCGTCAGCCGGCGGGCGGAGGAGGGCGCGACGGTCCTCATCTGGGGGAACCTTGCGAAGAAGTTGGGATTCGACGATTACGCCGGGGGAGTCCGGGAAATTCCGTCGGGCAAAGGGCGATTCGTATTGACTGACGAATTCACCTCGAACGAAGTCTTCCAGAAGGTCTGGATGTTCATGGGGCATCCGGACGAAATACGATATCGCTTCGGCGGGAACGTCGTGACGTTGAAACGTATTACAGACAACACGATTAATGTTGATATCAGCGCCGGACAGTAAGCAGCGCGGCGAAATGCCGCGATGTTTCGCGCATCAATGAATCCGGAAGCTCTTCATGCTTTTTTCAAATGCGGCTTCCAGTATTTCGTTCTCGTCGGCGCGGGAGGTGCAGGTGGCGACGTAACGATTGTCGCCCGTTCCGCGGAAGAAGTAGAAGGTCTGGCGCAGGAGGACGTCGCCGGTTGTTCTTTCGGTCGCGACCCGCACCGCCGCCTCGCCGTCGTCGGTTCTGAATGCCTCTCGCCCGACCGTCTTCGCGTCCGGCGCTTTGGCGAGAATCGCCTTCACGCTCGCGTCGGCATAGGCTTCAAGGGGGGCGGGATACGACTCCATGAAAACGGTGATATTCGGCGCGTAGAAGGCCGTGGCCGGGCCTGCGGCGGCCCGGAATCTGGAAGAATCGAGCTTGACCGTGCGCCAGTCAGACGGAGGATCGTATGAGAAACCGCCGGCTTCTTCATAAAGCGCACGGGGTTCCTTCTGCCTCGCCGGCTCTCGGTCGGTTGCCGCGGCCTGCTGAACTGCGGGCGCCGTCGGCACGCCCGACCCGCCGTTCCGCGCCTCGGAACCGCACCCGCAGAGAACAACCGCAAGCGCAAATATCGCCGGCGCTGTTTTTCCTTTCCATCGGGAGAGGGTGGCGCGCCGCATGGCGCGGCGGGTGAGGGAGGCCGTCATTGCTGCCATCTCATTTTGGTTCATCTCATAAGCCATGATATCTACTCATCCCCCGGCTTGATCTGTTCCGCGCGAATGACCTTGGCGCCCACAGACTGCAGCGCATCGGCAAGCTCCACCGGGAAGAGGACGATTGTGTTCGACGGGCTTGATCCCAGACCGTCAATGCTCTGAAGCGTGCGGAGCTGCATCGCGCCGGGATTCTTCGCCATGATCTCCGCCGCCTGGGCAAGGCTGAGGGCTGCCATCTTGTCGCCCTCGGCCTTCGTTATGGTTGCGCGCTTCTCGCGCTCCGCGGAGGCCTGGCGTGACATCATCTTCTTAAGGTCCTCCGGCATTTCTATATCCAGCAGGCGGATGGAATCCACGTGGACTCCCCAGTCCCGTATGCGGACCTCGACGATCTCGCCCACGCGGGTCTGGACGCGCTCGCGCTCGGTCAGTAGTTCGTCGAGCGTCATCCCGCCCACAACGTCGCGCAGGGAGGCCTGCGCATATTGCGATATTGCGAAGCGATAGTTCTGAATTTCGGTGACGGCTTTGCGGGGGTCTTCGACCTGGAAGAAGAGGACGCCGTCAACCATTGCCGGGACGTTGTCCTTCGTGATTACGCGCTGGCGCGGGATGTTGAGGGCCAGGATGCGCTTGTCCACAAAGCGGATGTAATCAACCGCCGGGATGGCCAGGAAGATGCCCGGTCCGCGGACGTCGTGGAAGCGTCCAAATCTCAGGACGACGCCGCGCTCCCATTCAGCCGCCACCCGCACGGCGCGTACGGCAATCAACATCAGTATTGCGAACGCGGCGACCGCGCCGACGGATTGCGGAGCCGCTTCATTGGTCCTTCCAAGGATCACCGCCGCAAAAATCCCCGTCGGAATCAGGAACAGGATGAACCTGAGCGGGCGGCCGAGGGACACATGATCCGCGCCGGGCTGCGCGTAGGACTTCGACGGCTGTTGCTGCTGCAATGCTGAGGCGATTTCTTCCATCTTCTTTATCTCCTCTTCGCTCTCGCCTTCCTCATCTCCGCCACCGTTTTGGTCTTGAGCCTTGCCGCGCCCTTCGTGCTCTTCGTTCCGAGACGCTTCTCCGCCGCAAGCCGTTTCTTAGCCGCCGGGATGGCGCGCCTGTATTGTGGCAGCCATTCGGCCTGCGCGACCAGCATCTCATCAACCATCTGCCAGACCTCGGGCGGATTGCAGCAGGCCGCCGTCAGCGGATCGTGCAGCATCGCCTGCTTGAGCAGTGTCACATCCGCCTCAACCGCAGCCCTGACGGACATGCGCTGGACGTTGATTGTGGCCATTAGCGTCGCCGCGCAGGCCAGTGGCAGATCGCCGACGCGCGGGATGTTCAGCCCGTTGCGGTCCACGTAGCCGGGAACCTCGACGATGCAGTCGTCCGGCAGGTTCGGTATACAGCCGTGGTTCTTCACGTTGAAGTGCCCGCGGTAGCAGCGTCCCGTCTCCAGACCCTCGATGATGTAACTTCCGTGTTCGGTTCCGCGCGTTTCAGCCGAGATCGGCTCCCCCGGGTTCTTCAGCCAGTTCGGG
This sequence comes from Planctomycetota bacterium, assembly GCA_022711755.1. GTDB lineage: Bacteria > Planctomycetota > Brocadiia > SM23-32 > JAKLEA01 > JAKLEA01. The sequence goes on from JAKLEA010000004.1 coordinate 162,567, forward strand.
AACTCGGTTTTGAACCAGTTGCGCCCCTCGGTGCAGACGCGCAGGTAGCCGCCCGTCTCGCCGTTGATCCAGCTTGAAAGGTCAATCCACTGCTTGATCTCGTTCGGACGCTTGCGGTACCACGGAACGTATTCGGAGCAGTGCCCGTTGGATTCGGTCGTGTAGTAGCCGAATCGCTTGAGCATGTCTATGCGGACCTTTTCCGTCCTGCTGTAGATGGGGTGTTTCTCAAACGCCTTGAGCAGTTCCGCGCCGGTGATCTTGCGCCCTTTGTAGATGATCTGCGTGTACCAGGTCTGGTGATTGATGCCGGCGCAGATGATGTCAACCTCGTGCTTGCTCTTCGCGCCCAGCACGTTGGCGATCTGATGCCAGCCGCCTTCGACGCCGTGGCAGAGGCCGATCGTGTTGGCCACGCCGCCGAACTCAATCGCCGCCCATGTGTTCATCACGTTCGGGTTGGCGTAGTTCAGGAACCAGCAGCCGGGTTTGGCGACCTCGCGGATGTCCTTGCAGAAGGCCAGGATGCAGGGGATGTTGCGCTGGCCATACATGATCCCGCCGGGGGCGAGCGTGTCCCCCACGCACTGATCCACGCCGTACTTCAGCGGGATGTCAATGTCAAGCTTGAACGCCTCCAGCCCGCCGATGCGCGTGCAGTTGATTACGTAATCCGCGTCGGCCACGGCCCTGCGTCGGTCGAGCGTGGCGGCGATCTTCGCGGGAAGGTTGTTGGTCTTCAGGTCCTTCTCGCAGAGTTGCGCCACCATTTCCAGGTTGCGCTTGTTGATGTCCGTGAAGGCGAACTGCGTATCCCTGAGTTCTGGGACGGAAAGGATGTCCCTGAAGAGCTTGCGGGTGAAGCCGATGCTCCCCGCGCCGATGAAAGCGACTTTGATTGGCATGTTCGATTCTCCCCTTGCGCTTTGAGCCATGTGCGAACTGAGATTCCGTCCGACACTCAGAGCGAAATTCTACAACCGGAACGGTCGGAGATAAAGACAGCGATAAGTGAAGCGCGCCGGAATACGAAGTTACTGCGATGTGTCTTCAGGAGAAGCTCCCGACGCGCCGACCAGTTGCGCCGATTTTTCGAAGTAGGCGTCAACGATCCCGCGCATCTCCGCCTCGTCGCCAAACCTTTCCCCCATCATGCCCCTGTTCTGCGGCAGGAGGATGTGCCGCGCGGTCAGGACGCGGATCGCCCGCATGGGAACCGACACGCCCAGAAAGACCGAGCCGTCCGGCGATTCCCACTGCTGGTCGGCGGCCGCGTATCGCATCGCGCCCTCGGCGACCCCGACGGCGACGGCTTTCTTGAATTGCGGGAACGCGCCGGTCTGCGTGTTGACGGCCTTCGGGTCGCCCCAGCGCTCTTTGCAGAACTCGCCGAACTCCGCGACGATTGTCGGAACGTATCCGACGATCTGCTTCTGGAGCTCCTGCCGGGCGCGGACCACCGCGGTCTGGTTCCTGAACGCGACGTTCGGATTGGCCGGAGCCATGCCGACGCCGGTGATGACCATGCCGGACTGGTCGGCATAGACGCCGGAGCCGTGCCGCACCCAGTCGGGGCGGTTGCTCGTCGCGCAGCCAGCGATAATCGGGAACGCGATGGTAAATACTATAAGCGTTCGCATCGTCTGCATCCCTCTGAGATGTAGGGTGTGCGACGTGTCGTGTCGCTTCGAGACGCCGCGTTGCACATGCGGAATCTCAAAGGCGACAATCCGGATCGCGTGTGCAAAACCTCAGACCTTCGGTCTTTCAGTTTCGCACACCCTACGCTGCGCCTCCGGCATCTTCACCACTCGACCTTCAACTCGCACGCCTCCGGCCTTGCGTGCCTGCATCGTATCAGCAGCCACTTCCTTCCTTCAACATGCGTCCATCCGGAAGAGACCTTCGACAGGTCCGACGCCTCGGAAAGCGTCTCTCCTGCGAATGACACGCTCTTCGGCTTCGGGACGTTCAGCACGGCTGTCCCGCTAGATTCGCCCTGCCAGAAGCCGATCTGAGCCGAAAGCCCGGTCTCGCCGATCTGCGCGTCCTTCAGCCTCGAGCACGTGTTCACGACAACGTCGCCGAACTTCGATCCGCGCAGGAATTTGCTCTGAATCTCCGGGTCGTGTCCTTCAAGCGAAATCCGGTTTAGGTAGACGTCCTCCGGGTTGATGAACGCCGGATTGCGCACGGTCATGCGCTTGCCCAGACTGTCCGGATACGAGCCGACGAGCGCCTGATCGTCCTCCCCGACCTGCTGCCATTCGCCGCTGACCGTGATGCCGTCCACGAACTGTTTCCACGGGAAACTCTTGTCGTAATCCGCCATGTGCAGGACGTGGTAGCAGTAGACGAGGCTGCACCACTGAACCGGCATGCCCAGCCACGAGTGCGTGTAGAACGTCGTGCCGAAGACGGGTATGCCGGCATAGAGCATCCAGTCGGGCGTCGCGGGGTCCTGCCACATGTAATGGAAGGGAATCCCGGTTCGCGCCCAGTAGATCGCCGCGTCGAGGTATTCCTTCTTGTCCGTCAGCATGAAGGCTTCGAGGTTGGCGGCCACGCCGTAGGCCGAACCCAGCACGTCCGGCTGGTAGATGGGGCATTCCCACCCTTGAGCGCCGTGGGGGATTCGGAATTTCGAGTTGTGGAAGGCCAGCCCTTTGAGACCGCCTTCGAGCGCCTTCTGATATCCGGTCAGGCGAGCGATTCTGAGCAGGCGGAAGGACGTATTGGCGCAGATTCCCTGCACGGCGTCGCCCGACTTGCCGAGCGTGGCGTGGGATTCCGTCGGCGGGATGAAAACCCAGCTTCCATCATCCTTCTGCCCAGCCATCATGCCGTCGGCGTGGATGATCTGTTCCTCAAGCGCATCCTTCATATGCCCCGTGTAAAATGGCATAATCCCCCACAGGATGTGGCAGCCGTGCCCGCTGTTCAGCCCCGCTCCGCCGCCGTCGCGCAGCGTGTTCCTGATTATCAGTTCCGCGCGCTCCAGCGACAGGCGTTTCTCTTCCGACTTGTCCGCAAGGCGCGAATTGATCCAGAGCAGCAGCGCGAAGTGCGGCGAGTTGGCCGTGGGCCAGCCGACGCAGTGCATGGACTTCTGCTCCTTCTCATCCCAGCATGATTTCATGAAGCCCAGGCGGCTTAGGCGGTACGTCTTCTGTATGTCATGCGGTCGCTTCTGCGGCGCGGGTAGACCGCTCTGCGCGAGATAATCGTCAACCGCCGCAAGGACATCCGCCGGCTCCGAAATAACAATTCGGCAGCGTATGGACAGCTTCCCGGATTCGGGAACCACGCAGCCCTTCGTTGCCGTTCGCTTGTTGTCCGCGCCAAACTCCACCGGCGGCGGGAGGTAAAGCTCCAACAGGTGGTTGTCCGCCCTCTCCGCGATATTAGGAGAAGCAAAGACTGCGGCGGGCGACACGTTCTGTCCGTCCCACTTGTGATCGGCGTCCCATGTGAGCGAAACGAGTCCGTCTTCCGTGTTGACGGCCATGAGCGGCATGGTCACCTTCAGGCGATCCGGGCAGAGGCGGTTGTTGATGGGCGGGGCGGCGTCGCGCGTACTGGAGCTTGGCTCGTTCGGGCCGAGGTATTCCAGTCCGGGGAAAAGCGCTCCGAGCTTGCGCTCTCCGCCGGGCCGGTCGCAGACGCGCAAAGAGGCGCCGCAGAAACGCAGCACCTTTGTCCCCGCCGGCGCTTCAAGAACGCTCACAACGTGCAGCGCGTTGTCCGTCGGGGCCGCATAATAAGACTTGGCCCCCATCCGCGTCCCCGACGGCGAAATGACGCCCGCGCTTATGATGAGGACTTCCTTGCCCTCATGCTTGCCAACGCTGAAACCAACGTTCTCGCCCACGCACTGCGCGGCCTTGCCTCCCTCCTCAATCGCAACGTCTGCCGCGAAAGGCTGAACCGCAACGGTCCGCCACTTGCCGCCGTCCGCCCTCTGGAACCACAGACGGCATCGTTCCGCATCGAGCCTGAGCGCAGCCATGCGGACCTTGTCCGTCTGGATGACGGCGCGGTCTTCGGCAGCCTCGACCAACTTGCCGGGCTTGCGCGTCTCCGCCAGGATGGCGGGTGATTCGTCAACGTGGATGACGCCGTCGCTGCGAAACGTCTTTATACCCTTCGCTGTAAGCTCCACGCTGAAAGCTCTCCGTCCGGTTTTTTGCGGGGTAACCTGAATCCGCAGGACCTTTTCCTCCCCCGCGCGGACAGGCTCGAATTTCGTCAGAACCTTCTCCTCGCCGTCAAGCGTGACGCAGTACTTCCCGTCGCGCGGAATCCACGTCCCCATGCCGCGATTTTTCAGGACGACTGTGATGGGCAGTTCGTTGCCCGCGTGAACCTGGATGTTGCCCTGATACGGGCCGGAAACCTCGATGTCGCTGGAGTAGGGGCTGAAAAGAATGCCGGCAGGTAGCGATGCGGCGTCTGCGATCTTCGCGCCCATGACGCCCTCGACCTTGCTCAGATCGTATTCGGCGACTGTCCATTCCGATCCCGGAGCGGCCGGGAGCGCCGCCTTCACGGGATCGCCGATCCCCGCGCCGGATGCGTCAACCGGCTGAATCGTTATGGCGCTTCCGGTTGAAGCGGAAGCAACCGGGGCGAAGACCAGACCCGTCAATCCCTCAAGCTCGCCGCCCGCTCCGAGCGGCTTCGGACGAATAAGAACGATCTGCGGCTGGCCGTAGTAGCTCCAGTCGTAGCTGCCGTTGCCGTCAATTGCATTTGTCGCCAGTTGGATTTCGGCGTCGGTTCCGGCCGCGTCGTCAAGCGGGATGACGGCGGGGATCCAGCCGCCGGGCATCTGATCGCGGTTAAGCTTGTCCTGCCCGTTCACGCGGATGATGAAGCGCACTCCGTTCCACGGGTTGTCCGTCTTGTCGGCAACGTCGCTGTTGACGGACGTCCACGCGATCAGGAAAAGTCTCTCGTCCTCCTTTGTCTTCGGAATGGCGAGCTTGTAGGTGATGGTCGCGTCCTTGTCGCTCTTCGGGTGCAGGAAGATGCCCTTTCGGATGGCGCCTGCGGAGCGGCATTCCTGAGCCTCGGCAACCATGTATTCCTGCTTCTGAGCGTCGCTTATCGCGTCGCCGAGATCGTAGACGACTTTGTAGCTCGGTTCTTCGGGCATCTGCTCCGCCACCCGCTCGAGTCCGGCGCAGGAGGCCAGCGTCATGACGCCGACCGCCAGCGCGATGATTCCCAGTTGTTTTGTCATTTTCCACCCGCCTTCCTTGTTACTTTGGAGTGCGGCGGCTCGAGGCCGCTTTATAAGGCCGAAGCTTGACTCGGCCGACGTCCGCGCCGTACCGCGTTTCCAGCCCATGAACAATCGTCTTTTCAACATCCGCAGAGTTTCAACAGGTCGCCGACGTCGGCCGTCGCCAGGCAGACGACCGTGTCCGCCGCGCCGTAGTAAAGCTTCGTCTCGCCGGAATCCTCGAGGATCATCCCGCACGGAAAGATCGCATTATTGCGAAATCCGCCCTCGACTTCATACGGCGCTTCCGGAGCGAGGATCGGATCAGCGCAGATGCCGACGACCTTGCGGGGATCGTCGAGGTCAAGGAGCATGATACCGGTCGTGTAACGTTTCTTCCATGAGGCTTCCCATCCGTTCTTGCCTCTGGATGGATCAATGTCAACCGCATGGAACGTCGCCAGCCAGCCTTTCGGCGTCCTGACCGGCGGGGCGGCCGGGCCGATCTTGGCGTTGGCGAAAGGGACCAGCTCGGCGCCGAGCAGGAGCTTCGAGTTGCCCCAGTAGCGCAGGTCCGGCGAGTCGGAAATCCAGATGTCGAAATGCTCCCCCGCGCCCCGGCTGTAGACGGGGAAAGGACGCTCAAGGCGGACGTATTTCCCGCCGATTCGCTCCGGAAAAAGAACAAGGTTCCGGTTGTCGGGAGTCGTGATTGACAGAACCTCGAAGTTGCGGAAGTCGTCCGTCAAGGCGATGCCGCCGCAGCAGCCGTGCCTCGTGTCAACTGCGAAGCACATGTGGCAGCGCCCTTCGATGACGATCAGACGCGGGTCGTAGACCCGTTGTATTTCGTCGTCCTTCATGGCGAAGCATGGCTGCGGCTCGACGCGCCACTTGACGCCGTCGTCGCTCCATGCAAGGCCGATGTTGGTGCCGTCCAGCCTTTTCTCCTGCTCCGAGCCGTAATCGTTTCGGAAGGCCATGACGTATCGGCCCTCGTATTTCGTCACGCCGGGGTTGAAGATGAGCGTCGCGGGATAGGGCACTTCGCGCGCGGTCAGGACGGGATTGGCCGGATGGCGCTTCATGCAGGGATGGGACTTCAGCGGGCCGATGATGGTTGGCATGGGGTCATTCCTTTTTATTAAGGATGAAAGCGATCATGCTGGAGCAATTATACACTCGATTCAGACAATAGAAATCCACGAACACCGATGTACAATATCTCAATGAGCCTATACGGTTGAAAGCCGGATCTGAGTTCATTTCCGGAGACGCTCTGTGAACATCTGCCCAAAATGCAACAGCCCCCTGGTTAAAGCGAAGTCTGACAAGGGATTATTCTGGGTCTGCAAGGACTGCGGCGGGCGGGCGGCCAATGTCTCCCTGCTGCGCAAGTTGCTGCCGCCGGCTTACGTCAACGGCATATGGACAAGGGCGAAAGCCGGCACGGGGCAGAAGGGGCGGCCGTGTCCGTTCTGCGGCAGAAATATGCGGGAGGTTCCGGCCGTCCTGAACAGCGAAAACCCGCTCATGCTCGACGTCTGCGCTTCCTGCCAGACCTGCTGGTTCGACCCCATGGAATTCTCGCAGGTTCCGATCAAGCCGGTCGAGACAAAGTCAAAGAAGCTCTCGCCTAAAGCCGCCGAAGCGATGGGGAAGTTCATGATCGCCCACAGCGAGGAGGAAAGGGCGTCCTCCGTGGATTACGACGCCGACGCCCCGGATTCCGTTATCGGACAGATCGCCGGCTACATGGGACTGCCGGTGGAGACCGACGCGCCTGAACTGATGAAACGACCCTGGCTTACGTGGTCACTGGCGCTGGTCATATCAGTCGTCAGCATCTGGGCGATCTTCGCCGCCCCCGGCGTTCTGGACAAGTTCGGTTTCATTCCCGCCATGGCATGGCGATGCTTCGGACTGACTTCTTTGACAAGTTTCTTTCTTCATGCGGGCCTGGCGCATCTCCTCGGAAACATGTATTTCCTCATTGTCTTTGGGGACAACGTGGAGGACAGCCTGGGGAGGCTCTGGTACGGACTTCTGCTGCTTCTGGCTACCGTGACCGGCGATGCGTGCCATTATCTGCTTGATACTCAGAGCGCCATCCCCGCCGTCGGCGCCAGCGGGGGCATATCAGGCATCATTGCATATTATGCCTTCAGGTTTCCGAAATCGCGCCTCGGCCTGGCGCGCGGGCTTGGCTTCGGCCTGGGAAGATGGCTGGCTCGTTACAGGTGGATAACAATGCCGGCCTGGTTCGCCTTCGCGCTATGGATCGGTATTCAGTTGATCGGGGCGTGGATGCAGATAAAAGGTTTCAGCAACGTCTCCGCCGCCGCGCACATCGGCGGGGCTGCGGTCGGCTTCGCGTTCTGGCTTGGATTCAGGGGAACCAATCTATAAAACCCGCGGCGTGTCATTTCTCTGTCCCCACCCTCCAATGAAAATGAACAGGGGCGGGTGTGAAACCCGCCCCTGTGTTCGCGAACGTTCTTTATCGGGGTCTTCTATTCGCCCGTCTTGCAGTTGACTTCGCCTTTGCGGTCGGTCCTGAAGGGCGACGCCGGAAGGCCTTCCTTGTTGGCAAGGTTGCATACGCACCAGTTCGCCCAGCCGTAGCGGACAGCCGCCGGCTTTTGCACCTTCGGGCTGCTCACGACGACCTTGTTGTTCTCGATCTTCGCCTCGGCATTGTAGAAGACGCCGTCATCCCCGGCGATGATGAAACCGACCAGCTTGCCGTCGGTCGGAACCGAGGCGTTGCCGATCACAAGCCCGCCGCCGACGTGTTTGAAGCTAAGGATCGCCTTGTCGCCCTCGATCTTCATGGATTCATACATGGGGCCTGAATATAGCACGTCCTTGCCGTGGGCGACCTTCAAGGCGGCCAGCGCCAGACGCTGTCCGACCTCCTGCTTCTTCCTCGGATGAATGTCGCGCTCGTCGCCGACGTCCGTTATGACCGCCATCCCCGTGTTCTTCAGCGACAGCGTGTCATCCTGGGACTCGCGCAGTCCGGCCCATGAGCGGTCCCCGGGCGCGCCGCAGGAGAACGGAGCAAGCTGCACGAACAGGAACGCAAAGTCTCCCTGCTTCCAGTCCTGACGCCAGTTCGTGATCATCAACGGGAAGAGAACGCGGTACTGATCGTATGCCCCCGCGTTGGATTCGCCCTGATACCAGATCGCGCCCTTGATCGCATAGGGCTGGATGGCGACTATCATACCGTTGTAAAGCCCGCCCGGGCGGAAATGATGCTCCGGCCCCATGGGCAGCCCAGGCCCCCATCCGGGATTCTTGCCTTCCTTCTTGGCCTGTTCCGCCTGTATTTTCCATTCCGCCAGCCGTTTCTCGTAATCGGCTTTAAGTTGAGGGTAATTGGGAATGATCTTGTCGTATTCCTCCATGATTCCCTTCGTTTCGGGCTTGGTCACGAGCATGGATCGGCTTGTCCATGCCTGGGCCGGGGAACCACCCCATGACGAATTGATCAGGCCGATGGGCACGGCGAGTTCCTTGTTCAGGCTTCTTCCGAAGAAGTATCCGACGGCGGTGAAATCAGGGATTGTCTCCGGAGTGCAACGGACCCATGCCGCGCCCAGGTCCTGCGGCGACACGTCGGCAGGAACCATGGGAACCTGGAAAAGGCGGATGGTCGGCTGATTGGCGTCGGCGATCTCTTTCTCGGCATTGACGCTGTTCCTGACGGACCACTGCATGTTGGACTGCCCGCTGCAAACCCACACGTCGCCGATCAGAACGTCGTCCAGCGTGATCGTGTTTCTGCCGGAGATCGTCATGGAAACCGGTCCGCCGGCCTTCAGAGGCTTCAGTCTGACGCACCACCTGCCGTCCTGAGCTATCGTCTTGGCCTGTTGGTCGAGTATCTTGACAGTGATCTCTTCACCCTTGTCGGCAAACCCCCATACCGGGACTTCGATGTCTCTCTGGAGAACCATTCCCGGGGTGAACAGCGCATGCGGTTTCACGTCCGCCATCGCGCTCCGGCTCGCCAGCGACAGAGCCAGGACGATCAGCAACGATTGCACTACGCGTAGTCTGCGCATCTGCTATCTCCTCTTTGACGCCATTCCAAAAATGTTTCGCAACGAAACCTTCCCATGATTATAACAACCGTTCACGCGAAACAAGCGTGTTTTGCGGCCCGATGCGGCATGGCGGGATCAAGCAGGCGACCGATTAAGATTCCCGGCGTTGGCAATCTGAAAGGCGGAAAATCGCGAATGATGAACAGAAAACGGACTCCACCGATTGTTGACATCTCCAAATGCGTCGGATGCGGGCAATGCGCGCGGGTCTGCGTGGCATGCGTCCTGGAGATGAAGGACAAGAAGTCGTCTGTCGCCCATCCCGGCTGGTGCATTGATTGCGGGCATTGCGCTGCCGTCTGTCCCGTTGACGCCGTAACACATCCAGCCGTGGCCGGCCCCGATGCGCCTAAACCCGGCGCAAAGCCTGCCGTGACGCCAGACGACCTCCAGATGCTGCTGCGTGAAAGGCGCTCCGTCCGCAACTATCGCAACGAACCCGTCCCCCGCGACGTTCTCGCGCGCATCATCGAGGCCGGACGCTACGCCCCGACGGCCACCAACCTTCAGGCCGTCCACTACGTCGTCCTGACGACAAAAGCGGACATTGACCGGCTTCGCGACATGACGGTCTCCTTCTACCGGAAACTATTCGCCCTTGCTGCTAATCCGGCCGGCCGGGCGGTTCTTGGACTGAAGGCGGGCCGGGAGGCAATCGAACTCCTCCGATTCTATGGCCCGCAGGCCCGGCACGCCGAAGAGCTTGCGAAGCAAGGCCATGACAGGCTGTTCTATCACGCCCCGGCGATGATTATCGCGCACTCCCCGTCCGGGGATACGTCTTCATGCTTCAACTGCGCGGCTGCGATTTACAACTGCTCACTAATGGCGCACACGCTGGGCGTGGGCTGCTGCTTCAACGGGTTCGTCGTGAACGCGATCGTGAACGAGAAGAAAATCTCGTCTTTCCTGGGCATCCCCCCCGGGCATTCATGCTACGCGGCGATGACGCTCGGATACCAGGACGTAAAGTTCCGCCGTCTGGCCGAAAGAGAACCGGCAAAGATTTCCTGGAAATAAAGCCCCCACCGGGCGTCAGATTCATAACCGACTGAGATCGGGAGGATTTTGTGATGGCGACTAATTTCATTCGAGCGACGCTGGCTGGACAGATGGTCATTGTCGGGCTGGCGCTGGGATGCGCCGGAACGAGCGCGACAAAGCAGAACGAAAATCTGACGCTGGTCAGGGACGGAGCGCCCGCAGCCTCGATTATCACGGCAAGAAATCCCACCCCCTCGGCGCGGCTGGCCGCGCTGGAGATTCAGTTCCACCTCATGAGAATCACCGGCGCGGAACTCCCGATCAGAACCGACGCCGAGAATGTCTCCGGAACCCGAATCCTCGTCGGCGATAGCGATGCGGCGCTGAAGCTCGGCTTCAAGGGCATGGACTTCGCGCCGCAGGAGTATCTCGTCGCCTTCCGCCCTGATTGCGTGATCCTGATCGGACGCGACTGGCAGGACACGGAGGCCAATCGCAAGGAACAGGGGCGAACCACAACCGACGAATCCCTGCAAGACTTAAGGCACAGGATTGACTACTGGAAAGCGGTCGGCCTCCCGGACCGCAGCGCTGGGGAGATGGAGTTGCCGGGCATCCATGACGATCAGGGAACATGTTACGCGGCATATGACTTCCTGGAGCGCGTCTGCGGCGTCCGATGGTACGGACCGTCTGATATCAACATCGTCTTTCCGGACAAGAAGACTCTGCAGGTCGCCGGAGCAGACGTGCGCCGCTCTCCGGCGCTGAAGCACCGCAGCGCGCTGGCCGGGGGAAGCTGGCCGTTCATGAGAGGACAATGGGGGGACTACACCCGCGACCAGGTCTGCCTTTACTGGCGGCGGATGAAGATGGGCGGGGAACGCTGGGCCGGCAATCACACAATCCACCGCAGCACGATCCAGAACGTCCTGAACGATCCGGAGTATCAGGCGCAGAACCCGGCCGGCAAGGGATCGCAACTCTGCTACACGAACGAGAAACTTGTCGCCCGCGTGGCGCAGATGGCGCGCGATTACTTCGACGGCAAGGGTGAACTTCCAGTCGGCTGGAAGGCGATGGGCGACTACTTCGCCATCGTCCCGGACGACAACCGGAACCTCTGCCTGTGCCGAAAATGCGGCGAACTTCAGCATCTGGGCATCGGCATGGCGACGGGCCACTTCAGCAGCGGCGAGATCAGCGATTACTGGTTCTCCTTCGTCAACGCCGTCGCCCGCGAAGTCCGAAAAACGCACCCGGACAAATACATCGCAACCCTTGCCTACTGGTGCTATGCAGTCCATCCGCGCAGCATCGAGGTCGAGCCGAACGTCTCCATCGCCCCCTGCCTGCACCTCTGCTACTACGCGATAAACGACTCCATGCGCGAGAACGACCTCGCCCTTTACAATGCATGGCGGGAGAAATCCCCGGCCCCGATGTTCATGTGGGTCTATTACCATCATCCGATGGAAATGGCGCTAATCCAGCAGTGGAAATGCTTCCCCGACTTCATGCCCCACGTCTCCGCGCAATACATGCGCATGTTCATCAAGGACGGCGTTCGCGGGATTTTCCGTTGCGGGGAGCCGGACCAGCTTGAGCATCACGTGATGGTAAAAGTCTGGGACGATCCGACGCTGGACACCGACGCGCTGATGAACGAGTTCTTTGATCTATACTTCGGCGCGGCGGCGGAACCGATGCGGAAGTTCTACGCCCGGATCGAGGAGACCGTCACAAATCCAGCGAACTATCCGCCGAAGAAAAAGGGCTGGGACGAGGCCATATCGTGGGATAACCTCGGCACGGCCCAGCGCATGGACGAGCTTGGCGCCTTGATCGCCGAGGCCGAGACGCTTGCAAAAAGCGACATTGAGAAAAAGCGCGTCGCCCTCTGGCGCAAGGCCGTCTGGCAATGGATGCTGGACGGAAGGGCGGAGTACCTCGCCAAAGGCGGCAGGAAATGACTGGCTTGCCCGGCATGAATGAAAGCATTGAAAGAGCGCGCGTTGATGAAAGGGAGCATCGCGTCCGGGAACTGCTCTCGCGCATGTCCCTTGATGAGAAGATCGCCCGAATGTCCGGTAACATGGGGGTCGCGGACATGGTTGTCTCCGCCATCCGATACAACATCAAACCGTACGGAACCGGCGGAGACAAGGCGATTGGAGTTGACACGTTCAGGTTCACAGACGGTCCTCGGGGCGCAGCCCCGAATCATTGCGCATGTTTCCCCGTCTCGATTGCCAGGGGAGCGGCGTGGGATGTTGAGCTTGAAGAGCGTATCGGCTCCGCAATCGGCATGGAATCCCGCTCGTTGGGCGGCGATCTTTCCGGCTCTGTATGTGTGAACCTGCTGAGGCATCCCGGATGGGGCCGGGCGCAGGAGACCTACGGTGAGGATAGTTTCCACGTCGGAGCAATGGGCGCCGCGCAGACAACTGGATTGCAACGGCACGTCATGGCCTGCGTCAAACACTTCGCCGCGAACAGCATTGAGAGGTCCCGCTTCCGCGTTGATGTCAGGATTGATGAGAGAACGCTCCGGGAGGTGTATCTGCCGCATTTCAAGAGGTGCGTTGATGCCGGCGCGGCCTGCGTTATGAGCGCCTACAACAAGGTCAATGGAGAATACTGCGGTCATAACGGGCATCTCCTGCGGGACATCCTCAAAGAGGAATGGGGCTTCGACGGATTCGTCATCTCCGATTTCATACTCGGATGCAGAGACGGCGAGGAGGCGATTCTCGGCGGCCTTGACGTCGAGATGCCGTTCACGTGGCGATTCGGCAGGAAACTCAAGCGGCTTGTCGAGGGCGGTCGCGCGCCTGAAAAACTGGTTGACGACGCCGTAGCGCGGATTGTGAGGCAGAAGCTGAGATTCGAGGGCGTCGGGGCCGGGCAATCATACGGTCCCGAAAGGATCGCCTGCCGCGAGCACGAGGAACTCGCTCTTGAGGCGGCGTGCAAGGGCATCGTCCTGCTGAAAAACGAAAATTCGATCCTGCCCTTGAATCGCGGCGGTCTGAAATCAATCGCTGTCATCGGTGAACTGGCCGGCATGGCCAATCTTGGGGACAAGGGAAGCAGCCGCGTCAGGCCGCCGCGCGTTGTGACTCCGCTTGACGGAATCAGTAACGTCGCCGGCGGGGATATCCGGATTATCCATGACCCGGGCGCGAACCTGCGCTCGGCGGCGAAGGCCGCGCGCGAGGCCGATGCGGTCGTCGTGATCGCCGGCCTGACGTGGCGGGACGAGGGGGAATACATTCCGATACTGAATATCGGCGGAGACCGCGAGAACCTCGGCCTGCCGCGAAAGCAGGAGGAAATGATTAAAGCAGTCACAGGCGCGAATCGTCGCTGCGCGGTGGTTCTCGAAGGCGGAAGCGCGATAACGGTTGCGCCGTGGATCGCCGATGTCCCGGCGCTCATGATGGCATGGTACCCGGGCATGGCGGGCGGAACCGCGATAGCGGAGATACTGTTCGGGGATGTCAATCCCGGCGGCAGACTTCCCGCGACCTTCCACGCGTCGGAGAGCCAGCTTGTCAATTTCGATCCCCGCGCGGACTCCATCCGATACGGCTACCTGCACGGATACAGACATTTCGACCACAACGGGCTGAAACCGGTGTTCCCGTTCGGATACGGTTTGAGCTATTCGCAGTATGAATACAGCAATCTGGCGCTGGATCGGGAGACTGTAGGCAGAAGCGGTCGGATAGTGGCGAGCGTTGAGGTTTCCAACGCGGGCGACCGGGCCGGAGAGGAGGTAGTTCAGCTTTACGTCGGCTGCAGGGGCAGCCGGGTGGAACGCGCCGTGCGGGAACTCAAAGGCTTCCAGCGGATTCGCCTGGAACCGGGGGAAAAGCGGACGGTGCGATTCGACCTCGATGTTTCCGATCTCGCGTTCTACGACTCTGAGAAGGACGAATGGGAAACCGAGGATGCGGCGTATGAGGTTGCCGTCGGGCCGTCCTCCAGTCCGGATGATCTGCGTCTGCGCGGTGTTTTTCGAGTTTCATGATGTCAGGAGTTGAATATGACGAAGCTGCTGCCGGTCTTTCTGCTTGTCGGATCGAACATTTTCATGACGTACGCCTGGTACGGCCACCTGAAAGACCTGCGCGGCAAGCCCGTCCTGATCGCGATCCTCGTCAGTTGGGGCGTCGCGCTGCTGGAGTATTGCCTTCAGGTCCCTGCCAATCGGATCGGGCATCAGTTCTACAGCCTGGGCCAGCTCAAGGTCATGCAGGAAGTGATAACGATGTGCGTGTTCACCGGGTTCTGCGTCTTTTACATGCGGGAGAAGCTGACGCTGGACTTCCTCTGGGCTGGGCTGTGTCTGGTCGGCGCGGCGTATTTCATGTTCCGACACGTCGCGGCGACGCATTGACAAGAGGCTGACGATTTCTTTGCCGCGCAGGTTCAAAGACACGAATAATGTATAGAAAGATATTTTGGTAATACATAAATATGCCTGATATCATGAAATATCACTTCTTCTCCGCTTCCATCTTCGACAGGCGGCTTTCAATAATTTCCAAAACGTCATAGGAAGACTGAATCAATGGCGCTCGACCTTTCTCACCGGTAAACACGAGGAGGATATACTCTTTGTGTTCCTCGCATCTCAATATGGGTTTCTCATTCTTGATTTTGGCGCGAAGGGCAATGATGTCCTGTCTGTTGCCGCGCAATGCAATGAGCTGATAACAGGTCAGCTTCGCTTCAAAATAATCTTCCGATTCAATGTGCCTGATAAATACGGGAACTGCGTCATCGGCATGTACCCGCGCCATGTATTCGATCAGCAAGAAACGCTCAAAAGAGTTCTCGGACTTGGCCAATTCGTATGCCAGCAGGGGAAGCTGCCGGCATCGTTCCCTGTCAAGTGCGTCCGACAAGGTGATCGCAAAGTTGATTACGCCGGCTTCGTTCGGATTCGTCTTTTTGGCAAGTTCATGAAGACGGGCTTTGGCTCTGGGATCGGAGGAGTACGCCAGCGCGTAGATTGCCGGAGAATGCCCTCTTTTATCCTGTGCGCGCGTCTGTTCCAACATCCTGTCAAGCATGGCGCCGGACATTACAGCCTTGGGGTCGGGAGCCTTCACAATTTCCGCCAAACGATCCCATGCATCTCCCTCAATTTCATCAACCGGCACAGCGACGCATTTTGCGCTGAACGCCGAAATGAAGACAAGAAGATGCGTGAATCTCTGTATTCGCATGTTCATCATTTACCCCTTGCCGCAAACCTTGAAGGCGGCGAGCAATCGTCCAGTCTCCCGACTCGTGGAATCCTACCGTTTCGATCCGTCGTCGTGCTCGCGCGCAAGGGCGGCCAGTTGCGCGGGGTCGAGGAGCGGATCGGACGTCTCTCTACGCCACTTAAACAACTTGGAGGCCAGTTTTGTTTCAATCTCGGCGAATTCAGGCCTGCCGGCAAGGTTGCGCAGTTCGGACGGGTCGGATTCCAGATCGTAAAGCTCCAGTGGCGGGGGGCGGTGATAGACGTCCATGGCGGTCCGGGCGTCGGTTCCCTTCCACCTGTCGTTGCGCGATTCCTTCCAGCCCGCGCACCCGTCAACCCCCAGAACGGGATTCGGGCGGTCCGGGAGCAGGTTGGCAATGAGGCGATAACGGGAATCGCGGATCGTCCGGCGGGGGAAGAAGGCGTCCCGCGTGTGGCTTGTGAACTCGCCGAAGACGAATTCGCGTCGGGGGGCGTCCCGGCCTTCAAGGATGCCGGAAAGAGATGCGCCGGCCAGCCCTTCCGGGGCCAGAACTCCGGCAACGTCGAGGAACGTCGGCAGCAGGTCAACGGTCGAGACGAGCCTGTCGGAAGTCGTTCCGGGCGCGGCATGGCCCGGCCAGCGCGCGATGAATGGAACGCGCAGAGCGGCTTCGTAGCAGGTCGTTTTGGCGCGCGTGAACGGCGGGCCGTGATCCGAGATGAAAACGACGAGCGTGTCGTCGGCATGGCCGGACTTGCGAAGCTCGTCAAGGACGAAGCCGACGCCGGAATCGAGACGGGACATGCAATTGTAATATCCCGCCATGTCGCGGCGGATGTCGTCCGAGTCAACGCCGAGGAAGCCGAAGGGCGGGACTTCGCCCGGCTGGAAGAGTCTCTGCGGGAGGCCGGCGGACTGATCGAGGAACGGCCTGTGCGGGTCGGTGAAGTTGACGAGGAGGCAGAACGGCTCCCCGCGGGCGGAGCGGATGAATCCCCCGGCGACCTGCGCCGCCTTGCGGACGTCGCGGGTGACCATGAGGAGCGGGCTGTCGTATTCGAAGTCGAACGGGAAGGCGTCCGTCGGGGCGACGTGGAACTTGCCCACGATGCCGACCTTGTAACCGGCGGGCTTGAGGAGCGCGGGAAGGGTCTTCATGCCGGGGCGCATGGAATACCCCCGGTGCGCCAGTCCGATCTGTCCGTTCTGATGGGGATAAAGTCCGGTAAGGATGCTGCTTCGGGAGGGGCTGCACGAGGCCTGCGTGACGTATCCGCGCGTGAAGAGCATGCCCTCGGACGCAAGGGAGTCAAGGACGGGCGTCCGCGCAACGCCGTCGCCGTAACAGCCGAGATACGGCCCGAGATCGTCCGCCGTCATCAGGAGGATGTTGGGGCGTTTGGCGGGGGCATCGCCTAAGGCGCGACCGGCCGCAAGGCCGAACGCGCCGGCGACTGCAGACGCGCAAAAACCGCGCCTGGTGATCCCGCGCGTATTTGTCACCGAACGATACTCCTTTTCGTCACGCCCGGAACTGCGGGAGATGCTCCGCCTGCTCGCGCAGCATCTCGTCGGCAAGCTTCTCGGCTATTTCGAGCGAGCCGACCGCGCCGTCAATGACGAGGGCCTGGACGAACTTGTCCCGGCTTGCCTCGACCGCGGCCTCGACCGTGGTCTCGACCCATTGCAGGCGCGTCGCCAGCGTTCCGGCGACGCCGGGGGGGAGGGGCGGCTGAAGGATGGCCTTCAGGCCGGCGCTGGTGGCGACGCCCGGCGACTCCACGACTGCATGCGCGGGGAGGTTGGGGAGCTGGCCGTCGTTGGGGAGGTTCACGGAATAGACCTCGCCGCGGTCCTGCCGGATGCTGCGGATGATGTCCGTCACCTGCTCGTGCTCGCCGCCGCTGCGCTTGATGTAGCGCTCCGGGAGGGGGCTGCCGGAGAGGGCGATTTCCTTCATTTCCTCGTAGCCCCGGTCGCCGCCGGCGATGCAGTCCTCGAAGCTGAAGGCGTCAACGCCGAGTTTTTTGCCGTAGTAGGTTCCGTCGCGGAAGAACTGCGGGAAGAACTCCGAGACGTGGCGGTCCAGCACGGCGGGGAACGCGCCGAAGAGTTTCAGCAGATGCCAACTGAAAGGGTTGTCCGGACTGCCGTCAAGACCTTTGTCCGCCAAAGCTTTTAGGCGTTCGTCCGCGATCGCTTTCAGGCGGGGCATGGCATCCGCGCCGCGCGTCCGCGCCTCCACGAACCACGTCAGGTGGTTCATGCCGACTGACGCGTAGGCGAAGTTCTTCTCCTCGACACCGAGGACATGGGCGAGGTAATGCGCGACGTGGAAGACGCCGTGGCAGAGGCCGATGACGTTCGCGCCGGTCTCCTTCCGGATGGCCCGGCAGACGGGGGCCATGGGGTTGCCGTAATTGAAGAACAGGGACTGAGGCGCGAGGTCGAGGACGTCCTTTGCGACGGCGACCATCGGCGGGATCATGCGCAAGGCCCGGGAGGTTCCGCCCGGCATGACGGTGTCCCCCACGGGCTGGAAGATGCCGTGGCGGCGGGGGACGAAGACATCCTTTTCCCATGCCCTGCGCCCGCCGACGCCGACGGTGCAGATGACGGCGGTTGCGCCGGGGAGGAGGTCGCGCCGCCCGGTTGACGCGACTACGGTCATGCGCGAGCCTGCGGCGGCGATCATTTTCCGGGCGATGCCCTCGGCTACCGAGAGCGCTTCCGGGTCAATGTCGCAGAGCCTGATTTCCGCATCCCAGTCGCCGAAGATGAGGTCGGCGAGCAGGCCGCGCGTGAAGGAGGCGCTGCCCGCGCCGATGAGAACGATGTTTTCGCGCATCAGTTTTTCCTCCGGATGTGAAGGCGATTCAACGAGACACATCTTACGACAGGAGCGGGCGGCGAGGAATCCCAAATCGGCAATATGGATGGCCGGGGGATTTTGGAAGAGGCAGAGGTTGACACCCGCGCCGGGGCGGGACATCATGGCGTTTGCGCCGCCTGCTTCGCACATCCGGAGGTCAGTCAGGCGCGCGGCACTGAAACGGGAGAACGACATGAATACGATTATGCTCTGCCATGCGACGCAACGCGCGATGGTTCTCCTTGTCGCGGCGGGATTGCTGCCCGTCGCTTCCCTGGAGTTCGCGCTTGCGGCGGAGGGAAAGGCCGAACCGGAGCGGGTCGCGCTCTGGCCGGACAAGGCGCCGGTCGGCGACGGGACGTTTTCGGAAGACAAAGCCTTCATAACGGTCCATCGCCCATCCATAGCGAACGGGACGGCAGTGGTCATCTGTCCCGGCGGGGGGTACGGCGGGCTTGTGACCGGACCGGAGGGAACAGGCATCGCCCGGTGGCTGAACCGGTGCGGGATAACCGGGATTGTGCTGGAGTACCGCCTCCCGGGGGGAAGATCGTTCGTTCCGATGCTTGACGTTCAGCGGGCCATCAGGACCGCCCGGGCGAATGCGGCGGCGTGGGGCTGCGATCCGGCTCGGATCGGCGTGATGGGCTTTTCGGCGGGGGGGCATCTGGCGTCAACAGCGGCGACGCATTTTGATGACGGTGATCCCAAATCGGCTGATCCGGTTGCGAAGGCCGGATGCCGTCCCGACTTCGCCATACTCATCTACCCGGTCATTTCGATGGGGCCGCAAACCCACGCCGGAACGAAGGCCAATCTGCTCGGCGGGAATCCGACGCAGGAGATGATAGATCTGTTCTCCAACGAGAAGCGGGTCAGCGACAAGACTTGCCCCGCGTTCCTTGCGCACGCGGTTGACGATACGGCGGTCTCCTGCGACAACAGTCGGCAGTTTTACGAGGCATTGAAGGCGCGCAAGGTCGCAGCCCGATACCTTGAGCTTCCATCCGGGGGGCACGGATTGAACGGGTATCAGGGACCGATGTGGGACGCATGGCAGACGGAATCTTTGAAATGGCTGGAAGAGCAGAAGATCATCCCGACGGAAGACTCGATCAAGGATGCGAGGAGCGGGGCGACGGGAGAGGAGGAAGGTTTCATCCCGCTGTTCAACGGGAAGGACCTTGAGGGATGGGAAGGCGCCGACTGGGTAGTCGAGGACGGCGTCATGGTCTGCCGGGGCGGGAACCTGACCTACGTGAAGGACGAATTCGCGAACTTCATCCTGAGGTTCGACCTGAAGCTGTCACCCAGCGGCAACAACGGGCTGAACATCAGGACGGACGGCGCGATCTGGAACGAGATACAGGTCCTTGACGACGAGCATCCGATGTATGCAAACATTCATCCCTACCAGGCGCACGGCTCGATCTATGGCGTCGTGCCGGCGAAGCGGGGATTCCTCAAGCCGGCTGGGGAGTGGAACTCGCAGGAGGTCATGGCCGACGGCAGCCGGATCCGGGTGACGCTCAACGGGACGGTCATCGTTGACGCCGACCTGTCCAAGCTGGACCTTGACAAGTGCATTGACGGCAACGCCCATCCGGGCCTTCGACGAACGTCGGGCAGGATCGGCTGGCTTGGGCATCCAAACGCTCTCGGGCTTAAGGGAGCGATCTTCATCCGGAATATTCGGATAAAGAAGCTCCCCTGACGGTTTGAATCGCGCAGGGAAAACGCGCCGGGATCGGAGTATAATGGCGCAGGAGAGAATTGGCGCGCGGAGGGAGGATAGGCACTCATGGCAGTCAGGAAAAGATTCCGCATAGACGTTCTGGAACGCAGGACGCTGCTTTCCGTTCCGGCGTTCGGCGATCCCGTATTCACCGCGCTTCCGTCAAGCCCCGCTTTCCATCCGACGCCGGACGGTTTCAGCGATCTGGACTCGGACGGTTATGCCGACATTATTGTCAGTTATCAGAAGACGTCCAATCCGAACGAGGGTTTCATAGTCGCTGTTATGAAGGGCAACGAGGACGGAACTTTCACCACGGCTCCGGCAGCCGATATGCCGGGGCGTCTGCGGGCGGTCAAATTCTCGGACTTCAACGGAGACGGGCGCAGGGACATCCTGCTCCATTCCCAGACTTACAATCTTTCAACCCCGGATTTCGACCGGTTTGACGTGATGCTCGGCAACGCCGACGGGAGCTTTACACATGCCGGATCGCAGATAAGCGCTCTGGCGAATTCGGAGCTTGAAGTATTCGATATGAATGGGGACGGCAAGAGCGACCTGGCAATCAAGGAGAATCCGTTCCTCGACCTGCCCAACATCAATGTTATGCGCGGGGTCGGCAACGGCGCGTTCCTGGCAAACGTCCGCACGGAGTTCGAGCTTGGAACCCGGATTTGCTCATACAGAGATGACCTTACGGGGGACGGCATTGCGGACATACTGACGAACTGGCCGGGGCTGGATGAGAATCCGCTCGAACTCCATCCGGGAAGGACTGACGGAACATTCGCCGCAACCCCGACGTGGTCAACCGGCGGGGATTTGACAATCTTCCACTCCCTGCTTGAGATGAACGGGGATTCCCTGCCGGACATAATCGCCACGCGGGCCGCGCCGGAGAACCCATACTCCGTCAGCATCGCCGTCTTCGCCAACAACGGCAACGGGACCTTCACGTCGAAGACCAATCTGCCGCTGGGGGGGGGGCTTGACTGGCCATTCTCCGCCGACGTGAACGACGACGGCAGCATGGATCTTCTGGCTTTTGTCCATCCCGACGCCGATCCCGACAGCGATCAGGTTATCGTCCTGAAGAACGATGGGACAGGCGTTCTGACCGCCTCGCAGACGGTTAACGTGACGGAAAGCGATTTCATGATCCCGCTGGACATGAACGCTGATGATTGTCCCGACCTGGTCTGCTCCAGTTTCATGGTCTCAGGAACCGAATGGGGAACCAGGATATTCTTTTATAATACTGTCTCCGGGACTTATGGGACAACGCCGTTGCTGCTGAAGCCCATTGTGCAGCCTGATCCGCCCTACGGAATGCCCTTCAGCGCCGATGAAAGCTCCCTCCTCGACGTATTCTTCAATGTCGTATCGCGGGACGGGGACGGGAAGGTGCTTTCAAACCTGCTGCTTGTCTACGAGAACAACGGCGATATGACCTTCCAGGCCCCGCAGTCCACTGAGTTCGGCGCGAACACCCTCTTCAACAGCCTTCTGTTTGACGCCAACGGCGACGGCATCGCCGAAACGCTGCCGTTCCGTGATTATCAGCCCGATGAGACAGCCGGGGGATTCTCCACTTGGACGTGGAACGGGACGGGACAGTTCTCCGCGACGGGAAACATCGCGGAGACCGACGGGCGCATTGCGTTGCAGATGAATATCTACGACCACGATACCGATGGTCTGAGCGACATCCTGCTTGTCGGCACAAGCCCCATCGGAGTCTACTCCGTCCGCAACGCGTCTGCGAACGCGGCCCCGGAGGCGACGATTGAGTCGCCCGACGACGGACTTGTGATCGCGCCGGGCGATAGTGTGAACCTTCAGGGTTCAGCCACCGACGCGGACGGCGCCATAACAGAATGGCATTGGACGGTCACCGACCCGGATGGCATTGAATGGACGTCGGACCTGGAGGACCCGGGCCTGCTGGTTCTGGACAAACTGGGCATCTACGAGATTTCGTTGAACGTCACGGATAACGAGGGCCTTGCCGATCCCACGCCGCCTTCGGCAAGCGTCATAGTTGAGACGTACGTCAACAAGCCGCCGGACGGGACCATAGATTCGCCGACCGTCGGAACCGCGATATTCCCCGGACAGAGCATAAACCTGCGCGGGAGCGGGACCGACACCGACGGCACGATTGCCGGATGGAACTGGCAGATTGCCGGCCCGTCGGGTTTCTCGTGGTCGTCATCCGTGGAGGATCCGGGGTTGCTTGAGTTGAATGCGCTGGGCGGCTACACGATCACGATGACAGTGACGGATGACGACGGGCTGGCCGATCCGACCCCGGCGACGGTTTCCGTAATTGTTTATGGCGAGATAAACCAGCCGCCGAACGGGATCATTGACTCCCCCGCCGAGGGAACAACCATCCTGCAGGGGCAGAAGATCAACCTGATGGGAAGTGGCGCCGACGCCGACGGGGGGATCGCCTCGTGGTCATGGCTTGTGACAGGACCGGCGGGATTTTCGTGGGCGTCGTCGTTTGAGGATCCGGGGCTGCTTCAGTTGAACACCCCGGGCAGCTACGTCGTGTCTCTGGTCGTGACGGACAACGATGGCGCGCCCGATCCCATTCCGGCGATATCGAGGGTGACGGTTATCGAGGCCGGCAACCTTCCGCCGAACGGGGTGATCACGTCGCCGGCGGACGGGGCGGTGGTCAACGCCGGGGATTTCGTGAACCTGACCGCCAACGGCTCCGATTCTGATGGGACGATAGCGGGCTGGCTCTGGCTGATAACCGGGCCGCAGTCGCTATCATTCGTGGTCGAAGACCCCGGGCCGGTTCGCCTGGACGCGCCGGGGGACTACGCCATAACGCTTACCGTGACGGATGACGACGGGGAAGCCGATCCCGTTCCGGACGTTGTGGAGATACGAGTCAACGCGGCCCCGGCGGCGGACAACCTGGCAGCCGCGACCGCTGAGGATTCACCCGTCTCGATCATCCTAAACGCGATTGACCCGAACGGGGACGCGATCACCTACTCGATATCCGCTCAGCCGTCTCATGGAAGCGTCGCGTTCGCCCCCGGCGGGGACGGCACAGAAGTGATTTTTACCCCTGCTAAGGATTTCGCTGGAACCGATACGTTTTCCTACATCGCCTCAGACCCATACTCCGCCGGGCTGCCTGCGGTCGTGACCGTCACCGTCAATCCGGTCAACGACCCGCCGGTCGCTTTTGACGTTGCGGGCGATGCGCGGGAAGACTCGCCGGTGGACATTCCTCTTGTAGCCCAGGATGTTGACAATCCGCCCGGGGAACTTACATGGATCATTACAGACCTGCCGCTTCACGGAACGGTGTCGCTTGTCGGCGGAATTGCCACATACACGCCGGATACCGGATATCTGGGCGTGGATACGTTTGGTTTCCGGGTGAGCGACGCGGAACCGCTCTCGGATGACGGCTTGGTGACGATAACCGTGCGTCCGGGGTGGGACCTGCTTGGCGTGGTTGACACCGGCGGCGGGAAGGTCTACGTGTATGACATGGACGGCATCGGATACGGCGCGCCGATTGACGGGGATTACGACGCGACGGACGGCGCGCCATATCGCATCGCCAATCCCGCAAACGATCTTTTGATCACGCGCAACGGCGCTGGGGTCGTCATCGTCGCCCGCAGTTGGACATATGACGGAACCTGGCGTCAGGCGGACTTCACCAACCTCGGCATTGTGGTGGAGGGGCCGCTGGCGGCGTTCCTGGACCAGCGCCTGCTGGACGGCAACATCAGTTTTATCGCCTCGACCGGGAAGATGGGTACGGTTCTTGTCAATTCCCCCGTTACGGGAATGAGTGACGGAGACCTGGAGGTTGCCGGCGTTTTGACCGTCCCGGAGGGCGCCGGCGTGTACTGCGCCGGGGAATCCGTCTCGCTCCTGTGGGCGAACGCCGCCGGGGACGGCATGGAAGCCGACGTTGTCGCGCGCAAAATCGGTTCGTTCCTCATCTCTCACGGCATGACCGGCCGGGCGCTGGTTGAAGGCGCGATTGATTTGGTCTTCGCAGGTTATCGGGGGCCATCGGATTTCACCGGTTCGATTTCAGCCGGGAGCATCGGGTTATTCTACAATTACGGAATATACGGCGGGGCGGTTGAAACGACCGGGTTGCTAGGCAAGTTCATTTCCACCGGCAACGTCAGCGGAGATTTCAACGTCGGGGAAATGGGTCAGTTGATCTCGAACGGCAGCGTCAACGCGAACCTTGAGGCCGTCGGAAACGTCGGCACGATCTATACGCCGGGACTGCTTACCGGAACGTATGACGTCGGCGGGGTTCTCACGCAGGTTTTCGCCGTGTCCGGGGTAAATGCTGCAATCTCCGCCTCCACGATCGGCAGCCTGACCGTTGTGCGGGGCGACCTTGCGGGCGGCATCGCGCTGGATCAGCACGCGGGGGGAATCAACGTGATTCGCGGAGACCTGACCGCGTCAATAACGGCCGGCGGGGTGATAAGCTCGATCTACGTCCCCAACGGGACGTTCCGCGGGACGGTTGACACGCAGCGGTTGACGATTCTGAACGTGAGCGCCACGGGAACCAACGGAGATCAACGCGCGCGCATAACCGCGCATTACAACATCGCCAACATCTACGTCTGGCGTAACCTTCACGGCGCGGACATCGGCGTCGGGCTTTCCGGCATTGAGGACGGAGAGGTCGCCATAATCGGCTTCCTGTTCGTCGGCGGAGACGTGCAGCGGACCAACATCCTGGCCGGGGTATGTAACGAGAACGGCCCTGACGCGGGACCTTTCAACCCGTTCAGCGACGGCGGGGAGGACGGGACGCCGTACGTTCTCGACACAAAGGGCTACGCCTATATCGCCAACGTCCGAATCTTCGGCAAGGTCGGCACGGGCGAGGGTATGCACGGGCAATGGGCCATCGCCTCGCGCGATCCCGGAGCGTGGATCATCCGCAACGCCGCCGAAGACTACATAATTGACACGGACGTGAAATAGCGGGAATCCTTCGCGTCTCGCTCAGTACGCGTTTTGAAGCCCTTTGAAGGGCGTCATTGCGATGATGTATATGTCAAACCATATGGACCAGTGTTCGATGTAATAAAGATCGTATTGTATGCGCTTTTCCAAGGACGTGTCTCCGCGCCAGCCGTTGATCTGCGCCCAGCCCGTCATGCCGGCTTTGATCTTGTGGCGGAACATGTAACCGGGGATGCGCTTCTTGTATTCATCTACGAAGACGGGGCGTTCCGGACGGGGGCCGACGAGGCTCATGTCGCCGCGCAGGACGTTGATCAACTGCGGCAGCTCGTCAATGTTGA
Source organism: Planctomycetota bacterium (assembly GCA_022711755.1). GTDB lineage: Bacteria > Planctomycetota > Brocadiia > SM23-32 > JAKLEA01 > JAKLEA01. The sequence goes on from JAKLEA010000004.1 coordinate 188,076, forward strand.
ACTTTCGTATGAAAGTTCCGAAGCGCGTGCGGCGCGGATCGCCGGGGGTCGTGCGCATGGCCCCTGCCGCCTCGGCGTCGGTGCGCATCGAGCGGAACTTGATGCAGTCGAAGAGCCGCCCGTCCATGCCGAGGCGCTGCTGCCTGTAGAACACCGGGCCGGGGGAAGTCAGCTTGATTATAATCGCGACAACCGCCATCGGCGCGGCGAGAATGATGCACGCCAGCCCCCCGACGGCCAGGTCAAGCCCGCGCTTCAGCACCAGGCTCCAGCCCGCAAGCGGCGTCTGGCGCAGGCTTATGATCGGCAGGCCGTCGAAATCGCCGATCTCGGCGTTCAGCGTGGCAACGGAATGGAAATCCGGAATCAGCCGGACGTCAACCATTGCCTCGCCCGTCTGATCAAGAACGCGCTGCGCCTTGTCGCTCTCGGATGCCGGCAGGGCGATGAAAAGCTGGTCAACGCCCTCCTTCTCGATCATCTGCGCGATTGAGGCGATGTCGCAGATGACCTTGACGCCGCCGAAGCTCCTGCCGATCCGCTCAGGGCGGTCGTCCGCGTAGCCGACGGGCTGGATGCCCGTCCACGGATTGCGTCGGAAGCGTTCGACGAGTTTCTGGCCTAAACGTCCCGCCCCGACAACGAGAGCCTTCCTCTGGTTCCAGCCCCTGCGCCGCGCCTTGCGCAGCGCGGAACGAACAAGCAGCCTCTCCAGCGCCAGCCCGACAACGCCGAGAACGCCGGCCGCGGCCATCACGTTGCGGGAATACTTGAGGATGTAGGGCTTCACTACAATCGCGCCGTCAGGCCCGATCTCCTCAAACCGGATCGCGCCGCCCAGCGCCAATGAGACAACGGCTGTTATGGCGACTGCCATCACTATCCCGGCAGATTCCTCGAAGAGCCGCCCCACCCGACGGGGAACGTAAAGTCGCTGCTGCTGGAAGACGACGGCGGCGACGGGCAGTATGACAATCAGGGCGCGGGCGTAGTATCGGATCGGGTCCTCCATGCCAGGCCCGATCGCCCCCGTCAGTGTCGGTATGGCCCCTAGGCGGAAGGCAAGCAGGTAGGATAGCATCCAGGCCCCGGCAATCGCCGCAAGGTCCAGAAGCCTCAATCCTGCCACCAGCAATTCGCTATGTTTCTTTAGCATGGGCGATTATCGCCATAGAACCGTCTTAAGAATCCTGCTTGTCGCCATCAGTGTTGGCGGACAGGCCGAAAATTTCCTCTATCGCCTCCTCGAGATCGTACTGCCTCCGCCGGGCGGCGGGGTCCTTCAGGGCGTTGCACGGCGCATGCAGGAGCTTGTTCACGATCCGCTCCGCAGCCTGTTCGATTAACTGCCGGTCCGCCTCGCCGGCTGATGACAACTTTCCGTTCAGTCGGCCAAGCTCCTCGGCCTTGATCGCATGAAAGGTCTCGCGCAGGCGGGTGATGGTCGGCTCGATGTGCAGGGACTCCATCCATGATACTAGGCCGGCCATCTGCTTCTCGATGAGTTCGTTGCACTGGTCCAGCTTTGCTGAGCGGGCCGCAAGGTTCTCCGCCACCAGCGCCTGAAGGTCGTCAACGTTGTAAAGGTATGTGTTCGGGACCTCCAGGACGGCGGGTTCAATGTCCCTCGGCACTGCTATATCAATGAAGAAGAGGGGTTTCCCACGCCTTTGCTCCATTGCGGAGCGTACCTGCGCGGCCGTGACGACGTAATGCGGGGCGGAGGTGGAGCTGATGACCACGTCGGCCTGCGCCAGGGCGGCCGTCAGGCCCTCGAATTCGACGACCTCGCCGCCGTATTTCGCCACGATTTCCTCGGAGCGCTGCCTGTGCCGGTTGCAGACTAGCATGCGGCTGGGCGCGCCTTCGGCAAGCTGTTCCAGCACGAGCTTGCCCATGTCCCCGGCGCCGATCACAAGCAGGCAACTGGTCTTGAAGTCCGCCGAAATCCGCCGGGCGAAGTCCGCCGCCACTGAGCCGATGGAGACATGGCCTTCGTTGATTCGGCTCTTGCGGTGAACAGTTCTGGCGGCGGCCAGAGCGCTCTGGAAAGTTTTCTGAAGGACCTTGCCTGCCGTGCCGGCCTCTGTTGCCACTGCCAGCGCCTGCTTGACCTGGGCCATGACCTGCGGCTCGCCCAGTACCAGCGAGTCCAGTCCGGCGGCGACTTTGAAGAGATGACGTATGGCGTCGGCGTCGCGATAGTGATACGCGAACTCGCGGAATTCGGCGGGGGCAACCCGTCGCTGACGGGCCACAAAGTCCAGAACCGCCGCGTGGTCCGGGCCGCGCGGCGGGACGGCGGTGTAGACCTCAATCCGGTTGCACGTGCTGACGACAGCAATCTCGGTCCCGGGGTTCTCCCGCACGAAGCGGCGCAGGGCGGTCGGAAGGCTTGCGGCGGCAAAGCACAGCCGCTCCCGCACCTCAACCGGGGCCGTCCTGTGGCTTAGACCAAGAGTTGCAATGTGCAATCTGCGATCCCTTCCTGCTGTTGCGCTTTTACGAGAGGTGCGCGCAATGCGCCTCTGCGCACGCTTGTCTTATAGTCTACCCGATCGCGGACAGAATGGCATCAATGATGCCTTCAGCGGTCGAGGTTCGGGCCTCAACCGCCACATTGTATCCGAGCCGCCTGCATTCGTCGCTGGTCACAGGGCCGATGCTGACGATGCTCGCCGTTGAGAGGATCTTTCCGGCATCCCCGCCGAGCATGGCGATGAAATTCCTAACCGAGGACGGGCTGGCGAAGATGACGTAATCGGGCGCTTCGTCACCGCACAATCTTTCGACGCCGGGGGGCATCCCGCGCGGGGCGATTGTATCGTAGACGGCGACCTCTTGAACCTCAGCTCCCGCCTCTCTCAGACGCGACGGCAGCGCCTCGTTAGCCTCGGCCGCCCTCGGCAGAAGAACCCGTTTTCCCGACACACCGCGGGCGATAAGCGCCTCGGCAAGACCTTCCGAGACATAACGCTCCGGCAGCAGATCGCATAGAATCCCCCTCGCCCTCAGCGTTTCGGCGGTCGCCGGCCCAATGCAGGCGAACTTCGCGCGGGCAAGCGTTCTGCAATCGCCGCCGGACTCAAACAATGCGTCGAAAAAGAATCCGACGCCGTTGGAACTGGTGAAGACAATCCAGTCGTAGCCGGGGGACGCCACGGCGATCCCGGAAAGAACCGCGTCCAGCGCCGCTTCAAGCTCAGGATTCGGCCTGATGGGAACCGTCTCAATGGTCGGCAGGACAAAGACCTCGGCCCCGAGACGCTCAAGGTCATCGGCCAGTTCAAGGCCCTTATCCCGGGAACGTGTTACGACAATTCTCTTTCCGAACAGCGGCGGAACTTCGAGTTTGGAAAGCCGCTCCTTCAGAGCAACCACCTCGCCAACAACTATGATACAGGGGGCGGAGTATCCCCGCGCGCCCTCCACGAGGTTGCCCAGTTTGCTGATCAGTACCCGCTGGTCCGACGTCGTCCCGCGCTCGATCAGCGCCGCCGGAGTGTCCGGCGAACGCCCCCCCTGCATCAGGCCGGCCACGATTCCCGGCATGTTGCCGTGGCCCATGTAGATGATGATGGCGTCAACGGCCCCGGCCAGTGCGGGCCAGTTCACCGACGATTCCTTCTTGCTGTCGTCCTCATGCCCCGTCACCAGAACGACCGATGACGATGCGCGTCTGTCGGTGAATGGAATCCCCGCGCATTCGGGCGCAGCCAGCCCGGAGGTAAGCCCCGGGATGATCTCAAAGGGGATGCCGCGCGCGCTCAGGAACTCCGCCTCCTCCCCCCCCCGTCCGAAAACGAACGGGTCGCCGCCCTTGAGTCTGACAACGGTTTTCCCCGCGTCGGCCAGATCGGCCATTTTCATCTGAATATCGGTTTGGCTCCATCCGCCCATTCCGCCGCGCTTGCCGACGCACAGGCTTTCGATGCCGGGAGGGATGCGCCTGAGAAGCGCCGAAGGGACAAGCGCATCATACAAAACAACATCGGCCTCGGAGAGCGCCCGGATTGCCCGCAGCGTTATCAGGTCGGCGCCTCCCGGGCCTGCCCCTGCAAGAAAGACCTTCCCCTTTCCCATTTGCCCCTCGTTATCCCAGCCGCCGGCTGCGCCGCATCATTTATCCTGAGGTTGGCCGGAAACATCGCCCGGCTCTTCGCTTTCGTCCTCCTGCTGGAAGTCGCCTTCCGCCATTTCCTCGGGCAGGTTGCGGTAATCCTGCAGACGGGCGGCGGATTCCTCATGGAGTCGCTCGGCGACTTCTTTGGCCCAATACGTGATGATTATGTCCGCGCCGGCGCGCTTAATGCACGTTAGCATCTCCATCACCACGGCGTCCCTGTCCGCCCAGCCCATCTTCGCCGCCGCCGTCGCCATTGCGAATTCGCCGCTGACACAGTATGCGGCCATCGGGAATCCGAAACGGTTCTTTGCGCGCCAGATGACGTCCAGATAAGGCAGGGCGGGCTTGACCATGACAATGTCGGCGCCCTCCTGGATATCCATCTCGATCTCCCGGAGCGCCTCGTCACCGTTAGCCGGGTCCATCTGGTAGGTTTTTCTGTCCCCGAAGGCGGGGGCGGAATTCGCCGCGTCACGGAACGGACCATAGAAACTCGACGCGAACTTGGCGGAGTAGGACATTATCGGCGTGTTCTTGCAGCCGTTCTGGTCCAGCGCCTGCCGCATGACTGCCACCCGTCCGTCCATCATGTCGCTGGGGGCGACAATGTCCGCCCCGGCCTGCGCATGGGAAACGGCCATCGCAGCCAGCAGCTTGACGGACTCATCATTGTCAATCCGGAAATTATCACCCTTCTCCCTGACGGCCACCCCGCAATGCCCGTGCTCCATATAAGCGCACAGGCAGACATCCGTGATGACGAGTATCCGCTGACATTCCTTCTTGATGCCCCGGATGGCGCGCTGGACGATCCCGTGCTTCGCTGCGGAATGGCTTGCGCGGTGGTCCTTGATCTCCGGCAACCCGAAGAGCAGAATACCGCCAACCCCAAGCGCCTCGAGCCTGACCGCCTCCTCGATGATACGGTCAACGCTCATGTGGTAGTTGCCGGGCATGGAGGGGATTTCCTCGCGCACCCTCCAGCCGGGCCTGACGAACAACGGCATTACAAGCTGTCCGGGATTCAGCCGGGTTTCACGAACGAGACTCCGCAGAGACTCCGCTGCCCTCAGACGACGCATCCGCCTCACTGGGTAGATGGACATTTGCGCTCCTGAACAATGCCTTTAACGCTATGCGCGCATCAGGAGGGCGAATCTCGCCTCCCGGCGCTTGAAATCCGACTTCGGCGATGCCGGAAACAATGTTAGCAGGCGTCCGGATTAACTGTCAATGCGCGGACGGTCATCCCTCGAGCTTCGCCTTCAAGCCCTGCTCCCATTCCAGGTACTTCGTCGCCACGTCCGCCGCCCTTGCGTCCCCGGCGTGGACGATGACCCGGTACCTGAAAACCAGCTTCCCGCCGGCCGGAATCCTGTGTTCCCCGTCCCAGAACCACGGATTCGCGGCGAACAGCCCGTAACCCCGGATATGCCACCGCGTCGGGAACCGCAGATTCTCCGGATGGTCAAAGGCGGCGATGCCGACGCGGTTGCCGTTCACCAGGCCGGAGTAATCGCACCACTGCGACTTGTATGACCAGCACTCCGACTCGCTCACCCCGCCGTAGCAGTTCTCCAGCCTGCCGCCCGTCCCCGCGTCCGCGTTCATGTTCGGATGCATGCGGATACCCAGGAAGCCAGCCTCCTTTGTCGCGCCGAGGATGACCTCGCCCGGCTCCCCGCGAAGTTCCAGTCTGACGTCAATCACGCGCAGCGACTTCGGCGTGTTGTAGATCTTCCACGTCCGCGTCTCCGCCATCAGGTCCTTGCGATCCCTGGACTTCCACATGTTCTCGGTGACGATCTTCGCGAAAACCGGCCCGCTATTGCACGCGGTCAGCCCCGTCTGGACGCAGAAACCGTGACGATCCTTCGGCTCGTTCCAGATTTCCTCCCCGTTGACCGCGCCGTGAGCCAGGAAAATGCCCCGGTGATGCGGATGCTCGGTGACAGAGGGATCAATTGACCGCGTCACCTCATCCCCGAACGGGCCGACAAGCGGAGCCATGCACGGCTTGGCGAACTCCGGCGGGAAACGATAGGTCGTGAAGTAATCCCCGCCGATCTTGACGTCTATCTCATGGCGCTTTTTCTCCAAAGAGACGTTGTCGGGCGCGGCTTCGATGTTGGAAACATCCATCTCGCCCTTCATTCCGGCGGGGAGGTACGGAATGATGAAGGTCAGAACGCCCTCGTCAACCTGTCCGACCAGCCCGGCTCCGGTGGTCAGGCATTTCAATGCGACAGGCCCGTCCTTCAAATCGGAGCCTGCGGGAAGCGGAATGCTGACGATTGTCTGGACTCTCTCCCTGTCGCCTGCGTTGAGAAGCAGTTTCGCCATCTGATCAATGCCTTTCGTATTTCTGCCGACACATGGAATTGAAATCCGTTACATCATGTCTCAGGAGATGAAAATCGTAACCGAGGCTGAGGCGTGAAACCATAGAAAAGGGTTGTGTCGGTAATGAGGGGCGCGCCCACTCAGACGGGTATGCCCATTTCCGAAATCACGCAACAGACAAGCCCTCCGATCGTCACACTCAGGGAAAGCCCCCCACCTGTCACTTGCGTGACATCCTCCCCCCGCCGCTGCAACGTCTCAGAATCCCGGCGGGTTTCTCCGCGCGGCGGGGGGAGGTCGCCTCGATAGAGGCAGGAGGGGGGTATTTGGAAGCGCTATCGTCGCAGGCGCACGATTCAGCTACCCGGATAAATGGGCGCACCCGTAATGAGTAATGAGGCGCGACATGGCAAAATAAACGAAAAGCATCGTAGAAGCCCGTGGGACTCGCGCTTGTCCGCCCGCCATCCGGTCTTTATCGAATTTCCGCGCCGCCGCCAAGCAGTTTATGATAGACGGCCTCAATCCGCTCCGCCTGTTGTTCGAGGGAGAACCTGCCAAGCGCCTTCTCGCGGGCCGCCGCGCCCAGCCGCGCTCTCAATCCGGCGTCCCCGGCGACCTTCAGCATTGCCTCAGCAAGGGCCGCCGGCGTCTCATCCACGAGTAACCCCGTCTTCCCGTCGTCAACCAGTTCCGGCAGCATGCCCCGCCGCGTCGCAATGATCGGACGTCCCATAGCCATGGCCTCGCGCACCGCCCGGCACGTGCCGTCCGTGCCGGGGATCAGATAGACCTTCGCGTCCATCGAATTGAGCGTTCGGACGTATTCGTCCCCCGGACGATAACCTGTGAAAATGACCTTGTCCCGCACGCCCATTCGCTCGGCGGGTTTGATGGCCACCTCCTCCATCCCACCGCCGCGCCCGACAATGAGAAGTCTGAGCGACGAGCACGACTCCGACGCCTGCTTGAATGCCTCCAGCAGAAGATCAAAACGCCTTCTTGCCTGAACGCGCGCGACTATGCCGATGACGATGTTCTGTGCGTCAAGGCCGAGTTCCCGCCGCGCCCCGTCAAGCCCCCTGCCGGGATCGAAGCGGCGCAGGTCAACTGCGCCGTCCACGACAGTGACCCGTTCCTTCGGAAGGCGGAAGGTTCGGGCCAGCGAGTCGGCGGCGTTTTCGGAAAACGCGATGACCATGTCCGTCGCGCGCCCGTACATGAACGGCGTTCTGAACGTCTTCCGGGCTGCGCCGCTGTCATAAAAACTTCTGACGACCTTGACCGCATATCCGCCGCGCCGCGCCGCCATGGCCGCCACCAGGTGATCGTTGTCCATGTGCGCGTGAATCAGGCGGATGCGGGCCTCCCGGATGTAGCGGGTCAGAAGGCTTATATCCTCAAAATCGTCGGTAATCAGGAAATGCTTGTCCAGATTGAACCCGCGCACGACCTTTATCCCCAAGCCTGCGGCGATGTCCGTCAGGTCGTCGTCATTCCAGGGAAGGGGCTTCGAGAACGCGGCGCTGATGTCCCAGCCGCGGGACTGGAGCGTGACGCACAGATTCAGCATCGGCTCGGCCGGGCCGGTTTTGCGGAAGTTGCTGAACAGGTGCAGGATTCTGTCTTTTGTCATGTGCGTCGGATTCAGGAGCAGGAGTCGTCATGCGGATCGAGCGATGATCCTTCCGCCACGCTCAATTTCTATCGCGCGGCAAGTCGGCGGAAAGTGTAGTAACCGGGACGCTTGGTTGTCAAACGCGAAGGAGTTCCCGCACCGAATGACCAATCCAGCCAGGCATTGACCTTATGGCCGCCGCCGCGCCTGCGCCGCAAGGTTCAACAGCAGCCGATCCGCCGCGGGATGACGCCCGACGTTCTCAAGTATCCGCATCGTGTTCAGAATTATGCGCCCCTCCCCGACCTTGTAAGACCCGATAAGGAAGCCGGACGCGTAACCGCCCGGACAGCAGTATCCGACCGCGAAGGCCGCCGCTGCCGTGTCGTCCGGAGCGTCTTGCCCATCGAAAATGGCATGGGGGATAACCTCGTCGTAGTAATCCCAGTCGAGAATCCCGCCGCTCTGCAGCCCGTCGAAGACCGGATGCCGCTTGCCGACGCATTCCTTGTGGTAGAGCCAGTCCCCGAAGTCGTAACATCTGCCCCGTTTCTCAAGCGGCAGCCGGAAAGTCGAGTCGTCGCCCTTGCGCAGAGCGCGGGGATCGAGAAAGACCGCTGTTGCGCCGCCCTTTATGCGCGAGACAAGGTCCGCCCAGTCCTCGTCGGCGGGATTTTCGGGGACTCCGACGAGAATGACTTCCCCCTTCACCGACACGCCCCGCGCGAACTGCCCGCATTTCACACCATGCGCGGCCAGCCATGCGCCAACCGGCTCAGGAACGCCCCAGAGCGTTACACCGTCATTCGCCTTCGGGAGAGCGCCTTCATCCGACAGGAAGAACTTCACCCGGTCGCCCATCGGGCCGCCGCCGCGCTCAAGGCTAGCGGCGAACGTGTATTCCCCCGCCGGAGCATCCAGGATAATTTCCTCCTTCAGAACCGGAACGGCCAGCGGCCCGCGCTTGCCTTCTTCCGGTTGCGGGATTGTTAATGTTGCCTGACGCTCCCAGACGACGCCCGTCGGGCCGTGAATGCGGAAACGCGCCGGGTACTCTCCCGGCGGCAGAACATCCTCCGTGGCTATGACGGCCTCAACCATCATCTTCCGTCCCCTGTAGGCGTGCCACGGCTCCGTAAAGAGACACCATCGCAGCGGCGACCATCCGTCCCGCAGCGCGTCCGCAATACCGGGCTTCCATTCGCGCCAGAAGGTCCACAATCCCTCACCGGTGACGGCGTGGTCAAGGCAGCCCGTGATGTTGTATCCGCACAGCCTGGGGTTGGAGCGCACGAGGTCGAAGTTCAGCATCCGCTGACGGATGTGATGCGTGTAACTCTCCCGAAAGAAGTCTTCGATGAACGGATAGACGCCGTCCATTCCGAACCGGCCCCAATCCGCCCGCAGTCTTTCAAGCATTGACCGGATGAGCGCGGCGTCGGGAATGTCGCTTCGCGCGCCGGCCTGCTCATACCTTGCAAGCTCGTCGGCTGCGTTGAAGACGCTGCCCGTCCCGAACTCGGACAGGAACACGGGCTTGGTGTCGCTTCCTAGATTCCGGATAAAACGGTACGTCGAATGCGGCAGCGGAGTCCCCGGATACACGTGGGCGTCCCCGGCGCGATCGAAGTATCCGCCGTGCTCGCGGTTCCACGCGTTCGACACCTGCGGCGGATTCGGGGCCTCCACGCCCCACTGATGCTCCCATTCCCGGCTTCCCGGATTGCAGACCGAGCCGATGGACGGCTGACAGTCCCAGCGCCCGCTGTTGAGCAGCACAAGCCGCGTGTCGTCCAGATCTCTGACCATCGCCAGCGCTTTCACTGCCTCGCGGAAGACCGGCCCGTCCGACTGTTCGTTCAGCATCCCCCAGATGGTCACGCTCGGATGGTTGCGGTCCCTGAGGATCATCTCGCGCGTCGAGCGCAGATAGCGTTCGGCCATCTTCGGCGAGTCCTCAAGACACCATCCCGCAAGGCTCTCCTCGTAGACCATCAGGCCGATCTCGTCGCAGTAATCCAGTTGTTCCGGCCACGCAACGCCGGCAATGAACCTGATCGCGTTGAACCCGCAGGCCTTGGCGTAAAGAAGATCGCGCCGCATGAAATCCGGATTCACAGGCACGACCTGGCCGATGGGGAAGTGATTCCCCGTGTGAGTGGAACGGAAAAATACGCGCTTTCCATTCAACTGGAAGAATCCGTCCGCTACCCGGAAGTCGCGGAAACCGAAGCGGATGGTTTTTCGGTGATGGAAGTCATTCCCATCATCAGTTTTGGCGTCAATAATCGCCTGAGCCTGATATAGATACGGATCGTCGAGGCTCCATAATCTTGGGTTGGCGACCGTCATCGCCAAAGTCTGAACAGACTGCCCCGGGGGAAGCGATACGCGCTGCGACTGCGACGTCTGCGTCTCGCCGCTATCCTTCGGGCCGATGGCGACCATAAGAACGCCGGAAGCCGTTGTGCCCGTGTCATTTTCCAGGGTGATGGTAATGCGGACCCCGCCGGTATCAGGCTGCGAGCGGGCGTAGACATCGCGCACGCGCGCCTTCGGGACGACCACAAGGTCAACCGGCAGAAGAATGCCGCCGTAGTTGTACATCGCGCCGGGCTGGTATCCCTTCTGCCGCTTGTTCCGGTGAGGCGTCTGCCCAAGCGCGAAGCCCTCGATCGGATCATCCGTAGTGTTGAGAATCCTTACGGCTAGAAGGTTCTCGCCGTCGGGCAGCAGGGCGTTCGTCGCGTCCAGCTCGAAAGGCGTCTCGCCGCCCTCGTGCCCGCCGATCGGTTTCCCGTTGACCCACGCCTCGGCGAGATAGTCCGCTGCGCCGAACCTGATCAGCGCCTTTTCGTTCGCTGACGGCGCCCGTTGCAGCCGGAACTTGCGCCAGTACCAGGCAACGCCGTGATAGTCCGGGAAAACCTGCTGGATGATCCCCGGCACAGGCGCGGGCTGGGCCTCCGCCCTGACCGCTTCAAACCACTTCTCATTGCGCCCGGCGTTCCCGGCGTCGGTCGCCAGTAACCAACCGCCGTCCAGACGCTGGATCAGGTTGTCGCCGCCCGGTTGCGCCGGGCGGGAATCCGGCTTGCGCTCCGCGACTTCCGCTCTTTCATAGGCCAGCAGCGCCGCGCCGGGCGTTCCGGTAATTCTGATCTCGCAACCCGCCTCCATCAACTCGCGCCCAGTGAACTCCCGCGGTCTGTTCTCGTCAAGGTCCGTGACGATGTATCGCGTCTCCGGATCAAGCCCCCGTAGTTTCACGCGCGCGGATTCGTGTATGCTCTCCTCCCTCCGGAAGGCCTGGATCATGCCCTTGCCGAGGTCCGGACGGTCAAACTGCCACGCCATCCAGACGTCCTTATCCGTGCTGTATCCGGTCAACGGATAAAAGTCACCGAAGAAGCAGTCCGCCACGCTTTTCCACTGCCCGACCAGCCGACGGCCAAGCTCGTAGTCCAGGTCCTTGCGCCTGACGTCCCAGACGAAGCCCATCATCGGCGAAAGGTTGCTGCGGAAGTTGTAGACGTCGAGATCGCGGTTGCCGCATTCGTGATACGGCAGCCACATGTCGAAGCCGTAGGTGTGGCACTGGTTGCCGATCGCGTTGAACTCGCAATCGGTTCTAAGCAGGGGAACGGCCCGGCGCATGGTCTCAAGGTCGTTGCGCCGCCCGCCGGAGGCGCACGAGTCAATCAGCATTCCCGGGAAACGCGCGCGAAGCGCGTCCCAGTAGGCGAGATACCCCTCGACGTGCCTGATTTCCGCGATGCCCTTCCGGTCCTCGGCGTCCGCGCCGCGCCAGAACGCCAGCGGGTCCATGTTGAAATCCTGGCGATATAGATCAATGCCCTGCTCGGCGATGAGATCGCCGATCCGGGCTGTCAGCCACGTCCGCGCGTCGGGATTGCCGAGGTTCAACAGTCCGCCGTTCGCGCCGCCCAGAACCCACTCAGGATGATTCTGCGCCAGCCACGTTCCCGCCGAAACGCGCTCCGGCTCGAACCAGACTATCGCGCCCGCGTCCTTCGCGTGGGCGTGGTCGCTCACCGCCCGCAGCCCGTCGGGGTAGCGCGTCCGGTCAATCTCCCATGTGCCGACCTGCGTCCAGTCCGGCGCGTTGTTGACGTACCAGCCCGCGTCCATCCACCAGTAATCGAGCTTGATTCCTTCCTCAAGGTAACGGTCAATGAACGCAATCTCTCCCGCCTGATTGCATTTGAGGCCGGGGAACTGCCAGCCGCTGCACGCCGCAATCTTCGGCGCAAGCGGCTTGCCGCGATCCGGCGGGAACACGCGGGCGAACATGAAACGCCGCCAGATGTTCTGGCCGCGAATCCAGTCGCCCTTGTAAAACTGAATCAGGCTCAGTGGCGTCCTGACCTCTTCGCCCGGATGCAGCTTGAAGTGTGTAAGCTCCTGTCCGGCCCGGATGCGGAGGTTCGCGCCGGCGTCCCTTGCGAACGTCGCGCTCCACTGCCCCGGCCAGCCTATCACGGCTATGACGCCCTCGTTCTCCCACGCGATGTTGTAGTAGGGCCATTCTCCGTTTGACGGACGCCCGCCGACAGGAGCGAAACGCTTCTCCGCGCCGGTTTCAAGAACCGTCTCAAGAGGCGCGAAGCTGTCAGGCGTACAGGAATCCCCCTTGTTGTGATGCAGAATGAATTCCCCGCTCTGCCCCCGGCTCAGGCCGATGTCCATCGAGAGAACGTTCTCGATTATCGGCGTGTCAGTAGTCCCCGCGTTCTTGAGGTAGACGGTCCACTCGACGGTCGGGAAATCGTGATGGCGCAGGGCGACGCATCTTACGACCAGCCCCGTCTCAGGATCGGAATACTCTGAGACGTATTCGGTCTTCACCTCGCCGACCTTCCGCGCGGAGCGAGTCAGCTTCCACGTCTTCAGCAGTTCCGCCGACGGTCGCCCGCCGTAGGTGAAGGAGAACGGCAGCTCGGTCGTGAAGGCCGAACGCTCGCCTTCTATCGGGAGATCGCCGATCGCAACCTCGCGTCCATCGGCCAGTGCCGCCCGCGCAGACGCCCAGTCCGCCTGATCGCAGGAGATGCCGTCCCCGCCGTCGCCGACCTCCAGAACGAACTCGCGTTCTCCGTTAAGCGGGACCTCGACGCGCACGGCGGGCGTCCCCTCGCGCATGAGCGGAGAGCGGAAGGCCTCCTTGCCGCCGACCGCGACTGAAAATACTACGCTTCCCCGCCCCCCGGAGGTCTGATCATTGGTATCCACCCCCGCAAGCGCGCTGAAGCTCTTGCCGTTGCCTGGAAGCCGGACGACCAGTCTGCTCGGCGCGTGGCAGTACAATCCCGATGCGTAGCGCCCGTTGCCGATGCGCAGCGGTTTCCCGCCCCGCGCGTTGCGCTGGACGGAACCGTGATTGGCCAGGACCGAGATGAATGCCTCAGGCGCCGAAACGTCTGAAACGCCGCTGAATTTGGCGGCGGCCCATCGCTCGGCCCGCCCGTTCTCCTCTGCTGTCGGGGTTGATGCGTCACGCGCCTGCGCCCCGGCAACCAGCGCCAATACCTCGAACATTGCCCAAACGCCGGTCGGTATCATGATCGTCTCCCTTCGGGATGGTATTCTACCACCACCTGCGGAGGATTTTCACAATTGCTCGACGCCGAACCGCGCGGATTACTAACGGATATGTCAGACCTGAACCTTGCCGATATGCTTCACGATCATCGTCGGCCTGAAGGGATACGCAGAAACGTCCGCCCGGGCGGTCACGCCTGAAAGAACGAGGATTGTGTCCATGCCCGCCTGAAGCCCGGCGATGACGTCCGTGTCCATCCGGTCTCCGATCATTACGGTTTCTTCCGAATGTGCGCCGATATAGTTGAGCGCGCTGCGCATCATGAGCGGATTGGGCTTGCCGACGAAGAACGGCGCGCGTCCGGTCGTCTTCTCGATCAACGCGGCCATTGCTCCGCAGGCCGGAACCAGCCCGCTCTCGGTCGGCCCTGACGGGTCGGGATTCGTCGCCACAAACTTCGATCCACGCGCCACCAGTTGAACCGCCTTCGTAACGGCCCGTATGTTGTAATCGAACGTCTCGCCGAGAACGACGTAGTCCGGATCGTGGTCGGTCAGGATGTATCCGATGCCGTGCATGGCGCTGGTCAGACCGCTTTCGCCTATGACGAACGCGGTTCCGCCTTTTTTCTGCTGGTTCAGGAACATCGCAGTCGCCATTGCCGATGTGAAGATGTTCTCAGGCGGGATGTCCAGCCCGGTGATCTTCAGACGATGGCTCAGGTCCGCCTGTGTATACATCGGATTGTTCGTCAGAATCAGGAATTTCAGCCCCCTGGCCTTGAGCCTTCCCAGAAAATCCTGCGCCCCGGGAATAACGGTCTTACCCTTCACGAGCACCCCGTCCATGTCCATCAGGTAACTCTTGTACTTCCTTGCCTTTTCAGTCATTCGATTCCTTTCTTCGTTGTTCATGAGCGCCTTGTAGCCGCTTGGTGGGTTATAATCAAGCATGTATATGAGCGTCTGACCGCGAAGTTCGTTCAAGGGCGCAGACCTGCCGATGAAGATTGCGCGCCCCCGTTTATAATGGCGTAGTTGAGGCGGCGCGCCGGCTCGTGTAGAATCGCTCCCGGGTATTCGGAACACAGGGCCGGAAGGGGCGAGACTCTCCGGCCCGCCTGCAAGACTGCGAGTCGTGAAAGTGAAACCTGCCGAATCACAGATACGAGCGGCGGCCGACTTCATCATCGGGCGCGCGGGATGCGCGGAGATGGCGGCATATTACGCCGACGTTCTGGAGCGGCTTGTCGCCTGCGACACGACGCCGTCCGGCGATGTTGCGGAGATGGCGCGACGGGAGGCCGCGTGTTTCGACGTCGTCACCGGGGAGCTTACCCGCTGGATGCCGGAAGGCGGAGCAATCGAGCGCGTTCCAATCCGTCCCGAAATCCGGAAACACCCGTATTTCACCCGGATTCATCACACCGTCAGCGCGGCGCGCCCGGACGGACTGAGTCCGTCGGAGGCTTACGCGAATCGCTTCAACGTCTTTGCAATCATGCCCGGCAGGCCGGATTCCGGTCCGGGGATGATCTACAACGCGCACATTGACACCGTCGCGCCGCACATTCCGCCGAGGCGCGAGGGACGCCGCATATGCGGGCGCGGGGCGTGCGATGACAAGGGGTCGGTCGCGCTACTGATCGCGCAGTTGCGACTGCTTGCGGAGACGGAGCGGGAGACGGGAATTCGGATTACCGCGCCGAGGGTCTACCAGTTCGTAATCGAGGAGGAGACCGGCGGAAATGGATCGCTGTCCGCCGCCCTTGATCCGAGATTCAACGGCTTCCAGGCGCTGGTGCATGAATGCGCCGGCAACACGCCGCATCCGGCAAATCGCGGAGCGGTCTGGTATAAGCTGGTCCTTCGCCGAAATGGGCAGCAGGTTGATCTTGTCCGAGCCGCCGCGGAAACAGTTCTGGCGATGGAGGCGGAGGGGCGGCTGATAAAGTCCGAAAGCGCGCATCCGCTCTTCAAGCCGCATCACGTCCAGACCTGTCACGGCATCATCGGGCCGTTCGGCAGACATCCGTCATCGGTCAACGATTTCGTCGCGCTCAGAATTTCGGGGTTGGGCCGCGCGGGTCTTGAATCCGCCGTCGGGAAAGCCGTGGCGGAGTATTGCGCGGAATACGGGGACAAGACGCGCGAGACCGATCCGAAGACCGGCCTGCCGAAAGTTCCAGCGCACTGGGAGATTGAAGACGCGGACGGCGATCTGCTGCTGAAGGTTCACGGCAAGGCCGGGCACATGGGCGCGATTCACCTGTGCGACTGCGCGATAATCAAGTCCGCGTTCATCATCCGGGGGGTTCACGCATCGGGCGGATGCGGGGTCAGGGTTCATTTGGACGGGACATCGCCGGATGTCGAAGAGCTTGTCTTGGAAGGCGGGCAGGGGTTCGTGCCGACGCACGGGATCGAGGAGATCATGCGGCGTCAGTCCCGCGCGGCGCGGGGGTCGGTTGAATCGTTCTGCCGACGGGGGGGAGTCGCGTTTGCCACCGAGATGGCGGTCGTGACTTTCGACAAGCTGCACAACAACGCCTACGCATCGCCGGTTGACTGCCCGCTGATGAGGGCAATGGAGTCGGCGTTCCGGCTGACGGGGAAGTCGTGGCCGAAGGTCTGTGGATGGGACGTCAGTTGCGACGCGCGAATATTCGCCGGAGAGGGACGCGATACGGTCGTCTTCGGCCCCGGCGCGCTGGCGCTGGCGCATTCGGACGGGGAATGCATTAACCTTGATGAAGCATGTGAAGCGCTGGCGATTGACACGGTCGCGGCGTTTCTGCTTGGGACTGGAGCCGTATCATGAGCGACGCGAAACTGAAGATCGGGCTTGTCGGGCTGGGGACGTTCGTCGAGATAGCGCACATCCCATGTTACTTCCACAGCCGCTACCGTGAATTCATCGAGCTGGCGGCGATATGCGACCTGAGCCGGGAGCGGCTTGAACGCATAGGGAGCGAATGTCCCGGCGCGGCGCGATACACGGATCACCGGCAGATGTTTGACGAGGCGGGGCTTGACGCGGCGGTCGTCGTCACACCTGATCATGCTCATACGGCCATCGTGTTGGACGCGCTGGACCGGGGGCTGGACGTGCTGGTCGAGAAACCGATGACGATGAAGATATCGGAAGCGGCGCAGATCATCGCGCGGGCGCGGCAGCGGCGCAGGCGCGTCGTGACGGATTTCCACAAGCGCGAAGACCCCGCGCACCAAGAGGCGCGGACCCGGATAACCTCAGGGCGTTACGGTGAACTTCAGTTCGGTTGGGTCTGGATGCAGGACGCGATCTGCGTGCCGGCGGGTGGGTTCTTCAAGTCGAACCTGGCTGCGCGGAGCAGTCCGGTCTGGTTCCTGGGCGTCCACTTTTTCGATCTCATCCGCTTCGTCACCGGGAAGCTGCCGGTTGAGGTCAGGGCGTCTTCATACAGGGACGCGGTGAAGGCGCGAGGGGTGGACACGCCGGACGCCGTGAAGGCGGACTTCATCTTCGACAACGGCGCAGCGATCTCGTTTTATCTGGGATGGAACCTGCCGGACTCGGTCCCATCGCTGACGACGCAGGGCTTCTATCTCCAGTTCAGCGGCGGGGACGTTCTCGTGGACAGTTCAAACCGCGGCTTCTACGAATCAACGCCGGAGAAATACTCGCGCGTGAACCCCATGTTCCTGCGCGATACGCCGAAAGGCAAAGCCGGATACGGGGTCGAGAGCATCGGCGAGGCGCTGGCCGGGTTCCACGAGATGAAGACGGGCGACCGCGACGCCGTCTACGCAATCCTCGAGCGAGAGGAGCCGTCCGGCGTCGGCGGATTCTATGCGACGTTGATGGGGCAGGCGATTGATCTTTCGCTGTCGCTCGGTCGGGCGATGCGGGATGGGCATGTCACGGTCGGGAGCATCGTGGACCTGAACGAGATAATGAAGACTGAGCTTGGAGACGCGGCTGAAGAATTTCTGGTAAGAGCGCGATAACCTGTCCGGGAGAGCAATTCAATGAGATTGGGAATCTTACGGGGTTTGTTTGCGACTATCTGCATGTGTATTTTCGTTTTCCCCCCCGCCGATTCGTTTGCTGCCGACGACGGTCTTGTCGCCTACTACACGTTCGATGAAGGAACGGGCGAGGTCGTCAGCGACCTGAGCGGGAAGGCTAATCACGGGAAGGTAATCGGCGCCAAATTCGCGAAGGTGAAGGGCGGCTGCGTACTTGAGTTCGACGGCATTGATGACATGGTTGACTGCGGGCCGTGCGAGAGCATGGGCATAACGAATGCCGTCACGGTCTCGGCGTGGGTGAGGAGCGACCGCCTGCCGACCGGCGAGGTTGGCATCGCCGGCAAGGGGATTGATTGCTTCGGGCTGACGTTCTACCGGTTCGGCACGGCGTGGTGGTACATCAGCGGCGGGGGAAACAACTGCAAGGCAAGCGTCGGCGCGGGATTCTGGCACATGATCACGGGAACCTACGACGGCGCGGAAATGCGGCTTTACGTTGACGGGCGGATTGCGGACAAGCGCAAGATCGAAACTCCGATAAGGATGGAAGGCAATTTCAGAATCGGCGACGGCCTGGGTGGGCGGGGCGGAGGATTCGAGGGCGCGATTGACGAGGTTCGGGTCTACAATCGCGCCCTCGCGGAGACTGAGATTCAGACACTCTTCAAGGCTACGGCGCAATTCCAGATGGCGAGGAGGGAACCTGTGAAGAAGGTCGCTCAACTCGATTGCGGGGGGTGTTCGCTGCTGCTGGGCGTCGGGGGGGAGATGGAGATTCGCGCCGGGGAGGAATCGTACGTCATCGAGACGCTGTTCTCCTATCCCGGCGAGCGCATAAGCTGGAACGGTTTTTCGCAGAGTCAGAAGGGCGCCGAAACGGGATGGGTTCCTCGCGCGTCAGCCGAAGGCAGGGGCAAAGCATTCGTCAAGGCGGAAGGCGCGCGATATTCCGTCACGCGCTCGATTGCGGCGTCCGGGGGGCGCATTCTCATCGAGGACGAGATACGCAACCGGAGCGACGAACCGGTCGGTGTCATCATTGACACAAGCATCGTCTCGCCGGAACTGTTTGAGGAATGCCGTCTCGCCGGTGGGCGGGATGGCGGGGTGAGCGCGTGCTCAGAGAATCCGACGATCTTCCTGCGGCAGAAGTCAAGCTCCCTTGGCATTATGGCGAATGATACTGTTTCCCGGCTCCAACTTCAGTCCGGCTGGCAGGGAAACGTCGCGCGGTTCGGGCTGCGCCGCCTCGGAATCGCGCCGGGAGAAACCCGAACGCTGAGGTGGACGATTTATCCGTCTCCGGGCGCGCGGGACTATTTCGATTTCGTGAATTTGCTGCGGGACGAACTCGGCTCAAACTTCACGCTTCAGGGGCCTTTCGACTTCTTCGATGTGACGCGGGAAGCGGGTCTGCTTGCCGACGCGGGGGCGCTGAAGCAGCGCCTCGCAAGAAAGAAGTTGAAGATCGCCGCGCTGATGCCGTGGCTGGATTACGACAATTTCAACTACGTCACCGATAAGGTCACGACGCGGGACGAATATCGCGCGATGATGCGTAAGGCGGCGGCTGCGCTGAAGAGCGCCGATCCCGGGATTCTCTGCATCGGGTGCATGGAGGGCAATCTTGTCACGATCCCGCCCGAGCTGGCCGGCGCGCTTTACGCGACCATTCCGCCGGAAGGCCGCAGACAGGGCCAGTACATGTTCACCGACGAGCAGATGAATCTATTGAGAAAACATGACCTGCGCTGGAACGACTGCCTGCTGCGCAATCCGGAGAACAGATGCCGCTACGAGCTTTACTATCGCGGCAACGACGGCCGGGAGAAACTGCCCATGCTGGCCATCGCCGTCTACGCCGCGCCCGGCAACGGGCAGCATAAATACTGGATGGACCAGGCAAAATTCATGATCGAGGACGTCGGGCTGGACGGGGTCTACATTGACCAGTTCAGCCTCGCCTTCTCGGATGAGCAGAGATACTCGCACGAGAAGTGGGACGGGGTGACGGTCGAAATTGATCCGCAGACCGGAAAGATAACCCGGAAGCTGACTGACGGAGCGCTGGCGGGCGTCGGCGCGCGCGGGGACCTGATCCGCTACGTCCTTGCCAACGGCAAGGCCATGGTCGCCAACACGCACTGCGCGGCAGAGGAACTGCAATCGCTGCCCATACATCGCTTCCTGGAGGCGGAGTGGTTCATTGATCCGATGACGCTGGACAGGGGGGAGGAGCCGCCGATCGTCAGGAGCCTTTGCGAGGGGCATCTAGGCAGCCCGCTTGCCCTGGGATGCCGCCCGCAGCATCGCGGCAAGGCTGCGGCGGACAACTATGCTCGCTGCATCATCGGCTCGGCCTCTGCCTATCTGCGGAATGGGTTGCTGTATTGCCATTACAATACCGCCATTCCGGAGAGCGGGCCGGGGGCGGGGGACTATGGCCCGATCAACCACATGTTCCCGATAACGCCCGTTCGTCTGGGGGACGGATTCATTGAGGGGCGGGAGCGGGTAGCGACGTGCGTTTCCGGCGCGTTCAACTGGCCGGGGGAACAGAAGCCTAAGGCGCTCCTTTTCGACGGGCTTGGAAGGCTGAAGGAGCCGGGCGAAGGGACTTTTGAAATGGTAAAGAGCGGGAACGTCTGGATTGTGAAGACCAGAATCGCGGATTGGGAGGAAATGGCGGTATTGGAACCGTAGCGGCGGCGCGTAATCACGACGGAGAAGGCGCGAGCATATCGAAATCGGCGGGAGGATTCGCCCCGGTTGCGCCGTCAAGCTCTTCTCCCGGTTTTCAGGCGGACCGGTGAGACTTGAAGGTCAAATTGTATGATCGTACTCCAACGGTATCTATCCCAGGGATGAATTACAAATGTGTCATCCCCTTGTTGGCGCTGTTATCAATACCCTTGTTGCGTTCAACTGAAACCTCTTGCCCTATTACACTGCGCGGGCTACCTTATCATCCTGAGTTCGGTTCCTCCCCGCCCGTGGCGGAGCGGTTTGAACGGATTCGTTTAATAAGGAGCGACACAAATGGCCAGGATTCCGATTGCGCTGCAACTCTACACCGTCAGGGACGACGCGGCGAAGGACTACATCGGCACTCTCAAGAAGGTGGCCAAGATGGGCTACGAGGGGGTCGAGTTCGCCGGTTACGGCGGCCTGAGCGCCAAGAAATTGAAAAAGCTTATTGATGATCTGGGGATCAAACCCGCCGGAACGCACTGCGGAATGGGCGACTTGCAGGACAACATAAATGAACTGGTTGATTGCGCCAAGACAATCGGCCATAAGTTCATCACCTGCCCCGGCATGGCCGGCGAGTATCACGCCTCCGCCGACGGATACAAACGGGCGGGCGAGATATTCAACGAGGCGGGCGCGAAGCTGAAGAAGGAGGGCATCACCCTCTGCTACCACAACCACAGCGCAGAATTTAAATCCTTCGACGGCAAGTATGGCTTCGACATCCTTTTCGGCGCGGCCAAGCCGGCGAACCTGAAGGCTGAGCTTGATCTTTACTGGGTGAAGTACGGCGGCGAGGACCCGGTGAAGTACATCATCCGCTACGCCAAACGCCTGCCGCTGATTCACCTGAAGGACATGGCCAACGACGAGAAGCGCTCGTTCGCCGAGGTGGGCGAGGGCATCCTCGACCTGGACACGATCTTCATCGCATGCCAGCTTGCCGGAGCGAAGTGGTACATAGTCGAGCAGGACACATGCAAAGGCCCGCCGCTTGAGAGCGCGAAGATCAGCATTGACAACCTCAGGAAGCGCGGGATGATCTAGCGTTGCGTCCCACAAGTTCCTGAGCTAACTCTCTGCTCATATGAGGGAATCTTCCTTCTCCCCGGGGAGAAGGTGGCGCGTCCATAGGACGGCGCGTCCATAGGACGCGACGGATGAGGGGCTTGTTCCCCCTCACCTAATCTTCAGTATGGGCGCAAAGCGTCCATTCAACATATGAAAGATCGCGTCACTTCCGGATGGCTGCGCAGGGAAGGCATTTATCTCTGCGCGGCCATTCTCGTTTTCAGCGCCTGCTCAACGCAGGCGGTGCGCGAGCCTGTCATCTCTTCCGCCGAAGGGATCGCCGCGTGCGAGAAGAACGGGCGTCTGCTGGAGGCGGGGCCGGTTCCGGACGGCTACGCGCTTGACGGATTCGTCGAAGAATGGGCGGGCAGGCCGGCGGTCGTCATCGCCGATGCCGCAAACGTCGCCTCCGGAAACTGGCGCGGGCCTGCCGACGCCTCAGCCAGGGTCTGGGCCGCATGGATGCCCGAGGCGCTGATCCTGGCCGTCAGCGCGCGCGATGATCAGACTGTATCCCCCGCAAAGGATGCCGCGCCATCCAAAGAAGCCCCATCGCAATCCAACAGCGAATCGCCCCGGGACGCCGAAGGCTCAAGGAAAACCGATTCATCCGGAGGCGACGCCAAATCGGGGGGGGGGGAGGCGCATGACGACTCCGAATCTCAGCCGGGAGTCCTTCCATCCGACGCGCTTGCGGGTGACGGAATCAGGTTTCACTTCGCGGGCACGGACGCCGGCTCGCGAAGGGAGGGAAGGTACACACTCGCGTTCGCCGTGACGGCGACAGGGCGCGTGACGACGCTCGCCTATGGTGAGAAGTTCTACATGCGTCAGACGCTTGACCGCATCCTGACGCGCTCCGCGCGGACGCCGGGGTTGTACAGCCTGGAGATCGAGATACCGCGCAAGCTGTTGAAGGGAATCGCGCTTGAGCAGGGTAATCGCTGCGACGCGCAGTTCTGCCTGATTGACCGCGATACGGAGCCTGCGATCAAGTCGAGCGTTCTGGTCTGGCCCGCCGGGGCGACTCGCAATTACCGGACGGACGTGGGGCATTCCGGGGCGCTGTATCTGGCCGGCGGATTCATGCTTTTCCCGGAGTTATTGAGCGCCCCCGCTTTTCCCGGCCCGCCGGTTTCCGTGGCTCTGCGTCCCGTCGTCTTTGCCGCTTCGGGCGAACCACCCGTCGCGCGAGGGCTGGCGACGCTTGCGCTGGAATCTAAAACCGTCACCCAAACCCCCTTTGTGTGGACCGGGCCTCAGGACTCCATTGTGGAAATCCCGACCGCGGGACTTGCGGGGGGGAGGTACTCCCTTCAGGTCGGCGTCAACATTGACCGGGATCATGTCTTCTTCTCTCCCGGGGAGGTGGTCATGGACGAAAGCCTGTTCGTCCCCGAAATGCGCAAGGACTGGCAGGGCGACGCCCGCTTTGACGAGTCGGAGGCTTCAGACCCGGTTCTCGTCTACTCGCCAGTTTGGAAATCGCCGGAGGACTGGCGTGAGTGCCTCCTGAATGTCCAGCGGAAAGACTGGGGGCGATTCAACAGCATCCGCTTCAGCATCCGCCCGGAATACCCCGGCAAGACGGACGAGACGCACCTGCTGCTGCGGCTGGACGACGACGGCAGGAGCGTCCATGAGACCGAGCGCGAAATCCAGTCCGGCGAATGGACGGACGTCGCATGGGACATCTCCAGCGTTCCGCGCGGCGGCGTCACGGCCTTCAAACTCTCAACAAAGGGGGAATGGTATACCGAGCACGGAACGCCTGTTTTCCGGATCAGGAACATGAGGCTCAGCCCGCTGGAGAGCCTTGACGAGGTCCGGGAACTGCGCGAGGAGGTCGCCGTCAACCAGGTCGGCTTCTCGCCGTCCGATCCCAAGCGATTCTACTACCAGACGTTCGTCCGGCCCGGCACGGAGCCGGAGTTTGAGTTGATTGACGGAAAAGACAAGGTCTGCTTCGAGGGAAAGACAACCCCGCTGGGCGCTATTGAGGAATGGGAAACCCAGGGCTATGCGGGCGACTTCACGGAATTCAAGGCCGTCGGCGAATACAGGATCCGCGTCATCGCAGACGGGCATGTAGTGGAATCGGCGCCGTTCCGGATTGATGCGCGACGGCTAATCTCCGCCACGGGGGAGGACGCAGTAAAATTCTTCTATATTCAGCGCTGCGGCTGCGAGGTTCCGGGATGGCATCCGCCCTGCCACATGGATGACGCGAAGCTGCCGGACGGCTCGCATCTGGACGCGACGGGCGGATGGCACGACGCGGGGGATTACAATAAATATAACGGATTCACGCCGCTCTCTGTGTATTCGCTGCTGGCGGCTTACCGGGCGCACAAGACCTTCTATGATCGGTTTGACTCCATCGGGGAGAAGGGGCGGGCTGACGTTCTGGACGAGGCGGAATGGGGGATGCAGTGGCTTGTGAAGATGACCGATCCGGCAACGGGATTGCTGCGGAATTCGGTCTTCTCCGGTTATGGCTGCAAGACCGCGCCGGAGCTTGATACGGACAACGTCATCGGCAACGATGACGACAGGCCGGTCAAGCCCGGCAACGGCGGGGCGT
The DNA here is from genome assembly GCA_022711755.1 of Planctomycetota bacterium. Classification (GTDB taxonomy): domain Bacteria; phylum Planctomycetota; class Brocadiia; order SM23-32; family JAKLEA01; genus JAKLEA01. The sequence continues at coordinate 212,145 of JAKLEA010000004.1, forward strand.
CGGCGCAATATTTCGCCGCCGCAGGTTTCGCGCTGGCGTCGAAACTGCGCGAAAGCATGTCCGGGCATCTGCCGCGGGCGGAGAGGATGTTTGCGGCTACCGACGAGCTTGGCGACCGGTCGCCGGAGTCGGTGGCGTCGCGAATCATCGCCTGTGTAGAGCTTTGGCGCGCTACGGGGAAGGACTCATACGCCGTCGAGGCGGAGAAATCCGCGCGAGAGCTTGTCGCCCTGCAATTCCCCGCCGGGCACGAGTGGGAGGGCGCATTCCGCCCTGCCCCGAACGCCGGACAGCCGGGTTACAGCATCGTCAACGAGGGGCTTGTCCCTGCGGCAATCGCCCTGCTTGCGAACGCAAGGCCTCACGCCGCGATTGCGCCGTCTCTGCGGGATTCGCTGGCCCTTCACGTGAAGTATCTGTCGAAGCTGACGGACAATCCCGCGCGGATATCGAAAATCTTCGCCGGCGGGAGACTGCATTTCTTTTTCCCGTTCGAGCCGGAGAAGTGGTACGTCGGGCAGAACAGCCAGTATCTCTCCCAGGCATGGGCGGCGCTGCTGGCCCATCGCGCGACGGGGAAAGCCGAGTTCCGGGATTTCGCGCAGCGGCACATTGACTGGATTCTCGGCGCGAACCCGCTCGGTGTCTGCATGTTCGAGGGCGCGGGCAGCCTCAACCCGCCGAGCTACCATCACAGATACCGCAACATCGCCGGTCAGCCGCGCGGTGCCGTGCCGGGATGCGTTCCGAACGGCATTGTGCGCTTTTCCCCGGAGCGCGATGTTCCGAGATTCGACTTCCGGGAGAACGTAATGGCGGCGTGGCAGAGCAACGAGCCGTGGCTGCCGCATAACGCCTACTACCTGCTGGCGTTGTCGGAATTGCCGGCGGAGTGAAATTGGCGTATTCCGCATCTACGCGGAAGACTGGTGGGTCATCGCGCTCGCCTTCGGCGCGCCGCTAACGCCCCACCCTACATGCCGTGACGGAGGAAAATATGGCGGGCGGAAAACTGAAGATTCCGGGGCGGAGATATCGCACGCTGCCGATCACCTCGCCCGGCTATGAAGACATAACGCTCGATCTGGACCTCGACAAAACCGCGCTGGCGGTCATGCACTGCTGGAACATCGGGTGCGAATGCGGCCCGGCGTGGCATCCGGATTACTGGGTCGGGATGGGCTTCCCGCAGACGATTGAGGAGGCTGGACGCATCATGCGCGAGGTCATCAAGCCCGCGATGGAGGCGGCCCGGCGCGCGGGGCTGAGCATCGCGCACATCGAGAGCGAGTTCATCGGCATGAAGCATCCGGAGGCACAGAAAGGACTGATCCCGCCGAAGCCGCCTTCCGAACCATCGTCCAAATGCGAGCCAGGACCGGGGCCGCGTGTTCCGGGTTACGTCCAGTCAATCGTTGACTCGAAACACGGGCGCGATTACGCCAACAACGGCCCGTATTCAAAGATGGACCGGGCGAAGATCGTTGAGCCGCTTCCGGGGGAGATATATGCTTTTCGGACTGACCAGCTTGATCGGCTTTTACGCGAGCGCGGCATCGAGAACCTGCTGTACACGGGCTTCGCCACGGACATGTGCGTTTTGAACGCGCCGGGCGGATTGCTGCCCATGTTCAGCCTTGGATATCGCGTTCACCTCGTGCGCGACGCGACGATCGGGGTCGAATTCCCGGACACCTTCGAGGAGCGGCTTTCGACCCGCTGGGGCATTCGATTCCACGAATCACACTTCGGCGACAGCCTCGCGAGCGCGGACCTGATCGCAGCGTTACACGCGGCGCTGGAGGAGAGAGGGAAATGAACGTCGGGAAGATAACGGACATGCGGATCACCCCCTGGAGGGGCGGCAAGCGTTGGGTATACTCGGTCACGTACGACGAGGGTCTTCAGGCGCTCCTGGGCGCGACTCTGGAGACGCACCGCAAGTTCGGCGTGCCGGGCCACGTCTCCCTCGTGGCGGCGGACGTCGGCAGGCCGCGGAACGTTCCCGGCAGCAGTTTCGACAAGATGATGATCCTGTCGCGGGCGGAGATTGACTCGCTCTGCGCCGAGGGCTGGGGCGTGTCCAATCACTCGATGACGCACGCCGCCTTCACGAGGGGAAACGCCAGAGTTGAGATCGTCGAGAGCCGCAAGGTCCTTGAGGACGCGCTGGGGCGCGCGATCACGATGTTCATCGTCCCCGGCAGCAATGACAACTACCCGCTGTCGCGCGAATTCGCGGCGGAGGCGGGATATCTGTCGGTCGTCACGCTCTGGGACGAGGTGAACCTGCCGGATTGCGACCTGCTGAAGACGGGCCGGACTCCCTTGATCGAGGAAGGATTTTATCCGTTCTTCAGCGTGTTTGATCCATACTCCCGGCTGTGCCAGGCGCGGGACCTGGGGGGGTGGGTCGTGGATTACACGCACATAGCCCGCCCGCGTGAGGCGATGGCCAGCCCGCCGAAGGAAATCTCGCTGGAGCATCTGGCGCAGCGATTTGAGAAGGTGAAGGCGGTCGGGGGGGAGGAGGTCTGGCTGGGGGAGGCGACGGAGGTACAGGATTACATCTTATGCCGGAGGCATTGCCGAATGGAGAGCAGCGAGGAGGGATGGACGCTCTTCTGCAACGGGCTGCCGCAGGGCGTTCAGAAGCGGATAGTCACGGTGGAGGCGACGATGGAGGACGGGAGCAAGGTGTTGCAGGATTTGCCGGTGAGGGACGGGTTGGAACTTCCATTATGACAGGATTACACCGCGGCGCATGTCGTTTTTTGATTGCGGGTTGACATCCTGCCATGTTCCAGACAGAGGCTTGATTTGCATGACGGTGATTCCATCATCGCGCCTGGACGTGATATGCTGTTGACAGATGGCCGATGACACTCAAAAAGGAACAAGGGGAGCAGTCATGTTGAACGCGATGATCTTGACCCTGGCAGCAAGCACGGCGGGCTTGATCTCAGCCGGCGAATGGCCGATGTATCTTCACGATCCGCGTTGCGCGGCCTTTGCCGAGGGCAGGGGAAACATCGTTGCGCCCGCTGTGGCACTGAACCAGTATCTCGGCCCCCAGCGTCCGGCCAGCGTGATCAGCCCCAGCGACCTCAATCGCGGGCGCTTCGATCTTGACGGCGACGGGCGTGACGAATACCTGCACATCGGAGACGGACGGCTGGTAGTCAAGGACGCGGCGGGGGAGCGCGTCTGGCAGCACAATTTCGAGGAGTCCGGATTCGGCTGGCCGAGGGTGAAGGTCGGCCCGTTCCTGGCCGGCGTCAAGGGGCTTCAGGTCGTCTGCTTCGGCTCGCACATGGGCACGGGCAAGTCGCGCGGCTACATGTTCGCCTTCGATCAGGGGACGGACAAGGCGCGGCTGGTCTGGAAGACCGAGCCGCTCGAGAACTACTACGCCCCGGAGGTCATCATCGCGGACGTTGACGGGGACGGGAAGCAGGAAATCTGCGCGGCTCCGCATTATCGCGTCCAGATATTCGACCTCGAAACCGGGAAATGGGAGCGGGACATCGCGTGGAAGACCGGGCGCAATTACGGCTTCTTCGGCGCGTATCAGCTCGACGACACGCCCGCGTTGGAGATGATCGTTGTGACGGATTTCGTCCTGCACGCGAACCTTCTGCGCGTTGACGGCGGCGAGGGCAGGCACGTCTGGGAGCATCGTTATTACGTCGAGAACTCCCCCGGCGCGCGGCGCAAGTTCCTGCACGTCGGTCCCGACCCGGTCCGAGACGTGGACGGCGACGGGAAGCTTGAGCTTGTCTACAACCTGCTCAACGACAAGGGCGACGAGCTATGGCACGTCATGGTTCTCGATCCGCTGACCGGTAATACGAAGGCCGATCTGCCGGGCATGTTCCTCTGGGGGATCGAGGACCTGGACGGCGACGGCGTCGCGGAGATCATCGCCACGCCGACGGACCGGCCCCGTCCGAGGAGATTCGACACGGTGAGGATATTGAAGGTCAAGGGCGGCGCGGCGCAGACGTGGTTCGAGAGGGGCAACTGCGGCGTCCCGCGCTGGAACGCCGCCATGCCGCTGACCGCCTCGACCATCGCGGAGGACGGGGAGCTTGAGCCGATGTTTATGGACGCCGACGGCGACGGCAGGCGCGAGATCATCCTGACCGAGGGAGACGCGGGACTAGCCTGCGGCAGAATCGTCGCGGTCGGAGCCGGGCCGGACGGGCGCGGGGTCGTGAAATGGTCCGGGGACGCCGGCGGGAAGGACCTGGCCCTGATGTCAGCGCGGATGGACCAAAGCTGCCGGCTGACGTTCCGGGACATGAACGACGGCGCGATGGTCGAGCTTGACGCGTCATCGGGCAAGGCGATCCGCCAGGCGGACAGCCCCGGCGGTTTCGCGACGATTCCATCTGTCGCGGACGTGGACGGCGACGGGCGTAACGAGATTCTCGTTCAGACAAGCAAGGACACTATCCGCTGCCTCCGCATGGCAAAAGATGGCGGCGCGGCGGAGACGCTCTGGGAAGCGCCGGGGCACGCCATGAACCTGGCCCCCGGCTACCTGCTCCCGGGCGGCGGTTGCGTAGTCGCGGCGGACCTTGACGGCGACGGGAGGAAGGAGACGCTTGCCGGCGGGGAGCGGGACGGGATCGCGGCGCTCAACTGCCTGGACAGCGCGGGGAAAATCCGCTGGCAGCGCGCGATAGAGAACGCCGTTGTCGGAGGCGTGGAAGCCGGAGTTGACCTATGGACGGTCGGAAGATTCGGGGGGGAGGGGGAGAAGGGCCTTGACGTATGGCTCTCATTCCACCGCCACAGCCGGGGAAGCGGGGAAAGCGCCGTGCTGGACGGCAGGACGGGCGAGCGACGGTGGCATCGCGAACTCGTCACCGCTGAACCGCCCGAAGGCCATCAGGCGATGCCCGCCGGGGATCGCATGTCAGCCGTGGCAGACGCGGACGGCGACGGGATTGACGAAATCTACAACTGCGCGTATACGATCTACGCCGGGCTGCGCGGGGACGACGGGAAGGACGCCTTCCCCGGCGTCTTCACATGGTCGAAGGACTGCTTCGGCATGTGGGTCGCGTACAGCATCCCGACGCCGGTTGACCTGGACGGCGACGGGAAATTGGACATATTCCTGAACTCGTCGTCCTACGCGCGCGGGGCGCGGGCGGCGATGACGCGCGAGGGCCGGAAGCTCTGGGCAACCTTCACGGCCAACGAGCAGGGCAGCCGGGGACATCAGGCGATTGCGGACGTTGACGGCGACGGCGCGCCTGAAATTGCGTGCGACGTTCTGGACGGGCGGCTGCTCTGCCTGAAGGGGCGAGACGGCTCAGTCATCTGGGAGATCGAGGCCCGGGGCGGAACGTCCAACGTCGCCGCCGGGGACATTAACGGCGACGGGATCATTGAGTTCGTTTTCACGGATTCGTCCGGGAACCTGCGCGCGGTTCGCGGGACGGACGGGCGCGGGGTATGGAGCCTGCCCGTCGGCGACGGGCAGCCGATCCTTGCCGACGCTGACGGCGACGGGTTGCTGGAGGTCGTGATCGTAGGCGGTGACGGATGCCTGAAGGTTGTGGACGAAGGGAATGCCGGGATGCAATGATCTACGGATCGGACGGATTTCCCGGCGCTAAGCGATGCGGCGATTGACTGAGTAAGCGAAACGCGCTGGAGCAGACTCCAGCAACTACATGGCTGCGTCGCGCTTTTCAAGCGCGCGGCTGCGGCAGTCCGAAGGAAAGGGGCGAATGATGAGGAGCGCAATGATGAGCGTGTCGTGGGCTTTGGTATTCGGGGCGGCGGCAATCGCCGGAGTCGCGGCAAACGCGGCGGCTGATGACATGCCGATGCTTTGCCCGCAGCCGCAGGAGGCGAAACTCCTGAGCGGCGCGAAGCCCCTCGATCTTTCGAGAGGGGCATCGTTCAAGGTCGCGTCGGGCGTCAGGAAGCCCGTCCAACTGGCCGTCGAGCGATTGAAGCTGGCGGTCGGCAAGGTCGCAAACCGGCAGCAGGTCGCGACGGCTCCGGCGGAGATCGTCGTCGGTTGCCTTGAGGACCTCGGCAAGGGCCAATTCAGGGACGCGGTTCCGAAGGACTTGATCGAGCAGGCCGCGAAGCTGCCGGCGGAGGGTTATCTTATCCGCGCGTCCGGCCTGAGCGCCTTCGTCGTCGGCAAGGACGTCAGGGGAACCGTCTACGGCGTCGAGACGCTGATCCAGCTTGTCCGTAAGGGGCCGGAGGTTCCGGCGACGGAAATCCGCGACTTTCCGGACATGGCCATTCGCCCGACCTATTGCGCGGGCGGGAATCGCCTTGACGACCGCATCCGGAGCATCGTGCGCCTCTGCGTTCACTACAAGCTCAACATGATCGTGTTCGAGAACGCTGAGTTCTACCAACTGGACAACCCGGAGGCGCGGAAGGGACTTCAGGAGGTCTTCAAGTATTGCGAGGACATGGGCATAGAGCCGATCCCGGAGCTTCAGAGCTTCGGCTGGGCGCAATATGTCCTGCCGATTGATCCGCTCTGTGTCGAGGCCGTTCCGATCGGGGACCGCCATTTCCAGTTCGGCAAGGACGACGCGGCGGAGCCTTTCTACCGCGAGACGAAGGACCTGACGGTCCTCAACGCCGGGCTGGACCAGGCAGAGGGGAACCAGATAGTCGGATGGGAGCAGGAGGACGTCGGGACGACCATTTTCTCCGAGGTTTCGGAGAGGGGGGGGAGATGCCTGAAGATCAAGCGCGACATGCCCGGCGTCAGCCGCGTTTCGCAGAGGATCAAGTGCGAGCCGGACACGTGCTACGAGCTTCAGGTGGACATGAAGACCGAGCTGGGAAAGAACCTCTACGCCTACTTCGAGGTCTACGGCGTACCTACGCTTGACCGCAAAAGGGAATTCATCCATTACCCCCATGTCACCGGCACGACGGTGTGGGAGCGGCGGAGCCTGAAGTTCAACACCGGGCCGTCGCGGGAGATCGTCATTTACCTGCGCATACAGGAAGGAACGGGGACGGCGTGGTTTGACAACGTGACGATCAAGAGCGCGCGGGAGCTTCCGATGGTCAACGTCGTGGAGACGCCGGATCAGCCCATCGTTGTCACGAGCATGGATAAAAAGACGACCTACCAGCGCGGGGCGGATTACGAGGTCGAGGCCGGGGAACTCAGGTATCCGTATCCCGACGATCTCAAGCCGTGGCGGCTGATCCGGAAGAAGGACGGCGCGATTGCGCCGGGGCAGGAGATACTGGTCAGCTACGAATGGGCGGAGCCGGGGGACATCACCTACTGTCCGTCGGAGCCGCGCACACAGGCGATAATGAAAAAGGCGCTGGCGGACACGATTAAGGTCTTCAAGCCCCGGTACATCCACATCGGGCACGACGAGCCGCGCGTCATGAACCGCGATTCCCGCTGCCGCAGTCGCGGGATGGAGGCGCACGAGCTTTACGTCGAGGACATTAATAAAATGTATCAATACGTGAAGGAGGCCGATCCGGGCTGCCGCGTCATGATCTGGGCGGACGCCTTCCGCGTGAACGAGGAGGGCGCGGTGCGCGTTGCGTGGTACTCCGAGGAGAAGTGCCTGCTCAAGGACGCCGTGAAGGACATGCCGAGGGACATCGTCATGTGCCCGTGGCGTTACACGGAGACGGACATAGACCTTCTTTACCGCGATCTGGCCTCGCTGGCGGAGGAGGGGTTCGACGTGACGGGCGCGCCGTGGTACGACTTCAAGAACGCGGCGGCGTGGGGCCGCGCAGTGGAGCGATTCCGCGCGAAATCGGAAAAATGCCTGGCTATCTTCCTGACCACGTGGGACGACCACTGGGAGGCGCTGCCGCTGACGGCTGACATAATGTGGACGCTCTCAAAGCCCGGTATCAAGGGCGAGGGGGCGGAGCTTGACCGGAAGCTCAGGGAGCGATACGACGGATTCGAAACGTATTCGCGGTAGGACCGGACTTTGTCCGCTCACTCAACATCACGTTCAGAAAAACCATGTCGCCATCCTGCCGGCCCGCCGGATATTCAACGCCGCAGGAGGGACAGATCATTAATCTTTCCTCTGAAGCGGATACGACAGTTTCTGTGACAACTTGCGATAGAGCCTTTGCCCGACCAGGAGCAGTCCGCCCGCCGCGAACATGCCTCCGTAAATTATAGCCAGACGCGTCAGATTCAGAATCAACTGGTAATGCGTGGCGAACGGGGCCTTTGGCGGATAAGGCAGGGCGCTCATATATTCGCGCCAGGCGTATCCAGTCGCAAGTTGAGTAATTGAATAAGCAAGCGCTACCGCGATGGCCCGGTTCCAGCCCATCCCGTGAACCTGCCTGCAGGCAATGGCGATCAGAAATGCGCCGTATATGCTCATCGCCCACGGGAGGCCATAAGAAGGCCACGTCAGGAACGAAGCGTTAATGCTCAATCCGGTTGCCATGAGATCCGTCAGGTGCATGGCATGTCCCAGCATTGCTCCAATGACGGATGTAACGCCTGTTGTGAAAGCCATTATTGCAACGCTGTTTCGATATGGCCTGGCAGAACGCAGAAGATTGCATAGGACATGGATGAAAAATGCCCCGGAAATGACATTGAGCATTGCGCCTCCCGTCCACGCTATCATTCGGATAATCGAGAATAAGGGCAGGTTGATTTCATAAGAGAAAGGGTTACTTCTTAACTCTACCGTCCATATCATTACCGCAATGCTTGCAGAGGCGCTTGCGAAGGCAAACAGAAACCGGAAGCCGAGGGAATTAAGGTTATTCGGCCTATCCTTCATGGAGGCGAAGGCGCGGCGGGGAGAGAATACAATGACAAGGACGGTCTGGATAAAGCCGATCAGGAATCCGTACTCGCGCCACTGCTGCCACGGCAGTCCCGGTCTGTCCGGGGCGCCGTCGGGCGCGTCCGCGCCGCAGCGCGGACACTTCCCGCCCTGAACCGCCGGATATTCAACGCCGCAGGAAGGGCAGATCATGCGTCTTCATGCTCCTTAAGACGGGAATACCTCGAAGACCGATTCTGTAGGAAATACTTGGTAGCGAGAATAGAGAAAGCGACCGTCGCAGCCCACAGATTGAGGATCAGGCGCAATCCGTAATCAAAGGCAAACTTGTCCCACAACGTATTCGGCTCCAATTCCAAGTTGCACAATTGCCATATTTGCGCTTCCAACCAGAAGGTTCCAATTGCCGGGATTGCATACAGGATGCCTGCGATAAGGGAGTCTCTGCGGCTCATGCCGAATAAATGGCCAAATGCGAAGTAAAGCAAGAATACCGTGTATATCCGAACCGCGTAACCGGACAAGAGAACAACATCCGCGTAGTCAACCCATATCCAGTAAACCCGCGTGCTTAGCGAGAATATTCGTCCCCGATTGACGATGAAGAAAAACTCACCCGGCGACCGCCACATGAGCGAAGCCCCGAATGTGTGCGCATATGTTGCGAAACATACGCTGTAGCGCGTCTTCCGCCCAGAAAAGGCAGTCAGGGAGTAGATGAGAAAACTGTAACACAGAGCCTCGAACGGCGCGTTCAGTATGTGTGATACTGTCACGAGCGCCACATATGCGGCTTTCCCCGGGAAATTGAAAACATATCCGTTGATTGCTCCATATTTGCCGAAGTCTTTTAAGGTCCCCAGCAAAGGGGGCAGACCTGCAAGGCAGAACGCAATCGCAAGAAAACAGAGCGAATTCAGATAACCCGGTTGGAGTCTCATCCGTCGAAAGGCAACTCGTGGGGAAAACAGAACCAGTGTCAAATTTTCAACGAATCCCAGGATGAAGCCATACTTGTGCAACTGCTGCCACGGCAGTCCCGGCCTGTCCGGGGCGTCGGCGGGAGCGTCTGCGCCGCAGCGCGGACACTTCCCGCCCTGAACCGCCGGATATTCAACGCCGCAGGAGGGGCAGAGCATCTTTCACGCCTCCTATTGGATCTCATTCGACCGCCATGATTTAACCGTGCCGATTATAACCGATACGAGGCGCTTCCGCTTGCGGATGGATTCGAGACGGGTTCCCCTCACGGGAAAATACAAAGCTATTGCGCGCTTTCCAGGGGGGCGTGGGGGGTCTTCATAAGCTCGCAGAACAGGTACATCGCCAGCATCGCCTCCTCCTGCGGATCGGCGGCGGGTTTGCGGTTCGGGTCCAGCAGCGACGCCAGGACAAGGCTTCTGATGTCCTCCGGCCTCTCACAGCCGAAGTCCGCCCACTTTTCCCTGAGATAGTTCAGCGCCCCGAAGAAATCCCGCTCCTGATACGCGTTTGAGATGATTTCCAGAAGCCGCTCAAGCTCCGGCTGGATGATGCCAAGCTCATTCTGCAGGTTCTGGACAAGGGCTGGGAAGTCGCTGTCGAAGTCCAGTCGCCGCCCGCTCCACCAGGGGTAGAACGGTTCGTCCGGACGGCTGAGGATGTTGCCGATTGCGACGGCGTATTCGCGGCGATTGACGGAGACCTGAGAGTTCTCAAGGAGGGTCAGCAGCGGCCAGACGGCGGCCTCGATCTGCATGCGGCTCAGGGCTGTGGCAGCGCTGAGCCGCACGAAGTCGTCCGGGTCCTTTTCCAGGAGTTTCAGCAGTCGCCGGGCAGCGGCGTGGTTGCCGATCTTGCCAAGCGCGCGCACGGCCAGCCCTCTCATGCGCGGGTCCTCCCGCCGAAGGGCGCGCATAAGCGCCGGGACGGCGTTCCAGTCCCCGATCTCCCCCAGCGCCCAGATTATCTGATGCTCGATGCCGTGGCCCGCGGACTTGAGCATCCCTGCAAGGCGGGGGACGGACTCGACCGCCCGCCGCCGGCCCAGCGCCACGGCGGCGTCCTGCCGCACGTCAAAGCTCGGATCGCCCAGCGCCGCGATAAGCTCCTCCGTCGTCAGGCGGCTGCCGAATTCGCTGGTCTGCTCCAGATAGGTCAACCTGTGATCGGCGGCCAGGGGTGGGAGGGCCTCATCAAGCTCAACAGCCGGGCGAAGTGGCAGGAATGCCCCGTTCAGCGGGGCGACGGGCGCGGCGGATCGCCCCGAAGGAAACCTCAGACAGAGCAGCGCCATCACCAGAAACAGCAGCCCCGAGACCGCGAAGATTCCGCGATAAACGTCCAGACTGAGAGGGCCGAAGGCGAAAGGCCCGGTCCCGGAAAGCATGTCAATTACCACGCCGCAGAGGCACACGACTATGGCGAAAACGACGGCGTCCGCGCCCCGGAAAAGGGCCATGATCACGGGAGAACATTTTCCGCCCATCGCGGCGGAGAACCGGTCCGACACGCAGACAGCCATGCCCGCGAAGGAGATGCCCTGCAGGATGTGTATGATCACAGCCGTCGCCGCGCCGACAGCAGTTGAAGGCACAACGGGCATCCAGAGGGCCAGCGAGACCCCCATGATCGCCAGACTGAAGCCGAGGGCGAAATTGCCGCCCGCGGCGGAGACCATGCGCGTCCACGCCGGGGACGAGAGCGCCGCAGCCGCGACCATTGCGGCGGCCGCAAGCATGACAAGCGCCGGGGACGCGCCGAGCGCCCGGCGCATGAAGAACACGGTGAAAGGCTCCGTGCCCGCAATGGCCATCCTCATCAGGATGCAGAGTCCGAAAAGCTGCATCAGGCGGTCATTGCTCAGGAACACGACGACGACCCGCCTCCAGACGATCCTGACGGTCTGCCCGGCGCAATGAGGCTCCGGCATTCCCGACACGAAAAGATCGCGAATCAGCGCGGCGATGAGGCTGACGACCAGGACCACGCGCAAGGTGCGGAGGGGATGCCGCCAACCTTCGCAAAATGAGAAGACAGCCGCAAGAACCAGCAGGCAGAGGACTCCGGCGACGGAGTACATCCGACGGGCGGACGCGTGGGCCTTGTCGCGTCGCACGGCGGGCAGCCGGCTGTCAATCACGCGACGCAGCCCGGACGTTCCGGCCATTTGAAGCAATTTGCCGGCAGCCGCAGCCAGCAGCAGGATTTCAAGCAGGGCTGCGCGCCCCTGGAAATAAGCCGACGGCAGGAAAAGAAGCGGGATCAGGATCACGTGGGACGCGGTCCAGCAGACGCCCATTATCCGGCGATAACCGAAGCGCTCCGTCCAGAGCGACGCCGCGAACTGGCCGAATATAGCAAGCGCGAACAATGCGATAACCGAGGCGAATTCCGCCGCGCTCAGACCAAGCTCCGTCAGCAGAAGGTCCATGACCCTCCACTGGGTCCCGTAACCCCAGAGGACCGTGAGGACGCCTGCCAGGCAAACAATTCCATTGCGTCTGCGGTCAACTCGACCCCAGACGGGCGATGACTTCCTTGCCAATAGCGAAAACATCTTTTTAAGCCGGCTCTGCCGCTAACAGTCAGCCCAAATCCTTTCCGGCAACCCACCCCGTCTATAGGACAAGTATATCCGACTGGCAGGACGATATCAACGAAATTGGTTTGACATGGTTCACCCCTGGGCGGACAATCGCCTGCGTCGCTCTGCTGCGCGGCGTCGCGTCCCAACATCCGCCCCCGGTCGCGCCGCGCCCGGTTCGTTGATCGGAATCATTGCCGGGACGGCAGCGCCGTTCCGACGGCGGCGGAACGGCGGCGTTGAAGGACATGCCGACATGGGCCTGCTTGCCATTGCCGTAATCTCCACAATCGTAATTACAGTTGCCTATGCGACTTACGGGCGTCTGCTGGCGCGCCTGTTCAAGCTCGATCCGAACGCAATCACTCCGGCAGTTGAGAAGAATGACGGGCAGGATTACGTTCCCATTGAGACGAAGTTCCTGATGGGGCAACACTTCTCCGCGATTGCCGCCGCCGGCCCGATCGTCGGCCCCATACTGGCCGGTCTTCTGTTCGGATGGCTCCCGGCGCTGGCGTGGATACTGATCGGGTGCGTCTTCATCGGCGGAACGCATGACTTCAGCGTTCTTATCGCCTCGGTGCGCCATAACGCATGCTCGATAACGGAAGTAGCCCGGCGTCACATGAGCCGTCGCGCATTCCTCCTCTTCCTGTTCTTCATCTGGATAGCTCTCGTCTACGTCATTGTCGTCTTCACTGACATCACCGCTTCTGCCTTCGTCTATGCTACCGACCTTGAGAACGGGCGCAAGGTTCCCGGCGGGGCGATTGCGACCTCCTCGCTTTTTTACCTTGTGCTTCCCATTGCGATGGGCCTGCTGATGCGCTATGCAAAGCTGCCGTTGAAGTGGGCCACGATCATCTTCCTCCCTCTGATCGGCGTGGCCATATGGGCCGGCCCGAAAATGCCCTTCAATCTCGACGAAATCCTGAACGTGTCGCCCTCCAACGCCCGGAAAATCTGGGACGCAATCCTTCTGGCTTACTGCCTCGTTGCATCCTTGGTCCCCATGTGGGCGCTGCTTCAGCCGCGAGGCCATCTCGGGGGGTATTTCCTTTACGTCGTCCTTGCGGCGGGAGGGCTGGGTCTGCTCTTCGGCGGGGAGCAGATACGCTTTCCGGCGTTCAAGGCCTGGGATTCACCGCGCGGAACACTGGCTCCGATCCTCTTCATCACGATCGCCTGTGGCGCGTGCTCCGGCTTCCACGCGCTGGTTTCCTCCGGAACCACCAGCAAGCAGATCAAGAACGAGCGGCAGACCCTCGCAACCGGCTACGGCGCGATGCTGCTTGAGGGGCTTGTCGCGGTTGTCTCGCTCTGTTTCCTGATGATGCTGGCCCCCGACAATCCTCTGACCAAGAAGTCCCCGAACTTCATCTATGCCAATGGCATCGGAAGGTTCCTGTCCCGCGCAGGCATACCGCAGGAGGTCGGCATCACGTTCGGCATGCTTGCCTTCACGACCTTCGTCTATGACACGCTGGACGTGTCCACCAGGCTGGGCCGCTATATCATCGAGGAACTGACCGGGTGGCGCTCGAAGGGGGGCAAGGTCTTCGCCGGAGCCGTCATGTCCGGCGCGCCCATGCTCTTCGTCGCAAGGACAGCGGTTGACGCCAAAACCGGCGTGGAGATACCGGCATGGAAGACTTTCTGGGACCTTTTCGGAGCAAGCAACCAGTTGCTGGCCGCTCTCGCGCTGATGACGGTGACTGTATGGCTGTTCCGCAGCAACCGGGGAAAATGGATATGGCCGGCGCTGGGGCTTCCCACGGCGATCATGTATATTATGAGCACATGGGCGCTTGCGACGTGGGCAATAAGCGGTTTCACCGTCGCAGGCGGCCTGTCAAAGCCTACAACCTGGGTGGCGCTCCTCCTGCTTGGGCTTGCGGCATGGATGCTGGTTGAGGCGATAATCGCCTTCCGGACCAAAGTTCCGCCGGGAGCGGAATGTGGCGGATCGAACGCCTGAAAACCCGTTCCGGCGCGACTTCGGCTACAGTTTTGTCTTAATCCATTCCAGAGCGTCCGGAACGTAATCCGACTTCAGGTCATGCCCCCTGTCGTACCAGATTATCTTCGATTCCTTGCTCTCGATGTATTGCGCGTATGAAGCGTTGACTTTCCCGGCGTCATACATTTCATCCTTCAACCCCATCAGCATAAGCAGCGATTTTCCCCGCGCGCCCCACGTGTAATCAATCGGAGAAACCGGGCCGTATCCCCCCGAATACAGCGGCGGAACGCACGCCACCGCCGTCTTGATGCGAGGCTCGACGGGCAGCAGGTAAAAGGCGTCCATGCCCCCCATGCTGTAACCGACAAGCCCGATCCGCCCCATGTCAACGTCCCCCCGCTCGGCCATGTAGTCCAGCGAGCGGCGGTAATCCTTCACGGTCTGAACCACAATTTCGGATATTGTGAAGTAATTCCGCCGTGTCGGGGCCTTCGGGTCGTCGAATGGATTGACGTGCTGATAATCAATCTCATTTGCGCGCTCGCCGTGGGTGGCCGCGTCCAGCCCCATGACGGCGAAGCCCGCGCCCAACAGCGCGTCACGCATTTCGTTGCCGTGATTCTCGCGTCCGTCGAACCACATTTCCTTCGATCCGGACCATCCGTGCAGCAGCAGGACGAGGGGGCAGGGCCTTGATGCCTTGTTCGGAAATTCAATGTATCCCGGAACCAGGAATCCCTGGGCTCCGCGGAAGACGAATTTCTGGCGAAGCTCGTCATCCCTGCGCCAATCCCGGACAACCCTTCCCTCAAGAGGTATCCCCTTGTCGTAATCGAAGAAAGGCAACCGCGCCTTGAACGCCTCCTCGCTGATTCGCGGGTAGGGCTTCGCCTCGTTCGGGCCGCCATCCGCGACGATACGCGCTGCCATGAGCATGAGAATTGTCAGAAGCATCGCCTTTCTCATCCCGTCCATCCTTTCATCTTGAGCAGACAGCGACTCCGGATTATTCATGCGCCAGCATGATGCTCCACCGGACGATGCGTGTCAATTCCGGGCTTGACACCCGCCCGCCGTCGGGACATCATTTCCTACTGGAAGGAAAACCCGACGCGCCGCAGCTTTTCATTTCCATAACCGTCAGCGACATCCCATGACAGTCAAGTCAAAACCGGACCAGTTCATGTCCAAGGCGAAGATCATGTTCTTCGTCTGGGCGGCCATTGCCACAGGCGCCTTTATCGCCAACAGCGCTTTGCCCGACCTGGCCAGACTGCCATCAGGCCAGACTGCGCCGGGAGTCGTCGGGGTTGTCGCCATCATCCTCGCCGCGGGCGACCTGCTGAAGATCGCCACAGTTCTTTATCTTGCGCGGCGCAAGCGCCCACTGGCCGAGGGCGTCATGCTGGGGCGCATCTACGCAATGGTCGTCGCCTTTGCGGCCATGATGGGCGTGGCCTACGCCTTCGGGAAGCTGACAGCCTTCGGTGCATTCTTCGGAGCATTCGGCGGCATGCTCCTCGGCTGGTCGCTGCAGGCGCCCGTCAGCGGACTGGCCGCCTGGATACTTGTCTCCCTCAAGCGCCCGTTCCGCCCCGGCGACCGCATCCAGTTCCCCAACCTCGGACTTACCGGCGACGTGAAGGACATCGGCCCGATGTACACGATGCTTGACCAGGTCGGCGGAACGATCGGCAGCGAGGAGGCCGTCGGGCGCTTCATCCTCGTCCCAAACCCGATGCTCTTCAGCCAGGTGGTCATCAACTACACAGTCACGCAGGAAGCGCCCTACATGCTTGACGAGGTGGTGATCCGCATCACCTTCGACTCCGACTGGCAGACGGCAGAGAACATACTCCTGAGCGCCGCGAACGATGTGACAAAGGACATCATCGCCGCGACCGGCGTCCAGCCATATATTCGCTCCGACACGTACGACTATGGCGTCTTCCTGCGCCTGCGATATCAGACCGCCGTTCAGGACCGCGCCGAGATCGCCTACAAGATCAACCGGCGCATCTTCGAGGAGGTGCAGAGAACCCCGACGGTGGACATGGCCATCCCGTTCGTCTACTCATACCGCGCGGGGCTGGACAGGAAGGAGGCCGATGTCGCGAAGGCCAAGGACGCCGACCAGATCCGCGACGTGCCGATCTCGGCCATACGCTGCGGCCCGGTTGACGCGGAGCCGCAGGACATCGAGCAACTGGCCCAGAGCATCGCCGCCAACGGACTGCTTCAACCTATCCTGGTCGTGAAGGAACAAGGCTCCGAGAGCTACGATATCATAGCGGGGCAGTTGCGTCTGGAAGCCTGCCGCAAGCTGGGATGGAAGGTCATACCCTCAATCGTCAAGGAATCCCAGCCTGGCAAAAACAAGCCGGCATGACGGGCGTCTCTCCCCAAAACCGGAATATTTCGACTGGCGTTCGCAGCTATGTCTGTTTTTATTTCAAGGCGAGAATCTTATCGTAATTGTTCGCCAAAAAGTGAATCACGAATGCGACGGTCGCGCCGATGGCTGCCAGCATTCCGATGTTCCAGACAAGCCTCAGGCCGCCCTTGGGCGTGTCCTCGCCCAGGTAATCCTTCCTGTTGTTCAGGATAAAGAAACCGATATAAGCGATCGGCAGCAGTATCCCGCAGACTGCCGATGTCCTGACGCCGATCCAGAACCCCATGTATTTCCAGAGCACAACGCCCAGGAACGCCGGCGCGGGAATCATGCAGGCGAGCTTGTACTTCCAGCCCTTCGGCTCAATCCCGAACATCTCGCAAAACGCGAAACCGCTTACAAGCATGTGCAGCGTTATTGAACTGAGCGCCATGCCTATCAAGCCCAGGCCGAAGATGATCCGTCCGAAGAAAACGCCAACGCCGGCCTGCGCCATCATCTGCGCGGCCTGGATCGTGCTGAGCTTCCCCTCGACATTGCCGTAAAGCGTGCATCCAGCCGCGATGATCATCAGCGACGTCGCCATGGAGAATGGCAGCAGCATGCCCGTCATAAGATCGAAGCGGGACAGCCCGCGATGTTCCCTCCCCCATCCGCGAGCCAGCAAAGTGTATGGGAAAAGGAACGTCATGTTGATCCCGATCGCCGCCCCGAATGCGCCCATGACAGTCTCTATGCCCTTCGCGTCCGTGGGAATCTTCAAAGGGAGAAAACCCTTCAACACCTTTCCCCACTCAACCTTGCCCAGCATCGCGCTTCGGATGATGACGATGGTGAATGACACAATAATCACCCACACCATGAGCTTCAGCGCGCGCTCGTATATCCTCACGCCTTTCCAACCCGCGCTGTAATTCCAGGTGATTATCGTTGAAATTGTCAGGATAATCAACCCGATCGCAATAAGCAGGGCGGTGCGCGCGCCGCCGCTCGGGTCCCAACCAGTTGTCGCAGTTATGATATCCGCGCTCATCCCGCCGGCCAGAGCATACTGCGGCAAATGCCAAATGACCGTGGCGACCAGCGTCGCAATCGCCCATGACCACGCTATCGCGGGATGGGCGTACCTCCTCATCGCATCGAACGGACGGGCCTGCGTTGACAGGGTCTGATAGGATAGGGCCATCATCATGATGATGCCCAAAAGCATGGCCATTGGTTGAAGCCATAGCAGATCATACTGATAAAAGGCGCCGATGATGAGGGATGAAGACGCGCTGCCGGCGCCCAGCGTTAGCGCGCTCTGCAGCCAGCCGGGACCGGTCTTGGCGTAGTACCCCTTGCAGCGCTCCAGGAATGGTTTGCCGGCAAGCTCAGCCAGATGCGCCTTCTCAGCGGCGAGGGCTTCAGCGTCCTGCGCCGTGAACATGGGGAGACCTCGGACAAGCTTTCCACCCGCCGCCGGCTCGTTCTCAGCATGGCTCATCAGTGTCGCTCTCTTTCCAAACTCATGCACGTAGACCAATGACGCTCGCCATTGCGGGCAATGATATGCGCGGCGGATGCCGAAGGTCAAGGTAGTTGCTTGCTGACGCGATTGACCGTCTGCCGGAGAGCGCCCCTGCCAATCGGAACACAGTTTGGATTCCGAGCTGAACTTGCGCGACTTCTTGACAGGCGCGTACGATTTGGCAGAACGGCGTGAGGGTTCACCGCAGAACCTCCGGGCCGTGAATCGTCTTCGCCCGGCCTTGAACCGCACGGAACGGCTCAGGATCGCTCCTTCCTCAACGGGCGTTGAACGACGGGCGCCCCATCCGGAAAACGGAGGGGCGCTTTCTATTTACAATATCGCCGTCTACAGGCTCCACGGTTCGCGCATCGGACGATAAAGCATCTTGTCGGCCTCCGGATCGTTCACGAATCGCTCCTCGTCCGGATTCCATTTCACCTTCCGCCCCAGCCGCATTGAAATATTGCCCAGGTGGCACACCGTCGCCGACCTGTGCCCAACCTCGACCTCGCAGATCGGCTGACGCCGCGTCCGAACGCTCTCCAGGAAGTTGTCCCAGTGGCTGTTGCTCTCGTAAAGGTGGATTTCCTCCGGGCGCAACCTTGACCTGAGAATTCCCTCCGGCTTGGCGGACAACTCCTCCCGGCTGACGAATATCCATCCCTCGGAACCCTCGAACAGCGTCCCCCCGCGCTCCTTGTTGGACACGATCATCCGGACGCCGTTGGCGTAAAGGCACTCGAACCGGAAATCCTGAACGACGTTCCAGAGTCCATCCTTCGGGAACACGCCCCGCCCGTCAACCTCCACCGGACCGGTCAGGCTCGTTCCGTTGCCCCACTGGCCGATGTCAATGTGGTGCGCGCCCCAGTTCGTGATCTGCCCGCCGGAGTAGTCCAGGATGAAGCGGAAGTTATAGTGGCATCTTTTTTCCGTGTAAGGCGCCCACGGGGCCTGCCCCAGCCACATGTCATAATCGAAGCCCGGCGGAACCGGCATTTCAGGCTGCGGCGGGCAAGTGCTGCCCCCCGGCAATCCGACCTTGATCGTGTGAACCTTGCCGATGCGCCCGTTCAGCGCAAGCTCGCAGGCGCGGCGGAAATGGATCGAGGAACGCTGCTGGCTGCCCGTCTGGCAGATGCGCCCGTAGCGCCGGCACGTATCGCGCAGGACGCGCCCCTCGTTGATCGTCAGCGTCAGCGGCTTCTCGATGTACATGTCCTTGCCCGCCTTGGCGGCGGCGATGCCGACCAGCGCGTGCCAGTGGTCCGGCGTAGCGCACATGATGAAGTCAACGTCGCTCCGCGCAAGGACCTCGCGGAAATCGTTGTAGGTGTCGCACGCCTTCGATCCGCCGGGGTTGAAGAGCGAATACTTCGCGTCAACCTTTGCCTTTGCCTTGTCCCGCACGGCCTTGTCCACGTCGCAGACGGCGACGACCCTGACCTCAGGATTGCCCAGGAGCGTCATCAGATTGGTCGTGCCCATGTTCTGGACGCCGATGCAGGCGGCGTTCAGGCGGTTGCCCGGCGCGGTCGGCCCGGCGGCAAGGGCGGAGGCCGAAACGACATAAGGGAAGCCTATTGCCGCGCCGGCGGATTTCAGGAAGCGTCTTCGGGTGACTGGCGAGGGGTTGATCTTATCGTTGTTCATTCGTCCTCCATTCCGGAGCGGTTCGGTCTTTTCGGCGGGGCATCGCGCGCGGCGGGAAGCGCGCGCGCCAAAGGGAGCGGCAATAAAGACCGCTCCTGGGATGCGGGAATCATTCCGCGTGGGCGCCAAGCGCCCGCCCAGCATTTACAACACGGCCCGCATGACATCATATTGTTATAATGCGGCTGCGCTGTCAACCGTTTGGCATCTTGCGCGTCATCAGTTTGTTGCAGCGCAGACGTCCCGGCTGCAGAGAGAGGGAGCAGACGAGACGCCTGCGCTACAATTTGCGCCTGCCGGCGACCCATTACCGGCATCGGCCATAAGGTTCGACGCCTTCCGGCGAATCATGGTCTCAACCGCCCCGGACAGGAAACCGCCTCTTATCGGCTCGCTCAACGAGAGCGCCCTCCACGCGGCGATCAAGCAATGGTACGCCCGTCCCGGCGACGCGCTGGAAGGCGTCGTTGACGGCTGCGTCATTGACCTTATCCGGGGCGATCTGCTCGTGGAGGTTCAGACCGGCAACTTCGCGTCCATCCGCGACAAGGTCCGCCGCCTCTGCGCGCGCCGCAAGGTCCGCGTCGTCTACCCCATTCCGGCGGTCAAGTGGATCGTGACGCTCTCCGGCGATCGTCAAACGGTTCTGCGCAGGCGCAAGTCCCCGAAATGCGGGAGCGTTCTGGATGTTTTCAACGAAATGATGCGGATGCCGGACATGGCCAACTGCGCGAATTTTTCGCTCGAAGCCCTGCTGATCGTCGTGGAGGAAGTCCGCTGCGACGATGGGGCGGGAAGTTGGCGCCGCAGAGGGATCAGCATCGTTGACCGGCGATTGCTTGAGGTTCAGGGGAGCGCGGTTTTCGGCAATCGCGGGGATTATCTGCGCTGCCTGCCGGATGACATGCCACGCCCCTTCACCAGCGCAAATCTATCGTCGCTTCTGGGCATCCCCGAATATCGCGCGCGGCGCATCGCCTACACGCTCAGGAAGATGGGCGCGATTGTGATCGTCGGCAAGGAGGGGAACAGACTGGTCCATGATCTGGCGACATGAGATTAGCACAGGTTGCCGCTCACAGCAAATATGAGCCGGCGAGATGTACCATTATATATAGGCGCCAATGCCGTAATGCGCGTTCGGGGCGAGGCTTAATGAGGCATTTTCCGGGGGGGATCAATAGTAGCGATTGATCACTCTTTGCGCCGTGTCCGCCCACTGAGCCAGGTTTTCAGGCCTGTTTGCGATGGTGCTGATGTCCTTCAGGACGAACTCGCACGGCGTGCCGTGACGCATGCATGCCTCGATATAACCGGCAATCTCCCGCTCAACCGGCGCGGGATCGAAGGTCGGCAAGCCTACAAAGGCGGGATTGGGCTTCGCGGCCATCACGAAGTCCCCGCCCATCTGTTCCGCCGCGCGTTCTGGATTCGCCCAGGGCGTTATGGAGATTTTTCTTAGGTTTTTGAATCGCTTGCGCAAGAGGTCAATCTTCGCGTCCATCGGCTCGCAACATCCGTAATAGAGCAGGCCGCACTGCCCAAAGAGTTTCTCGTTGTATGCCAGATCGAATTCATCGTGCATGGCGGGGGAAACCGCGCCGAAAATCTGCGCCGCGCACCGCCCCCAGACGTCCCTGGCCCTTGCCTTCCCGGAGAAATCGGCGGCGGGCAGATCTCTGGACAGGCCGACGGTGCAGTGCAGAAGCGTCACATTCGAATCAAGGGCATCGAGCGCCTCCAGTTGCCTGAATGTTGCCTGCGCGATATCCAGGAATCGCTGCGCCGTTCGATGCATGAAGTCGGGGCGCAAGGCAAGATCGGTCAGCAGGTTATCCACGCCCCTGAACACGGAAATCTGGTCCCAGATGCTGTAATGCAGCGCTGTGCCGCCAAGCTCAACGGGCATTAGTCCGTCGAAGACCTCGCCTGCCATCGCCACGGCTCTTTCAGTTCCCTCCTTATCATAAGAAAGTTCTGGAATCCGCAGCTTCGCCAGGTCCTCGTCAGTCTTCAGCACGTCTTTGTATTGATGAGCGGCGATATACGCGCCCGTGTCGCCCTTGATCTGTATTTCGTCCACCTGAACGCCGATGCCGGTGGAGCGAATCTTTTTTCCGACGCGTAAGGCGGGGGGAACCAATAGGTCAACCTGGAAATGCTCCCACTGATACAGAGTCTGCCTGATGTGGGTTTCGATCCAGCCGAACTCGCCGGCGCACGTATTCTTCAATGAGTCATCCCTGATCTCGCCCCACGGGATTTCCGATATCAATACGACCGGGCGGACCTGCTTCAGGTTGTTGGTCTGATAGTAGCGTTCGATGCGCTCCTTCTGCGCGTCCAGATGGGCTATCTCGCTGTAACGTTCGGCTAATGACCTCAGTGTAATCAGGTCCTGTTTGAGCATACTCATGCAGGCCTCCTTTGATCCGGTTGAAGACGGATTGTAAAGTCGGAGAACAATCGCGGCAGACTGCGGACGGGGAGTCGTCGCTTTGGGTGATAATGTTCCGCTTCGCGGCGGGTGTCAAGCTCTCCTTTCACAGGGATGCTTGCCCCTGTTCTCCCCGCCTGAATCTCCCTGTTTTCGTGATAAGCGCGAAAATCAGGCCCGGCGCTCAGGACGTCCTGACCATGCTGATTGCGCCGGTTCTGCACCGCGCGCAGCACCACCCGCAGCCGTCGCACTTCTCCGGATCAATCCTGTATTCCGCCCCCTCGCGGATCACCGCGTCATAGATGCAGACGCGGCTGCAAAGCCCGCACCCGACCCCGCACCCGCACGCCAGGCAGCGCTCCGCCTCCCGGACCGCAGCTTCCTCGTCCATGTCTTCCTCGATCATTCCGAAATCACGCCGTCTGGTATCGGAGGCGCGTCTCGCAGCCTCCTCGCGCGATTTCAGGGGATCGTCAGTGTGGCGCGACAGTACCTGGCGTTTGTCAACCTCCTCCCATTCGGGTAGCAGACGTCCCGCCGAGGCGCATTCGCCATGCGCAAGGTAGTAGTCCAGATACGCCGCCACCCGCCTGGCGTGGCCGATGGCGGATATGACTGACGCCTGCTCCCCGGCAGCGTCCCCCGCCGCGAAGACGCCTCTGACCGAGGTCATGCCGGTCATCGGATCAACCGTTATCGAGCCGTCACCCGCGCATATGACGCCGGCCTTTCCCGCCGTGTCCGGCTCTACGGACTGGCTGACTGCGGCGATGATCATGTCAGCCGGAAGCTCAAATGTCGCTTCCTGGAGGAGTTTCGGTTTTCTCCGTCCGTCTTCGCCCTTCGCGTCAAGATACCCCCCCGTGCATCGGATTCCGCTCAATCGCCCGCCGTCGCGCATGATCTCCACCGGCGTCACGAGATATAGAATCCTGACTCCCTCCTCTTCGGCTTCGACAACTTCGCCCTTGTCCGCCGGCATTTCATCCTTCGTGCGGCGATACAGGAGATAGACCTCCGATGCGCCGTTCCTGACCGCGCACCGGGCGGCGTCCAGCGCCGTGTCCCCCCCGCCGATGACGACTATTCTGCGGGACGCGCTCATCGCCTCCCGCATGTTCGCCCTGCGGAGGTACTCGATTGCGTTGACCACGCCCGGGCCTTCCTCGCCCGGAATGCCCAGCGCCGCGCCGCGCCACTTGCCGACGGCGATTGCGACGGCGTCGTAGCCTTCGGATTTCAGAGATTCGATCGTCACTTCCCGCCCGAACGCCACGCCGCACCGGATGTCCGCCCCCATCGCGCGGACGTATTCGATGTCCTCGTCCAGTATCTCCCTGGGCAGGCGATACGATGGGATTCCGTAGCGAAGCATCCCGCCCGGCTGCGGCATACGGTCAAAGACGGTCGCCTTATGCCCTTTTCTCAGAAGATCGTGCGCCAGCGTCAGTCCGGCCGGGCCGGCGCCGATTATGGCGACCTTTTTTCCGGTCTTCCCCGCCGACGTGTTGCTCGCCTCCTCGATCAGGGGGCGGTTCTTCCGGCCCCAGGAACACAGGAAGCGCTTTATCCCCCTGATGTTGACCGGGGCGTCCATCGCGCCGCGGGTGCAGGCATCTTCGCATGGATGGTAACAGACGTAGCCGCAAACGCTCTGGAACGGGTTGGCGGACCTGACCATGTCAAGCGCCTCGCTGAAACGCCGTTCCGCGGTCAACCTTATGTATGCCTGCGCGGGCACGCTCGCCGGACACGTCGCCCTGCACGGGGCGTATTTCGAGACGCCGGCAATCTCGGCGCGGTAGAGCTTCCGCCTGTCCACATCGTTCGTCCCGACTATCTTTCCGGCGGCCTTGCCCCGGAAGTCGTCAATGCTCGCATATCCCTTCTCATCCATCCAAGCATCCAGTCCCTCCAGCAGGTCCCTGATGACCTCGTACCCGTTCATGTATATGGCGGTGCAGACCTGGACTGCGTTGGCTCCGACGAGGAAATATTTGACAAGGTCTTCCCACGAGGTGACGCCGCCGCTTCCGGCTATATCAATTCTGATTTCCTTCCGGACCTGGCTGATCCAGCGAAGCGGGTACTGTATGGCCCAAGGGCCGCCGTGCCCGGCGTATCCACCGTGCAGGACGGGGCGCTCCGACTCGATGTCCAAGTCAAGCCCGGTCATCCGGTTGAAGATCGTCACGCCCTGGACTCCGATCTCCTCAAGCCCCCGGGCGACTGCGCCGGGGGCGGTGAGCATCGGGCTGATTTTGGCGACGATGGGGCACGTCACAGCAGCGCGCACAAGGCGGACAACGTGAAAGATGGCTTCCTCGACCGGACCGCCCCGGAAGGTTATGCTTCCATGCGGGCAAGAGGTGTTCATTTCAATGCCGTCGGCCCCAGCCGTCGCGACCTTTTTTGCGGCTTCCACCCAGCCGTCGTCGGTTATGCAGTTTATCGAGGGGAATATCTTCAGATCGGGCAGAGCCAGCTTCGCCGCGGCAACCTCCGCGGAGTATCTGTCAATGTCCCATTCGCTTGCCTGCTCGTAGGACATCATGGAGAATGTTTTGTCGCTCCCTGCGTCGTGTTTAATCATGTGGAAGCGCGGGGTGGGCGATTTACGGCTGATTTCCTCCTCAAAGTAGGACTTCATGATGACTGCGCCAGCCCCGTTCTCATAACACTTGCGCATCCTCGTCACGGTTTCGGTGATGCCCGCCGAGGAGACGATGATGGGGGAGCGCAGGAGCATCCCGCAGAATCGGACGCGCATGTCAGCCATTTTTAATTACCTCCAATGCCCAAGTTCGATTTCTGATGCCTTTGAGCAACGATTCGAGGTTCCATTGTGTTGTCAGGGTACTTATACTGCCGGTTTGCCCGCCAAGTCAATAAACCGCTACGCCTTTATCATTATGATGCCGCGTGTGTCTCAAATCCGGCATATGCCAAGTGTAACAAAATGAGCCACGGAAACAGCCGCGCGGGGCCTCTGCGTTCCAAAACCGGACAGTTTGAAAGATGTGCGATTGTGTCTCATCACGTCATGATTCGTTGCATGGCATTGTCCATCAATGTGATATGACATTCTATGAATTCCATGTGGCGCACTGGCACGGGGTTTGCTCTTTCTTCTATCAGTTTTTCTCAATGTAGAGTAAAACCCGGTTTCAAGGTCAAGTTTCTGAAGGAGGACGAGAGATGAAGAAGAGCAAAGGTCAAAGCCTGGTTGAGTACGCCCTGATTCTGGCGCTGGTCGCCATCGTCGTCATCGCTGCCCTGAGGGCGGTCGGTGAGAGGGCAAACGGAACGATGACGTCGGTTTCTGAAAACCTGCCGTCGTAGTTCTGCCGGAATGGAAATCCGCGCTTTGTCTACACGGCCAAGCGCGGATTTCCTTTAGCGCACCACGTCGAAGTCGGGTGGTGGCGGAATCGAGATTCCGCAGCGGCTAAGTAACAGTCAAAGACGGGAACTGTGGTCCGGGTGCGTCATGAGAAAGCTTGCCAGACAAACGGAGAAAGGTCAGGGTCTGGTGGAATATGCCCTGTGCCTTATCATCGTGATGGTGGTTCTGATCGGAGCCACCAGCGCGATTGGCGAGTGGACGAAGGGCCCCTTTGAGAAAACCAGCGAGCAAGGTTTTGAGGGGGGCTCATGATGAGCCTGTCGTACCGGCAGGGCGGGGGCTGACCGCGCCTTGGCTGTTCGTCTTAGACGAACCGACTTCGACATAAAAATAGAGAGGGACATTCAGAAACTGAATGTCCCTCTTTTCTTTGAGACCATAATAAAAAAAATGCCAAAGTTTCCGAAAGACATCATCACAGGCACAGGTCTGGTCTCCGTAATCCGCGCCAAGGACTCTTCTCAACTCGTTGACGTCGCCCTCGCCCTGCACAAGGGAGGCTGCAAAGCCATTGAACTGACCATGACCACTCCCAACGCGCTCAGCGTTCTGGAGAAGACAATATCAAAGCTCCCGTCCGACGAGGTGACTCTCGGCGTGGGAACCGTGCTTGACCCGGAAACCGCGCGCGCCGCTATCCTTTCAGGCGCGGACTTCATCGTCTCCCCGACACTGAACGTCAAGGTCATCGAGCTTTGCAGGCGGTACAGCAAAGTGGTCGTCCCTGGAGCGTTCAGCCCAACAGAAATCCTAACCGCATGGGAAGCCGGCGCCGATTTTGTGAAACTTTTCCCCGCCACGGCGGTTGGTCCGGGATATATCCAGGATATTCACGGTCCTCTACCCCAGATAAAGATCATACCCACCGGCGGGGTGGACGTTGATAATGCGGCCGACTTCATCAAGGCCGGAGCTGAGGCGGTGGCGGCGGGCAGCAGCCTGGTCAAGAAAAGTTTCCTGGCTTCCGGGGATATGGACGGCATCGCCGCCCTTGCAGCCCAGTTCATCCGGAATATCCAGACGGCAAGACAAAAATAATCGGATCACCCGCCGTGATTCCCTTGCGCGTCAGGGACAAGGTTAAATCTCTCAATAATCATCAATGCCATGACTGCCTTCAACAAATCGAAAGGCAGGAACGGCAAAGAACCGATCTTGATGGCGCTTGTTATCCCCATCCCCGTTACGATGGACAGATGCATTGTCCCGAATGCGTGAATGACGATTATGCCCGCAGTCAGCGCCGCCATTTTCCCTACCCTGGTTCCACCCATTCCCGCAGAATGCAGCGCGGCCCCCGTCAGCCATGACGCGGCCGCAAATCCGATCAGGTAGCCGCCTGTCGGCCCCATGATGTACCAGAATCCGCCCGGCCCGAACGCAAACAGCGGAACGCCCATGCATCCCAGCGCCAGATAGGCGATCTGACCCGCAAGCGCCGGCCCAGGCCCAAGCCACGCGCCGCCAAGCAGGACGAAAAATACCTGAAAGGTCAGCGGCACAGGCTGCAGGGGGATACTCAACCTTGCCCCGCCGGCCATGAGACCGATCAGCGCGACGATTTTGAATCCGATACGGCCGGCATAGGCAATACGGTCTTCTTTCGGCGCCGGGATGACGTCTGTGCGTGTTTTCTGTATTCTGGCCATAATTTCCACCGGCAGGCGTAACTTACAGCAAATCAGGTTTTCCTTGAACCTGATATTAGACCGGGACTTGCGGGCTGTCAAGCTGGGGAAGGCGTCAATGCCGTCCGCATTCGGCTCAGTGTTTAAGCCTTAACCGCAGCGTCTTGATCTCGTACGGCCCAATCGCAACGCCGACCGCCGTCCCACGGAACGGTAGCGCGTCGCCTGTCACACGCTCCAGGAGATCGGCCTGCCAGATCTGCTCGACTCCGAACCTGAACGCCACGTATCCGGAGGTCTTCCTCCCCTCGGATTCATAGAACCGCAGTATCAGATCGTCACTGTCTTCCGCTCTTTTGACCGAGGTCAGGATCAGGTTGTCCGGTTGGATGCGCAGCATGGAGCGGCTGATGCCGCCCGGGCCGGGATGTGCAGTCGCAACGCGGGCAAGCACGGGCTGATTCAATTCGTAAGCGCGGCGAACTATTCCAGCCTCGCGCCATCCGGAATCATGCGGATGAAGGGAATAAGTCGCTTCATGCAGGCCGACGTCCGCCTCGGGATCGGGGGAATAGCTCGATCTCAGGAGACTCAGACGCATCACGTTGTCCCTGACATCGTGGCCGTATTTGCAGTCGTTCAGCAGGCTCAATCCGCAGACCGCCGCGTCCGACGCCATCATCATCGGCGCGTCCGCCAGCGTCATGGCGACAATCCGCATCCTTTCATTCGCCGGCAGACGGAACCCCTTCAGCGTTCTGCCTTTATCGAGGGGAATGGCCTCAACCCACAGGTTGCAGGAGGGTTCGGTCCTGCCCGTATTTGCATGACGATACGGATGGTTGATGCCGCCAATATGCGATCCGGACGCGGGAATGCACCAGTCGTCAAGGGTCAGGAATGCCGCCGCCGGTCCGTCGCCGTAATCAACGCCGACGTCGCCGGCATGGGATCCGCATCCACTCGCGCCCAGCACGTATGCTACGGCGTATCTGCCATCAGGACATGGGATTGTCCCGCCCCGGAACGCCACGCTGTCGTTCCGCCCCCCGCCTAATGCCGGGAGGTTGAACGGCACTCCGGCGATGGTGACGGAGCCCGCGCCCTGGAGCATCCCGGATGGGTAGCTCATGCCGTTTCCGTCAAAATCCGCCTCGCCCATGTTGCTTTCGTTGCTGAAACTTGCCGCGTTCAGGCAGCCGGACAGATCAACCGGTGTAAAGACCGTCTTCCGCCGGTCGGCAAGTTCGTCCGACCGCGGCTCGCCGAGGTCAATCCACTTCAGCGCCGGGACCTCCAGTCCGTTCGTTGGACGTCTGATATGTCCGCAGGGGATTTCAAACGTCGCTGCCGGGAATTCGAGACTTGTCGGGAAAACGGCCTTGACCATCCACGAACCGCTCTGAGGATTTCCTATCTCCCGCCAGTCCGCAAAGAATCGAACGTCCAGCCCCGGCGCTCCGGCGCGCAGGATGTATTCCTGGGCGAATTTCGATTTCCCCCATTCATATTCGGATCGCCACGCGCATTCGATCGGCCCGGAACGCGCCAGTTTCGACGACTTCGGACTGACGAGCATTTCGCTCCTGTCGAACTGCCCGATCATCCACGCCGGCATCCCGGTCGGCAATTCATGCAGAAGCTCCAGTACCGCGAGTTCCCTTCCTTGCGGCGCGAACTCCCTGCCCGTCGCCTTCAGGACGAGGCTGCTTATCGCGCCGGTTTCCGGATTGATCTTCACGCGCAACGCGTCGTTCTCCATCAGGCCCGTTTCCTGCGCCTTGAGCATGGGCGCGCCTGCCTGACCGGGCAGAACGTGGAAGACCTCGCATCCCACCGGCGGCAGGTCGCGCGCAAGGAACAGCAGTTCGGACTTTCCCTCTCCAATAGCCCTTGTCTCAGCCGGCATTAAGCGGCCCATTGAGTCAATGACGCAGCGCCCGTCCTCTTGCGGCAGGTCGGCGTCATTCACCGTCGCCGTCACGACGGCGTCCCGGCTCCAGCCCAGCGGGTTGAATACGATGATCGGCAGTCCCTCGCCGCGCGTGTCGGCTTCCGCAGCCAGACGTTCAAGCGAAGCGTCCGTTATTTCGCGCGCCTTTTTCCTCACGCCATCGGCAAGCGGGATTGAGTAATCGTAGGAGCCTCGAATCGCACAGCCGCAGAAGATGTCGTGAAACTGGTTGAAGCATGTCGTTCGCCACGATTCTTCAAATACTTTGCCCGGATAGGGCGCGCCGCCCAGGGACGCCATCGCCGCCGCTGTCTCCGCCGTGACAAGCTCGAACTCGGAGCGGCGGTTCATGCGCTTGATGTCCGCGTGGCTGGTGTAGCACCCCTCGAAAATAGTGTTCATCTCCCCCCGCAGCGTCATGAGTTTCGGCTCAGCCTCCTCCGCGCGATGGAAGAAGCCGGAGGCCGAGCCGAACACGACGCGCGGCGCAAGCGTCCGCTTCCTGTATTCAAGAGCGGTCTCCACGTCCTGCCGCGTCGGGCCGCCGCCGTGATCCCCCACGCCGTAGACCAGCGCGGCGGTCCGCGCCCCGCACGCCCGCTTAAACTGATGCGGCGAGCGCATCGTATCCTCGTTCACCTGCCCGTTGTACGTCCCGGTCTTGCATACAAGCACCCGGCTCCCGTCCGGGGATTCCCAGTAATGAAGCGGAACATCCGGACCGCAACGAGTATGGTAATAGTACTTTATCCCTGCCTTCCGCAGGAACTGCGGCAGCGTCCACGGATGGCCGAAAGTGTCCGGCTCCCAGCATACGTCTCCCCAGACTCCAAGCGTCCCGATGCTGTAACGATGAGCGTAGAGCAGTTGCCGGCAGATCGCCTCCCCATCCGCTGTGTTCAGGTCGCCCTCGACCCAGGTTGCTGCGGTTACGTCCCACTGGCCGTTCTGGATGCGCTCCTTGATCCGCGCGAAAATGTCCGGCCAATCCTCCTCCATTATCCGGTAGGTGGAGCACTGGCTCTGGGAGAAATGGAATTCCGGCCATTCATCCATGAACTTCAGCGCCTGCGAGAAAGTGTCATGGCAAACCTGTTTGGTTTCCGGCCAACGCCAGAGCCAGTTCATGTCAATGTGCGCGTGGCCGATCAGGTGGAGTTCGTAGCTTTTCGCCTCGGCCTGGAGCGGTGAGAGCGCAGCGCAGAATTTTGCCATACCTTTGCCCAGCGCTTTCTCGTCTCCAGCCTCAAACGCCGCGAAAGGGACCTCGCGCAAGGCGTTGGCAAGCGACGTTCGCAGCATTTCCTTTGCGTCGTCATCGGCGGCGTCAATCAGCGGTCCCGCCATGAGCAAGTCCTGCCGCAGCGCCGCGGCGGCAGCTATAAAGACCTCCGCGCCGGAGTAATGAAGCCGCGCACTTTTTAATCGCCCCGGCTTGACCCCGCGCACAACCTTGATCGCAAGGACGAACTTGTCGCCAGGTTTCGCATCCTTCGTCAGGACGAAGTCCCCTTTGTCCCACACGAAATTCCCTGAGGATGCGCCGTTGACGAACAACTCGCCCGAGTCCCCGGCTGAGAGTTTCAGCCTCAACTCGCCCCCGGCGACTCGCGCGCCCGCGATCCTCTCCGGAATTTCGATTGCGGTCCGATACCAGCAGACGCGCTCCTCGCCCCATGTGTGCTCAGGCGTCGCCGTGGCCCAGGCTGAATCGTCGCAGTCAACCTTAGCCGCGTCCGGCAGGTCGCCTGCCTTGAACTTCCATCCCGCCACTTCCGGCTGGGTAATTGACCCCAGCCGCCTTAAAACCTGTTCCAGATCGGGAGCGCCCGTGTCGGCCGCGAAGGCGAGCGTTCCTGAAAGAACAATGGCCGTTACTGCCGCGAATGCCATGCGCGATTTCATTTCACGTTCTCCTGTGCGGATTGAGCCGGTATTGCGCCCTGCGGTGATTCCGCGCTAAGGAAAGCTATCTGGAAAGTATAGGCGCAGACGCCCCAGGGATTTGGTATCACGTCAAGACTGAGTGTATTGACAATGTCTTCCGGCTTCGGCGGATGGACCCAGCCCTCCGCCTTGCTCCATTTCCAAAGCGTTCGCCGCATGACGGTCGCGCATCGCGCCCTCTTGAGCAGCCTGACGTCTCCACGCCACGGCTCGGGTCTGGGAGCCTCCATAAGCGGCGCGGCAGGGCCTTCAAGCGACAGCAGAAACGCCTGCCTGCCGTCGTGAAGATGGGCCACCAGCGCGTCGCCGGCCCTGAACATACCGGCGACTCTGCGGCAGGACTGAAGGACGGTGTATGACGGATTCATCGCGCACCAGCCGACCGTGAACCACGCTGACGCTCCGAAAGCGACCATCCAGACGGCAACCGCAAGACGATTCACGATGGATGATTTGGATTCCGACTTCCCGCGCAGCGCAAGGGCGGAGACTGCGAATAAGGCGCATGCAATCCACCACAATGTCGCGAGCGCCTTCGGATCGCACGCCCAAAGCAATCCGGCGCGTATTCCCGTCTCGGCGCTTGAACGCGCGATGTAATGCTTGAAACCCGCCGCGCAGTTCGATACGGCAACGCCCCAGAATGCCGCTTGCAGGACCATCGTGACGGCAAAGGCAGCCTTCCGCCATGTCCTGGCGCAGCGCAGCGAAACACTCATTCTGTGGAATCCGAGAACACAAAGGAGGCTCAGCGGGATGATGCTTCCGATGATCCGGCGCGGCATGCTCGTCGGCCAGATCAACGACACGGCAAGGATGCCAAGCGCCCAGAACGTAGCGGCGTCTTCCGCGCGCCTTTCCGGGGCGGCGCCACCGTTCCTTGGCGCCCAGAGAGAGGCGAACCATGAGGAAGCGCCCGTCCACGCCAGAATCAAACCCGGACAAAGGGCGGAATCGCCGGTCAGAAGAAGTAAAAAACGTTGATACCACGCCTGTTGAGCGCTGAAGAAGCTGGCCTCAACCGCCAGTTGCGTGTTCCATCTGCCCCTGCCAAGCAGGAAGATCACTCCGACGCATCCCGCAGCCGCCGCGACAGGGATGAGGAACAGCGCCGCAGAAAACGCCTTTTCCCGCCTGCGCCAGACGGTGAAAGCGATATAAGCAAGCGCGCCGCCCAGCCAGTAGACGGACGTTATCTTGCACAGCACGGCTGCCCCCAGGGAGACGCCTGCTGATAAACGCGCAACTTGCCCATCCTCGGCCAGCAGGCAGTATCCCAGCGTTGTAAAGAATAGCGCCGACATCTCAGGCCCTGTCGCGCGCCTCAACTCATAAAATCCTGAGTTGAGACTTAATAGCGTCACTGCCGCTGCGGAGATTTTCCATCCGAAATTCCTGCGCCAGAAAAATGCGATGACCAGAATCGTCCCTGACGCAAATATGGCGGAGACTGTCCTGATCGCAAAAAGCGTCGTACCGAAAATGCTCATCCCGAGCAGGCAGACGCCCTGGTAGAGCGGGCTGTTCCAGATGTTGTTTTGCCACGTCAGCTCCCAGGTTCCCGTTTTCAGATAATGCTGGCAGTTGAGCGAATACTGGGCCTCGTCCGTGAATTCGCTAAGAACCTGGAACCAGGGAGGATCGCTGAGGTGGTTGACCCAGCAGAAGGCGACCGCCGCGCAGACAACCGCCGCGAAGCAACGATCCCCCATCCTGTCAGATGCTGTTGGAGTCAATGTGCCGAGCCTCGCCTTGCCACTGTTCCGCAGTCTTGCTGATGCGCGCAATTATAATACCGGAATTGACCATCTCATATCGGCATTCAGCACGGTTTCAAACAGTGTCCATTAAACAAACCCGCCCCCGCCGTGTTCAGCAGCGGGGGCGGAAGATTTCTAAAGGTTTGATTTACGCTCGGAAGTCTCACGCCTTTCTACGATTACGTTTCAGGACGGCGATCCCGCAGACCCCCGCGGCCAGGAGGCTGAGCGTTCCCGGCTCCGGGGTTGAGACGATGCTCAGCGCGTCAACAACCATCACTTGTCCGGCGTCCAGATCGTCCACGGCGAACAGTACCTCGTTCAACGCTGACATGCCGGGACTTACGAACGGGTAATCTTCGGCGACCAGCGTGCCGCCGATGTCAACGTCGAATGTCTCATTATCGAAGTCCGCGACCATGGTTATGATCATCGGCGCGTTGTAGGGATACATATATCCCGTGGAGACGCCATTGACGGATATGTTCTGGTTCCATACGAAGTGCAGGTATCCGGCCACGTTTACGCCGTCCCCGAGGACGATGAAGTAATCGTTGCCGGTTGTGGTCGGAGGGCTGACCGCCGCAATCATTCCGGCAGTGACGATGTTCTCGATGCCCACCGGGTCCGCGAAGGAATGAGCCGCGCCAAGATGCGGGTTGCCGTCGGGATATCCGTCTCCCCAGATGAAGAGAGACTGGCTGCCCTCGAATGAGAAGGCGTCCGTCACGAAGCACTCCCCAGGGAAGGCATCCGCAATCCATCCCTGCTGGCCGTTCAGGTCGCCCAGCGCGTAGTCCGGCGACTCGAACCCGGTTTCAAAGAGAATTGTCGTGGCGTTTGCCGGGCATCCGATCGCAAGGGCGAGTGCGATCGCCATAGAACTCAGGATTGTTGCCGCTGTCCTTGACATATTCCTTCTCCCGTTCAACCCCCCGAAACCGATGCTCTCAAACTCTGTTTATTATGACACAGAGAAACCGATTGCAATATCTTTTTTTGCCGGTTGCGCAAGATTGAAATTGTTCAACTTCTGGGATACCTAGAGCGCTCCGTACCAGCCGTATTGTCCCTTCGGAGCGAGGACGAAGTTTCCCGCCGCCTCCGGATACCACGTCTGCGGATTGCGGGCGACGTGATCGTCAATCGCCGCCACCCCGACGAAATACATCCTGTTCATTTCCGGGACGCGCCAGTTGAGTGACGTGCCGTCAACAGTTTCCTGCGCGAGCGGCTGCGTCCTGTCCCGATCCTTACAGACGGTGACGCGGTATCTGATCCTGCCGCCGTTGCGTTTCGCGCTCGGCGCCCAGCGAAGTTCGACCGCCCCCTCGTCTAGCCGCAGCGGCGGAAGGAAGACGGGCATCATCGGCGGGTAATCCTCCGCGCCGCCCATGTACCAACTATAATAAGCCAGGGAGCCCCAGTCCCCGAACGAGTAGCCGAGAATCCGGTACCCGTCCTCGGAGAGCAGTTCCTCGGGGTTGTAGGCGAAACAACGCAGCGGAAATGCGTCCGCGAAATATGGATTAGCCTGAAGAAACTCGACGTTCACAACGACGCCGTCAAGCTCCGGCTGGTCCTTGCCGAACATCAAGGCGTCGGCCAGATGCCAGCGCGCGCCGTACCTAGCCTCGCATGTGACGTGGTGGAAGACGTCACGCTTGCGGCATTCGACTCCGGCGGCCTCCAACAGCGCAAGCGTCACGCAAACGCCCTGCCCGCAACGCCCGTCGTGCAGCTCCAACAGCTCTATCGCGTCCGTGAGCATCTCGCCCGTGTGGTTTTCCTGCGGCTGCTCGATGGGGTTGTAGTAGATCGCGTCGGAGATGAACCCGCAGATCGCCGCGACCTGTTCCCTTCCTCCCATGCCGGGCTTCAGTATGCGGTCGAGTATTCCCTGGAAATACATCTTCCGGTCAACGCCTGCCAGCCGTTTGCGCGCGGCGGCGATCCGCGCGGGGTCGTAGTAGCTGACAAGGCCCTCCATGTTCGCTGTAGGCGGCGTCCAGGGCAGCATGTCGAAATAGAGCGACCGGTCGCGTCCGAAAGACCTTGCGCTCAGGCGGACGTGGTCCCGCTTGTTCCATCCGAAGTCGTATCCGGCCATTACCTGCCTCCGTGTATGGCGGCTTCAAAACCGCTTGAAAAGCCTGATCGCATTCCCGCCGAGGATCATTGCTTGCGCTACTTCGTTCATGCCGCTGCCGACGATCCTGCCGATCTCGAATCCCAAGTCGAACATCGGGAAGTCCGATCCGTAGAGAATCTTCTCCGCGCCGGCAAGTTCGGCCAGCGCTTCCATCGCCCTGCGGTAAGCCGCCGATCCGGCGACGTCCACATAAAGATTGGGGACATCTCTGACCTGCGCGTATAGCTCGCGCCCGGCCGTGTCCCGCCCGTCCCACGCGCAACCGTGCGCCATTATGAACGTCGCGCCCGGATATCGCGCCGCAACCCCCCCCCATTTGTCGCCGCCGCCGCCGTGGACTAGCGCAGGCAGACCGCGCTCAGACGCGAATGCCAGCGCGTATTCGTAACCCGGATGCTGGAGCTTGACGCCGTGCAACCCGCAATGCAACTTCAGCCCGACGAATCCCTTGTCCTTATCGAAACGCTTCTCGAGTTCCGCCGGAATTTCCGCCGCGCAATGGGGATTCGCCACCGCGTAGCCGTAAAGCGTTCCTGGGAATTTCGCCACGGCCTCGGCCGTCTGATCATTGCCCGCGAGCATCTCCGCGTGAATCGCAGCGAAACTGCTCAGTACCATCTTGGCCACACCGCAGCGCCGCATCGAGGCGACGACCGCGCCGGGGGTGTTGACCGGCGAGCAGGCGCGCTCCCACGACCCGCTGTGTCCGTGGACGTCAATGATCGGGCAGGCGTCCCCGGGCGGATGCCGCGGTTCAGTGACGCGCATCGGCGTCAGGCGCAGGACGCGCCTCGCATTCAGGCCGGACGCGGCCAGAAGGTCGGGCACGCTCAACCCGCTGCGGCGCGTCTGCTCGATGACGCATTCCGCCGCCCGCGCGGGCAGCCCCGTCCCGAACAGGAGCCGTTTTGCCATGCCCTCCCCGGCCATGAGCGTCAGGCCGTCCGGCAGGCTCAGGGCGTGATATTCAATGTGCAGGTTGCGCGCGCGGCGCATGAGGCCGAGCGCGTTACGCGTTTCCCCCACAGTGCAGCCGATGAGGATCACAGCCAGATCCGGATGCCCCAGACACAACTCCTCAAGCTCACTCCAGGGAACGACCTGCTCCGACCAGTGGCGCGGCCCAAAATCCAATAGCATCGGAAGCCCGGCCCCCGCGACGGCCTCCGCCAGCGGGCCGACGCACCATTCCGAAAGCGAGTATAGACTATGGCGCGGCTGCAATCGGATAGCCCGGACGCCGTTTGCCGCCGCCTCTCCCACCCATTCACCCGGCGGGGGAAGATCGCCAAGCGCAGGGGGAGCCATGACCCAGCACGGAAGCAGCTCCGGATGCCCCTTCAGCGCTTCAAGCAACAGGCGGTTGCCCAGGACAACGTCCGCCTCCTGCGCCATGCGATGGCAAACGAGCGCCTCGCCGATGCCGAGGCGGCGCATCTCCGTCAGAAGGGCGTCAGGCGTCTCAAAGCCCGGAGGTCCGGACGTCGTCCGTCCTATCGCGGCATTGATGTCGAGAAATGACATCTGAATTCTTCCCTGGTCGCATCCCTGAAATTGCAAGTCGCCGAAAATGGGAAGTCTATCCGGCGACGGGCTTTCTCTCAACATGCTCTCATGGCATGCGTATGACTCGAATATGTGGATTATACGGCGATTCCGGTTTGAAGTTATGATGGAAGGACGATCCGGCCCTGCCGCTTGCCGCAAAGCCGTCCGGGAAGGTATCATGATCGTATGGCGTCAGAATCGTCTCTGAACAAACAAAATCGGGGAATGTTCCGTGCATCATGTGTTCCGGCGATTGTCTTTCTCGTCGTCGGAATCTGCGCCGAAGGCGGAGAAAGGCGAATGATAAAGACCGCAGAAATCAGGATCAGGGACCCATTCATCGTGCCCGATAACGGCGCCTATCACATGTACGGCACGAAGGTGCAGAACTGCTGGAGCGGGCCGGGGCAGGGATTTGAGGTTTTCACAAGCGCGGACCTTGAGAATTGGGAAGCGCCCGTCATGGTTTTCACCCCGCCGAAGGGTTTCTGGGCGGATCGCAACTTCTGGGCGCCGGAGGTTCATCGGTATCGCGGGCGTTGGCATATGTTCGCGTCATTCAAGTCCGAGACGGCCTGCCGTGGCACACAGATTCTTGTTTCCGACTCGCTCAAAGGCCCTTTTGCGCCGATCAGCGACGGCCCCGTCACACCGCGCGACTGGGATTGCCTGGACGGGACATTCTTCCTTGACGCCGAAGGCAATCCCTGGATCGTCTTCTGCCACGAGTGGACCCAGATTCGCGACGGGGGGATGTGCGCCATGAGCCTGACGCCGGACCTAAAGGCTCCCGCCGGCGAACCGATTACGCTCTTCCACGCATCCGCTGCGCCCTGGAAGCGAAAAGACCCCGATCAGAAGGATTTCGTCACCGACGGCCCCTTCATGCATCGCTGCGCGAACGGAGCGCTGCTCATGCTCTGGTCCAGCTTCGGCGACGCCGGCTACGCGATCGGAACCGCCCGCTCCGCCACCGGGAAGATTACCGGCCCCTGGACGCAGGACCCCGTCCCCATCTTCGCCCGGGACGGCGGGCATGGCATGGTTTTCAAGACGTTCGACGGGCGGCTCATGTTGAGCATCCACGCCCCGAACAAGTCGCCTGATGAGAAACCTTTCTTTGTTTCGCTTGTCGAGAAGGACGGAAGACTAACACCTGCCGAGTGAACGCGCGAATTCTGAGGCATCGCCTGATGAGAGAACGCCGGGAAATCCTGTTCCTTGCTTTTGCGGCGCTGGCCTGCGCCGCGTTCGCCCTCGGCGGATGCGCCGGGCGGGATGAAAGCGCCCCGACCCCGCCTCCAGCTCCCGCACCCGCCGCGCCGAAAGGCCCCGGCTTCCTCCCTAAAATCAGCCGTTACCGCATCTCCGCAACCGAGGCGAGGCCGGATACCGACCTGGTCTTCACGTGGTGGGTTACAAACGCAGGCTCTGATCCCGCGCCGGACGAATACAAGATATTCATTCACGTCGAGTGGCCTGACGCGGACTGCTCGAAACTCGTCTGGCAGGACGATCATTACCCGAAGAAACCAACGACGCTATGGGCGCCGGGGGAGGAGACGGCAGTCGGGCCGCGCATCCTGCACATCCCGTCCAAAGTGACGCGCGGGAAGGTCTACGTTCATTGCGGAATCTTCGCGGAGAAGGCTCCGGGCCAGCCCAGAATCCTGAGCGAATACGTCTGCGCAGTTGAGGTTGATCCGGACGCCCCGGTGATAGATTCCAGCCCGGCCCCCATCACCGCGGATGAGGCGGCGGCGCGGCGCAAGGCTCTTGATGACCGGTTCGGTCCCGACTCGGCGCGCTTGAGCGCGGCAACCTGCGAATTCCGCCTTGATCCGAAGACCGGAGCATATTGCCTCAGCGATGAACTCTCCCATACCATCTGGCACTCCGATCCGCGCCGCAACCTGATGGCCGAGCTGACCTTGAAAGCCCGCGGGAAAACAGTTGCGGTCACTCTGGCCCAGCCTCATGAGGTGGAGCAGGCGGAAGACCGCATGGTCCTGAACTACTCCCTTGACTCCGCAGGCTCCGTCCGTATGGTTATTGAAAAGGTCGTAGAGGAGGATGGACTTACCGGCCTGCGATTCACGCCCAGCCTCAAGCTGTCTCCCGGATATGACTTAAGCTCGATGCGTCTGCTTCCCGGCGGATTCTGGATGACGGATTCCGACTCGGGCGAATTGACATTGCCCAACATGCTCGGCCTTCAGATAAAGGTCTCCGAATGCCTCCCGTGGGAGTTGATCTTCGGGACGTATCAGGGCCGCGCGGGGCTGAGTATGGCCATGGCCGGATGCCACAAACTCGGTTCGGCCCTGCTACTGACGTGGAATGATCCCTACGCCGCCCTTGAAACACGTTCTGAATGGGTTTCCGATCCCGCCATCCCAGGGGCGCAGATGGTTTCAGCCGGCTTCATGTTCACGAACAAGGCGCGGGACATGAGCGTGACGGCTTACCCGCTGGGCATGGGAGGGGCGCCGCGCGTCGCTCATGCCTACCGCGCGGTCGCCAGACGCAAGGGGTATCTGACTACATGGAAGGAGAAGGCGCAGAAGAATCCGAACGCGTTGTTAATGCCGGGATGCGCGGACTTCAAACCATTCGTGTTCATGCGCACTATCCGCGAAGGCGGCAGGAACTCCGTCAGCCAGTGGTTCACCTTCAAGGAGGCCGCCGCCTGCGCGGAACACCTACGCAAGGATGTCGGCATTGACCGCGCGATGTACGTGCTGGCCGGATGGATTCACCGGGGGTACGACAACCAGCATCCGGACATCATGCCGGCGGCGCCCGAATGCGGCGGCAACGAAGCGCTGGCCGATTGTGCGCGGCGGGTGAAAGCTCAGGGTTATCTCTTCGGACTTCACGACAACTACCAGGACATGTACAAGGACGCCCCTTCCTTCGATGAGAAATGGCTCGTGCGCTGGCCGGGGGGCATTGTCGCAAGGGGGGGGTACTGGGCCGGCGGTCAGGCCTACCAAGTCTGCTCCCTCCTCCAGCCCGTTCTCGCCTCACGACCGCAGAACTTTCCCGCCGTCAAATCCCTCTGCAGCCCGACTATCTATTTTTCCGACACGGTTTTCGCATGGCCGCTGGTGGAATGCAGCGACCAGAAGCACCCCATGTCGCGCCATGAGGATATGGACGCAAAGCGGCAGCTTTGCGCCCTTGCGCGCGAGAACTTCGGGCTTTTCGGCAGCGAGGACGGATACGAATGGGCCATCCCCGTATCCGACTACCATGAAGGCATAATCGCGCGCTCCCCGTACAGCGACAAGGGGCGGCGCATCCCGCTCTATGAAATGGTCTATCACGACTGCATCGCGGCCTATACGCACCAGAGCGACAGGCTCGCGCCGGGGCGTCCGGATTACTTCCTCGACTGCCTGCTCTACGGCGAAATGCCGGTGTATTACTTCGGGCCGCGCCTCTACTATCAGGACAAGCCCCCCGGACGGCAGCCTCTCTCGGTCGAGGTGGCCTCAGTCGCAATGGCCGCGCAGGATCGCCTGAAAATCGCGTATCGCTGGCGCTGCTCGGGGGATGCGGCAAAGGTGAAAGGCTGCTTCGTGCATTTCGTCCCGCCGGGAGAAGACGATATCGCCATCCAGAACGACCACGCCTTCGCAGCGCCGGCATCAGAGTGGAAGGACAGCGGTGTTTTCGAGGACGGCCCGCATGAGGTTAAAACCGGCGGAAAGAAAGGCCGGTTCGCAGTTCTGGCAGGGGTTCTTGACGAATCCCGCAATCGAATGCCCATGCGCGGCAGGGACGTGGGGGACAACCGCTACCTTCTCGGCCATGTAGTCATTGACGACGGCAAGGCGACATACGCTCCCGCGTCCGACGCCGGCGAGGATTCAGACCCCTTCGGACATGACGAGGGCGCGGTTGAGGGGATGCATCCGACAGACCGTCTGATACGGAATACCTACGAAGTTCTCACCTGGGTCGGCAGACTCTCCGGCGACCTGCCCATGCGCGACTTCCGCTTCCTGAGCGAGGACGGCAACGTGGCGCAGTCCTCATTCGGAGCGATGACCATCACAGTGAATTATTCCGCCAGAACATGCGAACTGGTTGACATCGCAACGCTTCCGCCCTACGGCTTCCTGGTCGAACATCCCATGTTCACGGCCTTTTACGCGAACTCCTACCGGGGGCAGACCTTCGCCGAGCCTACAATGGCGACGATCAGGAGCCTCGACGACAAGCCGTTGTCGGAATGCGCAAAGGTTCGCTTCTACAGGGCCAGGGGCGACCGGCAGCTTCGCTTCAGGGGGGGGGAATACGATGTTGAAGGCGCGCTGGAAGTCGGGGTGATGGGGCCTGCCGGAGCGCCGCTTCCCTGACAAGCCGCCCCCCCGGCTATTTACGGATTGTTAGTCCCTGAACAGGACGGAAGCGTTTCGCTAGAGCAGATATTGTGGAGAACACGGAGCGGGGTTCCCCCCGGAAGAACACCACTCGCGAAAGCCCGCCGCAGGCGGTTGAATCTTAGATATCAGGCGCTTTCATGTCATCCGCACTTGTATTGGGTAAAGAAGCGCTCCGGTTCCGTTAACGGCGCACTCATCATTATCAGGAAAACTCCGATGCGCGGCCCGACCTTCGAATGCGACGAGCGAGCGCCTAAAAAGAGCGACAACGTCTTGCCGCGCTTCAGGCTACGGTCCGATGCCGAGGTCCGCGCCCTGACCGAACCATTTATCGTAATTCCACGGAATCCTGGCCGACGGCTTGTTGGCTGTTTTATCTCCGCCGGGCATGACGCGGTATATCCTGAATCCCTCGTTTGAGAAAACCAGCTCGAACATCTCCAGGCGCTCCGGCGCGAAGACGAGGCCATACGCCACGCTGGATTTACCAACACGAATATTCTTTGTCCTGTAGCGCATCCCCTCCGGCGTCGTGTCTGTCAGCATATTTTCCACTATCAGAAGGTAGTCAACCCGGTTGATCCTGCACCATTTCCATAACGCATCGTCGCTCTGGAAGAAGGTGTTCTCGAATGACATCACTTTGCGCCGCGTCCGGACAATCTCGAAATCCGAGTGGAACGCAGTCCGTCTGCCGGTGTCGAGCAGTATGGCGGGCATGATGGGAAAAGGCCCGGCGAAGCAGGCGTCCTCTGGGGTGTTCGCGCGAATCCATTTCACCGTCGGGAACCACCAGCTCCGGCTCTCCATAGTCTGCCGCTCGAGAGTCATGCCGTGCTGCTTGAACACGTTAGCGTTCCAGATCAGCCCCGCGATCATCAGGCAAAGGAACATGTTTCGGTTGCCCTCGCGCTCGCGCCTTCGCGCGTCCGACTTCGACGGCGGCCATATCAGCGCGGCGAATATCGCCGCGAAGAAGACCATCGGGCGGTCCATGCGCTGCATCAGGAGCATAAGCCCGAACAGCGAGGCGACAAGAAATGTCGTCATAAACTCCGCGATTTTGATCTCTTTCCGCCTGCGCCAGCCTGCCGCGCATAGGGCGAATCCGATCGGCGCAAGCGCGAAAAGCGCGCCGAAGTTCTTCCACGCAATGTCGAGGGTCATCCGCTTGAACGGCCCGCAGCTCATCACCATGCCTTCCCAGTCGTAGGGCGTCGGGTCGGGCGGCTTGCCGCCGGAGAGGAATTCCGTCAGCTTGAACCGCATCGCGGAGTAGACGTGGGAGTAGGCGTTCACGCTGGCCCGCCCGGAGATCGCGCCAGCGATCAGGAAAAGCGCCACGAACGCGCCGATCAGAACCAGCGGCGTTAGCCGGAGTCTGTCCGGACGTTTCTCCATGAAGACCAGCGCGGCAATGACCGCAAGCCCCAGGCAGAACGCCGGCCCTGCCGCGAAACCGGTCTCGGCCAGGCAGGGAATCCCGAAGGACCCCGCGCCGACGACCAGCAACGTCAGGCCCATCGTCCGCGCCGCGCCGGGCCTTGGCATTTCGCAAAATTGCGTCCATGCGGACAGCGCAACGCATGCCGCCATCCCGCAGAGGAAGATCATGAAGTAGAACTGGCTCAAATGCCAGTTGGCCATCGCCAGGAGCCACATTGCGCCAGCCAGAATCGCGCGGCCCGCCGCCGCCCGTGCTTCATCCCCATATTGCAGGGGCGCGTTACAACACGCCCCATCCGCGTTATCGCTCGATCCTGCCATGGCTCTAAGGAGGAGATAACATCCGGCGAAGATCGGCAGCAGCGAGAAATCCTCCTTTGCATAGGCGAAGACCAGCCGGGGGAAAAGGTACGAGAGGCAGGTCGCGTAAAGCGCCGCCGCGCAAACCGCCGCGAGCCGGCTTCCGGTCATCCATCGCGCCCATAAATAGAGCGGTATCAGGTTCAGCGCCGTCCACAGCGATATGAACACCAACTGGAATTCGTGAACCGCCATCCCCGCGCCGAGAATCCTGTACGCCCGCCCGGCTATCACCTCCATGAACAGCGGGACTTCCGCCCAGGGCCTGATGCCCTCTGGGAATTCCGCGTCGAGGTCGCGCTCCGGGATTTCGCCGCCCAGGGCGACCTGCTTCATGTAGCGATATTTCATCGCCCCTTCGGTGCTGAACATCCCGACGTCGCCGAAGCGCGAGTAGTCCCCTCTGCGCCTGTTGAACGCGACCGTCAGGACGCAGAGCGCGGCGATCATTACGGCAAGCGCAAGCGCCGCGCCGTCGCGATGATACGCCCCCCATCCGCCTACGGAGCGCTCGTTGATATCCTTGCGCGGGGCGGCGCCTGCCGCGTCGTCCGTCATCGTCCGCCTCCCCCCGCAAACGCCTTTTGTGCCTGTTGATATGCCTCGGCGATGTCCGCCCGGTCCGGGGCGATTTCGCGCGCCATGCCCAGCAGTCGCAGCGCGTGGGGGTGGCCCTGTGAAAGCAGGAACATCCCCGCCCGGTAGTTCGGTTCGGCCTGCTGGGGGGCCATGCGGACGACTATCTTGAACTGCTCGTCGGCGTCCTTGAGCAGCCCGGTCAGGGCCAGACATTCGGCCCAGAACATTCGCGGCTCGACCCATCGGGGACAAATCTCGACCGCCCGCGCAAAGTAAGCCCCCGCCCTGTCCGGCTCTCCGCCGGCCAGCAGGACAAGCCCGCGATGGTATGCCGCGTCGGATTCATCGCCCTCGGACGGCGTATAGGGCGCGATGCCGGACAGCAGGGACTTCTCCTGCTCCGAGAACGCCAGCGGGCGGACGCCCGTCAGCGCCCTGCTCTCGATGCG
The DNA here is from genome assembly GCA_022711755.1 of Planctomycetota bacterium. GTDB lineage: Bacteria > Planctomycetota > Brocadiia > SM23-32 > JAKLEA01 > JAKLEA01. The sequence goes on from JAKLEA010000004.1 coordinate 256,098, forward strand.
GTCTTTCCCCCTTGGAGAATTTGCGACGGCGAGCGTCGAGATGACGATGGCTGCTGCGATTGCAGTTTCGATTATCGGGAGACGTCTCATGCTTACAATTCCCGCCCGATGCCCATTTGCTCCGGGTAAACGTGGCGCGGGCATCCTGTCCGTGAGGAACGGGCGCGCATGGGCTGGAAGCCCGTGTCGCTCCGCCAACTGAACGATGCCGGATTACCGCCGGGGAACGCGCCCTACGCCAGTCCCCTGCCGATCAGAAGCTTCAACTCCGCGCTGCGCAGCAGGAAGGCGACAAGGAAGTAGACCGCGCCGCCCGCGCAGCACGGAACGCCCACCCTGACGCATTTCAGGAAGAAAACGGCGGCTTTCCCTTGCTCCGGGTCAATCCCCGGCATCAGACGCATGCACAACAGGACCGCAACCGACATTGCGGCGGTGGCCGTCACCGTCGTGAGCATGCAGCGCAGCATCGGCCCGTTGTCGCCCTTCGGCAGGCGCTTCGAGAGAACGTAGTAAAGGATAACCGCCTGAATCGTGGCGCACAACGACGTTGCAAGCGACAATCCAGCCTCACGCATGAACCACACCAGCGACAGGTTCAGCGCAAGGTTGAGCACAACGACGGTCGCGCTGGTCTTGACGGGCGTCATCACGTCCCCCAAGCTGTAGAAGCCGCGCGCAAGAACCTGAATGGCGCAATATGCCCAGATGCCTATGCCGGAGGCCATGACCACGCGTGCGCAACGCGCCGTCTCGACCGCCGTGAAGGCGCGCCGCTGGAAGAGCAGCTCGATCAGGGGCGAGCTTATCAGGATAGTGCCCGCCGACGCCGGGACGCCGATGAAGATGACCAGCCGCAGCCCGTCCGTGAGCGCCTTGCGGAACGCCCCGGAATCCTTCTCCGCGGCGGCGCGCGACATCGCGGGAAACGCCGCCGTCGCCACGGCAATGCCGAAGACGCCCAGCGGGAATTCAATCAGCCGCTCCCCGTAGTAAAGGATCGAATTCGCCCCGGTCAGCATGGGGAACCTGATCGCCCGCCCGGCTATCGTCGCAAACGTCCCGCCCTCCGGTCCGGACAGACCGACCGCCATGATTCCATCAAAACACGTGTTGAGCTGGACTGCGGCAAGCCCGGCGATCATTGGCCCCATTCGGACAAGGATCTTCCTCAGAGAGGGATTCCTCCAGTCGAATATGAACCGGAAGGCCGGGCTGATGCGCCTGAGCGCCCAAGCCTGAAGCCCGACCTGGAACACCCCGGCGATCAGAATCCCGATCGCCACCCCATAGACCTGCCTGCGCTCGTCCTTCGCAAAGGCGTATGAGACAAAGAGCAGGGAAGCGATCCAGATCACGTTCAGGACGGTCGGGCTGAGCGCGGCCATGCCGAAGCGCATACGGCACTGGAGCATCGCCGCCAGGAATGCCGTCATGCAGATGAGCGGCATGTATGGGAACATCACCGCCAGCAGTTTCAACGGCAGGTCCCATTTCTCAGCGATAAGCCCCGTCTTCGGCAGGATGAGGCAGGCGAGTTCCCCGGCGACGAGGATGACCGTGAGCGTCAGCAGGAGAAAACTGAAGACGACGTTGAAAAGCCGCCACGCCTCCTCCTCCCCGTCTTTCTCGCGGCATTCGGAGAACGCCGGGATGAAGGCGGCGGTCAGCGCCCCTTCCCCGAACAGGCGTCGAAACAGGTTGGGAACGCGGAAGGCGAACGCGAATGCGTCATACGCTGCGCCGGCTCCGAATGTCCGGGCGATCAGACTGTCGCGAACGAGGCCGAGAACGCGGCTTGCAAGGGTGAGAAGGCTTATCAGGCGCGTCGCGTTGCCGAGGTTGAATTTATTGTCTGGCATTCAAACATGGTCGGACTTCCGGCCCGGGACGCCGCAGGGGCAGACGCCCCGCGCCGCCGAACCGCGATTTTCGATACCATCCCTCCTGAGGTCCACGCCCTACATGCCGGACGCATAACATACGCTGCAGCCCGCGCACATTCAACGAAATTCCTCGGGGGCATGTAATGGTAATGGGTCAGTGACTGGCGCGAGATTTTGGAGTGCGGCGTCAACGCGCTTGAAAAGCGCGACGCCGCTTTTTCCCGGCGAAGCATGATTCGCCGGAAGGCTCCGGGACGGTCAAGGATCGCGCCGGCATGCCGGCGGCACGAATCGAAGATTCGGCGCGAATCGAAGATTCGCGATGGAAAGCGCAGTCGTGCCTGCGCAATCCAAAACCGACAGGTCCGCGCCGTTCAGTGACCGGTTACAGTCGTTTCTCGATTTGACTTGACGATGCGGGCGCGGAAGCCTAATATAAACTTTTGTCTGGCTGTGAAAACGCAGCCGGACTTCATGCGACGGTGGGTGTAGCTCAACTGGATAGAGCACCAGACTGTGGCTCTGGGGGCCGTGGGTTCGAATCCCATCACCCACCCCAACGCCATTTGCCTTTTCGCTTGCAAAGTCGCAAGAGGAAGTGGCTTTTCGTTGAAGGTCATTATTTTCGCCGATTGTATCACTTTGTATCGTCTTGTTTCGTCTTGCCGCCTTAGTTGCTGCAAGTTTTACGGCAAGACAAACTCCCTTGGTTTCAGCGTGGTCGAGGAACGCCGCCAGAAGTTCCTCGACGGTGTAGTCGGATTGGCCTTCAGCCTCCCGTGGTGGGAGACGCCTGTTGTTGGCCAGCCACTCCCTAATCAGGCGATCATAGGCAGTCCTGCTGACTTGGAATTCGTAAAGGCCAAGGTAAAAAGTTTGGCCGGAAAGACAGACGGTGGCTTGGCCTTAGGCTCTATGAAGACGATACGATGGAACAGAATTACGTTTCAGCATTTGCGGCTCCTTCCTGCGATGTGAGTACTGTACTAACTTCGCAACTGCTTCAGAAGCCGCTCTGCCTCACGTTGGCAGGTATCGTAAGTTGGCTACCCGGCTAGGGTTATGACTTGGTCGGGGCGACTGGATTTGAACCAGCGACCTCTTGAACCCCATTCAAGCGCCCTACCAGGCTGGGCTACGCCCCGACCGAGAGGCGTCAAGCAGAGTCAGGAGTTGCCTCGGTTCCTGAACCATACTTATGAGCAATTGTTAGCAGGCCCCGGCGGCGGTGTCAAAGGAATTCTCAATTCCAGCGCTCTGAAATTCCGAGTCCCGCAGTTCCGAATTTGGGTCTTCAACGTAAATCACGGGAACGCATTTCCCGCGTCTGGGGCAGATTTACTGATGTTCGCACAATGCCATGACACATTCCTTGCTCGGAACATGTCCGAAAGGGTGTTTGTTGTCACTATATTGTGCGAGCATGAGCAGGGCGAACCCGCGTTACCAGAGCGTCCATCGCAGGGTATACGGATCAAGGCGATATGGGGAGCCTTTGCCCTGATAAAATCCGTGCTCGCGTATCATGTGAATTCCCAGCGGCGTTGTCACGATCGTCATGTCGGTATTCACGTTATGAATCTTCACCGTGCCCTTCTGGAACGTTCCGCATCGCCCCCACGGACACGCAATCCGTCCCTTAACCTCCTCGACGGTGATCTCGTATGCGCCCATGTAGAGCATGGGCGTGCCGTAGCCCTTCCTGCCGACCTCGGCCAGGTATTCGATGCGGTTGGCGATTCCGCTGTGGGTAAGTTCCATCTTGCGGACGGCAAAGTCGTCGCTGTCGGTCAGTTCTTTCAGCGAGCGGTCGTCCTCCCCGAGGAATCCGTCGCGCGTCAGGACGCCGGGTTGCATCTTCCTGATGATTCTGTCTGTTGCAGGGTTGGCCTTCATGTCGTCAAGTATCGTTTGGCATTCACAGCGCGCAATTTTGGACTGCGGTGGCGCAACATCGCGCGGTATTCTAACAACAAGGGGAACAACGGGATGAGTCGGACGGACGTGTCGAATCCGGGAATGGAGCGGCGTGATGCCGCTCCATTCCCGAGTAATGAGCGCATTATCCCTGCCAGAAGTTAACATTATAATGGAGTCCGACCCGAACGACTCCTTCGGAATCAACAATGATTCCGAAACCGGCCGACGCGCCTACGCCCCAGCGCTCCGGGCCATCCTCGCCCATGCGCCCGCCGACGAAGACGACGCCGATGCGGCCGGACTCGACCACGCGCCATTCCGGGGCGGCTTCGCCGTCCGGAAACTCACCGAACGTTCCGGCATGAGCGCCGGCCAGCAGGTTCGTGCGCGCGCAGTCGCGCCCGATGAAGACGTTCCTGATTTCCGCCGGCCCGCGCCAGCGCTGGACGCCGTCCATGCCGACGGCGATGTCCGCGTCACGCACGCTTTCCCGCACGGCGATGCGGTCAATGCCGCCCTCGGCCAGGATGCGTATCCGCTCCGCGCCCTGCGGCGCAATCTCCCGCGCCACGAGGCTGCCAAGGCGTCCGCGTGTTTCTATCATGCCTCGGAACGATCCGCCGGCATGAACGACGCCGATCACGGAATCGTCGGACGTGGCGATGATGCGCCCGTGAATATGGCCGCGAAGCGCGCCGACGAAGGTTATGCCGTCAGTGGAAATCAAGTCGCCGAGTATGTCCGTCCCCGCTACGACGGTCTTGATCAGGTCTTCGGCGTTCACGCCCGCGAGCAGTTCAAGCCCTGCGTAGACGAGGTCAACATTAACGCCGGAGATCAGTCCCTCGATTGTCCCCGCCGCCCACACGGCGCCTACGTTTCCGCCCTCGCAGCGAACATGGCCGCGAATGTGCCTCATGCTGCGGATGGAGCCGATTCGCAGGTGGCTGATGACGTCTCCTGTGATATCGCCCGCAGAATAGACGTAGCCTATGCTGCCGCCGACGATCACGTCTCCGGCGATGCTCGCGCCATCCGCGTCAACGCCCAGAGCGACGAGCGCGTTCAGATTCCCGCCGACCAGCAGCGCCGTCGGGTCGGCGATGCCGTCACCGTCCGGATCGGGCGGCACGGCCATGCCGGGAAGGAGTTCCACACCGTTAAGGACGCTTCCCTCCAGTGGGCCGCGCAGCAGGGCGGCGTGAAGGTCTCCGCGCGTCGCTATGAAGGAGATGGGACCGGGGTCCGCGCGCAGGTCGGCAATCGCGCCCAGGTTGCCCTCGACCACGATTCCCGCGTTCGAGAATGATCCGGTCAGGATGACGGCTGTCACCGTGTTGAACAATCCCGGGACGACGATCACTTCTGAGTTCAGCGCGTCGTATGAGCCGTCCGCCTTGTGGGCGATCCTGATGTCCGTCGGGCCGTCGTCCATGTCGTAAATTTTCACGGCTCCGCCGCGGACAACGATTGTCTCGACCAAGTGCGCTTCAATGTCAGAGGTTTCCCTGACCTGGCCGGTCACGAAGTATGCTCCGCAACTTCCGCGATCGCCGACGGCGGCGATGTAATATGTTTGTCCTTCGGTAACATGGAAGCCGACATGCGCCCGGTCTCCCGGCGCGGCGGCCTCAGCGATTAGCCGTCCGTCTGCGTCAAATACGGCCACGCGGGGCTGGAGCGTATTGGGGGGGGGAGGCGGGACGGGGGGCATGATCTCCACGCCCGGGTCGCCGTCCATGATGTAATAAATCTGATTGACGTTCAGGTCAATGTTGGCCGTGCCGCTCACGCCCGCGGTGAAGGAAAACATGTCAACGTCGCCCGGTCGCTGGATGCCGCCCTCAACAATGATTGGAAAGCCTTCAAACGGGGCAACGGGGACTTCCACGGGGAAGGCTTCTTCGCGGGTGTCGGCGTAATCGTCCGGCGGGGGAAGTTCCTGATGGCCGAAGACTTCGTAATTCGCAAATTGCCGCCCCGTCACGACCAGGAAATACGGTCGTCCCGGCTGTGCGTCGAACATGAGTGGCTGGCGATAGACCTCCGGAGCCTCCGAGTCAATCGGCAGAGGCTGGAAAAGGTGTATCCCCCCGAGGAATTGCCCCTCTGAGTCATAAGCGACGATGCTTGCAGCCGGATCGAGGGTCGGCATGTCCGGATCGGGGGGCAGCGCCGCCCATCCGTTGATGATGATCGTTCCCCATTCCGGAGCCGTGAAGGCGAATACGTCGGCATCGCCCGGCAGATTGATCAACCCCCTGCCCGCAATGTTATTCTCCTCGTTGAATTCAAGGCGCGTGGCTTCCTCGCGCGTGTCGCCGTGATCGTCTTCTGCCGGGGGTTTGACCGAGAGAGTCCCGAAGAAACCGTAACCCACCAGCGGCCCGCCTTCGACGCCGATGAAGTAGACTTGATCAGCCCTGACCGGGAATACGGCCTCGTTGGGCGGAAGAATGGGCGCGCCCGGATCGGTCTCGGGTTCGCCGGGCGCCGGATCCATCGGCTCAATGACGCCCCGGCCGGGCAGTTGAATCTCAGCCAGGATTTCGCCGTCCGCGGTGAATACCGCCAAGCGCGTTCCGGGCGTTATCGGTTCCGGGATGACGACGCCTTCTGCAAGAATCACCGGGCCGTCCCAGGGATGGGCTTCGGCATGGATGAATGCCATTCCGTCCTGGTCGGCTCTGATTGCGAAGACATCGCGATCCCCGGCATTCTCCAGCATGCCGCGTCCCTCATAGCCTCCGTCGGGACCGTGGGGGAGCTGGGTCGCGTCGCGCGGCGTGTCGCCGTGATCGTCCGGCAGGGGATAGATCAGCGGCATGATTACGTCCAAGTCTGTCGTCGCTGACGACAGCAGGACCCTGGTTTCCAGCGAGTGGATTTTGAAGGTTTTACTGCCCGGCATTCGTTCTACCTCCCCGTTCTCATCAACCCGGCGCAATGCCGGGCGGCGCATCCTGTCCTGAAGCCCCCGCAGACCGCAGGACCGCGCCCGATAGCGCTATCTCGATTTGAGATTATGCGCCGAATTGTAAACAAAGACCTTGCGTGATTCAATGGGCAATCGGCGTGCCATTAGCTCCAAACGATGCAGGATGTCATAAGTCTATGGAATGACAGGCATTACATCATGCTGGCATGGGGCTGTCGCATGATGGGTGAAGTTGTAAATTCCGTCAGTGTTGGGGATGATGTGGGATTCGGCGACAGGATGGCAGGATAAAATCTAATGTGAAATAATTAACCTCTTGTTAACAGATGAGCGCTCTATCCGGCACTTTGTATCTGCCCATATTTCCATCCCGCTTCATAAGCCGCCCTCACGTTCTCCAGCGGCGTGCGGGCGACGATGTAACCCGATATCTGGAAGCGTCCCGGCTTCTTCGCCGCCGGGGTCAGCATGTCCCGCATCATGCGGTCAACCTGGGTAGGCGTTCCGATAAGCAGTATTGAATGGTCCATCTGGGCGTTGAAGCCGAAGTCGTCTCCAAGCGCTTCGAGCCATTTTCCATGGTCCACGAACGGCCCCGGTCCGTCAATGACCTTTACCCCGAGTTCCTCGCGCAGGCAGCGATAATGCTGCTCGGCGTAGCCGCAGAGATGAATCTGGCGGGTTCCGGTCGTCATGACTGAGAACAGGCGCTCATGGCGCGGCAGGACGAAATTGCGATACGCGGCGGCGGATATCAATTGCAGGCTGTCGTCGCAAAGCCCCCACCCCCCCGGCAGAGGCAGCGTCACGCCGGTCTGCGCCAGTTTGTGCCAGGCCCTGATGCGTTCGATCTCCTTGTCCGTGACAAGGTCGAGGAACCTGTGCGCGAAGTCCGGGTCCTCATAGAGATCCATGCAGAAACGCTCGATCCCCCTGACCTCGCAGGCTTTGGTGAAAATCCCGTGTGTTCCCTGCCCCGGACTCACGATCTCGACAGGCCGCCCCGCGAATTCCATCCCATCCGCCAGTTCTCTGCATGAGCAATACAGCCGCCAGATTTCGCTGTTCTTGATCGTTGCTTCCGCGTCAGTGTCGGCGATCCGGGCAAGGAGGTCGGACTTTGATCCTTCCAGCGATTTCGCCCATGCGTAGTCGTTTTCCTGATAGACGACCTGGCAGCCGAAGAACTGGTTCTCCTCCATCCACAGCCTGGGGCAGACGCGCCACCTGTCAGGATATGAAACGGCGCGATCGGCGCGGATGTTATCGCATTCCCACTTCAGCCCTGCGAGATAGACGTCGAGATGAGTTTTCGGATTCCGGTAGAAGTCCGAGAAACTGCGCCCCGCCAGATTGAGCCAGAGATGCTCATCGGTCGAGAACGTCACGGGCACGCGGCGGTTCTCGCGCTTCCAATAGGCGGACATAAGCTCATTGACGGATTTGTCGTGGTCATGGGCGTCGGGCATTGCAATGCTCCCGTTATCTGGGGCGCAATCCGCCTTCGATAAAGGTGTCAACGCGGGAATTCGCGCCGGGAAGGACGCGGATGAATCCGCAGCGCGAGGTCTCAACAATCATGGTATATTCATCGTGGGACGGCGTTCCGGCTGGCCGCCTCGACAAACCGTTTGAAGCCACGGCCATGCGCGGTCGCGCCGTGGCAAGAAGCGCCCGCGACGCCGGCGACGGATGACCGTGATGGGGCAGTTGCAGAAGATCAATCCTCTTTGCCGCAGTTCCGTTTTCCCGCGACGCGGCGCCGCTGTTCACAAGCGAAAAAAGCAGCGGCGCGAGCGCGGAACGGTCCGCATCCCCGGAAAAGAGGATCGTGGACTCGCCGGTCCGCGCAAGGGCGACTATCGAGTCCTCGTTGGCCGAATTGCCGTCTTCCGGCTGGAACTCCCACGCGCGGGGCGGACTCAGGATGGCGATTTCTGTTTCACCGCCGAGCTTGAGCATATTCCCGGCCTCAACCTCCACAACCCTTTCGGCGTGTCGAAGCAGTTCGGACAGCATCCACTTTCCGGCCGCAGTTTCCTTCAGATTTCGCGAGACAACAACCGTCCCGATCCGCGCGCGCCTGAGCAGCAGCGCAACCATGTTCCAATGGTCAACGTGCTCATGTGAGATGAAGAGCGCGTCAATACGGCTGATTCCCTCGCTACGCAGGTGCGGGGCAAGGATGTCGCGGTCGGCCGTCGGGCTGAGCGAACCTGCGTCGAACATGATTATGCGGTCATCGGATGTTCGCAGAATGGAGCACAGACCGTGTCCGATATCCAGAAAGTCAACATATGCCGGATTTCGGATACCACGGAAAGACTGACTGGCGAACGGGACGGCGGTCAGAGCCAATGCAGCCATCGTCAATGGCGCAAGACGAATTCCGATTCGCCGCCGGATTGTCCAGAGGCAGATTAGAAACATGAAACCGATTGTCCAGGCAAGGGGGACTTGTGGAACGCTCATCGCGCTGAATGCATCGGCGGCAAACCTTACGGGGGCGGCAAACATGATTCCTGTGAGCTTCATGAGCGCGGCAAGCGTCCATCCGATAGGGCCAATCGTCCCGAACAGGCACAACAACAGACCGACCGCAAGGTACCATGACAGCGGCAGAAGGATCAGTAAATTCAGGAACAGGCCGGAGGGAGCAATCAGACCGAAATGATGGACCACTATCGGCGCGGTAGCCGCCCATGCGCCGAGCGTCAGGGCAACGGCCCTGTGAGCCGAATATCTCCAGCGAGCGGCAATGACTCGTTCTTCGGGAGATTGCAATTCGCGGATCAGCGCGTCCCACGGCCACAACGCCGCGTGGACTCGCGCACTGAGCCAGATCAGGCCTGCAACCGCCGCGACGGAAAGCTGAAAACCCGGCATGAACAATTCGGAAGGAGAAACGATTAGTATGACAAGAACTGCCGCGGCGAGCGCTGAAGGCGAGTCATTGCGCCGTCCGAGCAGGGGCGCGGCAATAAGTAATGTGATCATGACAGACGCCCGCAAGACGGGCGGATTCATGCCGGTCAACAGTGAATAAGCCCACACGAAACATATCAGAAAGATTGCGCGCCAGGGCTGCCTCAGGCCGATCAACCTGAGCAGGATGCCAACTTGAAGACAGACCGCGAACACATGAAACCCGCTTATGGCGAGGATATGAACCGTCCCTGTGTCCAGAAAATCTGCGTAGACCTGCGGGGACAACCTCTGCCGCCTGCCCAGGAGCAGCGCTACGGCCATGTCTGCGTCGTCGCCGGAAAGGTTGCGATCAATGATCGTCTCGAAACGGGCTGCGAGCCGCGCAGCCAGTGTCTTCAGAAATGAAACCGGGCCGTTACGCAGCGGGACGATGTTTTCCGGGCAACTCGTAGCCAGTTTTCCTGAAACGCCGCGAAGCTCCGCCTGCGGGATGGAATCATGCGGGTTGCGCGATTTTGAAACCGGTTCGAGAAACCCGGTGATCTCAACGCGTCCGCAACGCGCAAGGTGATCCGCCCCAACGCCCTCTGCGCCGACAATAAGGGCGCCGCTGGTCGGACGCCATCGGTTGTTGACAAAGACTTCTGTAAGCCTGAGTGTAAAGGATGACCAAGGTGGACGCGCGCGCAGAACGGCAGGCTCCTCCTCCCAGGGATCGGGCCTGTCTCCGGGATATGTGTTCGGAATTCCGACGATCGCCCCCCGGACCAGTGTTAGAATCGGCGCGTCGTCTCTGCTGACGCGAATTCCGTCAGGTGGCGTCCAGCGGCATCGGAAACAGTACCATGCCGCGCCAAGAGAGAAGAATATCGCAAGAAATCCCGTGAGAATTCTGCGACTTGATAGCGGCGCATGGATTTGACCGATATATGTCGCAAGAGTGAGATAAGCGCACATCGCGCCGGAAAGGACGCACCATGCGACGCAGGAGATTGAAAGGCATCTGCCGCATACGATGCCGGCGGTAAAAGCTGCTGCCGCGAAGAGGATCGGACGGTTGGCTGCGGGGGGATCAGGATATGGGCCAGATTTCCCCATATATAGTCGGCCCAAGGGTTTGCGACGAAGCCCGGAAACGAAAAATGGCTCCAGGGCCGCCATCCCTGGAGCCACGTCTATGAAGAACCTACAATTGCAGGCTGTCGGCGAGGGGGGCACTCGACCGACAGCTCACGGCGCCTCGTTCCAAAATTGGCGGAAGCGCCGTGCTTAAGGACGCGAAAAAACTGGACCTGAAAGCCTTCACTACAGGCGAAATAGGCAGCTTTTTTCGCCCCCGCTTCATCATCAATCTTTATCATACAGCGTTATTGCCGACTGTCAAGGCCAATTTCACCGATTTTCTCTTTGATTCAACTTTTTTTCCATCTGCGGCCTGATTTTACAATTCAATTTGAAATGAGGCGCGTCTGCTCTCTTCAAACGGAATTATCCCCGGTCTCAGCCTCCGAATCGAATTTCCCCATGTACTTCCGGGTTTCCCCGACGATTATTCCGTTCAGCGCCACAAGGGAAATCAAATTCGGTATCGCCATAAGCCCGTTCAGCGTGTCTGCGAAGTCCCATACCGCCTTCAGTGTGGCCACAGAGCCGATGAAGACGCAGATGACCCATAGCACCCGGTAAGGTTTTGCGACGGACGCGCCCATGAGGTATTCCACTGCTTTCTCGCCGTAGTAGCTCCAGCCCAGGATCGTCGAGAAAACGAATGTGAACATGCCGACCGACAGCACGAAAGGCCCGAAGTAGGGGAGCCTGGCGAATGCCAGGCGTGTCAACGGCGCGCCCGTGGCGCCGGACTGCCATTCGCCGCTGTTGACGATCACGATGGCCGTTAACGCGCAGATAACGACCGTGTCCCAGAATGTGCCGGTTGCGGAAACGAGCGCCTGGCGCACGGGGTTGCGCGTCTGCGCCGCCGCCGCGACGATGGGCGCGCTGCCGAGGCCGGATTCGTTGGAGAACAGGCCCCGCGCCACGCCGTAGCGGATCGCATTGCGCATCGCCGCGCCCATGAACCCGCCGACAGCGGCATGGCCGGTGAACGCGCTTGTTATTATTAATTTAATGGTGGCGGGTATCGTCGGCAGTCCGACGACAAGCAGCACAAGGCAGCCGAGGATGTAAAAGACCGCCATGAAGGGGACAAGGACTTCGCACACTCTTGCGATCCATCTGATCCCCCCAATCATCACCATCGCCGTCAGCGCGGCCACGATCAGCCCGGTTCCCCAGCGGGGGAAGCCGAACGTCTCCTGAACGAGATCGGCGAGCGAATTCGCCTGCACCATGTTGCCGATGCCGAAGGCGGCGCAGGCGGTCATGATCGCGAAGATCACGCCCAGCCACTTCTGCCCCATCCCGTGCTCAAGCACGTACATCGGCCCGCCGGCCTTTTTCCCGTCCGCAGTCGTTACGCGATACTTGACCGACAGGAGCGCCTCTCCGTATTTCGTGGCTATGCCGAAGACGCCCGTGAGCCACATCCAGAGCGCCGCCCCCGGCCCGCCGGCGGCGATCGCCGTCGCCACGCCCGCGATGTTGCCCGTTCCGACGGTCGCCGCCAGCGCGGTCATCAGCGCGCCGAACTGGCTGATGTCCCCCTCGCCTTCGTTCTTCCTGCTGAAGGACAGTTTGATGCCCTTCCAGATGTGGCGCTGGATGAAACCGAGCCTGACGGTCAGAAAGAGATGCGTGCCGACCAGCAGGATCAGCAACGGCGGGCCCCATACGAAGCCGCTGGCCTTGCCCAGAAAAAGTTCAATCTGCTCCAGCATGTTCCCTCCTGCGCGGTGTCAATAGTTCCGAATCTCTCCAGCGCGTAATATACAAACTTCCAACGCCGAATTGGATAGCTTATGCTGAAAAAGCCATTGGCAAGGTCGGTGAAATTAACATACCGCATCGCAAGACGGCTTTTCGCGCAATTGATATCAGCGTCTTGCATAACGCTGGAAGGAAAGTCCGCTCAGAACACAAACTGCGGCGAACATGATTAAACTTGCGGCAACGGGAACCCAGGGCGACGCAAAGGCGGTCTCCCCGAAGATACCGAAGCGGATCATCTCCCCCGCATGAGTCAACGGCGAGAGCCAGGCAACGGGTTTCAACCACCCCGGCATTTGCGCGAAGGGCACAAATACACCGCTCAGAAACAGCAGGGGGAATCGAAAGAAGTTCATGAGCGTCATCGCCTCAAAGACTTCCTTCACCATGACCGAAGCGATCAGGCCAAGCAGGGAGAACACGCACGAACCAATGAGAAGTCCGGCGATAAAGACGTCCGGACGCGCCATCGGCAGGCCCATGCATGCCTTCAGCCCGACAGCAAGCACGATTGAGGTTGCGATGCCGTATGCCGCCGCGCTCAATGCCTTGCCAAGGATGATGGTTCCCATGCCGAGCGGCGACAGAAGCAATCTCTCAAAGGTGCCGCTGCGTTTCTCAAAGGTTATGACGATGGCCGCCATCGAGGTGTTTCCGAAGAGCAGCGTCATGGCGATTATCCCGGGCGCGACATCAAGGTATCCCGCGCGGTCCTTGATGTACACCGCAAGGATCAGAACCGCCGGGAACAGCAGCCCCCAGGTAACCAGCGGCGGCTTGCCGTAGTAGCTCTCAACGTCTTTGCGACTGATCGCCAGCGCCCTTGCGAGTTGGATCATGGCCGATCCTTTCCATCCGACTTCCCTGCCCCGGCCAGGAGCGAAACAAAGGCGTCTTCAAGCGAAGGTTCGCGGATACCGATATCATTCATCCGGATATTTTCTTTGTTGCAGAATGCGACAAGCTGGGCGATGGCGTCGTGAAGGTCCGACGCTTCAAACTTCAACGCCCCATCCTGCAGCTCGGCATTTCGGATTGCCGGGCAGACGCCCAGGACGTCGCCGCCGGAAACGGATTGCGAGAAGCTGACGGTCAGGCATCTTGCACCGCCGATACGCCTTTTGATATCGCTCACTTTGCCGCGCTCGACGATGCGCCCGCCGATCAGGACGACGATTTCGTCCGCCAATTCCTCGGCTTCAAACAGGTTATGCGTTGTGAGGAAAACGGTTGCGCCTCCGCCAACGATCCGCCGGATAAGGTCGCGCAACGATCTGGCGCTGGGCACATCTAGGCCGGTTGTAGGCTCGTCAAGGAAAAGAATCTCCGGCTCATGCATCAGCGCTGCCGCGATGGTCAGGCGGCGTTTCATCCCGCGTGAAAGCGTTCCGAACGGCGCGCCGGCCTTGTCCATAAGTCCGAAATCGTTCAGCAGACTTTCCGCCCTGCTGCGCCTCCTGTCGGCGGACAGACCGTATAATTCCCCCGTGTATTCCAGGTTCCGGCGACAGTGCAGTTCCGGATACAGGTTCGAATTCTCCGTCACGACCCCGATGCGGGATTTGACCAGTACCGGATCTGCGGCCACGTCCCGACCGAGGATTGAGACCTCCCCCCCGTCCCGCTCAAGCAGACCGCACAGGATGTTGATGGTGGTGGTCTTTCCGGCGCCGTTCGGCCCGAGGTAGGCGAACACGCGGCGCATGGGAACCTCGAAGGACACCCCGTCCAAGGCCCTCAAATCGCCGTATGCCTTGCTCAAACCGGCTACGCGGACAGCTACTTGCGTTTCACTTTCGTTTTGGCGCACGGATGCTCCTTCGCGTCGCCGTGACATTTCATAATCTGCTCGGGAGAACATTGTTCCGGCGCGCCCTTCAACGCCTTCGGCTTCCGGCATTTCGTCTTTCCGCAACACATTCCCGATCTCCTTTCTTCGATTCTGGTTTCGTTTTGAAAAGGGAATCCGCAACGCCGCGGCACATGGCTGCGGCGTCCGGGGCGAGGCTGTAATGCACGTAGTAGCCGCGGCGGTCGGGTTCCACGATGCCCGCGTCCTTGAGGATGCGCAGATGTTGCGACACCGCGCCGGGCGAGATGCCGAGCAATCTGGAAAGCGCGCCGACGCAAAGTGTTCGATTCGAGAGAAGCCGGACGATCTCCACGCGCTTTTCCACGGAGAGCGCCCGGAACATTCTTGTCATCTCTTTCACGGTTTCATTCCGCATGTTATTTAGTATCCGCTAAAATACGTAAATGTCAAGCGCAATACGATATTGTTTCTCAGTCCGTCCGTCTTTCCGACGCTCCATGCGGGAGGAATCACCGGCCCATATTGCCGGCCTTTCTCACGCAACGTTCCCTTCCTTCAACGGCGCTTTTGCGGACTTCATCATGCTCCGGGGAATCGCCAGCCAGCCGAATGGTTTCCTCATATTGTTTCAGAGCTTCTCCGATCTGTCCTGTGGCTTCGAGGCACGCCGCGGCGGCGCAGCGTATCCGAGGCGTCCCGGGATCCGCCTTCACTGCACGGTTGTAGTATTCCAGCGCCTTTGCGTATTCCTTCCGGCGGTTGTGGTAATTGCCCATGCGCTCCAGCGCAAGCGCGCTATCGGGATGGGCGGCCAGCGCCCTGCGATAATACTGAACAGCCGTCTCCTCGTCGCCAGTCTCAACCGCGAACAGCCGCCCGTAATTCAACAGGGCGGTCAGGTGAACGGGTTGCTTGCGCACTGCGTCGTCCCAGAGCGCCCAATCGTTCCGCCAGACCTTCGCCCTGCTGTTGGCTGCCATTCCCAGAACGGCAATCACGACGGCAGCAATCAGCGTCAGCCGATTCAGCCTTCGGCGTTCGGCCTCTCGCGAGCCGGTGCGCGCAATCCAGTCCCTGGCGGTTGCGCACAATCCGAAAATCATGCCGAAGGACGGCAGATAGACATACCTGTCCGCAAGCGGGATCGGGAGCAGAAGGACCTGCGAGACGGGCAGGATGGCCGCAATCCAGAACAGCATGCCCCATGCAAGCTCAGGCGCGCGATTGCGGCTGCGCCACATGCCCGCCGCAACCAGCGCAACCCCCGCCATTCCCAGCAGGTAATCAGGATTCGTCATCCGGACCGGCTCCGGAAGGCTGTAGACGGCGCTCAGGCTTACGGGGAGGAAGAACTTGGAGAGTTGGAACCATCCCGCGTAGAAGAAGATGAAGACCCTTTCCATCGCGCCGTGTTTCGCGTATCCCAGAACGCCCCCGCCATGCTGGGCCAGCAGCGTTACCCCCGCGAAAGCGGAACTGAGCGCGAAGAAGGGGACCTTTTCGATGACAGCCTTCCGCGTAATGCGTCCCTCACGCTGCCAGTCCAGAAGCAGCAACAGCAGGGGGAATACGACGGCAGTTCCCTTGGCCAGGAGAGAGAGCAACTGGCAAATCCATGCCGTCCCCAGTCGCGCTGCGGGATGCCTGCCCTCAAGCGCCAGATATAGTATCATCCCCCCCAGGATGAACGGCGCGCTCAGGCAGTCCTTGCGCTCAGTGATCCAGATAACGGATTCGACGCGCAGTGGATGGATTGCCCACGCAAGCGCGCCCAGCGTCGCGATGCGAAGCGGGATGCCCAGCCGCCGCAGCAGATCAAGCGCCAGCAGCGAGGCAATGACGTGAAGGGCGACGTTGATCGCGTGATAACCGAACGGATCAAGCTCCCACAACGATCTCTCAATTGCGAACCCCGCGAAGACGAGCGGGGCGTAATAGGCCGCTTGGAAACTTGTGAACGCGGCGGCAAGACGATGGCCGTCCAAGCGCTCGGTAAGCGGATTGAGGACAAGGAATTCCTGGTCGTCCCAGTCCAGAATCTCCGCAGTGAAGGCGGGAAAGAAGACGACAATCGCCGCCACGATTATGAGAAGTCTGGCGCTCCAGGTTGCCTTATGCGCGTTCGTCATGGATTCCCGCGTGCGCCTTCGGACGGACCGTAGCAAGGCGTCCGATATCTCATGTAGGGGGCACGTTGCAACGTGCCCCTACTGCGGCGCAACGTGACGTTTCCGGGACATCGCCCTTGCGTCAATAAGCCTGCGCCGCGTTATGACCGGCTACGCGTCGTCGAGCTTCCCGTCCCGGGAGGCGGTGATGTATTGCATGCACCACTCGTCCTGCCCCAGAAGCGCCTCCGCCGCAAGGATGGCCGACATCATGCCTGGCTCCGTCGGGTCGAGGACGGCCGCATTCAGGCCCGCCCCCATCAGCAGAACAAGGAAGGTGCGGTTGAGCAGCCGCCGCTGCGGAAGTCCGAAGGAGACATTGCTCAGCCCGCAGATGTAATTGAGCTCCGGGAACTTAGCGCGAAGCTCGCGTATCGCGTCAATCACGGCTCGCGCCTGCGTCTGGTCGGTGGAGACAGGCTGGATGCAGGGATCCGCGTAAATGCGCGCCGACGGCACGCCGACTGCTGCTGCGGCTTCGAGGATGGCGGAAACCTTGGCAACCCTGTCGGCGGCGGTCGTGGGCATGCCGGCCTCGTCCATCGCCAGCGCGACAACTTCGGCTTCATATTTCACCACCAGCGGCAGAATGCCGTCCAGGCGGCTCTTCTCGCCGTTGATCGAATTGATCATGATCTTCCGCCCATCCGACTTGGACGCCAGGAACCGGGAATGGACGTCGAGAGCGGCGGACAGCGCTTCCGGGCTTGCGCTGTCAAAGCACAGCGGAGTTTCGACTGCCCCCTGCACAGCGCGCGTCATCCAGACCAGGTCCTCGGTCTCCTTCGCGGGATCGGCCCCGGCGTTGATATCAATGAACGCGGCCCCGGCGGCGGCCTGGTTCTTCGCTTCTTTTACGATGAGTTTCGCGTCCCGTTCCGCAAGCGCGGCGCCGATGCGTTTCCGCGTCGCGTTGATTCTTTCTGCTACGATCAACATGGATGATTCTCCTGAATTGAGTGTCAAATGAATCCGGGATGGGATGATACCCCGCAATTAAACGCTCTGCCAGAGGCAAACGTTGCCTTGGCGATAGCCTCATTTGTAATTCAAACTTGCCCGGTTCAATTATTGTTTGTAGCGTTCCTTCGGCCAGAAGAAGCGCTTGACGACCAGGTATGGACGGCGGATGACGCCGTGGATTGCGTTGAGTCTTCCGCGCCGGAAGTTCCGCTCGTCCTCATCAGTCCAGATTTCCGGGCATCGCCTCTTCTTGTGCTTGTAATAATGATAGAGGTCCTCCCTCTGCATGTGGCGCACCAGTTTCCCATACGCCCATCCCGGCAGGCCGCCCCACGGTTTCGGACCAAGCGTTATCTGGAAGTCAATCAGATAGGGTTTCCCGTTCTGACCGACAATGACGTTGTCCTTCTTCGCAGTGTCAACGTAAGCGTAGCCTCTTTCATGCAGCGAATAAAACGCTCCGAGCAATTCCGCGAAGAATTCAGCCGACACGGGCACTTTCTGCCTTCGGGTCTGGCTCAGCGGCACGCCCTCCACGAATTCGTGCAGGAACGTGAAGTCGTCCGGGCGCGGACCAAGTTCCGGCACAAACGGCAATCCCTGAAGATCACAGTAAAAAGCGTATTCCCGGCGGGAGAGCCAGCGAGCCAGAAAGTTGAAGGGGATGCCGATCCACGATACACGGCTGTTTTTCAGAACCCACTTGCGCGCGCCGCCGCCGGGCAATGTCTCCTCAAGCAGCATGTTCACGGAATAGCCGTCGCGCTTGAGGAACTCGATGAATGTGTACGACTTGCCGAATATCTCAACGCTTTCGGGGGGGCTTTCGCTGCCGTATCGCGGCATCTCGGTCTCCGGTCGGGCCTTCACCCCCGCGGCTTGAGCATTATGTCGGTCGCGTCCTGAGGCCACTCGTCCAGTATCTTGCGCACATTCTTTATCAATTCGATATGCGCGGCGCAGCGCACGGACAGTTGCAGAAACAGCGCTGCCTTTGACTGGCTGTCGCGGTTGCGGTGGAATATGGCCCGGAAAACCTCGCGCTCCATCCGCTCGAAGTCCAGCATCTGCTTGAAGAACTGGTTGACCAGCGGCAGGTCGGTCATCTCGGATGCGGCAAGGCCCGTCATGCGCTCAAGAGCGTCGAGCCGTTGCAGCGTCTTATCCGGCAGAGAGCGGCGGCTGGGCGGGGTCTTGGGTTGTTTCCATGCGGACTCTTTCAGAAGGGACAATGTCTCCTTCTTTTCCTCTTCGAGAAGGCGCACCACTTCCTTTAGCGCGTCCGAGAGGATCATTTCCCGGAAGCGCCCTATGATCTGCAATTGCAGTTCGCAGTAGTGGACGACCTCTTTGACGAATTCCTCAAAACTCTTCGCCAACGCGTGTCTCCCCTGCTCATTCCCTCCGCGTCAACTGCTCCCGCTCCACATTGACGCCGGAATCGAGCCGTTAACATATCATACCACCGGCGACGCCGTCTGCGCGATTGTTTTTTTCGCGCCTTCGCAACGTCTCAATTCTAAGCCGAAAGAGGACATTCGCGAAGGGCCTCTCCTATCCAGCATCAACGACAAACACCTGGTTGAAAGGCGGATTGCCGACGCGGCGCAGATACGCGATCCGTCTTCCGTCCGGCGAGAACACGCACGCCTCCGGGCGCGGCGCTTCGCCATCTCCGAATCGGGACGTCAACCGCCTGCTCCTCCCGGTCGCCGCATCGGTGATGAAGACGCTGTTGTCCATTGCGTAGGTTATTGATTGCCCGTCCGGACTCCACGTGAATGCTGACGATACGCTCCACTTGTTTCGGGTCAATTGAACCGGGGAGCCGCCGTTGGGCGACACCGTCCAGATCTGCGCCGCGCCGTCGTCATCCTTCATCAGGAAGGCGATGCGCGAACCGTCCGGGGAGCTGCGGAGCCAGTGCCGGACTCCCTGAACGCCCGGATATTTACGGTCAGCCGTGCGCGTAAGACGTCGCTGGCACGCTCCGAGCGGCGGGCGGGGACGGCGCGTCTGCGTGCCCTCCAGCGGCCCCGCGCCGGGCTGCGTCACGTCATCCGGAATATCAACCATGAAAACCTCGGTGATCGCGCTTCCGTCGCTCAGGAGCAGGTCGCCCAGGAACGCAAGCGCGCGCTTCTGCCGCGTTCCGTCCGGGCGGAGGTACCCGTCCGCGCCGATCCATCCGTCCTCATAGGCCTTCCTGATTTCATCCGATCCGGGCTTAGGATTCGCGGTCACCTCGGTCACGACCACTGAGAAGAACGCCCCGTCATGGTTGCGCGGATGCTCCCGCCGGACGCGCACAGGCCCCGCCGGGGCGCACACGGCGACGCACCGCAGATTCATCTCATGCTCCGCCGTCTCATCCGTGAAATGCGCGAGAACCTGGTCCTCGTATGTGAAGCTCACCCATCGTCCGTCCGCGCTGAATACATGGACATGCGACCCGCCGCGAAGAGCGCCGGGGGTGAAGGGCGGGGTCATGTCCCGGGCGTCCATGTTCAGGGCGATGCCCGGCCTGGCGTCCTCCACGATCACCCCCTGCCGGCGGCTCATGCCGTAGGTCCAGTCCGGGGTCGGATTCTCCGGTCCCAGGATGAATGCCGTCTTGTTCTCAACCGGGCTGTATGTGGCCACTCCGCAGAAGGCACCGTTGCGGGATTCATAGAGTGTTCTCACCTCGCCGGTCGCGGGGCGGACCTTCTCAATGCGGAGACCGTCGAACCCCGCTCCCGCCTGGTCGGAGCGCGTGTCGTAGACGATCCATTCCCCGTCCGGCGCCCAGACGTTAACGTTGGTCAGTATGTGGCCATGAGGCGCGGTTGTTATCTGGCGTTCAGCGCCGAAAGATTCTTTCTCGCTCATTCATCTCTCCTCTCAGGGATGGTAATCCTACTGCGGCGGAAATGCCCGGACAATAGAGCGATTCCAGATGGTTGCGGCGCGGATGAAGGACCTTGAAAGCATGGCGAACGTCGCCGTTGTTGTTTTTCGGAATAACGCATGGTACAGTCACTAAAGTAATCGGCCGGAGCATCGTCCGGCAGAGACTGGATTTCGCAGGCGCTCAGTATCCCCCCCCTGGATGGTTTCCATTCCGGTTGCAGGTCGGAGAACGAATGACAGAGAAAACGCAGCCAGTCGAGAATAGCCCCAGTAAATTCGGCACTTTCGGCGGAGTTTTCACGCCCAGCGTATTGACGATTCTCGGTGTGATAATGTTCCTGCGTTTCTCGGCGGTGGTCGGCTATGCCGGACTCCGGAATGCCTTGCTCATACTTCTTGGGGCGAAGGCAATCACTATAACCACCGCCCTCTCGCTGTCGTCCACGTCCACGAACATGCGAGTCGGCGGGGGGGGGGCCTTACTACCTGATAAGCCGGAGCCTGGGCGTTGAATTCGGCGGGATGATCGCCGTGTTCTACTACATTGCGCAGGCGGTTGCCGTTTCAATGTATGTGATAGGCTTCACGGAAGCCGTCTTTTCGGCCTTTCCAGCCCTGGAGCTATCGTTCCAGATGGTCGCCACTCTCACAAACATCCTGGTGTTTGCGTGCGTTTACATCGGAGCCGGATGGACGATCAAAATCCAGTACGTCATTCTGGCCGTGCTAATGTTATCGGTCGGATCATTCTGGGTCGGCGGGCTGATGAATGCTTCCATGGATACCCTCAGCTCAAACATGGAGCCGCAATGGACAGCGGAGTACGGGTTCTTCGGGGTTTTTGCCCTGTTCTTCCCGGCCGTAACAGGCATCATGGCAGGGGTGAATATGTCCGGCGATCTGCGGAATCCGAGCCGTTCAATACCAAAAGGGACCTTAATGGCCATTGGACTGACGGCCCTGATATATGCGAGTTTTGCGGTCATACTGGCGGCCTGCAACAGCCGCGAGGCGCTGCTCGGGCACAGCTTCGTGGTAAAGGATACGGCATGGTCCGGGCTGCTGATCTACGCGGGAGTCATCTGCGCCACGCTATCTTCCGCTCTTGGCAGCATGATGGGGGCTCCCCGCATTCTCCAGGCGTTTGCGCGGGATAACATCTTCCCCTGGCTAAAAGGATTCGGGCGCGGAAGCGGCGTATCCGATGAACCACGGCGCGCTATCGTGATCACGTTCATGATCTCGCAGATAGGCATCATGATCGGAGATCTGGACACGGTCGCCCCTATCATCACGATGTTTTTCCTTATAACCTACGGCACAATCAATCTGGCATGCTTTGACGAGATGATCTCGCGGAACCCCAGTTTCAGGCCGACATTCCGGTTCAACCACTGGTCCCTGGCGCTGGCAGGCGCGCTGGGGTGTCTGGCAGTGATGTTCCTCATCAACTGGGTATGGGCCATCGCAGCCATCCTGCTGGCCGGCGGGACGTATGCGCTGATCGCGAGGGCGGAGATCATTGTCCAGTGGGGAGACGTACAGAGCGGACTCGCCTTCCAGCGCGCGCGGAAAGCTCTTCTTCGCCTTGAACAGGAAAGCTACCACGCCAAAAACTGGCGTCCTTCAACGCTCGCTCTCAGCGGCGGAGCCTGGAACCGCCTGAACCTTGTCAAATACGCTTGCCTGCTGTCAGCCGACCGGGGCACCGTCTCGCTGGCGCAGATCATAATCGGGAACCTGGACGACCGCATCGCCCTTCAGCACGAAGCTGAGAGGCAGATGCGCAAGTTCATAAGCGAGGAGAGGCTGGCAGCGTTTCCGGTCGTGGTGGCTGACGAGAGCTTCCTGCAAGCCCTGAAGGCATTGTTGCAGTGCCACGGGATAGGCGGCCTCAGACCTAACATCCTCCTGCTGGGCTGGAGCGGAGACCCTTCCAGCTCCACAGTCTTCACTTCGATCCTGAGTCTCGCCAAACGTATGAATAGAAGCCTGATCGTCATCAGACGGCACAAACTTGGAGTGGACCTGGATGATCCGGTCGGCCTGATCAATATCTGGTGGAACGACTCGAAGAATGCGCAGTTGATGCTGCTGATGGGGTTCTTATTACGCGAGAACAGGGCTTGGCGCGGCTGCCCCCTGCGTATTCTGCGCACTGTGCCTCCTCTGGCCGATGTTGATAACGTGCTAAAAGAGATGAATAAGACGCTATCTAGCGCGCGCATCTTTGCCGATGTTGTGGTGCTGCCGACGGATGATCCCCTGGAAGCGGTGCGCAGGGCAATGCAGCCCTCGGCTGTCCTGTTCGTAGGATTCGAGCCGGGGGAGACAGATCCGGGAGGCATCCTGGCGGCCGATCTGCAGGATATCATGGGACTTCCCGGCGACGTGATACTTGTTTATAACGCCGGCGACGTCTCGCTTACTGCGTGATACGCCGGGAGTCGTTAGTAGGGTGGGCGCTCTGCGCCCACGCGGAGGATCGGCGCGGTGTGTCATCGCGTCGCTTATGCGCCGCTAATGACCCTGCATCTACCTCATCGCGCCTCCGAACTCCTGGATTTCCAGAACCTGCACGAACATGCGAGTCGGCGGGGGGACCTTACTACCTGATAAGCCGTAGCCTGGGCGTTGAATTCGGCGGGATGATCGCTGACGAGGTCGGTTTCCGTGGCAAGATTGAGTAGGACCTATCCAAGCCGGACAGCCAGCCGCGCCGCTGCTTGAAAGTCTCCCGGGCGGAAAGGGAATTCGGCTTAAGGGCACGGACGGGGCTGAAGGAGGGTCTGAAGAAGACGATGGAATGGTACCTGGCATGAGACTGCGCATACGAGTGGATGTCAATTCGAAACTGCTTGACAGTCCTCGCGCAGAAGAATAGCTTTACCGTTGTTGGAAAGTTCATGGTCTTATAGTCGTTTGTCAAAACCACGGGCCTCGGATGCTGCGACAGATTCCCGATGGAGTAATCTCTTATCTTCGGCCCGTGAGGAGGCGCTTCGATGAGGATGATAAGGTTGTCGTTGGCTCTGGCGTCGCTGCTGGCCGTCAGTATGGCTGCCCGGGCGGGCATTCTGATTGTTGATCAATCCGCCGGAATAACCACCTCCGTCTGGTCGAATCATTTCACGTATCCGGGGCCGGTTACGGATGTATTTCAGGGCTGGGACGACTTCACCACCACGCAGGACTATTACATAACCCAGATGACCGCCTTTGGATTCGGCCCTGCGGCCGGCCCGTCATGGATCCAGAGCATAGTGGGCGAGATATGGAGCGGCCTGCCCGGTTCCGGAACGCTGGTTCTTTCCGGAGTGTCAAGCAACTGGGTTTATCAGGACAGCAGTTTCCAGAATCTGGTCATTGATTTCGGCGGGCAGTTCCTTCCGGCCGGGACGTACTGGGTCACGGCCTACATCGTCATCCCGGGCGCCGCGGAGAGTCCGTGGGACTGGTATGAAAGGCTTCCGGTCAGCGGGTCGGAGCATCATTTCCTCGATTTCAATCTCAATGTGTATCCACACTCTCTCGACGACGGCGTCTCGCAGGACCTGGCGTATACGCTTGAGGCCAACCTGGTTCCCGAGCCGGGCGCAAGCGCACTGGTATGCCTGGGCATAGCCGGAATCCTCGCCTATAGGCGACGTGGGAAGGATTCCAGGAACACCGCATAGTGGAAGTTGCAGGATGGGCGCTCTGCACCCACGAGGAGGATCGGCGCGGTGTGTCATCGCGTCGCTTTCGCGCCGCGCCTTGCGCGCTGCTAACGATCCTGCATCTACCTCATTTCGCCTCCGGATTCCTGGATTTCCAGAACCTGACAAGCGCCCCCGCGTAGCTTTCCAGTGTGGGACATGAAATCCCGGTCCCTTCAAGCGCCTTGCTTACGTTTGTCGTGTCGTACTCCGCCCAGTGATCGCAGTATGGGACGATGTGGCTGTAGAAGGGGTTGACCTTGAAGAACGGGGGCGAGGAGACGAGGCGCAGGCCCATGATCTTGTCCAGGGCGAGATACTTGAAGGCGAAGACGGCCATGCCGAAGGGAAGGTGAATGCGCGGGGTCCGGACGCCAAGCTCGCGGCTGAGGGTTTCCATTATCTGGTCAACGCTTCTCGCGTTGGGGTCGGCGATCTGGAAGGTCATGCCGATGGTGTCCGGCTTCTGCGAGACGGCGAACGCGGCGTCAAGGAGGTAATCCGACGGGACGAAGTTGACGGGGCACTTGCCGTTGCCCGGAATCGCGCCGAGCGACGGCCCCAGCAGTCGTATTCCCAACATGCTGTTGGCCAGCGCGCTGACGGCGTAATAGACGCCGTCGAACTTCACAGTAGCGCCGGTCTTGGAGTCCCCGGTGACTATGGCGGGGCGGATGATGCGCGTGGGCAGCTTGTCCATCCGCTTGCGGACGAGGACCTCGGCCTTGAACTTGGTGGACTCGTACCAGTTGTTGAATTCCTGCCCCTTGTCGAGTTCCGATTCGAGGACGCGGCCCTTGCGCTTGCCGGAGACGTAGCAGGTGCTGACGTAATTGAGCGCCTTGAGGTCGGGGCATTTTTCCGCAAAGTCAAGGACGTTGGCCGTGCCGGTGACGTTGACGCGCTCCGCCAGGCTCTGCTCGACGTCAAGGCGGTAGATGGCGGCCAGGTGCCAGATCGTGTCAATGCCTTCGGGGGGGGCGGCCAGACCGAGGCCCGGTTTCGATATGTCCCCCTCGGCCATGCTAAGGCGTTCGCGGAATCCCGGCTCCGGGAAGGAGTCGGCAAGGCGGTCGAACTGGCTGGAAAGGCCGGGTTCGACCAGGACGACGACTTCATCCCGCGTGTTTCGCAGGATTTTTCCGATCAGACCCGCGCCGAGGAATCCGGCGCCGCCCGTCATGAATATGCGGCCCATGAGCCACGTGCCCCTACTTGAAGAAGTTCTTCAGTATGAACGCGTTGGTGCGCATCATTGCGCCGAGCCGTCCGCTGCGCCCATGCTGGAACTGTATCGCGTTCGTAAAGAACGAAAGAAGTCCGCTGCCGGACTTCTGGAGCCAGGGCTGGCGCATGTCCAGCGGGAGCCACTTCTTCGATGCGTTCACCAGCATGACCTGCGGGGTCGTGCAATGCAGGAAGCCGAGGTCGCCCTGGGACGCCCCGCAGCCCGACTTCTTTATGCCGATCCACGGAACGCTCGGATCCGTGAAGGACCAGAGAACGTCATTGACATAGACCACGCCGGACTCGATCTGCTGCGCGATCCGAATTCCCTTGGAAATGTCTTTAGTGAAGACCGCGCCGTTGAGTCCGTATTCGGAATCGTTGGCCAGCTTGACAGCCTCCGACTCGGAGTCTACCACCATGATCGGCAGCGTCGGGCCGAAGGTCTCCTCGCGCATGGCCATCATCTCGTGGTTGACGTCGGTCAGAACGGTCGGCTGGAAGAAGGTCCCGCCGGCGTATTCGCCCTGGTCCAGGACTTTGCCGCCGAAGAGGACCTTCGCGCCTCTTTCAACCGCTTCGTCAACGTGGGATTTGACCTTCTCAAGCTGGCTGCGGTTGATGACCGGCCCCATGTCAACCGTCTCGTCCATCCCGTTGCCGACCTTCATCGTGCTGACGATTTCAACGACGCGTTTGATGAAGGCGTCGGCGCTTTTCCTCGTAACGTAGACGCGCTCCACGGAGCAACATGTCTGCCCGCAGTTGTAGAAAGAGGCGAAAATACTGGCGCGAGCCGCCAGGTCTATGTCCGCGTCGTCGCAGACGATGACGGGGTCCTTGCCGCCCAGCTCGAGCACCGGCTGCTTGAGGTGCGGGGCGAGTTTCTCGCTGAGGTCAACGCCTGAATCAACGCTGCCGGTCAGGGAGATGTCCTTGATGCGCCCGCGGGCAAGCTCCTCCAGCAGGGCCACGCCGGTAACGCTGTGGGAGCCGGTGATGACCTGTAGCGGGCACGGACCGGAGGCATGGCGTTTCCATGCTTCAGAGAAGACGTTGTAAAGTTCCAGTCCGGTCAGCGGGGTTTCGCTGGATGGTTTCAGCACGACGCAGTTGCCCGCCGCGAGCGACTGGACGATTGGGACGAGGATTGCGAAGGGGTAGTTCCAGGGCATGATGTAGCCGACGACGCCCTTCGGCTTGTGGAAAATCTTGAGCGGCTTGCCCTTGTTGATAAGGTTCGAGGGCAGACGCCACCTGCCTCCCGCCAGTCTTTTCGCCTGCTTCGGAAAGTAGCGCATGCCTTCAAGGATGCCGTAGACCTCGGACATGCTTTCGGCGATCGGCTTGCCGGTTTCCTGTGTGACGACGGTGGCCACGCGGCGGGCGTTGTCGGCCAGGATGCCTTCAGCCTCGCGGAAGATGCGCGTCCGCTGCCCGTGCGTCATTCGAGGCCACTGTTTGGCAGCCTCGTGCGCATTGTCAACCGCCTGGGCGACATCGTCCGCGCCGCAGACACGGACGGTGAGGATTTCCCTGCCTTCAAGCTGGATTGGTTTGCCTGTGGCGGGGTTGATAAGTTTTAGGAATTTCTTTCCGTTTTCTGTGACAACCTGTTGGAGACCCATTGTGTTCTCGATGCTCCTGACTGTATTTCCGCCGCCGTGAGTCCGGCGAGCCGCAAATCCCCGGAACGCGGAAATATGATAACAGGAAACGGGCGTGAAGACAGTACCAGCCTTTGATATTTCATTCTGATCGGTTGGCGAATGGGAGATTGGAGAGGACGGATTTTAACATGCGGGAGAGAATCGGTGATACTTGTGTAAAGAATGACGTTGGCGTTTCTTTTCCGCATCCCGAAGGAGCGCAGTCATGGGATTGATTACCCTTGAGTTGCAGGTGTCGAACCCGGCAAATCCAACCGTTTCCCGGGGCGTCGAGTTTCTGGTGGATTCGGGAGCCATATATTCCGTCGTCCCTGAGGCTGTTCTTGCGGCTCTGGGCATATCGCCATTGACGGAGCAGGAGTTCCGTCTGGCAAATGGGGACAAGATTCGCCGCAGGAAGGGGCTGGCCGTCTTCAGGTATGGGGATCGCGCAGGAGGCGCCGATGTGATATTCGGCGAGAAGGGGGATCACAATTTGCTGGGGGCTTTGACGCTGGAGGCTCTGGGAGTTTTCATTGATCCGTTGAAGCGGGAGATCAGACCGTTGCCGATGATGCTTGCGTAAAGCCGTCCGCCCCTTTATCTTGACAACAGTACAGAAGCAGGAATATCATTCCGGCTTGCAGGTCGCCGGCGCGTCCATAGCATATGGTCACCGCCCCGATACAGATTTTTCCATAACCTCGCGTGGCAAGGAGCGCTGAGACATGACGCAACTGCGGAAATTGTCGTTTCCGAAGCCGGACGCCGCATTGAAGCTGTCGAAATCGCCCGGTCGGAGACTGGACAGTCTGCTCTTCGAGCCGTTGGAGGGCCGCGTGTTGCTGACCCCCGTCGCGCTTCCGGGAACGGCCTCGACCGCTCAGGACGCGGCGACGCAGATACAACTTCAGGCAACCGATCCCGAGAGCGATCCACTAACCTATGCGATTGTCCAGCAGCCTCTGCATGGAGCGCTGACCTCGGAGCCGGGGGAGGCTAACGACGCGCTGTGGACATACACCCCCGATCCGGGCTATGCGGGACAGGACAGCTTCACCTTCACGGCAAACGACGGGACCCACACGAGCAGCGCGGCGAAGATGAACATAGCCGTCGGAGGCTTGCAGGCGTTCAATGCGAATATATCCGGGGGCGAGGATCAGGCAATTGAAGTGTCGCTTATGGCCGCCGATCCGGGAGCCGGGACGCTTTCCTACACCATCCTGACACAGCCGGCCAACGGCGTCCTGACCACCGCGCCGGGCGATCCGGACGACGCGCTCTGGACATTCACTCCGAACGCGGATTGGAACGGGGTGACGACTCTTACCTTTGTGGCCAACAATGGGACGGCGGACAGCAACGTAGCCACGGTCAGCATCCTTGTCGCCCCGGTTCAGGACGCCCCTGTCGCTCAGAATCAGTCCGTCACCCTGGACGAGGACACGGAACTGGTCATAACGCTTGTGGCGACCGACGCCGACGGGCAGTCGGTGACTTACGAGATTACGGTTCCGCCCGAGAACGGCAGCATCCTTCCCGCGCCCGGCAATTCCACCGACGCGCAATGGACATTCGTTCCAAATCCTGACTGGAACGGCGTGACCTCATTCAAGTTCACTGCAAGCGACGGGACGGCGGACAGCAACGAGGCCACCGTCACGGTGACCGTGAATCCCGTTCAGGAGCCTCCGGACGCGCAGAACCAGGGTATCAGGATGGAACCGGGGGAGACGGTCATCGTCACTCTGGTGGCGACGGACGCCGAGGGCGATCCGCTGACATATTCAGTCACAGCCCAGCCGCTGCACGGAACGCTTGCGTCGGACCCCGGCGCACCCAACGACGCGACTTGGACCTACACCCCGAATCCCGGATACACGGGGCAGGACACGTTTATCTTCATCGCCAATGACGGGACCGTGAACAGCGACTCGGCGACTGTGACAATCGCCGTGGGCGGGCCGGTGGCGAACGACGCCACTGCTTCGGGGACAGAGGATGTTCCGCTGGTCATCACGCTGGACGCAGACGACTTCCTCGGGGCGGACCTGGCATACACGATTGTGACCCAGCCGGAAAACGGGACGTTATCCTCCGCGCCTGGAGACGCCGACGACGCTACGTGGACCTTCACGCCCGATGCGGACTGGAACGGCACGACGACGCTTGTCTTCCGCGCCAATAACGGCATCCGCGACACGAACGACGCGACCGTGACGATTGTGATGGCGCCGGCGCAGGAACCACCCGTCGCGAATGACCAGTCCGTGACAGGGGATGAGGACAAGGACATCGTCGTCACCGTAACCGGCACTGACCCCGAGGGCGATTCCCTGACGTACCGCATTGTTTCGCAACCGCTCCACGGATCAGTCGCCACCGCGCCGGGAACGGCAACCGATGCGCAGTTCACCTTCACCCCGGACAAGGATTGGAACGGAACGACTTCCTTCACGTTCGTCGCCAATGACGGCACGCTTGACAGCGCCCCGGCGACGGTGAATGTGACAGTCAATCCTCTCCAGGAGCCGCCGACAGCCAACGCCCAGACCGTGAATCTTGACGAAGACGGACAGATAGTCATCACGCTTACGGCAACCGATGCGGAAGGCGATCCAATGACCTACCGCATTGTCCAGACCCCGGCCAACGCGAAGCTGGAAACCACGCCGGGTGCGGCAGATGACGCCGAATGGACCTTCAAGCCGAATGCTAACTGGAACGGGACGACCACTTTCACCTTCGTGGCCAACGACGGGACGGCAGACAGCCTGCCCGCCACTGTCACTGTGATCGTCGCTCCGGTTCAGGACTCGCCGACCGCAACGAACGTCACTGCGACAAGCAAGGGCGGGGCGACGAACGTGACGCTGAAAGGCTCCGATCCGGACAGCGATACGTTGACCTACATCATTGTCACCCAGCCGACGCATGGAAGGATCGAGGGCGCGGGCGAGAAGATCGTCTATATCCCGGAGCTTGGCTATTCCGGCACGGATACGTTCACATACAAGGTAAATGACGGATCAACCGACAGCAGCGCCGCGACCGGCACGATCACCGTCACGGGCTTTGCGTATCTGGGCCAGGTTGTCACGCGGGACGGCAGGACGGTCGTCAGCTTCTACGACACTGACGCCAAGACGCCCGGCGCAAGCGACGTGAATTTCGTCTACACGGCTTTCCCCGGCCCTGTTCCGAATCTTGGGGAGAACGCCAGCGTGGCCGTCACCGGCGGATACAACGGCCTGCCGACATACGTGATCCTGCGCGACAATCCCACGGACGCCACGGGCATTGGAATCGTCATCGAGGGGCCGGTTGCCGGAATCCTTGATTACAGGACCGACCCCTCCGGGACGGTGAAGGACGTCGGATTCATCACGGCTTCTGAATACGTTCCCTACATACGCCTCAACAGCGGCATTGCCGGCGGCAGCATAGGCGGCCAGACGCTGGGCGATGGGACGGTCATACCGACCGACCCGGACCAGGACGGCACGTACAGTGACACAATCGGATTATTCACGACTGGGGGGATAGGCAGACTTTACGTGGCTAACGGCTACGTCCGGGGCGACGCGATCATCGGCGGCAACCTGGATTACCTGTGGGCGCCCGGCCTGCAATACGGCGCAGACGTCAGGGTCAACGGCGACGTGGCATTCATGTATTTCAACTACATCGTGGGCGACAGCACGATTTACGCCGAAGGCGTCATCAGCCGGCTTGGCGCGCAATACGTGACGCTGGCCAGCGAGTTAAACTGCTCCGAACTCTACTACTTCTACGTGGCGACGGGAACCGTCTCATTCGACGTCACGGTTCGCAACGGCCACGCCGGCACGATTGCGGCGTACGGCGGCGGCTTCACGGGCAGCTTTGACATTGCCCGGAACTTGGGCAACCTCTACGTCATGGGCGGCGACCTCAAGATCGGCGACGACGATCTCGTAGTCGGCGGTTCCGTCGGCAAGATCATTGTGGCCGGCGATATTACCGGCGACATGGATATCGGGCAGAAGGCCACGGCCATCTGGAACACCGGCGACATTGCCGGAAACATCAAGGTCGGCGGAGACCTGACCCATCTGAGTTGCCCCGGGGAGATGGACGGCGATCTGACGGTCGGCGGCTCGGTGACGTTGTTCAACCTTCGCGGCGACATGCTCGACACGACCATTGACATCACGAAGTCCGTCGAGAAGTTCCTGGTCGGCGGTTCGCTGACCGGCTCGATGAAGGTCGGCACGAACCTCCAGTCAATCAGGATTCTCGGCAGCGCCGCGACGCTCAACCTTGACGTTGGTGGTTACATGCAACAGTTCATCTGCCACGGCAACATCGCGGGCAAATGGACGGTTAAAAGTTATGCCGGCAGGATCATGGCTTTTGGAGACGCGACAGGGATGGACGTGGAGATATCCGACAAGCTCTCGGAACTTCTGATCCTGGGTGACTTCTCCGGCTACTTCTACGTAAAGAAGGATATCTTCTCCGTCTCTGTCCACGGCGCGATGGAAGATCTCGTGTTCCGTTGCACGGGGGAGGTCTACTCCCTCAACGCCATGACGCTGGTTGACTCTACTATCAACGGCACGAACATGGTCTTCGTGGTCATTCAGAAGGACGCGACTGATTCGATGGTGGCGACGGGCGTGGACCTCGGCAAGGCTGGGGTATTCGGAACGACCGAGGCGAAAAAAGGCTCCGGAGAGTTGACATACCTCTATGTCGGCGGCGATCTGACGCGCTCGGACGTTTCCGCCGGCGTGTTCAGCTCGGACGCCACGCTGGGCAACTCGGATGACACGAAGAGCTCCGGGGCGGGAACCATCGGCCGCGTCTGGATTGGCGGCGTCGTGAGCGGTGGCGGGGAGACGCACGGAATCATGGCGGAGACCGGCAGCTTCCTGCTCAGGAGCAGCCAGTTGGTCGCCCAGCAGTTGGTAACCTCCTCCAGCGGCAAGATGCTCAACACCGTGAAAGTGGCCGTTCTCGGCTGATCGGGGCGGTTTTGTGATTAAACGGTTATACAGACGCGCAAGGGCGCTCGTTCTCCCTTGCGCGTTTCTCTTGGCGTTTTCGCCGCGCCTGCTTCGCGCTCAGGAAGAACAACTGCCTGAGCCGGCGGAGACATCGCGCGGACCTTCCGGCGCGGAATATCTCAACGGCATTCAGATGCGCCTGCGCCGCATCCGGCCCGGCGCCTTCAACATGGGCGGCGGCGACCTCAAGTCCCACACCGTGGAAATCACCCGTTCCTTCTACATTGCTCAGATGGAAGTAACCCAACAGCAGTATGAAAAGATCATGGGCGCAAACCCCAGCGCAAACGTCCAACAGGTTAATCCTGTTGAGCAGGTCAGTTGGTTCGACGCCGCGGAGTTCTGCGCCAGGCTGTCGAAGATCGAGGGCATGAAATACAGGCTGCCGACCGAAGCGGAGTGGGAATACTGCGCCAGAGGAGGCACGGCGACGACCTATCACTTCGGCAACAGCCATTACGCACTGACCGATTACGGCTGGTTCGGCGGAAATTCGGGGACGAAGCCGGCGCCGTTCGAGCAGGCGGCGCTCTGGGCGCTGAACGGGTGGGAGGGCAAGCCCCATCCGGTTGGGCACAAGAGGCCGAATCCCTGGGAGCTTTACGACGTCTACGGCAACGTCTTTGAATGGTGCGGGGACTGGTACGCCGCCGATTACTACGAGAACAGCCCGCGCAATGATCCGAAAGGACCGAGGATCGGCGAGGAGAAGGTCATCAGGGGCGGGTCATGGGCTTCCGCGCCGGAAGTCTGTTCATCGGTTCACAGGCACGCCGCGTTTCAAAAACTGCGCCGTCCGAGCATCGGTTTTCGGGTCGCGCTGGAGATCCCTCTGGAAAAGGCATCAGGCGAATTGCCATGAGGGCGTTCACGGCGCGCATCGGCGATTGCGTAAACAATGAAGAAGAACGGGGACAGGACAGGCATGGATAAAGCAGAAGCGGCGGCAATGCCCGATGCCGGCGCTCCGAAGTCTGACCGGGGGCGAGACCGGATTATCGTGATGGCGGCGGCATGGATGCTGGTCATCGCCCTGTGTTACGCGCAGCGATGGGCTGATCCGGATGTCTGGGGGCATCTGTTGTTCGGCAGGGATTATATCCGGGCGGGACGAGTTCTGACGGCTGATCCGTATTCCTACACCGCATTCAAGGCTCCCTGGCACGGGCATGAACCCCTCTTCGAGGTTTCATTCTGGCTGGCTTACGATCTTTTTGGAAGCTTCGGCCTGGTTGCCGCCAAGACAGCGTTCGGGGCGGGGGCGATCCTTCTGACGTGGCTGGCCTTCAGGCGGGGATGCAGGCAATTGTGGATCGAGGCGGCGGTACTGATCATGACCGCGCATCTCGCCGCATTCTTTTTTCAATGCCGCCCGCAGATTTACACCTATCTCGGCATGGGCGCTTATGTGTTTCTGCTGGACACCTCAGCGCGCGACGGCAAATGGAAAAAGCTTCTGCTGCTCCCGATCATCATGCTTCCATGGGCCAACGCCCACGGCGGATTCTTCGCAGGCCTTGGGCTTGGCGCGCTTTACTTCACAGGCGGGGCGATCGAGGCCGTGAAGTCCCCTTCGGAACAGCGCGCGGCGGCGGTGAAGCGCCTTGGCGTCCTTGCCGCAGCCATGACGGCGTCCGCTCTCGCGTCCCTTGCCAATCCCATCGGAATTGATCTCTGGCGGACGTTTTTCCGCGCGATCGGCAACCCCATGACGCGCAAGTTCATAACGGAATGGGGGCCGGCGATTCCCTGGGCAGGCAGCCTGAAGGAATCGCTTGGCGGGCTTCACGTCCAGGAAAACTTTTACCTGATGAACGCCGCCGTCCTGATTGTCGTCGTCATTGCCGCCACGGGAACCGGGAAGCTGACGCCGACGGACTATATCATCGCGGTTGTCGGCGTTCTGCTGCCCATGCACGGCTACAGGCACATTCCATTGTTCGCAATCATGTGCGCCCCGGTCATTGCGCGGGCAATGGAGGCGGGCTTTGCCGAGGAGGGGGATACAACCACCGACGCGAAGGGGCTGCCGCCCGCCCAGTCGCGATGGCCAATGATTTTCTGCATTTTCGCCGTATTGCCGGCGGTTGTCGGGCTTGTGCGGTACATAGGCGATCACCCCGCCCCCTCACTGAACATCCTTCATCCGACCCCGTGCCGGGCCGTCCGCTTCATCCGCGAGGCCGGGTTAAAGGGGAACATCTACTGCGAATACAACTGGGGCGAATACCTCATCTGGCAACTGGGCGACACGTGCAAGGTCAGCATGGACGGGCGCTATGACACGATTTACCCGATGGACGTTCTCGACAAGCACATGGAGTTTTTCATGGAGCCGCGCGGGCCGGAATCCATAACCATACCCGAGCTTTACGACACGGACATGATCCTCATCATGGGAGGGCGGAACATGGCTGCGCAGTTGCAGATTCCGTCCGAGCGCGCCAGGATGAAACACGAGTGGATTCTTCTCCTAGATGACACAATCGAGGTTGAGGAGGTCCGCGGCGGCAGGCGCGCGATGGTGGAAAAGGACCTGTCATACCTCTACGTTCGCAAGGACCGGCTGGACCCCGCGCGGATGGATGAATACAAGGCGATAGCGGAGAGAATTCGCAAAGAGCCGTATCCGGACATATTTCCGACAATCAACGACAAGCCCGTAATGGTTGACATCGGCCCGGCGCTGAAGCGAGCCGGGAACTCGAAGTGATTTTGAATAGTCCGGCGGGATCATGGTTTCACCCCGCGCCTACTGCTTCTCCGGATCGCCCTCGAAACCGGTTTTCCTGTGGGTTATGTCCCACATCTTCGCCCACTTGCAAAAGACGTAATAAGCCGACCCGACGGCCAGGAACAGCCCCGGCATTCCGTCCAGGAATCCGCGTTTCCAGAAGTATTTCTTGAGGAACTCCCCCGCCGGGGCAAGCAACATCATCGCGACACTGAACGGACGGCCTTTCGCAAGGCGCTGATTGGCTATGATTGTGGAGAACTTGTTGGACGTGTTCGTCAGGGAATGAAGCCCTTCGGGATAAGTCCAGTGCAGGATATCGCCATTCAGTTTCTTTACGCGTCCAGAGCAATGGAAGCTGACATGCGGATCGCTCCCGCCGTAAGCGCCGCTGCTTTTCTTGAAAAGACGGACCTTGTATTGCGGGTACCATCCGGAATGGACTATCCAGCGGTCTATAAGGAAGGTCTTCCGCCGCAGGGCGAAGGCATCACACTGCACGTCATGGTTCTCAAGCTCCCTGCGGATTTCGGCAATTGTCGCGTCAGTCAGTGCCTCATCCCCGTCCAGAGTGACGACCCATTCATGCTTCGTCAGGCTGAGCGCGTATGAATACTGCTTCTCGTATCCCGGGAATTCGCGCTGGTATACTCGGTCTGTATATTTCCCGCATATTTCGACGGTCTTATCCGTGCTGAAGGAATCAACGACGACGATCTCGTCCGCCCACATCAGGCTGCGGAGCGCGCGTTCGATCATGCGTTCTTCATTGAACGTGATGATCATCGCGGAGACCGGGATGTCGCCGATCATTGTGATTCACCTTGCGCGGGCGTAAAGGGTCATCCTGGGATTGACGTATTGCATGTCTTCAGGGGCGCGGGAGTTGTCCGCCGAGAGGCCGATGAAGCGCGCCGTCGCCGAATCCCGCCATGTATCACGGACGCTTCTCAGGCTGAACAGGCCCGGGGAAAGCTCAAATCGCGCGGCAACAGCCCATTTCGCCTCCGGGCCGCGGCTTTGTCCGTACAGGCTCGACCAGAAGGCGTCAAATTGAGGATTGACGCCCGGCATGTAAATCTCCCGCCATCGTTCGCACAGGAGGATGTATGAAGCGTTCGATGACTCGACGCGCCCGAAGTCCCATCCCGTCAGGACGACGTTGTATCGCTTGAAATCCAGCGGCGGGACGTCGTATTGAAGCGGAAGGTTCGGAACGGCTATCGTCGCGCCCGGCGGCAGCGCTTCCTCGATGCTGATTCCCGCGCCCGCCCGGACGTTCTCCGCGCGGAAGAGGTTCAACATTCCGGAGCTCTTGTAAGCCGCAGGCGCAAGAACGACAGCAAGGATAGCGAGCGGGAGGAGACGTTTCAATGACGCAGGCGCGTCGGGAACATCCCAATCAACAAGCGCGCGGGCCATGAGCAGGCAAAGGAATGGGACAAGCGGGAGAACGTGACGGCAGAATGGCGTTCCGGACTGCCCCAGGCCCAGCCACATCAGGATGACGCCCGCCGCGAGCGCCCGGTCTTGGAGCCTGCCGGCGCGCAGCCTACAGAGGACGGCGGCCAACGCGAACAGCAGCGCAGACCCGCCGATTCCATATTGCAGAAGCTCAAACGGGCCGAAGACGGCATTCCGGAGCTTTGTCAGGATTGATGCGGAATGGCTGACCTGGCCGAGTTCAACCGTGAGGATGTTCCACGCGCGCGAGGCGTTGATGAGGTGATACGGGCTTGCGGCGGCGAATCCCAGAATAACGCTGAAAGCGACCACGGGAATCGCCGACAGCTTGTCGCGGCGGAAAAGCCAGAGGCAGCCGACCGGGGCAAGCAGCGTAGCGGCGTGAAATTTCGTCCCGGTTGCGACGCCGCAGACGATCCCAAGAGCGGCGTAGCGTTTCCAGTCCATCCGTTCATGCCATGACATGATCAGAAGGATCAGAACCGTTGCCCAGAACAAGGCGATCGCGTCACCTGTCATGTAGTGTGCGTTCACGACCACGGCCGGAGTCACCGTAAACATCAATGCCGCAAGGAATCCCTCTGTCCTTCCCGATCCTTTACGCCCGGCTAGATAGAGCATGACAACCGCTGCGACGGAGAATAAGCCGGTCAGGAATCTTCCGGCCAGGTAGAACCGGGCCATCTGGCCGGGATTATCGAAGAAGAATGTCAGGTCTCGGGTGACAGTGAGAAAACCGGCGGTCTGCGCCCCCTTTAGCGCGGCTGCTACGGCATAAAAGGTGAAACCGGGCCAGCCGTAGAGCTTCGGATCAAAGTCAAATCGCTCCGGGTGCATGTTGCCGATGCCCTTGAGGACGTAATACTCGTCAGGATGATAGCTGCGGAGCGGATTGAAGTAGTGCGGGGGGTAATGATCGCTCAGCGCCGTCCTTCCCTCAGCGATCTCGGGGAAGTGGCTGGAACTGTCTCCGACGATCCCTTCCGGCAGAGGCGAAACGGCATAATCCTTGCTGCCATGGAAAGAGAGTCTGTTCCGAGTTACGGACGGAAGCCCCCAGCCAATTCCCTGGAAATTGATAAAGGCCGCAAGTAAGGCCAGCATGACGGCGTCTGCGATCGGCTTTCTGGGCGCGGGGTTGGGATTCCCCTCTGTTTCGCCGGGATTCATTCAGCGGCTCCGCTGCACGCCGATGCGCGGGCATAAATCGGAGAGCCGGCACTGGCTGCACTTCGGCGAGATGGGCATGCAGATGTTGCGACCGTAAATGACCAGCAGGTGGTTAATGGCCATCCAGTAACTTTTGGGAAGAACGCGGCGCAGTTCCATCTCCGTCTTGTCCGGCGTCGGAGCGCTGACCATGCCCCAGCGATTTGTGATCCTGTGCACGTGAGTGTCAACGCATATCGCGGGAATGCCGAAGCCGGCGGAAAGCGTGAGATTGGCGGTCTTTCTGCCAACGCCGGGGAGCGAAAGAAGGCCCTCCATGGTGTCCGGCGCGTTTCCGTTCCACTCTTCGAGGATCAGGCGGCATACCTCGCGCAACGTCGCGGCCTTGCGGCGATAAAATCCCACGGGGTAAATCAGCCGCGCGATTTCCTCCTCCGGGACGGCAAGTATCCCGCGCGGGGAATCGGCGACGGCGAAAAGCCTGTCGGCAGCCTCGGCGGTCGTTTCGTCCTTCGTCCGCAGGCTCAGCAGGCAGGCGATCAGAACACGGAACGGTTCCCGTCCGGCGATGTTTCTTTCGATGAACGGGTTGCCGAACTGATCGGCGGCCTCATTGAGGGCTTTGAATACCCGAGGAAGGTTGACGATGATGTCTCCCCGTTGCTTATCTTTCCGTGCCGAAGTCATCAGCTTTCGTCCGGGCCGGGCTGGAGAAAGGCCGCTATCGGCGACAGCGCGAGCATGGATACGGCGATGGTAAGCCATACAACGCTTAGTATCGTCCATACCGAGAAGGCGGCCTCATGCAGTTCGATCGGTTTCAGGACGAGAATGGCAGTGATCGCTCCGGTGGCTATCAGCGCGAAAGCGGCGGCGGCATATGCCGCGCGTTGATTCGCCTCGTCCATCTTCTGTGGATCGTGTCCGGTTTCGACAGATGACCGCCCCTGCGGAATGAGAGTTTTTGCCCCCCCCATGAAAACAGCCGCCAGTTTTCTGAGCCGGACCGGCGCCTCCCTCCAGTTCATGCCGTAGAACATCATGGGCACGCCCAGCGAGACGACGGCGCTTCCGGCCATTGCGACGCCCGGCAGAAGAAGAAGATTGCCGGGTGACTCCATCATGAACGCCGGCATGTCCGCGCCGTAGCGTCTGCCGAGGATTATTAATGTTGCCGCGCCGGAGGCGATGCCGGCGACAATGCCGCTGAGGGTGGAGGCCGAAGACGACCGGCTGAAAATAAGCGCCGCAGCGATGGGGACGACGGCGGAGACCAGGAAGACGCTCTGGAAAATCCAGATGAATCCGACGGGGACATGGAATTCGACAATGGCCCACGAGACAGCGGCAAGAAGAAATGAAGCCGCGGCAATCGCCTTTCGGGTGGCGCCGCGTTGCTCCTGCTCTCCGGCGGACGGCCTGATATAGACACTGTATATGTCAGTGATGAAGACCGACACGGCGGAAAGCAGCGCGGCGCTGACGCCGGCCAGCGCCGTGGCGATCAGAAAGGCGGACAGGACAATCGCGCCGGTCAATCCGAACTCGACGCTCGAAACGGTAGAGAGCGCCTTGCCGGCCACGTCCAGGATGGAGCGCACGTCGGGCGTATCATTCGGCATGGGGGAGTTGACCAGGGAGCCGAGGCCGAAGCAGTTGCCGAGCGCCATCAGAATCCCGGTTATGCAGACCGCGGCCCCGATGAA
Organism: Planctomycetota bacterium; assembly: GCA_022711755.1. Classification (GTDB taxonomy): domain Bacteria; phylum Planctomycetota; class Brocadiia; order SM23-32; family JAKLEA01; genus JAKLEA01. Next base: position 295,194 of record JAKLEA010000004.1, read on the forward strand.
GGCCAGTCCGACGGAGCGCCTTTTACACGCGGCGACCCTCTGCCAGTAGACCTGACCCACGACAAGCGGCCCCATATTCCAGAGATGTATGGCCACTGCGTAGGTCATGGCCTCGCCGATTTTGAGTTTCAGGTGTTCTCTTGATGCCTCCTTGAAGGCGAGTTGCTCGTAGACGCCGGCGTCGCCGTATGTCATGAAAAAGAACATCACGAGGCCGACGACGAGGAATCCGGAAAGGAGGAGTTGGGCGTAGTGGCTCAGCAGGCTGCCGCGAAGGCCGGGGGTTGCGATCATCCAGTAACCCATCGCGCCCAGCAGCGCGGCTATCATGCCGCGGCTTGGCGAGGGCATGCACATGTTCGCCAGCGCCCTTGATGCGGCAATCGCGCAGACCACTCCGAGCCAGATGCTGCCGACGCATCCCAGCGCGGCAATCGTTGCGTGCGTCGTCCGGCTGTATCTCTCCTTGATGTATTGCGGGAATGAGATCGCCTTCGGAGCGTAACGCTTGAAGGTCATGGCCAGCATGGCGAAGAGCAGCATCTGAACCCCGCCCAGCAGGCTGAACCAGAAGACTCCGCTTACGCCGAAGAAATAACCCATCGCGCAGGCGATCGTCAGGGCGGGAGGGCAGAGCCAGATCACCACGACGGACGCGCTCGTAAGCCCCGCGCGCATGCCCCCGCCGACTGTGAAGAACATCTTCAGGGAGGTGTGCGCCGATTCCCGACGCCGCTTGCGCCATGAGCCGACGACCAGGCTGAAGAACAATCCCATCAGCACCAGCGCGGCATACGCGTAACGGCCGTCAAGACCTGTTTCGTTCATCTTTCTACCTTGTCGCGAGCCGCGTATGATCCCTTTGATCGTGGGCGCGGGGGCGTCGTCATGCGTTGGATGACGCCAGTCTGCGTATCGAGCCGAGGAATTCCTTGTATGTCGCCGGCCTGTGGAGGAACGCCTGCGCCCCGGTCTGTCTTGCGCGGGTTATCGCCTGTTTATCCCAATCGGCGGCCAGCATTGCAAGCCGGGCCGAGTCGGAACGGCTGGCCGGCGCGAGCGTGGCGTTCAGGCTTGCGCATATCCTGAACCCCTGATCTTCCGGCAGTTCCGCGGAGACAAGGGCCAGGTCCGGCACGAAACGTTTCAGCGCGGCGTCAACCTCATCCTGAGACGCGGCCGTCTCGACGTCATACCCGTCCTTTGTAAGGAATTCCCGGGCCATTGCGGTCGTAGCCGCGTCCAGGTCAACCAACAGCATGCGAAGCCTGCCGCTGCGATCCTCGCGCTTAGCCGATCCGTTCGCGGCGGTTGGACTGTCGGATTGGGCGTCCGGACCGGAGCGCCTGCCGGGGACGCGGATTATGGCCCTGCACTGCCGGCACCAGCCGAGTCTCCCCTCGGCGCCGTCAGGGGCGTTCCAGACGTAACCACAGTCGCATTGGAACCTTATCGGCATCGGTTTCGGCGCGCCTCGTATTTGAACGCCGCAAAATCCAGTCCGTCCATAAACCTATTTCTGTTCTCCGGCGGGAGGTTTCTGCTCTCCGGCCTCAACCTGTCTGACCTTGCACGCTATGTCAGTCTCAAACGGCGGAAGTTCGATCAGAAGTTTCCCGTCCGGCGTCTCAATCTCCGACGCGCTGATCGCCTCGCCCTTGATGGTGTCCCAGATCTCTACATGGTAGCGTCCCGGCGGCAGGTTCTCCAGTCTGACCATGGCGGGAAGGGCCTCGAACTTCTTCCAGCATCCCGCGCTGGCGAAGGCGAGCGAATCGTAGACCCAGAGGTACGCGCGCCCGCTTCCCTGGACGCACTGGCAGCGCAAAGCGCGTTTCGCGGCTTCCGGCGCTGACTCCACGACCGGGGAGACTACCGCCAGATCCATCTTTCGCCGGTCCTCCCCCCTGGCGAACTTCGCAAGCGCGTGGAAATGGCAATAAAGATCGTGCTGGTCAATGAACACCCACCACCATGACATGGCCGCGCCGGCGTAGGGCATGCAGTAGCTGCACCAGAGAGCCATGTGCAGCGCGCGCCTGGCAAGGATCGGGTTCTGCTGGAAGGGGGTCAGGTCCGCCTCCGTGACCAGGAATATCTTGTCGTATTTCTGTGTCAACTCTGTTACGTCCGCCAGCAACTGATCCGCCAAATTCGCCTCGAAGACATGGGCGGTGTTGAAGTCCACTTCAGGGAGTCCCATGACCGGCTCCGCCCATCGCTCCCTGTATCGGAACAGCCCGGACGTATAGAGATGAGGGTTGGGGTCCTGTGTCTTCATGTAGAGGATCATGTCCTTGACCCATGCGGCGGCCTCGTTGGGCACGGCTCGGTAGTAGTTTGCCAGGTCCGGCTCGTTCAGCAGATCCCATCCCAGGACATTCGTCGAATATCCCCACCTCGCGGCGATGTAACGCAGCCTGCGCTTGTAATACATGTTCACTTGCGGGTCGGTGTACCACGTATTCGGCGCGTCCAGCGGTCCGCCGTTGCCGCTGAAGTAGGGGCTGTCCTTCCACTGCGACTCATAATCCGCGCTGATCTCGCCGTGCGCAGTGAAAAGCATCAGCATGTAGATGTTATTGCGCGCCGCAGTCTCAAGTATGTGATCCAGCTTCCAGGCATGCTTTAGGTGGTATCGCCCGAGGTTGCCGTACTGGGACGGATCGTACGTGCTGGGAGAATCTTTGGCGGCGGCTGGAGCCTCAAGCGTTACCTGCCGCGTCCATTCAAGCCCCAGGCTCCAGTATGAGAACCAGAGTCGGCAGAAATTTTCCTCGGCTCCGGCCATCCTTCCGAGATAGCGGTCATACGCAAATGTCCCTTCCCCCCACGTCGGGACGAAGCCCAACCCGCTGGCTCCGCGCGCGTCGCTGTCCGCCGCTATATTGTGCCCGATAGGGTAGTAGTTGCTGCTGTCGCTGAATTCGAAATTCCGCTTCTTCTCCGGTTCTATCCGGACGAAGCCGCGATTTGCGCTCTCGACGCATTCGAATTCCAGCATGCCGGTCCTGCTCTCGGATGAGTCCTTGACCTTGATGTAGTAGCGATAGCGCCCGATCTCGACCGGCGCGAAGCGAATCTTCCAATGAGGGCGTCCGATGGGCGTAAGGCGCTCCTCCAGTTGAATCTTCTCCCTGATATAGTTCTGATAAAAGAAGCCCGGCGCGGAACACGTTTTCCCGGACGGCGCTATGAAGACGCCTTGAACGTCAACCTGGGCCGGGTCGAAGGGATTCTCGTAGCAGCGGTTCAGGTTGAATGAAAGCTCGAACTTCTCGTATCGCCCGATGCTCCCGGCGTTGGTCCTCAGGTTCTCGATCTTTGTAGGCTCTGGAGATTCCGGCGGGGGGGCCTTGTCCATGCGCATCGGGCCGATCAGAGCGCTCCCCTTGAACGGCTTCATGCTCTGAAGCTTGATCCCGAACTGCATGATTTCCTGAAGGACGTAGCCGTCCCACGGCTTGAAATGCCCGATGGCCTCCCAGTCGAGGTTGAACGGACGGAGATCGAAGGGGATTTCGTTCCACTCGCCGGGCGTCAGGGGGACTTTCCGCAGCGCCTGGTAGTAGCTCAGCGTCCCGTCCTTCAGAAACGCTATTGCCTGAACGTCGTCCGGGGCGTCGCCGGGCAGTTTTATCCTCAAGGTCAAACGCTCCCCGTCCGTCCAGTCCGCGCCCCTTTGCTTCGCGGCGTTCAGAAGGATGACGTCGGCGCTTGCCGCCCCGGGAAATTCAAGTTCCACCTCAAGGGCGTTCTTGGAGTGCTTGACGCCCCTGGCGGCGTTGGGTTGCGGCGGCGATAACCTCCATGCGCCAATGCCTTCCGAGAAGTCGAACAGCAGGGCGGCATCTCCCGGAGCGTCCCCGCCGGGGGCTGGTCCCTGAAGCATAAGCAGCGTGAGGAAAATGACGGCTGCGAAATTGTGTAATCGTGTAAAGACCATGGGCATCGGACTTCGGTGTTTGTGAAACCTTCCCTCAGCCGAAAAGTATAACACAGCCGCCATTGCCGCGCCACAGGAGGCAGGGTTAAGGCCATGCGCCACGTTGGTTTGATCGTCAACCTTCGGTTGCCGGTCCGAACCCACCCTACATTGGAATTCGCTGTCCGCGTTTGCCCATCGCTGCTAACATCAATACAGTCCCGGTGAAAAACGCCGTCGGGGGGAAGCCCGGCGCGGAACTTCGAAGGTTGTCATGTCCGGAGAGCGACGTTGAGAACCGAGAAACCGGACGCCGCCGCATCGAATGATAACGGAACGCCGTATAATGGCGCGATCTTCAGTCTTCGCGGCGTTCTGATCGCGCTGGGCGGGGCCGTCTTTGTCGCGGCATTCTGCCCCTTCAACGATTATCGCCTCGGCAATACGTTCTTCCTCGGCAATCACCTGCCCATCGGCGTCGTATTCGTAATTACGCTGCTCACGCTGGTTTTGAATCCCCTGCTTGCCGTCCTGGCGCCGGGCAAACGCCTCGGAACGGGGGACCTTGTCCTGGTCTGGGCGGTAATGACCTCCGCCGCGACGGTCCCGTCCAGCGGCCTCATGCGCTACTGGTTCAACGCGCTCATCGTCCCGCACCACCTTGCGCAGCATTTCATTACGTGGGAGCCAATACTGAAATACGTTGACCCGAGGCTCTTCGCGAGCACGAATCCCGATTCGGAGGTCATCAAGGGCTTCCTTTACGGCAAGTCGGAAGTTCCGTGGGGGGCGTGGATCGCGCCGTTGCTGCGATGGAGCGTCGTCCTGCTTGGGCTGGCAGGTATGTTCCTGTGCCTCGGGACAGTTCTTCGCAGGCAGTGGGTGGAGCACGAGAGCCTTCCCTTCCCGCTGGCGAAGTTCATGCTGGAACTTGTCAGGGAGCCGGAAACGGGGAGGACGTTCAACAGTTTCTTCCGGAGCCGCGCGGCGTGGGTCGGGGCAGCCATACCGATCATTCTCTATATCCCCTACGGATTGAACGCCTATTATCCGAATGTTCCGTGCGCGACCTTGCGGTGGAACCTCCGCCCGCTGTTCCTGAACTTCCCCTGGAATACGACCGACGCGATGATGCAGAGCGGGCAGATATTTCCGTCAATCGCCGCGATCGGCTGCCTGCTTCCGTCGGACGTGTCGTTCAGCCTGTGGTTCTTCATGATCCTGCGAAACCTGCTCCTGACGCTGGCGGTCTGGGCGGGAGTTCCGCGCGACGCAGACATGGAGCGGATGGAGGAATTCGGCGGCTACGTCGTCCTGTTCGCGCTTCTGGCTTACGTAGCCCGCGGCCATCTGAGGCGGACCGGGCGGAACATGATCGGAGTCATCACGGGGCGGGGATGCCCGGAGGATGAGAGGGCGGAGGCGTGGTCGCTTTTCGGCTTCTTCGCTTTTGCGGGCGTTGTCTGGGGGTGGTTATGGACGCAGGGAATGGGGCCGGTCTGGGCGTTTGCGTTGCTGGGAATATTCCTGATCCAGAACACGATCCTTGCGCGCGCGATTGCGGAATCCGGGCTTCCCTACCTGAAGGCGCGTTTCGCGCTCATTCACCCCCCCCTCTACCTGTTCGGCGTCAGGACGATGGGCATGAGCGCGACCATGATGTTCGCCATGCTGAGCGTCCTTATCGGATACGACCTGCGCGAATCACTGCTGCCTTACGCGACGAACAGCAACCGCATGGCCTGCGACGTGCGGGGGCTTCGCTGGGGCAGGTTCATGGCGATGATGGCCGCAGGGGTCCTGATCGCAATGGTTGTCGGGACATGCGTTCACCTTAAGATGGATTATCGCTACGGCCTGCCCGCAGTTGACCCCTACGCCACGCTCCAGTGTTATCAGGAGTATTTCAACCGCGTGGTGGATCAGCAGCGATCTCCGTCGCCGGCCATGCCAGCGTGGACGCACTTCGGAATCGGGGCGGGGCTGACGGCGCTGCTGGGCGTCATGCGCGTCCGGTTCCCGTGGTGGCCGCTGCATCCGCTCGGTTTTCTGATGTCGTATGGCAGCCCGGTGAGGCAGCTCTGGTTGTCATTCATGATCGGCTGGCTGGTCAAGGCCGGCGTCATGCGCTACGGCGGTTCGAACGCGTATCTGAAATTCCGCCCGTTCGTCTACGGCGTGATATTCGGGGAATGCGTCATCGCCGGATTCTGGATGTTCGCAACGCTGGCGGTCTACCTGAGCGGGCGCGAGCCGATAAGGATCACGATAATGCCGCTGTAATCCGCCCCTACCATGCGTCGGGATGGAAGGGCATCGCTATGTCGTTAATCCATGCCGTCCAGTTGGTCCCCATGTCGGCGTGGCCACAGGGATACCAGGTTATCTTCGGTTGTCCGTATGCCTTCCACAAGTTGTTCATGCTGAATGGCGGGAAGAGTTCGTCCCTGAGCGCGAGGACCATGATGACCGAGGCCGGGTTGACGCGATGCGCGTAGGTCAGGGGATCAATCATCGCGGCAAGCTCGGAAGCGCGCTCCGGAGTCACGCCGGACAGTGCCGCCAGCGCCATCGCGGGCCTGGCCACGCCGGCCTTCTGCTTCAGGATTTCGACATAATCCCCGCCTGCGGCGTTGATGACGATCTTCGGAATCGTTCCGTCAACCCCGGCCGTCAGGGCGGTTGTCACGCCGCCGAGGCTTGAACCGCAGACGCCTATGCGCGCGGCGTCAACGTCGGGCTGCAGGGCGAGCCACGTCCGCGCGCGGCGGACGTCGCTTACCGCGCGATGTATGGCGTCCTCTGCAAGGCCGGGACGGGAGAAGACCGTTCCCATCCAGTTCGGGTCTCTGGGACGCCTGTCCCCATAATAGGGCAGTTGCATCATGATTGCATGGCAGCCGATCTCGGCCAGGCGGCGGCATATCGCGCGGGACTCCACAAAAGTTCCGTCCACGCAATGAACGACGACAACTGCGGGACGCTTCTCCCCCTCAGGAATGTCGGGGTGGTAATATTCGCAATGCGCCAGGCATACCTCCGCGTACTTGGGATTGATCTCGCCTGAGGAAAAACGGAGATAGACTACCTCATAGTTTTTCTCCCGGTTGATGGGATGGGCCATCCAGTCGAAATCCGCCGGCGGGGGCAGGAATCCCTTCAGGAGCGCCTCGGCCTTGTCCCCTTCGATGGGCTTGTGCGGCAGTTGTTTGTCCGCCTTGACGACACCCCACGTAGGCCATCGTTTGCTGGCGCGGCCGGGGTGGGGAATTGCCTGTGCATTTTCGAGTCTGCCTTCCATCAGCTTGCCCAAATCAATGACGAAGCTGGTCTGGTCCTGCGCGCCGGGGCGGTCGGTCGAACGCGGATTCACGGCGTTCGCCACGTAGACCTTCATCTGCGCGGGGGAGTAGACCGCCTGTTGGAGCACCGGCCAGTCAACCGGATACTGCCTGTGCGCCTCGACGAGCGACTCCGGCGTGAGCTTTCCGTAATTTCTCCGGATGTGCGTGTCGTAGATCGAGTAGCGCATCCACGACTGGTTGCGCGCACCCTGGCGCGGGTCGAAAACCTCCCGCTGAAGCTTCGCCAGTTCAGGATCGGCGAAGACATTTGCGTGAACAAGGTAATCCTTCGCGAAGGCGAAGGGCATGAAGGCCGGATCGTTTTTCCCCGGCTCCAGGATGGCCATGTGATGAGACGTGGCTTCGACGCAGCGCATGGTTCCGGCCGCGTCGCATATCATGTACGCAAAACCGCAATCGCGCTGTTTCTCCGCGATGATGTCAACGGCCTCTTGTGTCGTGGACGCCCTTGCCAATATCTCCCTGAGCAGGAAAGTCATCGGGATGCCCTCGCGGGCGTCATCGCTGGAGATCAGGGTCATGTTGCCGATGCAGAGTCCCTTGGCATTCATTCCAGTCAGGCATCCGATGTATCCGGCCCATGCCTCGATGACGTGCGGGATCTGGCCGTCAATCTTGTAGGCGGTCGTGACCGCGGCGTCCTGCATGTAGGTCGTCATGCCGATGTTTATGGCGTAATCGAGGCTGCGGGACATGAGCGGTTTTCCGTCAATAGTCGCGGGGCCTGCGGCTGCCGCGCACGTGCACATGCTGTTGAAGAGCGTCGGTATGGCGTGAATCCAATGCACAGTCTCGACCGGCAATCCCGATCCTTTGGCCAGACCGACCATCTCCTGCTTTAGCCATTCCGGTGAGTAGGGTTCCAGCTTTTCCTGCCATAGACGATGCAGCTTTCCGGTGTCGGCCTTGTAGACCTTCGCGGCGAACTCGAGCTGGGAGATGAAGGGCTTAATCTGCTTGTTAAATAACGCGCCGTGCTGCCGCCCGACCTCCTCCGCCGATCCCTCAATATACATGACGTAATGGCTGCCGGCTTTCGGCGTGGTGATTCGCCAGAGGCGCGCCTTGCCGTCCTCCCCGACAAGGTTGACGGTTGCGGCGGCATCGGCGTCATCCGCGCATGCTTCGCAGAATCGAGGGGCGATAAAATGAAGCACATATAACCCGAAGATGACGGGGAGAACGAAAGAATGAACGCGCGCGAAGCCGGACCGATAACGGCGAATCCAGCCGGGAAACTGTCTGCCGGATGTCATTGCTCTTCTCCGAACAAGGCATTACTGAAGAAATGAGAATGTAACATCAGAGAATGATTGTCGCACTACATGCTCCGGCCGCGCAAGAGGTTTTCATGCGGGACATTTGCTATGCGGCAGCGGACCGGGGCACGATGCCATGTTCCTTGCATCTTGCGGGAAGCATGGCTTCACCGCACCGAAAGCCGAGGGACGTCTCAGGGATTGAAATCAACAGTGAGGACTGATAATCTCCACGCCGTGGTAATACCATACTCTCTTTGAAAGGAGACTCACATGGCGAAGAAGGTCATTCTCGGCGTGCAGATTGTCAATCGCGTGACGAACGTACCGGAGGTGCAGAGCGCACTCACAAAGTACGGCTGCAACATCAAGACTCGGCTTGGGCTGCACGAGGTAGACGAAAAGAACTGTTCCACGGGGGGATTGCTTATTCTGGAAACCTTCGGCGACGCCAAAGAGATTGCCGCCTTCGAGAAGACCCTGAAAAAGATAAAGGGCGTCAAGGTCAAGAAGATGACGTTCTGACGCAGGCGGAATAGCGGATCGAAGTATCAAGAACGCCGACATGCGATCCGCGTTTCACGCACGGAAAAGTGGAAAAAACAGCGCAGCAGACCGTAAGGTCCGCTGCGCTGTGTCGTCTTGTGTCGCCGGATGCTTCTTGCGTCAACCATGCGGCGCGCCCCGAGCATTATCTGGCCGGTTCGGCGGGGGGAGGGGATTTCAGCCACGCAAGGTTGAAGCGATAATGCTGCCTGCTGCCGATCAGGTGAACGACGCCGTCCGGCGACTGGCAGACCGAAAGGTACCCCCTCGGCTCCGCGCTGCTGAACCCCATCGTGAACTCCTTCCCGTCGGTCGTCTCAACCTTGCGCCCGGGGCCGTCGTCGCTCACGAGCCTTCGTGTCGGCCACGTCTCCCCTTCGTCGAACGAGAGCGCGGCGTAAAGCCCAGTCACATTGCGTTCCTTGCCTGAGACATCTTTGACGGCGATCTCCTTCGCGAAGGAGCAGAGGAGAATCGGTCCCTCGCGCAATCGCATAAGGACAAGCCTCTGCCCTCCCGAAATCGGCGGGAAGAGGCTGGCGCTATATTCCCACGTCTTCCCCATGTCGGACGACACGCTTTTCGGCATCATGCCGTCAACGCTGTCGCCGCGCCCCAGCGCCATCAGCCGCCCGCCCGTCAACTGGACGATTCCAGCGTGGATGCCCGCCGTCTTGCCGCCGGGATCGCTCCATGTCGCGCCGTCGTCGCGGCTGACTTGGATCGCCGTCCCGCCGTTGCCGCCGGTCACGGCGTCGCACGGTATTATTATGTATCCCTCCTTCGTCCGGAAGACCGACTCGACCGGCATATGGCGCAGCCCGTGTTCGGGGACGATGATCTTCGCCTTTGACCACGTCGCGCCGCTGTCCGTCGAGACGCGCATGATCGTGACGAGATTTCCCCAAGTTGCGGCGGCGGAAAGCCCGTTGAAGTGATATATCGCGCCTTTCCCATCGCTCCAGAGCGCCGGGGCGTGATCGTTGCGATCCGGCGCGTCCCAGAACGGCGACGCCGGCTCCCACTCGCCGGCCCCCTTGCGCAGCCTGCTCGCCAGGATGCCAAGCTCGCGCCCGGATTCCTCAACGCATGTGTACCAGATCGCAAGCAGGTCGCCGTTCGGGCAGTCAACGATCGCGGGATCGTGATTGTGATGCGAATACATCGGTCCCATCGAGCCGTCGGGTATTTTTACGTATTGGATCGGTCCGGCGAAGTACGGTTTCTCCGCATCCGGTCCCCCGGACCAGTCGCATATGATCTGGCTGACGTTTGTAGCATTAGGTTGAAACGCGACAGCTTGAAGCAATGGCGTCTTTGGAGCTTCTCCCAGGACTATCCGGAATCCGATCAGCCAGTTGCGGTCGTCCGGCAGGTTCCCGGCGCGGTTGACCGAGCGCATGTAATACGGTTCTGTAAAGACGCTTCCGCCGCGCGTCACCCGGAAATCCCCGTCGGCGCGCCCCGCGGGATCGGTCTGGTCCGCCGCGCTGTACTGGCCGTGCCAGTCCGCGCACCACTCCTCCACGTTGCCGTGCATGTCGCAAAGCCCCCATGCATTAGGAGGAAATCGTCCGACCTTCAGCGATATCACATCAGCCGCGTTCTGCCCGTCCGGGAACCAGCTTCTCCTGGCTGTTTTGCGGATGCCCTCCGGCAGCTCGTCGCCGAAGTTAAAGTGCGAGTCCGTCCCGGCGCGGCAGGCATATTCCCATTCCGCCTCGGTCGGCAGGCGATAGGGCAATCCCTCTTTCTTTGAAAGCCATTCGCAGAATGCCCGCGTTTCATGCCAGCTTACGAACACGACCGCCTCGTCGTCCTCCTTCGAGTAGCCGAGTTTGCCGCGCAACGCCTTGTGCGATGGGTCGAATTGCTCATACTGCGCATTGGTCACCTCGAATGCGCCCGTGTAGAAGGCTTTCGATATCGTCACATTATGGACCGGCGACTCGTCAAAGTCCCCATTGTGAAGGTGCGCCAAAAATGCCATCGCCTTCGGCAGGGGCGTCTGCTTCCAACCCATTTTGAAACTGCCCGGCTCGATGCGGACCAGCTTCATCCCTATCGAGTTCACGTGCTCCTTCCCGTCGGGCATGGCCGTCGCGCACGCGCCGAACGCGCAACTTATCGAAACCGCGAATCCTGCAAGTCTGAGTCCCATGTTCGCCTTCCTGTAAAGATGGTTGCCGCGATTCGAGTTCACGGCAGAGACGCGGAACGCCGCGCCATCGCATCGCCGCAAGGCTCACTTCTGTTGGCCTTGCCCTGCGCCCTGCGCCTTCCGGCTGTTTTCAAGGTAGTAGAAGAATCCGTCTTCCGCGCCGATCAGCAGGTCGGGGACGCCGTCCCTGTTCCAGTCAACGATTGTCGGGCGCGGCGTGTGCCCGGCCAGAACCTGCGGATCAATCGCTGTCGGGCCGGCAAAGACGTATTCGCCGTCTTTCTGCGCCGTATTGCGCATCAGATCCATCGTCGGTTTGCCGTCAATGATCAAGTCCTTCTTTCCGTCTCCGTCCCAGTCGGTCATTGCCCATTGCCTTCGCCCGCTCTTTCCGGCCATGAGCGGATTCAGACGCAGCGGCTGCCCGTCCTGCGCCATGAAAATCCGTTTCCCCGGCAGTAGTTTCAGTCCGCTGTTATCCTTTTTCCTCTCGAAGAACGCCGGATATCCCTCATGGTCGAGAATAATTAGATCGTTCAGCCCGTCTCCGTTAAGATCGGTGATGTATGGACACGTGCGCCATTGCGTGACAAGCTGTCTGCCCTTCGGATTCCACCAGTTCCACATCGGCTTGGGCGGCTTGCTCTCCCACTCAACCTCGACGGCCAGCGCGGGGGCAAGCGCAGGCTGCTTCCGGGTTCCGATGTTTCTGTGCCATATCACCTCCCCCCAGATTGAGTTCGCCATGACGTCCGGCAAGCCGTCGTGATCCCAGTCTGCGACACAAACGACCGTGTAACCCCACTTGGCCTCCGCAGGCCCCTGGATCGAGCCGTTGTATCCGGCTTGAATGCGGATTGTCCGCCCGCCGGCCTCGAGATATTTCGGCTCGGCCCACTTCGGCGGGCATCCGCCATCAAGGTTTTCGACGAAGCTGATGTAACCCGCCGTATCCCCGCAGATGATATCCTCGTCTCCGTCGCCGTCCCAGTCGAAGCTGTAGGGCGTGGAAAGAGCGCCGACCTTCAGCATGTCGGCCTGCTGTTTGAAGAATTTGGGCGTCAGGAAGGACGGCATGCCGTGCATGAATCCTCCGGTGTTCTCCATCAACGCAACGCGCCCGTCCTCCTGGCCGACGACGAGGTCCTGATCTCCGTCGCCGTCCCAGTCAACGGCAATGGAGATGATCATTTCGAGGTCCATCGTGATCGTATTACCTTCGTATTTCAGATGCCGCCCGGTCGCGTATTTCGGTTCGGTTCTGGAGCCGATGTTCTCGAACCACGTGAGCTTGTCGAGAAACTCGCCGCAGATGATGTCCAGGTCGCCGTCGCCGTCCCAGTCGGCAAGGCTGGGCGAGGGCATGCCAAAGACGTCCATGGGGGCATCTCCAGCCTGCAGTTGAACTGCGGGGGCGTATTTCGGATCTGCGTTCGTTCCGATATTTTTCACGAAGTAGACAAAACCGTGAATCGGTCCGCGAGTCCATTTGCCGCCTGCGTCAAAGGCGTTGTCCCATCCGTATTCCCTCCAGTCGCTTGCTCCAATGACAAGGTCATTGACGCCGTCACCATCGAAATCGCAGATTCTCCAGTGATCAGATCGCCCGGCGTGAAATTCCTTCTTGTATGAAATCGGTTCGCCGCCGTCGAGACGGCGCTTGCGGAAATCGCGGTAGACGCGTCCCGGAGTCGTAACGACGATCTGGCCGTCAAGCTCGAAAGCCTGGCAGTTTGCCTTCGCTTCGCCGATTCTGATCGCGGGTTTGAAGACCGGGAACTTGACCTTCCCCTCAGTGTTCTCAAAGAAGTAGACGCCGCTTGACGGCTTGTTGGTCGTAGCGACGACAAGGTCCATGTCGCCGTCGCCGTCGTAATCCATCGGCAGAGGCTGCGCCCATAGACCGACGCCCAAATCAACGACGAGGCCGGGATTGCGATAACGGACAAGCTCGTATCCGCTTCCTTCATGCGCTGAGGCAAGGAATACTGCGATTACGACGAGGAGAATCATCAGGCATTTATGTCGAACAGGTTTATGCACCGGTTGCTCCTTTTCAAATGCGCTGCGAAGATTGCGGACATTTGTCGGTGGCGTGACCATGCCCGGCAAAATCATGCCTTGTAGAGTTCCCGACATTTCGCAAGGTAGTATTTGAAATTCGCGTAAGGCACTTCCGGGTGGACGTGATGATCGAGCGTCGGCAGGTAGCCGCCCTGCCTGAGCATCCCAGGCAGCCTGGATTCGAGTTCCGCGTCAATGGCGTCGCGTCCCAGCGCCAGGGCGCGCTTGTCAATCCCGCCCAGAATCAGAAGTTTCGGGAACGCCTCCCGGATTTTCATTACGTCCATGCCCGCCGCGACCTCGAACGGCAGCAGCCCGTCAATTCCGGCCTCGACGAACAGGGGGATCAACTGCGTGACGTCCCCGTCGCTGTCAACCGTCACCCACCGCGCGCCCATCTGTTTGTAGAAGTCCACTATTTCCTTGTAATACGGCAGCATGAACTCGCGGAAGAAGGCCGGGGATATCAGCGGGCCGTTCTTATACGACATGTCCTCCCACATGAAAACGAAGTCGAGTTTCACCTCCCGCATCGTCTTCACGGCCAGCCGCTTCAGATAGTCGAGGTGGAATCGGCACATCTCGTGAATCAGCTCGGGCTGGTCCACGTATGACGTCAGCAGACTTTCCAGCCCCATCAGTTCGCGGAACCATCCGAAGAAGCCGTTTTCCCGCGTGCCGACGCAGATCAGGTGCGGCGCTTCACGGCTCCACGCGGCCCACTGGTCCCAGTCCGCGCCGTAGCGCCCCGGGGCCTCCGGATTAAGCCGTTCCTTGATCTTCTCGAAATCGTCGCGGTTGGAGACCGGATGTTTGAGAAACTGCGGAAGACTCATCCCCCTTTTATTCTCGCGAAGGATGACGCCGAACTCGTTCTGCACAATCCGGCTGTCCGCGTCATCCTCGAGTGTCTTCTTTTCGAATTCCGGATAATATCGCCGGTTCATGGGCGGGCGGAAGTAGTGGATTATGCCGCAGTCGTCCCACGGATTGACTCCTTCCGGAAGCCCCTCTCCCCGCCAGCGCCTGACCGTCTCATCCCAATAGCCCCATTCAAACTGGCAAAGCGTATCCGGTTTCTCGAAACTCATCAGCGCGTGGAATGCGTCTCTCGGTTTCAACAGGTTTCCTCCGTCATCGTGGATTCTTCAGCCGATTCCTTGCTCAATTCCCTGCAGCAGTTGATTATTCCGACGACCTTCTCGTCATCCACGTTCCATTCAAGATCGGCGAACACAACATCGCACGGTCCGTAATACAGTGCGATTCGCCGCAGGTCTCTTGTTATTTCAGACAGCGGCTTGTCTGCCGCGTCCATCGGGGTGTACATGAAAGCCCGTCTGGCCTGCGGGAAGATTTCCCTGGCCCGCCGAAGGTCGGAATCCCCTCCCATGTCAATGTATCCGACGTTCGGAATCCGGCTGTAAGGCTCCAGGTACGGGTTGGCGTTCCATGCGCAATTATGGACCCCCAGAAGGCCGAATTCCTCCGCAAGACGGACATCGTATGGCAGAAGCAGTTCCGCATACTTCTCCGGGGAAATCATGTTCACCATGCAGTTGCTTACGGTGAAGTGCCTGACATCGAAGCCGCTTGCGGCCTGGGCGGCATACAGGCGTCGCGCCCCCGACATCATCGTTTCCGCCACGCATGAAAAAACGTGATCCGCCCTGCCGGGTTCAAGCGACATGTCGGTGAAGATGCTCTCCCCCCTCAACCTGTATGCAGTGTTCAGCACGCCCTGCCAGTTGATGTACCCCGCCACCTTTCCAAGCTCGGAGTTTATCCAATCAACCTGCCGCATCAGGTCGCAGAACAGGGGATTATTATCTAGATCGGGAACTTTCAGTCTCGCCGCCTCATCATCGGAGAGATACCTGTGCTCACATGCCGGCCAGCCGTCCTTTGCATATCGTATCGGAACGCCGAACAGACCCGGCACGAAACACCCGCCGTAGACTCCCGTCAGAATATCCGCATCTGACAGGCAATTTATAATATGCCCAATACCTGAAGGCCCGAATGCTTCTGCCATTGATTCAAACATTGAAGGAAGATTGCGGAGGCGATACTCCGGATCGGTATGCCACTCAGGACCGAATGTTATGTCTGACCGGACCTGAAACCATCCGGGCGTGAATCCAATCTCAGGGCGCAGGAAAGGCTCATCGCCGCCCGCTGGTCTCCGTGTCGCCGGCGCTGCCGGAGCGATGTAACTTATCAGTTGCCTGGAATCGCAATCCATCTTTGCCTGTCCCTGTGGTTTCCAAAAACCGCGCGTAAAATCCGGTTATTATCATATCCATGAGTCATTGCCGTCTCAAACTTATCAGGTTGTTCCACGATGCAGTTGAATGGGATTAACATGACTATCATCTCATGATACATAATCAATGACTGATCGTGCCTCATGATTATCCCCTCAACCGATGCTTATGGGGCATAGACATAGAGCCCTATGCTGGACGGATGTTCGGCGTCGTGCAACAGGGTGTTGGTCACTTTACGGGCTTTTGTTCCCACACCGCATTTCTCATCCGTATTCAGGTTGCGGTCAAATCGTGGAAAGTTTGACGAGCTGACGTGGACTGCCATCCTGTGGCCTTTCTTGAAGCAGAAGGCAGTGCTCCAGAGATCAACCTTGATGTTGACTATCTGGTTCCGTTCGACAAACGACTCCTGCTGTGTCCCGTTTCTGAAGCGGAGGCGCTGTATTCCGTCGCAGACATTGCCGCGGTAGCCAAGCTTTTCGACATCGTCGGGATGAACGTCAAGCAGCATGACTGTGAAATCCGTGTCCGGGCCTGTCGTCTTGACATAAAGATCGGCAGTAACGCGCCCTACAACATTAACGTCTTCTTCAAGCGGTGGCGCGTCGAATACAAGCACATCCTCGCGTTCAAGGAGCGATGCGTGATTTCGCATCCCGTTGGCAATTGTCAGATTGCATCCTCCAAGGGTTGGCACTGGGTTGGCCGGATCATAATTGAAAGAGCTGAAGGACTGCTCTGCTGTCGTTTTTTCTCTTGTCAGTCCATCTTCGGAGAAATACAGCCTTAAGGGTTTGGAGGCTTTCGGCGGCCAGCAGTCGTCCTCGATAATCAGGTCTGAATTGGCCACGTAGCACTTCAACGGCGGCCAGTTATCAACCTCGTTAGGCTTGCCTGTTGACCATCTGCCCATCCACGCGTCCATCGTATCGCTGATAATCTTCATGGGTTCAGGCGCCTTCAGGTCGCCGGTCGGAACGCCGCCATGCCGCCAGGGTCCGAGAATCAGGTAAGTATTGTTTCTCGCCTTCGGCCCGCCACGTTCACGCAACGCCTTCCATATCTCAATGTCTTCCTGACAGAATATGTCATAAACACCGGCAAGGAATAGACACGGGACATCAATCTTATCCACGGCGGCATAGGCGTTTGCAGGATTCCAGATTTCCGGTTTATACCACCCCTGCATGACCATGTCCCACGTATCCGTATAACCCTTGCCGCCGATGCCGATTGGGCCATATTCAGTTAGTGGAAGATGTTTGCGCCAGCGATCGCCGATCTTCATTAGCTTCTTTTCAAGCCCTCCGGGGCCAAGGAGTTCCGACATCTTTACATCCTTGACCAGCGCGCTAATCTCCCCCACCTTCACCTCTTTGCGCTGCATCCTTTGACTGCTCAACGCCATGCCGATCATCCACCCCTGCAACATCTCATGCCTGAAAGCTCCGCCCTGGTAAAACGTGAACTTCGGGTCCATTGCCGGACATACGATGAGTTGTAGCGCTTCAAGATTCGGCGGAGTATAAATGGCCGGAATTATTTGAGTTGAAGCAACATAGCTGCCCCCCGTCATAAGAACTTTGCCGTTGCACCAGGGTTGTTCTGCCGTCCACTTTATGGTGTCACACCCGTCCGGTCCCTCATTGACGAAGACCTTGAAATCGCCCTCGCTGGCGAATCGGCCCCTGCAATCCTGCGAAACGAGGACATAACCTTTTCGCACCATTTCATCATGCTTCTGTGCATCCTTGTTGTAAGGAGTGCGCATGAGTATTGCGGGATATTTTCCATCAGCAGCAGGGCGATAAAGGTCTGTGGCAAGACGAACGCCGTCTCTCATGGGAACCATGACGTTCTTTTCGAAGACAATTTCCGATTTCTGCGTGGCGGCCTGTTGAGCAGGTAACGAGGATGCCAGCAACCACACGGCCAGCAACAATGCCTGACGGCGCAATGCGCGCAAATCGGTATTCATTTCTTATCTCCGGGTTGTTCATGAACGGCGGCGAAATTGACGCCTTTTTCATGCTTCGGCTCATCCCGATTTGTCGGGGGGCCGATGATCCCGCATCGGAAGTAAAGCAACCTGTCGCCGTCGCCAACGGTGACACGCCGGACTTGCGGCGGAGAGCCGGTCACCGGGAATCTGACTTCTACATTGTGATCCCCTTCGTTGACTCGGAGGGCGATTATCTGCGTTTCACCGGGCAGAAGGTCCCACTGCCGGCAATCAGCTTCAACGGGATAGACCAGCGCGACCACGAACACGATAATGCGCCCCCACGTGTCGCGTATGAAGAAAGACCCGATGAGCGCAACGGTTTTCAGGATGCTTTTGGCCGTCTGAACCGTGTCCGTTGGGGAATCCCCGACAGTGAGCGCCTGATGCTCGAAGTCCAGAATTCTGGCCGTATGGCCGCAGTTCTGCCCGTCAACAAGCACAATCGCCACACGGTCGGCGTATGGCACGGCCTCGAACTCCGCCACGCTGCCCCACAGACCGCTGGGCACTTTCCGGGGAGCATACCCGAGGTCAACCACTAAGATAAGGTTGGCCTTTGCGTTCTTCTCCAGGTTTAGAAACCGATTCTGCGGCGCCCACTCTTTGGCAAGCCGGAAGGCCATTTGCACGTCATTCGGGTTGCTGCCTTCCAGTCGCTGGAGCGCGCGTCCTTTCAGGTAGTGGGCCAGGGCGAAGTCTGTTCGGTACTTTTCCGGCGCGTCCTGCTTGCATTCGAGCGCGCGATCAAAGCCGATGCGCGCCTTCTCATAATCACCCTTTATGTAATCAATTATACCCAGATAGCAGTTGGCCATCGCCTTTTCATAATTCTCTCCCTTGAAGACCCGGGTCGCCTGCGATCCTATGAGACTTGCCAACCCGCGCAGATTGCCGGCCTCATAATCATTCATGACGCAACTGGCATCGTAAAGGGATTGCCACGCCTTGTCATATTCCCCGACTGCGACGGCCACGCTGCCGAGATTGCAGGAATGCTGGGCGAAATTTTTATCCTTCTTTGCCGCCTGTTCCTCGAAATAAGTCATCGAGTCCTGATACCGCCCGTCGGCGTAGGCTTCAAGACCGGGATTGCCGCAGCCCGAAAGAGCGGCGGACATAGCGACGGCAAGGAAGGCGAACAGAAGCGCGCGGGGCATCAGAGGGCGGTCAGCGGTCAAACCAGCCTTTCTTGTGGTATTTCTTGAATTCGTATTCATCTTCCCAGAGCACCTGGGAGGTCTGCGCGTCGGTAAGCCTGAAGGACCAGACTGTGTATTCCGTCTTACCCTTGTCAACCCGTTTGACGATTGCCGCGACTTCGCCGGTGAGGAAGTAGTCCGCGCCGAGAACCTTGTCGTTGGCGCGCGCCGCGTTCTGGGTGACGCTACCGGCCTGTTTGGATTTGCGCTCCTGGGCCACGGCCTCGTAGCTTGCGCGGTCCGCGAAAATGATCTTCCCCCCGACCGCCTTCATCATTGCAATGCGGATTTTCCGGAGAACAAGGTCAGTATCCATGTAATCGTTGGTCTTGTTGTCCATGTGGAGCAGGGCGATGGTCGGCGGGGCGGCGGCCTCCTTGATCGCCGGAAGGGCGAGCAGTTCGCCGGCCATTTCGCGGCACATGCCGCCGATATCCTGGCTGGTGGTACCGGTTGCGCCCCAGCCCTCCTCGCGGGCGTCGTCAACGTCAACGCGTCCGGCGCTTCCGCATCCCAGCGCCGCAAGTGTCAGTCCGATAGCCAGTATGTTGCGAAGTTTCATGGTTTCGCGCCTCCAGTGTTCAATGGCTGAATGTTCCCTGAAATGATACTCCCCCGGCGAGTATTCAGTCAACAATGATGCAAACTGATGCTCGCATGGCTCCGGCAGTTGCTTGCATCGGATGGGGTTGCAGCGGTACGATGCGGCCTTGTCTTCAGTGACAGGCGCGCTGATTTCCAGAATCAAATTTGTAAGACAGGCGGCAGGCAATGAACATTCTAATCGCAATAGCGGCAGGACTGGCGGGTCTGCTTGTGCTGATTGTGGCGGTCGTCGCTTTCTTGCTGATTCATCGCGTCAAAGGCAGGTTCTTCGACTCCAACGGGGTGAAGATACATTTCACGGAGCAGGGAAGCGGGGAGCCTGTCATCCTTGTGCATGGGTTTGCGGCCAACCAGGACCTGAACTGGCGCATTCCGGGCATGATCCGGGCATTGAGCAGGGACTACCGCGTGATTGCGATGGACGTCCGCGGGCACGCGCTGTCCGACGCGCCGCATGAGGAGAACGCATATGGGATGGAGATGATCCACGATATAGCCCGTCTTATGGACCATCTCGGCATACCGAAGGCGCACGTCGTCGGTTATTCGATGGGCGGATTCATTGTTCTCAGTTTTTGCGCAACGCATCCGGACCGCGCGATAAGTTGTGTCGCGGCGGGGGCCGGATGGTTTCCGGAGAAGAAGTATCCGAAGATGGTGACGGAGCTGCCGGACGCGCTCCGGAAGGAACGCAGCATGCGGCCCATCATGACATTCTTCGACCGGCGGACCTCTCTGCCCGCGAGGATTCAGATGGCGGTGACGAATTTCGTCCTGATGAAGATGTTCGATCCGCTGGCGCTGGCGTCCTGTTTCGGGAGCATGACGGAGATGGACGGGACTGAGGAGCAGTTGCGCGGCAACAAGGTCCCGCTCCTCAGCGTAATCGGCACGAGGGATCCCCTGAAGAAGGCCGTGGACAATATGATCGGCAAGACGGGCAACCATGAGGTCCTTTTCATCGAAGGCAAAGATCACGTCGGCGTGCCTCTTTCCGGGGCGTTCAAGTCGGGCATTAAGGCTTTCCTGAAAAAACATTCGCAATCAGGCGCGAAGGGGCGTTGAGCCGGCAACAATCGCGCGCAACGAATTCCGCGACAGACAACGGAGCATGAGCATGAAGAATTTAACGCGACAGGCGCTTTTCATTTTCTCGATGGTCATATTGGCGTCGGGCTGCGCCAACGGCCCGACTTCCGGCGATTCCTCAACAGGCTCCGCGGCGGCAGAAGCGAAGGCTCCGCCGGTCGGCGCTCCGATAAATCTGCTTTGCGAATACCAGGTTGATCCTATCGGCGTTGACACGCCGTCGCCGAGACTATCATGGCGTCTGAACGACGCGCGCCGCGGCGCTGCGCAGTCCGCTTATCGCATCCTTGTCGCAGATTCCGCCGAGGCGCTTGCGCGGGATGAAGGAAACCTGTGGGATACCGGCAAGATCGAAAGCGACCAGTCGGTCCACGTTCCATATGCCGGAAAGCCGCTTGCCGGCGAGGGGGCCTGTTTCTGGAAGGTCATGGTCTGGGACGCGGATGGCAATGCGACCGCTTTCAGCGATACCGCTCGATGGGAAATGAGTTGCCTGAAGCCGGAGGACTGGAAGGCGCAGTGGATAGCCGCCCCCGCTGACGGTGACGCCGCGCGGAACGAACCATGGGAACGCGGGGAGTGGATATGGGACAAGGACGGGTTCAAGAACGACAGCGCCGTTTATCTGCGCCGCGCATTCAATATCGAATCCATCGCGAAGGTCAAATCGTGCGAGTTGCGCTGCACGGCGGATAACGTGTTTGAGGCATTCGTGAACGGCAAGAAGGCCGGCGACGGGACCGAATGGAGCAAAATGTTCAGTTTCGACTGCGCAAAGTTCTTGCAGGCTGGCAGGAACGTAATCGCCGTGAAAGCTCGCAACACGGAGGGGCCTTGCGGCTTCGTCGGCGTCATGCGCATCGAGTTCCAGGATTCCCGGACGCGCTGGATTCAGAGCGGCGGGGACTGGAAGACGTCCCGCGCAGAGATCGCCGGATGGAACAGCGTTGGTTTCTTCGATGGCGCATGGAGCGGCGCTCACGTCATCGGGAAGTACGGCTGCGCGCCGTGGAACAAGCCCGGCACTGCGCAGCATTTGCGCGCACAGTTGATGCGGAAGGACTTTTCCGTCGCCGGGCAGGTCAAACGCGCGCGGGTACGCGTATGCGGCCTTGGCGCGTATGAACTCAGGATCAACGGTCAGAAGGTCGGACCGGACATCCTTACGCCCGGCTGGACGCGGTTTGACAAGCGGACCCAGTATCAGACGTACGATGTTACGGACATGCTGAAGCAGGGAGACAACTGCGTTGCCGTGATACTGGGCAGCGGCTGGTGGCATGGCAGCATCGGCGGGGAGTGGAGCATGGCGGGGCGCGAGTCGCTGCGGCTTCTGCTCCAGATGCGGATCGAGACTGCCGACGGCGCGGAGACCATTGTCCTGAGCGATGACACGTGGAAATCGCGCGAATCGCCGATACTCCAGGATTCAATCTACGACGGCGAGAGCTATGACGCGCGGCTTGAGATGCCGGGATGGGACATGCCCGGATTCGATGCGTCCGGGTGGAAGACGACGGTCGCGGCGGAGCATTCAAAAGCCAATCTCGTTCCTCAGGCAAAGGAGACGATACAGACCATCGCCGAACTGAAGCCGATCGCCGTGACCGAGCCTGCGCCGGGCGTCTTCGTCTTTGATTTCGGGCAGAACCTTACGGGGTGGGCGCGACTGATAATTGAGGGCAAAGCGGGAAACAAGGTTGTCCTGCGCCATGCGGAGGTTCTGAAACCCGACGGCAACATTTACACCGAGAATCTGCGGAGCGCGAAAGCGACCGACGAATACGTTCTGAAGGGCGGGGGCAAGGAGGTCTGGGAGCCGCGCTTCACATATCACGGATTCCGCTTCGTGGAGGTTACGGGATTCCCCGCCAAACCGACGGCCGACGCGCTGACAGCGCGCATGATTTGTTCCGCGTCGCCGCAGAGCGGGACTTTTGAATGCGGCGAGGAGATCGTCAACAGCATTCAGCGCAACATTCTCTGGGGCGCGCGCGGGAACATGTACAGCGTGCCGACGGACTGTCCGCAGCGCGACGAACGTCTGGGCTGGACCGGCGACACGCAGATATTCGCCAACACTCTCTGCTGGAACCTGGACGCGGCGCGCTTCTTCACCAAGTGGACGCGCGACATCCGCGACTGCCAGAGGCCGGACGGCGCTGTGCAGGACGTCAATCCGACCAACGGCGCGGGCGTCGCCCGACCGGCGTGGGGGGAGGCGTGCATCATCGTCCCGTGGCAGGTCTACAGGCACTACGGCGACACGCGCATCATCGAGGAGAACTGGGACTGCATGGTCGCGTGGCGGAACTTCATGAAAGAGCGCGCGAAGGACCGCCTCTATGAGGAGGACGGTTACGGCGACTGGATCGCGGTCACGGCGTCCCCGGCGAAGCCGATAAGCGCGGCATACTATTATTACGATAACATACTGCTGGCCCGCATGGCTGAGGCGATAGGCAAGGACGCGGAAGCGCGGGAGTTCGAGAAGGAGGCGGAGCTTGCGCGCGCCGCATTCAACGCGAAGTTCCTGGATAAGAATACGAATCAGTACCCCGGAAGGACCCAGTGCGCGAACCTTCTGCCGCTCTACTTCGGCATCGTTCCGGATGATCGTATCGGCGCGGTTGTAAAGAATGTCGTTGACGACGTGGTTGCGCGTCGGGGGCATCTCTCGACCGGCTTTTTGGGGACGGGATACATAAACCCCGTCCTGACGCGATGCGGGCATCACGATCTGGCGTGGCTGCTGGCGACGCAGACGACCTATCCGTCATGGGGATACATGTCGCGCAAGGGCGCCACGACGATCTGGGAGCTTTGGAACAGCGACACGGCAGGGCCGGGGATGAATTCGCGCAACCATTTCTGCCTCGGATCGGTCGGGGAGTGGTTCTACGAATCCCTAGCCGGGATCGAACCGGCGGAGCCGGGATTCCGGAACATCGTCATAAGGCCCAGGCCGGTCGGAAACCTGAAATGGGTCAAGGCCGGCAGGGAAACGCTCTACGGCAGGATTGCCAGCGAGTGGAAGCTTGACGGCGATGATGTTGTGATGAACGTGACGATTCCGCCCAACACCGGGGCGCTGATTTTCGTGCCCACCTTCGGGAAGAGGAACGCCGTCATCACCGAGGGCGGAAAGCCGGCGGCGGAAGCGCCGGGCGTCACGCAGATTGACCGCAGCGCGGCCTGCGGTGTTTTCGGAGTCGGAGCCGGAGCCTTCGAGTTTCGCGCTGCCGGAGTCGGAACGCCGCCGGCGCGCAAATACGACATCCCGCCGCCCCCCGCTGCGATAGAGAAGCTGGATGACGATTTCCAGGGCGCGATTGACGCGGGGAAGTGGGAGTTGCTCGATTTGGGCCTGGAGAGTTCCGAACCGCAGGGGATGAGCGCGACGTCCGGCGGCGGGAAACTGACGATCTCCGGCAAAACGTCAATCAACTACTGGTCCGGCAAGACGCTTCTGTCGCGCGGGGCGTTCACGGTGAAGCCGGGCGAGCGGCTGGAAGCGAGCGTGAAGCGCGGCGCGATGAAGGCTGAGGGAACCGGCGCGCGCAGCGGGATCATTCTGTGGGTTGATTCGTCCAATTACATGCTCTTTGCCCAGGACACTGAGCACAACGTGTGGTCGTATAACGCCGACGGCAGAAGGGGACCGGGAGAAGTATTGTTGAAAACGGATGACAGGGGGGAGTGCGAACTTCGCGTTGTTCACGACGGGGATTCGGTCCATCTGATCCTGAACGGCAAAGAGCTTGCGGATGTCCGCGTAGCGTGGAGCGAGGGGATGCGCGTTGGCGTGACTGGACAGGCGCGAGCCGCCGGGGACGCGATGGAGACGAGTTTCGGGGATTTCAGGGCGGTTGTGAATGGCAGGTAGACACAGTATAATAAATAGAAATCAGGAACTTCATGCCTGTGGCGCTAGCCGAGTAGCTGAGAGGATTCTGACTTGAAGTTCGTAAAACTCGTCTTCACCGGGCATGCAATCAAACGCATGTTCGAAAGATACATAAGTCCCGAGGAAGTGCGTGTTGTTCTAACCGAGGGCGAGATTGCAGAAACCTACGAGGAAGACGAGCCGTGGCCGAGTCGTCTTGTGGTTGGCAGGGCCGGAAACCGTATCCTGCATGTTGTAGCAGCCATAGAACCGGTCAGCGGGATTTGCCACGTGATTACAACATACGAACCTGATCGGGAATCGTGGACTCCTGATCTCAAAGCAAGGAGAAAACGATGAAGTGTGTTATCTGCAGGCATGGAGACACTCGTCCGGGTTATGCCACAGTCATGCTTCAGCGCGGAGCAACCACCGTCATCATCAAAGAGACGCCGGCTGATGTCTGCGCGACATGCGGCGAGTATTATCTTTCCGAAAGCATCGCCGCGCGTGTCGCGTCAATTGCCGAAGAGGCGGTAAAGAAGGGGGCCGAGGTGGAAATCCTGCGTTTTGCCGCATAGTCCGATCTCGTGAGACTTTATAACGAAGATGGCGGAATGCGCTTATCCTGAAGCAAAATTCGTGACCGTTGTTATCCGCAATCGTAAGATATTATCCTGCATAATGATTCATCCTCTTTGTGCGGAGGCGGCAGGATCCGGCATGGATGCCCGCCTTGCTGTCGGAGGCGAACGGCTCGGTCGGATTGGAGAGCGAGATGAGAGATTCCCTTCTTGCAATTGCGTCAGGAATTCTGATCGCGTGCGTCGTCACCGGATGCGCGACGCGTCGGGAACCGGTCTGGTACCCCCCCTCCGAATCTTCGCCGTTCATTCCCGACTCCGCGCGCTGGGTCGCCGGAAACAGCAAGAGCAAAACCACATGCTTCCGGGGCGCATGGGACATCAGCCGCTCCGTGAGGAAGGCTGTGCTGGCGGTCGCGCCCAGGCAGACCGTCGCGCTCTATGCGGACGGAAGGCTTATCTGCGAGGCGTGGGACAGCCACCAGGCAACGCCCTCATGGAATGATCTTACCGGCAGGTTGAAACCGGGGAAGCTGCTCATCTGCGCGAAGGTTCACTGCGAATGGCGTCCGGAACTGTATGCCCAACTGCGCGTCGAATACGCGGACGGCAGTCATGAAGATTTTGGGACCGGCGAGGGCTGGCAGTGGAGCGACGATCCGCCGGATGGATGGACGGCCTCGGCGGAAGCGGGCGGCGAATGGAGTCCGGTCAAGGACGTCGGCGGTTACTATCAGGATGGCGAAGCCGTCTGGGGGCGGGAATTCGCGCTGTTGCCAAAGGACCTTCTGAAGCAGCGCTTCGAACCGCATAACGAAGCGCTTCGCAAATCGTGGGAGAAGGATCGCGATGGGCCGTTCCTCATCATGGACGAACCGCCGGATAAGCCGGAGTTTCGGGACCAATTCTCAGGCTTCTGCCGGATTGATGAAGCAACCGGTCAGCTAATTGACGGGAAGGGACGGGTCAGGCATCTTTTCTTCACGATCTACGGTCAGCAGGAACGGGGGTTGAACCTTGAGGGATGGGACCTGGAGCAACTGGAGCGCGATCTCGACCTGATGGAGAAGGCGGGCGTCAACCTTTACATCAGGATGCTCGGCTGGGCGTCCCTGCTGACGGAGCGCGGAGAGTGGGCGAAACTCAAACAGCAACCGCCTGGCGCCGAGGACAAACGCTTCGAGCGGGTCGTTGACCTGCTTGATTATTTCGTGAAAAGGGCGTGGGCACACGGGCGATACATCGTCTTCGAGGGGGATTTCTACTGGTCCGCGCACGGCCTTGTCTCTCCGCCCTACAGGACGCGCTACCACATCTACCCGGCGGTCCTCGAGGCTCAGGCGCTGGCGACGCGCAAGATCATGTGTCGTTATTCGAAATGCGCCAACGTCCTCGGAATGATGATCGGCGAGGAGGACATCATTCTCGAACACGACCTGTCCAATCCCCATCACCACAAGCTCTTCACGGATTTCCTGAAGCGCAAGTATGGAACGATCGAGAACTTTAAGCGCGAGACCCCGTGGGGGTACGACTACGCCGACCACTCAAAGTTCCGCAAGGCGAAGTGGACGGCGGAGAGATGGGCGGGGCGTCCTGAAATTGACGTTATAGAACCGCGATATGAGGCGAAGAGGAATCCTTTCGGCGGCCTTGCGCAATGGGAACAGATTCCGCTGCCGATATGGCCCGGCCTGCTCAGTCCCGGCGATCCGGAGATCACGCTCGGAAGCTGCCAGTCACACAATCAGTTCACGCCGGAGGATCCACTGTGGATTGATTTCTACGAAATGCGCGAGGACGAGCTGCTGTTCAACATGCTCAGCCGTTGGGCGAAGATCGTGCGGGAGGGTATGCCGGAACAGCTTCTTTTCTACTCCAACGCGCAGGACTTCACGTCAAGCTGGCATTTCCTTCATCTCTTCAAAAGGGCGGAATTGCCCTTCGACGTGATCGGTGTCGGCTGCCATGATTCCGATCTGTCGCTGACGGAAATCCCGGCGTGGGCGCGCGTCAGGAAGGCGATCAAGGTCGTCTCATCCTACCGGCCTTACGCCCTCTCCCCCGGCAGTCCGGCTATGGGGATCGCTTCCGGGGAGGGCGAGGGCGGAAAGAAAGAAGACCCGCAGGACGTCCTGAATTACTACCGGGGCGCCCTTTTTGACGAGATCGGCGGCGGGGCGGCATGGACGCAGACTTACTCGTGGGATTACATCAGCGGAGCGCATGACGGGAAACGTCCGCATGAGACGCCCCTGTTAAAATGGATGTCCGGATTCATGCCCGATGTTCAGGGCGTCGCGTTCCCGCTCAGGCGTCCCGTCCATGTCCTCATTGTCAGAAACGCTAATCTGGCGCATTCCAATATGAGCGGGCTGGACTTCGACAATGCGATGGCGGTTGCAGAGGCGTTATCGCAGTTGAACGTCGAGTTCGACATCGTGATGGACCGCGATCTCGTTTATCGCGCAACTGGCGACGGAGCCAACTGCAAGATTGATCTTGCGCCTTACAGGCTCGTTATCATCCCAAGCGTCGAAATTGACCTGGCGGAGACGGCGTTCGCGGCGATTGATTCATGGTTGAACGAAAAGCCGGGGCGCTGCGGGCGCGCGCTGGCGATAGGCAGGATCGGCAATCGAACATCGCGGCTGGAGCCGAAAGATCGCTTCCACCCGACGTTGCAGAAATGGCTTGGCGCATCATCCTATGACGGCAAGGTCAGACTGCGCGGAAAACATCAGGTTGCCATCAGGCTGGGAAACGAGGCGATTTCATCAGCGATTGATTTCGGATCCGTTCCGGACACGGGCATTCTGAAAACCGGCGAATCTTTCATGGAAGCGGAGGGAAACGTCGTCGCATCGCGCTTTGAATACGGACATGGCGTTGTCTACGCGTTCGGTTTCCCGCTCGGTCTGGCGCATGAGCCTCTATGGGGGCTTGCGCCGCAGCAGGAGGTCGGCAGCGGTCTTGTGCTCTCTTTTGATCGAGTGGCGGAATATGCCCAGGTTGACCTTCCGATCCGCGCGCCGCATAATCTGCGCGTCTACGCCTCGCCGGATGGGAAGGCGGTCCTGATGCGCGAGCGCGCCGGGCTGAAGACCGAGGCGCGGGTCTCAATCAGAATTCCGAACGGCATAAGTTATCCGGGCGTCAAAACGGTCCGGAACGATGACGGATATACGGAATTCAACGTCAGCCTTCAACCCTGGGATGGAATCTGGTTGAAACAGTAATGGCATTCTCAGTGTCATGGAATTCTCGCGTGACGCACAAAGTAATAACAGTGATAATGATGTTCTTCGCGGCAGGCGCTTTCGTAACTTTGCTTGAGGGACAGGAAATGGCGAAACGGCAGAAACAACCGGCAGGCTACTCGATACCCCTGATTGACATCTCCGGCCAGAAAGAACGGCAGGTGGTCGTTGACCGCGAGGCGGGGCAGTACCTCGGTCACGTCACCACGGTCCTGCTTGAGGACGGGAAGACGATGATCTGCGTCTATCCGAAAGGTCATGGGCGCGGAGCAATCGTCATGAAACGCAGCGGCGACGGAGGCCTCACATGGTCGGACCGGTTGCCGACGCCGAAGAGTTGGGAGACTTCGCTTGAAGTCCCGACGCTCTTCCGGGTCATCGCCCCGGGCGGGAAGAAGCGCTTGATCATGTTCTCCGGCCTTTATCCCATCCGCATGGCATTCTCCGAGGACGACGGCGCGACGTGGTCGGAGCTGGCCCCGATAGGCGACTTCGGCGGGATCGTTGCGATGAGCGATATCGCCCGCCTGAAGGACGGGCGCTATCTGGCCTTCTTCCATGACGATGGGCGTTTCTTCAGGAAAGACGGCAAACTGACGAACGTCTTCGACGTCTTCCAGTGCGAATCGGGCGACGGCGGGCTTACGTGGAGCAGCCCGCGCTTGATAGCAAAACACCCGACCGCGCATCTCTGCGAGGCCGGCTGCGTCCGCTCTCCGGACGGCAGTCAGCTTGCGTTGCTTTTCCGCGAGAACAGCCGCAGGCACAACGGTTTCGTAATCTTCTCGAACGACGAGGGACGCGCGTGGTCCAAGCCGGCGGAGATGGCCGGAGCCTTGACGGGCGACCGGCATACGCTCAGATACGGCCCGGACGGACGCATCGTCTGCGTCTTCCGGGACATGTGCCATGCGAGCCTGACAAAGGGCGACTTCGTCGCGTGGGTCGGCAGGTATGAGGACATTGCGCAGGGACGAGAGGGACAATATCGCGTGCGCCTTGAGAATAATACCCATGATGCGGATTGCGGGTATCCCGGGCTTGAGGTTCTGCCGGACGGTACCTTCGTGGCGACGACTTACGGCCACTGGACGAAGGGCGAAACGCCATACATTCTGAGCGTTCGCTTCAAGCTGGAAGAGATTGACGCCATCGCCGCCCGGAACGCTCCGGCGGGAAAATCGCCGCCAAAGAAATAGAACATCAGTTCGAGGACGGCCATGAGAAACAGATCAGGCATTGTCACCTTGATCCCATCCGTCGTTATTGCGCTCTGTGGTTGCGTTGAAAGGAATAGCGTGATGGAAGAGAAACCGACGGCGGCTTTATCGCGCGCGCCAGACATGCTTTTGACAAACTGGCGGAGGAATCCTGTGGGAATCGCCGTTGCTCCGCCCGCCTTTTCATGGAGCGTTAATCTCCCGGGTGACGGAGCAAGGCAGTCCGCCTTCCGAATACTGGTCGGGGAGAGTGAGCAAGGCCTGAAGAGCGGAACCGGCCTGATCTGGGATTCCGGTAAAGCGGTATCATCGTTATCAAACGGTATTATCTATTCCGGCCCGGAATTATCCCCGGCGCGAAGATATTTCTGGACGGTATGCGCGTGGGGCGATGGCGACGCGCCGACTGCTTTCGCGGAGCCTGCGGCCTTCGTCACCGCCTTCAAAGATAACATTGCAGCCGATTGGATTTGGGCTTGCGACGGAGGAAGCGAAAACGAACACGTCCTGTTGCGGAAGGCATTCAAGGCGCCTGACAAACCAGTCGCCAGCGTAATTGCATTCGTCTCTACCGACGATTATTACAAACTCTACATCAATGGCGGATTCATCGCTCAAGGCCCCGCCCCTTCATTCCCGAAGGAGCATAACTGCAATGCCCTCGACCTGACCGGCGTCTGGCGTTCCGGCGCGGATAACTGCGTCGCAGCGCATGCGTATTACCAGGGACTTGTGAATTGGGCATGGGTGAGCGGCGACGACAGGCGCGGCTTCATCATGGAAATCCGCGTGACCTACAAAGACGGATCGCGCGATGTTTTCGCGACCAATCCGACCTGGAAGGCGTTGAAGTGCGAGGCATACAAGGGCGCTGACACACTGGGTTATAAGACATCATTCGTTGAGAACATTGACGCTGATCTTCTGCCTTCAGGCTGGACTGAGTCCGGATTCGATGATTCGGCATGGAACGCCGCTGTCGTCATGAACGCGGAGCAATGGCGGTTGCATCCGCAGGAGACTGATGCATTGGTTGTCCGCGAGGAGAAGCCCGTCCGCGTGGTCGGGAAAGCGGCGGGGCATTACTTCTTCGATTTCGGACGGGAGATCGTCGGAACGCTCCGCGTCGAGTTTGATGCGACGGGCGGCGAGAAGGTCATTGTAAAACTGGGGGAGGAACTCTCAGGGCCGGAAACCGTCCGGTGGGAAATGCGCTGTAACTGCAAATATCGCGACGAATGGACGCTCCGGAAGGGGAGGCAGAGAATCGAGCATTACGATTACCGCGCATTCCGCTACGGCGAGATTGTCGGCGCGCCTTGTGTTCTCGGAACGGACTCAATCGTCGCAGTCGTCAGGCATTACCCATTCGATGAAACGGCATCGGATTTTTCATGCTCGGATGATGAGTTGAACTCGCTATGGGCGCTGGCAAAGTATTCGACGCTTATGGGGACGCAGGAGGTTTATCTCGACTGCCCGACGCGCGAGAAGGCGCAGTACACGCTGGACACTTACCTCGAAATGAGCGCGGCGCCATATCAATGCGCCGAATGGAATCTCGGATGCCGCGCCGTCGAGATGTTCCTGCTTTCCTCGGAAAACGGCAAGGTAAGCGTCGTCGCGCCGTCAAGCAAACGCCACTGTTTCACGGAATACCTGATGTACCCGGTTCTGATGGCCCGGCGTTATTACATGCACACCGGCGACCGGCGATTTCTCGAAAGGAATTTCGGAGAGCTTGCGCGGGTTGAGGCGTTCCTGCGCGAATCGTTCATGACGGGCGACGGCGTTCTCTGCGGAACTGACAAAGCGCTTCAGGACCTTGTGGACTGGCCGCGAAACAGGCGCGACGGGCATGAAATCATGCCGGTCAACATCGTCCCGAACGCGGTCTTCCATCGCCTTGAATCGGACATGGCCGAAATAGCGGCGGCTCTCGGGAAAGACGTTGAATCGCGGGAATTCGCGGCGCGGGCTGAGAGAATCCGAACGTTTGTGAATGACAGGTTATGGGATGCCACTAATCACCGCTACCTCGACGGAATGGACGAGAATGGCAAGGTTTCCGGGCATAGTTCTCTTCACGCAAACGTCTTCCCCCTGGCGATGGGCATCGTCCCGCAGGCTCGCGTTGCCGACGCTGTCGCCTTCGTCAAAACGCGCGGCTTGAATTGCAACATGTTCCTTGCGATGTTCCTCTTTGAGGCGCTTTACGACCACGGCGCGGGGGATTACGCGCACGAGACGCTGAAGGCGCGGACGGAGGACACGCCCATGAACTGGGTCCGCAAGGGCGCGACTACAACGTGGGAGGCATGGGACCTTGAGCAGAAGCAGAACACAAGCCTGTTCCATCCGGCAGGAGCGTTCACGGCCTATATCATCGCAAGCCGCGTCATGGGGATTCAACCGCTTGAACCGGGTTTCGGCAGGATGCTGATAAGGCCTTCTGTAGGGCCATTGACGCATGGCTCAATCAAGGTCACAACCGTCAGAGGGCCGGTCTGCGTCGCGTTCGAGAGGACGCCTGGCGGATATCGCTTCACCGTGGAGATACCGGATAATACGACGGCGAGATTCGAGTTCCCAAAGGGGGGGCAGGAGGATTTCGTATTGGATGACATCCGGTCGGGGACTCGCGTGATTGAGATTCCCGGCGCGAAATAAAAATCTATCAGGCTGAAAACCGCGAAGACACAAAGAACAAACACTTAAATTTGGCGGATATATTCTTCATGTCTTCGTGTTGAATAAAACCTGGTTTCGTCAGGGCTAACTCCCAAACTTCTCCTTGACCGCCTTGAACGCATCGTCGGCGTGGCCGAGCGTCTGCCTGATGTCCGCCTCCTCGTGCGCGGCGCACATGAACCAGTTGTGATGGGGATGTAGGAATGATCCCCGCTTGACAACCTCCGCGCAGAAGAACTGCATCCGGAACAGGTCCGTCTCGTTCGCAAACCG
The DNA here is from genome assembly GCA_022711755.1 of Planctomycetota bacterium. Classification (GTDB taxonomy): domain Bacteria; phylum Planctomycetota; class Brocadiia; order SM23-32; family JAKLEA01; genus JAKLEA01. Next base: position 327,597 of record JAKLEA010000004.1, read on the forward strand.
CATGTATGGAATCGCCGGCGGGCCGGTGATTATCACCTCAAGCCCGTGTGACCGGGCGGCGTCCTTCAGCCCGTCCCCCAGCATCTTGCCCATCCTGTTCATCTTCTCCACGACCCCGCCGTCGCGCATCTCCTTCAGGCACGCCAGCGACGCCGCCATCGCCACGGCGGCAAACCAGTACGACCCCGTGTGGAAAACCTTGCTCGCCGCGATCCGGAACTCCTCCCGCCCTGCGCATGCGGAAATCGGATAGCAGTTGCCCATCGCCTTGCCGAAGCAGATCAGGTCCGCCTTGAATCCGAAATGCGCGTCCGACCCCCGCTGGTTCAGGCGGAACCCGGAGCGCACGTCGTCAACCATCAGCACGATGCCCTCCTTGTCGCACGTCTCGCGGATGCCCTTCCAGTAACCCTCCGAGGGCATTACCTGATCAATGAAGGTCGGGTGATGGTACGGCGTCGCCATGAATCCGGCAATCTGCCCCTTGTTCTCCGCGACGACCTTGCGGAAGGCGTCCAGGTCGTTCCACGGGATGCGGATGATGTTCGTGTGGTCCTCCGGGACGATGCCGGCGTGGCACGGCCCGGTGCACCATGCGGCCACGCCGTGGTAATGCCCCTGGCAGAGGACGATCTTCTTCCTGCCGGTGTGGGCGCGGGCAACCTTCGTGGCGTAGCTCGTCGCGTCATTGCCGTTCTTGACCAGCAAAACCCAGTCCGCGCTGCTGACCATGTCAACCATGTATTCCGCCAGCTCGACCATGACCGGCCCGGGGTGGTTCGTGCAGTCGGCAAGAGCCGCCTGCTTCATGGCCGCCTCGTCCACCTTCGGATGATGATAGCCCAGCACCATCGGCCCGAAGGCGCACATGTAATCAATGTATTCGTTGCCGTCCACGTCCCAGTAATGGCAGCCCTTTGCGCGGTCGGTGTAATACGGAAACACGCCGGGTATGCTCATCAGCGGCGCGATGTGGCCGTAGATGCCGCCGGGTATGACCTTGCTTGCCCGCTCGAAGAGGGCGAGCTGCTTCGGAATTCTGCATGTCTCCTGCGCCTGGGTGATTTTTTCCTGTTCCGCGGTTTTCATAGTCTGTCTCCCGGATCACTTCGGGTTGAGGTAAATGTCCAGTCTGTCCATGAGCAGGCTGATCGGGTCCAGCAGGGCGATCGAGCCTTTCAGTCTGACCTCGCCGAGTCCGACGGCGGCGAAGAAGTCAACCTTGTTCTGGAGCATCCTCCACGCCGTATCCATGTCCCGCAACTCAAGTATGGCATTGGGCCTGGCGGCGGAGCCTTTGGCGGGATTGAACTTTCCGGCGCGGTGCTCGATGTGCGTCGTCGGGCCGCCAGGAACGCGGATTTCAAGCGTTCCCTCCGGCATGTGCGCCACGACAGGCCGCGCCTCCCGATCGTTCTCCCCCACGTACTTCAGCCCGCAGGTCAGGACCGTGAGAGTCAACTCGACGACGAATGCGAACTGCTCCGGGTCCTTTAGCATCTCCGCCGACGGGCGCAGGTAGTAATCAAGCCGCGCCAGCAGGCCGTCAAGCTTCTTGAGCTTCGATGCGTGGAAGACGGCGTTGACGCTGGGGCGGGGCTGCTGCTTGCTCTTTCCCTGGAAGACGGCGTTGAGCGTCGGCGCGTCCGGGAAGGTGAGCGTGACCTTCGCGCCGCCGTAGTCCCCCGGCTGCGCGGTCAACTTTCCGTCTTTGAAGATCAGGGCTGTGGCCGGGTCGCCGCCCGGCAGTTGGAACTGCGTGACCATGTTCCAGCCCCTGATGATATCCTGCGCGGCCTTGTCCCGCGCCGCCACCTCGGCAATGCGCGGCAATACCGCGCCGAGATGAAGCCTGGCCCGGACCATATCGGTTGAGTTCTGCATCGCTTCTACCCGCGTCGAATCCCGCAGGCGGCGGGCGCGTCACGCGCCGTTTGTCCCGCCGGGATTGTCCGCTGAAAGCACAACCTGTCTGGCAGTGAACGCGCCCCAGCGCATTAATGATACACCGTCCGCGCCTGCTGTAAAGCGTATGTTGGCCGTCGAATAATATATCCGGTAAACGCGCGAGGCAATTTCGGCAGGACGCTTTCAGTATCCGTCTATTGTCAAAGTCCCTGTCCCTTTTCTCAATTCCTCTCTCATCAGACGTTGCGTGTCCGCAAAGCGAACGAGCGCTCCAAGGTTGCACACCTTTCCGATAACCTTTGTGCTTCTGGTTCTTGTGGTTTTCCACTTGACATCGCCCCGGCGTGCGTGGGAATAATATATACATGTAACCGGGCCATTCCGGTTGGGGCCGGGCGGCGAAGGACAAATTGACCGGGAGAGGCCGAGATGGACGCGACGGGATCGTCGGGACGGAAGGTTGTCGGCGGGATTCTCAATTTCATGGCTCCTTCCCTTTCCAACATTTCAGGGGTGGGGGGGGGGTAGGGCGCGCGAAACCGCAAGGTTTTGCGCGCGCGGTTCCTGATCCCGCATTGTCTACCGGCGTCTCAGGGGTAGGGCGGGTCGTCAGCAGCGCGCAAGGCGCGATGCGTTGCCCCGCCGTTGGAAACTCCTGCGGTCTCTTAACGCCTGCGCGTCGCTCCTCCTCGTCTTCCTGTTCGCGGGTTGCAAAGGCGGGATGATCTTCGTAATCTCCCCCAACCCCGCGGAGATCGGTGATATAGTCACGATGAACGCCACGGCAACATTCGTCGTGCCGGAAAACGAGCGCGAGGGGGTCAAGCAGGTCAACGTCACTTATATTGAAAGCTCCTTCAGTTGCGCCGGCGTCGGCGGCGGGCGGGACGAGGAACTTGCCAGTTGCGTCGCAGACGAGAGCAACGATTGGACAGTGCCATTGCCCGTAATGAAGGAACCGAAGACAAAAACCTTCGACGGCCCGTTGAAGCAGAAGGCTCAGGCGAGGGCCACGCTGAAATACACCATCATCTACGAAACCGGCTCCGAATCGGAGGAACGAAGGAAGGAAATCAGCGGCGAGACGGATTTTTACGTCGTTCGCGCTACGATATCGCGCGAAGGCGGCCTCGTGGTCAGGTCTATTCAGCTGGAACCATTGATGTCGTCGGCAAGGTGATTGCCGAACATGAACTTGACTATTTCCGAGGACGGACATTGCAAAGGAGGTAAATACCATGGCGCGTTATATGATCATAATGGTACTTATATATTCATCCCGGATGGCATATTGTGAGAATACTGTTATGTATCCGGTTATATATCCATCATGGGAGGGAAGGATTCAAAATATTGACATGCTATTTTCGGGAAAAGTCTTGGAATTATGCAAGACAGGTTCGGGTGAATTCATTGTGGACAATCATTATGTGCAGATCCCTAATAACAAGGAAGTGATCCTGAAGGGAATATGGCATCATGCAAAGGTATATGTTGATAATCCCATGAAAGGCAATCTTGTAGTCGGAGAAATATCTGTGCGTTTCTTTACACCGGATCAGTCAGAGGGGGAATGGTGGGGCAATATGTTTTCAAGTCCACGTGTTGGCAGGCGTTACGTCTTCTGCCTCGAAAAGGATCCTGGAAATGAAGGTTTGCTGCGACTGTCGCTCTCGCTGTCTCTTATTGCGGTTGCCGACACCACGCCCCCGGATTTGCAGAAAGACGACGATATGGTCGTACGAATGCAAAAAGAAAGCATTTTCGCCATGAAAATGCATGCCAGGGATGACAATGGCGAAGCCTCAGGAGGCATGGTGCTTGACCCATACTGGCGTGGAGAACTGGCGACGCAGTTCTTGTGGGAGAGGGCGAACAGGGAAGGGCTATCTGATTTCATGAGGCGATCCTGTCTGTATAACTTGGCTCGTCATCAGGACGCTAAGGCGATTCGAATGCTATGGAAGATGGCCAAGGATGATCCGGACGCGATGAGAATGTGTAAAGAGTATAGAACTGAAGGCGATATAACAGTGGCAGGCCACTACCTGATAAGAAATCTCTTTGGAACATGCACTCCGCAAAGGATTCTTGGCATACTTCCAGACTTGGCGACAAGCAATGACAAAGCAGTAAAATATGCTCTGGCAACATACATTTACGACAACGCGAGAAAATCAATTGATTATGGTAGGTACTATGGTTCTTCGGATCAAGAGTTGATTCCTCTGCTTATCATTCTTCTCCAGTCCGAAGATCGGGTGACCTCATATACGGCATATAAATCACTTTATTACCTCGAACCGGGCATTGCCGAAACACTCCCGGCAACAGATATCTATTGCAAGTCTATAGGCGAGTATAGGAAGATCTGCCTCGACTGGTGGGAGAAGGAGGGGAAGAAGAAGTATCCCTCTCTTGAGGAATCCCTGGCCAAGTTCGCAAAAGAAGTCGCCGAGCAGGAGAAGAAGGATACAAGGGACTCAAAGAGAACCGGCGATGACGGGAAGTGGCGAAAGCCGCGGCATGGGCGCTAGGCAGTTGGCTGAGCGATACAATCTTGCGGAGTTGCTGCGCGGGATGGGCGTGAATCTGCCGGGCGACGGGAAGGGGCTTGCGTGGGGCAACGTCTACAAGCAGATTGCGGACATGCTGGCGACGGGCGGCAATCCGTTCGTGTTGATGGCGGCTGCTGCCGACGGGGTAATTGGCGCGGCAGGCGCGACGGCGCCGCAGGCGGAAGAAACACTGCCTCCCTGGCCCGGCGACACGTCGGTATGGGTTAAGGCCTCTCAGCCGGGCAAGCTCAAGCTCAGGTTCGCATGCTATGAGGCCCTGCCCTCGTCCGGAGACGGCGCCCCGCCCACGACCTCATCGGACACGATTGACCTTTGGGCGGTGTGGATTGAGGTCGCAAAGAAAGCATGGCATTTTTATGGCATAGACCCACAAAGACTCATACGAAGTCCCGCAGTTGTGCGGCAACTACGCGCCGCCCGCCGCGACAAACCCGGCATCTTCCATGCCCCTCTTTAATGTTTTCAGTTCTCGCGTCTATTGCGCTCTGAACCGGGCCATAGTATCTTCACTGTCTGCTACGCTCTGCGATTTCCATGTTTAGGAGCATCATCCTTGCCCCCACGGGAAGCTATTGACGGTTTCCTGCGTTCCCCGGATTTTCAGCGCAACGTTGTCTGGAACTCCTTCGCGTTCCTTGTCGTTGTCCTGGGCTACTACATAGCCCGCACAGTTATCGGGCGAAGCGCGGAGCAGTTGGAGGCGCGGCACAAACGCCGCCGACTGGCCTTCTACCTTGCGTCCTTCGTTTTTGTCTTCGCCTCGGCAGTGATCTGGTTGCGGGGCGCAAATATCGGCATCTTCCTCGGCGTATTCGGCGCCGGGCTTGCCCTCAGCCTTCAGGAAGGACTCCTCTGCATAGCCGGTTGGGTCTACATAATCGCGCGCAGGCCCTTCGATATCGGCGACCGCATTGAGATCGGCGGCGTTCGCGGCGATGTGATTGACATCGGACTCTTCAAGACCACGCTGATGGAGGTCGGCAACTGGGTCAAAGGCGATCAGAGCACCGGCCAGATGCTGGGCGTCCCCAACAGCTTTGTCTTCCGCCACCCTGACTATAACGCAAGCAAGGGCTTCCCGTTCGTCTGGCACGAAATCGTTGTCCAGGTCACGTATGAGAGCAACTGGCCCAAGGCGCGCGAGATCATGCTCAGACATGCCGATGAAGTAGCCGGCAAGTTCCCGGGCCAGGCTGCCGAACTCATCGAACAGATGAAGGAGAAATACGCGATCCGCTACCAGACTCTTACCCCGTATGTCTACACGCGGATCGTTGATTTCGGAATAGAGCTTACTTTGCGATATCTCGTCGGCGTCAGGCAGAGACGAAGCACTGAGGATGAAATCGCAGGCAGAATCCTCCTCTCATTCGCCGGGGCGGAAGACCTGGAGTTTGCATACCCGACCCAGCGAATCGTTCACAATCCCTACTCGAAGGTCAGAGGCCCTATCCAGCCTGCGGACTCGCAGGCGCGGAAATCGCAAGACGGCTGAATGCGCTTTATAAACCGCCGACAGCGATTCTGTTTATCCGTCCTTCAGCCACATTGCCGTATGTACAGCTTCGGGCTGCCTGCGGAGCGATTCCTGCCGCGCGGGTGCTTGCAAGATGGGCTGACCATGGTTATGTTGCGATCAGGCTTGGCATAAGGAGCGTCATAATGGCAACACAGGCGTTATGGATCGCTTTAGGACTGTCCTGGAGCGCTATTGTCGGGCAGACGACGCTGACGATTCCAGACGGCGAGGAACTCACGGCCCTCCTTCGAAAGGATCACCCGCGCCTTATCGCAACGGCTGAGGACTTTGCCAGACTCAAGGAACAGGTTTGCGCGGATAAACAAATGAAGCTTTGGCATGGCCAGTTGATCGAGAACGCCGAACTCATCCTCAAAGAGCCTCCATCCAAGTACGAAATCCCCGACGGGAAACGCCTCTTGTCAACCAGTCGGAGAGTTCTGGATAGGACCTATACGCTTTCAATGGCATACCGCACCATGAGAGACAAACGCTATGTCGAACGCGCATGGGCTGAGCTTTCCGCCGCTGCAGCGTTCCCCGACTGGAACCCGAGTCACTTCCTCGACACCGCCGAAATGACGCACGCGTTCGCAATCGGTTACGACTGGCTCTATGACGCATGGACCGCAGAACAGCGGGAGGCGTTGAAGAAGGCAATAATTGAGATGGGGCTGAAGCCCGGGCTGGAATGCTATGCCGGCGCGAAGAGCTACGGCTGGTGGGTCGGATGCCGCCACAACTGGAACCAGGTCTGCAACGGCGGATTAGGCATGGGCGCGCTGGCCATTGGAGACGTTGAGCCGCAGTTGGCGGGCAAGGCGCTCCATGCCGCGCTGAAGTCCCTGCCGTTGGCCATGGCCGAGTTCGCGCCCGACGGGGCGTGGGGCGAAGGACCGGGCTACTGGGCCTACGCCACAAGTTATAACGTCGTCTTCCTGGCGGCGTTGGAAACCGCGTTGGGAACAGACTTCGGTCTCTCGGAAATACCGGGCTTTTCCGCTACGGGAGACTTCCCGGTCTGGATGACCGGCGCGACGGGCGACTCGTTCGCATACGCCGACTGCCACGCGCGCCCGATCGGCGGGCCGCAACTGCTCTGGCTGGCCAGGCGTTTTTCGCGACCGGAATGGGCGCGCCACCAGATTCGCCTCGCAAAGCCGCACGCGCTGGACCTGGTGGCATTTAATCGCCAACTGGCGGACGCTCCGGCGCAGCCTCCGCCCTTCGACAAATACTTCCGCAGGGCCGAAGTCGTCACCCTGCGCGGCTCGTGGGACGATCCAAAAGCAACGTTCATCGGCTTCAAAGCTGGAGACAACAAATTCAACCACAGCCACCTCGACATCGGCACGTTCACACTTGACGCTCTGGGTCAGCGGTGGGCGGTGGACCTGGGGTCGGACAATTACAACCTTCCCGGCTACTTCGGCGGTCATCGCTGGGAATACTACCGTCTGCGCGCCGAAGGGCATAATACGCTGGTCATCAATCCCGGTCAGGAGCCGGATCAGGACCCCAGGGCAGCCTGCAGGATCATCCGCTTTGAATCCGCACCGCATCGCGCCTCTGCCGTGGCTGATCTGACGCCTGCGTACGCCAGGTCGGCCGTCAAGGTCCTGCGCGGCATGGCGCTGATCAATCGGCAGGGCGCGCTCGTGCAGGACGAGATCGAGACGAATGCCCAGGCGGAGGCATGGTGGTTTCTTCACACCAAGGCCCAGATCAATCTGAGCGATGACAGGAAATCGGCGACGCTCCGTCAGGATGATGCCCTGCTTACAGCCCGCCTTCTGGAGCCGGCCGGCGGGGAGTTCTCGGTAATGGAGGCTGAACCTTTGCCGGGTTCCCCGCATCCAAAGAAGCAAGGCGACAACAAAGGCGTCCGCAAGCTGGCCGTTCACCTGAGAGGGATTACGAATACGCGCATAGCCGTGTGGCTGACGCCGTCAATAGCGGATACCCCTCCCGAAAACAAACAATTGGGCGATTGGTAGAACTGGCATAGGGGAAGGACAGACCGAAGCAGAAACATCCCCCTGTCCGCAGGGGCCATATATCATGTGGAAGCCGGATACATCCGGAACGAGCGCGATTGCCTTGTCAAAGAAAGATCAGCGGCGGAAACTTGACTGTCGCTTCATCGCCGTGGACAATTCGCGCAACTGCGAATGCGAGCCTGAGGCCCAGTAACAGCAGAAATTAATCCGGATGAAACATCCCGATCACATCAAAGGCGCGTCCCGGACAGAGGGGGACGTGAACGAGTCTCCGAACCGCCGCGCGTGGCGTGAGGAGGCGCTTGACGACCGGACGCGGGCGATACTGGACGATGACGAGCGGCATTACATCCGCCAGTCCCTGTCCACTCCGTGCCTGAACGCTTTGACGGGCTGCGAGGGCATTTACCTGACGGACGTCCAGGGCCGGCGGATCATGGACTTCCACGGCAACAGCGTCCATCAGGTCGGATATGCCCATCCGCGCGTGATCGCGGCGATCAAGCGGCAGTTGGACGAGTTATCCTTTTGCCCCCGGCGTTATGCGAACCAGACTGCCATAGATCTGGCCGCGCGATTGTGCGGTCTTGCGCCCGGCGGGCCATGGAAGGTCCTCCTGACCACCGGGGGAAGCGCGGCCGTCGGCGTGGCCATCAAGCTAGCCCGCTGCGCGACCGGGCGATTCAAGACGGTTTCCATGTGGGATTCCTTTCACGGCGCGTCGCTGGACGCCATATCCATCGGGGGAGAGGCGCTGTTTCGCAGGGGGATAGGCCCGCTGCTGCCCGGCGCGGAACACGTCCCCCCGCCCGCGCCCGAAGGCTGCCCATTCATCGGCGCAGGCGTCCGCGTCGCGCGGAACGGCGTTTCACGGTGCGGGGAGGGTTGCGCTCTGCGCTGCGCCAGGTACGTGGAGTACGTCCTTGAGAAGGAGGGTGACGTGGCGGCCGTCATCGCAGAGCCGATGCGGGCCACAACCGCCGTCCCTCCCCCGCCGGGATACTGGGAGATTGTCCGCAAGGCGTGCGACCGGCACGGCGCGTTGCTGGTGTTTGACGAAATACCAACCTGCATGGGACGCACCGGGCGGATGTTCTGTTATGAGCATTTCGGCGCAATCCCGGACATCCTTGTCATCGGCAAGGGTCTGGGGGGAGGGGTGTTTCCCATCGCAGCCGTAATCGCGCGGGCGGAGTTGGACGTCGCGCCGGAAAAGTCGCTGGGGCATTATACGCACGAGAAAAACCCCGTCGCAGCGGCGGCGGCGCTGGCGACGCTGGACGTCATTGAGCAGGAAGGCCTTCTGGAGCGGACGCGGCAGCTTGGCGAGCGCGCGCTTCTCCGGTTGAAGGAGATGCAGACGCGGCATTTCCTCATCAGCGACGCGCGCGGACTGGGGCTTCTCATCGGAGTCGAACTCCGGCGTGACGGGGCGAAGGCGACGGAAGAGGCCGACCGGATGCTCTACGAATGCCTTCGCCGGGGACTGAGCTTCAAGGTTTCCGACGGCAACGTGCTGACGCTGTGCCCGCCGTTGACAATAACACAATCCGAACTTGACGAGGCGCTCGACATCCTGGAGGATGCCCTTGCCGCAGTTGAGTCATAATGCGTTTCCCGACGAATCGGGTGACGCGCAGACACCGATCATAAGAATCTTGTTCCGCTTTGCATGGAGGCGACACGCATGAGCGAGTTTAAATACTCACGAAGATACCACGGCAGGATCAAGGCCATACTGCTGGACTGGGCCGGCACGACGATGGACTACGGCTGCTACGCTCCGGCGGTCGTGTTCATGGAGGTCTACAAGCGCAATGGCGTGAACATCACCATCGAGCAGGCGCGGGAGCCGATGGGCGCGCACAAAAAGGTGCACATACGCAAGATTTCTCAGATACCCGCCGTGGCGGCGCAGTGGCGGGACGCTCACGGCAGGCCCTGCAATGAAGACGACATCGAGGCCATGTTCAAGGATTTCGTCCCCCTGCAACTGGCCTGCCTGGCCCAGTACGCCGACCTGATATCCGGCACAATCGAGATGGTGGACGCCTTCCGCAAGCGGGGATACAAGATCGGCTCAACCACCGGCTACACAAGCGAGATGATGGCGATTCTGGAGGTTGAGGCGGCGCGGCGGGGTTACAAGCCGGACTCAACAGTCTGCGCAGCTGATGTCCCGGCCGGGAGACCGGAGCCGTGGATGTGCCTTGAGAACGCCAAACGGCTTGGCGTCTACCCGATGGAATCCATCGTCAAGATCGGCGACACGCTGCCCGACATCGCCGAAGGCCTGAACGCCGGCATGTGGTCCATCGGCCTCGCAAAGACGGGCAACGAGATCGGGCTGACTGAGGCGGAGATCAGGGCGCTGCCCGCCGAGGAATATCGCCGAAAACTCGACAGGGCGTACGAGCGCATGTGGCAGAGCGGGGCGCACTACGTCGTTGACGGTCTGGCGGACGTGATGCCGTGCCTGGACGACATTGAGCGGCGGCTGGCCTGCGGAGAACGCCCCTGATCGTAATTTCCATTCCCTCGCGCTGAGACGTTTTTCAGGAGGACGCAATGAGCGAAACGCGCATCCCCCCGGCAAAGGACAAGCCGCTTTTCACCCCCGGACCGCTTACCACGAGCATGACCGTCAAACAGGCCATGCTGCGCGACCTCGGTTCGCGGGATTTCGAGTTCATCCGGACGGTCCGCGAGATACGGGAGAAACTGCTGCGAACAGCCGGGGTGTCAAAGGAATCCGGTTACGAGGCCGTGCTGCTGCAGGGCAGCGGAACCTACGGCATCGAGGCCGTCATCACGTGCGCCGTCCCGCGCGCGGGTGGCAAGTGGCTCTTCGTCATCAACGGGGCATACGGGGACCGCATGGCGTCCATCGCCGGCGTTCACGGCATTGATCATGCGGACTTGAAATATCCCGAAAACCTGCCGCCGGTTCCGGCGGACATTGACGAAAAACTCAGGAGCGATCCGGCGATAACTGCCGTGGCCGTTGTCCACTGCGAGACGACAACCGGAATAATCAATCCCATACGCGAGATCGGCGAGGTCGTCAGGAGGCATGGCAGGACGTACTTTGTGGACTCCATGAGCGCCTTCGGGGCGGTTCCTTTCGATTTCGACGCGTGCGGGATTGATTTCCTGGTGTCATCATCGAACAAGTGCGTCGAGGGGGTACCCGGATTCTGCTTCGTCATCTGCCGGCGCGAATCCCTGCTGAATACGAAGGGCTGGTCGCGGACGCTGTGCCTTGACCTGCTGGGCCAGTGGCAGGGATTGGAGAAGAACGGCCAGTTCCGCTTCACGCCGCCGACTCACGCGCTGCTGGCGTTCAATCGCGCACTGGACGAGCTGGAGATGGAGGGGGGCGCGAAGGGCCGGGCCGCGCGATACGCCGCAAATTACAGGGTCCTCACGGATGGGATGCGGCGCATGGGCTTCGAGGAGTACCTCCCCCCCGAACTCCAGGGCCATATCATCACGTCATTCCGATACCCGAAGCATCCCCGGTTCGATTTCGAGGCGTTCTATTCCCGGCTGAACGATCTGGGTTTTGTCATCTACCCCGGCAAGGTTTCCAACGCGGAGTGTTTCCGCATCGGAACCATAGGCCGGATCTTCGAGGGCGACATGCGCGCCGCGCTTCGGGCGATCGAGCAGACCGTCGCCGACATGGGCGTGATTCTTCCGAAGAAATGAAGGCGGGGGATGCGGCAATGTCGAGATGGACGCCACTGGTAGTGGCCGCCTGCCTGAGGCGTCCTCTTGATTCGCGGGCAGAGGACGCCCGCATTGACGTCAACGCCGACGCGGTTGGGGCATTACACGCGCGAGAAAAGCCCCAGCGGAGTTGGGTATGCGTAACATCATGCCAAGTCTGGCTCACCCGGGAGAACGAGCTGGGATAATGGGTCTGCCCGGCAATCCGTTTGACTTTTCGGGCGGGTTTGTGTAGCTTATTTTATCAACCCATTTTAAGGACTAAATGCCATGCCCGCAAACTCCCGGGTGCTGCTTCTGGAAAGCGACAGACAGATTATTGACCAATTGCGCGACGCCTTTGAGGAACGGGGCATGGAAACCGAGGTCGCGCTGAGTGGGGAAGTGGCGCTGGGGATAATGGCAGAGAGGATGATGCAGATCATCCTTGTATCGTGGGCCTTCACCGAGGAACCGCCGTACGATCTGGTGAAGAACGTCAGCCTGGCAAATCCAAAGGCGCGGATAATGGTCTACGGCGCGGCCAAAACAAAAGCGCATCAGAAAAAAATGCTCCGCAGCGGGGCGCGCGATGTTATCCAGGAGCCGGTGGAAGTCGCCCAGATATTGAAAGCTGTTGAAGATGGGATTGAATCGGGGGAATAAGGGGCATTGGTCGGCCCCCCTCCGCCGCCAGGCTGCCTGTCGCTGTGCAGCAGCGGTCTCTCTTCCCCCGCAATACGGCAAGTGGAAAGGTCGTATATTCTTACGTCCCTTTTCAATAAAGAACAGAACACGCGACACATACTGCAGCGCGGCTTCGGTATTCCAGATGTTTATCCGCCCAGGCGTCTCGTGGAGTTGACGTCTTCCGGCGGTTGTGTCGGCAGCGTTATCGTGAATTTGCTGCCCTTGCCTATCTCAGATTCGACGGACATCGAGCCGCCGTGTTCCTCAACGATCTTGCGCGCCACCGGCAGGCCCAGGCCCGTTCCCTTTTCACCCTTCGTGGTTGAAAAGGCCTCGAAAAGACGGTTGCGGACATCCTCTGGGATGCCGCATCCGTTGTCCTCCACGGTGATGATGACGGCGTCATCGCCCTTCGGGAGGACGCGGGCGGTGACCTTCGGATCGCGCAGGCCCTCGCAGGCGTCAATGGCGTTGTGGAGGACGTTGCCGACGCAACGCTTGATCCCGGCGCGGTCAACGCGGGAGTCCATATAATGGCGCCCGGGCTTGAATTCGAGGCGGACCTTTTTCTGGAAGGCGCGTTCCTGGGCCAGCATGCAGATTTCGTCCATCAGTGCGACGATGTCCGTGTCCTCGAAGATGGGTTGCTTCTGGCTGGAATAGGCCAGCATGTCCAGGACCATCTCACTCAGGAATTCCGTGCTTGTTCTGACGACCTGCCAGCCGGACTGAACGCGATCAAGCTCATTATTCTTGAGGCCCAGTTCTACGACAGCCTGGGCGGTCTGGATTTTGGAGAGTATGGCGCGGATGCGATATGCCAGACCGCCAATGGCGGCGCCGACCCTTGCAAGCTGCAGGTTCTGGATGTTCTCGCCAACCAGCCGGGAGCGGTCAATCGCCACGGCGGCCAGCGCGGCGATATCGCAGAGCATTTCAAGGTCGTCCGCGCGGAAGCTCTGGCCGGAGCTGGACGAGTCCAGGTAGATGACGCCGAGCATCCTGTCGCGGCCCTTCATGGGGGCGCAAAGGATGGAGCGTATGTTGAGCTGGGCGATGCTGACGGCGTCCTCGAATTCCTGCTCGTCGGATGCGTCGGCGCAGAAGATGGCCTCGCCGTCATGGAGCGCCTTCTCGATCACCGTCCGGGAGAGGCCGACGCTGCCGCCGGCCGAGTTCCTGCCCCTTGAGGCGGCGGGGACGGGATCGCCTTCATCGTCCAGCAGGACGATGTGGCCCCGCTCGGCGCGGGGGAAGACCTGCATCAGCGTCTCAAGCAACTGTTCGAACAGGGAGAGATTGTCAATCGAACGTCCGATGGTGTCGCTGAGCTTGTGCAGGACGTCAAGGCGCAGTTCCAGGCGGGAGACCTGGTCGTCGGCCTTTTTCTCGATTATCGCGCTTTCGATCGGGCGGTGGGTGCTGATGACCTGCGGGGGGCTTTCCTCCCGGACGATGGCGGTCCCGACGATTGTTGAAGGCTCGTCGGCGAAGAAGATGAAGCGTCCGGTGGAGACCTCGATCCTGTCGCGGTCGTTCAGGACGTGGCGGTCCTTGCGCTGTCCGTTGACGTATGTGCCGTTGCGGCTGCCGAGGTCCTCGATGACGTAGCCTTCGCGGGTAAGGATGATGCGGGAGTGCTTGCGGCTCACTCCGTTATCCGGCACGCAGAGATCGGCCTCCTCGGAGCGGCCAATGATGAGTTCCGCGCCGAGGGGCACGGTGATCGGGGCGGCTCCGCCCAGTATCATTTTTACGCTTGCCATCGCTTCCCTCCCGTCGCGCAGGGGGCGTCAAGGCGCGCTCTTGGCGCTCCTTGCCCTTGCGCTTTTTCTGCTCCGCCGGGGTTTCGCAGTCCGCGCCGGCGTCGGGCGTTTTTCACGAAGTTGAATCTCGCCCGGTCCGAAGACCAATGGAAATACTTCCTCCAGGCGGCTGACGCAATGGAAATCCAGGTCCTTCCTTGCGTATTCCGGCAGGTCTGAAATGTTTTTCTCGTTGCTTTTCGGGATGATGATCATTCGTATGCCGGCCCGCCTGGCCGCCAGTACCTTTTCCTTGACGCCGCCCACGGGCATGACGACGCCCCTGAGGGTGATCTCCCCGGTCATGGCCACGTCCGGCCGGACGCGCTTGCCGGTCAGCAGGGACGCCAGCGCCGTCGCGAGCGCAACCCCCGCTGACGGGCCGTCCTTAGAGATCGCGCCGGACGGGACATGTATGTGGATGTCGCGCCTGGCGAAGTCGGCGGGTTTGATCGTCAGCCCCGTCAGGCTGGTTCTGATCCTGCTGAGGGCGGCCCGCGCGGATTCCTTCATCACGTTGCCCAGCTTGCCCGTGAGCAGGAGACGCCCCTTGCCCGGCGTCAGGGTGGCCTCGATGAAAAGAATCTCCCCGCCGGTCGGCGTCCATGCCATGCCTATGGCAACGCCCGGCTCGGAGACCCTTTCGGCAAGTTCCGGCTGGAATTTCTCCGGCCCCAAGAGCGAGACGACAGTGTCCGGCGTGACGCTGAAGCTCTGCGCCTCCCCCGCCGCGATTGCGCGGGCGGTCTTGCGGCAGACGCTTGCGATCTCGCGCTCAAGGTTCCGCAATCCGGCCTCCCGCGTGTAAGACCTTATCATCATCCCCACGGCGTCGTCCGAGATGGATAACTGCCCGTCGGCCAGTCCGTTGGCGATGACCTGCTTCGGGATAAGGTAGCTGCGGGCGATCTGGAGCTTGTCCTCATGCGTGTAACCGGACAGCTCCAGCATCTCCATGCGGTCGCGCAGAACGTGCGGGATGCCGTCCAGGTAATTGGCCGTGCAGATGAACATCACGCGGCTGATGTCGAACGGGACGTCGAGGTAGTGGTCCGTGAAGGAGGCGTTCTGCTCCGGGTCAAGGACCTCCAGCAGGGCGCTTGCGGGATCGCCGCGGAAATCCTGCCCAAGCTTGTCAACCTCGTCGAGGACGAAGACAGGGTTCCTGCTCTGCGCCTTGCGCAGGCCGGAGATTATGCGGCCCGGCAGCGCGCCGATGTAAGTCCTGCGGTGGCCCCGGATTTCAGCCTCGTCCCGGATGCCGCCCAGGGAGACGCGGACGTACTTGCGCCCCATGGCGCGGGCAATGCTCTTGCCCATGCTCGTCTTGCCCGTGCCCGGCGGGCCGATGAAGCACAGGATGCCGCCCTTGAGGTCGTTGCGCAGCTTCCTGACGGCCAGGAATTCTATTATGCGATCCTTCGCCTTCTCCAGATCGAAGTGGTCCTCGTCAAGGATGGCGCGCGCCTGCGTCAGGTCCAGATTGTCAACCGTCGCGGTGTTCCAGGGCAGGGCCGTCACCCAGTCCAGATAGGTCCTGGCGACGGTGAACTCCGCGCTGGCTGGCGGCATATGGATTATGCGTCCCAACTCTCGATCGGCTTCTTTGCGGGCCTCTTCCGGCAGGTCAAGCTCGTCAAGCTGTTTGCGGATTTCCTCCGCTTCCTCGATCTGCGGGTCCTCGGCGCCAAGGTCCTCCTCGATGGCCTTGATCTGCTGGCGCAGGTAGAAGTTCCGCTGCCCCCTGCTTATCTGATTGCGCGCCTCGTCCTGGATTTTCCGGGCCAGTGTCATTATGTCCACTTCACGGGTGATGATGTGGACCAGAAGCCGCAGGCGCTCGGCGGGGTCGAAGGCTTCCAGAAGCTCCTGCTTTTCCTCGATGGGCAGGCTCAGGTTGGAGGCAACGTAATCCGCCAGGCGTCCCGGTTCCTCCATGTTGATCGTAATCGTCTTCATCTCATCCCGCATTTCCGGGATGAGGTCAATCATCCTGAGGAACTGATCCGCGACGCCGCGCATGAGGGCATGGGTTTCAAGGTCGTCGCGCTCGGCGTCCCGGACGTGCTGAATGCGGGCGACGAGGTAGGGGCGACTGGAGACGAACTCGACAGCCTTCGAGCGCATGACCCCCTGCACCTGAATCTCAATTTCCTCATTGTCGGTGGAGCTTCTGCCCAGCACGGCGCACGTCGTTCCGACTGAATACAGTTCGTCCGGCTTGACGGGGATGCTGGGTTCCGCGCGCGTGGTCATCAGGACGCAGAGCTTGTTGGACGACATGATGTCGTCAACAAGCTTCAGGTCTTCCGGTTCGGAGATTCGCAGAGTCGTGATCATGATGGGATACACGACTGTGTCCCTGACGGCCAGGACGGGAAGCGTCTGCGGGAGGCGCGATTCGTCCCTCGCCTGAGACACGTCGTCGAGGGATTTCCCGCCCGGCGGGATGGGGATGTCTTCGTTCTTGCTGGCCACCTGGCTCCTAGACCCTGTAGATGATAATCTTCTGCGAATCCGCGCTGACGGCCTTCGGGATGCGGATGGTCAGAATTCCGTCCGCGCTTGACGCTTCGACCCGCGAAGCGTCAAGGCCTTTGCCGGCCAGAACGCGCTTCTGAAAGCAGCCGCGTCGGATTTCCCGGCGGTGGCAGCGCTGGGGCGTCGTGTCCGAAGCAAGCTCCCGAGTCCCGCGAATGGTCAGGACGTCTCCATTTGTCTCCAGTTCCATCTGCTCCGGTTTCACGCCGGCCAGCTCCATCTGGATAACGACTTCGCTATCGGTCTCGTAGACGTCGGTCGGCGGTTCCCATGCAGGGGAGGGCTGCTGTTGCTGAAGAACGTCCCGCACAAGGCAGTATTTCCGGGCCAGATCGTGAAGGTCTCCGGAACCCGGGCCTATCTGGAAACTGACCGCTCTGAGCTTTCTTGGCATGGCAGGTTCCCTCGAGGAGGACGCCCGTAATCGTCTGCTCGGACCGAAAAGATGAACGCTTCTATCACCCGTCCCGGAACGCCGGGCAGGAAAAGAACAATCTTATAATGTATCAGGAACCGTCCCGGAATTCTTCAAGTATTCTTCTCTGCGCGGCGGTCAGCTTGCGGGGGATCGTCACGTTGACGGTGACAAAGTGGTCTCCCTTCGCGTTCGATCCGCGCTGGACGCCCATGTCCTTCAAGCGCAGCTTCGCGCCCGGCTGCGTTCCGGGAGGGATTTTAAGGTCCACCTGCCCCTTGAGCGTCTCGACGATCGCCTGCGTCCCCAGCGCGGCCTCCGCGAAGCCGATGACGACCTTGGAATAGATGTCGTCCCCCTTGCGCTTGAAGCGCGGGTGCGGGGCGGACTGGATGGTAAGGATAAGGGACCCGTTCGGCCCGCCGCGCTTGCCGGGTTGTCCCAGGTCGGAAAGGCGGATCTTCTGTCCGTCTGCAACCCCGGCTGGTATTTTGACCTCGACGGTCTGGCGCTTGAGCGCCGCGCCCTCCCCCCCGCATTCCGGGCACGGGGCGGTGATTATCCGACCCCGGCCCAAGCACTGCGGGCACGGGCGATTCACGGCGAACCCGCCCTGGCCGAACTGCGCCGTCCCGCTGCCGCGGCAGGCCGGGCAAGGCTTCGGGCGACTGCCGGCAGCGGCGCCTGAGCCGCCGCACTTCCCGCATTCGGCCTCCCGTTCGACGATTACAGTATGCTTCCCGCCGCTGATGGCAAGGTCGAAGGGAACCGTGGTTGTCGCCTCAATGTCCTCCCCGGCGACGGGCGCGTTTCGGGATGCCCCGGAATGGCCGCCGCTGAAAAGGCGGCTGAAAACGTCGCCCATATCCGAGCCGAAATCCTCGAACCGGACCGATCCGCCGCCCCCCCGCGCGCCCCCGCCCCTCGCGCCGGCGCGGCTGAAAAGGTCCTCGAAATTGAACTCCCCCGCCTGCCCCCCGCCGCCCGGCCCGGGACCGAAGCCGTACTTCCTTATGTTGTCGTACTGCTCCCGCTTCTTCGGATCGCCGAGGATGGCGTTGGCCTCGTTTATTTCCTTGAACTTCTCCTCGGATTCCTTGTTGTCCTTGTTGTGGTCGGGGTGGTGCTTCTTGGCCAGCTTGCGGAACGCCTTCCTGATCTGGTCGGGGGAGGCGTTCTCGGGCACGCCGAGTGTCTTATAGTAATCCTTCTGCATTGATGATCGGAGCGGGCGCACGGCCCGCTTAACCGCCCGTTCAAAGCCCGAGTCCCTCGGGCAGAAGTCCGAAATGTTTCAGCGCAAAATAGGCCGCCGCGATGAGAATCGCCAGCAGGACAAGGCGGCCCAGCCGCCCGCCGCTTTTCATCACGCGCCCCTGCCCGCCGACGGCCTCGGAGCGGGAATGGTTCTTGATGTACTCGGTGGAGCAGGCGGCGGAGCAGAAGACGCCGTTGCCGTCAACGAACTTGCACTCGCGGCACAGCCACGCGCCGCAGTTGCGGCAGCGGTGCGTGGCCGCCGCCTGGGGATGTTTCGCGCAGTAGTCCATGAGCAGCCTCAATTATATTGTAAAAGGTTTGTCAAGGTTTGTCGCCGGCAGAGAGGAATCAGCCACGGCGGCTGGGTCTGCCATGATTCGCCGCAAATGCAGCGCGCCGGTAGGCCGTGAGATTTCCGCGATGGGGAAGGCAACTTCGATAAGGTAGTTGCAGTCTTTGGGGGTCAAGTCAGGTTCCTCTCATCTTCGTTCTCCGGTTCGGGCAACACGTCAACCGTGCCGTCCTCGGACACGACCACCGCGATGCAGTCCTTTCCCTGCTGCTTCTTCATTTCGACGTAGCGGAGAGCGGAGTTGTAACGTGCTCCTCGTGCCGGGTTCCCATTTTTGGTTGCCATCCCATCCAGTATTGCTCCAATCGCATAGCACCGTCCCCCGAAATCGAGGATGACCGCTCCATCAACAGGATGCCTATCTCCGAATGCCATACCTATCCGTCCTCGAAATTTGGACCTCTTCCTTCACATCCTCTTGACTGAATTACATTGCTCCACCACCAATACCTTGATCGCAACAGATCACTTTCCTCTTACCTTCTTCGGTCGGTAGTCGTTAGGGTCAATGCAGGCGTCGTAGGTTTTACGGTCTATGCGAACCCAGTCGGTCTTGTTGACGCCTCGACGGTTGTGCGCAGTGGGGCTGACGGGGAATGCCGTTGCGATCTTTATCCAACGCCCCTGCTCCCGAGCGATCATCCGCACTTCATCCGCCACTTCGGAAAGATCCTGGTCCTGGCTGAAGACAACGGCTACGTCGCAATCCTTTCTCCTGACGGAACTGACCACGTCTAATGCGATCCGTATGTCCACGCCCTTCTCCTGTCCGACGAGGAACGTAAGATTGGAGCCGTCAGGAAGTTTGACGGTCTGGTTGCGATAGCGCAGCGGACGGGAGAAGACCTTGACGCCCTGTCGGCCCATTGCGCTGAGCTTGGCAGTCCAAAAATGATTCCAGAACGGATCGTCTTCCTTGTCGGGAATTCCCGTGTAGAAACGTATTTGGTCGAGTTGCCAGCAGTTCTGCTTGCAGACTTCGAGCGTCAGCTTGCCAATGTCGTAGTTGGGAAAGGCATACCCGAAGGCTTCTTTCGCGGCATGGAATAAGTTCTGGCCGTCAATGAATACGTGAGCGCGCTTGACCGTAGGTTCACCGGGCATATTCTACCTCCTTTAAAAAATAACCCCACCCGAGGCCTTGCGGCAAGTCGAGTGGGGAGCAGATTTCTTGGTTCGTCTACAAGGTAGTATAATGCCGGAATCCATGGCGTCAAGACCTGTCAAGGGCGTTCCATGAATCTGCGGCCTGGACACTTGCCGCGCCAAGTCCGCCATCCGTCGCGATGTCTACTTCTTCTCCGTCGCTTCCTTGGCCTTCTCTTTCACCTCGGTGGCGGTCTCGGACGCCTTCTCTTTCACCTCCGCCGCGGTTTCGGAGACGCGGTCCTTCAGCTCCTTCTGCTTCTCCGGCGTAAGGAGCAGCTTCCAAGCCAGGACGCAGCCGACAATGACGACGGCCAGCACTATGAGCTTGCCCAGCAGGCCGGAGCCTTTATGCGCCTGAGCCTGCTGCTCCATCGCCTCCTTGCGCTGGGCGTAGTCCTTGTACTTCTGCTGGCAGGCGTTCGAGCAGAAGGAGCCGTAAAAGCCGCTGACCGTGCATTCGTCGCACACGGGTTTGTGGCATTGAATGCAGCGCGTCATCGCCGGCTTGTTCGGATGGTTTATGCAGGTGTCCGCCATTTCTTCGTCCTCCCGTGATTATCATGCCGCCGGCCATGCCGCAAACAATCGGTTTTACAGTATGAACCGGCTGAGGTCCTCGTCCTTGACTATATCCCGCAGTTTCTCCTCGACGTACTGCGCCGTCACCGCGAAGGACGTCCCGGCCTTCTCCGGCGCCTCGAAGGAGACGTCCTCAAGCAGCTTCTCCATGAGCGTCTGCAGGCGGCGCGCGCCGATGTTCTCGGTGCTCTCGTTCACCCGGACGGACAGCTCCGCCAGCCTGTCAATCGCCGCAGGCTCGAACTGAATCTCAACGCCCTCGGTGGCAAGCAGAGCCTTGTACTGCACGGTCAGCGAGTTCTCCGGCTCAACGAGGATGCGCTTGAACTCCTCGACGCCAAGCTCGCGCAACTCCACGCGGATCGGAAATCGCCCCTGAAGCTCGGGGATCAGGTCCGACGGCTTGGACATGTGGAACGCGCCGGCTGCGATGAACAGGATGTGATCCGTGCGGACCAGGCCGTGCCGGGTGGAGACGGTCGTTCCCTCGACGATGGGCAGCAGGTCCCTCTGCACGCCCTCGCGGGAAACGTCCGGGCCGTGCAGGGACTTCGCCCCGGCGATCTTGTCCACCTCGTCCAGGAAAACGATACCGGAGTCTTCTGTGCGCCTTATCGCCTCCTCGCTGACGCGGTCGCGGTCAATGTACTTCTCCGCCTCCTCCTGCTCAAGAACGCGGCGCGCCTCCCCGACGGTCATCTTGCGGACGTGACGCCGGGGCGGGATCATCCGCTCCAGCATGTTCTGCATCTCCGGCGGGACGTCGTCCGTGCCGATCATCGCCCCCTGAACGACCATGGGCCGCTCCGTGACGACGATCTCCACAACGCGGTCCTCGAACTTGCCTTCCTTGAGCATCGCGCGCATCTTCTCGCGCGTGCGGGACTGCCCCTGCCCGGCCAGCGAGTCCGCGCCCGTCATGTCCGGCGGCGGGAGCAGGAGGTCAAGGATGCGCTCCTCGACGTCCTTTTCCACCTTGTCCTTGACGGCATCAAACTGCTCCGCTCGCACCATTGAGATCGCGATCTCGACAAGGTCGCGGATCATGGTTTCCACGTCCCGCCCGTGATAACCGACCTCGGTGTAGCGCGTGGCCTCGACCTTGATAAACGGCGCGTTGACAAGCCCGGCCAGCCGCCGGGCGATCTCCGTCTTGCCGACGCCGGTCGGACCGCTCATGATTATGTTTTTCGGAAGGACCTCCTGGCGGAGTTTCTCGTCCAGTTGCTGCCTTCGCCACCGGTTCCGCACGGCCAGAGCGACGGCCTTCTTGGCCTCGTGCTGGCCGACGATGAAGCGATCAAGCTCCGCAAGCGTCTCCCGCGGGGTCAGCGTTTTCAAGTCAGTTCCTCAACGATGATCCGGTCGTTTGTGTAGATGCACATCTCCGCCGCTATTTTCAGCGCGGTCTCGGTTATGTCCCTTGCGGAGAGGTCGGTTTTCTGCATCAGCGCCCGCGCCGCGGCCACTGCCAGCGGCCCGCCGCTGCCGACTCCGATGATGCCGTCGTCAGGCTCGATCACGTCGCCGCTGCCGGAGATAAGCAGGGAATGCTCCTTGTCCACGACCACCAGCAGAGACTCAAGCCGCCTGAGCATGCGGTCAGTGCGCCATTCGCGGGCAAGCTCGTGCGCGCTGCGCAGCACGTTGCCCTGGTGGCGTTCCAGCTTTGAGGAGTATCGCTCCAGCAGCGCGAAGGAATCCGCCGAAGACCCTGAGAAGCCGGTTATCACGCGGTCATGGTGCAGCCTGCGGATTTTCTTCGCGCCGTGCTTGATGGCCACGTTGCCCAGCGTCACCTGCCCGTCGCCGCCCAGGGCCACGGCGCTGCCACGGCGCACGGACAGGATGGTTGTGCCTCTGATTTTCTCTTCCACGGGCAATCCTCCGGAACCCGCCCCCGCGCGCGATGAAAGCCGGAAATCGGCTCCCCGACGCGGTTCAGGCTCCGATGGGGTGAGTATACACGCTGAGGCCGGACGTGGCAACTGCGCGGCGCTGTGAACCGCGGTGCCGCGCCGACACGGCGCGCCGCGTCAACGCTATTGAATGCCATCGCGCTTTTTGATATATACCCGCTCCCGTACCCTGGCATTCCCAGACTGCGATTCCTGAGAGACCAAACCGTGGAAGAACTGCATCCCATCCCGAACATTGAAGCCCGATTTCCCGACCTTGCCGGCAAGACGGCAATCGTCACCGGCGCAAGCCGCAACATCGGCGCCGGCATCTGCATATTCCTCGCCCGGCAGGGCATGAACGTCGTAGCTGCGGCCCGAACACTGGAGGGCATCCAGGCGACGGCGGAGAAGGCCAACGCCTCCGGCGGCAGGTGCATATGGGTCCAGGCCGACGTCTCAACCGCCGAGGACGCGAAAAAGGTTTTCGACGCAGCGATGGCCGAATACGGAACGGTTGACCTCATGGTCAACAACGCCGCACACCTGAATTCCCGCGCCATCCATGCCCTTGACGAGGACATGTATCAGAAGTCATTCGAGAAGAACGTGCGCATGGTCTACAACATGAGCCGCCTGGTGATCACGCGCATGATGGAGGGCAAGCGGGGTTGCATTATCAACATATCGTCCGTCGGCGGGTTGCGGGCGCATCGCGGCGTGTGCGGTTATGACGCCTCGAAGGGGGCGATTGACGCGATGACGCGCTCAATGGCCGTTGACCTTGCGCCGCACGGCATCCGCGTCAACGGCGTCGCGCCGGGGCTGACCCGCGGCACAACTTACATTAAGGTTGACGGCATCCCGCTGGGCCGCGCCGGTCAGGCGCATGAAATGGCCGCCGCCGTGGCCTTCCTGGCCTCAAACGCAGCGGCATACATAACCGGGCAGACAATCTATGTTGACGGCGGGTTGACCTGCCAGCTCACCCCGCCGGGGATATTCATCTGATCGGATATCCTCAGCGATCCAAAGGCAATATTACGATTCTGTAATCGGACATTAACTTTGAATTAACGTCCGCATGCCTATCATTCCCGCGCATTCAACACCGACAGTCCAGACAGTTCACAGGACTGCGCGCTGCAACTGAAGCTGCGGATTCGGGCATGAAGAAAACACATCTTGCGCTGATCGGGCTGTTCCTGCTTGCCTACATCGTTCCGCTTGGCTCGCGGCCGCTCTTCGCGCCTGATGAGACGCGATACGCCGAAGTTCCGCGCGAGATGATTGTTTCGGGCGACTGGATCGTCCCGCGACTGAACGGCCTGCGCTATTTTGAAAAGCCGCCCCTGGGTTACTGGCTTGTAGCCGCGACGATGGAGGTCTTCGGACAGAACTCCTTCTCGACGCGCCTGCCCTCGGCCCTGGCCACGGGGTTCTCGGCGCTTATGCTGTTCTTTTTCATGCGCCGGTTTGGCGGCAGCGCCCATGTCGCAATCGCAACGTCCGCAATATATCTGACCTTTGCGCTGGTCTTCGGGCTGGGGATATACGCGGTTCTCGACGCTGATGTTAACCTGTTCCTGACGGGAACGCTTGTCGCGTTCTACTTCGCGTGGCGGGAAAAGGTTCGCGCAAGGCGATGGGGCTTCCTGGCGTTATCGGGGATATGCTGCGGCCTGGCTTTCCTGACGAAGGGCTTTCTTGCGCTCGTCGTGCCCGTCATCGTCTGCGCGCCGTTCTGCCTCTGGGAGAAGCGATGGAAGGACGGGCTGAAAATGTGCTGGCTTCCAGCCGTTGTCGCCCTACTTGTGGCGATTCCCTGGAGCATTGTGATACACCAGCGGGAACCGGACTTCTGGCGATTCTTCTTCTGGAACGAGCACGTGAGGCGTTTCACGGCGGGGAACGCACAACACAGGGAACCGTTCTTCTTCTATGCCGCGATATTGCCGGCGCTGATTCTGCCGTGGACCTTTCTGATCCCGGCCGCGATCCCCGGAATCATTCGATTGAAGCTCTCCGCCGACCCCATCCTGCGCTTCGCCGCATGCTGGTTCTTATGCCCGCTTCTCTTTTACTCCGTCTGCCGGGGCAAGCTGGCAACTTACATCCTCCCGTGTCTACCGCCGCTTGCAATCCTGTTTGCGTCATGGCTTCATGATTCTCTCTCCGACGGAGAAAGCAAGGCGTTCCGGATCGGCGTTCTGAGTTTGATCGGAGCGCTCATCGCCGGCGCGGTCGCTTTTATCGTGTTTGAGTCAGTCAGCTTCCGGGGTTTCCGCCTCTACTCCCGCTTCCATCAAGACGCTTTGGCCGTCGCGGGGATCGCCTGCTACGCCGGCGTCCTTGCGCTGTCACTCAGGCAGGCGGACGCGACGCGGAAGATTCTTCTCTTCGGCGCGTCAACAGCGCCTGTGTTGTTACTCGGCCAGTTCCTGATGCCGGATATCGCCATTGACGAGCGCGCGCCGATAGTGTTGATGCAACGTAACGTGGACAGAGTCACGCCGGACGCCATGCTCATATCAGACGGCGCGGAGGTTCGGGACGTGTGTTGGTTCTTCCGCCGAACCGACGTCTATGTCGTCGAAAGCATCGGCGAACTCGGTTACGGTTTCAGCTATCCGGGGACGCAGGAAAGACTGCTGCTTCTGGACAGGTTCCGCGAAATTATCATCAAGAATCATGGAAGCGGCAGGATTTTCCTGTTCGCCCGTTCGAGAAGGTTCAAGACGTGGACCGAGGGACTTCCGGCGCCCATCTTCATCGAAGACAACGGTTCCCATGTATTCGCGCAATATTGACTCGGATTTTTTCCAATACGATGTATTATTACGATAAAGACCTGTTTCCTATTAATGTTCTTGACCGTCCGGAAATTCCACAGACGGTATCGTCGTGTTTTCCATCATCGCCTGGTCTCGTAAATATCGGCCGTGATCAGAGCCTTGATTGGAAGGTTGTTGCATGGCCTGATTTGACAATGACTTATGCCATGAAATAACCGGCCTGCATAATCTGGCATTACGTTTGCATCCATGAAACTGTAATTGGCCGTCCGAATGTCGGCGGTCTGGGATGGAGAAACGGGTTGCAAATGAGGTGCAGAGAAATGAACGCTAAAGACGGACTGATAACAACAATCGCCGTAGCATGGTTCATCCTTCTGACCGGAACCGCGATGGCGCAGGACGTTGAGCCGGGGAAGGTTCCGGAGGCTGTCCGCGCCCAGGCGCTGGCAGAGATTCAGAAGCTCCGTGAGATACGCGTCATGGTCGCCGAGTTTGAAGGGGCGGTTG
Source organism: Planctomycetota bacterium (assembly GCA_022711755.1). Lineage (GTDB taxonomy): Bacteria > Planctomycetota > Brocadiia > SM23-32 > JAKLEA01 > JAKLEA01. The sequence continues at coordinate 353,308 of JAKLEA010000004.1, forward strand.
AGGACGGCGATCAGGAATCGGCAGCCCGCATCCGCGCATCAATCGCTGAAAAATGGGAAGGTCTTTCCCCGCGCACCAGGTCCGCAATAGAGGCGCGGCATCCCGGATCGTCCGAGCGGATGACCGCGCTTCTTCAGAAGAGCAAAATGCTCGCAGGAAACGCCACAATAAAGAACGGCGATGGAACACGAACTTACGGCATCGAGGGAAGCGCGACGCGGGAAGGCGGCGGCGTCACTCGAGAATTGAAGGCGGCAAACGAGGAAGGCGAGACCGTCAGATCGCGAAAGGGAAGCATAACGCGCGGAGACGACAAGGCGCATCACGAACATGTCGTGATCGGCAAGGACGGCGATACAATTCGCAGCGTCGTCAGCGACGCGGAAAAGACCGGCGAGAACACCCGCGAGCGCGAAACGGCCATTCAGACACGAGACGGGGAGACGATCAAGGTTGACACAACAAAAACGCGAGACGGCGACACGGTCGAGATTGACAAGGACATAACCGGCAAAAACGGAGAGACTTACGCCTATGAGGGGACGCGGACGAAGGACGGCGAAACCGTCAAGGGCGAGGGGGAACTTCGCAATGCTGAGGGGGAGATAATAGGGACCCGCGAAGGATCAACGACGCGGAGCGGCGGGACGACGACGCACGAGCACGAAATCAGGAACGGCAACGGCGAGACCGTCCGGATGCGCGAAGGGAAGACCGAGCGCAGCGAAGGCCGCGTTGATCACGAACACGAAATCGCCAACGGCAAAGGCGAGACTATCAGGACGCGCGAGGGCGGCACGGTCCGCGAAGGCAACGCCGTGACGCATACGGACATTACGACCGGTCGCAACGGCGGAACGCGCGAGCGCTCCGGAACGGCAGTCCGAGATGGTAATGCGATCACGGGAACCGGAACTGCAACATTCAAAAGGGGCGAGCGTCCGCAGAGGAATTATCGGGACGATTATGACATCTTCGGAAGTTCAATCCCCGCAATGAAACCGGTTCCGCAGAATCGGCCGACACTCGGGGAGAGGGCGGGCCAGGGCAGGCGCGCACCGCAGCGTCAGACAGCTCCGACAGGACGACAGGGGGGGAGGGGAAGAAAATAGGCGGTTCTACGGCGTCCACCTCTTCAGGAACTCCGTTGAGCTTTCCAACGTCTTCATTATGACTACGCTCTTGACCGGGTTGCGGTTCTCGTCCAGCGTTATCACGCCGCTGACGACCTTGAGGTCCTTGATCGTGTTGATAGCGTTCTTGATGGCCGTCGGGTCGTTGCTTCCCGCGCGCTCGCAGGCGTCCGCAACGGCCAGCACGGCGTCATAGCCCAGCGCGGCCAACGCTCCGGGCGCGCGTTGATAGGCCTCCTTATACTTCTTCACGAAATCCTGGACCATCGGGTCGGGGTCGTCCGGGCTGAAGTGGGTCGTGAAGTAGCATCCCCGCGCAGCCTTGCCCGCAAGCTCAAATATCTTGTCGTTGTCCCACCCGTCGCAGCCTATGAACGGGCATTCCAAACCCTTGCCCCGCGCCTGGCTCAGGATGATGCCGACCTGATTATAATATGCTGGAAGGAACACGCAGTCCGGCGCGCTGCGCTTGACGTTCGCCAGCACGCCGCCGAAATCCTTGTCCCCGGTTACAAACGACTCCTCGGAAACGACCTTCCCGCCCATCTGCTCGAAGACCTGCTTGAACACGTCGCGCAGGCCCTTGCTGTAATCCTGCTCGGCGTCAAACATGATCGCCGCCTTGCGCGAGCCAAGGTCCTGATACGCGAAGATCGCCGCAGCCTTGCCCTGATACTCGTCAATGAAGCAGACGCGGGAGACGTAATCGAGCTGCGTCCTGTTACCCTTCTGATCAACCGGCGTCGTGACCTTTGAGTTTGTCGAGGCGGAGGACATCATGGGGATTCGCGCAGCCTGCGCGTGTCCCGCTGCGGCCATGGTGCATGTGCTGGCGACGGAGCCGATGATGACGTTGACGCGGTCAATGTCAATGAGCTTGCGCACGGCGTTGACCGTGCCGATTGCCTCGCTCTTGTCGTCCGCGATCTTCAGATCGAAGAGAACCTTGCCCCGCGCGTTGACGTCCTTGATGGCGAGCTTGATGCCGTTGGTGGTTTCTTCGCCGTATTGGGCGATATTGCCGGTCATCGGCTGGGCCGCGCCGAGTTTGACCTTGATCGCGGCAACATGCGTTGCGTCCTGCTTAGCGGCGCCCGACGTTGCTTCCGCAGGCATTGGGGCGGGGGGGGATTTCTTGCATCCGTCGAGGGCGAGAGGGGCCAGGACCGCGAGCGAGAGGACGAACCGGGAAACGAATCTCATTGGAATTGCCTCCAAAATGACGCGGGGGCGTCAGCCCCGCGCGATTTGCGATCACGTACAACCGGCGTTCGCGCCTGAACAGAAGGATATCGCTTTCGCGCGAGCAATGCCAGAGGCGCCCCATACTGAGTGTCACAGGGAGTTGCGCACGCGTCGCACCGTCATCCTCCCATCATCTACCGTAAGGCATTATTCCCTCTCCCGCCGGGAGAGGGTGGCGTTGCGCAGCAACGACGGGTGAGGGGGGAAACGACGAAATAACCTGCTCATGTGCTTCGGGCATCCTTTCGACTCCCCTCATCCGTCGCGTCCTTGGGACGCGCCACCTTCTCCCCAAGGAGAAGGATGACGCATCTCCGCGTCCGCCGAAACATGCTGATTCTTCGCGCGATTGGGTGCTATCCGCCGAACGTCAGCCTACCAAAGCATTCCGGACGGTGGTAATCCGGCTTCGGAGCGGCGACGGGCGACCACGTGCCGTATTGCGGATCCGTCACCCCGCCACAGCGGTAGAAATTCGCCAGCCATCCAATGTAGGGCTGGTTCTTGGCGCCGCCGCAGGCGACGCGTGAACCGGCCGAATCATTCCGGCATGGTTCCGCGTGTGCAAAGCCTGAGACCTTCGGTCTTTCGGCTTCGCACACCCTACCCGGAATTGTCGCTTCCCGCCCGGCCAGCGCCGAGACGACCGCCAGCGGCAGCCTGCATTCGACCACCCACCCGTCGTCGTTCGGGGATTCCTCCCTGGTCGGACCGGGGACGGAATGCGCAACCTCGATGCGCCGGATGAGTTCGACGGGGGCTTTCTTGCTTTTCCAGCGATCCGGACCCCAGCCGAGCAGTACCGTCCCGCAGCAGTTGATCTCAAGGTTGAAGTAATCCGGCCCGTCGTCCGGGAACGGCGTGGCGAAGAACTCGACGCAGGAGTCGTTGCAAACGTCCGAGTTGGGCGCGGTGCGGCTGGCTGAGATGTGCCTGTCCGCGCATTCGAATCGGGCGTAGACGGCCTCCGCGTCCCAGAGCAGGCGGACGAACGTTTTCTGTTTTTCGCCGGATTCGTGCCAGGGGAAGTTGGCAATCTCCAGGACGGCAACGTCCTTCCATGCCGGATCGTCCTTCAGGGCTTTCAGGCGCGGCGCTTTGTCCGCGCGCGCCACGACGTATTGCGGTTTCTCCATGACGGTCATTCTCCCATTGCGGACGGCGCCCCGCCGACCGCGCGGGTGAAATGATACGATGAAGCGGCTTCCGGCGGAATGATTATCTCTAGGCTGTCGGTTGGGCGCGCGACGCCCGGCGCTCCTGCGGCATGCCCCTAAGGAAAATGGCGATTGACTGAAACGGCAGGGCGGCATAGAATGTCCGCGTTGCGACGGGAATGGCACCCGCAGTCGCCTAAATGGAGGCAGTTGACGATGGGCAAGATGAAGACACTCGTACTAGTTGCATTCACAACAGCAGTTCTTCTGACCGGTTGCGCGTCCGTTATGTCGCCGGCGATGGGAACCATTTACTCTGACGTTAAGGCGCCGATCGGCGCGACGAGCAACGTCGGACAGGCCAAGTCGGGTTCGGCCTTCTGCGAATCATACCTCGGCGTAATCGCCCTGGGCGATGCGAGCATCGAAGCCGCCGCCAAGAGCGCGGGAATCACGAAGATCCACCACGTGGATTACCAGGCGATGAATATCCTTGGGTTCTACGCGAAATTGACGGTGACCGTCTACGGGGAATGATCCCCGTTTCTTTTTCCGGCGAATGCGGGTGCCAACCTCCCTCGCCTCTCCCCCCATATGAGCGATTGCCTTTTCACGCTTATCCCCGCGTAATTTCTCTATTCCAGCTTCAAGTAACGTCATTCCCTCCGGCATCCGCCTGCAACTCCCCGTCGGAACATAGCCCGTCCCCATTTCCGCACAAAGAAACAGGCCCGGCGCATTATTGACGCGCCGAGCCTGTGTGCCTTCAATGATCTGGCCTTCAGTTGACCGAAGGCGTGTCCGCTGCCGTTTACTTCTTTCTCCTGTAGAACGCCATCGCTGCCGCGCCCAGGGCCAGCAGGACAGCCGTGTTCGGTTCCGGAATACCAATGATGCTGCCCGTGGAAAATGGGTACCCTGCACTCATGCCGGCAATGCCGATGCTGTCAAATTCGGCGCTGGCGCTCAGTAGCGCAGTCGGGTGCTGCCAATCCTGAAGAATGAACGTCCACATCTCTCCCGGCTGGAAGATCTGATCCGCGATCATGCTCTCGTCGATAAGCGGTCGGTTGATTCCGACGGAATCAATCCTGAAAGCCTCTTCATAATCCCCCATACCGAGATTGCCGACCCAGCCGTCGAAGTTCGTAATGGTTGTTTCAGGATCGGCGACGTACCACAGCTCCGTCCATGGCGTGCCTGTCGCATTGATAATCTGCACTAACTGGTTAGGAACGCCCGGTAAGTCGCTTCCATCGAAGCAAGACGTTGTATCTGTGGAACCAAACCAGAACGGACTTATGGCCTCAAAGGGCGGAAACGGGGGCCAAACGCCCAGTTCGACCACTTCTTGAGGAACGATCAGAACGTCCTGCGGACCATCTATGTATTCAACAGAAAGCGGCAATGCCACGGCCGCAGACGCGCACAAAACGAGCGCGCCAACAATAACTCCCAGATATTTTATTCGACCCATTCGAACACCTCCTGAAAAGACACTCTTGCTACAACCCTATACGGGTTAACTATAACCCTTTTCGCGTGATTGTCAAGAAATTTTCATCGGGTTTATCAGTAATCAGAATAGACCTAATATCCTCTCAGGAGAAATCGGCTCCGCTTCAGGTTGTCATTACACCCCGTCTATGGCCCTCGGCCCGCGACCGCCTTCTTCCCTGCAACGCCCTCTGGGAAGTATGCCGCGAAGAACTGCTCCATCGTCCCCGGGAACATGGCGCACCGGATCGCGCCCCACGTCGCCTGATCCCCGGTGGAGTAGTAGAGATACGTCTTCCCTTCAAGCTCGAACATATCCACGTCCGAATTGTTCGTCCCCTCGCCCGCAGATGCGATAAGTATGGGATTCAGGGGGCTGAGTTCCCATTCGGAAAGGTCCTTCGAGCGGGCTAGAAACGCCTCCCATCCCTGGCGTCCGCCGACCGCCGTGTGAAGGTAAATCACGTAGTAGTAAGGCTTTATGTAACGCAGGCACGGGCAGGCGCTGTATTCGCTGTTCTCGCCGGTGAAGCAGGTGTTCTCAATCGTCTTCCATTCCTTCAGGTCCGATGACCGGGCGAAGCGGAAGCAGAACTGAACGGGCTTGTTGGACTCGTAAGCCATCAGGAATCCCTGCTCATCGCGGCAGACGGAGCTGTTGAACAGGTGCTCGTCTCCCTGCCGCATGATTGCCGGCTCGCGCTTCCACTCCTTCAGGTCGGTCGTGCTGAAGCGGAAGATGTCCTTGCTCCAGTCATCGGCGCTATATTCCGCCGCAAAGACGTTCAGTTCATCCCCGTTGACGAAGGCGCAACCGAAGGAATGCGCCGAGGCGAAGCGGGAAATCTCGCTTCCAGTGATCAGGTCCCGGATGTAAAGGTACGTATGCTCAAGGTCCACGTTGCTCCCGCCGGAGCGGCGGCTCATCATCAGAAGCGGGCGTCCCTTGAAGATGACGGGCGTGACCTCCATCGCGTCCTCGTTGATCGCCCACGGCAGTTTCACCATCGCGGGGGAGTGTGCAGGCGCGGCGCTCTGCACACTTGCGGCGTCGCGCGTCGGCCGCCAATCGGGCGCAGCGTCTGGAGGCGGCGGGGCGACATACTCGAAGACATCTATCGGCCATTGCGCCAGCCGCGCGAATCCCGCCGGGCAATCCTGCTGATACTGGACATACGCCCGGCACGCCCCCGCTGTCGTGTAGCCGAGTTCCCCCGCCGTCTCCTTGTTCACCCGCGCGCCGAAGACCTTGTAACCCATGACGTCCGTGTCCTTCAGGTCAACGTGAAGGTACTTTCCGCTCTCGACGCTCTGGATGACGCCGTCAATCGGAGTGCCCTGAGGTTGTGAGAAGTTCAACGCTATGAGCTTGCAGCGTTCCAGCTTCACGCGCATGTATGTGTGAAAGCCGAAGTTCCCGCCCTTCAGTCCGCATTGCGGGCTGATCATCGAGCAGTCCTCGAAGATGACGTCCGGTCGCTCCGGAATGGCCTGATTTTCGACGCGGACGTACGCGGCGGCGGTGTCCCCCCACCAGTCCAGCGCCCATAACTGGCAGCGCCGGAACACGATCGGTTCGTCGTAGCGGGAAAGGCAACTGGCCACCCCGCCGCCGAACGCCCTCCCGATGCTGATGCAGTCCTCAACGATCACCGTGTATGGCTCTACCTTGTCGGTGCAGTCGAACATCAGGCCGCCGTCGCCGCCGGTGACGTAGAGGCGGCTGAGCTTCCAACGATCCCAGCAGATTGCCGAGAACGTTTCGTCCGTGTGTTCGGCGGACCAGCCTTTCGAATACGCGCGCACCGGCCCCCACCAGTCGTAGCTCTTGAAGCCCTTTTCCGGATCGCCTGAGTCAATGACGACCCAGCCCTTCGCGCCGGAGCCGAGGCTGCCGTCGAAGTCTCCGATAAGTTCGTTGTAGGCCCCCTGCGCGCCCCTGTGCTCCGTGTAGAGATTGGCCTCCATGTATGTATCCGGGCGGACGACGACGCGATAGCCGCCCGCGTCATCCGGCACGGCAAGCAGTCCGGCGGAGATTGTGTGGAACGCCTTTTCCCATGACGACCCGTCGGAGTTGTCCCCGAGTTTCGAGACGTGGATGGTCTTTCCCGCCGCATGGGCGTCGGCGACGACTGCCCCCATCCCGGCAAGGCAGAACGGAACCAGCAGGCTGAACCTGAGCGAAGAAGCTGACATGTTTCATTCCTCCGCGTTTCAAGAACGGCGATTTATTAAACGTAATGAGACCATATATAGTCCGCCAGGCCGTCCCTCTTCAACAGGCGATTTCTGACTTAACCACAACTACACAACAGTGTGTAGGGTGTGCGACGCGGGCGTGGTTTTGGATTTGGGCAAGATTGACGACTCGAATGTGCGGCCCGCCGCATGTCTTCCTTCTCCCCCGGGGAGAAGGGGGACCGGCCGAAGGCTGGTGGATGAGGGGGGTACGCTGGTGGTAGACTTGCTTTCCTGCCCCTCACCCGTCGCTTGCCGAGGGAGAGGGAAACCGGCGGCGCAGATATGGCACATAGGTTACAGAATGAACCATGCACATGGATGACACTTTGCGGCGGGTTCTAGCCCACGCGTAACCCTTCTTTGCCCGAAAGAAAATCGCACCCCGAGACGGCGTTGCACACGCGGACGGACGGATGCCCCTCCATCTCCCCGCGTGTGCAAAGCCTCAGATCTTCGGTCTTTCGGCTTCGCACACCCTACGCGCTATTGTCGCTGTCCCCGATTTACCAGCATTTATTGGGTAACGTCCCCCGATTCCCCCGTTCGACTTCGAAGAGGCCCCTTGCGGGGTCCGGAGGGATCACACAGAGGGCGCACGAACAGAAGCAAGTCGTCATGACAACCAGAGAGGCCCGCAGAACGGTTGCCGTCCCTGTGTACACATGAGTCATGGCGGTACTGCCTGACAAAAGCCCTCTGTTATGTTGACATCTTGTCTTTGCAGCCACCACTGTACTCAGCCCCTCTACTGACCGCAATCGTCCTTGCCGTGTCCTGTAGCATCCTCCGGCTCGCTACTCCCTACACCGTTGATCCGTTGATCCGTTGCTCTTACGCAGTCGACTACCTCGACTTGGTCCTCTTCATTGAAGCGCACGACCAACTTCTTCTCGGGCTCGAACATCAACCACCAGAGCACCAACCGACAGCCGTGCGTCCTGGCGGGATCCGTGTAGCACCAGCAGCTTGAGGTCTTCCCTTCGCATGGTTGGCCGAGTATCTCAATGATCTGCCGTTGACTCATGCCCATGATCCTACTCTTCATACTCGGACTGCAAAGAAGCCGCGTCACCGATACAGGGCCCGGTCTGCGGCCGTGACGAAATCCAGCGCTCGTTCCCACGGCATAGCCGAGGATCCCCCCCGCCGCGATGGCGCTGACGGCCAACACCGCTGAGAGTCGTGCAATAGGCTTTGCCTGCTGCGGCTTTGCGCCGGTCGTCATGTCATCACCTCTACTGACTTCACGCAGCCATCATCCCCGAAGCTGACTATGATGTAGGGAGGTATGTACGAAAGCGTTTGGGAATCGTACCAACCTATCTCCCTGCAGTCGTAGTACTTCCATTTGTTGTGCGATAGCGAGGCGGCTCCCCCCTCAGGCATGCCCAAGACGAGCATCAAGGTCTGCTTGTCCATGCCCACGAGTTCCCGCTCGCGTGCCGGGTTGTCTACGATGCGCTCGACACAGATACCCCTGGGGTAGAGCTTCTTGGCGCTAGAAAGGCCACAGAGGAAGCCTAGAGACAAGCCGCAGAGAAGCCCGACTGCCCACATCGAGAGAACCAAGCATCCAATCGCCAGTCGTTTACTCACGGAATCCTCCACGAGGCGAGATCGCTACGCCAGACTGCAGTAGCCTCCTGCCGATAACCATCGACAACTGTCAGTGGACGTGTCACGATCCTCCTATTGGCAGTCATCCTTACTTGCCGAGTCGGGCCTATACTCGTCTCCTTCGCTTGCAGCCGGTAGATACGTTTCTCTTGGTGAGACAGGCCGGGACATGGTCTGTCCGCAGAGCCTAATCGCCATCATCTGTCAAGGTTCTCGATTCCGCCGGTTCGGCAACGTCGCCCATGCCACAACGCCGCCGCTACCAGCCCATGGCGACATTACATCACAACGCTAGGGGTAGCGGAATCGGAATTGTGCTGCGCGGCTACTCGGCTGGGTTCAGCCTCCAGACGATCACCTCCCCAGTAGCGCCGGCACCAGCGAGAAGACGATCTCCGCAGCCGAAAGCGAGGTGGCCAATCGGGATGTCAGTTTCAACCTCGCCGTTCAGTGCGATAGCCGAACGTTTCGCTGCAAGGGCTGATGTGTTGAGAAGGAGAATCCGTTTCTCCAGCGTCTCGTCCTCGTTCGGAAAGGGAACTCTCTCAGCCAATGTCTTCTCCCCAAAATCGACGCAGCTAACCGCCATAGTCGTCCCAGACGCGTTGAAGCATGCGTGATGCACCTGCCACGATGGGATCCTGATATGGAAATCAGGCGTTGGCTGCCCGTTGCGCCACCGATCCCAGAAAGTCAACCTGTGATGCACTGTCTTCGGCATGATTGGGCGAGTCTTCCTGCGGTCGAACGAAAAAGCACTTTCCGAACTCAAAGTCGTGAGGTACCTGTCGTCGTGGGTTAGGCCGACTGAACCGGGGAGCCAGCGATAATGCTCGCACGTCAAGGTCCCGTGAGCGACGACAGCGTTGGACTGAGTATCGACGACGGTGAGGGACTTCGGACCAAGCCCCAGAAGGTACTCACCGTTGGAGGAACACAGGAGGTTGAACGCTTTTTCTTCCTCTATTGGAATACGGATGACCTCGTTGAATTCAGGCAGGGCCCGGATCTCAATAGCCTTCTCCTTCAGGATGGCAATGCGAGTGCCATCTGGAGTAACGACGGCAGTGCGCGCCTCCCTGTCGCAGAAGAGGTCTTCCCATGTTCCCGCTCTCCGAACAGAGACCCCGCTGTTGATACCCATCGAAACCAAGAGAGAGCCGTCGTGGCTGAACTGGACCATGCTCCTGTCTCCGTCGTCAGCCAGAACGGTGGCTAGGACGGGCTGACTCCGCCTGCCCTGCAGCCATTCACCCGTGCATGCGGACATGTCCCAGACTTTGACCAAACCGTCGCCGTTCTTGAAATCGTCCTTCCCGGTACAGACGAGCCACTTCGCGTCGGGGCTGAAAAGGACATGTTCGGTGAAGTCCTCGAAGGCCCGGAGACGTGAGACCTCAATGCCCTGTGGTCCTGAACGGCGTACCAAGGAGAAGGAAAGCACGGCGAGAACTGCTATGATCGCCAGACAGAGGACGTACCGCCAGTAGCGAGACCGGCCGGAGCGTCCTTCTCTGTCGCCGCAGCTTTCCATGGACACTGCTCGGCTCCGTTGGGCGGTGTCAGACGTGGCGGACACCTATTTGTCCTTAGCAGCCTGTTGAAAAAGGGGGCCTTGACACATGTGGTAATATATTATTGAAGAGAGGTTATTTTCCGGTATGGAGGCAAGCGACGATGGCGATGAGACGACGGCAGAGGCAAAAGCAGTCGGACCTGTGGGTATTGACGAAAGACATCGCCGCCGCGCCCGGGCATCCCTTCTACGAGCGGCTCAACGCGTTGTTGGCCGATGCTGGCTTTGACCCGTATGCGGAAGACCTCTGCGAGAAGTTCTACGCCGACGCGACAGGACGCCCGAGCATCCCGCCCGGCGTCTATTTTCGCATGCTGCTGGTCGGGTATTTCGAGGGTTTGGACTCTGAGCGCGAGATAGCGTGGCGCTGCGCCGACTCACTTGGGTTGCGGACGTTCCTGGGGTATTCGCTCACCCAGAGGACGCCGGACCATTCCAGCCTGACGCGAATACGCCAGCGCATCGCCCTGGAGACGCACGAAGCGATATTCACATGGGTGCTGAAACTTCTGTCGCGCCATGGGCTT
>JAKLEA010000040.1:0-231 GCA_022711755.1 Planctomycetota bacterium
GTCGCGGCCCTGCTCGTGTTCCTCATCTCCCTCATCATCCTGCGCCGTCGCCGCCGGGAAGCATAGCGCCGTAGTGAGAGGACCTTCCTTCCCCCGCGCAAAGCGCACTCGTAATAGATAGTAATATGTTAACGCGCCGAGATCCTCACAGCCCACTGTTCTACTCCCCTGCCGGTCCAATATATAACTCGCCACCTTTGGTGATTTTCTTTTTGTAGCGAAAGGTACTGT
>JAKLEA010000040.1:241-18596 GCA_022711755.1 Planctomycetota bacterium
CCCCCCGTCGTACAAATAAAAAGGACGCCCCTTTGAGAGGCGTCCGTGGTCGCCGCATGGTTTCCCATGGAGCGGAGCCCGCAGAACAGAAGTCCCTTATTGTGAAAAAAAGAGACAACCGACGCTCAGGTATGTTATATAGTTACTATCATTGTTGGGTTTTGTCAATAAGCAATAAGTGGGAAAATGAGAAATGGGCGAAAAAGAACGCAGAGAGTACGTCCTGGGCCTGGACATCGGCGCGACTTCAGTGGGATGGGCCGCAATCGAATCCCGCAACGACGAGTTCACCGGCCTGCTGGCTTCCGGCGTCAGAATCTTCGAGGCCGGCGTGGAAGGAACACTTGACACGATCGAAAGCGGCAAGGACGATTCCCGCGCCAAGGGGCGCAGGGAGAAACGATCTTCCCGACGCCGTCAGGACCGTCTTGCCAGAAGGCTGGTCAGGCTGTTCGGCATCCTCCGCGAAGCCGGACTGTTTCCAACATACGACATCCCGCAGGACGCTTCGTCCCCCAAACCGGGCGGACAACGCAAAGCGGCGGAGCGCGACTACACCCTCAAGAGGCTGCGCGCCGACCTGCTTTCTGCGTGGGACATGAGGCTGCGCGCCGCCGGCGCGAATGACGACTCCCGCGAAATCCGCCTCCTGCCCGATCTCCTCCCCTACCTCATCCGCTCCCGCGCCGTCTCCGCCAGGATCGAGAAAGAGGAAATCGCCCTCGCCATCTACCACATCGCCCACCGCAGGGGCTTCCTGAGCAACCGCAAGGAGCTCCCCAAGGACGATAAAGAGAAAAAGGACGAGGGCAAGGTCAAGGAGAGCATCGGGGAGCTTCGCAAGCTGATGCAGGAGGCGGGAACGCCCTTCCTCAGCCAATACTTCACGACGCTTAACCCTCACGAGGCGCGAGTCAGGTCCAGATACACCGCCCGCGCCATGTACGAGGAGGAATTCGACGCCATCTGGAAGGAGCAGGAGAAACATTATCCCGGCGTCCTGACCCCCGCGCTCAGGAAGAAGGTCCACAACGCCATCTTCTTCCAGCGCCCCCTCAAGAGCGCCGCCGGGCTGATCGGCCAGTGCGAGCTTGAGCAAGGCCACCGCCGCGCCCCCATGGCGCTGCCGGAATGCCAGAGATTCCGATACCTCCAGAAAATCAACGATCTGGACATCAGCCACCCCGACGGAACGCGAACCCGCCCGACGCCGGAAGAGCGAGAGAAACTCGTTGCCGAACTTGAACATTCAGACTCCGTGACATTCGCGAAGATGCGCAAGATTCTCGGCATCTCCCGGCTATGCGAATTCAACCTCGAACGCGGCGGAGACAAGTCGCTGAAGGGCAATACGACCTCCGCGAAAATGCGCAACATATTCGGCGCGCGATGGGACTCGTTCTCGATTGAGGAGCAGCACAAGGTCATCGAGGATATAAACAGCATCCAGAAACCGGCGACACTGAAAAGCCGTGGCATGCGCGTATGGGGACTGAAAGAGGAACAGGCGCAGGAGTTTTCCGAAATCATCCTCGAACCCGATTACTGCAACCTGTCCCTGCGGGCCATTCGAAAACTGCTGCCTTCCCTTGAGGAAGGAACGCCATACAAAACCGCAGAAAAAGCCGTCTACGGCGACAGGCCGACGGGCATCATCGTGGACGTCCTCCCGCCCGTCCGAAAGCAACTGAAGGAGCTTCGCAACCCCGCCGTCGAACGCGCCCTCACGGAACTCCGCAAGGTCGTCAACGCCGTCGTCAGGCGATATGGCAAGCCTGCCGCCATCCGTATTGAGCTTGCCCGTCACCTGAAACGCCCGCGCAAGGCCAGAGTGGAAATCACGAAGAAAATCCGCCGCAACGAGGCATTCCGCAAAACCGCCGCCGAGAAAATCGCCAAAGAGGTCGGCATTACCAATCCCAGCCGCTCGGACATTGAAAAGGTCCTCCTCTGGCAGGAATGCGGCGGCGTCTGCCCATACACCGGCAAGTCAATCTCCATCCGCGCACTCTTCGGCCATCACCCCCAGTTCGACGTTGAGCACATCATCCCCCGCAGCCGCAGCTTCGATAATTCCTTCCTCAACAAAACCCTTTGCGACGCGGCGGAAAATCGGAAGAAACGCGCAAGAACGCCGTGGGAGGCTTATGGAAGCGACGAAAAGAGATGGGGTGATATTCTTGATCGCGTCGCAAGGTTCGACACCGACTCTGATACACGGACACGCAAGCTCGAACTCTTCCGCGTGAAGGATTTGCAGGACATCAGCGACTTCGCAAGCAGCCAGTTGAATGACACGGCTTACGCATCCCGCGAGGCCTGCCGCTATCTCGGCATGCTCTACGGCGGCGTCACCGGAACCGGGCGCAGAACCGTCCAAGCCACGCAGGGCCGCGCCACGGCGCTGCTGCGCGCGACGTGGAAACTCAACGACATCATCGGCGGCGGGGAGAAAACCCGCGACGACCACCGCCACCATGCCATTGACGCCATCGTCGTCGCCCTGACCGCCCCCGGCATGATCCAGAAACTCAGCCGGGCGGTACAGCAGAGCGAGGAAAAGCTGCAAAGGGCGGTCGAGGCAATGAACCCGCCGTGGGAAGGATTCTTCGATGACGCGAAGCGCGTCATCGAGGGCATGGCCGCGTCGCACAGGGTCAACCGCAAGGTCAACGGCCCGCTCCACGAGGAAACCGTCTACGCGAAAAGGCTGGACGAAAACGGAAAGGAATGTTTCCACGTCAGAAAACCCGTCTACAGGCTGTCTCCCAACGAGGTGGAGCAGATCGCCGATCCGGTCGTCAGGGAGCGGGTCAAGGCCCGCATCGCCGAGGTCGGGGACATCAAGGCGCTTGAGAAGGCGGAGAACCTACCCTTCATGCAGGCAAGGGACGGACGGCGAATACCGATCAAGAGCGTTCGTGTTCGCGTATCCGCCAACCCCCGCCCCATCGGCAGCGGAGCGGACACGCGCTACGTCAAACCCGGATCAAACCACCATGTGGAGATTGTGGAAACAACCGACAAGCGCGGAAGGAAGAAGTGGGAAGGATTCGTGGTCACCTCTCTTGACGCGATGACGAGGTTGCGAAACAAAGAACCGATTGTCAAAAAAGACCACGGGCCGGGAAAGGATTTCGTCTTCTCACTTGCAGGCGGAGAGACGATCCAACACGACACAGATGATGGACCTCAACTTTTCAGAATAAGAACTGTCAGCCAAACAAATAAGGGTTACCCGCGAATTGACTATGTCAGGATAAATGATGCCAGACTCAAGAAGGAAATTATGGCTTCTGGTGACTGGTTCATTGGCTTCTTTGAATCTCTGCGCGAACTCAATTGCCGCAAGGTTGTCATCCTTCCCACCGGCGAGATCAGGACGGCCAACGACTGACGGGGAGTCCGGGACATGAACAACAGGATCATTGACATCTCGGAAGAGCCTGCCGCTCTCTCCTCCCGTTACGAGAATCTCGTAATAAGGCGCGATGACGGTTCTGAAGCAAGTTTGCCTTTCGGGGAACTTGCCGTGATCCTGGTTTCGCATCCGCGCATCAGCATGACGCAGTCGGTGCTGTCCGGCATATGCGCCGCCGGGGCGGTTCTGGTGGCGTGCGATGAGAAGCGGACGCCCTGCGGGATGCTGCTCCCCCTTCAGGGTCACAGCACGCAGAGCGAGCGCTTCGCCCTACAAGCCTCCGCCCCTCTGCCCCTTCGCAAGCGGCTTTGGAAACAGATTGTTCAGGAGAAAATACGCGCGCAATCCCGCGCGCTGAGCCGCCTTCGCGGAGACGACCGCGGGCTGGCCCTCCTTGCCGCGCAGGTCAGGAGCGGCGACCCGGAAAACGTCGAGGGCCGCGCCGCCCGCGCATACTGGAGCACGCTGTTCGGCGCTGAGGGATTCACCCGCGACCCCGACTCTCCGGGGCTGAACGCGATGCTCAACTACGGATACGCCGTCCTACGGGCCGTCGTCGCCCGCGCAATCTGCGCCTCCGGACTGCATCCCTCCCTCGGAATACACCACCACAACCGTTATGACACTTTCCCGCTGGCCTCGGACCTGATGGAGCCTTTCCGCCCCGTCGTTGACGAGGCCGTGGCCGCAATTGCCGCCGGAAAACCCGAACCGGAACTGGACAAGGCAGCCAAGTCGGCGATTCTGGCGCGGCTGGCGGAGCGGAGGCCGGGCGGCGGCGAGACGCGAACGCTCTTTGACTTCGCGGGGATCGAGGCCGCGTCCCTGGCAAAGGTCTATGAAGGCGCCCAGAAAACGCTGACCATCCCCGCCTTGTAGGGTGGGTTCAAGCGCAGAGGAACCCACCGAAACAACTCATGTCCCCCCTCACCCACCATTCCGCCCGCAGCGGGCGTCATGGTTCCCCCTCTCCCGGCGGGAGAGGGGAGGGATACATGAGGAAAATGCAGGATGGGTTCTTAGCGACGCCGCAGGCGACGCGGAACCCACCGAAACAACCTCGGCCGGTTCCAACGCGGGGGAACCTGCCGGAACAAATCAATTAGCGCGAACCAATGAAATCCGAACGCGCAGACATTTCGGGGTACAAGGGCATGTGGCTCTTCACAATGTTCGACCTTCCGGTCAAGACCAAGCAGGAACGCAAGATCTATGCCCAGTTCCGCAAGGAGCTCATAAAGCTCGGCTTCTCGATGCTCCAGTTCTCCGTCTACGCGAGATATTTCAACTGCGAGGAGCGCGCCCGCGGATACCGGAACCAGATAAAGTCGCTGATTCCGTCCGACGGGCAGATCAGGCTGCTGAGCGTCACCGACGTCCAGTTCGGAAAGATGGAGATATTCAACGGGGGCGTCAAGGGCGACGCCGAAAAACCGCCCCAGCAACTCATGCTTTTCTGAAAAACGCGGGGACGCGAGCCGTTTTCGCTTGCGCGAAATCGTCTCGCGTCCTTAATTTCCGAGCCTCGTTACACCGTTTTCCACGCGCCCCGCATTCCCTAAACCCCGCAGGCTGCTCACCTTACGGAGTAAAGATTGTACCTGAGCGTCGGTTCCCTTCAAACCACAACTCATGCATCACGTCAATAAGCCCCCCAAAATTGTACCTGAGCGTCGGTTCCCTTCAAACCACAACAGGCGATCATGGTCAGCCGGATGGGGGGGGATTGTACCTGAGCGTCGGTTCCCTTCAAACCACAACGATTGTTGTTGCTTGTTCCATCGTCATTCCATTGTACCTGAGCGTCGGTTCCCTTCAAACCACAACCCTGCCCGTTCTTGTAAGCCGATGCCCGCGATTGTACCTGAGCGTCGGTTCCCTTCAAACCACAACCCGCGATAAAGGATGTCTCAAGCTTTGTTTATTGTACCTGAGCGTCGGTTCCCTTCAAACCATAACAAGGGGGGGGGGCGGGGACGTGTAATATGCGGTGACAGCGTCATATTGTGTATGATGTCCATGGATTCCCCAGCCGAACAGGCGGCGCAAGAGGATTGACGATCCGCAAGCGCAGTCATAAAATCCAGTCCTGCCGATTACGCGCCCCGGTCCGCAGCGCCGCATTCGGCAGGAACAGACACAACCCGCTTGCGAAGGCAAAGGAGAACCCGCAATGGCGTTCAAGATCGAAGCATCAAAGCGCGTCCAGTCCATCGGCGCTTACGCGTTCGCCGAGGTGGACAAGCGCGTTGAAGAACTCAAGGCAGCCGGCATTGACCCGATAGACTTCGGCGTCGGCGACCCGACCGTCCCCACTCCGAAATTCATCCGTCAGGCCGTCAAGGCCGGGCTGGACAAGCACAAGAGCACGGGCTATCCGAGTTACATCGGCGCGAAGCATTACCGCGAAGCCGTGTGCGCGTGGACGAAGCTGCGCTTCGGCGTTGACCTCGACCCCGCGCAGGAAGTCACCGCCACCATCGGCGCGAAGGAGGCCGTCTTCAACTTCCCCGAGGGTTTCATCAACCCCGGCGACGTCGTGATTGTCCCGACGCCCGGGTACCCGCCTTACGCCCGCGGGACACTCTTCGCCGAGGGCGAGTCCTGGTTCATCCCGCTGCACGAGGAGAACGGATTCCTGCCCGACCTGGACGCGATCCCCGCCCCGGTCCTCAAGAAGGCGAAGATCATGTGGATCAACTACCCCAACAACCCGACCGGCGCGGTTGCCCCCATGAGCTTCTTGAGGAAGGCGGTCAAGTTTGCCGCAAAGCACAACCTGATACTGGCTTCCGACGAGGCATACAGCGAGCTTTACTTCGGCGACGAGGCCCCGCACTCCGTCCTTGAGATCACGAAGAAGGGCGTCATCTGCTTCCAGTCCCTGAGCAAGCGCAGCGCGATGACGGGCCACCGCGTCGGCTGGGTGGCGGGGGACAGGGAGATCGTCTCCATCTTCAAAAAGGTCAAGACGAACATTGACTCCGGGACGCCCACGTTCATTCAGGAGGGCGCGATCGCTGCCCTATCGGACGAGACGCACGTCAAGGAAATGCGCGACGAATACAAGGTGAAGCGCGACATCCTTGCCGACGCGCTTGTTGACGCGGGAATGCCCGACTGCCGCCCGGCGGGGACGATATACCTCTGGCAGAAGATGCCGGACGGTCTTTCCAGCCTTGATTTCGCATTGAAGCTCTTGCAGAAGGACGTGGCCATCGTCTGCACGCCCGGCGCGTGGATCAGCACGCCGACGGCTGACGGGGCAAACCCCGGAGAAGGTTACTGCCGGTTCGCGCTAGTGCCGGGCGTCAAACAGACGCGCCTTGCGGCAAAACGAATCAGGACGATGAAGTTGTAAATAAGGGGGTCTGGCGGGAAGCGAAATCATCTGGTAGGGTGTGTGACTTGCGAAGTAAGTCGCACACGCAGAGAATGGAATCTTGCGATTGTCCCGCGCGCGCAAAATCTCAGACCTTTGGTCTTTCGGTTTCGCACACCCTACGCGCTAAATCCGAGAGCTAACCGGGGGAGAACAGGAATCAGGCGCAGCCATGAGCGACAGGAAGCCCATCCCGGAGAAGTTCAGAAGCAACTTCCACGTGCATACTTACATTTCCCCCTGCTGCGGGGATCACGAGGGCTGCCGCCCGGAGAACCTGCTCAGGATCGCCGAGGGCTACGGCCTTCACGAGCTGGGATTCTGCGATCACGTCTTCATCCCCCGCCCCGGCATGAAGGAGAGCTACGGCGCGAGCGAGCAGGAATTCCTGTTCGTCCGCAACCAGGTCAGGATGCTCGAATACAGCGCCACGCGTCCGCTGCTGGGGTGGGAGGTTGACGTCTTCGGCAAGAACAGCTACTCGCTGCACGAGAAGTATCTTGAGTATCTGGACTACGCGACTCTATCCTGCCACTTCTATCCGGAAGAGCAGGAGCGGGTGGCCTTCCAGAGCCATGACACGGCGGCGGCGCGCATTCTCAACCGATACATGATCGCAGCCACGACGGGATTCGCGGACATCATCGCGCACCCGTTCTACCTGCACAAGCAATGGTTCCCGGACGCCAACGCCATCCACGAACGCATATCGCAGAAGAATCTTGAGGAGTTCATGTGCGCGGCGCGGGAGAACGGGATAGCGCTGGAGTTCTCCCCGGTTCTCTTCAGGGCGGATTACTGGAACGTCCAGAACGCCTATCGCATCTACGACACGGCAAGGTCAATGGGCGTCAAACTGGCGCCGGGCAGCGACGCCCACACGGCCGGGGCGGTGGCAAACCACCTGACGACGGCGTTCGTGCTGGAAGACCTCCGGCTTGACGACTCAAACTTCGTCTGCTACGACGAGCTGAAACACGCGGGGCGGCGGGCGATTTAATCGGGGATGGCATCGCGGGCGATATTGTCGCCACGGCGGGATATAATGGCGCGGCGGACATCAGTCGAATAGTACGAATCGGAAAGACCATGAATCGTTCCGGGGAAATTCTTAACAAGATAGCCCACCTTCGCGCAGCCAACAGCGCAAACTGGGGCAGCGTGATCCGCAGGGCGCTCACTCTTTCCAGAGATTATGAGCGGGATGACGGTTTTTCCGGCCGACTGGTCAACATAACGCTCGAAACGACCTATCGCTGCAACCTGAACTGCGGATTCTGCTTCCTCCAGGGCAACAGGCTGAACCGCCGCGACGAGGAACTGACCCTAGCGGAAATCGCCTCCCTTGCGGATCAGGCGGGCAGGCTCGGCAGCAGCATCTACATCACCGGCGGCGAGCCGTTCCTTCGCAAGGACGGAGTTGAGATTGTCGAGACAATCAAATCCGCCGGCGTGAAGACCGGCGTGAACACCAACGCAACGCTGCTGGACGACGCGAAAATCGGGCGTCTTGCCCGGACGGGAATGGATTACGCGATCATCAGCCTGCATGGAAGCGCGGAGTATCACGACAAGGTTGTCGGGAAGGCGGGATCGCGCGAGAAGGCAGTCCGCGCCATCAAGTCAATGCTCAAAGCCGGCGGCGGGACGCATGTGCTGGTTAATTTCGTCCTGACGGAGGAATCCACGTCTCACCTTGCCGAAGTTACGGAACTCTGCGCGAAGACGGGCGTTCACGCCCTTACCGTGCAGCACCTTACCTTCCTGACCCGCGGTGATATTGAGGCGCACGGACACGCCTGGCCGGGCATCTTTGGCGCGGCGGACGACACCGGGCTGGTCTACAGCATGGTTGATCCGTCAAATGTTGACCGAGCGGCGATACTGGAGGCGGCGGAAAAATGCAAGGAGCTTGCCGGGAAGCTTGGCGTCTGCTGCATTATCAAGCCGGACCTGGACTCGGAAATGCTGGAGGCCTGGTATAGCGAGGATTACGGCGTGAGGAGCAGATGTCTGTATCCGTGGACCGACGCGCGGGTGGCCCCGGACGGCCAGGTCTACGCCTGTCAGTTCATCCCCTATCCCGTCGGCAACATACGGCAGGCTTCCCTGAAGGAATTGCTTAACAATGAGCGATACAGGAAATTCCGAAAGGGATTGAAGGAGGCGGGCGGGCAATTCCCCGGCTGCGCAAGATGCTGTAAACTCTATCGGGGCGGCCTGAAGTCCGCCGGTAGAAACAGAAAACGTGACTAGCGCGTAAGAGAAGGCATGACCGAGAACCTGAAAGATATCATCGAAACGAATCCCGCCCCCGAAATCCACGAATCGGACCGCGAGAACACCCCCGGCTTTATCGTCGGCGGATGCGTCATCCTCCTGGTTTGCCTGATGACGATGGGGATGAACATGCGCACGCGCAGCCTATGGGAGCCGGAGGAGATGCGTTACGCGCAGATAGCGTCAGAGATGCTCCAGAATCGCGAATGGGCGCTTCTGCGCTTCAACGGGATTCTGTATCCCGACAAGCCGCCGCTTTATTTCTGGTCAATATGCGCCGTCGCGTCGTTCACGGGCGAGGTCGGACCGGTCGCCGCGCGACTGCCGGTTGTCGTAGCCGGCATCGCAACCACGCTTCTGATCTACTTCTGGGTCTGGTATGCGGTCGGCCTCCGTCCGGCGCTGCTGACGGCGGCTGTCCTGCTGGCGTCGCCGTTCTATCTGCGCACGGCGTCAGAAGCGCGCATGGACATGCTGCTGGTCTTCTTCATAACGCTGGCCAACGTCGCCTTCTACGTCAATCACATGAAGGGCGGGGAGGTGAAGTGGCTCCATCGCGTTTTCTGGGTTTCGCTTGCGCTCGGGACGCTCGTAAAAGGGCCTGTGGCAATAATCCTGCCTCTGCTTCTGGCCGCAGCTTTCCTGCTCATGGAAAAGGAACTCGGTTACTTCCGACTCATGCGTCCACTGGAGGGGATCGGCATCATCGCCGTCCTGGTCGGATTGTGGCTTGTGGCGGCGTGCGTAAAAGGCGGGAGCGAATTCACGTCGAATCTGCTGCTCCATCAGAACGTCCATCGCGTTACCGACCCCTGGCTGCACCGCAATCCGCCGTGGCACTTCATCGTGGTCCTTCCGCTGCTCTTCCTGCCGTGGACGTTCCTGCTGCCGGCGGCAATTGTCCATCCGTGGACTGCGGAAGGCTCAGACGACCGGCGGGAGACACTCTTCGCGCTTCTCTGGTTGGCGACTGGCTTCATCTTCTTCACAATCGTCCCGACAAAACGATCCATCTACATGGCCCCGCTCTTTCCAGCTCTTGCCGTGCTGTGCGGGATCGTGATCGAGGATTGCGTATTCAAGGAGCCTCATGCGCGCTTCTGGCGCGCGCGGATTCCCTTCTATCTCATCCCCGTATTCCTGTTCTCGCTTGTCGCTGCGGCGTGGGGCCTCGCGCCGGCGGTCTTCCCGGATTGCAAAGAGATCATCCCCGAGTTGGCCGTGCCGCTTGCGACAGGATGTGTTGTGGCCGCTTTCTTCTTCATGAGCGACAAATTCCCGGCAGGGGCGCTCACGCTCTTCGCCACGGTCACCATGGAATGCGTCATAGCCTCGCATATAATTTATCCGTGGGGTGACAGATTCAAGAGCGTCAAACCGATGCTGGAGGCCGTTCGGAAGGTCGTCGGGGATGAGGAATTCCGGGTATTCCGCGACGAGCGCACCGGATACGCCGTCTACTGGGACAAGCCGATCCCCATTGTAAGGCGCGCGGACACGTCTGAAGGAACCGCCGGCGACGCCCCCCGCGATTACTTCAAGGAGGATCGGGCCGCGCTTCGTGAATATCTGAAGTCCCCGGATCGCGTCTGGATTCTTCTGCGGCAGAAGCACCTGCGCGAATTGAACGATGACGATTTCGCCTATTACCCCGTCTGGAGCCACTGGGTGGGCGACCGCGAACACGTCCTGGCAAGCAATCGCCCGATTGAGAGGCCGAAACCGGAAGCTCAGCCCAACGTCGTAAAAGTTTCAATCGGCGGCGGCAGGGCCGAGTTAAGCGCGACGCCGTGCGGACTGGTCTCTGCGTCAGACAACGGTATCATCCTGAGGGCGTTCACGCCGGAAATCAAAATCGAGATTCAGCCCGGAGAAGCGGCAGATCAGCCAACACCATCCGCCGGCGCGGGGCGGATCAGCGTGACCGTGACAAATATCAGCAGGGACTGGACCGATCTGAGCGCCCTGCCGGAAGGCGTGAAGGCAGAAAAATCGGACGTTCCCTGTGCTTTGCGCTTATCCATTGACGCATCCGTCAGGCGGACCATCCGCCTGGGGCTTCGAGGCGGGAAGGACGTTCCGGTCGCCGTGCTGGGGCAGTTGTGCGGTCTTACCCGTCGAACGCCCATGTTCTTCGACCTGCTGGTCGAGTCATTGCGGGAGCGCGCCCCGGCCTTCGCGGTCGTCGCGGCTGAGAAGGTCTGCTTCGCCCAGCCCGGCGAGTTCCGACTTCTGGACGAGCGGATGATGCGGATGGGGCTTCCGGTTTATGCCGCCCTATCGGGCTGGGACCGGGGGAACGCCGACGCGACGCTGCCGGAACATGCAAAGCGTTTCGGACTGCCGCCGATGGAGTTCCTCTGCAACGGATACAGGTGCATGATTCTCGATTCTTCGCTGGGCAGCGTTCCTGACGAACAACTGCCGCGCCCGGCGCAGGATGGCGAAGGCCTTCCGCTTATCGCTTTCACGGCGACAAGCCCCGTGCATCCGGAGGCGTCCTCGCTGCCGGCCGCAGGCCCGCAAGCCCGGCTCATGCAGGCATTGAAAGCGGCGCGCGCCGCAAGGCTTTACTGCGGCGGATTCGAGGCGTTCCGCGCGGACGAGCGCCCCGGATTCCCCGTGATCATCACGGGCGGAACGCTTATTGACTGGCATCGCGCAAAGCCACCGGGTTCTCATTGGATTCTTGCGAAGATTGGCGAGAAGTGCGTGGAAGACACCCCGATTCCGCTCATGCCCGGAATAAAGGCGCCGGAGGGAATCGTAACGCAGAAATGATGGCGGACTGAAAGGTGCATATCGCTGAAATATGAAGCTCCGATTCGGATCCATTCACGTCTTCGGTGACAATCACCCTTTCACGCGCCGGTCCCGCTCCATCGCCGCGCCTTGACGCATAATCTTTACCGCTGTAGACTCCACAATTGACGCATCTAGAGGGATATCACCGGAGAAACCCGACCTCATGCCATCCGTGATGGACATTGTTGACGTGGCCGCAGTCGCCCTGAAGCAGGTCTTTGGCACAGCCAACGACCGGTTGCTGCGCGACATAGTGCCGACGGTCGAGCGCATAAACGACCTTGAACCGGCGATGCAGGACATGACCGACGCGGAGCTGCGCGGCATGACCCCGAAGTTCCGCGAGCGGCTGGTCGG
Organism: Planctomycetota bacterium; assembly: GCA_022711755.1. Taxonomy (GTDB): domain Bacteria; phylum Planctomycetota; class Brocadiia; order SM23-32; family JAKLEA01; genus JAKLEA01. The sequence continues at coordinate 12,487 of JAKLEA010000040.1, forward strand.
CAAATCCTACGACGAAGAACGCCGCATCCTGCTCGAAATCCTCCCCGAAGCGTTCGCCGTCGCGCGGGAGGCAAGCCGCCGCGTACTCGTGACCCCCAACCCGGATACGAAGAACCCGACGATGCGGCATTTCGACGTACAGCTCATCGGCGGCGTCGCGCTGCACACGGGGATGATCGCGGAAATGGCCACCGGCGAGGGGAAAACGCTGGTCGCCACGCTGGCGGCGTACCTCAACGCCCTTTCCGGACACGGCGTCCACATAGTCACGGTCAACGATTACCTGGCGCGCCGCGACAGAGACTGGATGGCCCCGCTTTACGAGTATCTCGGCATGACCGCCGGCGCGATACAGGCACACCAGGGCGCGGAGGAAAAACGCGCCGCATACGCATGCGACATCACCTTCGGCACGAACAGCGAATTCGGATTCGACTACCTGCGCGACAATATGCGCGTGCGCCTGGACGACCAGGTCCAGCTCAAACGCGGCCTCAATTACGCAATCATTGACGAGGTGGACAATATCCTCATTGACGAGGCCCGCACGCCGCTCATCATCAGCGGCTCCGCCATGGAGCATACCGAGAAGTTCTACCTGGCGGACAGAATCTCTCGACGGCTGAAACCGGGCGAGGATTTCGAAATAAAGGAGAAGGAGAACCAGTGCTTCCTGACCGACAAGGGCACTGAGATAGTCGAGGCTTCGTTGCGCGTCGGCAGTCTTTATGATGAAAAAAACATGGACTGGCCGCACTTCATCGAAACCTCCCTGCGCGCGCATCACCTGTTCCAGAAGGACAAGGATTACATCGTCCAGGAGGGCGACGTGGTCATCGTGGACGAGTTCACGGGGCGTCTCATGCAGGGGCGCGTCTGGAGCGACGGGCTTCATCAGGCGGTCGCGGCCAAGGAACGGCTGAAGATACGCGAGGAAACCCAGACGCTGGCCACGATCACCCTTCAGAACTTCTTCAGACTCTACAAAAAGCTCGCCGGCATGACCGGAACGGCATCCACCGAAGCCGCCGAATTCCAGAAGATATACGGTCTGGACGTGCTCATCATCCCGACGAACGTTCCGCTCAAACGCATCAACCACCCCGACCTTGTCTACAGGACAGTCAAGGAAAAGGACAAGGCTGTGATTGACGAGGTTGTCGAGGTGCATGAGGAAGGCCGCCCGATCCTGCTCGGGACGACCAGCATCGAGAACTCCGAGAAGGTCAGCGAGATGCTCCGCCGCCGAGGGATCGAGCATGAAGTCCTCAACGCCAAGGAGCACGCGCGCGAGGCCCTCATCATCGCGAAGGCCGGGGAGAGCGGGAACGTCACTATTGCCACCAACATGGCCGGGCGCGGAACGGACATCGTGCTGGGCCAGGGCGTGGCGGAAATGGGCGGGCTGCATGTTGTCGGCACCGAACGGCACGAGGCCCGCCGGATTGACAACCAGTTGCGCGGTCGCGCCGGCCGCCAGGGCGACCCCGGCAGCTCCCGTTTCTACGTATCGCTTGAAGACGACCTGATGCGCGTCTTCGCTCCCGAGCGCGTGAGCAACCTCCTGAAGCGATTCGGCATGGAGGAAGGCGTCGCGCTGGAGAGCCGCATCGTTTCCCGCAACATCCAGACCGCGCAGAAGCGAGTCGAAGAGCACAACTTCGACATGCGCAAGCACCTCCTTGAATACGACGAAGTCATGGACGAGCAGAGGAAGGCCATATACTCATGGCGTCAACGCCTTCTGGAAGGGACCGACGTTCGAGCCGAGATCGTTCAGCTTATCGAGGAATCCGTGCTTGAGGGCGCGGACATGTACCTGGCGCCGGACGAACGCGGCGCGCCGCCCGACGCAGCCGGGCTTCAGGAATGGTTCAAACGAAAATATTGCGCCCCGACCAACCTGACGGACGCTCAACTGGAGGACCCGGAGCAGGCCGAGGAACTGCTCATCAAGCGCGCATTGGAGATTTATGCCGCGAAAGAAGCAGAGCTTGGGGCCGACGAACTCCGCAGTTTCGAGCATTACCTGCTCCTTGACCGCCTTGACACCAAGTGGAAGGACCATCTCCACTCGATGGACGTGCTGCGCTCGCACATCGGGTTGCGCGGCTACGCACAGGTTGATCCGAGGAACGAATACAAGCGCGAGGCGCTTGAGATGTTCGAAAACATGCGCGCGTCAATCGTCGGCGAGATAACCGACATCATATTCCGAATCCAGATAGAGAAGGGCGTGGAGCGCGAGGTAAAGGAAGTCTTCCAGCCGGTCGAGCTTTCTCATCCGGAGGTCAGCCCGACGCAGGAGCAGAACCTTAAGGCGATAGAGGGCATGCAGTCGGAAAAAAAGATTGAGCCTATCCGCGTCGGCACAAAGACCGGGCGCAACGATCCATGCCCGTGCGGATCGGGGAAGAAATACAAACACTGTTGCGGTCGGACATGACACAACCTGCTGCTTTCATGGCCGACACGGGTGCAAACGCAATGCGCAAAACCATCGAATCCATTCTGTCACTGATCCTGTTGCCTGCGTTGGCCGGTTGCGCGCCGCAAGGCTCCATGTCCTCAACCATGCTTGAGAAAACCACCGTGACCGTGAAACGCGAAGGCAATACCGTATGGATAGACGGGATAAAAGGCTTCAGCCCCGCCGAATACGCCAGCAGCCCGCACGGTTGCCAGACCCGCATCCTGCAGACTCTTGGCGAGAAGATCAGTTACGACGATCTTATCTGCTGGAGCGGCTTCGCCTTCCGCATCGAGGTTCATGAACAGATGTGCCCCAGCGCAGGCCATCCCTGCTGCGGCTTCATGTGCATGGAAGGCTCCAGTAATGCGCTGCCGTGGAGGACTAGCGTCTATGATTCGAACCCGCGGGCGAAACCGGCGGAGGACCGAGCAGCCTTTGAATCTGAGATCTGCATGGCAATCAAGGCCAGCATTGACCGCGGCGTTCCGGTCCATTACGGCAGCGAAGAGGATGGTCTCATCATCGGCTATGCCGACGACGGCCAGCGTTGGCGCTGCATTCACCCGTATCACAAATGGGGAGCGGAGGCATTCTGGCACGACGAAGCGGATGGTTTCGCCGGCGGCAAATGGCCATGGGGCATTATCGTTTGGACCCAGCCCAAGCCCGCAGGCAAACGCGCGTCCGGCAGGGAACTGACCGCCGCCGCATTGAAACAAGCCGTTGAAATGTGGAACGCGGAAAAACGGAATGCGTATTTCTGTGGCGACGCCGCATACGCGCATTGGCTGACATGGCTGAAGGGAGTGGAATCCGGCAAGGTGGCGGATCCGAAGTCCGGAATGCAGGGCAACGGATGGTGTTTCGATGTGCTCATCCACAGTCGCCGCATCGCGTCACGCTGGCTGGATCAACGGGCGAGCGAATTTGACGCTGAAACAGCCGCGCAAATGAGGTTCGCCGCCGAACACTACGCGCAGATCGCCGAGACGTGTATGACAGACCTTATGTGTCCTTGGGATCTTGCGCTCAGCCCGGAACGCTTTACGAACTGGAACAGTCCGATGCGCCTCAATCAGATTGCCAGACTCGAGTCCGCTCGCGAACACGACCGATCGGCAATCGCAGCCATCCGGTTAGCGATTGAAACATTGGAGAAAGCATCCCAGAAACGGTGAGGGGGGTGAGGCTATGGTTTTTTTATGGCATATCCGCGCCGCTTCTCGATTCTGCAAATCGCATTCGTTGCCACTTTCGAAGAGGCATATCAGAGTCGGGAGCAAAAAAAGTGCGCGCAATCTCCTTGACACGCGAGGCTTTGGCACGTAGCCTATATTCAAATAAGCGATATGCGCCGTCGGGGCGTGGCTCAGCCTGGCTAGAGCGCTTGGTTCGGGACCAAGAGGTCGCTGGTTCAAATCCAGTCGCCCCGACCACTTATAACTACAGCCGAATCAGGGACTTACGATACCTGCCAATGTGCGGCAGTGCGGCTCAGAGCAGAAAACCAAAACGGTACTGTACCGTTTTGGTAAGCTGGAGTCACACATGCCGAAACTGAAAAACGCAGTACCGATGTATCGCCTGCATAAAAAAAGTGGGCAGGCGACAGTAAATTTTCTAGGGCGAACCTATTATCTCGGCAAGCACGGATCTCCAGAAAGCATGGAGAAATACGATCGCCTTTGCGCCGAGTGGTTGGCGAACGGCAGATTGCGCCCGCCTGGAGAAGGTGAGCGGCAGGAAGGCAAAGTCAATCCAGGCGGTGGAACCGACGGAGTCTCAGCCGCTCCGACTGAACTTACCGTTCTTGAAGTCATCGCTGCATACATCGCCTATGCGGAGAAATACTATCTCAAGAACGGAAAACCCACGTCGGAACTTGACTGTATAAAAGGCTCTCTCCGAGAACTCAGACAACTCTACGGCAGGATTCCTGCCGCGCATCTGACTCCCAAGAAACTGAAGACGGTAAGGGAGAGAATGATCGCCAGGGGCCTTGCCAGAACAACGATCAACAAGCAAGTCAACAGGATCAAAAGGTTCTACAGATGGGCTGCAGAGGAAGAACTGGTATCAGGTGATATCAGCCATGCGCTGGACGCGGTCAAGGGCCTGAGAAAGGGGCGCGGCGGAGCTCACGAGGCCCCACCCGTACTCCCTGTCTCCGATGATCATATTGCGGCAGTAAGGCCTCACGTCAGTCCCACAATCTGGGCCGCCATCCAAGTCCAGAGATATAGTGGAATGCGCAGCGGAGAGCTATTGGCGATGCGGCCGTGCGATGTGGACAGATCAGGCCCTGACGTGTGGTATTACAGTCCCTCGTCTCATAAAACAGAGGCGTGTGGTTCAATACGAATCGTTGTACTTGGGCCGAAAGCCCAAGCCGTGCTGCTACCCTTGCTGGAAAGGACAGCACCATTCAAGTATCTTTTTGATGCGCATGAATCAGAGATGGAACGTAACATGGTACGTCGTGATGAACGACGAAGCCCCATGACTCCTTCTCAGGCCAGAAGGAACTCGCGTCCAAAGCAGTACAATGGGAATGCTTGTTACCGACAGGATTCATACAGGATTGCAATCCGCCGTGCTTGTGAGGAAGCTGGCATACCTGTCTGGCATCCACACCGTCTGCGACATACATACGGCACAATCACCAGGAAGATCTTTGGTGCGGAAGCAGCCCGTGCTGGCTTGGGTCACAAACACCTTAAGACAACAGAGATATACGCCGAGGTGAACACCGAACTCGCCGCGCACGTAGCTCGGGAGACGGGATAGGGTTTGAGGACAACTGCGAGGCTAAACCACAGTAGAGCGTCTCAGCTGATAGGCAGTGAACTCGATGGCCTTATCGCCGAGGCACGGGCAGAAGAAAGACTGAAATCCCCCGAACTGCGACGTGACGATTTCGAGCTGCCCGAGTTCAAAGCCTGGATCGCCAGACACATATGTTCATATCCTGAACTCGTGATCCAGGCTCTAATCGATAAGGATCGAGAACGTCGGCGCCGCATAGATGGGGAGTTGAGGCATACAGCTACTGGTGATGCGATACACTGCGAGTATTATGATGGCAGCAAGACCTGCAGGGAATGCACCACAGGCGGATTGGAGGGGGATGTGCTTATCTATGCGGAAAAGGTCCGCTGCATCGCTCAGGAGATTCTCCGTCAGTTTCCCGATATGCCGCCTGTGCCGAACCTGGCCGCCAGCGCTTGTTTGAGAGACAAGATTGAAGAGCGCCAGAGATTCGTCCAGTGGATAGAGAAGATAACCGCCGTCCTCAAACGAGTTCCAGAGGAACTGGTCAATCTCGATTCTGAAGAGAAACGCTATCTGGACGCAATAGGCACTGGAGAGCTAACAGCCGAGGAAATGCATAGTAGAGCTTTCGTCGCGCGAAGAGGTGATAGCCGGTCGTTGAATTCCTCCCGACGAACGAAGATCGCCACGCTGGTCAGGCACGGATTCCTCGTAAAAGGCAGCCTCGGGTACCGCATTCATGCCAAGTACGTCAGATATTGGCCGCTTGATATACGGAACACCGATCACACATGAGTCGCGTGGTCATATTCCCCCCCCCCCCCCCCCCCCCCCCCCCCCCCCACCCCGCCCCCCCCCCCCCCCC
>JAKLEA010000041.1 GCA_022711755.1 Planctomycetota bacterium
GGGGGGGGGGTGACGAGTTGCACACCTCTGTTGAAACGCATTAAACCAAGGCGAAACGTAAAGGCAGAGAGAGATTAGCATGGCGGGACAAGAGCCCTTGTCCCCCAAAAATCCAGAGATCAAGGGGAGGTCAGGCAACCGGTTCTTCATCGCTTGTCTTCGGCTGGGCCGATGGTGAGGCTGGGGCGCTCGCGCCGAGCGGCAGACTCCAGCCTGGAGGCGGACTCCAGTCGGGCGGCGGCTGTGTCTTCCACCTCCGATGCATCCAGAGCCATTGGTCGGGGTATCGTCTTATCGTCTTCTCGATGCGCGATGTCATATCCGCAGTGATCCGGTAGACGTCGGCCTCCAGATCTCCGGTGGGACTCGGGTAGATCGGCCCATCGGTCACCACTCTGAAGATTGGCATGTCGCCTTCCCGGAAGCCGTAGAGGATGATTATCGGGCAACCGGTCCGCAGAGACAGAACCGCCGGGGAAGAGGTCGTGGCCGCCGGTCTGCCGAAGAAGGGGACAAATACGGCGTTGCGCTTCGCGTCCTGGTCCACAAGAAGGCCCACATTGATCCCGGCCTCCAGGGCTTCCTGCATCCGGTGGAACACGCCGTGGTGTGGGATCAACTCGATGCCCGACCGGCTGCGAAAGTCCGTCAGCAGCTTATCCAGCAACGGATTGTCCATGGGGCGGACCACTGCCAGACCCGCTACGCCGGCCAGGCTGAAGCCGGAGGCTGTAACATCCATGTTGCCGAAGTGCGCGCCGACGACTATCGCGCCCCGCGGCCCCCGCATGATGTCCCATACCTCGGGTGGCACGTCGAACCTGACATGCTCGCGCCACGCCTCGGACTCCGCGTAGCGGTACATGTGAATCGCCTCGACGCCCAACTCCGCGAAGCGGCGGAAGGCGCCTCTGACAATAGTATCCCGCTCGGACGCGCTCAGATCATCCCCATATGCGGCCATTAGGTTATCGTCCGCTATCTTGCGGTGACGCGAGTCCACCATGTAAATAACGTAACCTATGATGCGGGCGACGCCCAATGCGAGCTTCCAAGGAGCTATCCGCACGAGGGTCATCACGAGCCTGACGCCGGTGAACTCCAGATAGGCGAGATATGCGTTCTTCTTTCGCTTCTTTGACACGCTTCCTGTGCCTCGCTGTCAATTCGCGCCTGAGCAATTCGGAGCCGTCGTTCAGCTCCGCCTCGACATAGAGACTGCGTTACAGCCCTTGATTCCGCGCGACAATAACGTAAATGCGATAGATGTGCGCACGGTCCATCATACGCAGCATAACAGACCAGACTGGACGATATCAACAGTCATCCCCAGCACGGTCATCGTCGGGCATCGGGATGGACATGGTAGATAAGGCAGGAGCGGTTTTGCGCTGAGTTCAGACATTGCGGCATTGTGCGGGGAGTGGCGAGGTCGGAAAAGATGGAACAGCCCGCCGAATCCTGCGACGCGGCGGGCTGCTGTTCTCCATCCCAGACTTGTCAAGACCAAGCAGACCGGAGGCGCTACATCCTCTTTCGCCTCCACGCCGCCAGGCCGATTGCACCCAGCCCAAGCAGCGCAACCGTCCCCGGCTCGGGGGTGACGATGAATATCGTCCCCAGGTTGCCGTCTCCGCCGTCTCTGGTCATCCCGTAGAGCATCGAGCCGTCAAGCGTCAGTCCCCCGTACGGAACTGCGCCATCATTTCCGCCTCCGGCGAACTCGTGCAGCAGAGCAAATCCGTCTCCGCTTGTTTCCACGCTGAAGACCGTGCCGGCATTGTTGTCGCCGCCGTTCTGCGTCGTCCCGAAGAGCGTCGTTCCGGAAAGCGTCAGGGTCGAGGTGGGATGGCTCCCATCGGCGGCTCCCCCGGCAAACTCGTGAAGCAGACCAAAACCATTCCCATCGGTCCCGACGGAGAAGATCGTTCCGGCGTCGTTGTCACCGCCGCCGTACGTAGTCCCGTAAAGCGTCGAGCCGGAGAGAATCAGATTGCCGTAGGGATAGGCGCCGCCGTTCGCTCCACCGGTGAATTCGTGTAGAAGCTCAAAGTCATTACCGTCAGTGCCAATGCTGAAAATCGTCCCAACGTCGCTGTCCCCGCCATGTATGGTCATTCCGTACAGTGTCGAGCCGGAAAGCGTCAGGCTCCTCACGGGGTAGAGTCCGTCGTTGCTTCCCCCCGCGAACTCGTGAAGCAGAGTGAAGCCACTCCCGTCAGCGCCTATGCTGAAGATCGTGCCGCCATGGCTGTCCCCGCCGGTGTTCGTCATCCCGTAAAGCGTCGAGCCGCCAGCCGTCAGACCGCCATACGGGGAATAGCCGTCGCTCCCGCCTCCCGCAAATTCGCGAAGCAGAGTGAAGCCATTCCCGTCAGCGCCTATGCTGAAGATCGTGCCGCCGTTGCTGTCCCCGCCGAACTGCGTCATCCCATACAGCGTTGAGCCGACAAGCGTCAGACCGGCCAGGGGAGAACTTCCATCGTTCGCCCCCCCCGTGAACTCATGAAGCGTCGTCACCTCCCATCCCCACGCCAATGGGCCTGATAGAAGCAAGAACACGAACAGCGTCATTGCATGATTTCTTCTCATCTGCGTCCTCCTGCCAAAGTTAAAGGATCACGACATTTTGCCCACGCCGAACGGACTGAATCGCGCCAGATGGACCGAGTCACAATACCTGCAATTACCCTCGAACAAGGGCCGGATCATACCATACGGATAAGAACGCACAAGCGGAATTCACATGCCAAAATTCAAACTTTCTTTGCCCGTTCAGGCAGGCTTGGATCATACAGCGATATCGTCATGGACCTGCTACTGTATTGATCGCAGAAACGCAGACAGCGCAGAGGCACTGACGCAGGCGTTCCCCTGCCCTAGGCGCTGCCCCGCTTCATTCAGTCTGGTCCCTATCATGTTCTTGCACGCTCTCCCTTTGGCCGCTAACAATGTCAAACCTTATGCGCGTGAACTGCGGATAATCCGTCTTGCACATCCTGATCTCCTGGGAATCTTACAATTCGCCATCGGACTCCTGTTGCGGCGGCGAATTAGCCCAGTCCCAGAATGTAATTCGACTGGGATTGGCAGTGCGACTTCGAAGAAACTCCCGTACCGGATGTTGTCACCTTCACACAAGGATTGCTGCCGAAGGAACGCTGCATCTACCTTGACAATAAAGCGCTGGGTGAAGACCTGAATCCGGTGACGTCCAAGCCCTGGGGTATGCGACTGGGCGACTTTCTTGAACTGGCTCTTGAGCCTGGCGGGCTGGACTACTGCGAGCGTTTTGGACAGATCTATATAACCAACGCCGAGAAAGCGGCCCGGATAAGGAAAGCCCAACAGGAGGGCGAACCTTTGGACATGGACGCGAAACGCCTCAGCGAACCTGTCAGGCGGAAACTGGAAAAGCGCGTCAGCGTTGAATTCGAGGGCGTCACCATAATTGATGTCAGGACGCATCTTTCAAGAAAATGGTTGACGAAAGTTTGCTGGCGATTGACAAGTCAGCCTTGGACAAGCGCCGGAATGTGTGGGCGCAGGCCCGGAAAATGTGGATCGGCGACATCCTAGTGATGATCCTTGAACCCGAGTTGGACTACTGTGAAACCGACGGCAAAATCTTCATCTCATCCACCGAGAAAATCAGGGAACTGGAGAAGAAGAACACTCCTGCGCCTGGGAAAGAGTAGCACGTCGGCAATCCGATCATGTATCGGATTCTTCCCCTTCCCCATCCGCCGTGAAGTCCATTATCTGTCTTCTCAGCCTCTGCTTCTGCCCGCGTCTGCTGGCCCGTCTCTTGCCCAGTGGAACCTGCCCGGCGCGCTCCACGGCGCGGGAACGGTAGACTTCCGGCGAACTGACGGATTCTCTTACGCGCAGATAGCTTTCATAGCGCCAATGCGGAATCTCGCCCGCCTGGATCGCGGACTTTACGGCACAGCCGGACTCGTGTATGTGCTCGCACGCTCTCATTGCGCACTTTGCTCCAAGCGCGAAGAAATCCTTGTAGAAACATGGTATGTCCTGGGGGCGAAGGTCCCAAAGCGCGAATTCTCTTATCCCGGGCGTATCAACAATGTAACCGCCGCCGGCCAGCCGCATGAGGCTCACCCATGTTGTTGTGTGCCGCCCTTCCCCCGACTGCTCATGCACAGGCATCACGCGAAGATTCAGGCCCGGCTGAACGGCATTTATAAGTGACGATTTCCCCACCCCCGAATGCCCCGCGAAAACAGCCGTCTCACCGCTCAGCGCTCCGCGCAACTCCTCTATCCCCCGCCCACTGACCGCAGAGGCATATATCACTTCGTATCCGATGCCGCGGTAGTATTCCCCCATGGGACGGAAGGCGTCATCGCCGGCCAGATCGGTCTTGTTTATGCAGATCATCGGCGTCACCTCCGCCGACTCAGCCGAAATCACGTACCTGTCAATCAGGCCGGGAGGCGAATCCGGACACGCCACGCTGGCGACAATGACCACGCGCGTGACATTGGCGACAATGATCTGCTCAAATCCATCCTTGTCCGGACGCGCGCGAGAGAGTTTGGAGCGCCTGGGCAGAACCTTCTCGATGACGCCCTCCCCCTTCGCTCCCGTCTCCATGAAGTCCACGTCATCCCCGACGACCAGAGCCTTCATGCCCTCCAGCGGTGAGTCTGTAAGCCGCGACCGGGCCTTGCATAAGAATATCCTCTCGCCATCGTCAACATGGCAGGCCACGCTGTCAATGCGCGCGATCCGCCCGATTCTTTGCCGTCCATCCGCCCCCTCCCCCTGTCCTGTCGTATCCATATTTGCCGTTAGCCCGTTTCTCCTGCGGTTACGTTTTATACCTTCCCGCCCTTCAAGGCGCTGTATTCTCTGTTGAGCAGATGCTCCGCCTGTATGGCCGGACGCCTGCGCACAGCCATCCACCCGCCGACTGACACGACCAGAAGACCAAGATCAATGATGGCCATAAGCGTATAGAACAAACGGAAGTCCTCCGGCTGGATGGCGTAACCAACGCCGGCGTACGCCGTATGGAAAAGCCAGAGGAATACGCATAACGCGGCTCCCTTCACGCTGCCCCGGCGCATCTTCCTGTGAGACAAGATCGCTATGAAACCAAACCCTAACCTGACCCACAACCAACTCGGATTGGGTATCGGGGAAACCGTCAGCCGGAACTTGAACGGTGAAAGAGCGGCTGTCCCTATAATGAATAGCCCGGCGGCCATTCCGAACAACGACGCCGCCTTCGTCATCGGCGTCGCCCGGTACCGCCCGGCTTCATATGCATCATACTTTGTGAAGAAGAACCTGTACACGCCCATGAAGATCAGAACGATAATGACCGCAATGACCATGATAATTCCAGGCCATGCCCCTCTGCTGTCCTCATAAAGCCCCCGGAAGGTATTGGTCCACGTCACCTCCTCGCCCTTGATCTCCTCGCTTCCCTTGAACTTGGTCGGGTCAACCTCTTCCTTCGGTTCTTCCTCCCCCTTCTTACCCCCTTTCTTTGTGGTTTTTTTCGCTGGCGCTTTCTTGGAGGTTTGAGGATTATCCTTCGTGCCGTCCTTCGTGGCGTGTATGTATTCCACTCCCCCCTGAGCGCAGACCGGCTGAGCCAGCTCAGTTGCCAACCACGCGAACAAGACGAAGGCCAGCATCGCCGTCGCGGTTCTCTTCATCATTTCATCATCCTCCAGCAAGGTCCTGCGCCAGTCCATCCAATATCATTGTAACGTTTGCGTTCTGCGCTATGCAACGGGCAGCATCAAGACATCGCTCCGCGTGATTCGCATTGACCTCCGGGGACGACCTCGCAGACACGCCTCTGACAATGTCCGGGACGTCCTGATTAAGGCATCCCTCAATCGAGCCGTTCATGCCCATCAGCGCGGCGTCCCGATACAACCCCGCCAGAAGAGCCAGCAACTGGCACATGAACGCGCGGCGCTCGAACGCGGATTTCCCCGCCGCATCTGCAAGCCCCGACAGCGCGTCGGACAATGCGATATGCGACATGCCATGCGCGGAGGCCGCGCTCTTTAGCATCTCGGCCCTTGCATTGCGCAACGGACCTTCCGCAAGTCTGAGCGCCTGGCCGACGCTGCCTGCCGCGAACCGCGAAAGCCACGCCGCGTCCTCGCTCCGCGCCCCGGCCTTCTCGGAAAGCGCCTGAATCACGCGCTCCGCAGGCAACGCCCCGAAGCGCACAAGCCTGCACCGGCTCAGGATCGTCTCCGGCAGCGCGTGAACCGATGACGTGACCAGTATCAGCAGGGCGTGAGAAGGAGGCTCCTCGAGCGTCTTGAGCAGGCGGTTGGCCGCTGTGGCGTTCATCTCATGAACGTCCCGCAATATGAATACGCGCCGGTTACCGCTGCGCGGTTTCAACGGAATCTGACTCTGAAGCTGTTCGACAAGGTCGGCCACAAACTGCCGCCCCTCGACCTCCGGTTGGAAGACTGTGAGATCGGAATGGTTTCCCGAATCCACGCGGACGCATCCGGGACACTTCCCGCAGGCATCCCCGGTCTTCGCCGAGGATGGACATAAAATGGCCTGCGCGAAGGCAACCGCAGTCAGGAACTTGCCGACCCCATCCGGGCCGGCGAAAAGATAGGCATGCGCCAGCCGATCGCTCCTGATCAGACGGCGCAGGTTCTCGATAACTGTTTCATGGCCCGCCACTCGCGAGAAAGACATTGCGTCCTCTAAAAACGGCCTCCCGGTCCGTCGCTTACCGGGCCGGATCGCCCTCGGGCTTCTGCATCCTGTCCATAACCTTCTTCAAGCAACGCCGCGCCTTCGTGTTCAGCGGGTCAAGCTCCAGCACGCGGCGGAATTCCTCCATCGCCTTGTCGTCCCGGGCCACGTGGGCCAGCGCGATGCCGAGGTTCAGGTGCAGGCTCGGGCTGTTGGGCACGGCCTCCACCGCCGCCTGGAACTCCTTGACTGCGGCCGCATAATTTCCCTGCTTGCCCATGGCCACGCCAAGCGCGTTCCGCCGGGCCGCAAGCTCGTGGGGATTAGGCCCCGCGGTCTGCGGCTTTGGCTCCTCTTCAGGAGCCTCAAGCGCGGTAAGCATGTCCGAGCTGGTGGCTGCCTGAACCGACTGCCGCTTGGCCGCCCTGGCAATTTCTTCCTGCTCGCCCTCGTCGTCGTCCTTCTCCGCCCCGGCCTCGGTCAACCGCTTGGTGTATGGAATTTCGATCACGTCTTCCGGAACCTGCTCCATTACGATCCCGAGGCAAGCCTGGCACAGCATCATGTAAGGCCCGCCGGAACGGTCATGGATCAGATCAAGAACCTTCTTGCGGACCTTCGCGTTCGGCTGCCCGTGATAGGATAACCACCCCAGCCTCTTCATGTGCGACGCCAGCGCGTCAACATAGTTCGGGTCCGAAACGAGGAACTCCTCCTCCAGCACGCTCCCTCCAAGCTCCGGGATGGATGCCGTGCACACGCTGCAACGCGCCTTGAACTCCGCGCCGGATTGCCAGAGCCTCTTCCCGCGTTCCCTCACCCTCTTCAGAAACTGATTCCGGTTGAAGAGCCGTAGATTCGCCTCTTCGCTCCCCGGTTCGGCCACCTCGGCGACGGTGTTGCAGTACGGGCAACGGGCCTTCGTCGCCGCGCTTGGCGCGCCGAAACTCTTCTTGCACTCAGGGTTTCCGCATATGAACGTTCTTTTCATCTGAACGCTCTCTCCTGTCCGGATCCAATGTTCCAGTTAGAGTATAGCGATGGCAACCGCCTGTGGCAATGCCAAATGATCGAATGAAATTCGCTGTTTTTTTTCGCGCATCGGCGACTGAAAACCCATCACGCTCCGGGATGAATCAGAAGGAATAAGTTTTCCGCCCCAGGTTCCGGTTGCTGCGAAGACTGCGCCAGTGGCAATACGTGTTCGGTTCCGGAATCATCCAGTCAGGCCTGGGAGCATACGGTTTGTCCGCAAACCGCGGCAGGCTGAAGTCGCAATCAATCAATGTCAGGCTGACCTTCTTGCCCGCTTCGGTCTCGATTACAACCTCCGCCGCGCGCCTCGGCATAACGCGATAATCAACTGTCCATTCTGCGCCTTTTACGTCAACCTTCCGCCCGTTGATGACAAGCGACTTCATCTCCGCCTCGCACTGGGCGTTAATCCGAACGCTTGCGGCCCCGCGCGGGGATGAAATCCGCAAAATCAGCTTCCGCGCCCCGTCCAGCGTCTCATCGGATACAACCTCCGCCAGTGGCGGCGCGTATTCCGCAGCCGGGGCGGGAGCCTTCATGTACTGCCCGCCAATATTGAACTCGGAAATCGCCCCCCTTTCGGAGTTCGGGGGGAAGAACTGACTCGTCCACGAATCAGGCTTCGGATCGGCGCTCACCCAGACAGCCTCGCCGGAATCAAAATTCATCAGATACGACACGCAATTCATCTTCGGCTTCGCCGGGCTGAATCCGGTCATGGCAATGCCCGTCAGCAGTGCAATTACCCCGACTCCGAATGAGCAGACCGGCAGGACCTTCTCCCTCGGCGTCATGATGATGTCAAGATGCGGGATGAGCAGCCCGAACGTCAGCGCGGCAATCATCATGTACATCGGCGCGCCGATGATCATCAACGAGCTGAACATTTCACAAACCCCCGACGGCATGATGACCAGCAGCGGAATCGCTGAGATTGCCAGCGCCGCCCATCGGAGCGCATACATCTTTTGAGCGTCGGGGATCAGGAACACCACGCCCAGTCCGATCAGGCTGAAAAACAGCGGCCACAGGAACATGTATGTCGCGCCTTGAAGCCCATTCGAACAGAGAATCAGCAATATTTCCCAGATCAGCATCGCTCCGAATGCGAGATCGTAGACCTTCCTCCGACGTCGGAAACGCGCATACAGAGCCGTCACTACCCCGATCGTCAATCCGGCGGCGGCCCCGCCGAAAAGCGTGTCAGTGTAGATCATGTAGACCGATCGGATCAGGAATGCCGCGCCTAGCGATATGAAAAGAACAACGGCAACGCACACCAGCGTCAGAAGCATCAGCAGACTGCCGACAAGCGTACCCTTGACCGTGAGCACTTTCTTCTTCAAACCCAGCGCAAAAACGCCGGCCATGACCAGGCTCGTCAGGATCGTCAGCGGCCATATCAGCCCCCCGGAGTAGTGGATGAATCCCGCGCCGATAGTGTTGAAGAAAACGGCATCGCGCTCCTTCGGGACATTGTCCAACGGGATGTTGCCGAAATGCCGCGCGAACGCCATGATGTATTCACCATGGTGCTGTATGCTCCCCGGGCATACGTTTGACGGCTTATCGTTCATCGTATGGTAGTAACCCATGTAGTCAATGAACGCGAAGTTCAATCCCGGCAGGTAATGTTTCGTCTGCCCGAAGTCGCTGCCGAACGGGAGGCGATCATAGAAATCGAACATTGCAGAATTGGATACGATCGGAGCGCCTGATTTCGTCATCTCCGCCACAACCCATCCGTTCTCCTTGCTAAACTCGAAGATATAGCTCGGTCCGCGCACGCCTCGCGCCTCAAGGTTGACGGTAAAACCGCTGGCTTCAAGCCATTCGGATTCGATCAGCGACCGCGCCCCGCATCCCCCGCCCTCCTCGTTGTCAAGGAATGCGAAGATCACGTCGTTCTTCAACGGCGTCCCGGCCTTCAACGCCCGGTACGCCTCGATCATCGCCCCGCAACCGCCCAGATCGTCCGCCGCGCCGGGACCGTATGGGGTCGAATCGTAGTGCGCAGTAAAAAGAACCGCTTTCGTGTTGGCAGTTCCGGGTAGTTTAATGATCACATTTTCAGGATTGCCTACTGAATGCCCGCGCACGAGGAACTTGTCCTGAAGTATAGGTTCGCCTCCCAGTTCCTTCAGGGCGGACATGATGTATTGCCTGACGCGGTGGTTGGCGTCCGTGCCCGCGTTATGTGGCTCGACGGCCATCTTCTCTATGTGGCGGAGGGCGCGGAAGGCGGAGAATTCCGCAGCCGGAGCCGTCTCAGGCAGGGCATCGGGCGGACGATGCGCCCAAACGCCGATTGCGAAAAGACCGAATATAAAAACGAACATAACTATCGCCGCAGAGCGGTCTTGCGTAAATTTTATCAAAGCTGTCAACTCCAGGGCGCGTGGTCTGGATTCATTGCCTTAGTCAACCTTAATCCTCCCGCAATGCGCACAATTACAGCAGGACAAGGGATCAAGTCAAGAAACCACCTGCCAAGCGTTTTCTGATTGTCGAAACAAGTTGAAACCAAATGACGATCATCGCTGAAGAACAGATTATCCCAAAACCTGATGCGCGCTTACAGTCATTATTTCCCGCCATTCATTTCAGCCCTGATGATGAAATTCATCTCACACCCCAGCGTTTATAAAAAACACTTGAAAACACACATATCATCCGCAATGATGCACACTAGTGGGCGCATGGCTCAGAGGCTAGAGCACTTGCTTCACACGCAAGGGGTCACAGGTTCGAATCCTGTTGCGCCCACCATCGTCCAAATTTCGAACTTCGGCGAGGATGTCGAAGGGCTTTCTCTTTGTGAGGCAAAGACTTGTGGCAAAGAGTTGCCGGTTAGAAGTGACGCACTCCAGTATCTCTTTCCGGGTCGCCAAGTTCGAACTTTGCCATATGCCCCCCAGATTCTGGCTGAAGTCGAACACCGTCAACGCCAGTCTGCCGTTCTCCTCCGTGACGCGATTACCCTCATCAAGGCCGCGCTCCACCTCCTCCAACTGATTTCTCAGGTCGTTTGACTTGGCGGTGTAGACGGATTCCTCGATTGTCCCGCCCAGGAATGCGTTGAGCAGGCGGTCCTGCATGTTGACCAGTTCGGCCCGGCGTTTGTTGAGCATCCCGCGCCTCCGGGACTCGGCCTTGTTGACGTCATCGAACATAGCCGATATGGCATCGCGGAACCAAGCCTGCACCTTCGGGTCGGGTAAAACCACTCAATCGCTTTGGCTGACTACCTATTTGCGAATTGTGCGGCTGCCCGCTTTTGAGTCTCCTCCAATTCCCATTCGAAGACGGCGTCGAGCATGATTGAATCACGTGTTTCTTCACCACGGTTCTGCTTGTCAATAAGGCCTATGCAGTTCAACAACGCAGCCCCGGAGTCATATCCGAGCCTGATAAAGGGTATTCTGCCGGGCGGCTCGATTGGATAATTCCAGTGCGATACGACTTCAACGTCGGCAGGAACCCGAACACCCGCTGCTACTAGTCCGCAACACGCGTGATCCACAAGGTTGTCGTCGTCAATGATCAGCGCGTCAGGAATCATGGGATTCTCCCTCCGGAACAGAAGTCTGAGCACGTTTGCTGTCCATCGGGCATGCCACGGATCCACTCCGTGAATCCACATAGGATCCGTTTCCAGTCCAAGCGCTCTAGCGCAACAGCGGAATTCATCTATTCTGCTAACTGCAGCCCCGCTCACAGTCAACATTGCCACACGATGTCTTTTCTTCTTTGCGAGGTGCTCCAACGCTCTTCGCAGGAACCCAACCGCGCCCCCCAATTCCACCCGGATCAACCTGGAAAGACTGCCAATCTGCTCATGCGTTCCCAAAGCGACGCAGGGCATACTGGAACAGATTGATTCCAGTGTCTGATCGGCCAAACGGTGTTTGCCGACGAGAATGACTCCCGCAAGACAACGCGATGATACATCCCGGACCAAGTTATGAAGACCGGCAGACATAACGTGATCATCAACTTCTGAGTATTGTGTGATCTTGCGGTCTAGCGTCAGTTCGATCATCTGTGAGCTTTGAAGAAGGGCTGAGAACCATTGGCTTCTGGGGGGGATTTCAAACGGACCCGGGAATGCCACGGCATAACGGAACAGGTGAGATGGAGTCTTTGAGACAAATGTACCGTGAGGCCCACGCACTTCCACAAATCCATCCTGTATCAAACGGTCAAAGGCGCGCTGGACGGTCACGCTGCTGACTCCGAAGTTCCTCTCGATGGCCAGTCGCGATGGAAGTCTCTCACCCGGTCCCAGGCTTCCCTCAATAATCTCAGACTGTACGCTCCTGTATATGCTGTCTTGTGCTATCGGAGGCCGAGTTCTTCGTTTCATTCAGTCACATTCCTAGCCGGCAAAACAGTCCGGAAAGGTTTCCGATTGGACTTATGGATTACCTTGACATTTTACAATCTGACATGCAAGAATACAAAATGTCATTTGAAAGAGGCATTTGCGATGTGACATCCGCAGGAGCGATTCATGAATCGTCTCTGCATTGGGTGGTATGTTGCAATTTTCAAAGCAAGTCCCTCTGAAGGCATTCATTTCTCATATTATCGGAGGCATCATGATGTTCAAATGTCTGTCAGCATCCAAACTCCTCGCCAAGTCGGATCTGATAGCAGTATCCGTGTTGCTTCTCGTTTTAACATTGGCGTTGTATTCGTGCGCAGGTTCCCAATCCGGGGATGAAGAAGGCAGGATGCCAGTGAAGAAAACAGCCAGTTCCCAGCCGGAACGCCCACCCCTTAATATTATCGCAATGACGGTGACGCCGCACGTCATAGCCGAGACGATGCGCTATCTTCGCGCGCCCGAACCGGCAACGGG
>JAKLEA010000042.1 GCA_022711755.1 Planctomycetota bacterium
ACGATCACTCTCGGTCAGGACGTGCGGGACGTCGCCGGCAACCAGATGAGCGGTCCGAAGCAGATCACGGTGAAGGCCCTTCGCGGAGACGCCAACGGGGACGGTCAGGTCAACAGCTTCGACCTGTTGAATATCCGCGCATTTGTCGGTCAGGCGGTAACAGCCGCCAATGCCCGGTGCGACATCAACGGCGATGGGGTCATAAACTCCTTCGATCAGCTCATGGCCCGCGTCTACGTCGGGAACAAGATAACGTAGAGGGTGATCCCGAGCGTAGGAATACCTTTGGTAAGCAAGTTTCGCACAGAATCTATTCAAAGGTAACTTTACGCTTGCCTGCTACAAGCCAGATGACCACTCGCTCAATCTCCCCGTCGTCAAAGTCGTGGCGGACATAATAACCAGGCATCAACTGTTGGCATTCAGGGGCAGGAAAACACTGCGTGACCATAATCTTCATTTGAAACTTTCCTGCTGACAGAGTCTATCGCCCTCGCCTCGATGCTCCGGTCCCACCAGATCAATAACCATTCCGATACTCGAGTCGGAATAGCCACAGCCTTCTTTAAAAAGAACGATTATAGCGCTACTCACTGATCGAAGCGATGCTGACACCAACCCGCGGTTGGAGAAGATTCGTTATCAGGTTCGCATTGCCAAAGACCTTGAATGCCTCCCCCTCAACAGCTATAAGTACGCTGCCACATCTACTAGCAGTTCAGGTTATACAGTCTGAAGCCGGCAGGACAATGAACAGATCAAGACAGGCCTGATGTCCTCGCGTTCGTATTCCTGCGGCGAAGCCGGTCGTAGCAGCGGATCCACGATCCTTTCTCATGAGCAAAGGTATCGCCAGACTGTAGTTCTAAAGCGTCACGCCGTAGGCTTTCCCAATGCGAGTATTCGAACATCAAACGGAGGCACCACGACATCCCAGGATGCTTGTGATCCCTCGCCTTGTATCTTTATGGACTCGCCCGTGAGTAATTCCCGACAGGATGTGGTGGACGCTTCAAGTGATCGCACTCGAATAAGGCCATTCCACTTGATGTCGGAATTGTTGGCAAGGGCAATGATGAGTCCGTCGCGCCTCTTTGAACTCACCCAGCTAAGCGGCAGCCCTTCAATGGTCACCGGTTGCACCGAACCAATGACTTCATCGAACATTCTTTCAGCCGCGCCCGCCATTGCGACACCGCCTTCGAACCATGGCGTCATACAGGTATATACCTGCCCCTGTCCAAGCCAATGGCGCGCAATCAGAGGACTGCCATTGGCGGTCTGCGCAAGAATCCGCACATTGGCGCCGGGCGTCGCCTTCGCGGGACAATAGCGGAAGGGCTCGCGGGCAAATGCGCCGGCTTCCCAGCGCCATGCCGATCCCGCCCGGAGTTCGGGCATGATTTCAACGCCGCAGAGATCGGTATCATTCGGACCTGCTACGCCAGCGGCTAACAGCAATATGCCGCCTTGTTTCACGTATGCCTCCAGACGGGTTTTCAATGACTTCTCCAGCCTAACGGGCCCCAGAAGAACCACAACCTTATACCGGCACAATACATGGTCGGAAGCAGAAGCTGTCAATACATCAATGATATCTCCCCAGCTTGTGTCTGCCATTGGACGGTAGGGCGATGTCTCCACAGAACGTTGATATAAGTCCTCCCGAGCTTGGTTGCGGTCGGCGTAACGACCAAAGGGCAGAACAGGTTCAGCCTCGTAGACATTATCAGGACGCGGAGCAAACTCCGGCGTCACGCATGAAAGCGCAAACGGACTTGCGGGGGGATTCTCGCTTCCATGCCGTCCGAAAGGAAACGGGTCCATGGCGTAGTTGCTGCCGGGATACGCCATGGCAAAGAATGCATCCATGCCTCGATATCCTTGCCGATAAGGGATCCGCGCATAGTTCCAAGCCTCACAATTCGTACGCCAGTATGGCGGCGTAATCCAGCCGTTGGCCTCCGGTAATACAACTGCGACGGGAGTTTCCGCCTCGCCGCGAGTCATGCTTCGGGTGAAACGGCCAAATTCCTCCAGCGTCTGTCCCAACACATGGGGCTTTCCATTCTTCAGGTCATATAGCAGGTCGCCGCCCTCAATTGAGACTGCGTCAGCGCCCCCAAAGTAAGTCATGTAGAAATTGCGTTTGTGAAAAAGAGAAGGAAGGCCATGCACACATCCGTTGATCACCCCCCACCATAGCGAGAAATCAATCCCCCACTTGCATTCAAACTGTCTCGCTGCTCCCCGGGCAAAGGCGATGGCCGTCTGCAAGTCCTCGACATCGTCGTTGGCTCGTTCGACCATGATTTGGTCAAGCCCCTGAGCCGCCAGGCTATGGACGCTCGACACATATCCCGACCGGCCCCATCGTTCAATATCGCGATGCCGGTTGGCTGCGTCCATAGCTTCTGCAATGTAGGCATCGAACAAGGCTGCTGCTGCCTCGTAAGTTTTGGGCTGTTCTCGCAATAACACGCCAGGAAAGGCAACTCCCGCCGAATCGTCCTCCGTAAATACTTCCCAGGCAAAATTGTCTCCGAAGGTCCGCTTGAATCGCGCCAACACGGCGTCTGCGTCCGGTACCGGCACGTTCCATCTTTTCCATTGCCGCGCGCATGTCCCTGGATGCGCCAACATCGTCACAACTGCGCGCCATCCTCGCTTTCTGACTTCCTCAAGCATGGCATCCGACACCTCAGGACGGGATGCAACGCAGTTACACCATCCGCCCTCCGCAAGCCAATTCAGAATAGGAAGGTTTTGTGGCGCTGGCGTCATTTCGTAGACGATACTGAACGTTCTGTCTGGCATCGTTTATTACTCCATCTCCTTGTGCGCCGGGATAAACCGGCAAGGTGTAGTGAATGAAAGAGTCATACGTTGAAGGGTTGGCGGCCCACAACGGCCCCAAGTCATGCGCTGGCGTCCGCGAGGGCATCGGCAAAGCGTTGACAGGTGTTCGCGCAGGCCGGGTATCGAGCCGCGAAAGGAACTTACTCCGGAGTGCCGACGCCGTAGGAGGAAGCGGAAGGCCACAACCGACGCGTCGCCCGTCGCCAGACGCGCCGGAACCCCGCGCGGTCAGAGACCCCGAGCATGCGCGGAAACACCTTGCGCGAGAACCGGGAGATCCCATGTTCACTGGTCCCGATGGCCGGGCCGGTCGCGTCGGGAAGTCCAAACTTCCCGAGACGGGTGTGAAGTAGCCCGGCAAGCACATTTCTGGAAATGCCATGAGTTGGACGCCCAATTTGCCGCCCTGTTCGATGGCTGTAATCATCCGTTCAAGGTTACGCCGCTTGCCTGCCTCCCCGCCGCAATGATTCCACATCTGGTATGCGGCCACGACCACAGGACGCGCCCCTTTATTCTTCAGCGATTCCTCGATCACTTCTCGCGCCCGGGCTGTCCTCTGGACCTGAAGCGCATCCTGGGGGTGAAGCTCTCGCGATACTGGGACC
Source organism: Planctomycetota bacterium (assembly GCA_022711755.1). Classification (GTDB taxonomy): domain Bacteria; phylum Planctomycetota; class Brocadiia; order SM23-32; family JAKLEA01; genus JAKLEA01. The sequence continues at coordinate 3,468 of JAKLEA010000042.1, forward strand.
AGCCTGATTGCGGGCGCAGTTTGTGATTCTCCGGTCTTCGCGGATGGGCTGGGATCGCCGGCCGCCTCGCCGGCCATAACAATGGTGGCGCCGGTCAGGGCGATTCCGCAGAGCACTTCTCTCCGATTCATCAGTGGATTCTCCCCTGCATTCATTGCGGCCAGCAGTACCTGGTTAGTACGTTACCTTTCAAGTGATGCATCCGGATTCTTCACGTCCATGTTCCGGCGGACTGTTTTCATGGTTCATCTGAGAGCCGATAAACCATATTCTCCTTGGTTTCAAGGGAGCCGACTTTGATCAACTGACTTTCCGGATTGAATGCCACCCATTGAACACGACCCGACTCGAACTCGATTCGGAGCACAGTGACATCGGGATCGTCTCGCATGACGCGGATGCCGGACGCGCCGGCGGTCGCCTGCAGTTCGCTGGCGTAGACGGCCTTGGCCCCGGCGTGGTTGCTGCTGATCGTCGGCTTATACGGGGCGTGCGGGTAGTAGACCTGCGTGAACACGAGCATGTCGCCGACTTTGGGCGTGCCTTCCCAGAGATAGCGCACCTGCGCTGGACACGCCAGAGCACGCGGATCCTCTACCAAGCGGTCCACGACCTGAAGGCGGCAGTCCTCGCGCGGTGCAAACCAGACCAGAAGATCGGCGGGCGGGGACAGCATTTCCACCTGACCGTTGCTGGCGACCAGACTTCCCATGAAGGTGTTTGCCCAGTGCGCGCCGATTTGGGGACCGATATTGCGCGTGTTCCACAAGGGCGCGACGCGTGCCTTGAAGGACTCCTCAAAGGTGACGATCTCGCGCGTGGCCAGGAAACGGTTCTTCACGAACACGAACTCCCGATCGTAGATCACGGGTAGCCCGTCTACGTTCTTCACCCGCACACTGGCGAAGGTAGCGTCGGGCCGATCCTCGAAGAAGGTGACTTCGGACCGGATATCCGGCATTGTGCCTTGGTGCCAGTCTTCGTCAATACGTAGGGGGTCGGGATGGTAGCGACGCTTCGCCGTTGCGTCAACGTCCACCACCAAGAGGCGGTTCTCGTATGTGGAGCCTTTGCTAGTGACGACCTGTGTGAATGCCGTGCCCCACCGGTTCAGTCCCATGATCCCTCCGGCGTTAGCGGGGCAACTGGTCGGATGCAGTTCAACGAGGGCGAAGAGGTCGCCGGGATTCCAGCCGCTGCGCAATACCAGCTTGTCCGGCCATTCCTTGCCGGTGAGGTACCATGAGCAGCAGATATGCCCCTTGTTGGGATCAGGATCTGCATTGCCCAGAAGGCGTTCCGTTACGACTTTGTCCGTGTGGGGAACACGGATCGCCTCGATGCGCTGGTTCCACAGAGAGCCTGGAGAAGGCATGACCGGCGCAACCGAATCATCGGCAAACAACCATGCCAGCGCCACGTGCTGACCGACTTCGCGATCACGCAGGTAATAGTCGCCCTTGATGGGCGTAGCCTGGTAGCGGAGATAGTTCATGACCTTGTGCGCGGCATAGCGGTACTCACCGTTCCGGGTCTTTGCGGCAGCGAGTTCGAGGGCAAAGAGCCGGAAGCCTGCCGTGCTGTTCCAGCCGCCGTTGGGGCCGTAGGGGTTCACGGCACCGTCGGGCGTGACCTCCACGGTCAGCCGTTTCCAGATTCGCTGCATGCCGGGGTCGGTTGCCGCCCGATTGTCGCCCAGGTATTGGTCGCCGCAGCATAGCAGCATGAAGATGGGTCCCGGGAAATAGCCGGTGTCATTCTGCTGGACTTCCTTGTTTCGCCAGAAGTCGCCGAAACCCAGTTCCGCATAGCGTTTCCAATGTTCCGCCTCGGGAATGTCCGGATACCATTTGGCGGCGAGTCCCTTGGACAAGGCCTCCGGCATAGCGCGATGGCAACCGCCGCGCCATTCAATGGGCTTCGTGCCCCAGACATGCATGTTGCGGCAGTAAAACAGCCACAACTCACGGAACCAGGCCTCATCCTCCGTCATCAGGCCTCCCGCGATGAGGTGTTTCCGGTACAAGGGAATGAATGCGGGTTCTTCGATGAACTGCTCCGTCCAACCCTTCTTTGCCACTTCTTCCTGCGTGGCGCGATGCCAGTCTTTGAGCATGGTGACAATGGCCTCGCCCCATCGCCGATCGCCTGTCTGCACATATTTCACCAGCACCGGCGTGAACCGTTGGGGCCCCCAAAGCCCCAACTTCGGCGTGTCCGCAACCTTGAACAAATCCATCTCTTCCAGCCACTGTAGATAGGTGTCCCGAGTCACTGGTTCCCTGGGAATTGGATAGAAGGCTGGATTCGAAACATCCGTAGCGCCGAAGCGATATCGCTCAACGGAAGGGCTGTAGAGCGTCGGTGGCCCGATGTGGTCAATCTTCTCCCACATTGTTTGCGCGCCCTTCTGAGTTTCCGATAGGTCGTCGGCATGCAGCGGCAGGGCGATTGCCAGACATATCAGCGCGATGCCCGCCGGCATGCCCCATCTCTTCGGCCGGAATTTCCATTCCTCATCTCCCATGATAATACTCCTTCCTTGTTTTGATGCGTGCTGGACGGCACGTTGTCATCAGTTGCACAGGAATCCATTTGCCGTCGAATTGGCACGCGACAGCAGATACTCCAGTGTCCTGCCGCACACGGTCCGGAAACACGTTCCGTCCTGTTTCATTGCGGCAGGCGTGACTTCTTGCCAACCAGGCACTCCGGCTCAACGTAGCCGTTCACACCCAGCAGGCGCGACGCTGCGGAAAGAACCACGAATTCATTGTCCTGCCCGGTGGAAAGCAGCTCCTGTATGCCTTCGGGATTGTACAACTCGGCTGGAACAATGTATCCAATCTCATCGTCGGCCATGGAAAGGATGAACCGATATCGGGCCGACATCATGTCGCACAACTTGAACGCCACTTCCGGATGCGCCTCCCCGGGGACGGTCAACATCTGTGCGGGGCCGATCTCAATCAGGGACATCTCCGTAATCTCGACGCCCTGCTTCGGCTTCACGGGCGATATCCCACGTCCTGACACCTCCTGCATCTCCTTCGACAGCATTGGGAATTCGCAGCGCGTTTTCCGAATGCTGATGCGGGGCGATTCCACCCATTGAACGGATTGGGCGGCCTGAATGGCATTCGCGGACACAATGTCCGCAATTCGTTTCATATGCGCCTCGGCTTTGGCAAGGTTATTCTCTCCCTGGCCAATGGGCTCCACCCCACCCAATGCTCGGTTGAAGATCAACGTGGTACCACCCATTGCCGATGTCATCTGGGGATAGATGTACCCGAAATAGTCAGCGGATGTGACCGTGGTACGATCCCCTAGTACATCGGGATGGTTTCCATGATTGATGATTGTGGCGATGGGGTGATTGGAGCCGGATTCCACAATCCGGATGACGAGGATCGTCGGATCCACCACGCCGGGGTTGTGCCAGTTGCGGCCCACACCGGTTATCTCGCCGTTCTCGACAGGCAGTCTGGCCTCCGAAGAACCCAGCCGCGCAGGTTTGAGGTTCGCGGCGGCCTGTTCAATGGCCTTGGCCGTCTGCTGTCCAATCCAACGAACATACTCCGGATCCACGCTCTTTCCAGGAGGCCCAAAAACTCCGAGAAGACAGGGCGCGGAGTGGGAGTGGGTCGTGCATATGACGATATTCTCGGGTAGGACGGCGGACTGAAGCTTGCGGGCTTCCACCACCCAGTCGTAGAAGTAGGCAATGGCATCCATGACTACAAGCGCAATGCGGGTCCGGCCATCGTCAAGGACCAAGGCCTTGACCATCAAAGGATCATGCACGCCCGTGGACAGCCGGTCTGTGTAGTAGCCGTCGAGATAGTGGGGTTTTGACGGGGTGATATCGAGTTCTGCAACACCTGCCCTGAATTCAGGGACAGGGCGTGGGATGCGCGCCGGGCATTTGCAGTCCTGATGGATTCGGCGGCTGGCCTCAAGCGCCTCCTTTTCAATCTGGGCCGCCTTGGGTTTCCACAAATCATCCGCCATCATGTCATTTTCATCGGTGTGTTCGTCCGCCAGAAGCGCCAGACATGAGACCGTGTTACACAAGGCCCCAGAGAAGAAGTGCTGCATCATGGGTTTACCTTTCTGGAACTGAACTCGGGAGATTCCCGTGGCCCTGTGCGCCTTTTATTGTGGCCGGGACAGGAAACGCATGCGTCGTCGTCAGCGATAAGCATCTTTCAAAATCCCGGCAACGCTCCCAAACAGGAAAGCACGACAGATGCACAGGATTCGTGCCAACCCGGAATCCGGTACGATTGCTCTGATTGACGCAGGTTTCCCGGACATTGTGCGCCGCATGGGGATTGAGAATCCAGCGGGCGGGCAAAACAACCCCGACTACCATGGCGCCTCTTCCTGACACTGCATCCTGATCGAGGATATCGCCGATCTTCACATTGGGACTATTTGAACCACGGGGCCAAGTCTATCTTCGTGTATTCCCTGTCCATCGCGGTTACTTCTTTCGGAGTGAACTGCGCCTCAGCTACCCAGACCAGGTTGTGCTTCGGGTCGAAAACACATGACTGGAGCGTGTCGGTGCCGTAGACCTGGCCGTTACAGAGCAGTTCAAGACAGGCCTGGGGATCCATCTTGCCCTCGCGCTCGGACATCTTGCGGCGGAGCCAGTCGTAACGGATCCACGAGTCCTGTCCCATTAGCAAAGGCATCGCCAGCCTGTAGTTCTCAGGCGTCACGCCATAGGCTTTCCCCATGCGGGCAATCATTTTCTTGAAATGTTTGTCGCCACAGGGATGATTAGTGCGTCTGACGCAGTCCGGCATGGGCGTGCTGAGGGTGGACTTGTTCTCCTTTTTGTCCATTGGGCCGAAGATCTCACAGTCCGTTGCGTCGGCCTCAAGCGCTCGTGCATCGGGGATCTTGGCGTCGGAGATCAGGTAGTTGACCCCGATGGTTCTCTTGGCGTCACGGATGATGGCGACGGCCTCATCGAGGGTTGAGGCCTTCTCAAGGGCAAGACGCTGAAGAATGGCGTACGGGATGCCGTCGTAGCTCTCATCACAGGTAGTGGAGCTGTTCGATGAAACGAAAATGCCGGCATTGTTTATTCCGAGCACAGCGCCGACGCACCCGGCGAAACTGGGCGCGAAGAATGCCTTTCGCCCCTTTGGGCGTATGATCATGTTCACCGCATCGTCGCTGGCGCCGGTTTCCAATTCCCAGTCCGTATTTCGAGCGATCAACTGACGTCCGTCGGGCGTCCATCGCCCCCACATCGCCCATGTCGTGCACATCTTCGGCCATTCGCCGGGTTTATAGAAGGCCATCTCTGTGGCCATCTGTCCGGCCCGCAGTTCCTCATACTTGACACCGGAGACACCCGCTGCTTCGCAGCCTCTGATGATCGCCTTGATTTCGGCGATGTATTCCTCCGGGATGAACTTCTCCATCCTGACCGCCCGTTCGTTCAGAATCTCAAGTGTATAACCTTTGTCGTAGAGCGCGTGTTTCAGGTAGCCCTCCTTGGCTACATGAAGAACCTTCTTCGCCAGCAGACGGCCGTGTTGGAAGCCTATCTCCTCAGGCGTCCCTTCGAGGATGCAAAGCAATTGATCACCGATCTGATAAAGTTTCCCCGCCCCTTCCTTGTCGAGAAGCTTCATCTCACAATGGGCGGCATGCTTGGGCAATCGCCATGCCTCGGTCTTCCCCTGTTTGGTAAGCGGAGCGGCTGGGGTTTGCGCCGTTGTCTTGTCCTTGACATTCGGGGAATCTTTAAGCTTAACCTCCCCTGCTCTGATGCTGAATGCCATCAGAATCACGCCAATCACCATGATGCAGATAAGTCTCAGAATACGCATGGCAACTCTCCCAGAACAGTTGTGCGATGCCCGTTCGTTGACGGGCAGTCTGCTTGTTGAGAATGCTGGTTCGGACGTCGCCTCCGGACCAAGTCCGGCAAGCGGCAAGTTATGGTTGCGTCACATCAACGGACTGTCCCTTCCTGCCGGCCATTTCCGCCGCCGCAGCGTCTATCTTTGGTTTGAGCCGGGCGAGCAGTTGAACTGTTTCCGGCGCGACCGTCAGGTCGGCGTCAATGCTTGTCATCTCGGCTCCCCCCCTCGGGACAAACCATATGCCGGCGCTCAACCTCATCCACACGTCGCTGAAGGCCTGTATCGAGCCGAATTCCCTGATGACGGCCCTCTCCGCTGCCTCGGGCAAATGCCCGCCAAGCTCGAAATAGAACGGTCCCATCTCGAGGAATTCCGACCCGTCGCCGCCAAGTTCCCTGAACGCCTCCGCTGCCGCCTTGCACGTTGCAAGCGTCTTCAGCGCTTCATCCTCCTGTAAAGTCACGCCCATCGTTCGCTTCAATCCCGGCATGAGGGCAGCGATTCTTGCATCCATGTTCTTCAAGAGTTCCGCGTCGGCCCCGGGTGCTGAGCAGCCATGACGTTTGTATGCCTCCAGGTAGCCCTTGTGCGGGACGAAGTTGGCGGAGTCGTACCTCGCCATCGCCTCTTTGATGAGCTTGAAGGAGCCGGTGTTCACCTGTACTCCCGGCCACTTGCCCGGCCACATGTAAAGCCCCCAAAAACTCTGGGGTGGGTCCATGTCCACCTTCTTGTACGTCCACGGCGCCCAGTGGAACCCGTATCTGTTCATCTCGCGGAAAGCAATCTCCATGGCCGCAGCCCCTCCGCCTTCCTCCGTCTGACTGCTGAACTCGCCGACGAAAAGGGGGACGTTGTAGCTTCGCATGAGCAGGTACCACTGGGGCATGAGGCGCCTGGCCAGGGATTCGAAGGGTTGCGTCCCCTTGTCCCTCGGCATATAGAAGTGAAGACTGTAGACAACATTCGTCCAGCCGCGACGTGCCGGGGACGGGAATGTCCAGAGCTGCTTGTAACCTTCCTCCATGACGATGATGTGGCGGGAATCCACCTCGCGTATGGTCTTGTAGAGGCGATCGTGGAAGTCATGGAGAACCTTTGGTGTCTGAGCGCCCCACGGCTCATTCATAAGGTCATAACCGAGCACAGTCGGTTCATCAGCGTAGCGGGAAGCGACTGCCTTCCAGAGGGCTGCCGCACGGTCTTGCCATTCGGGCCTGAACCAGAGCAGGTTGCGCATGGCTACGCCGCTGTGCCCTGCGTCGTTCTGTCCGCCGGGAACGCCGTGCATGTCCAGAAGGATGTAGACCCCGTGCTTGCGGCCCCAACCGACCACTGCATCCAGCCATCGCCAGCCGTCGTCTCTGTATACTCCGGGGTGGTCGTCATCCTCAAGCAGTTGGCAAAAGAACGGCACGCGGACCATGTTCATATTTGCGTTCTTGACGGCAACGACGTCCTGCTCATTGATCCAGGACGAGCGGAAAGCGTCTTTCAGCTCCTGTACCTGCGCCTTGCTGAAACGCTTCTCAAAAAGCTTCCAGAGGCGTGATTCGTCCACCAGCCCTATATGAGGCAGGACATCCAGCGCCAGCCTGGCGGCGGCAACCTGTCCGGCAAGCTCAGTGAAACGGTTGCGCCACGCCTCGAAGAACTCCATATCCTTCATCCGCGGCTTGCCCTTGAACTCCTCGAAGACCTGTTTTGCCTCTTCTTCCTTGCCGATCTTGCGCGCCGAACGCAACACGACCTTCTCCAGTTCGGCGGAGTCCGGCCGAGGCATCATGCTGGGAATCCACGGCTCGATCAGCAACCAGGAACCGAAGTTCGTCCCGCGAAGATACACGGTCTGTCCGTCTTCGTTCACGATCCTCATGCCGTCCGTGCGAAGCCACTGCATCTTCTGGTCTCCAAGCGCGCTTGATGCTGCTAACCCGAGGGCGAAGATCATCGCCGCCCACCCGGGGGGAAGTTCCAGTTTCCGTCGTGAAAACGCAATGCTCATTCGGCGATGGCCCCGTCACTTGTCGGTGAGGAGTTT
>JAKLEA010000043.1 GCA_022711755.1 Planctomycetota bacterium
ATGACAGGCGGCGTCGTCGAGGCTGCGCGCGGCATCGGGACGCTGATCGCCGGCAACGGACTTGACGCGACCGTGCAGGCGGCGCAGATTGGGGCGCTCATTGTGCAGAGGGGCGATCTCGAGGGCGCGATCAACGTCGCCGGGACGATCTCGAACGTCAACGTCGCAGGCGGGACGTTCCGGGGGATGGTTGACGCGAAGAAGATTGGAACATTCATTGCGAAGGCGACGGGCGCGGACGGGGCGCAGCGGGCGCGGATACTGGCCGACGACGGGATCACGAATCTCTTTGTTCTCGGCGGGATGGACAAGACGGACGTTGGCGTCGGCGTCAGGAGTCTGCCGTCGGGCAAGACTGTCGAACTCAGATTCCTGTATGTCGGTGGGAACGTGACGCAGAGCAATGTGCTTGTGGGATGCTGGAACGAGAACGACGGGAGCCAGTCGGCGGGCAATCCTTTCAGCGACGGCGTCGAAAGCGGGAATCCATACGCGCCAGCGGGTTTTGCCGGAACCGCCAAGCTCGTGAATGTTCACGTCGGGGGAACAATCGGGACATCCGGCGCGGGAGCGGGACAATGGGCCATCGCCTCGAAGGACATGGGATTGTGGCGGGAGGACCGGCTGAGTTCGAAGGTCTTGGGCGATTACGTCATAGACGCAGGCCCCGTCGCGACCTTGCCGGTTGTCTATAAATATGCCGCCATGGGCGACAGTGTCACGGACGGGTCGGATTATGACGGCACATGGCTGCGCCATGCGTATAACCTGCGGGGCATGGACTTCGGCGGGACCGGATTACTCTATAATGTCGCTGTCGGCGGGGCGCGGACGGAGACGCTCCTGGACCCGCAGCAGCAGCATATGCAGGTCGCCGATCTGGTTGACGAGGGCAAGGTGAACATTGCCGTGCTGATGATCGGGGCGAATGACTTTTTGACAAGAGGGCCTGAAATCGCGGCCGGAACATTGAGCGGGGCGGCGCTCGACTCTTTCATCGCGGGAAGAATCAGCAATATTGAGATCGCCGTTGACGCCGTGATGGGTTCCGGGGCGGTCGGGATGGTCGTATGCGGCATCAGCGACGTGACTCTGACGCCGGGCGGGCGCATTGCGCTGGGCGCATCGCCGGAGGGCAGACAGCGCGTAATGGACGCCATTGACGCGACAAATGTCGGAATTGCGTCTATGGCTGCGGAAAGGAATCTTCCGTATGTTGACCTGGCGCTGCTGATTCGGGACATGGACGAGGCGCCGGCGGTGTTGGTCGGCGGCGTGGAAATCAATGTGGTGACGCCCGACGACAGGGATGAAACTCATCTCTTCCAGGACAGCATTCATCCTCAGATGATTGGAAACGGAATCATCTGCAATTTGGTGATGACCGCCCTGAATGAAGGTTATGGAACTGCCTTTGTCCCGTTCAGTGACCTGGAGCTTCTGACGGTTGCAGGATTGGAGGGGGCGTATGCTGGAGAAACTTATTCGGCGAGCGTGGACTATGGTAAGTACGTCATCAGTCCTTTTGAAGACTGATCAAGAGAATTTTGGGCGAATCGGATTGATGAAAACCCGCCGTCGCGCCGGGAAAGCTCTTTGAATGCGTGATGCATACGGATAACATGCCGAAATCTCATTCATTTTTGCTTTTCAGCGCTGATTAGGAACTGATGGGCGATGTCCGTCTGGCGGTTCACAATTGCCTTGTTGATTGCCGTAGCGCTCCAGACCAGCTTCTTCCCGCGCTTTGACGCGCTGCGGACGAAGCCGGATTGTTTGCTAATTCTGGCGGCTCACTTAGGGCTTGCCGGGCAGCCATTCGGGGCGGCCGTAGGCGGGGTGGCGGCAGGATTCATGAGGGACCTGGCCGGCAGCGGAAAGTTCGGGCTTGGGGCGTTCATGTTCTGCGTGATGGCGCTCTTTCTCAACCGGTTCTGTTCACATCTCTCTACAAGCTGGCTGCCTATAAGGGCTGGGATTGTTTTTTGTGCGGCCGGGATATTCGGATTCGTTGAAATTATAACAGTCAGGACGGATCAATCCGACATATCCCTTCTTTTTCTGATCGGATGCGCCATTTTTCAGGCCGTTTGCACCTCCCTTCTGTCATTTGCCGTGCTTCCGATTCTCAACAGGTTCAAGGTTCAGGGACAGCGATATGACTTCTAACAAAAGATAGAAATGAGCATAGTTCAGAGATGCAGCCTGTTCCCACATTTACACAATGCATATTCTGCACCCGACGATCCGGCGATCTCGAACTTGTTGAGATAGGGGCGGTGAAATTGGATGGGGATGCTGTCAGCGAGCGCTTTTCAGCGGCAGTCAGCCCGCAGGAAGAACTCCCAAGATATCTATTGGACCGCATGAACGTCTCCATGACGCATTTTGACAAATCGGCAGGATGCGCGGATTCCTTGGGGAAATGGGTGGAATTTGTCCAAAGCGGCCCCGTTATCTGCTATGACGCTCGTAATCTGAGGCGCATTCTTGAAATGAACAATATACATCCATTATGGCATGTAATTGACGCTCAGAACCTCGCGCAGGCAATATGGCCCTTGATGGAGGATTATAGTCTGGAGAGCGTTGCCCGGCGGATCAGCCCGGAAGAAGCTCCCAGATATCGCGCGCTGGCCGATGCAATTCTGGTGGGGAAGTTATGGCGCGTCCTGGAATCGGAAACAGACAAGCTCTCGTTTCCGGTGCTGGCTCAGGCAGCAAGGCTCACTGAGCAAATCCGACATCCTCTGTATTCGCTTTTTGAAGCATGCCTGGTTGAGAAGCAGAAGGACGGAAAATGGTTCGGACACGGTCAGTCGCCCGAAGACCTGCTGTCCGTCATGCCTGAGAGCGTGGTTAAAGGCCAGCTTGACGCAGAAGTAAGGCGCGGCCCCGGACTGAAAGCGACTGAAGGATATTTCCGTGATGGAGGGGTGATGTCCAGCGCACTTCCGGGCTACGAATCGCGTCCCGAACAGGCGGCAATGGCGTCTTTCGTTCGGGATACCTTCCAGAATGGCGGCACATTACTTGTTGAGGCGGGGACGGGGGTCGGCAAGTCGCTGGCGTATCTGATTCCGGCGATACTATGGTCTTTGGAAATCGGCAAGAAGGTCGTTGTCTCCACGAATACGAAAAACCTGCAAGCTCAGTTATATGAGAAGGATATACCGTTTGTGCGTGACGGACTGGGGCTTCCGGTTCGGGCGGCGCTCCTGAAGGGGAGGGGCAACTATCTGTGTCTGCGTAAATTCTTCCAGGCTGTGAGGCATCCGGAATCGGACTTGAATGGCGAGGACGAAATGCTTTCGGCCCTCTGCCTGCTCGCCTGGCTGGGCATGACTCACACGGGGGACGTTTCGGAGAATTCCGGATTCATGAACTCGCCCGGAAAGTGGCGGGTTCAGGAGCTTGTCTGCAGCAGTTCGGAGGATTGTCCCGGGCAGGGATGCTATCTGAAAACGCCGTGTTTCCTGCAGCGCGCGCGCAACTCGGCGCAGCGGGCAGACGTCGTGGTGGTCAACCATGCCCTGCTGTTGAGCGCCGGATCGGGCGAGGATTCCTTCCTGCCGCCGCACTGTTCGGTTGTGCTGGATGAGGCGCATAACCTTGAGGATGTGGCTACCCGCGCCTTCAGCATACGGCGAGGAAGGGCGGAGCTAACAAGGCTTCTAAGCCCGCTTGAACACCATGTTCATCGTTCGACCCGGCCGGGCGGCGCGCTGCCGGGAATCGCCCGGCAATTGGAAACGGCCGGCCACAGCGCGACGGCGGAATCGAAAGCGTTCCTGACGGCGCTCATCCGATCCGCCGAAGAGGATGTCAGTATTGTCCAGCAGACAGGGGAGGATTTCTGCGATTCGCTTGCGTCCCTGATAAGGCGCGGGGGGCAGGACAGCGAGGATTGCCGGATTCCTTCCGGTTGCGGGGCTACGTCTGCCGGAAGGAACGCGCTGGCGGCGGCGGGGCGGCATTGCGATGCTGTTGACGCCCTGCGGGGGCGCGTGTCGGGGATGATTGACTTTCTTAAGGATCATCAGGGACTGGCGCACCTCATCGGGGAATATGCCACGCGGCTTCAGGGCATCGCGGCAAGGCTGCAGGCATACTCGGATGAGTTCAAGCAGTGCCTGGCCTGGCAGGATGAAACGAAAGTCTGCTGGGTTGAGCGCAGCCGGTGGCGGAACAAGGATTCATTTTCACTATCTTGTGCGCCCCTGAGCCTTGCAGACATCATGAAGGAGCGATTTTATGGGCCATATCGCTGTGTTGTCATGTCATCAGCGACTCTCAGCCTTAACGGGGATTTCAGCTTCATCCTGAACCGTCTGGGGCTTGATCCGGCGAGTGAAAGGCTCAGAACCGCCTCATTCGGCTCCCCGTTCGATTTTGCCAGGCAGGTCAGGGCCTTGGTGCCCAGTTCCGCGCCGGACCCCGACGGCGACGGGTATCCCGTTGCCCTGCAGGATGCGATATCCGAGGCCGTGCAGGCGGCGCGCGGGCGCAGTCTGGCGCTGTTTACCTCATATAGACTATTAAATCAGACATACGAGGCGCTGCGAGGAGAGCTTGATAATCGCGGTCTGTGGATTCTCGGCCAGGGCAGGGACGGCTCCACGCGTACCCTGCTCCGGATCTTCCAGAGAACGCCGGGAACCGTGCTTCTGGGCACATCCAGTTTCTGGGAGGGGGTTGACGTGCCCGGCGAGGCGCTCAGTTGCCTGATAGTCACGCGCCTGCCATTCCACGCCCAGAACGAGCCGGTATACCAGGCTCGGTGCGAGGCCATGGTCAGGCTCGGCAAGGATTCTTTCCGGGATTACACTCTGCCGTTGGCGGTCCTGCGTTTCAGGCAGGGAATAGGCAGGCTTATCAGGCGACGCACAGACAGGGGGGTGATCGTTGTTGCCGACAAGCGCATCCTGACGAGGAATTACGGCTCAATATTCAGGAAGGCAATGCCGGTTCAGTGGCGAGGGTGCCGCGCCCGGGGCGACCTCGGGGAGCAAATAGCGGGATTTCTTGACGGACGGGAGGAAGATTCAGATGCCTGACGGAGTCCGCAAGTCGTCCAGACCGGGTATGACATTCGGATTAGATATGCGTGAATAAGCCAAAATGACCTTGACACAAGTACTTGGACGCAATTACCATACCCGTAAACAAGCCATTTTTTTATGTTCCATTGAGGTTGCATGATGGCCCGGCACGTCTGGGGATTGGACATCGGCAAGTGGAGCCTGAAGGCGGTCAAGGCCCGTCCCGGTCGCGGCAGCGAACCGAAGATGGTGGTCGAGACCGTTGATGTAATTAATTATTCCGAGCTTGCCTGCGGCCTTCAGGCGGAGGACGCGGAGAAGGTCCAGGAGGCCATTCGCGTATTCCGCGAGCGTAATGAGATTGCCAAGAGCGACCGCATAATGGTCGGCATTCCCGGGCAGGAAGTCTTCAGCCGATTCATCAACCTTCCGCCCGTTCCAAAGAAGAAGATTCCTGAAATCGTCCGCTACGAGGCCCAGCAGCAGATACCCTTCGACATTGACAGCGTTGTGTGGGATTATCAGCCGATTCGCAGGGAACTCGTCGAGGGAGAGGAGATTGAGATCGGCCTGTTTGCGATCAAGAACGAGCGGGTCGAGGACGTTCTGCTGAACCTCCAGCCCCTTCGGATGAACCTGATGGGCATTCAGGTGTCGCCGCTGGCCCTTTTCAATTTTGCGGAATATGAGGGCTATGGCGAAGCGCCATTGATTGTCCTGGACCTCGGCGCCCAAACCACTGATCTGGTTGTGATTGATCCCCCGCGATTCTGGTTGCGCCCGATACTGGTGGGTGGCAACAACCTGACCGTTGCGCTTCAGCAGAAATTCAACGTCTCCTTTGAGGAGGCAGAGACGGTGAAGTTCCGCGCTCCGGAGGCCAAGCACGCGCGCCAGGTCTTTGAGGTCATGCGCCCGGTGATCAGGAACCTTACCAGCGAGGTGCAGAGATCACTGGGGTTCTACAAATCCCTCTTCCAGGAAGTGAAGTTCGAGAAGATTCTTACAGTCGGCAACTCATTCAAGATGAAGGGGCTTGATAAGTTTCTGGCGGAAAGTCTTCTGTATGATGTTCAAGTGCTCTCCGAGGTCCGTAATATCGGTCTGGGGACGAGCGTTGACGCGGAAGCGTTCCAGAATAACATCGTGGGTCTTGGCGTGGCGCTGGGGCTGTGCACTCAGGGGCTTGGAATCGCGCGTGTCAATATCAATTTGTTGCCAAAGCGCTATACCACCGAGGTCCAGCTTGTCCGGAAAAAGCCCTGGGTTGCCGCCGCAGTGGCGATGAGCTACGTCATCGTTCTGAGCCTGTTTATTTCTGAAAAGAGTGTGGCAAGGCAACTGGCGAGCGTTGCGGACAAGGGCGGCGAAACCATCAAGGAAGATGAGGAATGGAACAGGAAATATGCGACTGCGAAGAGCAATCTTTCCAACGCCGAGGCCCCGATAAAAGGCCTTACCGCGTTGGGCCGCCGCAGAGATATCTGGATACAAACATTGACGCGTTTGATTCAGGACTGGAAAAAACAGAAATCAACCTTCTACATCAGGAAACTTGAAACCTACTACCTGACCAAAGACAACATTGACGAACTTGGCGTAACTCCCGCGCCGGAGCAGCCGGCAGAGGAAGGGAAGCCTGTTGAGGCTGCGCCGATAGCGTTGGTGGACGGACCGCACATATGCCTTGATATCGAGGTGGAATGCACTGAAATTCGCGAGAGCGTGGTTGACGAACTGATTTCGAACCTCCGCGCGATAAAACTGCCGGAGGAAAAGGTCCCCCTGTTTGCCCGCATCGGGCGAGTGGGAGGGGAACTTCGGACCGAAGTTGTCAAAATCGGCGACAGTGAAAGACGACACTTGGTTTTCTCAGTCCGCTGCGTTGTAATGGATGACGAGGAAATAAGGCAGGAAATGAGCAAGTTGCTGGAATCAAAAGAGTTGGATTCAAACAAGACCGAAGCCCCGGCAAAGGAGGCGGAAGGCGGGCAACCGGTTGTGGAGCCTGGGAAATAACAGACGCCCGCCGGGGCGCTGCGAGACGGCAATGCTTTCAACAATACTGAAATACAAATTCTGGATACTGGCGATTCTGGCGCTGATACCGCCGGTCGTGCTGTTTATCGTTCTAGTCAGACCGTTGACCGTCCAGAATATTGCTGACCAGAACAAGTTCAAGGGGCGCATAGAGAAACTGGAAGCCATTGCCAAGAAACGCGAGTTGTGGAACCAGAGTTATTTGACGGCCATAGAGGATCGCATGAAGGTGCTCATAGAAGAAGAGACAAAGGCGCGCAACCTTCTCCTGACATGGCAACAGCCGCTGGACCTGGTGCTGACCCGACCCGACGACGGCAAGGAAATCACCGACGCCGGCGAATGGGGGCCTCGTTATGACGCAGAATGCAAGGCTGTTGACGCGGAGTTCCTGCGCGCGGGCATTGAGAAGTCCGGCGAAAAAGGCCTGTATGAATACAAGAGCTTTCCCAACAAACTGCCATCTCCTGACGAACGCCTGGCAGCCACTCAGGATGTTGTTCTATACAGGCATTTCACTGAAATGTTGCTGAGGGCGAACGATGAGGGCAAGAAGCGCAGGATTTTGCGCATCGTAAGCCTCCAGTTCTCCGACAGAATTGATGAAAGCCGTCTTTCTCCGGCCTATTTCACAAACTTTGCCGGAAAAAGCTTTGCGATGAGCATTGTGATGCAGTATGTCAATCTGCCCGACGCGCTTAAGGCTTTTTTAACATCCTCGAACCTGATTGTTGTAATTGACGGAATCAGCATATCGCGAGCAACCTCCGGAGTTGTGGAATCTTCGCGCAAGGCCAGCGGAAGGCCCGATGGAATACCGATCGCCGCAGCAGACGCGACAACCGCGTCAGGGGCGACGGATGTTGCCGCGGGAGCAGGCGAGGAAATTGACGATCTGGTCAGGGTGGACCTGAGCGGTCATATCGTAAAATACAAACCCGGCGGAGCGGCGGTAGCCGATGCCGGCCCGACGATGTCACAACAGCCGCCGGCGCCCGGCGCGCCGCCGAGACCAAAGCCGCCAGGCCCGACAAAACCGCAGTCGGGGAAGAAGATCAAAGCTACATTCGGCAAGAAACGTGATAAGGAGTGAATTGCTCACTTTGTTTAAGGAAGCGCCTCAAAACGGCATGAAGACATGAAATCAGGAGTCGGAGAGACAATTTTCCGCTGGTTCGATAAAGTCATCGCCATCGTCATGGTATTGGCGGCGGCCGGGACCGTGGCGTATGCCATCACGTCCAGCAGAAAAGTCCTCTCAAAGGGCGAACCAAGGCAGATTGACGAATACGTGGAGAGCATCAAAACAAAGCGCAACCGCAGCAAACCGCAGCAGGATCCTTCCGAAATCATTGAATATGACAAATCCCTCCTGGAGTGGCGCAAATCGCCGGAAAAGATTCTGATACCAAGCCTTCCATCCTGGATATTTAATATTCCCAGACCGATAATTTATGATCCGCTGGTGATACCAGCCCGACCGAGCGGAAACCGGCCTCCGTTCAAAAAAGAAATCACCTTCAAGAAACCACTGGATCGCGGGACTGTTAAATGTGACAACTACCCGTATCTTCGCGTCGTTCATGATATGAATAATCCTCGCGTTCTGGAAGTGGAGCCTCTAATCGCGCGCGAAAGGCTGGCGAAGCCTTTAACTGTCAAAATTGAGGCCTATTCCGGTGAAATCCTGCATGTGCAGAATGTGATTATTGATCCGGCACAGTCAATAGACATTGTTGAAGCCCCTATCTGGGTAGGTTCGGCCCCGGAACTGCACAGAATCTTCATCGGGTTCGACACCAATCCTGAGAATGAGAAGCTGATGCAGTCAGGACAGGTTAATATCACCCAGATGGACATATACAGACGCGAACCAGCAAAGGGAGAGTCATTCAAGGTCATAGGAAGCATCCGGTATCCCGAAAAGGGCAAGAAGGTGGTGGAAAACGCAAAAGAACCTGAAGTGCCTGTAACCCTTGCGCGCGCCAGGATCGTTTTTGCCGATGATAAGGTCGCCCCGGCAACGCTGTATTCATATATGATCAAATGTCAGGGCAAGGCTCTCGGCTTCCTGGCATCTGAACCGTTGAGCGTCGCAACGCTGGATGACGTTGATTTCCAGTGTACCGTGGCCGATTCCAAGAATAACCAGTTTTTGTTCAAGATACGCAAATGGGTCATGCCGAGCGGCGTGGCCAGACAGGGAGAGTGGGTGACGACCACCTTCTCAGGCGTCGCCGTGGGGCAGGAGATTGGAGGCAAGAAGCGGGGCGTCAGGATAGGCGAGAACCGGATGGACGTGGATTTCTCGACAGGTTGCATACTGCTGGGGTGTGTTCCGACTGCCTCAGCGGTTACGATAGTGGAAACGGCTCAGGGGCAGGAATTCCCTGCCAAGGGCAACGATTCCCTGGTATTTTTCCAGGATCGCAATGGAGCGCCCAGAGTGCGGTGGTTGAGGCAATGGGGCAGTCAGATCATTGCCGCAGAAGCCGAAAAGAAGTCTGCTGAGCCGAAGGAAAGTAAAAAAGGTCTGCTGGGAAAATCGGATGAGGAATCCGGAAAGCCCGGCGAAGTGGAAGAGCTTAAACCCCAACAATAATAGTGGGATATTGCGCCCATGCCGACGGGCGCGCACGGACGGTTGGATCATCAGTCAACCGTGCCGGAGGAAAGGAGCGGACGATGATGACACGTCGTCAGTGGGTTACCGCAGCCCTTGTTGTGTGTATGGTTCTTCTGAACGCCTGCGCCTCCTCTGGAGCGTCAGCCCCCAAGAAGACTGAGGATCCCGCGGTCACGCGCCAGAAATGCGCTGATGCGCTGGACGAGTCTAAAATGTACGTTGATATGAAGCAGTATAAACTGGCTGACGAGGCGCTGGCTTACGCCGAGGAGCGCCACTCCAGCCTTGACGATACGCAGAAGGCCAAGGCTAGGGACCTTCGCGTAAAAATCAACACGGCCAGAGGCGTTCCGGTTCCGCCCGAACCGGTTGAGCAACCGGCAGTTGCAGAAGCGAAACCCGCCGTCCCGGTCGAAAAACCGAAGGCTCCTGAAGTAAAAGCGGCCGCGCCGGCTGTCGCCGCGCCGGCTCCAAAGCCTGTCGAGCAACCCAAAGCTCCGGAAGTCAAGGCTGCTGCCCCCGCTGTCGCTGTCCCGGCCGGATCCAGCGATGCGGATGAGGCGTCCAAGGCTCTGAGCGAAGTCAGTAAGCTTTACGCGAAGGGTGATTACGAGCAGGCGTCCCGCAGGCTGCAGGACGTGGAGAAGCGCGAAGGCAGCATTCCGCCCGGCATGACCCGCCAAGCGAAGGAATGGCGCCGCACGCTGGACGACGCCCTGGCCCAGAGCAAGAAGGCCCCGGAACCCGTGGCTGTCGTCGCCCCGAAGCCTGTTGAGCAGCCCAAGCCCGCGGCCCCTGTGGCGGTCGCCCCCGCGCCGAAGCCGGTCGAGCAGCCGAAGGCCCCCGAGGTCAAGGTGGCGGCTCCCGCCCCGAAGCCGGTGGAACAGCCGAAAGCTCCGGAAGTGAAGCCGGTTGTGGCGGCCCCGGTTGTTGCCGCTCCGGCGCGTTCAACGGAGGCGGACGATGCGTCCAAGGCTCTGAGCGAAGTCAGTAAGCTTTACGCGAAGGGTGATTACGAGCAGGCGTCCCGCAGGCTGCAGGA
>JAKLEA010000044.1 GCA_022711755.1 Planctomycetota bacterium
GGAACTGGACAGCGAGATTGCACCGTTAGCGCCCCAGTCGCCATAGGTGTCCCCCCAGCCGTTGCCGACCATAACGTTGTCATGGGCGTGCAGCCCGTATGAAATCTCGTAGAAGATGCCTGCGCCCTCGTTTCCGGAGATCAGGCAGTTGCGGACCTCGCAATCTTCGTTGCCAATGTCGAACCAGATGCCAGTCCCGCGGTTGTCGAGGAACTGGCTCTTCTCGATGACCGCGTTGCGGCACAGGACCAGCTTGTCGCCGCCCCCGCTCCAGCCGCGGTTCCAGCCCTTGGTATTGTTGTTCCGTACAAGGCATCCGGTCATGAGGAAACGCTCTGCCGAGGCATTGAATCCGTCATGGCCATTGTCCTGCATCACGCAGTTGCGTACAACGGCGTTCTTGCCGCGGAAATCGGCGCCCAGCGCGTTCACCCTTTCGATCACGCAGTTTTCCAGGACAACGTTGCTGCCGTGGATCTGCACCGCCCCGTATTGTGCACGGTTGGAGGCGTATCGGAACAGGATTCCCTCGACCTGGAGGTGGTCGCCTTTCAGGTCCCAGAGAAGTTCGCGGACCGAGGCCTCGACAGGCAATGGCGTCTTTTCGAGATCGGCATTGTTACGCGGCCACAGATAGAGGCGGTTGCCGTCCAGGTCGACGGCGAACGTCCCGCGCGCCAGCTTCTTGCGATCAAGGACGAACAGCAGTTCGTACCCGTTGATCATGACCTGTTCGCAGCGCCCGATTACCAGGTGGTAATCGTCGTCAGGATGGGCGAAGGTCTTGCTCCAGGTGTTGAACCGGTGGGGCCACGCCACGCTGAAGATATTGTCCGGGCCGGGTTCCCGCTTCAGATCGGTCAGACGATCCGCGCCGGTCACCACCACCCTGGCGCCAGGCCCGGCCTGGAACCGGATGGGGCTGTCGGCGGTTCCGCTCGCCTCGACCACCACCGATTCGCGGTAGGTCCCGGTCGCGATCAGCACACAGTCACCCGGCCTGACCACCTTGGCTGCGGCGGAGATGGTCTTGAACGGTGCGGCCGGAGCCTTAGCCGGATCATCGCTGGCCAGGGGATCGGCCGGGTTGACCCAGTAGGTGTTCCCAGTCGCCGAGGAACGAGAGGAGAAGCCCGGACTGGGTTCGGTGCAGCAACCCACCGCAAGCGGTAGTATTGTAACTGCAAATGAAAGGCCGAGGACCATGGCGGGGGATGAGAGCCACGACGGAACCGACGTTCCGGAGGTATGAGACCTTTTGGGCATGTTCTCCTCCTTGTATGTGGTGTGTCTGGTGGCGTGCTGCCGGTCAAACAGGGGGCCAGGCGTCGCCCGTCCGCGTCCTACCTGCAGCGACGGGGAAGCTAAACCAAAAGGCAGACGGCGTCCAGTAAAGTATGCTCATGGAGAAACTTCTCCCTCATCCCGTAATCCAGTCTACAGGACACACCGGCTTGGTTGAAACTGCGGACATCTCTGCCCTGGATCAGCGCGCGATGAAGAACACGGTACTCAAAGGGCAGAAATCGGCAGATCCCAGCCTGAGAAGAGTCTTCTCTAGACGCCCAGATGGGCCCATTCTGGATGCCTAACGCTACGCGCCGGCGCCAAGGCGCGTGTCTCAACTTCCGGTTCCTCCCCCAACGCGATTTGGAGTGCCCACCTAAGACGCCACGGGAATCCCGAGCGGAAATCATCCTATCTCATTGCATGGTTGCGGGCTACGGTCAACAACTGGGCCTATCAAGCTATCCCATGTGGATCCGCATACGACCCTACTCGCGCGAGCAGGTCATGGGCCCACATGCCGGGTTCCATACATAGAGGCTTTCTGCCAGGGATCGCACCACGAGCCATGGCGGTTCAGTGAAGTTACGGCCTGCAACCCGCGTTCGGAGCGGATGGGGGACTCTCGGAAAGTCCATTGCCCGATGTGCTGAGCAGGCGTAAGATGATCTCGTCCGGAGAAGCGCGCCGCACGCTCCCATACGCCACGCCACTTCAAACGTAGTCTTGCAGCAGTTGGTTTGAGTTCCAGGGCATAGGCAACGGTGGATACTGCTCCTAGAAAGCTATCCAGGCGTGAGGTTCTCGCAGGGGTTGCCTGCGGGACAAGCCTTGTCGCCTTGTCCGCCCTTCCTCGATGCAGCAGAAAGGTATCCGCAAACGAACGGGCAATTGGAGACGCAGCTATGAGCAACACGGTGAAGGGCCCTACCGTCAGAGTGGAAAACGTCTTAGGAGTGCCAACGTTCACCTTGGATGGCAAGCCCTTTGCAGTTCCCTGTTTCGAGACCTACGTGCCTGCCCGTCGTTATTTCAAGCAGTTTGCCGACGCGGGCGTCAGAGTTTACATGTTCAATACAAATGTCGCGGCTTGCGACTACGGCCATTCCAAGCCCACCTGTCCAGACCCGGACACATGGGACTACTCCGGCTTCGAGGAGCGAATGGACATGGTTCTGCAGGCTGATCCCGACGCCCTCGTGATTCCGCGAGTCAACATGGGCACTCCGCGTTGGTGGCTCGACGCCAATCCGGATGAGATGGAGGCGCTGGACAACGGCCTGACCCGATACGCGGAGCCGAACCGTAACCCCACACTTCCAAAGGACCGTGCCTTCCCGAGTCTCGTATCCATGAAGTGGCGCGACTACATGGGCGACGCCCTGCGCAGGTTCATCAGGCACGTTCAGGAATCGGACTACGCCGAGCACATGTTCGGCTACTTCCTATCCGGCCTTGACACGGAGGAATGGTACCACTGGAGTTCCGGTTCGGATCAACTGGCCGGATACAGCCGCCATACGCGGAACGCGTTCCAGGGCTGGCTTCGAGAGAAGTACCGAGATATCGAGTCGTTACGGAAGGCGTGGAATCGGCCCGATGTCACTTTCGACAACGCCTCCGTGCCGTCTGCCGAGGAACGCAAGAACCACGGTCCGGGAACGCTCCGCAACCCGGAGCGTTTCATGCACGTCATAGACTTCTATCTCTTCTACAACGAGATAGTCCCGGAAACAATTGACTACTTCGCGCGCATCGCAAAGGAGGAAACAGGGGGATCCAAGATCATCGGGGCCTTCTACGGCTACATGTATGAGTTCAGAGGCGATCCCGAGTTCGGACACAATGCGTTGCAGAGGTTCAACGAGAGCGGGAATCTGGACGTGATCTTCGTTACGGCCAGCTATGAGAACCGCGCATTTGGGAAGGGAGCGGACTACTCGCGTTCTCCAGCCTTCTCAGTCAGACTCCACAACAAACTATGGTACCATGACAATGACGTCGTATCCTTCCTCGCGTCGGAGGTTATGAAGCGGGCGGGTCTCGGGGAAGGCGGGGATTGGAGCACGAACGCCGCCCACTACATGAAGGCGCTCGGGGCTACGGACACTTCGCAGAAGACCATATGGATGTACCGCCGTTCCCTGGCTTTTGCCATGTGCAACGGCGCGTATGAGAGCTACTTCGATCTCCACGGCGGCTACTACGATCATCCTGAACTTATGGCCGAGGTTGGCCGGCTCAATCGCGTTGCCGGCGATTCCGTCAACCGTGATCGCAGGTCCTGCAGCGAGATACTTGTAGTCGCGGACGAGGCGTCATGCGCATATGCGGGCTTTCGTTCTCCGGTTCTCGGCGAATCTCTGCTCAATACGCAATGGGATCTGACCAAGATAGGAGCCCCGGCCGACCACGTTCTCCTGAATGACTTGGGACGGCTGGACATGAGTCGCTACAAGCTGGTAGTCGTCCTGAACGCATACAACCTGACTGATGCCCAGCGAGCGCTTCTGGACCGGAGCGTCAAGTCGGGAGGCAGATACATCGTATGGTGCTACGCCCCGGGCTACTTCAACGCGCACAAGCGATCCGCCAAACTCATGCGAGAGGCAACGAATATGGAGATTGTCCCTCCAGCGGATGCCGACGCCGTCGAGCCGAAGATGAGCCTGCTTCCCACACGGCACGCGATTGGACAGGCTCTGGCGGAAAGAGGCGTGACCGAACTGGGTTCCGGCAATCGTTGCTGGGACCTGTTCCACGTCGAGGACACGGAATCTGTCAGCCTGGGGGCGCATCGGGAGACCGGAAAAGTGGTCTTCTCCCTCAAGGAAATGAGTGCATGGACGTCTATATACCTCCTCAATCCGATAATCCAGGCACGGGCCTATCGCGAGATCGCGCGGGCAGCGGGAGTTCATGTCTATAACGAGCATGACGACACCTTCTACGCCAACAGAACCTACATCGCCCTCCACGCCAACGGGGCGGGCGCCCGCACAATTGCGCTTCCTGAGCTTAGCGACCTTTATGATGCGTTCAGCGATGAGCGGGTGGCGTCCAACGCGAAAAGCTTCAGCTACGACTTCGCCAACGGGGAGACGATCATGCTCCGGCGGCAATCACCGCAAGAGCAGAGATGAGCGAAGCCGACCTGACGAGAACGGGAGCTGGACGGCACTCGGATGGAGCCGCGCGATCGAGTAGCGATCCAACGTCCCGAGGTCAAGGGATACTGCTCCTCCGGAATGGTCGGTTCGATGTCCAGAGCCCGGTACTGCCAGACTGGTTCCTGGCGGAATCCGAAGCTCTTGCATCGTCTCATGGGTGAGAATCGTGCGAGAGGAAATCCTGATGTGACCATATTGTCTATTGCAGTTGTCCCCGTTATTTTCGATCAAGATGAAACCTCTTTAGGACACAACGTCTGCCGAAAGCGAGCTAATGGATGAAATCCGTTGAATCCGACTTCAGATCAATAGGGACCGTAATAGCGGCGACAGCTCTTCTTCTCATGCTGGGAATGGAGATGTCCGCAAAAGCAGAGATGAAAGCCGAGGATAACGTTACGGAGAACGCGGTCCTATTGCGTCAGAAGTGGGAAGATGAACGCTTCCTGGAACGGATCTGCGCCTGCGACGAGGTAATGGACTGGGCGGGATTGGCCCCGGGCTTAATCAGGATTACGGATGACTGCGTCGAGGGCAAGGGGGCCCTCGAAGTCCCGGTTCGCGTAGACGCGGGCAGGATGCTGCGTATTGAGCACAACTTCCTCAGCGCGCACCGGGACGGCTTCCGCAACATGATGTGCATGGGCATGGAGGAGGAGGACTTCACCCCCCATCGAACCATCCGCTTCCACTACAAGACTGACCTGAAGGGGACTGAGCTTCTCTTCCGCATTTTCGACCGCGCGGGCGGCTGGCTCGACTGGACGATACCTGACGCCTGCCCTGCCGGCGAATGGCGCGAGATATCCCTGTCAGTTCCGCCCGATCCTGGCAGAATGATGGACCTTCGGCGAACCGGCGGCCTCATGTTCGAGCTGCGGGCCGGTGAGAAGCCGATTGCCGGAAAGCTCTATCTCGACAACATCAGGTTGATAACTGACACGTCCAATGGCCTTTCCGCCAACGTCCACCCAATACCGGAATGCCGCTACGATCGCCACGTGCCCAGCCTTGACATCCCCGACGCCTTCCCGACCTCGAAGGCCCGCCTGATACTCAACATGTCGCCTCTGGAAATCGCCCTATGGAACTGCAACGAGGAAGAAACCTTCAGGCAGTTGGAAGAGGAACTGAGCCGTTTCAAGGGGATGACGAACATCGAGATATTCATCAACCCCGGGACCCGCAGGAAGCTGGATGAAGTTCCCGAATGGGCGGAAAGGTCCAGACCGTTGTTCGTCAAGGTCGCACAATGGTGCGAAGCCAACGGAGTCCCCTTCTACCAGAACACCGGGCCGGAGGGGCTGGGATTTCTGCCCAGGGAAACGATGTTCGCAGTTCTGGACGCCGCCCCGAAGATGTGCCGAGGCTTCATCTTCGGCGAATGCAGCGTAGACACCAACAACAACACTGACTACCTGGTCGCCCTCATGGACAGGCTTCTTGAGGTCGGCGGGGGGAAAAAGTGCCTCTACTTCCAGCAGTCCAGCTACTGGCTGGGCGTAATGCTTCACAACCGTGATCCGCAGAAACAGTTTATAGCCGCCATACAGGACCCAAAATACAGGGACGTCTTCGTGCCCATGTGGGAAAACCTGCTGCCATGCGCACAGGGTCTCTGCATGGGAACCACGTTGGGATTCTGGTGCGGCGGGGTGACTTCAGACTGGGGCGTGTCAGCGCAGAGCTGGGGTTACGCCAACATGAACTACGGCGGGACGAACGAGATGCCAGGGCACTGGTGGTTCCGGATGCTGCTGGAGGTCGCAGCCGCCGGGGGCGCCTACCTCGAACTGGAACCCATGTGGGCGTTCGACGGCGAGAACACCGAAGGACAGATCAGGCACTCGAAGCAATGGGCGCACAACCTTCGCTGGTTCGGCGCGATGAGATCGCAACTTGACATTGACATCCAGTCGGGCGACAGGATGAAGGCGTTGCGCTTTTTCGACAAGCTCGCCGCAGCCGGGATCGTCCGCATTCCCACCGAACCTCAGCGCTGCGCCTCCCTGCCGAACGTTGCGCTGCAGGTTATCGCCCCCGCAACTCCATCGGACAATCGCTACAAGTGGGGGATGTTCCGACGCGCGCTTGAGGAGAACTGGTGGCATCTGGGCGATTGTCCGAATTCGTGGGAGATGTCCGTCCAAGCGCCCGAACAGGACGTCTTCCGCTATCTCTGCAACTCTTCGCACTTCTACGACCAGACCATACCGGAGACTCTCTTCGGGCTCGTCTCCATTCTGCCACCCAAGGGCAAGGTCCCGAACTCAGTGCGCGTCATCAAGACAGACGGGCATGGGATAGTCAAGGACCACAAATGGCTCGATCCAAGGTCGAGCCGGGAAGCGGTTCTGGATGCATACCGGGAGGCGGAGAAGCAGTTGCCGTTTACAGCGAAGGGCTGCTACTGCTCCGTCGTGCAAGCCTCGCCGACTACCTACATCGTCTACCTTATTGACCCCGAAGAGCGATTTCCCGTCGGCGTCAGGACTGAGCTTGGAATCCGTTTGGGCGGCGGGTGGAAATGCAAAGACGCGCTGACGCAGGCAGCGCTGCCGGTCAACGATGGCAAGGTTGTTATCGAGATACCGTCAGGAGATTGCAGGATATTGCTGCTGCAGAAATAGGGCGGGTGCTGCAGGCATGCCCGATGCACTATCCTTGTCTCCGGAATCTTCGCTGGGGAATGACCTGATGATGCAGGGCGCCGCCTTGAGCTTCAACCCGCGCGCGTCATTCAGTTTTTCTTTTTCGCCGCCTCGGCGGCCCGTCTGAGCTTCTTCTCCTCGGCTACCTCCACGCTCGTAAGTACGCAGATCAGACCCTCGGTAATTCCGTCTTCTTCAGCAATGCCGTACGCCACCTCCTCCATGCTCGTCTGGGCCGATGGCAGATAGCGAATCGGCCGGCCCAATTGGATCGCTCTTCGGCAGGACGCCTCTTTGAGATGCTCGGACTTCTCCTCTACGAAACTGCCGAACTCCTTCAGCAACACCCCCATGCGCCCCAAAAAGTCCATCATCCCCGCCGTCACGGCCAGCCCTCGAAGCGTTCGCATGAAAACCAGCCGGTCAAGACCGCTCAACGTGCCGATGACATTCCCCTTGTTCTGCTGTATAAACTCCCGCATGGCGTCCTCCTGAGGTAGTGGCAATCTCTCACGTACTTGATACCTCACCACGGACGCCATTTCCATTCGCCTCCACACTTTGGTTGGGGTCTTTGGCCGCGCTGTGAGAAATCCGGGTTAGGTCCCCCCCGGCTAGTCTGTCCCAACGCAGACACGTACTCCGAAATGGTAGTAGGCGTTCGTGGGATCGTTGCCGTCGCGGAACGCTGAGCGTCCATAGAGGAATGGGAAACACGCCGAGCCGCCGCGTATTACACGTTCAGCACCGGTATCCGGACCTCTGGGGTCGACAGTGGGGCTGTGGGCGTAGTAGTCTTCGTCGTACCAGTCGGAGCAGAACTCCCATACGTTGCCGTGCATGTCGTGCAGTCCCCACGCATTGGGCTTCTTTTCCCCCACGGGATGTGTCCGTTCGCCTGAGTTCTCATTGAACCAAGCGTAATCCGCAGACTCCCGCCAGTCGTCGCCGAAGTAGAACATCTCTTGCGATCCAGCTCGACATGCGTACTCCCATTCGGCCTCAGTAGGCAGTCTGACCGTCTTGCCGGTCTTCTGGCTCAGCTTCTTGCAGAACTCAACCGCGTCGTTCCAGGAAACGGTCTCAACGGGATTGTCATCGCCCTTGAAATGGCTAGCAGCCCGTTGAAAAAGCTGCCGTTTACGCTGCTGTCAAGCGCCGACGATCTGCAAGGAAGATATGTGTGGAAC
>JAKLEA010000045.1 GCA_022711755.1 Planctomycetota bacterium
GATATTCCAGCCTTGTCCATCTCCGCGCAGAACTGCTTGTATAGTTCCCGCATCTCCGGGATAAGGGCCAATGGGCTTCTGCTCGCCATCACGTCCACACCTTGATCTTACTTTCTATCTTCTCGATCTTCTTATCCACTTCCCCGTGCGTGCGCTCGCATATATGGTTGTCTACTTTCGAGGACAGGTCTGTTCTCAAGGCGCTAACCCTCCTATCCAGCCCATCGATCTTGGCGCACATATTATCAGACCTTTGCTTTGCACCCTCCTGCCACATCCGCATGTTCTCCTGAGCTAGGTCATCGCGTTTCTTGATCAGGTTCGACAGCCACCAGCCAAGAGCGGGTATGCCGATCGCCGTCGCGAAGAGGTTCCAAGTCAAAAATGGCTCGCCAGCTGTCATTTCCACATCCTCCGGGAAGGACTGTTCGGGGCGTCAACCGCCCGCCCCGATGCCTTTCAATGCCCGTTAAACGGCGAGCTCTTCCCAGACGAAGTAGAAGATCAGGCTTGCCGTGGTCGCCTTGGTCGTGTAGGTGCCGATCGTGTACCCCGGAGGGATGACGATCGAGCCGCCCGCCTTGTACGCGAAAAGCGATCCCGTGCCGTAACCCGTGACCGCCAGGGTCCCGATTGCGCCGAACACCCGCTGAAGGACTCCGCCGACGATCGTCGCGCCATCATCCGCAATCATGGACGAGCTTGCGCCGCCGAGCTTCTGGTTGTAGATCGTCACGTTGGAAGCGGGTGCGGCGATGGTGCAGGTCATGATCCCGACCGCCCCGTCAGCAGACGCGGCGACGGTCTGGCTGAACCCGAACTCGTGCAGGATCATGTTCTTTCCGGATGCCGAGGGGTTTGAAACGCAAAGCCCCGTCCAGGCCCCGGTGAGTGCCGCCGTGGTCGCCACGGCCGCCTGGTTGCAGACCCCGAAAAGACGCCCCTCAAGGGCCGCGTCTTCGAGGCCGGGCCGCACAAGCAGGATTCCTTCAGCATCGCAGAGCGACGGAAGTCCGATTCCAGCTCTTGTTTTTCCGTACATGTTCATTTCCTCCTGTTGGTCTAAACGTGTTGGACAACATAGATGTCGCGCAGATCCTCGACCCAGCCGCCGTCGTGGAAGACGTACTTCCTCCCCGTGTCGACGGCATGGAAGGTCGAGCCTTCACGGGCGTCGGTGATCGTGACCTGATCGCCGTCCTGCCCGTTCCACCGCTGAATGATCGTTTCGAGACAGACTGTCATGATGCACCCCCGTTACAGCAGCGCCTCCGCGTAGGCCCCGTCCGAAAGCCCGATATAGAACAGGTGCGCGGTAGCCGTGATGGTCCCGGCCTGGCTTGCCGTGGATGCCAGCATGCCGATGGTCCCCACGGTGTTCGCCCCGGCCGCCGTCTCTCCGCCGAGGATGTGCAGCTTCCCTGCCGCCTCGACATCATTGATCCCGGCGGATGCCGTCAATACTGCCGCCGTGGCCACCGCGCCGCCCACCCACACGATCTTCCGGTGCGCCGCAAGGTTCGCGATGCTTCCGGAGTTGCCGCACATGTCCGCGACCGCAATGCCCGGGGTCGTGAATGTCGCCCGGTACTTGACGACGGTGGCGTTGGCATCCGCGGCCGAAGTCAGTTCGATATAGAGCATCTTGACCGCGATGCAGCCGACGATCGTGAACAGCTCCGTCTGCGTCGTCGCGGTGAAGTGCGTTTTCGTGAGAACCGAATCCGTTGTCTTGACGTGCATCCCGATGGTCAGGTCCCGGATGACGTCCCTGGTTGACTGATTGTAGTGTCTGGGCATGTTTTCCTCCTTTGGAGATGGCCCGGACGCCGTTCAGCGTCCGGGCCAGTCAGGGTTTAGGCAACCACCGTCGGGGGAGTCGCCTGCTTGTAGCGAATCTGGTCCGTGATGGAGATCGCGCTGATGAAGTTGGACGCATGGCCCGCATCGAACCCCAGGGACACCCAATCGCGTCCGCTGGTCAGGATCGCCGCGGGAATGTAGATCGCGATCAGGTAGGTCCCGCCGGCGTCGCTGTCCAGCAGATAGCTCGCCGCATCCGTCTGGCGCGTTAGCTTGTCATTGGTCGCCGTCGCCGAGTTGACCCAGATCGGGAAGGTCGCGGAGATCGCATAGGTCCCGGCGAGCGCCTCCGCCTCCGTCGCACCCTCGTGGACGGTGAAGGTCATGTCGTTGTCGTTGGTCCCGGCGTGCTGGATGATGAAAAGCACCCCGTTGGCATTGCCGAGATAAACGGGCTGAACGGACGACTCCGTCACGCTCGCGGCGGCCGGGGCAAGGCACTGAACGATGTTGAATGTTTCGGGTGAGAAATTCATTTCTGTCCTCCTTTTGAGGTGCCGGGGCCGAAACCCCGGCCTTGATGGTTAAGGTTATCGGGCCGCCAGCGTGACGAAGTGCGAAAGCGTCGCTCCGCTCCCGCCCTTGTACGGGGTCAGGGCCGAGGCCCGGACCGGCTGTCCGTCCACTCGCAGGACGAAGCGGAACACCGATTCGTCGTAGTCGAACTTCACATGGATCGACATCGCGCTCTCGATCCCGCCCTTCTCGGCCAGGATGTAGCCGCCGAAGTCCGCGAAGATGATGTCGCCGACATCGCCCAGCGCCGAACACTGCTCGCAGGCGATGACCGGGCGGCCGAAGAGCGTCGCATAGGGCGACTGCGAGGCCCCGCCCGCGGGCATGTAGACCGGGACGCCGCCCGTGCCGACGGCCATGGCCATCTTCATGAGCTGCGGCTCCACCTGCTGGTTGACCAGCCAGACCGCGTTGGGCCGTGACTGCGCGAACAGCCGCGCGTACATGTCCACGACGTTTTCCCAGACCACGGTGTCCGCGGTCTGCCCGGTCTGCTTCGACACGGTTACCAGGCAGCCGCTGTTCAAGATGCCGAGCGGCTGGCCCGATCCGGTCCCCCGGATGATCGCGTCATCCAGGAGGAAGCCGAACTCGGCGGCGAAGGCCTCGCGGATGAACGCTTCGAGGGCGACCGCGTCCGCCAGCAGCTCGTCCGTCGCGTAGCAGAGGCCGATCAGCTTGTGCAGGTTCAACTCGATCTGGCGGAACGCAGGCTTGCTGGAGGTCTTCTGCGCGGCCTCGTTCTTCCAGTATCCCAGGATGCCGCCGGACCGGGTCGAGGCGCGGGATGTCTCGTCCACGCCGTTGATCTTGATCCCGTTGGCGTTGCCGCTGATCGTGATCCTCCGGCAGCGCGGCGCCAGGATTCCGGTCTGGAAGACCTGCTGGAGCAGCTCGTTGGAGAAGTCCGTCTGGACCAGGAAGCCGCCCTCGGACGGCACGGATTCGTTCAGGCCGGTGGCGCGGACCTCCAGGAGACGGGGATCGACCGGACTGCCAGGCTGCGCCGCCCGCACCGCGGCGACCAGCTGCTCGCCCAGGGACTTGAAACGCTCCTTCCTCGACTCCGGCGGCTGTCCTTCCGGCCGCGGCTGCGTCAGGGGAGCGTTGGCCGGCATGCGGAGATCGCGCTCCAGCCGCTCATGCCGCTCCTCGGTCGCGACAATGTCCTGAAGTTCGGAAACCTTGTCCATTAGCTCCTTCTTCAGGCTGCGCTCCTCCTCGGTCATC
>JAKLEA010000046.1 GCA_022711755.1 Planctomycetota bacterium
AACGTGCGTGAATGGTGCTGGGACTGGAGGGACGACACGTGGCCTGAGACGATTCCCGATGCGGTTGATCCGACGGGGCCGCAAAGCGGGACAAGGCGCGCCGTGCGGGGTGGGAGCACGTGGTCGGAGCGCGGGGACATGGCCTCATGGGTTCCAGCCTGGGAACAGCCGGAGAACCGGGCGGATGACATCGGCTTTCGGATCGCGTGCGAGGGGGGACTGGTTGCGTCGGCATCGCCGCCGTCGCGGACATGGGGCTATGTGATTCCTGCGGCCTTGGCGGCGTGCATTCTGACGGTTCTCTACATCAGGCGGAGGCGAAAACACGCGGCGGGCAGACCTACAGCTTCGAGGGGATGCCAATAAATAGGGTAACGTCCCCGATTTCCCGGATTTCCCGGGGCGGCCGATGGGAAGCGAGTCATTCATCGCGGGGCTGGAACGGATGCTTGGGCGTGGGCTGCGCCCGAAGGCGGCGGGCCGCCCGGCAAAGAAAGGGCGGAAGGACAAGTGAAGGAAGGATGCAGAAATAAGGTCGCTGTCCACGATTTTCAGTAGGTAAAAACCATGCCGGACTTCGCAACTGAGTTAATAGACAACAGTCGGTAATGGGTCACTGACGGGATCATGGCCGTACCTTGGAGTGCGGCAGTCTTGCTGCCGCCCTGCTGCTACCCCGGCTTGCCGGGGTGAGAACCTGCATGAACCGATGCCACGCAAGCAAGCTTGCTAAACGACAAGGCGCAAGCACGGCTTGCGCACTCCAAGGTTACGCGCCCTTCAGTGATCTCTTACAACAGTCGGAGCAATATGTTTGTAGTTTTCGCCTGAACTCAGCATAATGTGATTATGCGATGGGATGCTGCGCGCAACTGCGCGTCTTACATTATGATTTTTTCAGGAGAATCGGAGATGGGTCAAACCAAGAAGTATTTTGCGGAGTTGCTGGGCACGTTCGTCCTTGTGTTCATCGGATGCGGCAGCGCCGTCATAGCCGGTGACAAGATCGGTTTCCTGGGCATATCCTTCGCGTTCGGCATCGCCGTTCTGACGATGGCCTACGCCATCGGACCGATCTCCGGATGTCACATCAACCCGGCAGTCACAGCCGGATTGGTTGCGGCTGGCAGGATGAAATCGAAGGAAGCGGCCCCCTACATCATCGCGCAGTGCATCGGCGCCGTGGCCGGCGCGGCATGCCTGCTCTTCATCGCCGGCGGCAAGCTCGGTTACAACGTGGCCTCGAACGGTCTGGGGCAAAACGGCTATGGGGCCTGCTCCCCCTGCGGGTATGACGCAATGTCGGGGTTCATAGCAGAAGGCGTCCTGACCGCGATCTTCCTTTTCGTCATTCTCGGCGCGACGGCAAAAGACGCGGCCCCCGGCTTCGGCGGCCTCGCCATCGGCCTGGCCCTCTTCATAATCCATATCGTCGGCATTCCCATAACCGGAACGTCGGTCAATCCCGCGCGCAGCCTCGGACCCGCCCTTATGGTCGGCGGTCAGGCGCTCTCGCAACTTTGGCTCTTCTGGGCCGCGCCGCTGCTGGGCGCAGTCCTGGCCGGTTTCGCATGGCGCTCGCTCTTCGACAAAGAATAGCAATAAATCGTGGGGTGTGCGAAACCGCAGGATAGGGTGTGCGAAACCGCAAGACCGAAGGTCTGAGGTTTTGCACACGCGGAACAGCAAGTGGGCAAGCAGTGACGAACAGGACAAAGGGCCGCGAATCGGCACATGCGGCTTGGGCCGTACACAACCTGCGCCTGAATTGAACTTCCTGTCTACTTCTTCCCCGTCAATCGCTTTACCAACAGGTCCTCAAAACCGCCCATATCTTTCCAATCCGTCGCAACCCGGACCTTCTTCGCCTTCTCGTCCACAACCGTATAGCCGTCGTCCGTCACGCGAATCCCCAGGTCCTTCATGACGCACAGATCCTCGCAGAACGACAGATACACCGCGACGGTATCGAACAGGACGGAACTCTTCTCCTCGAACATATTGTCGGGAAGCTTGTTGTTCTTGAGCCAGATGCGATAGTTTTCCATCAGGGCCTTCACCACTGGATCTTCGCATCGCCGCACGGTCTGATACTTCTCACCCTTCAAAACGACAAGCCCGCAGGTGTCCAACGGAGTTATCTTCACGTCCCACGGCGCGGTGAACGCCTTCTGACACGCGGGCGTGTGGTTCACGACGTTGCACTCCTTGCTTATCTGCGCCGCGCCGTTGTAACCCTTGTAGACCGAACCATGCATTCCGACGAACCTGGCGTTCTTCGCTATCCCCGGCTCGCGCTCCAGCGCCTCGCCGATATTGGGCACGGGGCCTATACAGATCAGCGTCACGGGCTGCGGAGACTTCATTATCAAGTCAATCATCGCCCCCACGCCGTCCTGATGCACCTTGCCGGGATAAGACGCGAGGTCGTACTTTTCCACCCACTCCCCTTGAGGACGCCGCGTTCGCGTTTCGAATGGAATCCCAACGCCGACCTGCGCGTCAGTCCGCCCGGCGACCTCAAGCATCTTCGCAATAATCTTTGCGCGGTAGACCGTGTCCCCCGTGTCGGAAACCACCATTTTGACGTCCAATTCCGGCGACTTGAGCATCATCGCAAGCGCCCACGTGTCGTCAATGTCGTCTCCGATGTCGGTATCGAGAATCACTGGAATCGGCTTTGTCTTCATCTCTGGTTTCCTTTGAAGTTCGGCGTCGTCAGCCGCGACCCCGGCGCAGGAGCAGCAACCCGCCGCCATCAGCGCCGCAAGAATCAAATTGTGAAATGATCTCATCGCGCATCGGCTCCTTAATGCCGCGCATCACTGTTATCAAACGTCCCGGATTACCGTTACTTGCGATCAAATTACCCCATTTCCGCGTCACGTCAAGCCGTTGCGGATGACAAAATCGGGCTGCGCCGAGAGCCGGTCCTCCCGCCACAATCCCATGTCCTTCGAGGCGATGGCCCATTGTCCCACTCCCGCGCCGGATGTCCCGATTGTTCCCCCGACGTGAACATTCACGAGCTTGGCGGTTCCGGCAAAACCCGCAGGCGCGTATGGATTCCCGCTTTCGACCCCGTCGCTGAAAGGATTGCCCGCCGACTGGCTCCCGTCGTTCTCGTTCCAGCATCCCACAAGCACATTGCTCTGCGT
>JAKLEA010000047.1 GCA_022711755.1 Planctomycetota bacterium
GAATGCCGTCCCAACATGCTTGACCGGACCCGTCCTGGCAATCTCAAGCCGCTTCAGGCCATCGAGGCGCTCCTGACGGGCACGCTGAAGCTCATCAACGTATTTCCTGGCCTCATCTGCAGGCAGTTTATATTCTGGCTTTGAGAAGACCTCCGCTGCAAGCAGCATGGCCCGTTCCTGAGCCCGGTCGATCCGGGCTTTAAACGACTTTTCCAGGTATTCCCGGCAGACTTGGGCAAAATGCTGCCGCTCTGCCTGACAACGGGCGCGGCATTCGAGTTGATAGGTACGTTTCAGGAAATCAGTGGCACCTTGTATGGAAGTTGCTTCGATCTCCTGCGGCGGATGCGGATGCGCCGCCAGATTAAGGAGTATGTCGCTTGGGATTACTTCGTAATTTTCCCTTTCCTCCCGAACGGCTACAAGCTCGCCGTAGAGCGGAACGTCGCTTCCCTTCGAGTCCTTGCCGCGTATTGATATCTCGAAAAGGTGAATGCGGTAAGGTTCTTTACATAAGGGATCGACAAAAAAACCAATGCCGCCGACCAACTCCGCCAGGCGCTCGTTGAGTTTTTCGTCTACTGCCGCATAGAGGGGATGTCCCGGCCCCATCAATATCGCATCAACGTGAGCGTCCTTTTCAAGGTGGTGCTTATGGAAGGTAATCTTTCGATAGGACGATTCCGCTTTTCCGACCTTCTGAACGGAGCGGAGTCGTTCAGAGCGCAAATCCGCCAGGATATGCTCGATACGCCATAAGCCATCGGCTCTCGGCTCGACCCGCAAGCCCACTTCCCTGGCGGCAGAGACGAACTGGGCTTCGACGTAGCGAGGCATGAGCCGGCGCTCCTCAACCTCAAGGTTACGGCGCTGGAACGCTGAAAAATCCACATGGCTGCGCGCAAGTGCAATGCCCGTGGCTTCTTCGTATTCTTTGAGCTTGGCCGGATTGATGCGATCGATCTGATCGAGGTACTCATCAAGCCGCCTCGGGTCATAAGCCGCATCGCGAAGCATGTCGGGGAGATTAACGTCATTCAGTGACAGCACCTCACCGATCACGTCGAATACGCGACCTTCAAGAGCCTCGTTCATCTGGTCCAGCTTTTCCAGAAGGCGGTGGAGAATCCGACCCTCGACAATGGGCTGGCCGTCTTCAGAATCCGTGGCGACAAAGTTGAAAGCGTACACGTCCCGATCCTGGCCGATGCGGTGGATGCGGCCCAATCGCTGCTCCAGCCTCGTCGGGTTCCAGGGCATGTCGTAGTTGATCATCAGATGACAGAACTGGAGATTGATGCCTTCGCCTGCGGCTTCCGTTGCAATGCATACCTGAGCTCCGGTTCGGAAGACCTCTTGTGCCCGTTTGCGCTCATGGGGATTCATGCCGCCGTGGATTTCACAGGTGCTGAAACCCCACCGTTCAAGGTGATCTCGCACGTAGCCCAGGGTGTCGCGGTGCTCCGTGAAAATCAGGAGCTTCCCCCGTCCATCCTTCAGCTCAAGGAACTGCGCCTCGCCAAGGCACTTTTTCAATGCAGCCAGTTTTGAATCATTTGCGTCTTCTCGAACACGTCGGGCTTTCTCAACCAATTCCTGGAGGGCGGAGATTTCGGCGCGTAGTTGCTCAAGTTCCAGTGCGGCCGTGTATTCATCAGCCAATTGATCGCGGACTGCGTCGTCAAGATCATCTTCGTCCTGCTCGGCATCAGGAAGCCGTCCCTGCAAGGCGGCCAATCGCTTCGCACGCTGTGAGGGAGTGAGCCCCTCAAGCTCTTCCAGGAGATCCTCTTGTTTTTTCAATCGACGCTTCACCGATTCATGGATGGCGCAAGTGGAACTCACCAATCGGCGTTGCAGAACGGTTCGCGTCAGGGCCGCCGATGAACGTCTTTGCCCCGTCTGCTGGGGAATGAATTCGTTGATGTAAGCGGTGACGCTCTTGTAAAGCGTGTACTCGTCACCATTCAGGCGGAAAGTTACTGTCTTCGTGTGCCGGTCCGGAAAGAGCCGCTTTCCGTTCGCATCCCGTAGGTCCTCCTTCAGACGGCGCAGACACCAGGGCGAGTCCTTTCCGAGGCGAAAGACATCCTTACGAATGGCCGAGGCCTGCTTACCTAGGCGGTGCGGTTCGGGAAAAAGATCGGGATCGATCAGCCTCAGAAAGTGGGCAAACTTGTCTTCATCCCCATGGTGGGGCGTGGCGGTAAGGAGAAGGACATGATCCGCTTGGTAAGTAAGATGTAAAGCCAGATCATACCTTTTCGTAGTCGTAACCTTGGATTCACGATTTTGACCACCCGAAGCGGT
>JAKLEA010000048.1 GCA_022711755.1 Planctomycetota bacterium
CGCAAAGCGCGGAGGCCAACTACTTCGGCGATATTTATCCCTTTGATGATCAGCAGGTGTCCGCATCCCGGTTTGAGGCGGTTGGCGCCTGTGAACTGCTGAAGGTTTCAAGAGCGCAGCTGATGGACCTTTGCGAAGAGTATCCGAACGTCAAAATTCTGCTGATCAGACTGACCAAAGCCCAACGCTTGTATGCGCAGAAGGAAGGGGCTCGGAAATTCCGCAAGTCTGCCCGTTTTCATCTCCAGACGCAGGTCGATATGAAGATTTTCGGCAGCGATCCGAACCGGGGTCCGCTCGTTCTGAAGGGATCCGTCCAGGACATTTCGCTGGGCGGGGCGTGCATCAGCCTGGGGGAAAAATATCTGACCGGACCTCCCACAGAGATTATCGGCAAGAGTGTCAAGGTGCTGATCAGCGTCCCCAGGGTGGAGGTAGGCCTGCATCTTTTCGGCACCATCGCCTGGTGCCGGGAAGTTGTGCGTGAGGGGAAAACGATTGTGATTGCCGGTATTCAGTTCAGGGACATGACGAACGCCGACCTCGCTTTTCTGAAGAAGCATTGCTATGTCGGCGAAGAAGCCCAGGATTTTATTTCCTACCTTTGGGAGTCCCAGCCCAGGAGTTGAAGCAGGCATCGCGCGGGTGACGCATAAGGCTTGAACGCACGGGAGTGATTGGTGGCATCTCATCCAAAGATCGTGGCTATCGGCGGCGGAAAGGGCGGTGTCGGAAAGAGCACCGTCAGCATTCTGCTCGCCTTCTGGTTTGCCCGAATGGGCAAGAAAACCATCCTCGTGGATGCCGATTTGGGCGGGGCGAATCTCCATACCTTCATGGGGATCAAAAATCCGCCGAGAACGCTCAATGATTTTGTAACGAGGCGATATGATTCCCTGGAAGAGATCTGCCTGGATACGGAGCTGGAGAACCTTCGTCTCATCGGCGGCGCCAGCGATATTCTTTCCCTCGCCAACATCCACGTTTCGCAGAAGGCAAAGCTCATCCAAAACCTTTCCCGGCTGGACGCCGATTATGTCATTATCGACTTGGGCGCCGGGACATCCTACAATGTGCTGGACTTCTTTCTGGCTGCCGACAAGAAAATCGTTGTCCTGATTCCGCAGCCGATTTCCATCCAGAATGCCTATGCCTTCATCCGCAACACCATGTACCGGCGACTGAGCCAGTTGGTCAACCAGAAGTCATCGCTCCAGAGCCTCATCAAAACGGCCATGGATACGAACAATGAGCTCAAGGTGCGCACGGTCAGCGAACTTCTGCAGATCGTTGAGGAGCTGAACGGCAAAGAGGCCATGAGCGCGCTGCAGGGAGAAATCCGGAGAATCCAGCCCTTCGTGATTACGAACATGGTGCGAACGAACCGGGACAAAGGGGCGGGGCGGGTAATCCAGATGGTGGCCGACAAGTACCTCATGATTCGCTCGGTGGATCTGGGCAGCATCGTCTACGAACAGAAGCTTTACACCACGGTGACGGAAATGCTTCCCCTGACCAGTCTCATCCAGTCGAGCGAGGCTTTTGCCTCCGTATACGGCATGGCCGTGACACTGCTGCGTGATGATTAGTCCACGCATCCGGCTTTGCCGGATGCGATCCGCCGCCGGTTAGGCGATTTGCGTTTTCTTCAACGCAAGGATCAGGAGGGCATCGACCGCCGGCTCTGCGGTCTTCAATCGCCGCATGGCGCGGCACAATCCGATGGTATCACAGCATTGCCGCATCAACCGGTGACCGGCGGTTCCGCTGCTGCCGACGAGAGTCGTCCGCAGGCGGTAAGCCATGTCCATTCCACCTCACCCGAGCGGCTTTGCCGCCCGTTCCAGCAACAGGGGGGCTGCGGAACCGCAATGATCCGGAGCCCTGCTCGGACCGATGACGGATGTTTCCAGCCATCACGGGTCGATAAGACCCGAAAGACTCTGCCGCGCCCTGCCGTTCCTCATACTGGCCGTGATCGTGGCGTCAGGGTGCACCGGTGGGACCGGGGCGCATCATCGCACGAAGGCGAAGACGGTAAAGAGGGGCGAGAAGGCACCGAGCAGGGCCGTGGCCTGGAAAGCGCTTCCCGCGCTCGGCTATGCCATACAGGCCGGCGCCTT
>JAKLEA010000049.1 GCA_022711755.1 Planctomycetota bacterium
GTACAAGGCGGCCTGGCTGGTCGACGTGGGCCGGCCGGACTACCATCTGGCGGCGATGGCGAAATTCTACAGCGGCCAGACAGCGGTCTTCTGCGCCAACAATGCTGTCGAACTCCACGGCGGTTACGGCTACATTGACGAGTATTCCGTTCAGAAGTGGTACCGCGATGCCAAAATCCTCGAACTCTACGAGGGGACCAAGGAAGCGGAGATCATGACCATCGGCCGGACGCTGCAGGCCTGAGCATTCCGGCTTTCAGGGTCTTCAAGGCGCCATTCCGTGAGCAGGCGGGGTTTTCAGCCCTGCCTGCTCCTGTTATGAGAGGGTTTCGGCAGCACGAAGCAGCGCAAGACCGGCGAAAGAAGTCGCACCGTCGGAAGCACATGATTTTTGCAAGAACTCGAAATCATTTATAAAAGGACTTTGAAATCAATCCATAAGGAGATTTTTTTAAGTGAAAACAAGAATTACCGAACTGTTCGGCATCAAGTACCCGATTCTGCTTTCCGGCATGAGCTGGATCAGCGTGCCCCGCATGGTTGCGGCCGTCTCCAATGCCGGCGGCCTGGGCATTCTGGCCACCGGTCCGATGGATCCTCCCCAGACGCGCCGGGCGATCCAGGAGATCCGGAAACTCACGGACAAGCCCTTCGGCTGCAACGCCACACTGCTCATGCCCGGCGCGGCGGAGAACGCCAAGGTGCTTCTGGAGGAGCAGGTGCCGGTTATCAATTTCGCCCTGGGCAAGGGCGACTGGCTGGTCAAGGGGGCGCACAAGTACGGCGGAAAGGTGATCGCCACGGTGGTGAATGCCCGCCACGCCAGGCGGGCGCAGGATTACGGAGCGGACGGCGTCATCGCCACCGGCAACGAAGCGGCGGCGCACGGCGAGGCTCTGACATCGATGGTGCTCATTCCAAGCCTCGTGGACGCCCTTCAGATCCCCGTCATTGCCGCGGGCGGCATTGCCGACGGCCGGGGGCTGGCGGCGGCGCTTGCCCTGGGAGCGGAAGGCGTGGCCATGGGCACGCGCCTCATGACCACGAAGGAAAGCCCCCTGCACGGCAACTTCAAGAAGCTCTCCCTGGAAAAGGACGTGACGGACACCCTGTATTCGAAACGCGTTGACGGCATATTCTGCCGGGTCATGAAGACGGACGCGGCGGAAAAGGCCATTCGGAGGGGGCTCGATCTCCCCGCCGCCCTCGTCAATTCCCGTGAAGTCGCCGCGCAGATGAACATGCCCTACCTGAAGCTTTTTGTAGGGATTCTGGCCTCGGGCTGGAAGAATGCGATGCAGATGGCCTACATGGCCAACGGGTTCAAGGCATTCAAGCTGGCCACCGAAGACGGCGATGTGGAGAAGGGCATCCTACCGGTCGGACAGGTCATGGGTCTGGTCAAGGATGAGCCGACGGTGGCCGAACTGTTCGAACGGACTGTCGCGGAAGCGAAGGCGGTCCAGGAAAAGCTTGCGGCAAAGGTCTCCTGATCACTGCGCCGTGAAAGCCTTCAAAGCGCTGATGGCGGTCCGGTAATCCCCGCTGCCGAAAACGGCTGCGCCGGCGACGAGAACATCCGCGCCGGCCTCGATAATTTCGCGTGCGTTTGCGGGCGTGACACCGCCGTCCACTTCCAGCACAATCGGACGGGACAGTCGATCGATCTGATCCCGCGCCTGGCGGATTTTCGGCAGCATCGTCCGGATGAACTGCTGCCCTCCGAAGCCGGGATTGACGGTCATGATGAGCAGCAGGTCAATATCCGGAAGAACGGGCTCGATGAGCGCCAGCGGCGTCGCGGGATTGAGGGAAACACCGGCGCGAATATCCATTTCCTGAATCCGCGCGAGCGTCCGGTGAAGGTGGCCGGCCGCCTCGGCATGAACGGTGATCCAGTCGCTGCCCGCCCCGGCAAAGGCGTCCAGGTATTGCTCGGCGTGCTCGATCATCAGCTGCACGCGGCGCGTGCCGTTCCAGTCGTTCGAGGTCGGCCGGTAGGCGAGCACGGCGCGCGGCGGCAGCGGCTCGGTGCGGCGGAACCAGATCGCGTCGAAGCGCCGGCCG
>JAKLEA010000005.1 GCA_022711755.1 Planctomycetota bacterium
ATACTGGCGGCGCTGGTCGTCGTCCTCGAAGACGTCCATGCCGAAGTTGCCGCGCTGGGTGACGTGGTGCGCGATGCCGACGGCGACGGCTCTTGCGATCCTGGCCATGCAGATCAGGCTAGCGGCGCTGATGGATGGATGTCAAGAAGGATATACGGTCGCTGTCCCCGTATTCCCATATAAAAGCCCTTGGTCAAGCGAACCTTGTGCAGCGCGTTACCTTGACCAGACTGCTCTCCCATCATGAACTCGCCAGGCTGAATCAAGACCAGGTCCATCCCGACCCCTTTGCCAAGCTGGAGCGTCAGCTTGCTGGGATTCCTTGCGCCGCTTCCGACTTCCCCGCCCGCGGCGCCGCGCAGAATTGTCAAACGAGCCCGCGCCACCTCCACCTTGTACCCCCTGTCCCCGAACTCCTGAAGATAACGAGTCCACGCTTCGATCTTCCTTGTGCGCGACACGGAACGAATGGTATCCAAGCCATAGGCTGACCTATAGGCATCCCTTGCCTCATTGGTGCGCCTTGTTCTTTCCGCAACTACTTTGACAAGCTCAAGAATGAAACTCGGCTTGGCGTCAAGCAGCGCGTCCTGCCCCGTCTCCCACCACGCCTTCGCCGCCGCGACGAGGGCGTCTCTATCGGCCATTGCCGTTTCCGGAGTGATAGGTTGCGCGCTCTTAAGCGATTCCAGCGCTCGCTTGTCGGCCCTGAGCTTCTCCAGCAGGACGTTGAACGCTATGTCGCACACCCTCATGCCGCCCTGGATTTGCTCCGCCGGGCCAGCCTTGCCCAGAAAGGCTGCCAAGACGCGCCACGACTCAAAATAGTCGAAGCCGCGCATCATGCGGATGACACAGGCGCGGCCGTCCGCGTCCATGCGGTGATAGTTGGCTATGATGAAACTCATCCCGCGCGGGCCGTTGGCGGTGAATATGTTTGATAGCACCTGATCGTGCCCCGCGTCCCCCGGCTCGTTCATCTGCCGGCGCGTGAAAGACGCCACCGCCGGATCGTCAAGGTTCCAGGCGCGTTTGAGGGCGTCTCCCTTGAGCGTTCCGTCTGCGCACGACGCGAAGACCTTTACAATGTCGCCGTCGGCAGGTCCGGCAGCGTCCGGCTTCGCCGGCCAGTCTGTCTCGATCAGTTCGACGATGAAGCTCCTCTGCTTGTGCAGCAGGTCAAACCGTTTTTCGTGTCCCCAGTCCTTAAGCGACTGAATGTACTTGTCCCACGCGGCATGTAACTCCTTCTGTTTGGCATAGTGCTCTTCATCTTTGTCGGGAACACTATACTCATGCGGATTTCCAGGCGACCTGATATATTCCGGTGCCATTCCAGCTTCCCGCAGCCAATGGACATAATCATATGAGGCCCTGTCGCCGAATCGCTGGTCATAGATCTGAATCGGGGCCTCCATATTGGGCGGGGAATAGGGGACGATGCTCTTGTCATTGAGGAACGCGTATGGAAAGTATCCCAGTTCGTAACACTTCGGGAAACACTCTATGGCGCCCACCCTACCAATGCCACCCAATTCATCGAGAGCGATGCCGTCAATCCTGTGCAGAACACCAACTACAAGACTCATTCCCTTCGCGCGATACCCCCACAGAATGAAGCTCGCAGTTATCATTCTCCCCATGTTCATGTCTCGGACGAGGGCCTCAGCAACAAGAGGATCATCGAGGTTCACGCTGCCGAATATCTCGGATAGTCTGTCCGGATTGCTGTGGTTCTCCCAGACTAGCATGAGGGGGGCCAGCACATCGCAGCGGTCCTCCGATTCAGCAGGCAGTCGGTCTCCGGCGTCTATACCGGAAAGCAATAGGCCGAACGCAATGAGACTAAGGAGGAGGCGCCGTGAACTCACGGTAGT
Organism: Planctomycetota bacterium; assembly: GCA_022711755.1. Lineage (GTDB taxonomy): Bacteria > Planctomycetota > Brocadiia > SM23-32 > JAKLEA01 > JAKLEA01. The sequence continues at coordinate 1,878 of JAKLEA010000005.1, forward strand.
CATGCATAGGAAATCGCGGGTACTGCACGTCATCGTCTGTCTCTGTCGTACCCCCGTCGCCTGTTGCCCAGACACCCGCCCATGGTTGATTGATTCTGTTGAGTATGCTGTCATTGTCTTCTCCCTGAATTATGCCCATAATGAAAGCTGGGATCGGCTTTTCTGACCTTGGTCGTCTATCACCAACGCTAGTGTACGGCGGAAGATCCGTCGCATCATCCCCCGGCATTCCGAGGGCGTAGAACAACGTGCCGTGATTGAACACGCCGTGGAAGTACTCCCCGCTGTAGCAGCACTGGAGGTAAATCTTCCTGTACCTCTGCACCGGCATATCCGCCGCTCCGCAACAGCAGACTAGACCATTGCGCCCCGTTGATACAGGGCCGACTTTCCATGTTTTATGATGGTCCTTGAACTTATCCTTGTCCGGTCCCGGCACGAATGTAAGATGGAAGCCAACCGATGGCGTGTAACGCGGGAACCTGTATCCATCAAGCTCCACAACATCCTTGCACGGGTCGAACGTCGTCGTGGTCGTCGAATCATCGCCGTAAGTCGGCATGGTCCGGAATGCCGTATGCCCTTGGTGGTGCCTCAAGTAGTCCCATCCGACTTCCTGAAGCTCATGAGCGGTGTTCATGAAGTCCTCCAGGCAAGTCGCGCTCCCGGAACCGAACCACGGTCCGACTCCGAAGTTTGAATGTCCCGCGAAGGCGACGTAGCCACCCGGCGCGGCAAGGGCGATCTTGGCGTGTTTCTCGTCCTTCCAGATGTAGACCGAAAATCGGGGACAGCGACCGCATTTCAGCATCTTTCATTTCCCCTTCTGCCCTTTCTTTGCCGGGCGGCCCGCCGCCTTCGGGCGCAGTTCCCGACCAAGCATCCGTTCCACCCCCGCGATGAATGACTCGCTTCCCATCGGCCGCCCCGTGCGCGAAGACTCCTGCAACTGCCGCGCCCACGCCTCATCGTCCGGCGAGCGCAGGAACTGCGCCCAATCCCCAATCTCCGCCTCAAGCTCCGGGGCGCGGGTCAGCAGGGCATCCTCCTGCCCCGTCGCATGCGCCCGCGCGCTTGACCAGGCATAGTTCTCCGCCCGGCGCACAATCCGCGCGCGCCGCTCTGTTAGCATCCTCGCCCATTCCGCCATGCCGGCGTCCTTGCGAACGCCGGAACCATGCCAGAGGAAAAGGCTGAGGCCCCTTTTTACGCCGTCAACTTCCAGGCAAGCGGATCAAAGAACTATGCTTCGTTTCCCATGGTCGAACTTGGCGACCTTCGCTTCTCTCGCGCTGTACATGGCCATCTGGAGGATAGTCTGGGTGCGGAATGCCAGGTCCATGTCGCTCCACGTCTTCTTGTTTCCCGTCTTGCAGCAGTCAAGCAGGTTTTTCCAGAATTCTGTCTGACTCTCGCCTCGTTCAATCGGGAAGGTCTGCGGGGCCTTCGCGCCGCTCACGCGCACAGGCGTGAAAACGATCTCTTTGTTGTTGCCTATTGTCAACGTGCCGTCCCATCCGCGAATGACGGGCTGGCGCTGGCCGGCCCCTCGGGTGGGGGTCGTGTTGTGGTCGTTCGCCTGCGTGCCCAGGACGGCGATTGTCACCTTCTCGGGATATTGCGCGAGCAGGTTGATGGTATCCGGGACTTCGCGCAATTTGTATTCGTATCGGTGAATCCCGGCGGTTGCCACGACGGTATCGGGGAAACCGACGTTGAGAATGTCCACGACCTGCGTCAGGCAGTGCGGATAGAGGTCCGTGGCCGGGCCGCCCGCGTAGTCCTCGAAAAGCCGCCACCGGAACAGGCGGTCAACGCTGAAAGGCTTCTTCGGGGAGTCGCCGAGGAACGCCTCCCAGTTCAGGTCCGGGCCGGGTTGCGCGTTCGGATCGTCAATGCCCATGCCCCGCTCGCCCCAATCCCCGATGCGGAAGAACCCGGTCTCGCCGAAGAGGGGTTGCCCGATGACGCCGTCTTCCTGCACCAGTTTCTTCATCTGATGCCAGACGGAATCGCTCATGCCCTGCGTGCCAAGCAGGAACACGCGGTCGGACGCCGCAACCGTGTCGGCAAGCTGCTTGGTGATTTCGAACTGCCGCCAGTGCGTGACGGGCTTTTCGCAATAGACGTGCTTGCCGGCCCTGATCGCGTCAATCGCCTGCGGGCCGTGGTGATGGTCCGGCGTGCTTATGCAGACGACGTCCACGTTCGGATCGGCCAGGAGTTCGCGGTGGTCCATGTAACCCTTGGCGATGCCGAAGTGCGACTTCTTGCCCTCCATTCGCGGGCGATAGATGTCGCATACGGCCGCCAGGTCAACGGGGAGGTTTTCCTTTTCGCGAAGGTAGCGGATGCAGTCCATATGGCTGCCGCCGCGCCCGCCCGCGCCGATGAAGCCGACGCCGATGCTCTCCACGCCAGCCTGCGCATTGCGCCCTATTCCGAATCCGGCTGCAACCGCTGCCGCGCCGGCCACGAACTGACGCCGCGTCATTCCACTTTTCTCTTTTTCCATGTTCTCGCTCATCAGAATGCCTCCCTGAACCTGCCCGGATTCTACTTCACCGCCGATTCGGTCTCAACCGCCGCCTTTGGGCTGTAGATTTGAATCTCGTAAATCCTGCCGAAGGCTGTCGCCTCCTTCTGCTCGCCCGTGCTGATGAGCATTCGGAGGTAGCGCGCCTTCACCGGCGCAAAGACATGCTCCGCAACCGGTTCGGCGTTGCCGACAACGGGATCGCAGACGTCAATCCACGGCCCCCACGGTTTGTCGGACCGCTGCAACCGGTAATCGCTGGTTGTGGAGGGATCGCCGTCATCCATGATTCCCTCATGCCAGATACGGACACGGTCAATCGTCCGGGCGACGCCGAGATCGAACCTGAGATAATGGGGGATAATCCCGTTTGCAGAGTTCCACTTGTCGGTCTCGCGCACAGCCCATCGTCCGTCAACCGCCTTTGCCGCCGCGTAATCGGGTCCGAAAATGCTCGATGCGTCAACCTTCGTTCCGAATTCCGGCCCCGCGATATTCACATGCGTGGATTCCCATACCTCGAGATTCTTGATTGCCGGGGCGCTTTCAATCCACGCCCGGCGCGTATCCGCGATCTGCTGCTGCGTCGCCTCTGTGTCCCAGAGCGCAATACCGTAGGCGACGTTCAGCGTCTCGCCCGATTTCAGGATCATCCGCTGCTTGTAAAGATTCAGGGTTGCAGAGACGTAGCAGAACGGTTGCGTCATCGTGAACCACGCGGCGGGTTTTCGCGGATTGCCGGGATGATCGAAGACGGCGACCGTGACGGGTTTCCCGCCCGGCTTCGAGGCAAACGCGCACCAGTCGGCGCGGGCGACCCTTTCGGTTCCCCTTATCTCCTCGCCCTCCTGTCCGCTTGCGTTGAAGAATCGTCCGGACTCGTACATCTCCGGCGCGAAGCGCATTCCCATGCCGAAGTAATGCCGTCCCCAGATTTTGGCCAGAGCGGCTCCCTCCGGGGGGGTGAAGCTGGATTCCCAGGTAACAAGGGTTGGGCCGGTCTCGCCCATGTCTCGGACTGTGATCCGGCGACGCTCCATCAGCAGCGACTTACCCTCGGCATTACGCCAGTCGAGGACCTGAGCGATGGTCGCCTCTTCGCGTCCGTTGCGCATAGACTGCGCGACCGGCTCTTCCTTAACGACAACCTGCGAGCCGACCGGCCCCTCCTCGCCCCAGAATTCGACGTTGGCGGCGTTGATGGCATACATCAGCCCATGGTGGTGAACGTGATCCGGCGGGGAGTCGAGCAGAACCTGCAATCCCGACGGGGTGAAGAGTTCCTTCACGTAGGGCTTGAAGGGGTTGGCCTTGCGGACGCAACTGAGAACGGGCTTCTCAGCAACGGTGATTTTCACAATGTCCGCGTCTTCCACGACCTTGATCCTGTCGGCGCAGGCGTTCTGCGACAGTGTAACCAGGACCGGCGCAAGCAGCCTGAGCCATCCGGAAAGTTTCTTCGGCATGATATCTCCTTGCCTTTGGTTCATGTCGTCTGCGCCCGGTTTTAGAGCGCTGTAGCCGCTCAAACAAGTTCCGTCTTGCCGGGGATTGCGACCGGCGCGACCGGCAGCGGGCCGAACTCGAACTTGGCGGGCCGGAGGTCCAGCTTCGACGTGTTGGCAACCCAGTCCCATTTGAGTATCCGCCCGGTATACGCGCTCATGCGCCCGGCAATCGCCATCAACGAACTCTCGGCTATCCGCTGCGCGTCATTCAGGGGTTGGCCCTTGCGGATGCTCTCGATCATGTCTGTGTGTTCGCGCACCTGTGGATTCCAGTTCTCGCCCTCGTACTTGTAGGGATTCTCCCCGCTGATGACCCCCAGCGCGCCGTCGAGGTAGACCTCGCCCTTCGTGCCGATGATCCGGTCACAAACCTGATTCGCGCAATTCGGATTCTGGCGGCAGTAGCTGGCCATCTTGACGCCGCTTTCGTAATCGAACTCGACCGCAAAGTGGTCGTAGATATTGCCGTAATGCGGCTCGACACGAGTCTGTCTTCCGCCCATGCCGTTCACGTTCTTCGGCAGCGCCTGGAGAATCCAGTACATTACGTCGAGATTGTGGACATGCTGCTCGACGATGTGGTCGCCGGACAGCCACGTGAAGTAGAGCCAGTTACGGCACTGCCACTCCATGTCCGACATCTCCGGCGTCTTGTCAATGTGCCAGAGGCCGCCTGTGTTGTACCAAGCCTGCGCTGCGCGGATGTCGCCGATCGCGCCGTCGTGGATGCGTTTGACCACCTCAAGGTAGTGCGCCTGATGGCGTTTCTGCGTTCCGGCGACGGCGGCCAGTTTTTTCTGCGCGGCAAGCTTCCCGGTCTCGATCACCGAACGGTACCCGACGGGATCAACCGCCACCGGCTTTTCCATGAAGACGTTGACGCCGCCCTCTATCGCCGCGCGGAAATGCTCGGGCCGGAAGCCGGGCGGGGTGGTCAGTATCACGTAGTTCACGCCGGAAGCGATGACCTTCTTGTAATTGTCGAAGCCCCAGAACATCGTCTCGTCCGTAACTTTCATCGCCTCTGCCGGCAGTTCCTTCTTCAGATTCTCCCGGCATCCCTTGACCTTCGCCTCGATCAGGTCGCCCATGGCGACCAGTTCGACGCCCTTGGCGGCGGCGACGCAGTCCTTGACCGCCCCGGTCCCGCGCCCGCCGCAACCGATAAGCCCCACCTTGATCGTATCGCCGCCGGCGGCCTCCGCCCCGGCCAGCCTTGACGAAAGCCCGAATCCCAGCGCCGCCGATGCAAGCGAGGCCTTGCCCGTCATCCTCACGAATTCGCGCCTCGTCATGCCGCCATTATGCCCCGTTGTCTTTTCCATGTCGTTTTCTCCCTTCGAGAATGATTTTTGACGCAAAGAGTCCTTAGCAGGTTATGAGTATATGTCCCGTCTCCGTCCTGAGTCAAAGACATACGGACAGGACTACGCATACACAGGCATGAAGCCTTTGCGTACGGGGATGCGTCCTGCGGGTGCGAAGTCGCGCTGGAATGTTATTCTCCAAGAGATATGCGTGTCAGCCTTTTCTCCATCCACTCCGCCTCTCTTTTGAATTCGTTCTTTTTCCAGAACTCACGCAATCCACGATACCTTTCGATAACGTCGAACCCGATGTTCCACTGAAGTTTGCGGAGGCAGTCCGGACAGAGAAAAGGAGGATCGGCGTCAGATTCGTCAAGACTGATCGAGCCGTTCACGACGCATTCGTAACGAATGCAATGAGTCAGGCCGAACATATGGCATGTCTCATGCGTCATGAGCTTGAATGCGCGAAGCCGAAACAACCGGTCCGCGTCGTCGGACCGCGCGCCGCCGTCCTCAGCGGGGTTCAACCTGTTGAGCGAATATACGCCGATCCGTTTCATCAATGACGCCTCTCCGAAGACAAAATTCCACGACTCGCTCGGATATAGGTCCTCCATTGTCAGACCGATGCAGCAGACGGCGTTTCTCCGCAGTCCGCGCTTTTCCACAAAATCAATCAACGGTCCGGTTCGATACTGAGTCCGGCTTCTGCCGGAGTCCCCTCGGACACGTTTTTCCGTGTCCGGCATGACGGTACCGACAACAATTTCCACCGGAAGTTGGAAGAAAAGCCCGGCGTATTGCGCCGTCTGGTCAAGGGCATAGCGGTCGGAATCCCGGAAATCCCCGATCGGCAGAATCAGAATCCGATTCCGACCTGGCGTTGGTCGTATCGGGAGCGAACGCATGTAGTCTTCGAATGCGACGTGTTTCTCGGGGAATCTTCCGAGCCAACCCGAATTTGCGGAGAGGTCAATCCTTGTGAACAGGTCGGGATCGAAGGCGAATGCCCGCTCAGGCCCGGGCGCGGGCGGGGAGGGCCGCTGCACCTGCGACTGCGCCGCGTAGCACAGAATAAACATCCCGGTAAGGATGGCTGCAATGGCCGGTTTTCCCATGAGCGTTGAAATCTGCAATCAAGACTTATCGAAGCGTCCGGACTGTTTTATTGGCATCCGTATCGGCCTTCGGCGAGGCGGCAGGTTCCTTGCGTTCCATCCGCTCCAGCGCCTCGTCCAGCAATTCAATCGCGTGTCGGGAGCGGCACGGCATCCCCGCCGCGGCCAGCGCGGAATTGATATGCAGCGCGCAGCCCGGACACGCCGTCGCGACGGTCATCGCCCCGGTTGCGCTGATTGCCGCGACCTTTCGGGCCGTGATCTTCCCGGACAATTCGGGGAAGAAAACCTCAAACGTCCCGCCGCCGCCGCAGCAATTACCTTTTCCCGACATCTCGACAAGTTCGCCGCATCGTTTCAGAACAGCGCGCGGTTCAGCGCTCAATCCCTGACCGTAGATCATGTGGCATGGGTCGTGATACGTCAAACGAACGCTGTCTGTTTCATCGCCATCCAGCGATTCGAGGAGGTCCCTGCCCTCCCTGCATATGAATTCCATCGCGTCCATGATCGGCGATCCGGCCCAGTCCTTCCTGCCAAGAATGTCCTCGTACTCGTGCTTAAGCGTGCTGCCGCAGGTCGCGCACGGCGTTATTACCGCGTCAACATGAAGCGAACTGAAGACCTCGGCGTTCCTGCCGGCGACTCGCTTCAATCCCTCAACTTCCCCGAACGAGACTGCCGGGGTTCCGCAACAGACCTGCTCCGGCGGGGCGACGACCTCGACGCTCATCCTCTTCAATACGCGGGCGGCGGCCGTCGCCATTTCAGGATAGATGTGATTGATGAGGCAGCCGGTGAAAAGTCCGACCCTCATGCGCGGCGATTTCGGTTTTTCAATGTCGCGCAGCAGTTCCACCGCCGAGCGCGGCGCAACCTCCGGGACCCAGCTTGGGCTCTTCAGGAAGAGCGGAAGATGCCTGAGATTTCCGCCGCGTCCGGCGGGCAGGAGCTTTTGGAAAAGGCGGGCGGTCATCAGGCCTGCGCGGAATACACGCGGGCGCGTGACAATGTGCCGCAGGGCAATTCGGACCGGAAGCGCGACGCCGCGCTTCTCCGCCATTTCGCGCCGCGCGCCGCTGATGATCTCCCTGTAGGCCACGCCGGAGGGGCACTGGTCCTGGCACTTCATGCAGCGGATGCACGATTTGAGCGCGTAAGCCAGCCTTCCGGAGGCTTCCTCGTCCTCGGCAAGCGCCCTGGCAAGACGTATCCGTCCGCGCGCCACGAGCGCCTCGTCCCCGGTTTCCTGAAAGACGGGACATACGGAGCGACACTTGCCGCACATCGCGCAGCGTTCGATGTCGCTCCTCCACTTCGGCGCGTCGGTCATTTCAGGTTCCAATCCTTCGAATCATTATTCAGCGCCGGAGCGTCCAAGCAACGCAACTCACTTCTCCACATTTGCCATCCCCCACGTGAAACTGCCGTTCAGCCAGTCCAGCCCGCCGCTCGTCCTGAATTTCAAGCGTTTCACCCCCTCCACTGATACCTTGACCGTCTCCGGCGGCGACTGCCACGTCATTCCCTTGATTTCCCAGAGAACACGGTCGTCGCCATAGACCCATGCGTCCACGCGCTCAACGTCCGCCCGGGCGCGGGGGCAGGGCGTTCCGGGCGGCCAGTCCACGCCGACAACGGCGTTGAAGGTTTTGAACTGTCCCTTCAGGTCATACTCGATCACGGCGGGCGTCCGGGCGTTGACGCCGTTGAGGGTCATCATCCCGCCCGGCGCGAGTATTCTCCCCTTCTGTTCCTGGTTGAAGGACACGAAACCTTTGGACATCCATGCCGACGCGGGCTTCACGTCATCCAGGAAAACGATGTTTCTGTCCGTCGGAATCTCTGCCAGCGGGGGGATCTTGCGCGGAAGAACGTCGCCCCTGAACTTCGGAACTGCATGCCAGGTCAGTTCGGGGGCGAACTGCCAGTTCTCGTCGAAGAAACCGACGGTCAGCATAGTCTCCGGGTAGAAACCGTTGGTGCGATCGTCGAAGACCGCGAAGTCGAACCACTGGCGGTAATCGTAGGGGACCCAGTCGAACCAGTTGCCGAAGCGCGTATTGATCTGGTAAAGCCCGCGCGCCGTGACGCCGGCCATGAGGACGCAGTAGCGCTGCGGATTGAGCGGGTTTGGATAACATATCTTCACGCCCGCGTCAGGCCCTGAATATCGCTTCCCATTCACAACGACGGCGTCTCCGTCAAAGTAGACGGGCAGGCGTCCGGCCAGTTCGTCCCCGCGCGTTTCCTCATCCCAGGAGGCCACGCGCGCCGTGAAACCGTTCTGACGCGGATTTCCATAGAGGATGAGGTTGGAGTCAAGGATGTCCTGCTCGGTGACGTCCCTGTCCGGCTTGATGCGGCATCCGGCTCCGAACCGGCTCGCCCATATGCCGTGGAATTCCCGAGCCGCGTCTTCGACCAGTTTGCGTTCCTCGGCGGTCTCGGCGGTTGTGCCGAAGACAAGTAGGAACCGGGACATGAAGGCGTCTTCAATCGGACCTTCCAGGTTGATGCGCTTGCGCGGGGGCCATCCCGGATCGGGCGGAAGCCCGACCGCCCAGCGTCCGGCCTCGTCCATCCAGAGGCTCAGAACCCGATTGACCGGCGCGAAACCGGAAAAGACCCTCTCTCCGTTCAGGCTACAAGCAATCCGCCGTTCGAGATCAAGCGGCGCCTTTGCCAGATCGAACTCAAGCCGGGTTATCCCGGACGTTTCCGCGGCGATTTCGTTGTCCGCCGCTGTTGCTTCAATCCGGGCGTAGCGCAACCCGCGCCGCATTCCTGTAATCCGCGCCCAATACGCTCCCGGATACTTGAGCCATGCGGTTTTGAAGACGATTCTGTCCGGTTTGTATGGCTGAACGTTCTGCCTGCACATCCGGGACTGGTCAACCCCCATCCCGCCGTGGCCGACGAATGGCACCTCTATGTAATAACTGTTGTTGTAGCCAAGCTCGCGCAGTCGCCCCACCATGCTGCGGGAGTGTTCAACGGGAACAATCGTGTCGTCGGCGCCGTGGAAAACCGTTGAGGGCACGTGCAGCAGGTTTTCCGCGCAGACGACCGCGCTGGTGTCCATTCGCATGAACTGGCGCAGGGGATTCATCGGGGAGTCGGGGGGGTTCTTCCATTCCCATTCCCGCTGCCAGACGCTTATGTCCGTGTTGCCGCAGATCGGGCCGATTCCCGCGAAAAGGTCGGGGAAACGGGTGGCCAGGTACCAAGAGCCGGCCCCGCCCATGGAGGTTCCGACAAGGTAGATTCGACGTCGGTCCACCGGATAATCCCTGCATACCTCCTCGATGACGCGGAGGGTGTCCGGCTCCGCCACGTAGCGGTAGTCCATTCCTCCCCTGCTGTGCGCGCCGACTGATATCGCGTCGCCGTAGATCATGCTGCGCGGATTGCGGGGGTCGAGATGGATGCCCTGGTATGGGCTGAACATGCCCTGTCCGTGCAGAACGAAGTACATCGGATAGAGCTTGCCCGGTTTGAAATCGTCGGGGATGCCGACGGTGTACGGCTGCCGCGCGTCGTCAATGGGGGACATGTAACCGAGCATGACCCGCGCGCCGGGCGCATGGGTCGGTCGTCCGCCCTTGCGGATGATGATTATCTCATCCTGGAGTTCGTTGAGCCTGTCGCGTCTTTCCTGCTCGTTCCACTGCCCCCAAACGTGGCAGAACCAGTCAAGTCTTGTTCTTAGTTGAATGGCGTAGCGTCTGGCCTGCTCGCTCGATCGGTCGTTGCACATGGAATCGAGCTGCTGAGCGAGACGATTGCGGAACTCGTCCGGAGAAATCCTGACTGCCGGTTCGGGAGGTTTTTGCGGCGGGGGCGGCGCAGGAGGCTTGCGGCAACCGGACGACAAAGATGTCAGAACCAACAGAAAAACCAGAATCGCCGAGGCAGGGACGGGGCATGCCGCGCTTCTACAATTGGCTATGCGTTTTCCGTTGCGGCGCAGTAGTTCCATAGGGGGATGTGGCGGGTTGAGAGAATTTCGGAAAATCAGTAACATATGGAGCGTGTTTCCACATGCGAGGTCCGGAGAACGTTGCTGTGTTCCCCCGGTTCGCGCAAGTCTCAGGCAATGAATGTGTTGCCGCATCTTTGTATCGCCCCCGGCGTTTCATAGTCAAGGATGAATAAATGCTGATAACCGTAACGCTGAACCCGTCGCTTGACCGCACGCTGTCAATCGCCCGTTGGGAGCCGGGCGGGGCGATCAAGGCCCGGCTTCTTGACCGTGTGCCGGCGGGCAAAGGTATCAACGTCGCCGTCGGCCTGTCGCACTTCACCTCCGGAGTGGCCGCGCTGGGCTTCGTCGGCGAGGCAGAGCAATTGACATTCGCCAGGCATCTTGAAGCCGCGGGAGTGAGCGAGTGCCTGACGCCGGTTGCCGGGATCACGCGCGAGAACATCTCCGTGATTGACGAATCGCTGGGGCGCGAAACCCACCTCCGGGAGGGCGGTTTCACGGTAAGCGAAGCGGAGTTTGAAACCTTTTGTCACACTCTCGAAATCCACCTGCACAAGGCGATGACGCGCAAGGACGGAGATCCCAGCGGCGAATCCTTCTACGTCCTTTTCTGCGGCAGCATCCCGCCGGGGATCAGAACGGAGGATTTCCTCCAACTCCTTGACATCTGCAAGAAGCACGACGCGATAACTGTCGTGGATACGCACGGCCCGGAACTGCGGGCTGCGGTTGATGCCGGCGTGTATTCAATCAAGCCGAACAGGACGGAAATCGCCGAACTTCGAGGAATGAGCGATTCCGGCAAGGGATCGCCGATACCCATGATGCGCGAGCTCCTGCCATCAGTGCCGCTGATATTACTGACGATGGGCGAGAACGGCGCTTACTGCGCGTCAGCCGATGAGACCATTTACGCCGTCTGCAGGCTACAGAAGAAGGAAGTCGTCAACACGGTCGGCAGCGGCGACGCTTTTCTTGCGGGCTTTTTCGGATCGCTGGTGACCGGAGAGTCGCGCTCCGAGGCGTTGCGCTGGGCGGTCGCCGCCGGGGCGGCATGCGCCAGGATTTCAACCGCCACCGGCTACACAAGGGCGCAAATCGAGGAGGCGTACCAAAGAACCGAGCTTCGGGAATCCCCGGGCAACGGCGACGCGTTAGGGCCGGAAAACAATCCGTCTGAACCGGAAGCGCCGCCGGATTAAATCGCTCGGGCGTGGGGAGATGCCCATGAAGAATCAGGAACTGGCCGCGATATTCGCCCAGATGGCCGACGTTCTGGAAATCCAGGGGGCCAATGAATTTCGCGTCCGAAGTTATCGCAAGATCGTCCGCGTTCTGGAAGACCTTCCCGACGACGTCGAGACGCTTGCCGGCGACGGACGGCTTGAGGACGTGCCCGGCGTCGGCGAAGGCACAGCAAAGAAAATCCGCGAATATCTTGAAACCGGGAAGATTGAAGCACATCAGGAGCTTGTCTCGCAGGTAAGGCCGGAAACCCTCGAACTACTCAACCTTTCCGGCGTCGGCCCGAAGACGGTCGGACTGCTGGCAGGGAAGCTGGGCGTCACTTCGATAGAAAAGCTCCATGCCGCTCTGGACAGGGGCGAGATCGGCAAGCTGCCCGGCATGGGCGAGAAGAAGATTGAGAATATCAGAAAGGCGCTCGATCTTTACAGCGCGGCGCGCGGGCGCGCCCTGCTTGGCTGGGCGCGGGACCTTGCCGATGACATAGTCGGAGAACTCCGCGATCGCATTGAACTTACCGAAATCGAGCCTGCCGGTTCACTGAGACGATGGCGCGAAACCGTAGGCGACCTGGATATTCTGGCCGTTCCTGCGCCGCGCAAGGGCGTTGATGGAGTGGAAACAGCGCGCGGCGCTGTCAAGGCGTTCTCGTCCCTTCCCCAGTTCGCCGAAGTTCTCAGCGCGGGCGAGACAAAGGCGAGCGCCCGAACGCCGGACGGATTCCAGGTTGATCTGCGCGTCGTGCCGAGCGAGAGCTTCGGCGCGGCGCTTCAATACTTCACGGGAAGCAAGGCGCACAACGTGCGCCTTCGCTCCATCGCCCAGAGCAAGGGACTGAAACTCAGCGAATACGGGCTTTTCGACGGCGACAGGGCCATTGCCGGGACCGATGAAGAGGGCGTCTACGAAGCCCTCGGCCTGCCTTGGATAACTCCTGAGCTGCGCGAGGATCGCGGAGAGATCGAGGCCGCGCTCAGCGGGAAGATGCCCGACCTCGTGACGATCAAAGACATCCGTTGCGACCTTCAATCCCACTCCACATTCAGCGACGGATCATGCTCAATCACCGAGATGGCCGGTTTCGCACGATCGCATGGGTATGACTATTACGCAGTGACCGACCACAGCCAGTCCCTCAAAATCGCAAACGGCATGACACCGGATCGTTTCCTGATGCAGATGCAGGAGATTGACGGTCTGAACGCCAAATCGGAGGGATTCAGAATCCTCAAGGGCATTGAGGTTGACATACTCCCCGATGGAAGCCTGGACATGCCCGACGATGTTCTGGCGAAAGCAGACGTGGTTCTCGCCTCGATCCACAGCAATTTCAAGCAGAGCGAGGAGGAGATGACCGAGCGGATTCTGAAAGCAGCGAGAAGTCCGCTGGTCAACATCATCGCGCATCCGACGGGACGGCTCATCGTCTCCCGAGAGGGTTATTCCGTGAACGTCGGGCGGCTGATTGAGGAATGCGCGGCGACGGGCACGGCGCTGGAGATAAACTCGCATCAGGCCAGGCTTGACCTCAACGACGTGAACGCCCGGCGGGCGATGGAAGCGGGCGTCATGCTTTCGCTGGGCACGGACGCGCACCATCCGGACGACTTTGCGATGATGCCGCTGGGCGTGAGCGTGGCGCGGCGGGCATGGTGCGCGCCAAGGCATATCCTGAACACGTTCTCCTGCGAGTCATTTCTCGAATTCTGTTCGCGCAAGAGGGCAAGGCGCTGAAATGGCTGAACCGGTTTCAGAGTCTTCCAACGCAACCGGGACCGGAGGAGGCGCGGGATTGGGCAGGTTTGCGCTTCCCGCCTCAATCCTTGCAGTCGTGCTGCTGCTGGCCGTCGAGCAGCGGGATCGCTTCGGATACGTCGTCTATTCCACAAACGACCGGGGGCGGGACCTTCATGCCGCGCTCATGGTCTCCGAAGGGAAACTGGCGTTCAGGGATTTCGACTGGCCGTACGGCCCCCTCATGCCGGCCTATTATGCGCTCTGGTTCAAAGCTATCGGCCCGAGCATCAGGACCTTCGAGGCCGCCGAGCTTGCGATGCGTTTTCTGACGCTGGCCGCCGTCGTCCGGCTTGGTTTCTGCGCCGCCGGCGGGTTTGCAGGATTGTTCGCCGGGCTTGTGTGGCTCCTGCTCGGGCCGATCCACGGCTATTACCATACCGGGAACCATATCGGCGGGGCCTTCTTTGTCGCGCTTATGCTGACCGCGACAATCCGGCTGATTCTGCGCAAGGGCGATCCCTTGAGGGAATACGCGTGGCTTGGCGCGTCGTTCCTCATGCTCGGACTGGTCAAGCTCAACATGGCCGCCGCGTTCGGCCTTGTCTGCTTCGGGACTCTCAGGATTCTCTCGCGGCGACGCGTCGCTGATTCGGAATATGCGCTGCCGGCAAATCGCACATTGGTTGTTTCATGCGCCGCGCCAATAACCGCCGTCATCCTTGTCTACGGGGCGTTGCTCGCCTCCGCGCCGCGCAACGCCGTTCCGCGATGCCTGCCCTGGCTGAGTTTCTACAGGCAGGATTACGGTTCGCTAGTCTCGCGGGCCTTGCGCGAGTTGAATCCCGGCGGGGCCGGGTGGGGCGCGACAGGGGCGTGGACCGGTCTGGCCGTGACGCTGATGACGGCGGGAACGACGATTTTCTTCATCGGACTGATTGTCGCTGCCTTTGCGGCTTTATCGCTCCGCGCGAAGGGCGGATTGGATTCTGCAGATGCCAGCCTCGCCGTCTTCCTGTGTTTTGCGGTTCTGGTCGGGGGGCATGAGCTGCTCATGGCCGGGGCGTATTACTCCGTAACTTTCTGGGCGGCGCCTCCAATTGCGGTTGCGTGCGTCTTTGCCGTGTCGCGTCTGGCGGGACCGTTTTTACGGATGCGTCTAGGTTCGGCGGGAACCCGAATCGCGCTTGCGTTGCTTGCCGTAACCATGGCGGCGTTGAACATCGCCCAGGCTGATATCTACAAATCGCAGGGCGCATGGGAATGGATGCAGCATCCGCGCGCCCGCGTCATGGCGCTGCGCTCATGGCGGGATCGCGGCAGTTGGGCGCGAGCAGTGGAAGACGCCACGCACTTCATTGCCGATAATTCCGCCCCGGGGGAACCTATTCTCGTCGTTCCAATGGATGCGATATACATGTTTCTTGCGGATCGCCCCCATGCCTGCCGGACGACGGACTTTTCAGCGATTCAGAACATCGCCGAGGATGAGCAAAAGCGCATAATCGCGGACATGGAGAGGCTGAACGTCAGGATGGTCGTCTGGACAAACACCGTCATCAGCACTCCGACCTCGCGCGAGGTTTTCGGGGAGACGCATTGCCGGATTCTCGCCGACTACATACGCTCCCGATACAGTCCCGCCGCAACCTTCGGATGCGAAGGCCCCGGGGACGGTTTCCGCAATCATGGGGCAGTAGTATGGATGCGCTCATCGGCTAATGCTCTTCCCCCATAGCGCGCTCTCCCCTGAGCGCGGGCGGAAGTGTAGAATGTGAGGCGGAATCGGTCACCGCGTTTTTGTCTGAACAGCCCATAAGTTTGCAGCAATCTAATGTCCCAGGAAGAAGCCAGGAGCATTCAGAATAATCCCTCCGATGCGGAGATGGTTCAGAGAAACCTTCTGTTTCGCAGGATGGTCGTTATATCGCTAATGATCCTCGGTTATGCCTGCCTAGGATTATATTCCCGCGTGGTGCTTCGCAGCAGCGCGCTTTACACCCACGTCGCCTACATCCCGATTGTCCTTTCCTGCATGTGGTGGGGGAGGAAGGGAATTGCCGTCGCCCTCTTTCTCACCTTCATGGCGATCATCTTCAACCTTATGGGCTACGGCACGACTGAGGAACTGGCTCGCGACAGCGCAAGGACCATGTTTTTCATCGCAGTGGCCTTCGTCGTCGGGACGCTCAGGGATCAGGTCAGGACCGGTCAGGACGCCCTTCGACTGTCCGAAGAGCGATACAGGGCGCTAATCGGCAGTTCGCGTTCCGGTTTCATTGTCTGTCGCGATGAGATAATACTTTTCATTAATCCCCGCATGTGCGAAATGCTCGGCATGAACGTCGAACAGGTCGTCGGCAAGTCCATCCAGGACCTGCTGCACAGGGGAGACCGCAGGGACGTGTCGGAGTTCCTGTCGCTGACGAAAACGAGCGGGGCCGCCGGGCTGCACGGGGAATATCGCTTCATCGGCAGCGAAGGGAGGCCGGTCTGGGTGGACATGTCCTCCGCCCTCACCGAATTCGACGGGGGGCCGGCCATACTCCTGAATGCCTATGACATTTCCGACCGCAAGCGGGCAGAACAGAAGCAGAGACAGTTGCTGGACGTGGCCAGGAAGCAGGAGGCGCAACTCATCCACTCCACGCGGCTAGCCGAACTGGGCGAAATGGCCGCCAGCATCGCGCATGAGTTGAACCAGCCGCTGACCGGCATCAGAAACTTCGCAAAGAACACCAGCTACATGCTGGACCACGACATCGGCAGCCGGGATGACGTGCGCAACAACCTTCGCCTCATTTCCGAGCAGGTTGACAGGGCGTCAAGAATTATCAACCAGATGAGACAACTCACACGACGAGGAGAAAGGGAATTCGTCGAGATCGGGCTGAACTCGGTCATCCGGGACACCGTTGAATTCCTGATGCCCCAGATGCGTCTCTCAGGCGTGGAGGTGGTTCTTGAGCTTGACGAGAAGCTGCCCAACGTCATGGGCGATCGCCTCAGGATGGAGCAGGTGTTCCTGAACCTTCTGACGAACGCCCGTCAGGCCATGGAAGGCTCTTTGAAGCGGCATCTCTATGTGAGAAGTTACGTTGATCCGGGGAGCGACTGCCCGATCGTGGCCGAGGTCGAGGACACAGGCAAAGGATTTGACCCGCGCGATACCCAGCGGCTTTTTACCCCCTTCTACAGCACAAAGGCTTCCGGGCAGGGAACGGGTTTGGGTTTGTCCATTTCATACCGTATCATAAGGGACCATAACGGCAGGATTGACGCGAAGGGCGCTCCGGGACAAGGCGCGAAATTCATTGTCGCGCTCCCGTCCCTGGAGTCGGAAGATTCCCGAAAGGCAGCCGACGAAGATGTCCAGACAGACTGATCCGGACAAGGCGATCATCGCCGTTGTGGATGACGACGAGGCCACGCGCGTCTCCATCGGGCAGATGCTCCGACTGCGGGGTTATCGAGTCGAGCTTTTCGCGTCGGCGGAGAGCGCGCTGACCTGGCCTGCCTTGTCCGAAGCGGACTGCGTTATTTCGGATATCAAGATGCCGGGGATGGACGGCGAAGCCTTCCTTGCCGAGATACGCCGCCGGGGACTGCGCAATCCGGCGTTGATGGTGACGGGGCATGGAGATGTGGCAATGGCCGTGCGCTGCCTCAAGAATGGGGCCTATGACTTTATCGAAAAGCCCTTCGATGACGACGTGCTTCTGGCCGGGGTGGGCAGGGCGGTGGAGAAGACGGCGCTGAGCCGGGAGGCCGAGGACCTGCGGCGCAAGGTCGGAGCGATCTCCGACCAGGAAAACGGACGATTCGGCATGGTTGGCGTAAGCAAAGCCATGCGTGATGTTTATGACCAGATTGAAGTCGCCGCCCGCTCCCGCGCCCCGGTTCTGATTTCGGGTGAGACGGGGGTGGGCAAGGAGCTTGTCGCAAGGGCGATCCATGACCAAAGCCCTCGCGCCGGGAAGGCGTTCGTGCCGGTCAACGCCGGCGCGCTTGCCGGAAGCGTTCTTGAGAGCGAGCTTTTCGGCCACAAGCGCGGCGCATTCACAGGCGCCGACAGCGACCGGGACGGACGACTTGTCACCGCATCCGGCGGAACGCTCCTTCTTGACGAGGTTGAAAGCCTTTCAGTCAAGGCCCAGGTTCAGTTGCTCAGAGTGCTGGAAGACGGGCTGGTCTACCCGGTGGGGCGGGACATTCCGATAGAGGTGGACGTGCGCATTCTTGCCACCACCAAGGAAGACCTGGAGGACAAAGTCAGATCGGGCGAGATGCGAAAGGATTTCTATCACAGGATCATGGTGTTGAACATCCAGACGCCTCCATTGAGGGAGCGCAGCGAGGATATCCCTCTGCTGGTTGCTCACTTTCTTCGATGTTCGGCGGAACGCAACGGCGTTCAGGTCCCCCATTTGACTGAAACCGAGCTTGGGGAGTTGCTGCGCTACAACTGGCCGGGAAACGTCCGGGAACTGAAGAATTCCATTGAGCGGATGGTCATAACGGCCCGGGACGGCGCAGCGGGGGCGTTCATCCAGGAGGGCGGAGACGATTCGGCACGGTTATTATCTCTTCCGCCGGGGACCGGGCGACTGCGTTCCGAACTGGAGCGCACCGAGGGCACAGTCATCGCATCTGCCCTGAGGGAAAATAATGGGGAAGTAAGCTCCACCGCGTTGTCGCTGGGAATTTCACGAAGGGCTTTATACGAGCGGATGAAGAAGTACGGTCTCAGTAGGGACGATTATCGCGAATGATGCGCGTATCTCCGCCGCCCACGGGAGAGTTATGCACACAAGTCATATGCCACTCAAAAACAATATGATACGATAAGGCTTTAAGCTTTGAAGCAATATTGAGGCAAGGCGCAGCCCAACCTGTATGAGAGTGTCCCAATACCATTTCAGAATGTAACGCATTGCCGTACAGGAACTTATGTCAGACTCGTCCATAATCCGTTCATACTGGCACTACGCTTGCTCTAAGGCAAGTCCTGAACATGCGCGTCAGGCGTTTCGTAAGCATGTTCAGGGCGTAATTCCGACGGGTCTTTTTTCAGGTTCGTCTGGAGGCATATGACGGCCGAGGTTGCAACCGGCAACTGTCCGATTGCGGGCGGCGACTTTGAGAACGCCGGATCGGCGACCGGCGAGCTTAAGCGAAAGCTGAAGCTCATCGGGGCAAGTCCGGACGCAGCCCGGCGGGCCGTCATAGCGGCATACGAAGCGGAACTGAACGTGGTCATTCACGCGACATCCGGAACCATGCAATACGCGATTGACAACGACAAGGTTGACGTCCTTGTCTCGGACGTCGGGCCGGGCATTCCGGATATTGACCGCGCCATGCAGGAAGGGTTCTCGACCGCCTCGCCCAAGGCCAGGGAACTGGGTTTCGGAGCCGGAATGGGCCTGCCGAACATCCTCAAGAATACGGATGATTTCGAGATATCCTCCGAACCGGGCGTCGGCACCAAGGTCAGCTTCCGCGTGTTTCTTACTCCGCAAACGCCGGCCGAGGCTCGACATGCATCCGTACGCGTCATTGAGGAGCGCTGCAACGGCTGCCTGCGGTGCGTCACAGCCTGTCCGACCCATGCCCTGCGTGTTCGCGGCAACCAACCCCGCCTTCTTGAACATCTCTGCATTGATTGCGCGGAGGGCATGGCCGTATGTCCCCAGCGCGTTTTTGCGCTGCCTCACGGCGCCGCGGACGAACTGCCGCAGGAATGCGTACTTGTCGCCCCCTCCGCCTTGCTGGCCCAGTTTCCGGGGCGCGTCGGGGCAGAGAAACTCAGGAACGCCCTTCGGGACAAGGGGGTGCGCGACCTGATCGTGAGCGACGGTTACGAGGCCGCGCTGAGAAAGGCCGTGGCGCGATACGCCATGAGCGAGGCCCGGAATCTCCCGGTCATCGCGCCTTTCTGCCCTGCGGTGGTTAACCTGATCGAATTCAGATTTCCGTCATTGATCGGTCATCTTGCGCCGTTCCTCTCGCCACTTGAAGCAGCCTTGATGGACACGAAGGGCCGGAGAAGCGTTTTTGCCGTCCTCTGTCCTTCGCAGGCCACGGCGTTGCGGCGTCTGGGACTGCCGGCTGAAAACATGCTGACGCCAGCCGCCGTCTGCCAGGCCGCGCGCCCGTCCCTGAATGGGAGCGCGGCTTCAGCTCGCATGGAAAACCCGGCGGCCGGCAGCGACGCTCCCGGCAGGCTTGAAGTGAGCGGCATACGGCACGTCAAGTCTGTGCTGGAAAGCCTTGAAAACGGGCGGTTGAAGGATGTTTCCATACTGGAGCTATATTCCTGCGACCAGGGGTGTTTCGGATCGCCCCTGCTGTTTGTCAATCCTTTCGTCGCCAGATGCCGATGGAGTCCGGAGCCTGAAACCGGCGGGCGCGCCGTGCCCGCATTCAGAAGGCAGAAGTCCTTCTCCCCGCGCCGGGGCGTCAGGCTGGACGACGACATGGCACTGGCGATCGAGAAACTTGGCGGGATAGACCGGCTGGCGAAAAGCCTGCCCGGCAAGAACTGCGCCGCATGCGGCGCGCCGGACTGCGCCTCCTTTGCCGAGGACGTCGTTCTCGGCAGAGCGGTCCTGTCCGAATGCCCGCATCTGAAAGATACGGAGGTTCGCCGTGAAGCTAATTGAAATCGCCGAGAAACTACAGCTCAAGAACCTGACGCCGGAGATCAAGCCCGACCCCGTAACGGACGTTCAATGGGGTTACGCATCCGATCTTCTGAGCGACGTGCTTGCCGGCGCTTCCGCCGGAGCAGTCCTCGTGACCATACAGGTCCACATGAACGTCATTGCGGTCGCCGCAAATGTGGACCTTTCCGCAGTGGTGTTCGCCTCCGGCAGACGTCCGGACGAGACCGTCATAAAGCGGGCCGTCCAGGAGGGAATCCCCCTCTACGGCACGGAGGAGACGACCTTCGACGTCGCGGGAAAGCTCTACAAGCTCGGACTGCGGGGACACCGCGCGTGAAGGTCTTCGCAGCAGACCTGCACGTTCACACGGCGCTGTCGCCGTGCGCGTCGGAAGAAATGACCCCGCCGGCGATTTGCCGGGCGGCGCTTGATGCGGGACTTGCGATGATAGGCGTGTGCGATCATAACTCGGCTGGAAACGTGGCGGCTGTCCAAGCAGCGGCTGCGATGCTCCCCGGCGAGGAACTTGCGGTGATAGCGGGCATCGAGATCACGACCGTCGAGGAGGTCCATGTGGCGGGTCTCTTCCCCGACGCCGCCGCAGCCTGCGGCGCGGCGCGGGAGGCACAGGAATCGCTTCCGGAGGTTGACGGCAGGGACTCCCGGTTCGGCGAACAAAGGCTGATGGATCCGGAAGGCGCGATCATAGGCGCTGAGCGCAAGGTCCTGCACATGGCCTGCGCCCTGGACCTGAACGCCTGCGTGGCTCTGATCAAGCGGTACGGCGGCCTGGCGATAGCGGCGCACATCAACCGTCCATCCTACAGCGTCATCAGCCAGCTTGGAGTCTTTCCGGCGGACGCCGGATTCGACGCGGTTGAATTCGCCCCGATGCCCTACGCGCCCGCCCTGGGATTTGATCTCAAAGACCTTGGATTGCCCGTGCTGGAGTCGTCGGACGGGCATTACCTTTCGGACATAGGCTCGCGGTTCTGCGGTCTGGAGATGGCTGAACCGTCGTTCGAGGAATTGGTCCTTGCGATCCGCCGCTCGGGCGGCAGGAGAGTTCGCAATGCGTGACCTGTCGCTGCACATTCTTGACCTGATAGAGAATTCGGTCCGCGCCGGGGCTTCCACGGTTTTCGTGGCGATTGACGAGTCTCCGGCGGAAGGGACCTTGAAGGTGACGATTGAGGACAATGGTCCCGGATTGAGCGTGACGCCGGAGCAGGCGGCCGATCCCTTCTACACGACCAAGCCGGGCAAGAAGACAGGCCTGGGCCTGGGATTCTTCCGGGCCAGCGTGGAGGCGGCCGGCGGCGCTTTCATGCTGAGAAGGTCCCGTCTCGGCGGGTTGGCAGTCGAGGGCGTCATGCAGATCGGACACGTGGACAGGATACCGCTGGGAGACCTGGCGCTGACGATCTCATCGGTCGTCTGCACGAATCCCAAGCTGGACCTGAGGTGCAGGATCAGCGCAAACGGCAAGGAGCATAACATCGCCGTCTCAGAGGTGGCCGAGGAGTTTCCGGCCCCCGAAAGGGACGGCTTGGCGGTTGCAAGGTGCGTTTCACAAAGGATAAAGGCCGGGCTGGCCGACCTGAGCGTCAGCGAGTAGCCGCGGCCCGTCAAGAGGGAGAAGCAACATGGTGGAAAAGTCGCAATGCTGTGCGTGCGCCGGCGAGGTGAGCGAAGAGGAACTGCTCGGCCGGCTTGATGAAATCATCAAGGACTATCAGGCAAAACCCGGCGCGTTGATTCCGGTGCTGCAGATAGCCCAGGGAATCTTCGGCTACCTGCCGAAGAGCGCGCTCAAGAGGATCAGCCTCGGTTTGGACAAGCCTTACAGCGAGGTCGCGGGAGTGGTCGGCTTCTACTCCTTCTTCTCGACCATGCCGAGAGGCAAGCACCTTGTCAGGGTCTGCATGGGCACCGCCTGCTACGTCCGAGGCGGGAAGCTCGTGCTGGAGGCCCTCAAGGAAGAACTGGGCATAGACGTTGGAGAAACCACGCCGGATCGGCTTTTCTCTCTTGAAATCGCCCGATGTTTCGGGGCGTGCGGCCTGGCGCCGACGATCATGATTGACGACGACGTTCACCAAAGGGTCAAACCGGCCAAGGTCGGGGCCGTCCTTGACAAATACCGGACGGAATCCGCCGACGCCGGCAAGGAGGGATGATGATGGACAATAAAATAAAAAGCCTTAAGGACCTGGAAGCCCTCAAGCGTAAAGCGCGCGGGGAAGTCAACCTGCGCAGCGACGAGGAGGGAAAGAAGGTGACGGTGCATCTGGGAACCTGCGGCATTGCCGCCGGAGCCAGGGACGTGCTGGCCTGCCTCATGGACGAACTGACCAAGACGCCACAGACCAAGGTCGTCCTGCGCCAGACCGGATGCGCCGGGCTGTGCGACCAGGAGCCGATGCTTACCTACTGCGATGAATCAGGAAAGCAGTTCGTCTACGGGAAGCTGGACAAGAACAAGGTCAAACGGATCATTCAGGAACATGTGCTCGGCGGCAAACCGGCTGCGGAGTACCTGGTCACAACCTGAGGAAGATGGGAGAGGAATGACAAATGAGCAATCCTAGGATTCACGTCCTTGTATGCACCGGCGGCGGGTGCGTCGCCTCCGGCGCGTTCGAGGTAAGCGCCGCTCTGCAGGACGAAATTCGCAAGCAGGGACTCGGGCAGGAATGCAAGGTGGTTGAAACGGGCTGTCTGGGACCGTGCGCCGTCGGACCGGTGGCGCTCATCTATCCGGACGGGGTCTTTTACCAGGACCTCAAGCCTTCGGACGCCCGCGAAATCGTGGAGGAGCACCTCCTGAAGGGGCGTGTCGTCGAGCGCCTCGTCCACAAGGAAGTCGAGACCGAAGAAGCCGTCAGCGCGATGAACGACATCCGCTTCTTCAATAAACAGGTAAAGATCGTGCTGCGCAATTGCGGCATCATTGATCCGCTCAAGATCGAAGAATACATCGCCAGAGACGGATACGGCGCTCTGGCGAAAGTCCTCTCGGAGATGACACCGGACCAGGTCGTCGCAGAGATGCAGAAGTCCGGGCTGAGAGGCCGCGGCGGCGCAGGCTTCCCGACGGGAATGAAGTGGAGCTTCACCCGCAAGGCTCCGGGGGACGTCAAATACGTCATCTGTAACGCCGACGAAGGCGACCCCGGCGCGTTCATGGACCGCAGCGTTCTGGAAGGCGATCCCCACAGCGTGATCGAGGGCATGGCCGTCGCGGCATACGCGGTCGGTTCCAGCCAGGGATACGTCTACGTAAGAGCCGAGTATCCGCTTGCGGTTGAAAGACTCGGCAAAGCCATCGAACAGGCAAGGGAATACGGTCTTCTGGGCAAGAACATCATGGGGACCGACTTCTGCTTCGACCTCGAGATCAGAATGGGTTCCGGCGCATTCGTATGCGGCGAGGAAACTGCGCTGATGACCTCGATCGAAGGCAACCGCGGCGAGCCGCGCCCGCGCCCGCCGTTCCCGGCGATTAAGGGTCTGTGGGGCAAGCCGAGCTTGTTAAACAACGTCGAAACCTACGCCAATGTTCCGGTGATCATACTGAAGGGCGCGGGTTGGTTCGCCTCCTTCGGGACAGAGAAGAGCAAGGGGACAAAGGTCTTCGCCCTGGCCGGCGCGGTGAACAACACCGGCCTGGTAGAGGTTCCGGTCGGCACGCCCCTGGGCGAGATCATCTACGACATCGGCGGCGGGATAAAGGGCGGAAAGGAATTCAAGGCCGCCCAGATCGGCGGACCTTCCGGCGGTTGCATCCCGAAGCAGTACCTCAACGTCCCCGTTGATTACGAGTCGCTTACCGAGCTTGGCGCGATCATGGGTTCGGGCGGCCTCATCGTGATGGATGAGGACACGTGCATGGTGGACATGGCGCGGTTCTTCCTTGACTTCGTCCAGGATGAATCCTGCGGAAAGTGCCCGCCCTGCAGAATCGGCACGAAGCGCATGCTGGAGATCGTTGACCGCATCTGCGAAGGCAAGGGCGAGGAAGGGGACATCGAGAAGTTGATCGAACTGGGCAACCAGATCAAGGATACGGCCCTTTGCGGGCTTGGCCAGACGGCCCCGAATCCGGTCCTCTCAACAATCAGACATTTCAGGGACGAATACGTCGCCCACATACGCGACAAGAAGTGCCCTGCCGGCGTGTGCCACGCGCTGGTTCGCGCCCCGTGCCAGAACGCCTGCCCGGCCGGAGTGGACGTTCCCGGTTACGTCTCCCTGATCGGGGAGAAGAGATACGCGGAGGCCCTGCGGCTGCACCGCAACCGCAACCCGTTCGCGTCCGTCTGCGCGAGGGTCTGCTTCCACGCGTGCGAGAACAAGTGCCGCCGCTCGATGCTGGACGAGCCGGTTTCCATCCGCGCGCTCAAGCGCTTCATGGCGGAGCAGGAAGTGACCATGCAACTGCCGGAAGTGCGGGAGAACGCGGAGAACGCCGGCAGGAAGATAGCCGTCATCGGCGCCGGTCCTGCGGGGCTTTCCTGCGCTTACTTCCTGGCCAGAATGGGCTACCGTCCGAAGGTTTTCGAGTCTGAGAAGGTTGCCGGCGGAATGCTGGTTCAGGCCATCCCGGCCTACAGGCTTCCCAGAGAGGAGCTTGCCCGGGAAATCCGAATGATCGAACGCCTCGGCGTCGAGATCGAGACCGGCGTAAAGCTGGGCCGGGACATAACCTTGAGCGGGCTTCGCTCCCAGGGTTATGACGCCGTGTTCATCGGCGTCGGCGCGCCGCAAGGCTCGCGCCTCGGAATACCCGGCGAAGAGGCCGAGGGAGTCACGGAGGCGATCCGATACCTCAGGCAATACAACGTCAGCGGGACGGCCCCGACGGGCAAACGCGTTGCCGTCATCGGCGGCGGGAACGCAGCGATTGACGCCGCGCGCACCGCGCACCGCCTGGGCGCAGAATCGGTGACCGTCCTGTATCGCCGCACACGCGACGCAATGCCGGCCTACGCCGAGGAAGTCGCCGAGGCTGAGGCGGAAGGCGTCCGTCTGGAGGAACTGACGGCTCCTGTCGAAGTCGTCGTCAAGAATGGCCGTTGCGCGGGAGTCAAATGCCGCAAGATGGCTCTGGGCGAGTTCGACGCTAGTGGGAGAAGGAAACCCGTGGCGGGCAAGGACGCCGACTTTGTTGTCGAGTGCGATCAGGTGATCGCGGCCATCGGGCAGCAGTTGGATCCCGGCGATCTCGCCGACGGATACAATCCGAAACTGACCAAGCGCGGATACATCGAGGCGAATCCGGTAACCTGCCAGACTTCCGTGGAATGGGTGTTTTCGGGCGGAGACTCCGTGCTGGGTCCGGCTTCGGTGACCGAGGCCGTCGGCGCGGGCGAGAAGGCCGCCGTCGGGATAGACAAGTTCCTGACGGGAGAGGAGCATGCGTTCTGGCGCGAGGAACAGGAATCGGACACCGCCTTTGATCCGGACAAGGATCCTGTAAATTACGGCAGAGCGAAAGCGCGGGCGCTGCCCGTCGCCAAACGCAGGTGCAATTTCGCCGAAGTCGAGCTTTCCATCAACGAAGGCTCGGCGCTTCGCGAAGCGGCGCGTTGCCTGCGCTGTGACTACCGAGAGAAAAGCTGAGCCGTTAGGAGAAACCAATCGATGCCTAAGCTGATGATAGATGGAACGGAAGTTGAAGTGCCGCAGGGCGCGACCGTGCTGGACGCGGCCCGCAAGGCCGGAATCAAGATTCCGACCCTCTGCTACCTTGAGAATGTGCAGGCCGTCGGCGCGTGCCGGGTCTGCATCGTCGAGATCGAGGGCGCAAAGACCCTTATGGCGTCCTGCGTGACGCCGGCAGGGGAGGGGATGAAGGTCCGGACCAATACCGGCCGCGTCAGGAACGCGCGGAGAACCGTCGTCGAACTGCTCCTTTCCGGGCATGACGGCGACTGCCAGACGTGCGAACGCAACGAGGATTGCGAACTGCAAACCCTCGCCCGGGAACTGGGCATCCGCGAGTTGCATTACACGGGCGCCAAGAGCGCGCGTCTGACTGATGAGACGACGCCGGCCCTTGTCCGCGACACGGCCAAGTGCATCCTCTGCCGCCGGTGCGTGACGGTCTGCTGCAACACGCAGGGCGTCGGCGCGTTGTTCCCGCAGAATCGCGGGTTCAAGACGGTCGTCGGCCCCGCCTTCTGCGGCGGCTTGGACGAGGTCGTCTGTGTGCAGTGCGGGCAGTGTTCCGCCGTCTGCCCCGTCGGCGCGATAAGCGAGCGCGAGCAGATGGACGACGTCTGGAAGGCGCTGGACGATCCGAAGCTGCACGTTGTGGTGCAGACCGCCCCGGCCATCCGCGCGGCGCTGGGCGAATGCTTCGGCTACCCGCCCGGAACGCTCGTAACAGGCAAGATGGTGACGGCTCTGCGCCGCCTGGGCTTCGACGCTGTGTTCGACACGAACTTCACGGCCGACCTCACGATCATGGAGGAAGGCACGGAACTGCTGACCCGGCTCAAGAATGCCCTGGTGGACAAGAAGCAGGTCGCCCTGCCAATGTTCACAAGCTGCTCGCCGGGATGGATCAAGTACATCGAGTACTTCTATCCGGACATGCTGGCCAACATTTCGACCTGCAAGTCCCCGCAGCAGATGTTCGGCGCGGTGGCCAAGACCTATTACGCGAACAAGATCGGCAAGAAACCGGAGGAAATGTTCGTCGTCTCCATCATGCCCTGCACGGCCAAGAAGTTCGAGGCCCAGAGGCCGGAGATGAATGATAGCGGCGTCAGGGACGTGGACGTCGTGCTTACGACACGGGAACTCGGACGGATGATCAAGCAGGCCGGCATTGACTTCGCCTCTCTGCCGGACGGCAAGATGGATTCCCCGCTCGGAATGTCCTCCGGCGCGGCGGACATCTTCGCCAATACCGGCGGCGTGATGGAGGCGGCGCTGCGCACGGCATGGGAGATCGTCACGGGAAGGGAACTCCCGTTCGAGAACCTCCACGTCGCGCCGGTTGCCGGGCTTGAAGGCGTCAAAGAGGCGTCCGTGAAGATCGAGGGCGCAGTCCCGGCGTGGTCCTTCCTGGAGGGCGTGACGGTGAACGTCGCCGTCGCCCACGGGTTGAGCAACGCAAGGAAGGTCATCGAACTGGTCAGGTCCGGCCAGAAGGCCTACCATTTCATTGAGATAATGACCTGCCCCGGCGGCTGCATCGGCGGCGGCGGCCAGCCGCGCCTGACCACGAACGAGGTTCGCATGGCCCGCATCAAGGCCATTTACAAGGAGGACGAGGGCAAGAAGCTGCGGAAATCTCACAACAATCCTGAAATCGCGCAGATCTACAAGGAGTTTCTGGGCGCGCCTTTGGGCGAGAAATCGCACCACCTCCTCCATACGCACTACAAGGCAAGGCCGAAGGTGTAAATTCGGACGATGGGAATAGTCTCGACAATTCCCGAGAAGTGCAAACGCTGCTACACCTGCGTTCGCGAGTGTCCCGCCAAGGCCATCAAGGTCGAAGGCGGTCAGGCGACGGTGATTGAGGAGCGATGCATAGCGTGTGGAAACTGCGTCAAGGTGTGCGCCCAGAAGGCCAAGCTTATCGAGGACAACACCCGGCAGGTCCGCGAGATGCTTGACGGCAAACGCCCGGTTTTCGCCTGCATCGCTCCCTCATTCCCGGCCGCCTTCCATCCTGTGAACCCCGGCAACGTGATCGCCGGGGTTCGCAGGCTGGGCTTCGCGGAGGTCTGGGAGGTGGCCTTCGGCGCGGAGCTTACCAGCAGGCAGTACCTCGGGCTATTCGAGTCGGCGCAGCGGCAGGGACGTCCGGTGATCGCCACGCCATGCCCGGCAATCGTGGCATACGTTGAAAAATACATGCCCGCCCTACGCGAGTATCTTGCGCCGATAGTATCCCCGATGATCGCTCTGGCAAGGGTGATCAGGCGCGCCTATGGTTCTGACGTCCGCATCGTCTTCATCGGGCCGTGCATAGCCAAAAAGGATGAAATCCGTGATCCGTGCGTGGCGGGCGCGGTTGACGCCGTTCTGACGTTTGAAGAACTCCTGAGGATGTTTTGCGAATCGTCTGTATCGCTGAACGATCTCCAGCCCAGCGGTTTTGACGGGCTGAGGTGCAGGCTTGGACGGTCGTTCCCGATCTCGGGCGGGTTGTTGCGAAGCGCCGGGCTTAGCACGGACATTCTTGAGAATAACATCATAGTTGTCGAGGGTAAGGATCGCGCGCTTGACGCACTGCACGAGCTTCAGCGCGGAAAGGGCAAGGCGCGCTTCTTCGACATACTGCTCTGCGAGGGTTGTATCAACGGCCCGAAGATGATGAACGATCTGAGCGTCTTCGCGCGCAAGGAAATCCTGGCCGATTACATTAACGATCAAAATCGTTACGTGACGCAGAAGGACCTTGTCGAAGGGATGGCGGCATTCAGCGATCTTGACCTTGGCCGGGAGTTCCATAAACCGAGTGTCGCCCTCCAGGTCCCCGATAAGGATCGCGTCGAGGAAACGCTCAAGCTGATGAAGAAATTCTCCCCGGACGACCAGCTAAACTGCGGAGCGTGCGGATATCCGTCCTGCCGCGAGAAAGCCATTGCGGTCTGCCAGGGGCTGGCCGAGCCGGAGATGTGCCTGCCGTACCTGGTTGACGAGCTTCAAGGGTTAATCAAACGCCTCGAACGCTCCCATAATGAACTGGCTCAGGCCCAGCAACGGCTGGTTCAGACGGAGAAACTCGCCTCGATGGGCCAGCTTTCCGCCGGCGTTGCTCACGAGATCAACAACCCGCTTGGCACGATACTCCTTTATTCGCACATAATGCTGAAGCAGCTTCAGGACGGAGACCCCAGGAAGCAGGACCTTCAAATGATCGTCAAGGAGTCAACCCGCTGCAAGGACATAGTCCGCGGGCTTCTCGACTTCGGGCGCCAGTCCAGAGTCTCCAAGACCTTGACCGATCTGAAGGAACTCGTCGCGGAGGTCATACTTTTAAACTCTCCGAAGGCGAATACCGCCGGCGTGAAGGTGAAAAGCAGCTTCCATGATCCGCTCCCGCAGATCATGCTTGATTCCGGTCAGATCAAGCAGATGCTTACAAACCTGATCAACAACGCAGTGGACGCAACGCCCAAGGGCGGGCTGGTTACTGTTGGCGTCACGATGCAAAGCCAGGAGAAAAGCGTTGAGATAGCCGTGGCGGACAGCGGCTGCGGCATACCACGCGAGAACCTGTCTAAACTCTTCACCCCGTTCTTCACGACAAAGCAACTGGGCAAGGGCACAGGTTTGGGCTTGGCTATCGTCTACGGAATTGTAAAGATGCATAATGGCGACATTCGTGTGGACAGCGAGGTTGGCAAGGGAACGACTTTCACGGTAAGTCTGCCCGCCGCGACAGAAGACGCCGTTCGTGAATCAGGACCGGCCGGGGAAAGACAAAAAACAGGCTTGATATGACGGCGTCGGAAATCATTGCCCCTGGCAATACCGATCCGGGATAAAAAAAATGCAGGACAAGCCGTTGATACTGGTGGTTGACGATGACGCGGACTTCCGCGAAGCAATCCAATGCCTTCTTGAAGCCGGCGGGTACCGCGTAACATGCGCTCGCAATCCGCAGGATGCCCTCGGGGCGCTCAGCGCCACAAAGCCGGACCTTATCGTTACTGACCTCATGATGGACCGGCTCGATGCGGGGTTCCAGCTTTCCCGCGGCCTGAAACAGAACAACGATTTTGCCGAAATACCAGTGATAATCGTCACCGCAGTCGGCAGCCAGCTCGGGCTGGACGTCAGCCCGCGCGGCGACGACGACATGGCCGCCATGAACGTTGACGCCTATATGGACAAGCCGGTTGATCCGGACAGATTCCTAGCCAAGGTCCGCGAACTGCTGGAATCCCGCGGGAGGGAAGCCTGAGATGAACGCGGAGAAGACGCGGATACTGGTCGTTGACGACGAACTCGGAATGCGCGAAGGGTGCAGGCGCACGCTTGAAGCCGAGGGCTATGAGGTTGACACCGCAGAAGACGGCATGGCCGGACTGGAACTCTTCAGGCGGCGCGGGGGATACGCCTGCGCGCTGGTAGACATGAAGATGCCGCGCATGGGGGGGCTTGAATTCGTCGAAAACGTTCACGCCGAAGCCCCGGACATGGTGCTGCTGGTCATCACGGCATACGCGACGATTGACACGGCGGTCGAGGCGACCAAGCGTGGAGCCTACGGATACATACCAAAACCTTTCACCCCGGACGAGATGCTCCTGCCCGTCAGGAACGGGCTTGAGAGGCGCGCGCTGGCCCTTGAGGCGGCTCAACTTCGCAAGGAACGGGAGAATCGCCTTCTCGAACTGGCCTATGAAAGGTCCCAATGCGCCACGATACTTAACTGCATGACCGACGCCGTTTTTGTGGTCAACCGCGAGCGGGAGGTTGTGCTGCGCAACGACGCGGCCGCAAAGATTCTTCCGGACTTTGCGTCGCTGCCGGTTCCGGCCCCGTTATCCTGCCTGCCCGAGGTTCTTGGAGGCCTGCTTGCCGAGGCAATGGCTTCGGGAGCTACGCCGCTTATTGTCTCCAAGGACATAGAACTGGCCGGACGAAACTACATGGTTAACGCCAGCCCGGTCGCGGAGCACGGCGGGGAGCCGCTAGGCGCTGTGGTAGTCCTTCGGGACATCTCCCAGCTCAAAAAGCTGGAGGCGGCGAAGTCCATGTTCATCACGATGGTAGCGCACGAGGTTAAGCGCCCGTTGGCGGCCATAGAGAGCTTCCTGGATCTGATCTGCCGGGGCATGGTTAAAGATAATCCGGAGAAGGAGCGCGAGATGATCGAAAGGTCCCTTGCGCGCGCCAGAAACCTGCGCGACCTCATCTCAGACCTGATGAACATTACCGCAATGCAGACGGGCAAGCTCAACATAAGGCGCATTCCGTTGGACCCCGTCGGCTTGCTGCAGGAAGCAGTTGACGCCTGTTCGGACAAGGCGAAGGGAAAGAACATCGA
This sequence comes from Planctomycetota bacterium, assembly GCA_022711755.1. GTDB lineage: Bacteria > Planctomycetota > Brocadiia > SM23-32 > JAKLEA01 > JAKLEA01. The sequence goes on from JAKLEA010000005.1 coordinate 33,008, forward strand.
GCTTACGTTGAATTGCGATCAGTCCGCCGGCGCGGAGAAACTCCTTGCGGACCGCAACGGGTTATTCAGCGTGCTTACGAACCTGATTGACAACGCCGTGAAGTATACGCCGTCCGGCGGGCGCGTCCAAGTGGAGGCCCGGCGCAACGGCGCGTCCTTGAGCATATTGGTCAGGGACAACGGGATCGGGATGTCGCCGGAGGAATCGGCGCGCGTGTTTGAAGAGTTCTATCGCGCCAACAACGAGCGCACCGAGGGCATCCCGGGCACCGGACTCGGCCTGACGCTGGCCAGGGGAATCGTGGACCTTCATCACGGACAGATCGCGGTGGAGAGCGCTCCGGGAAAGGGTAGCGTTTTCACGGTCAGCCTTCCGACCATGGGAAAGAAACAGTCCTGAATCAACCCCGCGTGAGACTCCGACAGTCTTAGCAGCGGCGGCTGAAACAACTCCATAGAGGTTCTTAGAGGTTAAAGCAAATGTACGAAATCACCTGGAGAGAACAGATCGGCGAAGCGATCCATCTCATGAAGATCAAGGCCCCGATGATAGCCAACACTCGCAAGGCCGGGCAATTCATAGTCCTGCGCATTGACGAGCAGTCGGAGCGCATCCCGCTCACCATTGCCGACGCCGATCCGGCGGAGGGAACCATAACGATAATTTTCCAGGCGGTCGGCGAGATGACCAAGCGGCTGGCCGCGCTCAAACCCGGAGACTCGCTCCAGGACCTGGTCGGCCCGCTCGGGCAGGCTACGCACATCGAGAATTTCGGTCACGCAGTCTGTCTGGGCGGCGGGCTGGGGATTGCGTTGCTGTATCCGATCGTCAAGGCCCTGCATTCAGCCGGAAATCGTGTGACGACCATCCTCTCCGCCAGGAACAAGAGCCTCCTGATCATGCGCGACTGGATCAAGGAAGTCAGCGCCGAGATGAAGATCGCCACCGATGACGGCAGCGAGGGCCATCACGGTTTCCCGACCGACATCCTTAAGCAGATGCTTGAAGCCGGCGGAGTTGACATCGTTTTCGCGGTCGGCCCCGTCCCCATGATGGGCGCCATCGCCAACACGACGAAGCCCTACGGCGTCAAGACCATAGCCAGCCTCAACCCCATCATGGTTGACGGAACGGGCATGTGCGGCGGATGCCGCGTGACCGTCGGCGGGGAGACGAAGTTCGCGTGCGTTGACGGCCCGGAATTCGACGCCCACAAGGTTGACTTCAGGGAGCTTTCCAGGCGCAACAGGATGTATGACGGTTACAAGAAGCGCGCCTGCGAAGGCTTTCCGGCAGTCGCGGCGGCGAAGGACCCGCACGTGATGCACACCACGCTGGCCCAGGCGGAACAGACTGTCGGCAAGGGGAAGGGCAAGAAGATCGAAATGCCTCAGCAGCCTGTCGGCGTCCGCATAAGGAACTTTGACGAGGTTCCGCTTGGCTACACGTCGGACATGGCCGTCACTGAGGCGAAGAGATGCCTCCAGTGCAAACGTCCGATGTGCTCGACAGGCTGCCCGGTCGGCATTGACATCCCCGGATTCATCAAATTGATCGCCGACGGCGATTTCCTGGGCGCGGCGCGCAAGCTCAAGGAGCAGAACTCCCTGCCGGCGGTCTGCGGGAGGGTCTGCCCGCAGGAGGAGCAGTGCGAACAGCTCTGCGTTCTGGGCAAGAAGGGCGATCCGATCGCCATCGGAAACCTGGAGCGCTTCGCAGCCGACTACGAGCGCGAGCAGAAAGCGGTCAAGGTTCCCGCGCTTCCGGCGAAGAACGGGAAGAAGGTCGCCATCGTCGGCAGCGGCCCCGCCGGACTGACGGCGGCGGGCGAACTTGTAAAGATCGGTTACGACGTGACGGTTTTCGAGGCGCTGCACAAGGCGGGCGGCGTCCTTGTCTACGGCATCCCGGAATTCAGACTTCCGAAGGCGATCGTCCAGTCCGAGGTTGATTACCTCAAATCCTTGGGAGTCGAGATAAGGCTCAACAGCGTCGTCGGAAAGTCCGTCACGGTTGACGAGCTTCTCAATGACGGGTACGACGCCGCATTCATCGGCAGCGGAGCCGGACTGCCCATCTTCGCGGGGGTTCCTGGCGAAAACCTGAACAGAGTCTTCAGCGCGAACGAATACCTCACCCGCGTGAACCTGATGAAGGCCTACCGGAGCGACTATGCGACTCCCGTCTACGTCGGCAAACGCATCGCCGTCCTGGGCGGCGGAAACGTCGCAATGGATTCGGCGCGCACGTCTCTGCGCCTCGGATATGAGAAGGTGATGATCGTATATCGCCGAAGCGAGAATGAATGCCCCGCCCGGCGCGAAGAATTACACCGCGCGATCGAGGAAGGCGTGGAGTTCCACTGGCTCACCAACGTCGTCGAGGTCCTCGGCGACGAGCAGGGCTGGGTGCGCGGGATCCGTTGCATAAAGATGGAACTTGGCGAACCGGGGCCGGACGGGCGCAGAAGCCCCGTCCCGATCAAGGGGTCGGAGTTCGACATGGAAGTTGACTGCGTGATCGTCGCCTACGGCAACAACCCGCATCCGCTCGTCGCCCGCACGACTCCGGGAATGGAGACTGACCGGCGCGGTAGAATAAAGGTGGTTGACAATTCCGGGCAGACGACCAAGAAGGGCGTCTACGCCGGCGGCGACATAGTCACCGGCGCGGCGACCGTGATCCTGGCGATGGGCGCGGGCAAGAGCGCAGCTGCTGCCATAAACAGCTTTCTGCAATCCGAAGGGAAGTAGTTGGTCGAGCCATGCCAGACGGCGAGCCGCCTTCTCCACGGGGAGAAGGGAAGATTCGCGTTGTGAGAAGCAGGATTGTGCAGAGGCGGGTCGAATCCCCGGGGGGAGGAGACTGAGTTGGCGGAAAATGGCCATGAAGACAACGCTTGCTGAGACCGAACTTGGGAAGGTCAGGGCGAATCGCGAAAGCGACAAGTACCTCATTGACGGCCATGACTTCATTGACGACCGGCTGATCCATGAGCAGATCGCCGCCGGACGCGGCGCGGATAAGTCGCGGATCAGGGACATCATTGCAAAATCCCTCTCCATTAAACGCCTCGATCCTGATGAAACGGCTGCCCTGCTTGGGGTTGAAAACTCTGATCTGCGCCAGGAGATGTTCGCCGCCGCGCGGCAGGTGCGGGACAAGGTCTACGGGCCGCGTGTTGTGACATTTGCCCCGCTCTATTGCTCGAATTACTGCGTTAATTCGTGCCTTTATTGCGCCTTCCGCTGCGAAAACAGCGCGCAGAAGCGCAAGGCGTTGACAATTGACGAAGTTCGCAGCGAAGTTCGGAACCTTGTCAACAACGGACATAAACGGCTTATCGTTGTCTACGGAGAACACCCGGACAGCAGCGCGGATTACATGGTGGAGACCATCCGCGCAATCTACGACGAGCAGACCGACAAGGGTGAAATCCGCCGCGTGAACGTGAATGCGGCTCCGCTCTCCGTCGGAGATTTCAGGCGCGTTAAGGAAGTCGGCCTGGGAACCTACCAGGTCTTCCAGGAGACGTATCACCACGAGACGTACGCCCGCATGCACCCGAGCGGGCCGAAGTCGGACTTCCGATGGAGGCTTTACGCCCTGCACCGCGCGCAGGAGGCCGGCATTGACGACGTGGCCATCGGCGCGCTGTTCGGGCTTTACGACTGGCGCTTCGAGGTTATGGGTCTGTTGTATCACACGATGGACCTGGAGCGCTGCTTCAACGGCGTCGGCCCGCACACGATCAGCTTTCCGCGCCTGGAGCCCGCGCAGAAGAGCAAGGTCGCCTCGGAAAGCCCGTATCGCGTCAGCGACGAGGATTTCAAGACGCTCATAGCCGTCCTTCGCCTCTCGGTGCCCTACACCGGAATGATTGTGACCGCAAGGGAGACAGCGGAAATCCGCCGGGCCGCGATCGAGATCGGATGCACTCAGACTGACGCTTCCACGCGCATCGGAGTCGGCGCGTACAGCGAGGACTACAGGAAGCAGGAGGAGAGCAGGCAACAGTTCCGGCTCGGCGACACGCGGGAGCTTGAAGAAGTCGTTCAGGACCTAGCCCGCATGGGTTACATGACCTCGTTCTGCACCGCTGCCTATCGCTGCGGGCGGACGGGGACGAAGTTCATGGAAACTGCCAAGGCCGGGGCCGCGTGCAGCCATCTCTGCATCCCGAACGCCATCCTGACGTTCAAGGAATACCTTGAGGACTTCGCCTCGCCCGCGACGAAGCAGATGGGCGAGAAGCTCATCGCCGAACGGCTGGAGCAGCTTCCTGAAAACCACAAGAAGTTCGTGGCAGACGGATTGCGAAGAATCGCCGCCGGAGAGCGCGACGTCAGATTGTAGCATTGCTCGTCCATCGCTTAATGCGGCGCGGCATGCAAAGGATTTGGGGTAAGATACCCCTCACCCACCACTCGCCCGAAACGGGCGTCGTGGTCCCCCCCTCCCGAGGGGAGAGGGATGCCCGTCTGGGGAAGAGAGAGGTTTGTTTGGCGAGAGGATTGCCGACTTGGCAGACTACCGAGACGAAGAGGACCTGCTGGGGCGCATTCAAGTCCCGGCGGATTGTTATCACGGCATACACACCGCGCGCGCGCTGGAGAACTTCCGCCTGGCAGGATACCCCGTCCGTTCGGAACTAATCCGAGCCTACGGGACCGTAAAGCTTGCCTGCGCAATCACCAACAGGACGCTGGACGTATGGAAGGGCGATTCCGCAAAGGCTGACGCGATTGAACGCGCCTGCCGGGAGATGGCCGAGGGCGCGCTTGACGATCATATCGTAACCGACGCGCTCCAGGGCGGAGCCGGAACCAGCACGAACATGAACGTCAACGAGGTTCTGGCCAATCGCGCTCTGGAAATCATCGGTTGCGCAAGGGGTGACTATTCCCGCGTCTCGCCCGCCGACGACCTGAACCTCCACCAATCCACCAACGACACGTATCCCACTGCGCTGAAGCTGGCGGCGATCCGCAGCCTGCGCGTTCTTGAGGAATCCCTCGTCGCTCTTCAGGAATCCTTCCAGAGCGCGGAAAAGCGCTTCGCGCGCGTCGTCAAGATCGGGCGCACGGAAATGCAGGACGCCGTCCTGACGACGCTGGGGCGGGAGATGGCCGCCTACGCGGAGGCCTTCAACCGCGACAGGTGGCGCGTCTACAAGTGCGAGGAGCGTCTGCGCGTCATCAACCTCGGCGGAACAGCGATCGGCACCGGCCTTGCCGCCCCGCGGCGCTATATCTTCCAGGTCGTGGAAAACCTGCGCCAGATAACTGGCATCGGCTTCGCCCGCGCGGAGAACCTGATCGAATGCACGCAGAACGCCGACGTCTTCGTCGAGGTCTCCGGAATTCTGAAGGCGTGCGCGAGTTCGCTGATCAAGGTCTCGAACGACCTTCGCCTGCTCTCCAGCGGTCCGGACGCGGGGTTGGGTGAAATCCGCCTTCCGCCGCGCCAGGCGGGCAGCTCGATCATGCCGGGGAAGGTCAATCCCGTCATCCCGGAGGCGGTCATTCAGGCCGGGATGAAGGTCATCGCAAACGACGCCGCAATCACTCAGGCCGTCTCCCTCGGCTGTCTCGAGTTGAACGCCTTCCTGCCGCTGATAGCCGACTGCCTGCTTGAGAATCTGAGCCTGCTTGCGCGCGCCTGCCGGATTCTCAGGATTCACTGCGTCGAGGGCATGGAAGCCGACGAAGAGCGATGCAGGGAACACGTCAACGGTTCGACCGCCGTCGTGACGGCGCTGGTTGCGGAGATCGGTTACGAGCGCGCCTCACAACTGGCGGCTGACGCCGCCGCGTCGGGAAGAAGTCCGCGCGATCTTGCGATTGAACGGAAGATTGTCACCCCCGCGCGTTTCGACGAACTGACCAGCGCCGAGGCCGTCTGCCGCCTCGGTTCGCCGGACACCGAGCCGGAAGAATAGGAATCATGCGATCAACGCCAAAAAGCTTTCGCCTGCACATCGGGTTGTTCGGACGCCGCAACGTCGGCAAGAGCAGCATACTGAACGCCATCACCCGCCAGAACGTATCCATCGTCAGCGACGTAGCTGGGACGACTACCGACCCCGTCGAGAAGCCGATGGAGCTTCTGCCGCTCGGGCCCGTGCTCTTCATTGACACGGCGGGCATTGACGACGTCGGCGCGCTCGGCCAGATGCGGGTCGAGAAAACCCGCCAGACCTTCGACCGCACGGATCTGGGCGTCATAATTGCCGTCGCCGGCGAGTGGAGCGAGTTCGAGGACAAGATCATCGCAGAACTGCGCGCGCGGGAAATCCCGGTCATCGTCGTCTTCAACAAGACAGACCTTGCCGAACCCGGCGCGGAGATGCTCTCGCGCCTTCAGAATGAGAAGACCGCTTACGTCCGCACTGTTGCTCCGGAAGGCGTCGGCCTGGCCGATTTCCGTCAGGCACTTCTCGACGCCGCCCCCGCCGATTTCATCGCCAACCCGACCATCCTCTCGGACCTCGTCGGCCCCGGCGAGCTGGCGGTCCTCGTCGTTCCGATTGATAAGGAAGCCCCCAAGGGTCGGCTCATCGTCCCGCAGGTCCAGGCCATTCGCGACCTGCTGGACGCCGACTCCTATTGCATGGTTGTGAAGGAGCGCGAGTTGCGCGACGCGCTGGAACGCCTCAAGCGCCCGCCCAAACTGGTCGTGACCGATTCGCAGGCGTTCCTGAAGGCATCAGCCGACACCCCGTGCGACGTTCCGCTGACGAGTTTCAGCATCCTTTTCTCGCGTTTCAAGGGCGACCTGACCGAGCAGGTCCGCGGCGTCCTGGCGATTGACGATCTCCGCCCCGGCGACCGCGTCCTGATCGCGGAAGCGTGCTCGCATCATCCCATCGCCGAGGACATAGGCCGCGTGAAAATCCCGCGCTGGCTGAGGCAGTACGTCGGCGGCGAACTGGACTTCCAGACGGTGCAGGGGCATGACTTCCCCGCGGACCTTTCCGGCTACAAGCTTATCGTCCACTGCGGGGCGTGTATGTGGAACCGGCGCGAGATGCTCAGCCGCATGCTTCGCTGCCGCCAGGCCGGAGTCCCGATAACCAATTACGGCCTCGTGATCGCTTTCAGCCTCGGCATATTCGAGCGCGCCCTTGAGCCGTTCCCGGCGGCTCTCGAGGAATATCGCCTTGCCTGCGAAGCCCGTGGAAAGGCTGCCCCGCCGCGCCGCGCCGCCTCGGTCATGGAGAAGCCGGTGGACATGCTGCTTGAGGAGGCTCCACAGAAAAGGACGCGCCGAACATGATGTCTCATGGGGAGATTGCGGCATGGCTGCGCGAAAGCGATCCCGTTCGACTCGAGGAGCTTCGCACAATGGCCGACTGCGAGCGTATTCGCTCCGTCGGCGATGAAGTCCATCTGCGCGGGCTGATCGAGGTCTCGAACCATTGCAGCCGCCGTTGCGCATATTGCGGCATCGGCGCCGGCAGCCACGGCGATCTTCAACGATACAGGATGACCGATGGAGATGTCCTCGCGTGCGCCAACCGCGCACGCGAATTCGACTTCGGAACCGTCGTCATGCAGTCCGGAGAGGATTATGGCATCACCCGCGAGTGGCTGGCGGACGTCGTGCGCCGCGTCAAGGCGGAAACCGGACTGGCCGTGACCCTGAGCATGGGCGAGCGTCCGCTTGAGGACGCAGCCGAGTGGCGTCGCGCCGGGGCGGATCGCTACCTCCTTCGCTTTGAAACCAGCGATCCGGAACTCTTTGCCATCATCCATCCCGGACGCATGGGCGTTCGAAGCCACCCCGATGACAGGCTGCTAATGCTGGCCGAATTGCGAAAAATGGGCTACGAAGTCGGAAGCGGCGTAATGGTCGGCATCCCCGGTCAGACCTTCGAATGCCTTGCCAATGATCTGCTGACCTTCGCCCGCAACGACTTCGACATGATCGGCATCGGCCCTTTCATATGCGATCCGGACACGCCGCTTGGGCGCGGCGAGGTCGCCCCGAAGATCATCCATGCCGAGCAGGCTCCCGCCACGGAACTGATGACGTGCAAGGCGCTCGCTCTGACCAGGCTGCTCTGCCCGCGGGCGAATATCCCCAGCACGACCGCCCTGGCCACGATCAACCCGTCGTCCGGGCGGCGGAACGGCCTTGCATGGGGGGCCAACGTCTTCATGCCGAATCTTACACCGGCGAAATACAGAAGCCTCTACGCGATCTATCCGCGCCGGGTGACCATTGACGCGGCGGACGAACTGGCGAGAAAGGATATCGTTGAATTCCTTGCGTCAATAGGCCGCAGGCCGGGACAGGGGCACGGGGGGCGGACACGGGGATAATCCCTGGCGATCTGTAGGGGCACGTTGCAACGTGCCCCCACAAGGCATTGCCTCATGTCACGTCAATAATCAATCCAGACCGGCTATTAATACACCAGCCTCCTGAAATCCCTTACCGTATGGAACGTTATCATGTCTCCGTCGTGCGCGCTCTTGGCCTGCGCGTCGCCTGACCGGCTAAGAATATGCAGGTCGTTTCCGTCAATGATCATGCTCGCGTAATGCCGCGACTGTTTCGGCGAATCCCCGACGGCGACCAGCCCGGCGAAACACCAGTCAATGCAGTTGCGCGAGAAGTGCAGTTGCAATCGGTGGCGCTCGTTGTTCGGCAGGTTGTAGCGGTCCGCCTGTAGCTTATCCGCCCGCGTCATGCTGTCCGTGCTCTGAGAACTGAGCAGCCAGTACAGTTTCGTCGTCTCATCGTAAAGAATATGGAAACGCATCTGCCCGCCGGGGCAGGGGACGAATACGATCCGCTTGCCGGAAGGGACCGTCTCCAGCATCGTCTCAATCGTGCCGTCGTCCTTTTCGACCGCCTTGCACATGGCGGCGAAGTTCGTTCCGCCGGTGTGGGCGCGCATCCAGATATGGAACGTGCAGCCCTTCGGATCATACCAGTAATTATCCGGGTCAACGATCTGCACGACATTCGACTCCAGCCACCCGATGGGCGCGCACGACCTCAGCCACGCCGCGTTCCAGCCCTCCGGGTAGAACGCCGGATAGAAGGGGACGCCGAACCAGTCAAGCTCCTTGTCCTTGACGGCCTCGTTGAAAACCAGGTCGGAGGCGAAGGTCCAGCTTTCCCGCTTCGTCAGATCGTCCCCGATCTTCCCGCGCAGCAGAACCGGCGCGAACTCCGAAACACCCCAGCCGCCCCACGCCGTGACGTTGCGGCTCAAGCGCTTTTCCATAACGAGATAGACGTTGCCCTTCGCGTAATGGACGTTGCAGGCGGACTGATGCCATTTCTGCCCGTCGGTCAGTGTTACCGGCTCGGTCCACGTGTCCCCCCAGTCGTCGGAGCGCATCACGCGCAGATCGCCGGATTGTCCGAGTATGTAGACGCTGTCCCCGGCGATGAAGGGGCGCGCGTGGCCGATCTTGAAATTCGTCCGATACTGCCAGGTCTTTCCGTGATCGTCCGAGACCATGACCATTGCGCTGCCGGAGCCTTTGACGGGCTTGGGCTTTTTCTCCTTCACCTTGCCGCCGAGTTCCATGGTGGCGATCAGGCGTCCGTTCGGACATCGCGCAAGTCCCGGCGTGTAGCAGTAGACATTGGCCGGATCGGGCGAGCGGCAGACGAGGACGTAATCCTGGGCCAGTGGCCGGACTTTCCACTGACTCGCGTCATCCTGGGCCGCGACGGAGGCGATCCACGCGGCAGTAAAGAATGCGCAGCAGAAGAGATTCAGAATTTGTTTGCGAGTCGGCATGCCGGACTCCCGGGTTTCAGACAGGAAAAGGACATATCATGCGCCTTTCATGTGTTCGGCCACGCGGCGCGTGTTCGGACGCATAATGACGCCATGCTCGGTGATGATTCCCGTTATGTTCTCCGCCGGGGACACGTCGAAGGCGGGATTATAGACCTTGACGCCTTCCGGCGCTGTGCGTGTTCCAAACCCCTCCGTTATCTCCTCCGCCGCGCGTTCCTCGATTGGGATGCCCGACCCGTCCGGTAGCGTAAGATCAAACGTCGAGACGGGCGCGGCAATGTAGAACTTCACCCCGTGAGCCTTCGCGATCACGGAGAGGCCGTAGGTTCCGACTTTATTCGCCGTGTCGCCGTTGGCGGCGATCCTGTCTGCGCCGACGACGGCCATCTGAACGCGCCCCTCCTTCATGACCTGCGCCGCCATATTGTCGCAGATGAGCGTGCAGTCAATCCCTGCCCGCTGGAGTTCCCAAGCCGTCAGCCGCGCGCCCTGGAGCAGGGGGCGCGTCTCATCCATGAAGACATGGAATCGCTTCCCCTGCTCCTTCGCGGCGAACATGACGGCGAGAGCCGTTCCGTAATCGGCCGTCGCAAGCCCGCCGGCATTGCAGTGGGTCAGCAGGCCCATGCCGTCGCTCACGAGCGCCGCCCCATTGCGTCCGATCCGCCGGCATATCTCCATGTCCTCTTCGCGAATCTTTCGGGCTTCATGCAGCAGGCGCGTTTTCAGCAACGGGATGGGCAGCTCCCGGTTCTCCAGTGCGACGCGCTTCATCCTGTCCATCCCCCAGAACAGGTTGACCGCCGTCGGCCTTGAAGTCGCCAGATAGTTCTTTGTTTCGTCAAGCTCACGCAGAAAATCATCGAAATCCCGGGCGGAGCTGTCCTGAACACCCAGGACTATGCCGAAGGCGCCGGCGATTCCGAGCGCCGGAGCGCCGCGAACCTGTAGCGTCTTGATCGCGTTCCAAAGGCTCTTCACGTCCCCGCAGGTCATTTCTCGGAAGTTAATCGGAAGGTCTTTCTGGGCGACCATGCGAACCTTTCCGGGCAGACCGCCATCCCAGTTGATCGTTTCGACGGGCATCAGGAATCTCCAAAATCAATGTTGCATTCGGGCGAACGGTTCGTGTAGACTCAGTTTCACCGGCGGGGGCGGCGGGATTCAATGATTATTTTCCGCAGTTGCCCGGAATGAAGTCGGGAATTAAGGCGTCGGTTGCTTTTTCATGCCAGTGGAAACCGTTTTTTGTGTTGCATTGCAATCGGGTTCGTGCTAAAAAATTACTTTCGCAGTTCGGAAAGAAAGAAGAAAGACGACAAGACAAGCATGGTGACAGTGGAAATGCAGAGCAAACAAGACATCATTGGGAAGTTTCGTGTTCACGAGGCTGACACGGGTTCCCCCGAAGTTCAAGTTGCCCTATTGACGGCAAGGATTGAGCACCTGACCGAGCATCTGAGGGGCCACAAGAAGGACTATGCGTCCAGAAGAGGTCTGTTACAGATGGTTGGGCAGAGGTCCGCTCTCTTGAAGTATCTCAACAGCAAAGATCCGGCTCGCTACAAAGGCATTTGTGAAAAGCTTGGTCTCAGGAAGTAGGAACGCGGTTCGCGGAAGGCAAAGCGGAAGACAGGAGAGAAGGTCAGGCGGAGAAGGAAAAAAGCGGTATCCCCAAGCGGCTGGAATTGTCGTCCCACCCCACCGGTCAATCTTTCCGGTTGTCCGATCTCCCCGTTCGTTCCAAGCGTGTTACGCACACTCGACCGCGTCCCCCGAGCGCAATTAACAGGGAATTCCCTTTAACAAAGCAGAAAACAAGCGGAGGTAAGAGAAGATGCAATCAGTGAAAGTTACCCGCACGATTGGCGGGCGAGAGTTGACTATCGAAACCGGCAAGCTGGCCAAACAGGCCGACGGAGCAGTGCTGGTTACTTATGCGGACACGGTCATCCTGGCGACGGCGCAATCAGCCCCGGCGGGAGAAGACACGGATTTCTTCCCGCTCACGGTGGATTACCGCGAGAAACAATACGCAGCCGGAAAAATCCCGGGTGGCATAATCAAAAGAGAAGGAAGACCGACCACAAAAGAAATTCTCACCATGCGCCTCATTGACCGGTCCATCCGGCCGTTATTCCCGGACAACTACCGCAGCGAGGTGCAGATCATGGTCTCCGTCCTGTCGGCTGACAGACAGAACGAGCCTGACACGCTGGCCCTCATTGGCGCGGGCGCGGCGCTGGCGATATCCACCATTCCCTTCGACGGCCCCGTCGCGGGCGTAAGAATGGGCCGCGTTGACGGCAACCTCGTCGTCAATCCGACCTACGACCAGTTGCAGACCAGCGACATGGACATGGTGATCGCCGGAACAGCCAAGTCGGTTGACATGATCGAGTGCTGCGGGCAGGAGGTTTCAGAGGACCAGATTCTTGAAGCCATCTGGCAGGGACATGAGGTGATCAAAGACATCTGCGATGCCATCCAGGAACTTGCCGAACTGAAGGGCAAGCCCAAGCAGGATGTCCCGGCAATCGAGACGCTGGACGCGCTGACGGCGAAACTGGCGCAGCGTTACGCCGCCCAGATGAAGCAGGCCTGCAACATCGCGGGCAAGCATGCAAGGGCTTCTGCCATTGACGCGCTGGTAAAGAAGGTGATTGAAGAGATATGTGGCGACGCGGAAGACGCTCCCGAACCGAAAAAAGTCGCAGCCGCCATGAACAACCTGGAGTCCGAGGTTCTGCGCGATCAGGTGATAACCGAAGAACGCCGCTATGACGGACGCGCGATTGACGAGGTCAGGGACATCGAGTGCGAGGTCGGGGTTCTTCCCCGCACGCACGGTTCAGCCCTTTTCACCCGCGGCGAAACCCAAGCCCTCGTCATCACGACGCTCGGCACAACTTCCGATGAGCAGCGAGTCCTGGACCCGCTGACCGACGAGCTTCCAAAGAAGTTCATGCTTCACTACAACTTCCCGCCGTTCAGCGTCGGAGAAGTGCGATCGGTCCGTTCCGCCAGCAGGCGTGAAATCGGGCACGGCGAACTTGCCGAACGCGCCCTGCGCGCGGTTCAACCCCCGCCGACGAAGTTCCCCTACACGGTCCGGATAGTCTCCGACATTCTGGAATCCAACGGCTCAAGCTCGATGGCTTCCGTCTGCGGCGCGACGCTCAGCCTGATGGACGCCGGCGTGCCGATCTCCGACCCGGTGGCCGGAGTCGCCATGGGTCTGGTCGGCAAGGGCGGCGTCAAGAAGGTCCTGACGGACATCGCCGGCGCGGAAGACCACTTCGGCGATATGGACTTCAAGATCGCCGGGACGCAGCGCGGCGTGACGGCCATGCAGATGGACGTGAAGATCACCGGCATTGACCGCGAGACGATGAGCAAGGTTCTCACCCAGGCGCGCAAGGCCCGGATGCAGATACTGCGCCGCATGCTGGAGACCCTCCAGCAGCCGCGCGAAAGCATCAGCCCGCACGCCCCGCGCCTTATCATGATCCAGATCAATCCGGAGAAGATCGGTTCCGTCATCGGCCCCGGCGGCAAGGTCATCCGCGCCCTTCAGGAAGAGACGGGCACAAAGATCGAGATCGAAGACGACGGTTCCGTCATGATCTCCTCCCTGGAGGCCGAGGGCGCCGAGCGCTGCGCGGACATCATCCGCAGCATGACCGAGGAGGTCCAGATCGGGAAGATCTATAACGGACGCGTCGTATCAATCAGGGACTTCGGCGCTTTCATCGAGATACTCCCGAACACAGACGGCCTCTGCCACATTTCCGAACTGGCCGACGGATTCGTCAAGCGCGTCGAGGACGTCATCCAGGTCGGTCAGGAAGTTTCCGTCAAGGTCATTGACATTGACGACCAGAACCGGATCAGGCTCAGCCGCAAGGAAGCGTTGCGGGAAGGCAGACGCCCGCCGCAACAGCGCTGAACGCAGGATCATCCCGGAAACGACGCAGGCAATGGCTGATGACGCCGAAAAGAGGACGGAAACGGCGGAGATGGATCACCTCGTGCGCGAGCTGACCCATGAAATCCGCAATCCTCTCAATGCCCTCGGCATACACCTGCGCCTCTTGAGCGAAGACGCCCGCCGGCTGCCGCCCGAGCAATCGGGCGGCATGCTGGACAGGCTTGATATCCTCCAGCGGCAGGCCTTTCAACTGAAGGAACTCCTGGATGATTTCCTTCGCTACGCGAGCCGTACGACCCCCCGCCTGGAACCTTCCGACCCACGCGACGCAGTCATGGAAGTCCTGGATTTCGTCGAGCCGGAGGCTCTGGAAAACAACGTCTGCGTGGAAACGGACTGGCAGGCTGGCGCGCTCACGATTCCGCTCGATAAAGGCTTGTTCAAGCAGGCCGTGCTGAATATCATAATGAATGCCTTCAAGGCGATGCCTGAGGGAGGGAAACTCAAGATCGGCGTCGTGACACGTGACGGCATTTTCCTCCTCAGCATAAGCGACACGGGGCGCGGAATGCCGCCGGAATGCGCCGAACGACTTTTCGAGCCGAGTTTTTCGGCTTCCCCGGGCGGCGGATCGGGCCTCGGATTGGCTATCACAAGCAGGATCGTCAGGGAACACGGAGGGAGAATAGAGGTTGCCAGCGAACCTGGCAAAGGAACCTGTTTCACAATCAGCCTGCCGATTGGAACATGAGCGCGGCAGACTTTGCCATGATCCATTTCCGGTTCTGTCTGAATTTGAAACAGAATCCACGCTCTTGCCCGGATGACGGAAAAGGGAAACATCCTGATAGTTGAAGACGATCCTGACAGCGCGGTCGCAATGGCCGAGGCCCTGGAGCGCGACGGCCATTCCTGCGCGACAACGCCAAGCGGGCGCGAAGCAATTGAAAAGGCCTCCGGCGGCGAATATGAAGTCGTCATAACGGACCTCAGACTGCCCGATATTGACGGTATGCAGGTGCTCCAGCAGATCAGGGACGCATCCCCTGAGACCGAGTTGATCATGGTCACCGCCTATGGGCGGCATAATACGGCGGTGGAGGCCATGCAGCGCGGCGCGTCGGCCTACATCAGCAAACCCGTCAACACGGATGAGTTGCGGGTGATCGTCAATCGCTCCACGGACCTGATCGGCACCCGCCGTGAAAACCAGGCCCTTCGCCGGCAGTTGAACGTCCGTTTCGGACTGGAGAATATTATCGGCAACAGCGCCGGGATGGTCCGCATCTTCGAGTTGATTCATCAGATAGCTCCGACGGACGCGACCGTCCTGATTCAGGGGGAAAGCGGAACCGGCAAGGAATTGATAGCCCGCGCCATCCATGCCAACAGCCGAAGGGGCAGCCAGCGTTTTGTCGTCCTGAACTGCGCCGCCCTTACCGAGAGCTTGCTGGAAAGCGAATTGTTCGGCCACGAGAAGGGCGCATTCACCGGCGCGACCGTCCAGCGCGTCGGCCTTTTCGAGCACGCCGACCATGGAACAATCTTCCTGGATGAAATCGGCGATATGCCGCTATCAAGCCAGGTCAAACTCCTGCGCGTTCTTGAAACGGGGGAGATTGTCAGGGTCGGCAGCAACGAGCCGATACGCGTGGACGTCCGCGTTCTCGCCGCCACGCATCGGAATCTCTCCGAGTTCGTGGAGGACAAGAAGTTCAGGGAGGACCTGTTCTATCGCCTGAATGTCGTTTCTCTGCGACTCCCCCCCCTGCGGGAACGCCGGGAGGACATAAGCCTCCTTGCGGCGAGCTTCATGGAAATGTTCGCTTCTGAGCACGGCAAGCGCATAACGGGCATCAGCCCGGACGCCATGAACGCGCTTTTCAGCCATGACTGGCCCGGCAACGTGCGGCAGTTGAAGAATTGCGTCGAACACATGGTCGTCGTTTCACGAGACGATGTTCTGGACACGGACGACCTTCCGGATTACGTTGTCGGGCGCTCTGCTCCGGTTGAAGGAGCATCTCCGGAAAACGCGCCGATGACGCTGGAAGACCTTGAGCGCGAGCATGTCCGCCGCGTGCTTCAGATGGTCGGCGGAAACCGGGAAAAAGCGGCTCAGATTCTCGGCATAGGCGAGCGTACGCTTTACCGCAAAATCGAGCGTTACGACCTGCGCTGAATCACCCCGCGACCGAGCGGGGAAACTGAATGGAGACGCGACATGCCGGAAGAAAAAACCTGTTCCATATGCGGCAAACCGCTGGCTGAAGGCACAAAGGACACCGGGGCGGAAACGTGCCCCGAATGTGCCCCCCAAACCGCCGCCGCCGGCGAGAGTTCAAAACGCGACGTCCAGCTTGTCATACTCCAATCAATACTGGGAGAACTACGCAAGATCAGCCGCGCTACAGTCTACGAATCAGGCTCCTGGTTGAATATCGTAGGCCTTGTCTTCCAGTGCCTGACCTTTCCGTGCCTGGTGTTCGCATACATCTATCGTCAGAGCGACATTCACATCAGCTACCTGTTGCTGGCGATCCTCGTTCAACTGATGGCATTGAGCTTCTTCACCGCGGGCAAGTAGGATGCCTTATAACAGGAAAAGATACTCGACGTTGTTTCTCTCAGCATTGCTGTTGCTTCATGGGGCATGGATCTCGCAGGCGCGCGCCGGCATAGCCGATATTCTCGCCTCATCGCGTTACCGGAGCGCGCAGGTCGGCATACTTGTCGTTGACGCGGAAACAGGCAAAGAGGTTTTTTCCCATTACGCAGATCGCCCGCTGATTCCCGCGTCGAACATGAAAGTCGTCATATCCGTCACGGCGCTCGGCGCGCTCGGATCCGGTTTCAAGTTCAAGACGCCGGTCTATCGCCAGGGAAATGTCACAAACGGCGTTCTCAAAGGCAACCTGGCAATCTGCGGGCGGGGGGACCCGAATCTTTCGGGACGATTTCACGACGGCGACGCGCTTCATTGCTTCCGGAATCTGGCTGCCCAAGTCGCGGCGTCAGGAATTAAACGGATAGAAGGCGATATTGTGGGCGATGATTCCTACTTTGACCGCGAGCTTATCAATCCGGGCTGGCCGGACGATCAGTTACAGAACTGGTATTGCGCGCCGATAAACGCACTCTCGGCAAACGATAACTGCATAAGCGTCGGCGTCAGACCGCCGGCCGGAAGCTCGGTTGCTGTCATCGGTCTGTCTCCGCCTACCCGGTTCTTCGAGATACGTAACACATGCAAGTCGGGCCGGACAAATGCAGTAGCCGTCTACCGAAGCCAGGGAACAAACTCAATTATAGTCTCTGGAACAATCAAGAGTGGCGTCCAGGGAGGAATCGTGACAGTCCACGATCCGGCGCTGTTCACAACCACGCTCTTCAGGGAACAGCTTGAAAGCGCCGGGATAAAGGTGACCGGAAAGACCCGTCTTATCGGACGCGACGAGACAGTATCCAAATCGGAAAAACTCAAGGTTGCCGAATGGGTTTCCGGAATGCCGGAGACCTTGAAGGCGATGAACAAGAACAGCCAGAATTTTTACGCCGAGATGATGCTGAAGACGATCGGCGCCGTCTTTCGCGGGAAGGGAACAACGAAGAACGGCCACGAAGTGATCAAGGAAGTGATGACCCGCCTCGGCGTAAGCAAGGAGCATTACGTATTTGAGGATGGATGCGGGCTGGCGCGCGGCAATCGTGTCTCAGCCAGGCTGTTGACCACGCTCCTGGCGTACTCATGGAAGAAGCCGGCCTATAGGCAGGCGATGCTGGACAGCCTGCCCGTTGGCGGCGTTGACGGCACGCTCTCTCGCCGCTTCCGTGAAAATGGCCTGAAAGAGCAGGTATTTGCTAAGACGGGTTACGTCAGCCGCGCCGGCTCTTTAAGCGGTTACTGCAAGACGAAAAATGGACGCTGGCTCGTTTTCAGCATCCTAGTTAATGACATGAATTCCAACGGTGAGATGAAAAGCCTTCAGGACGAGGTGGTCAGATACCTCGTGAAGAATTTTTGATCATCCCCTGTTTATCGCATTCTCCCGGACGGCTGTCCCTCATGTCCTCACCTAACGAAAAAGCGGCAAATCCCGCGAATTGACCCGCCGCAGGGGCAGCCCCGGATTGGGTCTCTTTTCCCATCCAGCCGCCTTGACGATTGAATATATCCTTCTCTCCGATTCCTCCTGTGAAAGTTCGCCTTCCAGCCGAAGTCTCATCAGTTTCAGCAATGCGCGCCTGGCCACCCGCCTGCGCAATTGGGTCGTCCGGACCCCGTCAAAACTCTCCTGGTTTACCGACCTTGCAACGACATTCGCGTTCACAACCATGTTAGCGCCATGCCCCACAGGAAAAGGAGGGCGGGGAGCGCGGCCAGTTCCCACACCAGCCGCGCAGGATCGTCCCTCCAGCACCATCTCAGCAGTCGCAGGAATCCCCATCCCGACCGTCTCGGGATACGAGCCATTTTGCAATCACCCGTTACCGGTATTAATGCTTCCATCTCGCGTTCCTCAAAATTTGCGGACAAGCCCGACAACCTTTCCGCAAATCTCAACCTCGTCTTCCGATCCCACTATACGCGGCGACATGGTTCGATTAGCGGGTTGAAGCTTCAGCCCGTTCTTCAGGAAAAAGACCTTTTTGACGGTTGCCTCATCGCCGACCCTGACAACTGCTATATCACCATTCTTCACGTCCGCTCTGGGATCAACAATAACGTGATCGCCGTCCAGCATCCCTGCCTCGATCATGCTTTCACCCCGGATGCGAAGGGCGAATCTGTCCCCGCCTCCCATTTCTGCGCAATCAAGTTTTCCTTCCAAGTTTTCTTCAGCAAGAATGGGACTACCTGCGGCAACGCGGCCTATGATCGGCACGCCGTCACGATCGCTGATGCTTCCCACAGGATGAAGCTGCCTGGACTTTCCTTTGCCTCGGCGGAGATATCCCTTGCGCTCAATCGCGCATAGGTGATCGCTCACCGCGCGAGGCGAGCGCATGCCGAAATGACCGGCAATCTCCCTTACCGTGGGCGGAACGCCCTGGGAGCGTATGCAATCGCTTATGAAATCAAGAATCTCCCGCTGCCTGTCCGTTAGCTCTTTATTCTTCATTTCACTTGACCTGAACAGCATGAAAACCTCGTCATCACCCGACATCTGTATTCCTATACACAAGTATATACCATACGCATGTATTGTCAAGAGATAATCACGTTTTTTAAAAAATCTTTCAAGAATGACCTTGGCAGACATCTTCGAGTCTGTCTTCAATCTTTACCGGCAAGACCTTTTTCATCCGGCATATTCCGTCAGAAATCCGGCTGTTGTGCAAAGTTCATTTCTAATCCTGATCCGTCCAATTAAGGGGTGGCGCGGTTATTGAAGCGCAACCGTCCGAGTTACAAGGAAGTTGAACATGCTAAACGCCTGCGCTACAACCCGATCCCGCCAATGCCCCATTATTGATAGCCGTAAGGGGTCACTGACGGGCGGGCGGCCGTAATTTGGATTGCGGCAGTCTTGCTGCCGCCTTGCCGTTTCCCCCGGCTTGCCGGGGTTGGAAACTGCCGGATGCGCAAGCAAGCTTGCGCAACGGCAAGGCGCAGGCAAGCGCGTCCGCAAAGCGGACGAACGCACTCCAGGGAGATGCGTCCGTGACTGACGCCGTACTGATAGCCTGCCTTTTTCTTTGCCTTTGCCGCGAAGATGCATTATTTTTTATTGAGGTTTGTTTCAGGCGCGTTCAGCGTCATTTCCCCGACATTGGAGCCTGGTCGGGAGTTCATCAGGATTTCGCATGGATTGTTCTGTAATTAAACGTTGTTGCCTTGTATGTGCCACGTCGCTGGCGCTGCTGACGGCTTTCAGCGGCTGTTTCGCGGTCCACTGGGCCGATCAGGAACTGCACAGCGAGTTGCTCGAGGATAAACCGCTCCACAAGGAGAAACTGAGGGAAATACGCATTGAGCCGGTTGTCGCAGAGGATGCTTCGACATTGAATGTCCTTGTAACCGGCAGGATGCTGGTGACCGAGCAGCCAATCACAAAATATAACAAGGTCTTCTGGCGCAAGAAGCTGGTGATCGGTTTTTTCCCGGGCATCGGCTCCAACCATTACAGTGGAAACGAAATGGGAGCCCAGATGATCCTCAAGGGCGGCGGGATCATCGTGATAAATGTGCTTACGCTTGGCATCGCAACGGTGGTTTCATGGTGTTTTGAACCGTTTTCTCCATGGGAGCCGCATCTTGAAGCCAGCCTGATCGGCGCGGTGAAGACCGGTTACAACGTTACGGAACCTGTCACAGAAGAGGGCGAGCGAACTGAGAAAATTGTTGACGGCCCCCTTGAGGGGCTTGAGGTCACATGTGCCATCCGCAATCCGGCTGCCCCGTCGAGCGCATCGTCTTTTGTTCTCACTCAAAAGACTCGACGGGATGGAATTGCAGTATTCAATCCATCCCGTTTCCCTGCGCAGATTGGAAGTTCTCCGACGGTTGCGATGACCATCGAGGTTCCGGGAGCGGCGTTAATTCCGCCGTCGCAGGCCGTGGAATTGCCTTCAGACAGGATCGGCGGAGAGTTTCTGCGCCTGGCCTGGATGGGGCGCGTGTCCGGCGGGACCGTGCTTACGGATGAAGGCGTCGTATCCTTTGCCCCGGGCAGCGGCGGCGGCTCCCCGAAGGCTGAGGTTGCAGCTTCAGCGCAGGTTGAAGCAACGTCCGAAGGAACATCCAGAGTTGTCTTGAACATGATCATTACGAATTCCGGCGATGGCGATCTGAACCGCGTGATCGGACGGACAAGGTCGCAGACGCCGGGGCTTGACGGACAATATCTTCTGTTTGGAAGAATTCCCGCCGGCGCGTCGTCATCCCGCGCATTGGCCATGCCATTGCAGGGCAAGGACGCCGGCGCGGCGATAAATCTGGAGATTGAGTTCAAGGAACAGAACAGCGCAATTCCCGGGGTGTATCAAATCCCCGTTGCCGGGAAGTGACGGGCTGTTCCCACAGGCTGATCAGTCGTTTTTTAATGTAAGGGAGAAAGACAATGCGTCAGAACTGCGATGTCGCATTCGCATCTCGATTGAACCGTTTGATGATTATTTTCGGCGTCATTTTCATTATCGCAAATCTGTCGGGTGGGGCGGCCTCCGCAGGCGAGGCCGATGATCTGGTCAAGCAGGCCAAGACGGAACTGCGCGGCGCACAGGGGGCGATGTTCAATGGCAAGATTGATGATGCCACAGCCGAACTGACCAAGGCATTGGAAACGATCGAAGCCGTCAAGAAGGCCGACGCGGCGCACAAGGAACTCAAGAAACTTGAGGGCGACGCGGAAAAGCTGAGGAAGGATATCGAGCGTCGCACAAAGAAGCCTTTCGAGCCTGCGGCTAAGGGCGAAGGGGCAGGCAAGGTTCCGGCGGCCGCGACGGCGGCTGGCGGCGATCAGAAGATGCCGTTTCATGCCGCAGATAAGATGATGGAACTGAAGGATATGTTGCGCTCGATTGACAGCACGTATGGCATGATTGACAGTTACAAGGAGCGCGGCGAAGACCCGGAGAAGATGAAAACGAAGCTTGGCGAGATTGAGAAAAAGATCGCCACGCTCAAGCCGACCCTTGAAGAAGCGAAAAAGCTGGCCGCCGAAAAGGGCATAAATGAGCATCCGGAATTCGCAGAAGCGGAAAAGGCAATCGAGGCCGCGAACAAGAGGCTTGCCGAATCGAAAGGCGCTACTGACAAGCTCGCGGCAGACACAATCGCAGCCAAAGAAACCGTTCAGAAGGACGTGGACGCGCTGCTTGCAAATTTTAAAAGGGCCGACAAGTTTTTTCAAAAAGCGACCGGAACCGCGATCTACTACAACGACTTGAAATCCGTCGAGGAATGTCTGGCGATCATCAAGGAGTTTGAGAAAACTGAAAAGGACAAACTTGCCATATCCATCGCTGAATTCTCAAAGAAATACGGCGAGACCGAAGCCGAGATTGATAAGAAGGCCGACGCTGTCGGATACACGGGAAACTGGCGCGCCGGGTCTCTATATACGAAGATAAAGGACGGCATTGTGAACATCGAGAAAACCCGCTCCGCTATGGCCGAAGACTTGACGGCGAAGGCCAGGGAGATGATCACCCGGCTGCCTGAGAAACACGACTTCGCGAGAGAGGATATACACAAAACGGTCAGGCAGTATAGAAATCTGGCCGCCGAGTTCGACGCAGTAAACGCAAAGGTTAAGGACCTCGACGCCGAACTCGAGAAGTTGCTTGCGGATGATTTGAAGGCCCTTGAAAAGAAGATTGACGGCAGGGAATGGAAGTCCGTCAAGAAAGGTTTTGAGAAGGAAACCGAGGCGGGGCTGAAATTCCTGAGGGAATGCGAAGACTGGGGAAAGCGCAAAGAAAACCCGTATACAGTTATTGCCGCGTCCGTTTTGGGCGACTGGACGGTTCAGGAAAAGGATATCCTCGGCAAACCGATAATGTATGGCGTACCGGCATGGATCGCCGTCCAGCTTGAGCCGGACAAGGCGGCCAATCGCGTGCGCGTCTTCAGCATATATTTCCGGACCGCGGAAGGCGCGAACGTGAAACCGATCCCGCCCTTTACCAGCATCACAGTAGGGGACAGTTTTTTCATGCGCCCGGAAGCCATTAAGAAGGCAACCGAGAAGGTAAAGTAGAGCAAAACGCCGATATCAGCGCCGGCGCAGTACTGAAAGTTTCCCCCGGTTGGATTACTCCGGCGGTCTGTCCGGACTCCGTCATCTATGTGAATGTGTGTCCTGGCGCGGCATTCTCAATCAAACGGAGTCAGAATGGACGTCTTTATACGACATGAAGGAATGACGACGCATCGAGAACGACAGCAGGCGGTTCGCCCGGGTCCGGAATCGGGTCCGGCCACGGTATGTCACACCCGGTAAGGACTGTCAGACCGGCGACCATGAAAGCCGCCACAAGGGACTTCACGATTGAACTCATCTTTCGGCTCATAAGAGCCTCCTTTCGGAACAAGTGTGCGCCGCGCCAGGACACCTGCGCCAAATATCCCGCTTATCTTATATATGTTATACCATATAAACATTGATTGTTCAATATATTTCACATGTTGCGAATCTGCCTCGCGCGGCCGTCCGCCGGGCTACAGATGAAAATGGCATGGCACATGTCGCGGGGCATAAGAAAAGCGATACAAACAGTATCAATGTCGTTTGAAGCAGGTTGCAGGACGCATGGCGCGAAAATTGAAATAAACGACTTTATTGACAACAAGGCTTCGGGAGCCTATAAGAATGACACGAGCGAACGAGTTGTTTCAGATTCATTTCCGGAGGATGTCCCCGCGTGATACGCTTTTGCAGCGCGGATCGAACACAGGGGTAACTGAATATGAAACTCAGGGACCAGGTGGTCCTCATCACGGGCGGCGGCAGGGGAATCGGACGGGCCATTGCCCACCGGTTTGCAGCCGAAGGCGCGCATCTTGCGCTTGCCGCCCGCACATTCTCGGAGGTTCAAAAGGTCGTCTCCGAAATCAGGAGTTTCTCGGAATTCCCAGCCGTGCCGCTGCAGGTTGACGTGGCAAAGCTCAAAGACGTTCATGCAATGGTCCGGGCCGTGGAGACCGAGCTTGGACCGATTGACATCCTCGTCAACAACGCCGGAATCGCAAAGTTCGTATCTGTTAACGATACGACACTGGAAGATTGGGACAACATCATGGGAACAAATGCCAGAGGCGTATTCCTATGTTCAAAAACAGTGCTTCGTAATATGATGAACCGGAAGAAGGGACATATAATTAATATCGCAAGTCAGGCGGCAAAGCGAGGTTACGCCAATCAGGCGGCTTATTGCGCGTCAAAGCACGCCGTTCTGGGTTTCAGCAAGGCACTTGCGCTGGAAACACGCGATTATAATATTCGTGTTCACGTTATTTGTCCGGGAGGCGTTGACACTGACCTTGTGGATTTGGGCAGGGGGCCTGAAGAACTCTCCAAATTCATGCAACCTCCGGAGATCGCCGAGGTAGCCCTGTTTGTGGCCACCCAGGAGGGGAACGCGATGGTAGACGAAATCGTCGTGCGTCGCCTTGACGCCCCGCCCTGGATGGAGCCTTGAAACTGGGACAGTTCAAACACGACCTCCTGAGAGATACCGGAATTGAGAATCCGTCTGGCCAGAACCGCCGGCTTCTGCATGGGCGTGAGACGCGCAATGGAAATCGTCCTTGCGGCCGCCCCGGCAGAGGACCGCGAGGTTCTGACCGATGGGCCGCTTATCCACAATCCCCAGGTTCTGGAACTGCTCGAACGCCGTAAGATACGCGCTGCAAAGAATCTCGAAGAGGCAGAGGGCAAGGGCATAGTAATTCGCGCTCACGGTGTCCCGCCGGATCGAAGGTCCCTGATGAAGGAAACCTGTTCCGACGTTATTGATGCCACATGTCCGCATGTCATGCGTGTTCAGTCAATCGTAAAACGCCATGCCACAAAGGGTTATGATATCATCATCGTTGGCGATGAAGGACACGCCGAGATCGTCGGACTATGCGGCTTTGCGGCAGGCCGGGGGCAGGTTGTCGGGAGCATTGCCGATCTGGAAAAGCTTCCGAAACTGGGGGATAACGTCTGTGTTGTGGCGCAGACTACGCAGAACAGGCGCGTTTTCAATGATATTGCGGCATGGATTCGTAATGCCTACCCGAACTGCGAGGTTCACGACACGATCTGCGATTCCACCGATGAGAGGCAGAGCGAAGTGATAGAGCTGTGTGAAAAGGTTGATGCCATGGTGATCGTGGGGGGAAAGAAAAGCGCGAACACGTGTCGTCTTGCAGAGATCGCAAGGTCAGCTGGCAAAGCGACGTACCATGTTGAGACGGAAGATGAACTGCCTGTCGCTGAATTGGTCAGATTTCGCGACATAGGTGTTACTGCGGGCGCATCAACGCCCAACTGGATGATACGTCGCATAGTGGATCGCCTGGCCGACGAGGCGGGAAAGTCGCCGCGGAATTTTGCCTGTTTTGCCGCGAGACTTTTGAATATCCCGGTGCGCACATGCTTTTTCATCGGAGTCGGCGCAGCCGGATTGACCCGCGCAACCAGCGTAGTCATGGAACTGCCTCCGCGAAATGACGTATGCGCAGTGGCAGGCCTGTTCGTTTTCGCCATGCACCTGCTGAATCACCTGACCAACCGGGAGGCCGACATGCTCAACTCGCCCTCTCGAGCGCTGTTCTATGAACGTAACAGGCGACTGCTTGTGCCCCTGGGAATCGTGGCTGTGGTGGTCGGTCTTTTCATTTCGGCGGCTATTGACATGCGAATATTACTGCTTTATGCTGTCGGCAGCGCGTTAGGCGTCACGTACAGACTGCCCCGCCGCCCCGGGCGTCGGGCAAGGATTTTACGCCCGTTACGGCTCGTTCCGGGAAACAAGGCTGTTCTGATCGCTGCGGCGCACCTGATGGTGACGACTGTTTTTCCGTACATCGCGGGAAGCGCGGCGAATCACGGCGCGTTTCTCTGCGCCGGTTTTTTTGCCTTTGTGCTGGTACTGACCCGAACGGTTCTCTTCGATCTCCGCAGCGTTCAGGGCGATCAGTTTGCGGGAGCCGAGACGATACCCATCCTGCTGGGAATCTCGCGTTCCAAGCAGATTGTCAGCGGACTTTGTGCCGCGTATTGCGTTTTTGCATGTGTCGCTTACGCGGCGGGATGGACAGGTGTTCCGGCGCTGTTGCTGTTGGCCTGTGTTGTCTACGGTCTGGCCTGCTTTCTGATTGCGGGCCGGGCATGGTGGGTTACACACGAAGTATACATGGAGGCCGTGGTTGACGCCAACTTCTACCTGGCTGGAGCGATCAGCCTTCTGGCAGGTTAAAGTATGAGCATGGAACGGGAGTTGCATGATCTCCCGATAATCCAACTCATATGTCGCGTTTTGTGACAGGCTGCGGTCAACCGCGCCGCATGTGGTGCGAGTCATATGCCGGTTAAAGTCGATCTCCAGCAACTGAAAGAAGCCCTTGAAAAGGGCTGGATTACTCTGGAGCAGGTCAATGTCCTCCGCAAGGAAAGACAGACCCGAGCACAGAGCAACCCGGACGTGACTGCGTTGGATATAGCCGTTGAGATGGGATTCCTTACCGCGGAGCAGGCCGGGGAGTTGAGCAAAGGCGGCAGCAAGGAAGACCGCAAGGCTCCGGCCCAGATCGGCGGATTCGAGATACTTGAAAAGCTGGGCCGGGGCGGCATGGGCGCAGTCTTCAAGGCACGCCAGATAAGCATGGGCCGCATAGTGGCACTGAAAATCCTGCCGCCGAAACTCACCAAGAACCCCTCCTTCCTCGAACGCTTCCGCCGGGAAGCGCACGCCGCCGCCCGCATCAACCACCCAAACATCGTTCAGGGCATAGACTCCGGAGTGGAAAACGGGTTCTACTATTTCGCGATGGAATTCGTTGACGGGATTTCCCTGAGCGAACTTATCGAGGAAAAAGGACAGATCGAAGAGGAACTGGCGCTCAGAATCACCAAAGACGTCGCAAGCGGTCTTGAGGGCGCGCTGGACGCCGGGATTGTGCATCGCGATATCAAACCCAGCAATATACTCCTGACACGCAAAATGATGGCCAAGCTCTCCGATATGGGACTGGCAAAGATACAAAACTATGACCAGTCATACGTCACTCAGGCAGGATTCGCCGTCGGCACCCCTCATTACATTTCACCGGAGCAGGCCATGGGGCGCAGGCAGGTGGACACTCGATCCGACATCTATTCTTTGGGCGTGTCCCTGTATCACATGCTCGTTGGCGACGTGCCTTTCCCTGACGATTCACCACTGGTCGTCATGTCCAAGCACCTTAATGAGCAGATGCCGCCGGTCAAGGCGAAGAATCCCGGCGTGAGCGATGGCGTCCTGCGCATTCTTGACAAGATGACGCAGAAGCGCCCCGAACAGAGATATCAGACGCCGACGGAGCTGATCGCCGACATTGACAAATACCTGAACAAGTTCGAGGGAACCTCGACTTCGGCCGCGGGCGTCCTGGCGCGTGTGCAGGCCAGCAAGGAACCGGCGAAGAGCCTTGATTCCGCGTCCCAGCCCGCCTCTCCAGCCGAGGATATCCGCTCCGCCCTGCGCTCCAGCGGCGGCGACGCGCCGGCGCCCGCATCCGCCGAGCCGGCATCAAAACCGTCCGCCATACCCGCCGCCGCAATTTCACGCATTCAGAAGAAGGTTGCCAAGAAGGCTGGAGACGCATGGGCCAAAACGTTTCAGAACATTGTGGCCACGATCGAGCAAGTCGTCGCCAATCCGGAGGGAGAGCTTGACGCCGGAAGCATTCTGCGACTCGGCGGCATGGTGGTGGTGCTGATAATAGTCGTCATCATCGTTATAAAGATATTGAGTGTCATCTTCTGATATATGAACCGGGACGGATTCAGGAGACCTGTTTCGCGGGAAGCGGCAACCGGAGCCGGAAAACGCTGCCTTCAGACAACGAGCTTTCCACAGCCACATCGCCCTTATAGGTGTCAATTACCTTCTTGACGACAACAAGGCCGATACCCAGCCCGCTTACGTTGCCGCTGAAATGAGATTCACACTGGTAGAATCCAGAGAATATCCGGTCATACATCTCATGCGGGATGCCGGGTCCGTTGTCCCGGATCTCAAGTTCCAGCATGGAAGCGATGGGTCTTGACGCGATCTCGACGCGGCAGATTTCCTTGTCGGCGAATTTCACAGCGTTGTCCAGCAGCGCGTCCATGAGAATCGCAAGGTGTTCCTCTCCGATCGCTACGGTATCGAATCCTTCCGCCATTTCCAGGTTCAATTCCACATGTTTGTTCTTATAGCGCGCCTTCACCGTCGGCCATGTCTTTTCTATCGCCGCTTTCAAGGAGGCTTCCGGATTCACTTCAGGCGCCAAGGACACGCAATTGACATAAGTGATGATCTTCTCGTGCAGGCTGTCGAGTTCATCAACCTTGTTTCTGACCCGGTTGATCGCCTCGGCCAGCTTCGGCGGGATTTCGCCGTAGGCGTTCTTTCCGAAAAGGTCGAGGAATCCCTTGATGACCGTGACTGGAGTGCGCAGTTTGTGGGAAATGAAGGACAGAAAATCGCTCTGCAGCCTCTCGCTGACAAGCTCGTCGGTCACGTCTCTTAGCGTCAGCGCCATGCTGTCAATGCGCCCAGCCAAGTCGAAGACGCGCGTCAACTTCGCGGCGAGATACAGCGGGAGGTCCAGATCGGAACGGATGATCTGAAAACTCGTCACGGGACGTTCCAGCGCCATAAGCTCAAGCGGCGGAATGCTCAGCTCGAACCTGCCCAGGCACTCCATCATGTCCGGTTCGGAATCAACGTCAATTGACAGATTCAACAGGTTCTTCGCCGCCTTGTTTATCTTCTTGATTTTCCAGCGGGCATCCATTACCACGATCCCGTCCGCCATGTCGGATATGATCGCATCCATCTTCTGCTTCTCTGCAAGCAGGGACTGGTAATACCGGATGCGCATCAGGCTCTTGACTCGGGCCAGAATTTCCGCCCGGTTGAAAGGTTTTGATATGAAGTCGTCCGCCCCCACCTCCAGCGCCCGCGTCTTGTCGTCTATGCCGCTGAGGGCCGTTATCATTACGATCGGCACACCGCGTGTCTGCTCGCTGTCCCTGAGGATTCGACAGACCTCATAGCCGTCCATGCGAGGCATCATTATGTCCAGCAGGACGACGTCCGGGACCTCGTTCAGCGCCAGCCGCACGCCTTCCTCAGCCTCGTGGGTTTCAAAGACGCGATACCCGTCTGACTCCAGGTACGTGCGAAGCAGCCGCGCGTTATGGGGCATGTCGTCCACGACGAGGATCGTGCCCTTCGGTGCCTTGTCGCCGCTGAGCGCCATGATGTCAGCCCTCGTATGCGCCCCGCCGCCTCACCCCCCGTCCGCCGCTCTCAGAGACATCCCTTCGTGGAGGGGGCTTCGCCCTCCCTGCGTTCAAGCGCCTGCTCCAGCGCCTTCGCAAGGGCCTTGAACACTGCCTCGATCACATGGTGCGCGTTCTGGCCCCGGAGGACGTCAACGTGCAAAGTCATGCCCAGATTGTTGCACAGGGCCAGAAGGAATTCCTCAACCAGTTCGGTGTCGAAGTCGCCTACCTTGTCCGGCAGGGACGGCGTGTTGAAGCTCAGGTGCGGCCTGCCGCAGATGTCAAGCGACACCTGCGCCAGCGACTCCTGCATGGGGACAATCGCCCAGCCAAAGCGCCTGAATCCCTTCATGTCGCCCAGCGCCTCGCGCATGGTCTTGCCCAGGACTATGCCGACGTCCTCAACAGTGTGATGCGCGTCAACGTGCAGATCGCCCCGCGCCTTTATAATCAGCCCGATGCCGGAATGATGGGCGAGAAGCTGAAGCATGTGGTCGAAGAAGCCTACGCCGGTCTCAGCCTCGGCGCCCGCCGGGCCGTCCAGTCGCAGGGACACGTCAATCTCCGTCTCCTTTGTCATGCGCGATTGTCTGGCCTGTCGCTTCGCTTCGCTCATGTTTTCCTCTCGGCTGTCCTTTCCAGCAATTCTCCCAGGCAGTCCAGAAGCCTGCGGACTTCCTCCGGCGCGCCAACCGTGATCCTCAGGCAATCGTCCACACGCCTCTGCGCGAAGTATCGTATCAGGACCTTGCGCTCCATCAACAGCTCAAGCAGCCGGGGCGCGCTTGCCCCGGACGGCGTTCTGGCCAACACGAAGTTTGATTGTGACGGCCATACGCTGAACCCCAGCGCCTCAAGCCCGGCGGCAAGAACCGCCCGTTGCTCGCGGATGCGTTCAGCATTCAGCCGCATCCACTCCTGATCGCTGAATGCCGCCACGGCCGCCGCCTGGCTGAGCCTGTCCGTGTTATAGCTGTCCTTCACCTTCACAAGCTGCTCTATGACCGGCTCTTGCGCGACCGCGAAGCCGAAGCGTATTCCCGCAAGGGAATAGGACTTGCTGAGCGTCCGACATACGATCACGTTTCCGAACCGTTCGATCAACGGCAGGCAGTTCTCATCCGCGAAGTCAACGTACGCCTCGTCAATGACGAGAATGCCTTTCAAGCTCCCGGCCAGCTCCGCAAGCCTTGCGGCTGGGATCATCGTTCCAGAAGGCGAGTTTGGATTGGCAATCAACGTGACCCTTGCGTTGTTTCCGATGAGTTCTTCCGGCAGGGAGTAATCCTCAGGAAAGTCAGCCGAGAGGATTCGCGCGTCGGACATCTCAGCCAGGGATTTGTACAGGCTGTATGTCGGGTATGGATAAGCAATCATGTCTCCCGGAGCGACGCAAGCCATGAAGATCATCCGCAGGATGTCGTCCGAGCCGAAGCCGGCCAGAATCCGCCCCGGCGCGATGCCGAGAATCCTGCCGGCGACCTGCCGGAACGGCTCGCAGAACGGGTCCGGATACTTGCGCAAATCCGCCTGGGCAACGGCGTCCAGCGCCTCCTTCACGCGCGGCGAGGGAGGATAAGGATTCTCGTTGGTATTGAGCTTGACGAAACCTGTCTCCCTGGGCTGAAAACCCGGGACGTAGCCGCTCATGTCAAGTATGTTTTCGCGGAAGAGAGCCATCGAGCATGGTGTCGGCGGGTACTGGGAATGTCCTGAAAAAGCGGCGAAAGACATGGATTTCGCAAAGATCGTCCTTGACGACCATCCATCCTTCGCCTGCGCGCGTTTAATGCTTATACGGCTTGATGTCGGGAATTGTCAAGCGTCTGTTGCAGGGCTTAACTTCTTATTCTTCCCTTCTCATTTCACCAGCATAACATTATGCGCCATTCATTAACAACATTATGGTAACATTCCCATCATGCGCCCCTGTTGACCACTTTCCGGAGCGAAGATCAAGCCATATCCGCCTGATTTCTGGAAGGGCGGCAATTGCGGGCAGTGGATTAAGCTCTCGGCGATTCCATTCCGGCTTATTCAGGTTATGTCAAACGCTACGTCAAACAATATGGGGAGCCGGCTGTAATCATCGCGCTACGGCTGCGGGTTGCCGTTTTCAGCCTCTGTTCGCAATCAGACAACAATTCCATGTCACATGAAACCAGGGATGGCCGGGCTGTTAATAAAGTCGTCCTTGACAAATCATACACCTGGAAACTTAAGAAAACCTGATCCGTTTGGATAACCCTCTCCGGCTCGATCCGGCTTTTCACTTGAAATCCCGGCTTGCCCCCCCTCATACTTGTATTATTCAAGACAGGCTAATGATTGCCGCGGAACATGAATGAGAAAGAGGATGATCTGCCCGGTCTGCAATGAAGAAATGATAGTGGTCGAGCATAAGGGCATTGAGCTTGACTACTGCGTCGGTTGCGAGGGCATCTGGTTCGATGAGACGGAACTTGACCTTCTGTTCAAGTCCCTCGAACTGGCCGGCTCTCGCGCGTCCGACGCGTTAAGCAGGCTGCCGACGAGGCCCGTGGCCGAAAAGCCTCGGAAGTGCCCCATTTGCCGGCGTAGGATGGTGAAAACCGTCATGGGCGATTCCGCAGAAGTGCTTATTGACGGCTGCCCCGACAGGCATGGACTCTGGTTCGACGGCGGCGAGCTTGGGCAGGTCATACAGCAGCTTCTCGACACGCCCGGCGAGAAGGGCAAAGTCGTCACGTTCCTCGGCAACACCTTCAAAAGTAAAAAACCGTAAGGAGGGTTTCAGATGGGCGGCGCAGTTGTCCTGATAGTCGTCGTTGCGGCTGTGATAATAGCCCTGATGGTCATGGGCACGTATAACGGACTTGTCCGGCTCAGGAACGCCGTCAAGAACGCATGGTCGCAGATTGACGTGCAGTTGAAGCGCCGCCACGACCTGATTCCCAACCTGGTCGAGACGGCGAAAGGCTACATGAAACACGAGCGCGAGACACTTGAGGCAGTCGTCAAGGCCCGCAATCTCGCGGCCAGCGCCCGCGAAAGCGGCAACGTGGCCAATTCGGCCAGCGCCGAAAGCCAGCTCTCCGGGGCGATGGCAAACCTGTTCGTGGTCGTCGAACGCTATCCCGACCTGAAGGCCAACCAGAACTTCCTGTCGCTTCAGGAGGAGCTGACCTCGACCGAGAACAAGGTCTCCTTCGCGCGGCAGTTCTATAACGACAGCGTGATGAACTTCAACAACAAGATCGAGATGTTCCCGTCCAACATAGTGGCCGGGATGTTCAAATTCAAGGCGGCGGACTTCTTCGAGATAACAGAAGCGGCGCAGAGGGAGGCTCCGAAAGTCAGCTTCAGCTAACCGCCGGGAACAGCAGACCGCGATGTGGGAACAGATCAGAGCCAACCGCCGCAAATCCGTCGCGCTCGTTATTGTGATGGCGGGGATACTCCTTATATTCGGTTTTGTCATCGGTGAGGCTGCAGCCCCGGGGGCCGGGCCGGGCGGGGTGTTTCTTGCGCTGATCATATGGCTGATCATGTCCCTGATCAGCTACTTCGCCGGCGGCGCAATAATGCTTTCCGTGAGCGGCGCGCGGAAGATCGAGAAGCAGGACAATCCTCGGCTCTTCAATATCGTTGAGGAGATGCAGCTTGCCTCCGGCCTGCCGAAGATGCCGGATGTCTATGTGATTGATGATCACGCGCCCAACGCCTTCGCGACAGGCCGGGACCCGCAACACTGCGCCGTAGCCGTAACCACCGGCCTGCTGAATATCTGCAACCGGGACGAACTTCAGGGCGTCATCGCGCACGAAATGGCGCACGTGAAGAACCGTGACGTGCTGCTGATGATCATGGTCGGCGTCCTGATGGGCACGATAGTTATGCTGGCGGACGGGTTGCTTCGCGCGTTCTTCTGGGGCGGCGGCGGGAGGAGGCGATCCCGAACATCGTCCAGCAAGGGCGGGCAGGCGCAGGCGGTCATGTTGATTGTCGCGCTTCTTCTGGCGATTCTGGCGCCGATAATCGCGCAGCTTCTCTACCTTGCGGTTTCCCGAAAGCGCGAGTATCTGGCGGACGCCTGCGGGGCGCAATTCACACGATACCCGGAGGGACTGGCCTCCGCGCTTGAGAAGATAAGCGCGTCCACGCACGACCTGCGCAGGGCAAATCGCGCCACCGCGCCTATGTACATCATCAACCCCCTCAAACAGGAGGGTATGGCTGCCGCAAACCTCAGCTCAACCCATCCGCCGATTGACGAGCGAGTCCGCATCCTGCGCGGGATGGGCGGCGGAGCAGGCTACAATGACTACGAATCGGCCTACCGGAAGGTTACGGGCAAGGCCGGAATCCTTCCATCCGGGGCGCTTGCAGGTTCCCAACCGGCCGAGGCCAGGCAGGCGATAGACGATAAAGAGGCGTTGAAATCCGACGTCGAGCGTGTCCGCGAGACAACTGACATGCTCTGGAAGATGAAAAATTACGCCTTCATCCCCTGCGCCTGCGGGGTGACGCTGAAAGTGCCGCCCGGATTCAACCGTCCGGAAATCAAATGCCCTCACTGCGGGACGGCCCATAAGACCCAGGCGACGTGAAAACTACCCTCCGTTCGCATGAGCGCGGCAGGATGGATGTCGCATAATCGTCCCATTCCTGAAGGAGTCAGAGATAATGGTTATTCGCGCATTATCAATCCCCCTCGGCATTAGTCTTCTTTTCGCGGCGGGATGCGTTTCGGAACCTGCCCCCTCGAAACAGAACGTCCAGCCCGTCGCTTCGCAAAGCGCGTCCGGCGGAGAAATCGTTCTCTACGTAGCCACGAATGGAAACGATTCGTGGCCCGGTCGCGCGATGGAGCCTGACGCCGCCGGGAGCGATGGGCCTTTTGCTTCCCTTGAACGGGCCAGGGACGAAATCCGCTCCATTAAGAAGTCCGGGGCTGCGGTCAAGGACGCAAAGGTAGTCGTCCGGGGCGGGAGTTATCACCTTGCCGGACCGCTTGAACTCACCGCCGAAGATTCCGGAACAGTGGACGGGCGGATTGCCTATATTGCGGCGTCAGGGGAGGAGGTTCGGCTCATCGGCGGCAGGACGATCACCAGCTTCAAGGCGGTGGCCGATCCGGACGTTCTTGAACGCCTTGACGAGTCAGCGCGCGGCAGCGTCCTGGAGGCCGATCTCAAGTCCCAGGGCGTGAGCGATTTCGGAAGCGCCTCAAGCGGCGGCATCGAGCTTTTCTTCAACGATGAAGCAATGCAGATCGCCCGCTGGCCGAACAGGGGGTTCACCCGGATCGCCGGACTCCTGAACATTGACCCGCACAAGATTCACGGCATCCCCGGCGACAAGACGGGCAAGTTCGTCTACTCCGGCGACAGGCCGGCGCGATGGGCCTCGGAAAAGGACCTCTGGCTGCACGGCTACTGGTTCTGGGACTGGTCCGACGAGCGACAGAAGGTGGAGGCGATTGACCTTGAAAAGAAGGTCATCAGCCTGAAACCGCCCTACCACGGTTACGGTTATCGCATGGGGCAATGGTACTACGCTTTCAACGCGCTGTCTGAGTTGGACCTGCCCGGGGAGT
Source organism: Planctomycetota bacterium (assembly GCA_022711755.1). Lineage (GTDB taxonomy): Bacteria > Planctomycetota > Brocadiia > SM23-32 > JAKLEA01 > JAKLEA01. The sequence goes on from JAKLEA010000005.1 coordinate 67,259, forward strand.
GGTATCTCGACCGCGAAAAGGGCGTTCTCTACTTCTGGCCGCCGTCACCCATAGAGAAAGGAAAAGTCATCGTCTCAGCGCTGCCGTCAGCGCTTAACCTGAAAGACACTTCATATGTAACGATCCGGGGATTCATCATCGAGGCGACGCGGGGAACGCCCGTCACGATTTCCGGCGGCTCTGAAAATGAGATCGTCGGCTGCGTCATCCGCAACACCGGTTCCGGAGCGGTCTCGATCAGCGGGGGGCGGCATAACGGCGTCATCGGCTGCGACATTTATCAGACTGCGCGCAGCGGCATAAGCCTGAGCGGCGGGGATCGCAAAACGCTGACCCCGGCAGGCCATTACGCAGAGAACAACAATATCCATCATTACGGGCGCGTCAATCGGATGTACTGCCCGGCGGTGTCGCTTGACGGGGTGGGCAACCGCGTTTCGCACAACCTGATGCACAACGCCCCGCATCAGGCAATATCGTTCGGCGGAAACGACCACGTCATCGAGTTCAACGAGATTCACAGCGTCTGCTACGAGTCCAACGATGCCGGGGCGATCTACAGCGGGCGGGACTGGTCAATGCGCGGAACGGTCATCCGCAACAACTTCATGCACCACATCAACGGCTTCGAGGGGCGCGGATGCGTGGGCGTCTACCTTGACGACATGTTCTGCGGCACGGAGATCAGCGGCAACGTCTTTTACAAGGTTACGAGCGCGGCCTTCATCGGCGGCGGGCGCGACTGTGTCGTGAAGAACAACATCTTCGTCAACTGCGTCCCGGCCATGCACATTGACGACCGCGCGATGAACTGGGCGAACTACCACGTCGGGACGACCATGACCGACCGCCTGAAGGAAATGCCCTACCTGCAACCGCCCTGGAGCGAGCGATATCCGGAATTGCTGAAGATTCTCGACGACGAACCCGCCGCCCCGAAGGGCAACGTGGTGATCAACAACGTCTGCTACGGCGGCAAGTGGGATGACATATGCCCTATCGCAAAAAAAACCGGCAGGTTTGAGAACAACATACTGGATGTTGATCCTGAGTTCGTCCAGCCGGAGGAAATGGACTTCCAGTTGCGCCCGGACTCCCCCGTCTACGGGATGGGGATTGAGCCGATACCGTTCGGGAAGATCGGGTTGTATCAGGACGACAGGCGGGCCTCATGGCCCGTTATCCACAAGGTTCGGGAAACGATAGCCCGCCCAGCGAATCTTAAGGAGGCAACCAAATCTCCGGAGTTGCGCGTTGCGAAGCGGACGGCAATAATCACCATTGATGGAAACGTAACACCGGATGAATGGTCCGGCGCCCACAAGACCAAGGCGATGTTTATCGGCCAAGGGATCAGCGGGGAGCCGGCCAAACCGTGGAGTTACGCGTGGCTGGCCTGCGACGAGGATGCTCTTTACGTTGCCGTCAGCAATGACGTCAACCCCGACAAGCCGATCCTGAAGGAAGACAAGTGGGGGGAGAATGACGCCGTCGAGATCGCCCTCAAAAACCCGGCGACGGGTGAAGCCGCGCCGATCATCGTCCTTCGCGGTTACGCCGGCGGGAGGCTCGAGAGCAGCGTCGAGGCCGGAGCCGAAGCAGAGGTCGCCCGCAAGGCCGGAGAAAGCGTGACCTACGCGGTCAGGCTGGTTGACGCCGGGCGATGGGACGCCGAGTGGCGGATTCCCTTCGCAGGATTAGGCGTTGATCCGGCAAAGCACAGAAAAATTGCGTTCAACGCGACAGTCCGCAAAACCGCAGATTCCCTCTGGCTGATGTGGAAAGGAACCGGAGGATACAGTTGGAAGGTTGACGACGCCGGATTCATCATCCTCCCATAACGCATAAAATGTAGCTGGGTTCTTAGCGAAGCGTGAACCCAACCAAATACACGGTAGGATAGGCGCTTTGCGCCTTCTGTAGTGTGGGCGAAACTGAAAACTTGCCCACGTTGAGAAGTAGTTGCCGTAGAATGTCAACTTTTTACCAGCCGTAAAATAAGAGGAGACACAATGAGCAAGACCGAAGAGAATCTCAAGGCAGCGTTCGCCGGCGAATCCCAGGCGAGAAACAAGTACACCTTCTTCGCAAAGGTGGCGGAAAAGCAGGGTTATCTCTACATCGCCAAGCTGTTCCTCGAAACCGCTGAAAACGAAATGCAGCACGCCAAGGAGGAGTTCAAGCTCCTCAACGGTATCGGCGATACGGTCGCTAATCTGAAGGAAGCCATCGGCGGCGAGGATCACGAGACGAAGAGCATGTATCCCGAGTTCGCCGAACAGGCTGACAAGGAAGGCAACGCAGCCGCCGCGAATCTCTTCCGTCAGATAGCCAAGATCGAAGCCCGCCACCGCGATCGCTACAAGAAGCTGCTGGAGATGGTGGAGAAGGGCACGCTCTATAAGCGCGAGAAGCCCATCACGTGGAAGTGCAGCAAGTGCGGATACGCTTACACCGGAACCGAGCCGCCGCCGAAATGCCCGTGCTGCAAGCACGAGGCCCAGTACTTCGATCCGTCGGACATCGAAAACCTGGCGTAACGATGAAGGGCGGGCGTTTTGCGCCCGTGCCGCAATCCTTCATTATTTGCAGGCAATGATTTTCTGAAACGCCCCGTTTGAATGCCCCAATCGGCAGAAACGGGGCGTTTCTTTTTACCGAAGACGCGGCATGGATGCAAAATAAGCCCGTATTGCGTTTCGCATTCCCTCACACGTCTGAAACAGCCCTTGCCTTCGGGCTGAAAATGAGTATTCTATGTAAAGATCAGGTATGGGAACCGGATCCGGAAAGGATTCGGCCGAAAACGGGGAGTCGGCAACCGGCGCGTCAGCATATGACGCAGCCGAGAAGATAGATCATGCGCAACGCAGTCTTGCGCGAAACGATCAGCCAGGGACCGAACACCGGGGCGGGACAATAGTCGGATGGCATCGGCAGGCGACATAAAATCGCATCATCAGGACTTCGCCGTCCTCATATCGGCGGAAAGTCCGGACGCCTGGGCCGAACTCGCATCCGTGCTGCGGGATACCGGTCTTTGCCCGCGTTTCTGCGGACTTGAATCTGGGGAGGCGTCCCGCGAGGCGCGGAGAACCCAGCCTCTGATCTTTCTGCGCGAATGGCGCGGGGACAGCAGCGATCTTGAAATATGCTCCGAACTCCGCGCAATCTACCCCTGGCTGCGCGTCGTGGCTGCCGCGGCGGACGATCCCGCCGCCCATGCCGGCCCCCGCCCGGACAGCCCGGAAGCCGTCGCGGATTATCTGCTGCCTCTCCCCGCGGACATGGGACAGGCCGCCAAAACACTCAAGCTTGCCTTGAATTCGGCATGCCGGGGATACGCTGCCATCAGAGATGCGCGGATCGAGGGAACGATTGACGTTTCCCGCGCAGTGGCCGACCGCTTCTCAGCCATAACCGGCGGCATCAGGATAGGCGTTGGAATGCTTGCATCCCGGATTCCGAAGGACGACGAACTGCCTGAACTTGTCCGTGGCATTGAACACATTGCAGACAAAGGTACCGCGCTCATCGGCAGACTTCAGGCGCTTTCAACACAACCTCCATTGCCATCAGAGTGCGTTCGCATTGAGAAGATACTGAACATCGTGCTCGCGGAAAGGTTTTCCGGGCAGGATGAAAGGTTCGAAATCCTCCGGGAAACGCTTGATGCCGCTCCCGCCCTGGAGGTTGACGCGCTTGGACTTAAGCAATGCCTTCAGTCCGTTATAACCAACGCCGCCGAGTCCATGCCCGATGGCGGAAAGGTCATGATCGAATCAGCCGTGGTCCAGTCCGTCGAACTGCCGGCCTCACTCTGTCCCGGCCTCTCCCCGGGGATGTACGTCCGCCTGAGTGTGTCCGACTCAGGCCCCGGCATGGAACCTGACGTCGCGCGGCGCATCTTCGATCCGTTCTTCACGACCAACCCGTCCCCGGACAGACTGGGGCTTGAAATGACCGCCGCATACGCCTTCGTCCGGAACTCGAAGGGGGCAATGGAGCTTTTCACGCGGCCCGGCGCTGGAACCAGAATGGATATCTATCTTCCTGTGACCAGACACGGCGTCCACATCAGGGATATTAAACGTCCGGACAGCGGCGCGGGGCGCGGGATGATCCTCGTCGTGGACGACGATAAGCTGGTCCGCACAACCATTGAGAAGGCGCTGCGCTCGAACGGTTACGAGGTCGTCGCCGCGGAGGACGGGCGGGCAGCCGTGGACGCCTTCCGCGCCATGCATCGGGAGATCGGACTTGCGATAGTGGACTTCCTTCTGCCGATTCTCTCCGGCCCGGCAACATGCACGGAACTGCGCTCCATCAATCCCGGCGTCAGGCTTATAATGGTGACGGGTTACGGCGTGCGCCGGGACAGCGAGGAGATACGCCGCCTGCAACTGGACGCTTTCCTTCAGAAGCCGTTCCGCATGAAGGAGCTTGCGGAAACGGTCGCGGAATGTCTGGCGCGTAACGGCGCGGCGCGCAACGGCGCGGTTTGAAGCGGAAATCAGGCCTGATCAGAAGTGGCGTCTTGATACCTTTCCGGAAGGCCCGCCGGCATTTCTTGCAGATGGGGCCGCGAAATGGGAGAACGCCTTTCACAACATTGTCCATGTTTCATGTTCTCGTGCATATTTTCCGCCTGATTGAGGAAAGCCATGCCCATTCGCATGTCTCCTGTTGGAATTAAAAGCGCAGGCCACTTAATGATGATTCCTCTTCTATTCTTCTCCGCCTCCTGTATTTCTCATCCCGACCGGAATTCGCCCGGCGGCATCGCCGCATCAAATGCAAAACCAGCCGGCCCCGCGCTTTTCATCGGCGTTGCGCATGTTGACATGACGCCCGAAGGCCCCGTTCCGCTGGCCGGATACGGGGCGCGTTATCCGAAGCTCAGCGAAGGGATCCATGACCGCGTCTTCGCCCGATGCGTCGTTATCCGCAGCGGAGAAACGACGCTGGCCCTGGTGAGTTGCGACTTCCGGGGCATGAGCGCCCCGCTGGGACGCGACATCGCGAAGATCGCAGCCGAATCCGGCTGCCCCGTCCCTGCGGACAACATCATGATTGCCGGAACGCACACGCACGGCGGCCCCGGCGGCTATCTCAACCATCCCCTGTGGGCAATCGTGGCAGGCAACTATCAGCAGAAAATCTACGACAAACTGCGCGACTCCATCGCCAGGTGCATAATCGAAGCGTCGCGCGAACTGCGTCCCGTAAAAATGGCCGCCGGCAGCGTCATGATCGAAGGCTTCAACCGCAATCGCCGGGGCGAGGAGAGCGTTGACCGTTCTCTGAACATCATTCGCTTCGACGGCGAGGACGGGAGGCCTCTGGCGATAATCGTGAACTTCACCGGCCACCCGACAATCATTGACGGAGACGACATGCTGATGACGCGGGAATGGCCGGGCGCGCTGGTTGACGGCGTCATGGAGCATTACGGCGGCGCCGAGTGCCTGTTCTTCAACGGCGCGGAGGGCGACCAGTCCGGCTGCATCAACGAGGGCAAATTCGCGGACAGGTACGAGAAGGCTGCGGCCATGGGCAAGGCTCTGTCGGTCAAGGCGATTGAGCTATGCGATACCCTTCGCCCCGGCCCGAATCCGGTCGTGAAGATCACGCGGCGGGAGATTGAACTGCCCGATTCAGTCGCAGCCGGAACGAAGCTCCTTCCGAAAAGCTGCGTCTGGCACAGGATAGAACTGGGCGGCGTCTGGCTGATGACCATCCCGGGCGAGGCGGTCTGCGACATCGGCCTCATGCTCAAGGATCGGGCGCGGAAGGCCGGATGCGAATTGCCGATCGTGGTCGGGCTGGCCAACGACCATCTCGGCTACTTCGTCACCCCGGAGCAGTACTGCAAGGGCGGATACGAGGCGACGATGAACTTCTACGGCCCTGAAATCCGCAACACCCACGCCAGGGCGCTGCTTGGCGACATCGCCCCGGATGCCGGAATCACGCCTGAAAAGAACCTGCTGGAAGGCGCGGAGCTTGTCCGCTCGGACGGCGCGCCGTTGCTCCGGCTCAGCGGCGATCCGTTCCAGATGGGCTTCCAGCACGGCAGACTACTTAGGAACGAAATCCGCGAACTGCTCGCGCTCTGGGAACCAGAAATCGCGAAGTCGCTGCGCCCCTCGTATCAAAAACTGATCTGGAAGCAGCCGACCGCCGCCGTGGTCGTGAACGCGATAGGCGGATTTGAGGTGGTCGCCATGCCCGCGTTCGGTTTCGCCTCCAGGGCGTTGTTTCCGAATACGCCGCCGGAAATCTACGATGAAATGCGCGGAATAGCTGAGGGCGCAGGCGTCCACTTCGACCGCATACTGTCGCTCAACGCCGCGTTGACACTCCTGTCGCAGAAGGACCTGACACGAGTCGGCGAGTCAATCAGCCTTTGCGCAAGCATTGTCCGCATCACGAAGAACGGCGCAAACCCGGTCATCCACGCGCGGGCGCTGGATTCCGCATGGCCGAAGCTGTTTGCCTCCAGAATCATCGTAATCGAATACAGCCCAAAGAATGGGCGCAGATTCCTGTCAGTCGCATGGCCGGGAATGGCCGGGGTTCTGACAGCCGTCAACGATGCGGGGCTGAGCGTGTCGGTCGAATCCGCCGGCGATCGCAGCGAAGCAACCTTGAAAAATGTCCCCATATCCTTCACGTGCAGGCTTCTTGCGCAGCATGATTCCGATCTCGAAGCCGCAGTCGAACGATTGAAGACGTCGCTGCCGGAGGCGGGATTCCATGTTACGCTGGCGGACGGCAGGGGCAGGCGCGCGATTTGCGCTGATCTCTGCCCGGAAACATCGGCCATGCGGGAACCTGAAGACGGCTGGTTGCCGGGCGCAATAATCACTGACACTGCGGAGCCTTACGTCGGCAAGAGATTTAAAGGTCCGGGGCTTACCGCCGTGAACGAGGCGGAGAGAACCAGGTATGAAGCGCTTCTGCTCGCAATCAAGTCCGGAAACCCCGCCCTGGAATCAGCTGAAGGTTGGGAGAGCATGCTGAGGGACAAGGGTAGCGGCATATGCGTTGAAAGAACGATCTGCGCATGCGTGATGCTGCCGGGAATCGGCGAGATTCGGTTGCGGCGGACAGGCATTGAGGAAGAGACTGGTTTTCGCACTTACAGGCTGATCGCGAGGTAATCGCACCGTCTGACAAGCACAGGCATGAAAGAAGCAGATTACAATCGCGATTTGTACGCGCATATGCCCGCATGAAAGAAATGGCTGCAATGAACATGATTGAAATCATAGCCGTTGCCGCGGGGCTTGGGGTGGCGGCGGCAGCGTTGATCCTCATTGTTGCGGCAATCGTCCGGCGCGCCAGAGAGTCCGGCAAGGTTAAGATTTCATTCCGCGTGGAGGCGGGCGGAGATGATGATCGGGATGATGAGGATTCCAGCCCGGAGAATCTTATAAGCGGGGGGATAAAGGTGAACGGCAAGCCGGTCAACTCCCCTGACGAGCTGCCCTGGCTTCTACGCCAGATCATCAAACTCGTCCCCAATGAAGCGGCGGACACGAAGGTGGTGAAGGTGACGCGGACATTCGGATCGCTGAAGGACATCCCGCCGGACGTTCGCGCCCGCCTGGAGAAGGTCCGCGCGGCGGACGGCGCGGCAGGCGAAACGGTCGCGCGCTATTCATCGAAGGATGGAACGCTCCCGCCGGAGATCATGGATCGGATCGCCGAAATGAAGGAATCCGGGGGCGAGACGAAGATAACGATTGTGATCAACGGCGAGAGGCATGAGTACAATTCGCTTGAGGAAGTGCCGAAGGAATTCAGAAAATTTGTCAGGTAGTATCTGCATCAGGGGTGAAGTGAATCTTGAATTCGGCCTTGTAACAGGTCTGATTGGAAGCATTGCGGCGTCATGTCCGCGTTTTTCCGCTTGACATGCAAGCGTCGCGGCACTACGAATAAGCAAGAGGGGTATCCGATGGTTTCAGGCCGTCGAAGGCCCGCATGAACGAATGTGAACGGTCGGCCCCGTCGGCCGGCCGGTTTTTCTTTTTTCAAAGGCGCAGGCGCCGTAAAGGAACGACGATCTGCGCGCGCAAAAGGCACCTGATAGAGGATACGCTGAACCAGAACGAGCTACAGCAGACGACGCAGAGGATACGGATTCGCTTCAGCAAGAGAGGGGTAGCGAGGTTTATTTCCCACCACGACTTGATGCGGCTCTTCAAGAGGGCGGTCCGACGGGCCGAGTTGCCGGTGCGCATGAGCCAGGGTTTCAATCCCCAGCCGCGCATCGCGTTCCCGGCCCCGCTCAAGCTCGGATGGGAGGGCGAAAACGAGGTGGTTGACCTGGAACTGCAGGGCTGGATGCCGCCGGCGAAAGTAATCGAGATTCTGGCGAGGGAACTCCCGGAAGGCATCAGGCTGCGCTCCGGGCGCGTAGTCGGCAGAAGCCGCCCCTGCGCGCCGTTGTCCCTGCTTTATCGCATTCCGCTGCTTCCCGGCGCGGGGATAACGGACAAGGACGTTGCGGAATTGCTCGGCAAGACCTCGATCTCCCTGGAAAGAACGCGCAAGGGCAAGGCGCGGACGCTGGACGTTCGAACCGCCCTGGGCGGCATGACGCTGTCGGACGGAGTCCTGACAATGGACATCAGGTTCGACCCCCAGGGCACGCCGTCGCCCGAGGACGTGCTGCATATCCTCAATCTCGAAGCGGGGCGGGACTATGAGACAGGAGCCATCGCGCGCGCCTTCGTCCGAATGGACGACGCCGATTGAAACAGGAATCAGGAATGGAACGATCAGACAAGGTAATGCTCATAAACTGCATCGAGCCTGAGGAGTGCAGGATAGCAGTGCTGGAAAACAAGGTCCTGGATGAGTTCTATATCGAACGCACCTCCCGGGATCACATCGTCGGCAACATCTACAAGGGGCGCGTGGTCAACCTCGAGCCGAGCATCGAGGCCGCGTTCGTTGACTTCGGATATAGCAGGAACGGTTTCCTGCATATTTCCGACGTCAAGTTTTCGGCTGTGATGGAAAACAACTCCCACCGCGGCGATCACGTCCCCAGGCATCAGAGACGCATCACGGACGTGCTCCGCAACGGCCAGGAAATCATGGTACAGGTGACCAAGGAGGGCGTAGGCAACAAAGGCCCCGCCCTGACCACCTACCTGAGCGTTCCCGGCAGGTTCCTCGTGATGATGCCGGATTTCCACCGGCGCGGGGTCTCCCGCAAGGTCGAGGACGACGAGTTGCGCCACAAGCTCATGGCCCGTCTCCAGGAACTCAGCCCTCCCCCCGAACACGGTTTCATAATAAGGACAGCCGGAGCGGATGAAACCAAGAAGGAGCTGAAAAGGGACCTGGACTATCTGGTGCGCCTGTGGTCTTCGCTTGAGGCCAATGTGCAGAAGAACAAGGCCCCATACATGGCTTACGAGGAGAGCGACCTCGTCATCCGGGCCATCCGCGACGTTTTCTCAAGCGAGATCAAGACGATCTTCATTGACTCGGAGCCGGTCTACCACAAGGCGCTGGACTTCATGAACACAGTCATGCCGCAGTATCACAGGCGGCTCCAGTTCTACAGGGAGGACACGCCTCTCTTCCATCGCTATCGCGTGGAGGAGGAGATTGACCGCATTTACGCGCGCAAGATTGACCTGCCCAGCGGCGGCTCCATCGTCATCGAGCAGACCGAGGCGCTGGTCGCCATTGACGTCAACAGCGGACGTTACAAGGAGGAGTCCGGCGCGGAGGAAACGGCCTTCCGTACCAATATCGAGGCGGCGCGTGAAATTCCGCGACAGTTAAGGCTGAGGGACCTCGGCGGCGTGGTCATCAACGACTTCATTGACATGCTCGGCGAGAAGCACCAGCGCGACGTTGAAAACGAGCTTTGGTCCGGGCTACGCAAGGACCGCGCGCGAGTCAAGATGCTGCGAATGTCAAAGTTCGGCACAATCGAGCTTACCCGGCAGCGCATGAGGTCCAGCGTCGGCGCCGCTGCGCACCTGCCCTGCCCGATGTGCAAGGGGGCGGGCTTCGTCAAATCGCTGGAGACCGTCGCGCTGGGCCTGATCCGCAATATCAGGTTCATGCTTGGACGCAAGGACATTGAGCGAGTGGAGCTGCACTGCAATCACGAACTCGCGCAGCTTCTTTTCAACCACCGCCGCGAAAGCTTCGTGGAGATGGAGAGGCGGTCGAAGAAAAACATCACTATCATGGTCAATCCGGCCACTCCCCTTGCTGAGTCGCAGATAGTCGGGTATCGCGGCGACGGCAGGAAGGAAATCCTGTAACATATTTCATTCGGGAGGCGCGATGCCGAAGGAAATGACCGGTCCGGAGCGGATGCGGGCAACCTGTGAATTCCGTCCCGTTGACCACTTGTACCGGCGCGAGTTCTACATCTGGCAGGAAGCCATTGACAGATGGCGCGGGGAGGGCATGCCGGAGAACTGGGCCGAAACCAACCTTTTCAATTTCGATACGGGGTACAACGTCCACGCGGGATGCAATCTCGGCTGGTGCGAGCCGCCCTTTCTCCCGGCTTATGAAACAAAGGTCGTCGAGGATCAGGGAGCATACGAGATCATCCAGGACAACGCCGGGCGCAGGCTGAAGGTATTCAAGGGACGCCGCCATGGCTTCATGCCGGACTACGTCGCCCACCCCGTCGCCTCCCGTAGAGACTGGGAGGAGGACGTTGCTCCCAGACTCGACCCCGACGCGCCGGGGCGATGGGACGGGCTTGACGGAAACTGCGCCGCCGCCCGAAAGTCCCGCGATGAAAACGGCATGCTCGTCTCCCAGGGCATCATCGGCGGTTACATGTATCTGCGCGCGATGGTCGGCCCGGAAGACATCCTCTACGCCTTCTACGATGCGCCGGACCTCATCCGCAGCATGATGGAGCGCTGGACAGTCCTCATGGACGCCGCCCTGGAGAAAATCCAAGAGCGCGTTGAGCTTGACGAACTCCTGATGGCCGAGGACATCTGCTATAATGCTGGGATGCTCATCTCGCCCCGCATGTTCCGCGAATTCCTGACTCCCTGTTATCAGCAGGTGGTCGGAAACGCCCGGAAGCGGCAGAAGCGCAGGCTTCGCCTCATCGTTGACACCGACGGGCGCGCCGAGGACTCCATCCCGCTCTACCTCGAAATCGGCATGGACGCCATGACGCCCTTCGAGGTGGCAAGCGGCTGCGACGTCGTCGCGCTTGGCCGGAAGTATCCGGAGCTGGTGATGTTCGGCGGCATTGACAAGCGAGTTCTGGCAACTGGCAAAGACGCAATTGACGCTCATCTTGAGCATATCATTCCGGCCATGCTCGAACGCGGGGGATACGTGCCGACGTGCGATCACGGCGTCCCGGACAACGTATCCTTCGAAAACTACCTTCACTACCGACGCCGGATGACGGAATTGGATCACAAGTGAGACTTGCGCCCGCGCGCCGGGAATAGACATCATGCTTCGCTATCCGGTCGTGTTCTTTGATTTCGGGGGAACGCTTAACCACGATCCGTCCGGCCTGCTTGAACCCAAGCCGTTCTGGCTGGGCGGAGCGCTGAAGCTCTTCCTGGACGCGAAGGGGCATGAGTCACCCCGCGCGGAGGAACTGGACGACCTGGCCAGGGAGACGAGGCTGGAACTGCGCGGGAGAACGCCGCCCGGCAACTCCTGCCAGACAAAGCAGGAGGCGGACGACTGGCACGCGCTCTGGTTCCGCGGGGTTTATGTGAAACTCGGAATCACCTCGCAATCCGAGCGCGAATTCGGAGATCTCGTCGCCGCGTACCGTCAGGCGGAGATGCGCTCAACCCTCGGCGTCAACGACTTCAACCGGAGCATCCTGAGAGAACTGTCCGGGATGGGTTGCAGAATGGGGATCATATCCAACGTTGACGGCTACCTGTCCGAGAGGCTCAGGATCGAGGGCGTCCACGACCGGTTCTTCATCGTCATTGAATCAGCGAACATCGGGGTGGAGAAGCCGAATCCGATCATCTTCCGCCGAGCTCTTGCAGCGGCTATGGAACCGCCGGAGCGATGCCTTCACGTGGGGGATTCCTATGACGCTGACGTTCTCGGTGGGAGGGGCGTCGGCATGGCGACTGCGTGGCTGGGGCGCCGAGATGATATCCCGCCCGGACTCCCCCACCCGGATTACTTCATAGAATCGCTGGGCGAACTGCCCTCAATCTGCCGGCTTTCGCGCGGCGATGCGGCGCCGTTGCTGAGGCGATAGATTCTGACCGAGTGCGGGCTTTTAGGGTAATGCGAAGGCTCCGTGTGAACAAGCACAAGTTCCGGAACCTGTCCGGAATCCAGTTGTTGAAGCAGGCCTGGGAGAAAACGGTCAAGCTCCTCGACCACAAACGCGAAGTACTGCGAATGGGTCAGGAACATCAGTTCCGGGATGAGGGTCTTGAATTGCTCCGGGCTACTGCATGGTTTTTTGAATCGCCTGCAGGCCTCGACAACGTCAACCGATTCAGCTTGCGCGTAGAGGGCTATGCGGGGATTTCCAGGATTCAGCACGCGAATCCGATCGAACATGGGCAGGCTATCAAGTATCCACAAGCTAATTATTCGCCGCCCCGCCCGCACCTCCGATAAATCTTTCGATTTCTGTTCCTCAAGCGTCTTGGGTAGAACGGCAATCGCGAACGCTATCGCCGTGAACGCGGAGTAAATAATCGGCATCAGCCGTCCTCCCGCCTCTTCGTCGTTTCCGGTGGATTCATGCGTGAACATTTCATATACGCGATATCGGAATCCGGGCCAGACAATCATTTTCTCGGCCCAGTCCCCAATCTTCACGCAGGCAATCCCCGCCCACGGAAGGCACAGCAGTGCGACGGGATACGCATGCCGCCCGCTCAGATATCCCGCCGCGTAATGAAGCCGGAAGAAGATCAGCGAGAAGAGCGCCGCATATGTCAGTACGTAAAGCTCCTCCCCGGAGAAAAGCGGCGCATGTCGCTCAAAAGCCGGCGCGACATCATTTACAGGCGCGCGGCATGAAGCTCCCCCGCCGTCGTATCCCGTCCAGATGGCAAGCGAAGCTGTCAGATTCTTCGCGGAACGTCTTTTCCAATCCCTCCATATCAGTCCCAGGACGACAAGCGGCATGAACAAATCCGGCATGGCCTTGGAAAACATCGCCGGAACCGCCAGAAGCGAATCCAGCCTGCGGCTGCCGAGCCACTCCGCCCTTGCGGCCTGAACCGGGAGAAATCCGGCAGTCGCCACATTCGCGTGCGCATCCGGTCCCTGTGAATCACCTTCGATTCCCGATTCGGGCTGTTTTTCTTCGGATTTCTTCTCTCCGCCGGACTTGTCCTTCTCCGGAAAGAGGATCGTGGCCTCGGTGCTGGACGGCGGTTTCTCTACCAGCAGTTCGGACATGTCCTTCTTCGGCGTCAGCATCCAGACGCCGCGGACTTCGTGAAGCGCCTTGATATATGGAAACGCGCAGATTGCAAAGCCGCCAAGCAGCAAGACTCCCCGAAGCGTCCATCCGGCAAAGGAAATCGCTCTCTCCGGTTTCGGCCCTGTTCCGGGCCTGCGCGCCGAATACGATTCAAGCACATATGAGATGAATCCCCAGAGCGAGACGACCAGAATGACGCTCATCCCCTCCGGTCTGATCAGGTAAGCCAGCCCGCCGAATATGCCCGTGACGGCGAACATGGCCGCCCTGCGCGTCTGGAGCGCGGCCAGTCCCGCCGCAGCGCCCGATACGAAGAACAGGCTGTAGACCGGTTCCGTCAGCACGTCCGCGCCGTAGCGGGCGGAATATGGATGGACCGCGTAGAGCAGCCCCGCGACCGCCGCAACGCCGTCGCCGCCAATCCTGCGCGCCAGCAGCATCAGCGGAAACAACGCCAGAAATGACGCCAGAAGGTCCAGGCGTTGCCCCGCGCTTATCCAGTCGCCATGCTCCCCGCGAAAATATGAAAGAAGAATCGGGTAAAAGACGTGATGCTGCCGCGCAAGAACCTCATCGCGCCTGCCCTCATCCCACGCCTCCGCCATCTCGATATGGACGACGGCGTCCTTTGAGACGCATTTTGTCCCCACCGCACAGACCATTCGCACGATAATGGCTGCGGTGATTATCGCCATAATTATGAGCCATCGCGTTTTGGACGACGGAAGCATAGCCTGAAGCATACCAGATGAAGGGCCGTCGGATAAAGCCGTCCGTTAGTCCCGCGCGTCCGCTGCGGACCTTTTGGGCGAAGCTGATCCGGCCGAGCGCATCAGGCTGACCGTAATATTGTGCGCGCTACGCCGCAGGAACCACCATCCCGCAATAATCAGCCACCCCGCCGAAATCGGCGCAAGAAGCGGCCACTGCCCCGGGCGACACTTCTGCCGGATTGCCGCCGCCGTCAGGCGCAGCGTCATATCGCACATGACGACGCAGAAGGACACGGACATCGCAACCGGGATCACCCACAGTCTGACTATGGCCGGATGGACGGATATCGGTATGGCTTCCGCGGGCGGGCCGACGCGAGTTCCAGCCAGGCAGAACCCGTAGACGAGCAACTGAACACCCCCCAGCGGAAACTCCACCGGTATAAGCGGGAACCTGCCGTAGACCCACCATCCGAGGAAGAAGATCGGGGCAATGCAGAGGATGTACAACGGCAGGCTGAAGGCGCAGAGCGGAAGCAGCGCGATGACAAGCATGGAAAGCCCGACTGCCGGGATTCCATCGTCGTAAGTGTGCGCGGACATCATGTTCGCCGAATGCTCTCCGCGCTCCCTTGCCGAGGCCGTAACATCCCCTGACGAACAATGCGAGTCGTCAGAGCCGATCCCCCTGACCGTCAGTTCCGTCTGCCAGAGAACGTAGTGACCGTAAGCCTTGATCTCCGTGGAAATCATCATCGGGGTCAGGCGTTTAACATCCTCCTTAAGCAGGCCGGCTTTCTCAAGAACGCTGCGCCTCAGCGCGGCCACGTTCATGGGTAGCAGATCGAGCCGTCTCGGCTTGCCAGTAACGCGGCATTGCCCCGGCCTTGCCACCGCCTCCACGAACGCCGTTAACGCGTCTATGCCCCGGGTCCTGTTCAGCAGTATAGGGGCCGCCACGGCTCCGACCTCCTCGTCACTGAATTCGGCGACGAGGGTTTTCAACCAGTCATTGCGCCCGATCTCCACCGGGGCGTTCAAGATCAGGAGGATATCGCCTTTGGCGCGGCGGCAGAAATCCGCCACCAGCCGCTCAGGTTTCAAAGACAAGGCATCCAGGCGCAGGACCTTCAGGTCCCGGGCGTCTGCCGCGCAGTCCGCCGGCACAAAAACCTCGATCGGACGATTGTCCTGGGCTGCAAGCTCCCCAAGCAGGGCAGTCGCGCAGGGCTTGGCCCCTTCACCGGGATTCATGATTGCTTCCGGCAATATGGCGACTGATATTTCCATGCGAAATCCTTGTCGGATCGAGAATTCGTCACAACCATCACGCGGAACAGGAATTGCGTCGCGGTATGATCTCAGTCAACGGCGCTCGGAAGCGGATTTGAAACCTGTGCCATGCCGGACGCCGATCCTGCGCGCAACGTTAAGAACAGGACGGGATTATCATGGTTGCGCAAAGCCGGTGTCAAGCGGATTGCATCCGGATCACCCGTAATAAGTCAGAACACGTGAAGGAATGGCGCCGCGAGCGCTTTATATGAGCTGCGACATGATTCTTCGGAATCACGCTCAGCCCATCTGACGCGCTCCGCACAGCCATGCCTTCATCCATCCTGACCGGTTACTCCTGCGACCAAAATCGTCTTGACTTGTTTTTATGATTCTGCGATAAGCGATGTCGGTTTCAGGCTATTGTGTCGAGAGGAAAGCAGTATGAAGGTCAAACTCGTACAGATCACCGGTTCGGACAGAAGCAAGGAGTTCCCGGTGGAGCGGGGACAGACGCTGGTGTGCGGGCGCTTCCCCCTTAACCCGATCTACATTCCCGACCGGCTGATGTCCCGCAGGCATTTCCAGGTGACGCGCGAGGACGACGGGCGTCTGATCATCAAGGACCTGGGCAGCCAGAACGGATCGCGCGTCAATAAACGCATAATCTTTGAGCCGACCGAGCTTGCCAACGGTGACATCATCGAGGCGGGATTGACGCAGCTTGAGGTTGTATTCCTTGACGAGTCGGCAGCAGGGAAAGACCGCCCGACGGACGAGTTTGACGAGCAGCTCCGAAAGATCAACCAGAACAATCCCGACGACTGGCAGAAGCTGATATGGTGGTGCGAGACGCACGGGAGGCATCAGCAGGAAGCCATGTGCAGGCAGCGGCTGAAAGATGCGCAACAGCGGCTGCAGAAGGTCCGGAAGAGGGACGAGGCTCCCACGATGATTCACCTGGAGGCCTTGACGCCGGAATCCACGGACATGCAGTTGGAGGAAAAGGCCGAGCTTCCTGAGCCTGAGGAGGAGGCGCAGGGACCGGCCGACGATACGGAACGGGGCGCGCAACCGGAAGAGACGACATTCGAAGAGTTCAAAACCCGGATGAACGAGTTCGGCCTGGAGGTCTGCCACCTTTGCGAACGCGAGGGACAGGTGAACGTCCATCCTGAATTCTGCTGGGGATCCGGAATTCACCTTGCCAGCGTTCCGATGCCGGACGACCTTTCGATAAGGCACAAGATGGCGGCGCTCCCGGTGACGGAAAGACCGACATTCTCCTCGCTGGTTCGGCTGGCAATGGTCGCGCCAATCATTGGAGCCAGGCACGTCTTCCACCTCCCGGAACAGGTTCGACAACACATTCTCACCGTTCCATTCCTTGAGGAATCGTTCGCCAGGTTCGCCAGGCAATACTTGCAACAGCGAAGCGTCCCGTGCACGGAAGAATGCATCGGGGAACTGCTGCACCTGCTGTCCTTCAAAGGGGTGAAGGACTATGCAAGACTCTCGGCAATGATCAAAAAGGTCTCATCGCTGACAGCGGCGGATTTCGCAAAGCTGTCCGCGCGGGACAGGCAGGTTATCGAGCAGAGCGATATCCTCAGCATGGTGTCCCCGTTGAACAGGAAGTAACGGTCTGAAGCTACTGGATGGCATCGAGACTGGCCGGGGCGTTCCCGCCGGGCAATTCAGCGTATTTATTCCTGGGAGCGAATCATTTTGACCCGCTCCTGATTCCAGACGGAGGTTCAAGCATGACGAGAGCGGCCGTCGTGATTCCTGCAAGGTACGGCTCCACCCGTCTTGAGGGCAAGCCGATACTGCCGAAGATAAAGGCGGCTACGGGCAAACACCTGATCCAGCACGTCTATGAGCGGGCGATGAAGGCGGGGCTGGCAAACAGAGTGATTGTGGCGACGGACGATGATCGCATATTCAGAGCCGTCAAGGACTTCGGGGGAGACGCCATGATGACCCGATCCGACCATCGCTCCGGCAGCGACCGGATAGCCGAGGTGGCGGCGGGTCTTGCGGAGGAAATCATCGTCAATGTTCAGGGCGATGAACCGGAAGTAGCTCCGGAGATGATAGACCAGGTGATTGATCTTCTGGCCGGAGATCCGGCGGCCTCGATGTCAACGCTGGCGCATCCGATACGGGCCGAATCCGAATTGCGCGATCCGGCTTCGGTGAAAGTGGTGGTAGATAACCGGGGGTACGCCATGTATTTCTCTCGCTCGCCGATTCCGCACGTGAGAGGCGCGGATGAGTTCGTTAGCGCATCGCCGCTGGCCCATCTGAAGCACATCGGGATGTACGCCTACCGGCGGGAGTTTCTGCTTGGGTATGCCGATCTGCCCCGGGCGCCGATCGAAGACGCCGAGAAGCTGGAGCAGTTGAGGGCGTTGTGCGCCGGGCATAAGATCAAGGTCGGAGTCACGCAGCATCGTGTGATCGGGATAGACACCGATGCCGATGTTGAGGACTTCCTGGCCAACTGGAAAAGCGCGATGAGCAGGCGCGATGAGCGGGCGCGATGAGCGGGCGCAATGAGCGGGCGCAGTCCGGTCAATTTCCGGGCCGGATCACGTTTTTACGCTTGTTCACGGAAAAAGCCGCAAGTTATAATATGTTTGACGTAATAGGGCGTGAGACAGAGACTTGGGAAGGCCAGCGGCGGACGGAAGCGAACAGGTCTAACAGGTTGGAGCCCAGCCAGAATGGCAGCCGATGAAAGCGCCGGCAACGGCGGAGCACTAAAGTGCGTTCAATGCGGGGAACCGCTTGCGCCGAGAGACAGGTTCTGCATGAGGTGCGGCGCCATGGCCCCGGAACGCACTGTCCCCCCGCCCGCCCCGCCACAAGTTGCCGAAATTATTGAAGAGCCGAAGGAAGAAGATGCGGTTGCGGCGGCCGATATAGTCCAGGATGATGAGATATCAGACATCCAGGGACTGTCAGGCATTGTCGAGAGCACGCCATCGTTCTGGAATGTGCTTTCGATGCCGCTGCAGACCGGACGACCGGGGTTATGGAAGCATGGGCTGCCCTTTGCGGGATTCGTCAGCCTCGGGCTGATATGTTTGAGCATAGCGGTGTTAGCTGAAGGCGAGCTTCGTTTTCTTTACTGGGTTTCGGCGATTCCATTCGCGGAAGCGGTAAGGCATTTCACTTTCTCCATCACAATGGCGTTGCGCGGAGAGCTTGACACGGGGATGGAGAAGCCGAAGAGATTCAATCCCGGGGGTTTCATCGGTTCGTTCATTGTTGTCTTTATCAGTTTGGGGCTGGCGCTCGGCATAGCGCGGTTTCATGCCGCAAACATTCAGAATCTTCCCGCGCCCGGGATCGCTTATGCCTTCACTGTGGCGATAAGCGGACTTTTCATCCTTTCGTTGATGATCATAATTGCGGACGCATGCGCAAAGGAAGTAAAGGACACCCAGTTTGAGCGTCCGAACGTGGCGCAGCTTGCCCAGCAGCACTGGGCCGGGTTCAGCGCGGTGGTTGGTTTCATTGTGGTCGCCATTCCGTTTCTGATTCCCGGCGCGTTTGCCGCTTCCGTCATGTCCATGATCTCCGCTGCGCGCTTCGGCAGGGGCAAGGATGCGCCGGAAGGCGAGCCGCTGCACTGGCAGATAGTCAGGGCCAACGCGGAGAAGACCTACACCCGTGTGGTGGGAAAGATAGACCCGGAGGTTGAGACATACGCCTCCGCGCCGAAACACGCGCTCGGGGTGCTCGCCTCCGGCGCATCCGGCCTGTTCTTCGGCTGGATTGCCGTATGGTACTGGGCGGCCAGCGCGACCGTCAGACTGCTGGTGCTGGCCTATCGCGGAGAAAGACTCCGTTTCTGGAGCGGCAACGAATAGGGCGCGCCGCATCACCGGGCGGGGCAGCAAGGAATGACAGAACATGCTGGGCGGATACAAAAGCAAAAGATTTCTGGATCAGGCAAACGCCGCTCTGGAGCGAAAGCGATGGAATGCGGCCATTGACGCCGCCCAGCACGTCGCCCAGATGGACCCGGAATGCGAGCAGGCATATCTGATAATGGGCATAGCTCATTTTCAGCAGAAGCAGTATGACGAGGCCTTTGCCGCCTACAAACGCGCGCTTCAGATCAACCCGCAGAACGCGATCGCCTGTTTCAATCTCAGCCAGGTCTGCATGAAAATCAGGGACTGGGCGACGGCCTGCGTGCTGACGGAGCGGCTGTGCGAGATGCAGTCGGAGAACAAGCGCCACCGCGAACGCCTGAAGGCGCTCTATTATCGCACCGGGCAGACGGAAAAAGCGCTGGGGCTTGAGCGCGAGGACCGGGGCGGAAGCCTGCCTGAAGATTCGCGCACCGGCCTTCACGCGATGGTCGAGAATGTCACCGACGCTATACACCGCCGGGACTGGGAAAAGGCTTACAATGAGGCGCACAAGGTATTCCAGCTTGATCCGGACAATTTCATCGTCGGACTTCACCTGGGCGCGTCGGCGTATCACCTGAAGCGCTTCGACGAAGCGATAAACATTTACTCGGCCCTCATCCGCAAGAATCCTGACCACCGGCTTACACCCGTCGCGCAGAACAATCTGGCCCGCACGTACCTTCGTCTTAAGGAATGGAGCAAGGCTGGCGAGATTCTGGAGCGTCTGACCTCACTTGACGTCGAACAACTGGCTACTTACACAGGGGGTCTGATCAAACCGGAAGAGGTTCTCGCCAATCTCGGACTTACTTATGAAAAACGCAACATGATGAAAATGGCCCAGTTGACTTATGAGAAACTGGTCAAAAGCGGGAAGGCCAGCGCAAAGATTGAAGAACGGCTGAGGCAGTTGAAGGTTCCGCTGGCGGCCAGGCGAGAGGTTGAGGTTGAAGAAGATGAAGATTATGATGAAGATAAACTGCTTGCCGAATTCGCCCCAGCGCCTGTAAGCCCCGAATTCGCCGTCCAACTGGAAAAGGCCAAATTCGATCCTCCGACAGCCACGTCAGAAGACGAGGACGTTCCGGAGGACGCGCAGGAGCTTGTCACAGACGAGGATGAGCTGCTCCAGGAGATGTTCGACGGATCCGGCGGGGCTGTTGTGAAATCTACGGATGAACAGTTGGCTCCAAACGGGCGACAGGCAAGGGTTCAAGCCGCGTCGCCGGCGGAACCGGAGGCAATTCAGCCTCAACCGTCCGCAGCCGAGACTTCGCTGAAGTGCCCGGGATGCGACGCTGAACTGGCGACAAACGCCCAGTTCTGCCCTTCCTGCGGGACAAAGATTGATCATTCCCCCCCTCCGCCGCCGCCCACGCAGCCTGCGCCGCCGTCGCCTCGCGCAAAGACGGCTAATGCGCCGCCTGAACCGATCAAGTGCATCAAGTGTGGAACGATAATTCCTACGCAGGCGGCATTCTGTCCCTCATGCGGAAGTCCAAAACCGCCGGAAGACATCATCTGCTTCTGCTGCGAGACGCCCAACCGACGTTCAGCAGTGCGATGCTCGTTCTGCGGATCGCCGCTCATTGTATGCGACAGTTTCCCTCAGGAACTTCGGCAGCATTACTACCATGTGCAGGAACTGATCCGCAACGGCGATCCGAACGAGGCGGCCGAGGAGTTCTCGAAAATCGTTGTCGCGCTCCCTAACTCTTCAATGGCGCGTTTTGGCCTGGGCGTGCTTCACGAGCTATGCAGAGCCCCAGACGCAGCCGCCAGACAGTATGTCGAGGTTTTCGAAAACGCAGAAAGAGAGCCTGAAATCGCCTGCGCGGCAGCCATACGGCATGCAGTTTTGCTTATCCTGCCATTGCGCAAACCTTCGGAGGCCATAGCGTTTCTTGAGAAGGCGATACGGAAATTCCCCCAGAATTCCCACCTGCATTACCTGCGCGGATTCGCCTTCGCCCGCATGAGCGAACACGCCAAGGCGGGACGCTGTTTCAACAAGGTGCTGGAAATCAACCCCCAACATGCGTTAGCATATTCCGGGTTGGCGGAGGTTAACAACCGCCAGGGCAAGAGCGACGAAGCCGCCCGTTTCATAAGCAGGGCGATATTCGTGCTCACGAAACTTGAGATCAGCCAGTCAGGGATTGACTGGCCCGCCGCTTCCCCTGGAACCGGCGAGGACGACCAGAGCGAAATGCTTCCTTGAGCCATGGGCCGTATCATAGGCATTGACCTGGGAACCACCTTTTCCGCCGCCGCATACGTACAGCCGGACGGAAAGCCCGCCATAATCACAAACGCCGAGGGCGAGCGCACGACACCCAGCATCGTGGCGTTTGCCGGCAGGGATATCCTGGTCGGCAGGCTGGCCCGGCAACAGGCGGTGCTCAATCCGGGCAATACCATCCGTTCGATAAAAAGGCACATGGGGGAGGACGGCTACGCCGTCCGTGTGGGCAGCACGAAATACCTCCCGCAGGAAATCTCAGCCTTGATCCTGCGGAAAATCCGCAATGACGCGGAGTCCTACCTCGGCGAGACGGTTGACAGCGCCGTTATTGCCGTGCCGGCCTACTTCAGTTCCATCCAGAAGGCCGCCACAAAGGAGGCCGGAGAGATTGCAGGTCTGGACGTGCGGCGTGTTCTTGACGAGCCGACCGCCGCCGCAATCGCTTACGGCATAAACGAATCAGGCAAACAAACCATCCTTGTCTTCGATCTTGGCGGCGGGACTTTCGACGTCTCCCTGCTAAAGCTGGTCAACGGACGTTTCAGCGTCATAACCACCAACGGCGACAACTTCCTGGGCGGGGACGACTTCGACCAGCGCGTCGTGGCTTACCTCAAGCAGCGCTTCCTCGAATCCACCGGCGTGAATCTCGACCAGATCGGCTCCACGGACAAGACCGGCGACATCAACGAAAGACTGCTTGAAGCCTCCGAGCTGGCCAAGCGACAGCTTTCCACAATGGAATCCACGCGGATGAGCGTCCCGTTCATTGTGCCTGAAAAAGGCTTGAATCTTGACGTGGACTTGACTCGCGCGCAGCTTGAGGAGATGTGTTCCGATCTGATAGACCGGATGAACAAGCCTTTACTCACCGCATTCTCAGACGCCCGAATGAAACCGGATGAAATTGACATAGTGGTTCTCTGCGGCGGCATGACGCGCATGCCGCGCGTTCGCCGGCACATTGAGGAACTGATCGGAAAACGGGCCGTCGCCGGCGTGAATCCGGACGAATGCGTGGCGCTGGGGGCGGCAATTGCCGCGGAGCGCGGAACCAGAACGGTGACCTTCAAGGTCACCCGTTCGATGGGCATAGAGATCGTCGGCGGAGAGTTCAGTCCCCTTCTCCGCAAGGGCATGACTCTTCCAGCGATGGTCACAGAGGAATACACGACAAGCGAGGACAGCCAGACGGCCATAAACTTCCCCATCTACCAGGGGGAGGCGAAGCGGGCCGATGACAACATTATCCTCGGGGAGCTTCGCATTGACGGAATAGAACCGGCTCCGCGCGGAGTTCCTCGCGTCGAGGTCTGCTTCGAGATGTCAACGGAGGGAATCCTGCGCGCATCGGCCAGGAACGTCGTCACTTCCAAGACGATCTCTGTTGACCTTGAAGGCGCCTTGATGTCCGAGGCACAGAAGAAACAGGCAGCGGACCGGGTGGGCGAGCTGGCGGCAAGAATCCGACGCTCCGACAAAGCGGGCGCGGAGCAGGGAGATTCCACAAATGGATGAGGACCGGGGGTCAATTCTCGGCCTTCCTCCGCCCTCGGAAGAAGGTGACGAAGGGACCGCCCTGCTGAGTCAGAGGGTGACGGCGGGGCTGATTGACGTCCTTGCCTGTGCGATACTGGGGTTCATCGCATGGTCGTTCACGCTCTGGAGTTACTGGCCGAGTTGGCTTATCGCCCCTATCGTGTTCCTTTTCCGTGACGCCTTGCCGAATGGCCAAAGCCCGGGCAAACGACTGCTGAAGATACGGACTATTGACACAGTTACGCTGCTTCCGTGCGGCCTGGCGCAATCACTGCGAAGGAATCTCCCCTGGATACTTGTGATTACCTGGCCCGTGGAGATCATCCTGCTTGGCATGAGCGAGAAAGCCAAACGGCTGGGGGACTGGCTTGCCAACACCGAGGTGCGCCGCATCAGCCAGCCGGTCTACATGGAAAACATTTCCGATGAGGCGCTGATCTCCCGCGCCGCTCCGATCGTCAGCGCTCAAGAACCGAAGCCTGTTATTAACGAACCTGCTTCGCCGCCCCCACCGCCACCGCCCAGACCGCGCGAGGATTCGGGGATTCCAAAGCGAGTGCCCTCGCCGCAGGAGGCGCTTGGGGTTTCAGAAAATGCGGCGGAAGAGGAAATAGAAACGGCGTATTGGGAATTCGTGGACCGGTACAGCGACGACGCCGCGCGCGATATCAGCACTGCGGAATTGAACGAACGATGCAAGGAGCTTGACGTAAGGTTCAGCGCGTTCGACCTGACACTGGCCGGAATGGACGTGGGGTACCGTCCCGGTATGACCGACCAGCAGATGAAGGAGCTTATTCACGGTCATTTCATAATCATCAACAGGGCTCGCGACGCGCTGCTTGGATAGCCGGAACAAGCCCGGCGGAAAGGCGCATGGAAGTGGAAACTGTCATATTCGAGCATTACCGCAGACGGGGGCTTGACGTCATGCGCGTCGGCGCGCTGAGGATAGCCGATGAAACGACCGTCAACCTTCTTGCGGGGGCATGCGAACGGCTGGAGCGCGACGCGGCGGAGCAATCCGCGCCCGTGCGCATCATCTTCAACTGCGACGGCGTGGATCAGATCATGACCCGCGCACTGGCGCGCCTGCTTCGATTCCGTGTCCGCGTGAAAAAGGGCGGCGGGATCGTGGCAATGTGCTGCCTGTCGAAAGGGGTCAGGGCGGCCTTTGCGGAGCTGGGCATGGACGATCTCATACCCGTCTTCGACACGGAAGACGAGGCCGTCGCAGCGCTGGGAATCTGACCCGCGCCGGAATCGTCAGCCCTTGAGATATTTGCCCACGATGGGTTCGAGCTTCCGAAGCGTCTCGGCCGGGATGGCGTCCCTGCTCGTGATGATCGCCCCGGCAAGGGCACGACGGCAGGGGCAATCCTCGACGTCGGGCATATCGGTCAGAACGCGCTTCAGGATCGCCTTGGCGGTCTTGAGGTTTCTGCGCATGTTTTCAAGAATCATATCCACCGTGACTCCAGCCTCAAGGGGATGCCAGCAGTCGTAATCCGTCACAAGGGCGATTGAGGCGTAGCATATTTCCGCCTCGCGGGCCAGCTTGGCCTCCTGCAGATTGGTCATGCCGATGATGTCCATGCCCCACTTGCGATAAAGCTCGGACTCCCCGCGCGTGCTCAGGGCCGGGCCTTCCATGCACACATACGTTCCGCCCTTGTGAACGCGCGCGCCGGACGCGGTCGCCGCCTTGAAAAGCGCGTCGGACAACCCGGCGCAGACCGGATCGCCGAATGCGATGTGCCCGACAATCCCGTCGCCGAAGAATGTTGACGCCCTGCCCCATGTGCGGTCAACGAACTGGTCCGGGATGACGACGTCCAGAGGATGAATCTCCTCCCTCAGGCTGCCGACGGTTCCGGTGGCGATGATCCGGTCAACGCCCAGGAGCTTGAATCCGAAGATGTTGGCGCGGAAGTTCAACTCCGAGGGCATGATGCGATGCCCCGGGCCGTGGCGTCGCAGGAAGACAACCTCCCGCCCGGCAAGCCGCCCGATCGTGAAGGCGTCCGAAGGCGCGCCGAAGGGGGTCTCGATCTCCCGCTGTTCGATTGTCTCAAGACCCTCGATCTCGTAAAGTCCGCTACCGGTGATGAGTCCGATCCGTCCAGGTTTCACAGTTTGTCTCCCGCGCAATGCGCCGCTTTTCAAGGTTATGGACGCCGGGGCCAGTTCCGGGTAAGTCAGGTCCGGCGACTCAGAATTACGACGGCATTCTACTGCGGTTGAGCGCGGAGTCAACGACGGCGCATAATCCTTCCGGCCAGGATTCCAGGCTTACGTAATCTTGTTCCCGACATATACGCGGGCCATAAGCTGGTCGAAGGAGTTGATGACCCCGTCGCCGTTGATGTCGCGCCGGGCATTGGCGGCGGTTACCGCCTGACCGACAAATGCTCGGATGTTCAGGAGGTCGAAGCTGTTGACCTGTCCGTCCCCGTTGGCGTCCCCGCGAAGGGCTTTGACGGCTATCTGAGAAATGCCGGAGGCGGCGTTGCCCGCAAGGTCTTCCACCGCGCCGCCTAGTATTACCGTGTATGTGTCAATGTCCGGAAGGGCGGCGGAGAGGCCGATGGTTATCTTGCTCCCGTCCACAACCGCGCTGGTGATGAGCGAACTCTGGTCTCCGTGCGACACGCCGACGATGCTCAGGTCGGAAACGTCCACGCTGCCGGGGTTCATCGCCTCGTCCATGTTTATGACGAGTTTCTTGATGCCCTGATAGCGCGACTCGACGTAGCCGTTGGCGATTGTCGTGACAAGCTCGCCAACCCCGCCGCCGTGGTTCAATGCAGTCTGCCACTCGGTAACTTCGGGGGGAGCAGTGTCAATGACAAGATTCTGAGAATCCGTTCCGACTTCTCCGACGTCATTCGTGAAGGTTACGGTTACTTCAGGCCCGGCTAATGGGATATCTCCGTCCCCGAAGCCGGACAATGGAATCGCTTCCGCGAGAAGTACCCCTATTCTGCCAGCATCGTGGTCCGCCACGACCATATCGGGAAGGCCATCATGATTGAAGTCATGAACATTCAAATCGTAGAGGCAATTCCCGCCTCCGAATTCAACTGCGTCCTTCAAACTGCCGTCGCCGTTTCCGACGAAAACATGAACAAGGCCCTCGTTTACAACTGCGACGTCCTGGCGTCCATCCAAGTCGAAATCGGCGGTTCGAAGCCCCGGCCAGTTATCACCTATGGGATATGCCACAGGGGGCTGGAAGGTCCCATCACCGTTCCCGATGAGAATGTGCAGTGAGTCGTCTCCGCCACACATTACCGCCAAATCGCTGTTTCCGTCGCTGTCCAAGTCGGTCAAGGCGACGAAACCCGGGTCGTCCCCGGGGGTGATGTTCGATCCCGCGACAAAAGTTCCATCCCCGTTGCCCAGCAATACCGACAAGTCATTTCCCGGAGTCGGCGTCACCAGAAGATCGCTGCTTCCGTCGTTGTTGATGTCGCCGGCCGTGAGAAACATCGGCATCTGGCCTAGGACATAGTCCACGGCGGGCTGAAATGTTCCATCTCCTATGCCAACGAGTATGGCGACCTCACTATCTGTACCGGAAGACAAAGCCAGATCGTAAACATCATCTCCGTTGAAGTCGCCCGCAAGAAGCGATACGGGCATCACAGTGGGAGTCGCTATTGAGCGCAACGGGTCAAAAGTGCCGTCGCCGTTGCCGTCGAGTATCCGGACTGATCCGTTGTTACTTTCATCCACATTTGTGACAAGGATATCCGCGTTTCCGTCGCCGTTGAAATCTCTGCATGCGAGACCGAACGCCCCCCTGCCGACGGCATAACCTTTTTTTTCCTGAAAAGTCCCGTCCGCATTGCCAAGGAACACCGACACCATAACGGCAAAGGTGTCCATCACATAGTTGAGACTTACTATGTCCGCGTTACCGTCATTGTCGAAATCGGCCCTGTCCAGAAACAATGGATATTCTGTGTCAAAGCTGTTGACGGCAAGGTAGGTCGGAAGTCCCCGTAGCGAACCGTCAGCCTCTCCGTAAAGAACGGTTAACCAGTGCGAGGTTGAGGCGACCAAGTCCGGTATGCCGTCCCCATTGAAGTCGCCACTTACGACATCGTCCGTCCCGATGCCGGTCGCGTAAAGCGTTTGGGGTTGAAAAGTTCCGTCGCCGTTGCCCTGAAACACCGATATGTCGCCGCGAAAACTACCGCAGCTAACGATATCGAGGATACTGTCGCCGTTCATGTCTATCGCATGCGCCCTGTTGACCCCCCGTCCGGCGGCGTAGGTTACATCCGGCTGAAACGTCCCGTCGCCATTGCTCAATCTGACAGACACGGAATGGTTGCTTTCCCCGTTCGCGGTAAAAAGGTCAAAGTTTCCATCAGCGTTCAGGTCCGCAGCTTCCGCCCCCCATAGGGCCATGCCAATTGGAATCGTCGTGCGTGAACCGAAACTGCCGTCCCCGTTGCCGGGCAGGATTGAAACGGATCCCGTGTACGCGTATTGGGACACAATTAGGTCTGGTGCGCCATCGCTATTCATATCAGCCACGCAGACAGTGCCGGGTCTATCGCCCACGGCGTAGGTCGCCTGTGGCTGGAATGTTCCGTCGCCGTTCCCCAGGAAGACTGATATGTTGTCGTTATTGTAGTTCGGAACAACCATGTCCTGCGTGCCGTTCGCGTCCAGATCGTAGGCAACTATAGACGGGTGGTACGTGCCTGCCGTCAAAATCAGAGGGCTGCCCAATGTCCCATCGCCATTGCCCAACAGCACGGCGATCGCCGATTGGTATTCCTCTGCAACAGCAACGTCGGCATTGCCGTCGCCGTTGAAATCAGAGCTTGTTATCGCGTTCGGCTGAATCAGCCCAGCGGGGAAGTCCGCAGAAGGCTGAAAGGTTCCGTCCCCGTTGGCAATCACGATCGAAACGGCATCGCTGTCCCAGGAATGGGTCGTGGCCAAGTCATTCTGCCCATCATTGTTGAAATCGGCGCTGGCAACAAGCGCGATCAACCCGCCAGCTTCGACGTGCTGGAACGTGCTGAAGTCAATGCCGGGTTTCAACTTTACCGGATACGTTCCCGCCGCGTCCACGCCAAGGAATACATCGGCTACGCCGTCACCGTCGTAATCCAGTTCGATGTCCCCCGGCCCGTTGACCGTGACGTCAAACGTCGGCGTGTTGTCAGCTGTGATGTTGTCCGTATCCGACGCGCCCGTATCGCTTCCGGGCTGGAGGTCAATGTCCACGATGGCCGTGAGGAGGAGGCGATCTTCCAGCCTCTCGACGGACTTGAAGGAATAACGTCTGGATTGGCCGAGGCTCCGGGCGGTTCTTTTCGTCTTCATCACTCTGTCTCCAACAAACGGTCTGGCGCGTCCGACAGCGCATATACGGATTATATACGCATGTCGGACGAATGTTAACGTCAAAATGCCTGCGGATTTACGCGAAGGTAATGGACCAGTGGCGGGCGCGCCGGTTGCGCGATTGCCCGTAGGGGCACGTTGCAAATGCCCCTACAGCACCTGGACGCCATTCAGTGACCCATTACCTACCAATTTACTCAATGATATAGTACCCCCCCCCCGTTCTGTATTGTCAAGCCTTTTATTAAGAAAAATCTTCACATGTTGCGGCGGAATACGACGCATGGGCATGGGTTGCTTGCGGCTTGCAATGGAAAGGTTTTTCAAATATGAGATGGCGAATGACGCAGTGATGAAAGGGAGAATGCGAGATGGCGCAGAAGGACAAGCTCAGGCTGGCGCTCATGCGCGGGGTCCCGCGCAAGTGGGACATGAAGGCGAACTTCGAGGTCTTCCTTGAAATGTCCCGCAAGGCCTCCGGCGAGGGCGCTGACATCTTCGTCACGCCGGAATGCTGGCTGGACGGGTACGCCGCGCCGGAAAGCGCCTCGACGCCTGGCAGGCTGAAGGAGGTGGCGCAGGATGCGCGCAAGAGCGAATTCCTGCAGGGCGCGGCCGAGACGGCGTGGACGGGCCGGATGTGGGTCTGCTTCGGGTTCGTCAGCCTTGAGGACGGCGGGGCCGTCGGCAACGCGGCGGGGCTTTGGAACCGCGAGGGGAAGCTGATGGGCGTCTACCTCAAGACGCACCTGCAGACGCATGACGTCCAGTTCCGCGCCGGGAACGACCTGCCCGCGTGGGAGACGGAGTTCGGGAAGATCGGGATCATGATCTGCGCGGATCGGCGCTGGCCGGAAACCGCGCGGACGCTGCGCCTGAAGGGGGCAAGGCTGATACTGAATCCGTCCTACGGCATGTGCCACGAGGCGAACGAATGGTGGATGCGCACGAAGGGCTACGAGAACCAGTGCTTCATCGCCTTCGTCCATCCGAAGGTCGGTTTCGTCGTCAACCCGTCCGGTAATCTGGCTGCGAAGGGGGAAGGCGCGGATCCGGGAATTCTGATCTGCGACGTTGACCTGTCCGAGGCCAGGGACGACAACCATATACGCGACCGCAGGCCGGAGCTTTACGGGATCATCGCGGAAATGCCAGGCAAGCCCAAGCCCTGATGATGGATACGAACGCGAATATAAACGCGTCGGACGCCGCCGGCGAAATGCCGAGAGACGAGGCGTCATTCACGCCGAAGCAAAGGATGCTGAACGCATATCGCGGCGCGTTCTCCGACCGTTATCCCGTCGCGCCCGAGTTCTGGTATTACGTTCCGGCGAAGCTGCTGGGCGTTGACTTCATCGAGTTCGAGCGCGACGTTCCGCTCTGGAAGGCGCTTCAGACAACCTTCAGGCATTATGGAACCGAGGGATGGTGCGTCGCCTTCGCAGACAGGCATTGCGACAACGCCAGGCATTCCTCCGAATGGAGGAGGGAGTCAGACGGGCGCTACATCGCAGTGCATACGACGGAATACCAGGGGAGGACTTTCCGGTCGGCTAGGGTTTATGAGAAGGGGAATCCTTCCTGGGCGCTGGAATATCCGGTGAAATCCCCCGCCGACCTGCCGGCATGGGCTGAGATGGTCATGGATGAACGCGCCATGATTGATTTCTCACAGGCTGTCGCCGCGCATAAAGAGGTTGGCGAGGATTATCTGCTCGAGATAATGATCGGTTCGACTTTCTTTGATTTCATCGCGGGCGCGATGGGTTTCGAGGCCGCGCTGGAATGCCTGATGTTCTCACCCGAGAAGGAAATGGAAAGGCTGCGGCGACGCCACGAGGAATGGCAGGTTGATCTGACGATGCGGGTCTGCGGCGAAACGGCGTTCGAGTCCTTCTTTATTGGCAACGCATATTCGAACGACTCCCTCCTTGGTCCGGTCCTCTGGCGCAGGTGGGACAAGCCGGGAATTGAGGCGGTTGCGCGGGAGATTCATCGCGGCGGACGGCTTCTTCACGTCCATTTCCACGGGCGGTGCATGGCAAGCGCGGCGGATTTCGCCGGGATGGGACTGGATTGCGTCTGTCCGTTCGAGAGGCCGCCCGGCGGGGACGTGGCCGGGCTGGAGGGATTGGCAAAAATCAGGGAACTTCTGCGCGGGCGCGTGACGATGAACGGCAACGTCCATACGGTTGATACGCTCATACGCGGCAGGCCGGCGGACGCGGTCCGGGAAGTCCGAGAGATAAAGGAGGCATTTGCCGGGGAGCCGAGGCTGATAATCGGAACGGGGGATCAGGTCGGTCGCGAGACGCCGGAGGAGAACATCGCGGCGATGATTGAGGAGGGGCTACAACCCCCTCAATCACATAGAACAGGACTGACTGAATGATGATTATCTATCGCTTGCCAAACCTATTCTGCGAGATCGTATCCCGGCAGCGACAAGTATAACAAGACCCGCCGCGGTCAGGGCAGCGGCTATCACAAGAACCAGAACGTCGGGGTAGTTCACGCGGACGGTATATTCCACGTAGTCAGTATTTATCCGATCCGGGATGTCGTGCTTTGTGACTGTGAACTTCCCGTCCCGGTCAACATCGCAGATGAGGTAGTGGTATCCGAACCCCTCCCCCCCTTCAAGCTCTGCGCCGGCGCCGCCGGTGATGAACATGGGGATGCCCCCGATGCCGCCTTCCAGATACCCGTGTATGTGCCCTGCGAAGACGCAGCTAACATCGCGCGATTTGAGAATGCGGATAAGCTCCTCTCCGCCTTTCTTAACCGCCCTGTCCTTGCCGGGGCGGGGATCGAGGGGGGGATAATGGGTGAAGACGAAACAGAGGCGATAATCCTTCCGCTTCGCCTCCAGCGTTGAGTCGAGCCATTTCAGATCATCTGGATTGCAGACGTCTGCGGAGTTATCGAAGGCGACGAACAGCGCGTCGGCAAAAGAGAACCAGTAGCGTCGCGGGCCGAATGCGCGGGTATAAAGCTTGAACATGTCCTCTTCGTTTGTCGCCGTCAGGTCAATATCGTGGTTGCCGGGAACCGGGCAGAAGGCGGCGGAGGGATCGGCCTCGTGCAGCTCGTGCAGGAGCCAGTCATACTGTCGCTCTTCGCATCGCTTCACAAGGTCGCCTGTGTGAAGAATCAGGCGGGCTTTTCCGGCTTTTATCCCTGCCAATACGTCTTCAAAAACGCGCATGTTGCCGCGGTTGTCGCCGACGATTGCGAATCGGAACGGGGCCTTTACCTTTAGCGTTTCGTTTGCGGGGGGCAGGATGGCCGCCGGCGTTCCCGAGAAAAAGACGAGCCATATCGAATGGGCGGCAAGGAGGGCAATATTTGCGCACAGGCACGCGACTCCCGCCCTTATCAGCCACTTGTTAAGTCCGGAAGTCGGAGAGCGAAACTCAGCGTTGGCCTGTTCCGGTTTCAATCTTTCTTCCATCCGGCATTTGCCTCCGTGAAGTGCTTTCGGGTCAATGGGTTTATGGATTATTATCCGGAGCGAAGACAAGCCCTGAGCGCCCGGGCAATTCTCTCCGCGCGGCGCGGACAGTCGGCGGGCCGGGATTGCGCGAGGATAGATCGGAAGCCCATTCCCGCATCGTTATGACGTGCGTTCCGGACTCAGCCATCACACGAAGCATGGCTCGCAGGAATCCGTTATATACCCCCCCCTCGACTTCCGCGTGGAGCGGGATGACGGACGTTTCGACTCCGGGCTGGGGAGTCAGAACCCGGCGGACGCATTCCGCCTCGTCGCGAAGTCCCTGTGTGAGCAGTTCTTCAAGGCAGGGCTGGGTTGTTGGAATCTGGAGCGTCGTAGAGCGATATCCGTCGAAGACC
This sequence comes from Planctomycetota bacterium, assembly GCA_022711755.1. GTDB lineage: Bacteria > Planctomycetota > Brocadiia > SM23-32 > JAKLEA01 > JAKLEA01. The sequence continues at coordinate 99,635 of JAKLEA010000005.1, forward strand.
GGGTAACACGGCGCGCCTGATCGCATGTCGCTTGCGTATCGCAGCCCCAGAGAATCCTGAATACGCAGGCTTGACGCCGTGGCGAACCACGCCGGCGCTCCAACGGCCTCCGGTCTGTGCCCGAGCGCCTTCTCATATGCGTCGAATGATCGCGCGAACTCTCCCCTGATGCGGTTCTCGCCAAGGCGGTCGAGGTGATCCTGCCAGAGACGGTGGTCCCATGCGTGGACGGCGGTCTCGTGCCCTTCAGTTTCAATCCTACGGACGATATCCGGAAATCCGGCGGCAATCGGGCGGGCCGGCAGGAGCGTGCCGGACAGGACAGTGCGCCAGCCGTAGAGCTTCGGCGCGCCGGTCCTGACCATCTTCTTCAGAAAGCCTTTGCGTCGGAAAATGTTCCAGATTGCCTTGCCGGAGTTATCGGGACCGAATGCCAGGAAGAACGTCGCGCGGACGCCGAATTCCTTGAAAGTCTCCAAAAGGCGAGGGACTCCGTCGCGCATCCCGTCATGGGTGTCAACGTCCACTTTCAGGCAGCAGGTCTGCGGTTGTCGAGTCATTGGCTTCGACCATCCGGCCCTGTGGTTTCTTCCGTTCCCGAAGGCGGGGGGGGGATCTCATCTTTGCCGAACGCGAAAAGGCAGTAGATGCGGCTCTTGCTGTAGCGCCAGTTATCCACAGGGCGCAGGCGCTTGACGATGTCTTCCGGCAGATATTTCAAATTTCGCTTGATGAGGAGAAGATGCCCGCCGGGGTTGTCCTCGATCAAGCGCTGAAGCTCCGCGGCGTCGTTCGTGTTCTTCGCGACAGCGCCGGTGTCATATGGAATTGCTCCCATGGTGGTCTCGTCCAGCTTGAAGCCGATAAGGGGGCGCGAAACGGCGTCGGCCCTGATGAGTCCGGCGGTCATATGGTGCAGGTTCTTCATCGGGTCGAGCATTCTGAAGAGAACCGATCCTTCGAGCGCGTAAGCCGCTAGCATCATCCAGGCTGCGATGGGAAGGATCACTGCGGGGCGGCTCCGGCGTAACCGAAACCCCCATATGGTGAGCGGAAGTATTACCGCTCCGGCTGCGAAGTGCGAGATGACGACAGCGGGGGCGGACGGCGTGTAATGCGCGTCGCTTCCGGCCAGTTCCAGAATCCTGCCGCCGGCGAAATAAGCGGCCAGCAGAGCCGCCGTGGCCCCGACAAATGCGATGCCCGGCAGCGCAAACAACACGACACCGGTCGTCGTGTCGAGCTTGCCGGGTTCGGACTCACTTGAGGCCGACGCGATCCACATTCCGATAACCGCGCCGAAGGGCGCGAGGCACGGGAGAAGGTAGAGAGTGCGCTTTGTTTCGGGTATCGAGAGGAAAACGATGGTCAGGGGAAGGATTGACGCGAGGAAGAGAATAGCCGGACGGTTCCAACTTTCCGGGAGTTTGCCGCGCCTGAGCCACTGTATGAGGGCTGGAATCGCCGCAAGCCAGGGGAGGACCTCGACGACGCTGTTTGCGTAATACCAGATCGGGCGTTTGTGTCCGGTCGGGTAGCCGCCTTCTTTCACGGCAATGATCCGGTTGAGGATGTTGCCCGTGGCGAATTCATCGAAAACCCCGCCGCCGCGTTTGTAAAGCATATAAGGCCATGCTGCGCAGAAGACTGCAAGCGCAACCGCGCCGGGGACGTGCGCCCATGAGCGCATAAGGTCCCATCTTTTCCCGACGAGCGCGGCGGTTCCGCACGGCACGGCGATGAGAATCGGCCCTATCGGCCCTTTGACCAGGAACGCCATGCCGGCCGCCAGGTAAATCGTCAGGACATGGATTGCCGGAGGGGCTGCGCGCCTGCCGGATTCATCCGGCGGATTACAGTAGGCCGCCATGACGAATCCGCGATATCCGAGCAGGACGAAAACCGCAAGCCAGGGGTCAACGATCACGCGATGGAAGTTGTAGTAAAACCCGCTCATCGTCGCAGTGACGAGCGCGGCCATGAGTCCGCCAAAAGGATTGGAAAGGCGATTCGCAAGATCGAATATCAGCAGAAGCGATGCGATTCCGGCGACGGCGCTGGTCAGCCTGGCCACGCCGTCGGAAACCCCGAACATGCGGTAAAGGACCGTCATCGCCCACCAGTAAAGCGGTGGTTTCTCGACGAACGGATCCCCGGCCACTGTCGGTACAAGGTAATCGCCGGAGGCCAGCATCCAGCGCCCGACCTCGGCGTCGCGCGGCTCGTCCGGGGTCCAGAGCGAATGATCGAACACGCCGAATAATGAAATAAAGAGGCTTGCGAGCAGGGCGGCGGCGAAATAACGCCGGCCGCTCCAACCCCGGTTCTGACCGGCCAGCGCCGGGCCAAGTTCAGCGATCAGGCCGGCGGACATGGCTTCTCCCCCGCCGAATGGCCGTTCCCAGGGCGGCGTATTACGTAGTATTCGATGGTCCGCCGCAGCGCCTCGCGCAGGGGGACCGTCGGTTCCCATCCCAGACGCGTCCGCGCGTTGCCGATGTCCGGCACGCGGGTCTTCATGTCCTGATAATCCGAACCGTAATACTTGCCGGCGGAGACGTCCTCGATGCGCGCGGTCTCCTTGATATTTTCGTAACCTTTGAACTGCGACAGGACGTCAACCATTTCCAGCGCAAGCTCCCGGATCGAGCAATCGTTGCCGGGATTGCCGATGTTGAAGATGCGTCCGGACGCGCAGTCGCCCTTGTTGACGATGATTCGCATGAGCGCCTCAATGCCGTCGTCAATGTAGGTGAACGAGCGTCTTTGCCTGCCGCCGTCAACGAGATTGAGCGTCTCCCCGCGAAGAAGGTGGCCGAGGAACTGCGTGACGACGCGGCTGCTGCCCTCTTTCGGCGCGTCAATGTCGTCAAGGTTCGGGCCGATCCAGTTGAAAGGCCGGAACAGCGTGAAACGCAGGTTCTCCTGCTGCCCGTAGGCCCAGATGACGCGATCAAGCATCTGCTTCGCGCAGGCATAAATCCAGCGTTGCTTCGATATCGGGCCGAGAACGAGCGGGCTTGTCTCCTCGCTGAACTGGTCGTCCGGGCACATCCCGTAGACTTCCGATGTCGAGGGGAAGATTAACCGCGTGTCGTACTTCACGGCCTGCCTGATGACGCGCAGATTCTCCTCGAAGTCAAGCTCGAAGACGCGCAGCGGGGCTTCAACATACGTTTTCGGCGTAGCGATGGCGACGAGCGGAAGGAGCGCGTCACATTTCTTGACGTGGTACTCGATCCACTCGCGGTTGATCGCGATGTCGCCCTCGAGGAACTTGAACCTGGGGTGGCCCAGGAAACCGGACACCCGATCGGAACTGAGGTCCATCCCATAGACCTGCCAGTCCGTGTCGTTCATGATCCGGCCCGTCAGGGAATGGCCGATGAACCCGTTGACGCCGAGTATGAGTACCTTCATGGAGTTGCGTCCTTTCGTCAGCCTCTCTGGTTTCCAAGCATCATCCCCTCCTTGAGGCAACTGCCCGGCGGGAGGGAGTAGGCGATGAGTTCAAGCAGCCCGTCGCCGGTTCCGACCAGAATCCTGCCTTCGTCAAAAACAACTTTTCCCGGGCGCAACGCGCCCGATTGGGCGCGTGAATCACGGGGTGTTGAGAAATAGACCATGACTCGCCCTGCCTCGGATTCCGTGAACGCCCCCGGCCAGGGGGGGGCTACGGCCCGGACCAGGTTGTGGATTTCCCGCGCCGGACGGGACCAGTCAATGCGCCCGTCCTCCGGCCTTCTCCCCCCGAACTTTGTGGCAAGCGAATCGTCCTGCTTTATCCTGGGAGCGGTTCCGTTGAGGATGCCGTCAAGACTCCCTGAGAGGGCCTTCTCAAGAGCCGGAAGCAGCTTGTAATAGAGAATGATCGCCGTGTCGTCCGGACCGATCCTGACGCGCTCCTGGGCGATGATGTCGCCGGCGTCGGCGCGCGGGACGATGTAATGAAGCGTCATGCCGGATTCCGTCTCACCGTGAACCAGTTGCCAGTTGACTGGGCATCTCCCGCGGTACTTCGGCAGGAGAGAGCCGTGCGCGTTCACGCAGCCGAAACGCGGAATCCCGATGATGGGAGGCTTGATGATGTGGCGGTAATAAAAGCTGAAGACAACATCGGGAGCGATGGAGCGCAGTCGCGCGACCCATTCCGGGGCGTTGATGTCCTCCGTGATATGAGTCTGAATCCCTTTTGAGCGGGCCAACTCCGCCACGGAGCCGAACCAGCAGTTTTCGCCTGGATTGTCCTCGTAGGTGAAGACTGCGGCGACGTCAACGCCGCGCTCGATGAGGACGCGAAGGCCGAGACAGCCGATTTCGTGATATGCCAGCGCGACGACGCTCATTTCTCTCCCTCCCCTTTCCCGCTGTTGTTTTCAACGTCGGTCTTTCTAAGCAGGTAGGTCGGGCGGCTGCGGACCTCCTGGTAAATGCGGCCTATGTATTCGCCAAGAAGCCCGAAGGCGAGGAACTGCGCGCCGATGAAGATGAACAGGATGGCGAAGAGGGTGAAGACGCCTTGCGCCGCCCACTCAGGGCCGTGAAGCGCCCTGAGTATCAGGAGCAGGAAACCGAAACCAAGCCCCAGACCGGCTACGGACCAGCCAAGCACGAAGAGCAACCGCAGGGGCGCAATCGAGAAACTGGTTATCAGGTCGAGTTGAAGCGAGAGCAGCTTGCGGAAGGAGTAGTTCGAGACGCCGCGGCTGCGAGCCTCATGCCCGACGGGTATCTCGACGGGGCTTCGCGCGTATAGCATCGCCAGCGCCGGGATGAAGGTGCGGAACTCCTTGCGCAGCGTCATCGGTTTGACCACGTCACGGTGATAGCCGCGAAGCATGCAGCCAAAGTCCCTGAGCGTTATGCCGCTGAAGCGGCGAGCCACATTGTTCGTGATCTTCGACGCGGTCAAGCGGAAAGAGGAATCCTGCCTGCCCATGCGGTACGTGTTGACGAGGTCGTGCCCCTTTCGCAACTGTTCGCAGATAGCGGGGATTTCCTCCGGCGGGTTCTGAAGGTCGGCGTCAAGCGTGACAACCCATTCCCCGCGCGCGGCCTCGAATCCGGCCATCACGGCGGCGTGCTGCCCGAAGTTGCGCGCGAATGACAGGATGCAAAGCTCAGGATGCTCCGCTTTCACGGCGTTCAGCAGACTGAGTGTCTTGTCCTTTGATCCGTCGTCAATGACCACGACCTCGAACGTCTCACCCATGCCGTGAAGGACCGGGAACAGCCGGTCGAAAAGGGGAGCGATGTTCGCCTCCTCGTTCAGCATCGGAATGACGACGGTCAGTTTCACGGCGTCCATCTTTAACTTCTCCGGTTTTTCGCAATCACCGCCTTGATTGCGCGGACGACGTCTTCAGCGTCGCCCTCGGACATCAGGGGATACAACGGCAGGGAGAAAATGCTGTTGCCGGCCTTCTCCGCGTTCGGCAGATCGCCGGATTTATAGCCGTATTTTCCGCGATAGTAGCTGGACATGTGGAGAGTCGGGAAGTGAAGCCCGGTCCCGATGTTCTCCTCCTGCAGGGCCAGCATGAATTCGTTGCGGTCGGTCTTAACCGCCTTCAGGTCGAGCCGGACGATGAAGAGATGCCAGGCGTGGACCGAAGGATAGCGCGTCAGGCCAAGCGGGACGATTTCCGGCGCGTCGGCAAGCAGTTTTGTATAAAGAGCGGCGAGTTTCGCCCTTCGCGCGTTGAAGTCCGCCAGCTTGTTCATCTGATGCAGGCCGATGGCGGCCTGAATGTCGAGCATGTTGAACTTCCACCCCGGCTCAACAATGTCATACTCCGGAACTCCGCCCCGGTGATAGCGTTTCCACGCGTCCTTCGAAACTCCGTGGAAACGCAGGAGACGGAAGCGGTCGGCAAGGGCGTCGTCGTTGCACATGATCATGCCGCCTTCGCCGGTTGTGATGTTTTTGATGGGGTGGAAGCTGAAGACTACTACGTTGCCCGATGAGCCGATTTCGCGTCCCTTGTAAGACGTTCCGAGAGCATGGGCGGCGTCCTCGATGAAGGCCAGTCCCTTGCGTTCGGTAATCTCTATGAAACGGTCGAGGTCGGCAGGCTGGCCGGCGTAGTGGACGGGGATGATTGCCCGCGTCCGCCTGGTGATCCGCCGGGCGGCGTCGTCCGGGTCAATGCAGAGCGTATCAGGATCAACATCGGCGAAGACGGTCCTTGCGCCGCAAAGCTCGACGACGTTGGCCGTCGCCGCCCAGGTCAACGCGGGGACGATGACCTCGTCTTCCGGTTTAAGATTCAGCGCTGCGGCGGCAAGATGAAGCCCGGAAGTGGCGGAATTGACCGCTATGGCATTTCTGACACCGAGGCGGTTCTTGAAAATCTCTTCGAACTTTGAGACCTTCGGGCCGGTTGTGATCCAGCCCGATCGGAGCGACTCAACAACCTCGGCGATTTCCTCTTCGCCTATGGTCGGCCTGCAGAACGGCAGGAAACTTCCCCGTTTTTTTTCGTCCGGGATCATATGCTCGGACTCCTTTTCGGCGTCGCTCAGACGCCGATCAGTTCCTTGATTACAAAGAGGAGGGGCAAAAGCAAATTGTGCCATTCTGCGGCGACGCTGGGAGCGACGAACTTCCTGACCAGGCCTTTATGAGCGCCGGCGGCGGGTCCAAATCTCGGAATCCACCTGGGAACCCTCCGAGTGTATTCCAGGTAGGCCTCTCCGAACTTACGGGTCAGGCGCGCCTCTTCGTGCCGCACGACAAAGTTGTAGATAACGGCGCAGTATAACATCATTAGCGCGGCCAGCCACGGCATTTCCGCCATAAGGCAGCAGGACGCAATGATCAAGGTATTCCCCACATAAATCGGATTGCGCAGGTATTGATACGGACCGGCGATTGTAAGCGCCTTCTTTATCTTTAGACGATAATGCAGGTGCGTCTGCGCCCAGATTCTGACAGCGAGTCCGACAGCAAAGACAATCCCGCCAAGCCCGAAACTCAACAGATGATTCTCAGTTTCCCAACGTGTGCTGAAAAGCGCGAACGCGATCGGCGGGACCATAAGCCAGCCGCGCAATCTGTAGAACATTCTGAATCTGCGGATGGATTCCATGACGAACCCTCCTTCATACAATCCGTCAATCAAGCCTGGACATGCGATAATTTTACAACATTGACCCTTACGCTTCTGTTAATGAATGATTACAGAAATGTAATCCTGGGCCTTCCCGTTTTGGAATTCGCTTGAACACGACGCGGCGCAATGATACGTTTCCGTCCGACGGAGGGGTAAGATTAAAGACGTTGCGAATGGCCGAGCCGGCGTCCGCTGGAGGGAATTCCGCATGGACGGAAGGGAGATTGTACGCAGAACCGTTCACTTTGAGCGCCCGAAGCGCATCGCCATGTCGCTTCCCGCCCCGTATCCCAACGATTTCCTTGATTGCGGCGCGTCCCCGTCAGCAGGCTGGAAGGAAAAACGCTGGCAGGAAGGCAATATGGAATTGTGGACAGATGAGTGGGGTTGCACGTGGGGACGGCTTGGCGGCATCAGCAAGGGCGAGGTGCTTCGAAGCCCGATCGAGACATGGGACGACTTCGAGACATACATTCCGCCGGACATTGATAATCCCGCCCGCTACGAACGGGCGCGAAAGATATTTTCCGAGAACAAGGACAAATTCCGCCTCGGACACATCCACGGCTTCGCCTTCAACTGCGCAAGATACCTGCGAAGAATGGATCGTTATCTGGCCGACGTCGCGCTGGAGCCTGAGAAGATTCTTGCGCTCAACAGAATGGTTGACGACAAGTTCGAAGGAGCCATCCGATGCCTGGCCGCAGCCGGGGCTGACGGCATCATGTTCGGCGAGGACTGGGGCACGCAAGACAGATTGCTGATTAACCCGACGACATGGCGCGAGATGTTCAAGCCCGGATACATCAGGCTCTGCGGCGTCTGCCGCGAACTCGGCATGGATGTCTTCATGCACAGTTGCGGTTACATCTTCCACATCATCGAGGACCTGATCGAGGTCGGCATAAACGTGCTTCAGTTCGACCAGCCGGCGCTGCATGGGATTGACAATCTGTCCGTCCGGTTCGGCGGGCGAGTGGCATTCTGGTGTCCGGTTGACATACAGCGAACGCTCCAGACGCGCGATCCGGAGACGATCCGCAGCGCCGCCCGTGAAATGATCGGGAAGCTTGGCGGCTTCGGCGGCGGCTTCATCGCCGGATATTACGGAGACAACGTGGCTATCGGACTGACGCCGGACGTGCAGGACCACGCCTGCCGGGCTTTCGTCGAATCCGGGAACTACGACAGGTAAAAAAAGAAGGGAAAACCGCCAACCAACATGAGCGCGCAGTATTCATCACAGGTTTGCAGAGAACTGGAGGAAAAATTCCAGTCGGCAAACATCCTGCGGGAGTTCCGCCGGGGACGCTATGAAACTCCGCATGAGTTGAGCGTGGAGCTTGAAGGCGTGTTCCCCGCCGGGCGGGCGAAGGCGCGGCTGGCGCTGGACAAGTTCATCGGCGGCGGATTTGCCGGGCAGGTGTATACGGCTCACGTATCCGAACTCGACGTTATTGAGGGCAGTTTTCCGGACATTGAGATCGGCAGGAAGATGGCCGTCAAGATCATCGTTCCGCCGAGCAACTTTTCGCTGGGTTTCCGCAATCTGATGTACGGCGCAGCCTACCAGGGACCGTTCTCCGCGCAACTGGTTCATTCCGCAGTCCGGGCGGGCGCGCTCTGGCAGAAGATGATCCGCCGCGGCGCGAAGGTCCGCTTCGGCAGCGCGCAATGCGTCAAAGACGCCTACGCCACGTTCTGGGAGCCGGGCCTGGGCAGTTACGGCGAGGTGAACGAGTGGGTCGAGGGTCGGAATTGGAAGTATGAGGTTGACGAGCAGGTATCCGCGCGCCGGAAGATTGACGTTAACGAATTCCCCCCGGACGTAAGCGGCACCGCGTCGAAGGAATACATCTGCAAGCGCGCATTCATGCGTAACCTCGTCAGCCTTTTCCACGACATGGGCGCGCACGAACTGGCCCGCCAGTATGAGTGGTGGACCTGTAAAAGCCAACCCAACGTCTTCAAGCGCTACGGCTCGGACGAAACGCCGTGGGCGGGGCTGACGGCCATGGACTTCCGCGCGGGACTGGCGCTTCTGCCGTTCCTGCCGATGAGTCCGGGAGACTTCAAGCTCATCATTGACGGTCTTCGCCGGGGAAATCTCGTCCAGTTCGATCGCGGAGACATCGGGCAGCTTGAGGCTTTCTGTTCGCGGCATGCCGATGACTTTGCGGACATGCAGCCCGCAATCGAGGAACTCAAGCGCGTTGACGCCGAATATCGTCGCACTCTGCCGGACGTGACGCATCACGGATTTCGCCTTTTGACCGACGCTTCACTGAAATCCGACGTGACCAATGGCTTAGCCGAGGCGTGGCGCAATGAGGGTTTGATTGACGACGAGCGCGCGGCGGACATGAAGACGACTGGGCGTTTCGTCCTGTTGTTCGTTCTGCTGGCCATGCTGCCGAAAGTCGGCTCATTCATCAGGAAATTGATCGGCTCGAAAAAATACCGTCAGCACGTCTGGCAATGCTTGTGGGGACGGGAGTATTTTCCCCGGTACCTTATGGCCAGGGAGGCGGAAACACTCATCAAATGGCATCGCTCCGGTAGAACCGGGGAGGAACGGACCAGATGGCTTATGAGTCATCCCGCCGCGTTCTGGCCGCAGATTCTCATTGCATGGCTTCCGGCCAAATGGCATCGCTTCTTCGTCGAACCGAAATACGCGTATGAGAGGATCAGGGAGACGGTCAGGTTCCCGTTCCGCCTTTACTTCGACAACGCATTCCGGATGAAATGGTTCACGGATCAAATTGACGAGGGCGAGAAGGACGGGATGCTCTCCACGCAGGAGGCGGCTGAGATACGCGAACGTGTGGCCGATCCCTACATTCAGAAGTATATCAAGTGCCTCGCTGTTCACGTCTGCACCTTGCCGGTTACACAGGTTGTTTCCGTAATCATAGCGTTATGGTACCTGCTTGTGCGACGGGAGTCATGGGCGCAGGGCATGGCAACCGCGTTGGGGATATTGGCCGTCTTCCAGATGCTCCCCGTCTCGCCCGGTTCGACGTGCAGGGGAACATACGTCCTTTACCTGATGATAAAGGAGCGTAACTGGCGCAATTACTGGGTGGCGGCGCTGGTATCCTTCTGGCATTACATCGGCTACCTCGGCTTCCCCATCCAGATGGTTACCAAGTATCCCGCGCTTGCCAGGTTTATGGCTGGATCATGGGCTACGAAGATGGTGGGGATACTTCCGGTCTTTGGCGAGAGCGGCGCGCTTCCGGAGCACTGGGTATTCGACATGTTCTTCAACCTTCCGCTGAGCCTGCGCCGGGCGATCTTCGGCCGCAAGGCGCGGAAAAGCGCGGAAACGCCCCGGGCGGCAAACTGAGTTTGCATCATCCGCGCCCGGATGGTAACATCCCCGTTCCGTGTTCGGCTTTCTGGCCGGGCTGATCGGAATACAAGTCATACTGGCTCACAGTTTAGGAGATTTCTTTCATGGCGAAATGCGCAAAGCAGAAGGCGTCCCCAAAGGGCGCAACGAAGGGCAAGCAATACGTATTCTTCTTCGGCGGCGGCAAGGCCGAAGGCGACGGGACGATGAAACCGATTCTTGGCGGCAAGGGCGCCGGGCTTTCCGAGATGACCAGCATCGGCCTGCCGGTTCCCCCGGGATTCGTCATCACAACCGAGGTCTGCAAGCACTTCTACGAAAATGGGAAGAAGTATCCCGACGGCCTCAAGGAGCAGGTTGACGCCAAGCTGGCGCAACTGGAGAAGGTGGCCGGCAAGAAGTTCGGCGATCCGAAGGACCCCCTCCTGGTCTCCGTGCGCTCCGGCGCGGCGGTCAGCATGCCCGGCATGATGGAAACCATTCTGAATCTGGGCCTCAACGACGCCAGCGTAGAGGGCATAGCCGAACGCTCCGGCAACAGGCGCTTCGCCCTGGACGCCTACCGCAGGCTCATCATGATGTACGGCTCCACCGCCATGGGAATGGAGCGCGAGCTTTACGACCACGCCTTCGCCCATATCAAGAAGACCATGACCGCCCCGCGCCTCGGACTGAAGGAAGGCGACAAGATTGAGGACACCATGGTCAACGAGCAGGAGCTTGAGGCCCTGATCGGTGAATACAAGAAGATTTACAAGCAGGGCACGGGTCAGGACTTCCCGCAGTGCCCGATGGAGCAGCTCTGGGGCTCGGTCAACGCCGTGTTCGGCTCCTGGATGGCCCCGAAGGCCGTGACCTATCGTTCGGTTGAGAAGATCACGGGATTGCTCGGAACGGCAGTTAACTGCCAGCAGATGGTGTTCGGGAACGTCGGCGAGAAGTCCGGCACGGGAGTCGCCTTCACCCGCGACCCCTCCAACGGAGCGAACATCTTCTATGGCGATTACCTCTACAACGCCCAGGGCGAGGACGTCGTAGCCGGCATCCGCGACCCGATCCATCTGGACGAGCTTAAGAAGACCGACGCGAAGATTTACGCGCAGCTCTGCGGCGTGCGCAAGACGCTGGAGAAATATTACCACGACATGCAAGACATAGAGTTCACCGTCCAGGACGGGAAGCTCTTCATGCTTCAGACGCGCCGCGGCAAACGCACCCCGCAGGCCGCGTTCAAGATCGCCGCGGACATGGTCAAGGAAAAGCTGATCACGAAGGAAGACGCCGTTGCGCGCATCACCGAGAAGGACATACAGGGCCTCTTCTATCCCATCATTGACCCGAAGATCAGCCCGATGGAACTGAAGCGCAAGAGAGTCGCCGGCGGAGTTGACGCCGTTCCCGGCGCAGCCAGCGGGCAGATCGCTTTCTCCGCGCCGGACGCCGAGGCCGAGGCGAAAAAGGGCAAAAAAGTCATCCTCGTCAGGCACGAGACCAGTCCGGAGGACGTTGGCGGGATGTACGTCGCGCAGGGCATCCTGACGGCCACCGGCGGCAAGACCAGCCACGCGGCGGTCGTCGCCCGCGGTTGGGGCAAGACGTGCGTCTGCGGCTGCTCCAAGCTCAACATTGACTACAAGACCAAGACGATGATCGTCGGGGAGAAGACCTACAAGGAGGGCGACTGGATCACGCTGAACGGAACGACCGGCGAGGTGTTCGACGGGCAGATGAGCCTTGTCGCCCCGGAACCGCCGCCGGAGTTCAAACTGATCCTCTCCTGGGCGGACAAGATTCGCCGCCTGAAGATACGCACAAATGCGGACACCCCGCTTGACGCGCGCAAGGCCCGCGAGCTTGGCGCCGAAGGCATCGGCCTGTGCCGCACCGAGCACATGTTCTTCAAGGATTTCGAGATTCCTGAGGACTCCGAGAAGCGGCAACTGGCCATCCAGGAGATGATCCTGTCGGAAACGCAGGAGGACCGTAAGAAGGCCTTGCAGAAGTTGCTGCCCTTCCAGCGCCGCGACTTCGTGGGCATCTTCAAGGCCATGAACGGGCTGCCCGTGACAATCAGGCTGATTGACCCGCCGCTGCACGAGTTCGTCCCGAAGTCCCCCGCCGAGGTCGAGAAACTCAGCAAGGCCACCGGCATCACCCCGGAGACCATTGACGCCCGCAGCGATCAACTGCATGAGGCCAACCCCATGCTCGGCCACAGGGGCTGCCGCCTGGCAGTGACGTATCCCGAAATCCTCGAAATGCAGGTGCGCGCCATCATCGAGGCCGCCATCATCTGCGCGAAGGCGAAGGTCAAGGTCATGCCGGAGATCATGATCCCGGTGGTCATGGACCCGAAGGAATACAAACTGCTTGACGAGCAGACGCGCGCCGTCGCAGCCGAGGTGATGAAGGAGCAGAAGACGAAGGTTGACTACATGGTCGGCACGATGATCGAGTTGCCGAGGGCGGCGCTGCTGGCGGACAAAATCGCCGAGAACGCCGAGTTCTTCAGCTTCGGCACGAACGACCTGACGCAGACGACGTGCGGGCTTTCCCGCGACGACGCCGGATCATTCCTGCCCGCCTACACGGATGAGAAGGGCGCGGCCATCCTGAAAGCCGATCCGTTCGAGGTTCTGGATCAGGACGGCGTTGGCCAGTTGGTCAAGATGGGCCTTGAGCGCGGACGCGCCGGGCGCGCGGCCACGGCGAAGGCCGCCGGAATGCCCGACAAGAAGGCGTGGCTCAAGGTCGGCATCTGCGGAGAGCACGGCGGTGAGCCGAAGTCGGTCGGATTCTGCCACAGAATCGGGATGGACTACGTTTCCTGCTCGCCCCTGCGCGTGCCGATAGCGCGTCTGGCGGCGGCGCAGGCGGTCGTCGCCGAGGGCGCAGCCAAGACCGCGCCGGCCAAGAAGGCGGCGCCTTCCAAAAAGGCGGCGAAGAAGAAGTAGCAGCGATGGCGGCGGAAACAGCGCGGAAGGGTGAAGGGTGTGCGAAACCGAAAGACCGAAGGTCTGAGGTTTTGCACACGCGGAGTCCTGTAGCATGAAGGATGAAAAAGGGCTGTCGGGAGTCAAACGATTCCCGGCAGCCCTTGTATTTCTCAAGTTTATAAGCTGATCCAGGCGCTCTGCGAACCGGCTCCCTCCGCCGAACGTATTTGACACCGGCCTTCGGTTGCGAATAATAAGCGTTAATCCCGCTGGCGGGTTGAAAACTTCGCCGCGCGGGGATTCATGCATGAAATTGTCAGCGCCGGAAATCCACAACAATGAGCGACCAGGAAAAAAAATGCCCGAAACATAATCCTGACGCGGTCGGCGAATGCCCGCCCGGCTGCGAGGATGAGTCGTATCCGTCCCTGAAGCATCGCCGCCAGTTGCCGCAGGTGGTCCGCGAGATCGTGGGCAAGATGGGAAACGGCGACGGGGCGGGTTTCGTCAACGCCTACCCCATGCCGTCAGAGGACGCGGTGATCACGATCCTCGACCTGCTCATGAGCATCCTGTTCCCCGGATACAGGGGCAGTCAGGATATTGACCCGACCAATTTGGAGTATCACGTCGGGCAGAACGCCTCCCGCGTCTTCGACCTGCTTTCCGCCCAGATCGCCCGTTCCTACCGGCATGAGTGCAAACGCCTGCGCAACGACGTCTGCACGCATTGCATGGACCGCGGCCAGAGGGAGGCGATCGAATTCATGAAGAAGGTACCCGCCCTGATGGACATGCTGGGGCTGGACCTTCAGGCGGCGTATGACGGCGACCCCGCCGCCAAATCCCGCGACGAGATAATCTTCAGCTATCCCGGCCTGCGCGCGATAGTCGTCTATCGCTTAGCCCACGAGCTTCACGCGCAGGGCGTGCCGCTCCTGCCGCGCATCATGACGGAATACGCGCACCGCGTCACCGGGATTGACATTCACCCCGGCGCGACCGCGGGTCGCAGCTTCTTCATTGACCACGGGACTGGCGTCGTCATCGGGGAGACGACGACCATCGGCAACAACGTCAGGCTCTACCAGGGCGTCACGCTCGGCGCGCTGAGCATTCCGCGCATGGTCGAGGGCAACATGGACAGGCAGGCTAAGCGCCACCCGACCATCGAGGACGACGTGATTATCTACAGCAACGCGACGATACTGGGCGGGGAGACAGTGATCGGTAAGGGGAGCATCATCGGCGGCAACGTGTTCGTCACGAAGTCCATCCCGCCGGGCAGCAGGGTCATATTGCCCAGCGCCAGCCAGTCCCTACTTCAGGAGCCTAAGAAAACCTGAACCGTCCAATTGTTCACCGAGTTGAAAGCCGGGATGGAACAATATCATATTATATCGTATTTTACCACTCGCCTATCTCACGGCGCGTCTACCATATACCCAACGTCGGTTCTGGAGCTTGGCGGTTTGCGGTGAGTCCTTCGGTTCAAGCCGGGTCTGCAACCGGATACTCCTGTTGGTTCCACTCACGCCCAACTCGCACGATAGCTCCTCAGCTTTTACGTCAATCCCGATTCCGTGGGGTCTGACAGCTTGAGTCTCTATGACCACAATGCCCGGTCCTCCACACCATCCGACTCCACCCTTTGCCGAAATATCAGATTCCCGCGAGTTGTACACAGGCGATAGACCGGGGCCCCTTATCTCCAGGGGTGAGTGATCTTCCAAGATGATCCCATCCTCTCCCGTGATCGTCGCGGTTGCCCGGTGGTTCGGGAACACCACGGGTTCGGGTGACTTGGGCTCGACGTAAAATTGGGCCTGAAGCTCCACGACGCGACGGGTATCGCCTTCATCTATCAACTCGACTACGGCGTACAGAAGTTCGACTTCAGGTATCTTGATTGTCGGGACGAGAATCTTGAGGAGATCGGAGCGGGTTGCGGTCCGAGTGGAGTTTCCCTCCCGCCAGGGGACTTCACTCTCGACCTGTCCGCCGTTCTTAGTGGCGACAACGAACGGGGCCGCGTCAGTCTCGAAGTAGAGAACGACGATTTGGGCGCTGCCAGACGGGACGTTGTAGGTCTGCATAGGGGGCGGGGCGCACTTGAAGTGCTTACTGACCTGTTGCCACCAGTTGGCGAGTTCCTCCTTGTCTGCTCCGGTGACTTTGTGGTTTCCTTCGTCGAGGCCGACCATAAACAGAATCGGCTCGCCACGCGCTGCGTTGGCGTGTCCGGCAAGTTGTCTGGCCGTTTTGTGATGGTCGTCCGGCCATTTGGATTTCACTTCGACAAGGTCGTCTTCTACGTTGTTGCCCTTCTCGACGTGCTCGACAATCTGAAGTGCCCAATGCTCGATTTGAGGTCTTCTCACTGTTCGGCTCCTATCATACGAAGACATGCAGCGTATGGTTCCGGGGCGATCTGGACTATGTCCAGGGCGTATCTTCTCGGGCGGATTCGGGCTTCGAAGATGCGGACGGGGGAGGGGTGTCTCTCTGCAAGGTCGAAGACGAAGTCGCGGTCCTCTTTGGAGATTCGGCAGCCCAAGACGACGCCGGTCATGAAGCCCTCGGGGAAAGTGCCAACGCCCGATCTTCTGAGACTCATTATATCGCCCTTTCTCTCAATGGGGCAGAGCCGGTGTTCCTGTTCGTATTCCCAGCATTTCGCTTTCGTCAACGCCAGCTTCTTGGCTAATTCCGACGTGGTTCTTCTGAACGGATTGACCTTCGGGAACGTCTCTGCGTATTCAACGGGGTGAGTATCCTGAATGAACCTTACGTGGGGCATATCGGTTACTGTGAACTGAACGCAGATTCCCCTATGTTCGTCCGCATAGTGAGACCATGTGAGCAGATTGCTCGGTGACCTCACAAGGGAGAGTACACCCATGCCTCCTTGTCGCATTTCGTCGAGTCTTTTGCGGAAATCGCCTGCGAAGTCGTACTCGCCAAGCCTTCTCATGAACTCGCCGAATTTCAGCCTGAACTTCGAATCCGAGTAGTAGGGATGCTTTTTTTTGAAGTCGTCCTTGAAGAACTCTTCTTTTTCGTGCCACGTGGCCGTGTCGTCAATGTCAAGTTGGAACTCGAATGGGTCGTTGAGTTCTTCGGGGCTGGCGAAGTATATCGCCCGGTGTGTGAAAATCCGTTCGACGCGCCTTCGGGTCTCGTCAGAGACAGGGTCAGAGTCAGAGCTAGAGTGAAGACTGCGGTACTTGTAGTAGGTGAGTTCTGGAACTGGCTTGTAGGCAAGCCCGCCATTGACTGGACACGGCTTCCCTATGTCGTTCCCACCCGGCCAGATGTCCGGAGGTATTCCGGCAGGGAAGGCCCGGCATATGCGCACGTCCGAGTCAGGGTCCTTCAGGCGCTGGTTACAGAGCTTGCACTGGGGAATGTTGGCAATTGTCATTGTCTGTCGGCCATCTTCTCTATCGAATTGATTTTCCTTTAACTCGCCACTTCGAGGGTACCTCAGACAAATACCTATTACAACAGCTTGCCGCTCCCGCATTTTCGGGTGTGCGCAACCGAAGGCTTTGCACACGTGGAATGTGCCAAAACTAGCCTTGCCGCTCCGTGGCCTTCTTCTACCGTGTTTTCCCGTCCCCCGACGGAAAGTTTATAACGAAAACTGCCCCTAACAGGGCCGGAACCAGCGTGACTATGGCATATTGAATGAACGCCGCGTTGACGGCTACCTCAGGGGGGACGTTAAAACGGCTCAGCAACAGTGCCGCCGCCGATTCGCGCACACCTATGCCGCCGATGGGCGTTAATGGCAGCAGTGTGCTGAGCGTCACGAGGGGGAAGACAGCGATCGCACGGAAATCGAACTCAGGCATGAAAGCGCGCATGACCACCCAAGTCTGCACGAAATAGATTAAAAAATTCGCCGTCGCCAGCAATGCGCATTGCGCCGCCAGGCGGGGGCTGATTCCCGCAACAGCCCCCGCTGCGCGCCTGACGAAGTCCCAGAGCCGCCCAGCCGGCAGCCTGTCCGCGATCCTCGACTGAAGGGTGGGCATTACAAACCACGCGCTCCATCCGCCCGCCGCGATCAGCAATCCCAGAGGGATGAGGATCGCCCCGCCCAGCGCGTAGCCCCCCCCCACAGCCGCAACGGCACAAAGCGCAGTCAGGTCAATGAGTTTGTCGGCAAGCGCGATGGTTGTAAGTTCGGTCTTTCGGTCGCGGGAGAGATACACCCCCCGCGCAAGCTCGCCGGCGGCGGCGGGCGTAAGGCAGGCCAGGCAAAGCCCGGCCATGTAGGATCGGAAGGATCGCGCGAAGTTCAGTCCCGGGACCGCGCTCCGCGCCATGATGTGCCAGCGGACAGCCTTGCCGAGAATTACGAGGGGGGTGAAAACGAAGCACGCCACTGCGATACGGCCACGGTCGCATTTGCCCAGCGCGTCCGCGACGCTGCGCCATCCGACGAAACGGGAGAGAAGCCAGAGCAGCAGAGCCAGGCAGACGATCTTGACGATGAATCCGACCCGCACAAGGCGGCGGCCCTCAGCCCTTGTCATCGTCCGTTTCCTCCCGCCGCAGGGAGCGGAGGCTGCGCTGGATGATGTACATCTGCCTGCGGAGATCGAGCATCTGGAGCGCCAGGAAACCGAAGCAGACCATCTGTATGCCGGCCAGAATGAAGACGATCATGACCGTCATCAGCGGGCGTTCCGGGTTGAGTCTGCCTGAGCGCTGGACAGCCAGGAGAAAAAGCCCCAATCCCATCCCAAGCAGGAATAGCAGCGCGCCCGCCGCTCCGAAGAACATCATCGGCTGCTCGAACAGCCCGAACATCAAGTGAGATAGCGACGTGCGGCGGAAGCGGAATTTCGAGCGGCCCTTGCTGCGCCCCCGAAGAACGGCCGGAATTTCCACCACGTTACACCCCAACGCAACGAGCTTCGAGAGAATCTCAAGGTGGATTTCTTTGCCGTCGGACTGAAGCTCAAGCCCCTGCACGACTTCGCGGCGATACCCCCGCAGCACACAGGTTATCGTGTGAAAGCGCCCGCCCATCGCCATGCGGATGAAGCGGTTGCCCGCGCGACTGATGAAGAGGCGGAACCACGGGACGCCCTCGGCGCGCCCGCCCGGCATGTAAGCGCTGCCGAGAACGGCGTCAATATCCGGATTCTCCTTGAGGGTCCGGTACATCCTGACCAGGTGATCGGGGCTGTAGGAAAGATCGAAGTCGGTGGTGAGGATATATCGCCCGCGCGCGGCCTTGAACCCCTCCCGCAGCGCCTTGCCCCGGCCCCTGTTCTTCGGATAGGAGACGACGCGTATGCGCGCGTCCTTCGCGGCCTGAGCTTGCGCGGCGGCAAGCGTCCCGTCCGCGCTGCCGTCGTTGACCATGACGAATTCCCAGGGAACGCCGAGTTCGTTCATGGCGGCGGATATGCGCTCAACGGTGGAGGATACGTTCTCCTCCTCATTGAACATGGGAGCGATCACCGTGATTTCGACGCCTGGGACGCCGAGTTCGGGAGCCACGTCCGCCCCTTTTGAACACGGCGGCGCGGAGCCGCCTTGCCGCCGGCTTTAGTCAGCGCAGTAGACGACCGCCTGACTCCCAGCCGGGACTTACTCGTCCTCTTCCTTCGCCTTCTTGCGCTTCTCGATTATCTGCTGCTGCACGTGGGACGGGACGGGGTCGTAATGGGAAAAATCCAGCGTGAACGATCCCTGCCCGCCGGTCATTGACTTCAGTTCCGTGGAGTACTGCATCACCTCGGCCATGGGTATATGCGCCTGAACGACCTGATAGCTGCCGGAGGCGTCCATGCCGATGATGCGTCCGCGGCGGCTTGTAAGGTGTCCGGCGATGTCGCCCAGGTACTGGCTTGGTATCGTTACTTCAATCCGGACGATAGGCTCCAGGAGGACGGGTTTGGCTTCTGTGAAGGCGTTCTGGAGGGCGCGGGAGGCCGCGAGTTTGAAGGCCGCTTCCGAGGAGTCAACGTCATGATAACTTCCGTAATGAACGGCCGCCGCGATGTCCACGACGGGGAAGCCGGCGATAATTCCTTTTTCAAGGCATTCCCTGATGCCCTTTTCACAGGCCGGGATATACTGGCGCGGGATGACGCCGCCGACGATTTCGTCAAGGAACTCGAAGCCCGCGCCTCTCTCGCGAGGCTCGACCCGCAGGAAAACCTCGGCGTACTGGCCGCGCCCACCGGTCTGCTTCTTGTGGCGGTGCTTGCCTTCGGCCTTTAATGTGCAGGTTTCCTGATACGGGACTTCCGGCTGGCTCGTCACGACCGACACCTCGAAACGTTTCTTCATCCTGGCAATCATGACTTCGAGGTGAAGCGTGCTCATTCCCGTTACTATAAGTTCGCCGGTTTGCCTGTCGCGGCGCACGTCGAATGTCGGGTCCTCGTCGGAAAGGCGCTGGAGTGCGTTGCTCAGGCGCTGTTCGTCGCCCTTGCTGACCGGCTGCGCCGCCAACGGCATCATCGGTTTCGGGAACCGCATCGGCGGAAGCTCGACGATTTCCTTCACCGAGCAAAGCGTGTCGCCGACCTTGATGGTCTCCAGTTTCGGGGCGGTCAGGATGTCTCCGGGGAGGGCTTCATGCACCTCCCGCTGCTCCTTGCCGAACATGCGGTAGATGTGCCCGCAACGCTCGGTTTCGCGGGCGCGCGTGTTGTGGAAGGACATGTCTCCGCCCAAACTGCCCCTTAGCACCCTGAAGTATGACAGCTTGCCCACAAACGGGTCTGTTACACACCTGAACACACGGGCGCAGAAAGCGCCGTTCGGATCGGGCAGGATTTCGATTTCCGCGTCGCCCTTTTTCGCCTTCGCCGGCGGCATTCGGTCGGGGGACGGCGTCATGTCGGCCAGGAACTTCATAAGGGAATCCACGCCGATCATTTTCCTGGACGCCACGCCGAGGATTGGAACGACAGCGCCGCTTGCAATCGCCTTCTTGAGCGCGCCGGTCAGCTCTTCGGCTGAAATCTCCTCGCCCTCAAGGTAACGGTTCATCATGTCATCGTCCTGCTCGACGATTGACTCCGTCAACGCCGTGCGCAATTCCGCCGCGGCATCGGCCAGTTCGGGCGGGACCTCCACGCCGAACACCGGCACGCTCTTCGTTATCCCCGCGCCGGTCGCGTCGCAGACGAACGCCGGAGCCGCCTGCCCGCCGAACGTCTCTTTGATTGACTCAAAGAGCGCGGGAAGGTCAATGTTCTCGTTATCGAGTTTTGTGACGACGATGATCCTGGCCTTGCCCATCTCGCCTGCCATCTGCCAGACTTTGAGGGTGTTGACCTGGATGCCGTCAAGGGCGCTGACGCATATGATCGCCGTGTCCGCGGCAGCCAGGGCGGAGACCGCGCCATTGAGGAAGTCCGGATAACCGGGGCTGTCAATCAAGTTGAACTCGACGCCGTCAAGGTTGAAGAACACCATGGCCGGATCAATCGAGAATTTCCGCTCGCGCTCCTCGGATTCGAAATCAAACAAAGATGTCCCGTCGTCCACGCTGCCCATGCGTTTGACCGCGCCGGACTTGAAAAGCATGGCCTCGCCCAAAGTCGTCTTGCCGACGCTGCCATGGCCCACAAGCGCGACGTTCCTGATGTCGCTCGTCTGATACTTCGCCATTCGTGTTCTCCAACAACGTCAAAAGTACATGGAAGGAAGATCATCCTCCCGCGGTTTCGGTTGAAACCGGCTGAACGTCAAAAAATGAAGACAGTTATTATATGTCCAACGGCGAGGGATATGCCAGACCAATTTCCAGCGCTTCGGGAACTTTTACGCCTCCAGTGTAGATCGCCCGCCCGACGATCACAGCCGCCGCCCCGCATTCCCCAAGCCGTCTGATGTCGTCGCAAACACCCACCCCGCCGGATGCTATGACAGGGCAGCCCTGCCCCGCCACCATCCGCTCTATGGCCGAGAAATTCGGGCGGGTCAACATCCCGTCCCGCGCGATGTCCGTATAGAGAATTCCCGCAGCCCCGGCCGCCGAGACCTCGACGGCGAAGTCCAGCGCGTCACGGTCGCTAGTCACCTTCCAACCGTGGGTCGCCACCTTGCCGTCACGAGCGTCAATCGCCACTACGATCCTGCGCGGATGCTTAACGCAGAGAAGCCTCAACCATTCAGGCTCCTGAAGCGCGCGCGTGCCGACGACCACACGATCCGCCCCAATGGCAAAAAGCCCCCCGGCCAGCTCTACATCCCTTACGCCGCCCCCGACCTCCACCCGGCAACCGGAGCCGCGAACGATCTCCGCGATCCTCTCTGTATTGGCCGGGCTGCCCATGAGCGCGCCGTCAAGGTCAACGACGTGCAATGCCTTTGCCCCGTCCGCCGCCCATCGAAGCGCAGCGTCGAGCGGGCGCTCGTAGTACACCGTGGATCGCTTCGGGTCGCCCTGCTCAAGCCGGACGCAGCGCCCGCCCATGATGTCAACTGCCGGAAGTATCAGCATTGTCCGCGCCCGTCCTAAAGCTCGATGAAATTCCGGAGCATGCGCAGTCCGTTTTTCTGGCTTTTCTCCGGGTGGAATTGGGTGGCAAAGACGTTATCCCGCCAGATTGCGCTGGCAAAGGGATGGCCGTATTCCGTGCTGCCCGCTACGACGTCCCGGTTACGCGGGCTGGCGTAAAAAGAGTGAACAAAGTAGAAAAAATGATCGCCTTCAAGCCCTTTGAAGATCGGGGCCGGACGGACAACCTCCACCTGGTTCCAGCCCATGTGCGGGACCTTCAGGCGCGGCTCCCCGCGGTCAACGTCAAAACGCACAACCTCTCCTCCGATAAGCCCCAATCCCTCATGGAATCCGCCTTCCTGGCTGGAGTCAAGGAGTATCTGCATCCCCAGGCAGATACCGAGGTACGGCTTGCCGCCGCGCGCGGACTCCAGGACGGCGTCAAGAAGTCCGCGGCTTCGAAGCCCGTTCATCGCGTCCTCGAAAGCGCCGACTCCGGGCAAGACGATCTTGTCCGCCTTCCTCGCCGCTTCCGGGTCGGAGGTTATGAAGGCATCGGCCTTGAGCAGATCAAATGCGTTTTTAACGCTGCGCAGGTTGCCGATTCCGCAATCAACTATGGCTATCATCGGGAGTCAACCGTTCGGGAAACGAAGCGTGGTTACATTGCAGATGCCTCTTTCAGGATGGTCGCCGCCGGTCAGATCAGGCTGGTGCTGAAATATCTCTCCGCCCGGTCCGGCAGGACTGTGACGATCCTGTTTGCCGCGCCCATTCTCTCCGCGACCCGGAGCGCCGCCCAAACGTTCGCCCCGGAGGAGGTCCCGACGAGCGTGCCTTCAAGCCGCGCCAGTTCGCGCGTCGTGTGTATGGCGTCCTCGTCGCTGACGGTGACAACCTCGTCAATGAGCGAAGTGTCCAGCACCGGGGGGACGAAGCCGTCGCCAATGCCCTGTATCTGGTGAAGTCCAGGCTCATGGCCAAGCAGCGCGGCGGAGTTCTGAGGCTCGACGGCGACTATGTGGACCTGCGGATTCCGCTCCTTCAGGAACTTTCCGACGCCGCCGATTGTCCCGCCGCTCCCGACTCCTGCGACAAAGGCGTCAACGCGTCCGTCCATCTGGCGCCAGATTTCAGGGGCCGTCGTCATGTAATGCGCCTCGGGATTGCCGGGATTGACAAATTGCCCGACCAGCCACGCGTTGGACTTCGACGCGGCGATCTCCTCGGCCTTCTTCACCGCGCCGGTTATGCTCGCGGACGCCGGGGTGAGAACCAGTTCCGCGCCCAGCGCCGCAATGATCTTCTTGCGCTCCTCGCTCATATCCTCAGGCATCACGATGACGCAGCGATAGCCCTTGTGGCACGCGACGAAGGCCACGCCTATGCCGGTGTTTCCCGACGTGGCCTCCACCACGGTGAAGCCGTGTTTCAACAGGCCTTGCTCCTCGGCAACTTCGATGAGACGCTTCGCCACACGGTCCTTTATGCTTCCGCCGGGGTTCAGAAATTCGGCCTTGGCGAAGATGCAGCCGCACGAGATGCGGCAAAGATCAAGCATCGGCGTGTTGCCGATAAGATCAAGCAGGCGCGCTGGACTGTCCATGTTGGTCTCGGATTCTTCCATGAACGGCGTTGTGCATTCCGTTCAGCGTTCTTTTGTGATGATCTGCACGCCGTCAGATTTCCTCTCATGCCTTGCGGCGGGTTCGCCGGGCAAGCAGGAGCGGCGCTGCGATAATAATCAGGATTGCGGCGGAAGGTTCCGGCACGGCCTTGACCAGCACGCGCGATGAATCAGCAACGCCGGCCAAGTCTCTGACCTGGAACCCGATCGCGCTGACCTCCGATATGTCGAAGGCGTTTATCGCTGCGGCAACTCCGTCCAGCCCCTGCGTATGCGGCAGAGGGTTGTCGGCGATGCCCCACGGTGTCGCCCAGCCGAAATCCAGCGCGATCAACCGCGTCTCCGATGGCGGAACGTCAATCCACTCGCTTCGCCAGAATGTGTCGTTTGCAAGGTCCCCGGAGGGGGTTCCGCTGGGACCGGTGAAACCGGTGTTGACGAATACGCTCACGCCGACTGTGTCGTCTCCGATGTTCGTGAAGAACGCGCCAACGCCGTCCAGATTGCTGAAATCGCCATTGCCGTGGCTGGGCAAAATCTGGCCGACGTCGGAAACCGGATAATCGTCCTTCACGCCGGAGGCTGATGCGTCAAGTCCCGCGAACTCGAACAGGACTCCGTCGCCGATGACATCGGTTCGCGTAAGGATTCCCGGCCCGAACGCGATGATTCCGAACTCCGGAATCATGAGTTCCGCGTCGTCGAACGTTCCGTATGCCGCCCTTGCCGCCATCGCGACCGAGAGGGCGAGACACGCGACGGTCATCAGCCGCGCAAGCGTTCTGTTCATTGCCGTTCTCCCCCGGATCCCAGGGAGGCGCGCTCAGACCTTGTGGTTCACAAGGTTCCTGACCGCCTTGCAGATCTTCTCCGCCGTCGGTATCACCTCGTCTTCCAGCGTGGGCGACATCGGTATCGGCGTGTCCGCTCCACAGACGCGCTGCATCGGGGCGTCCAGGTAGTCGAAAGCGTGCTCGTTTATGCGCATGGCGACTTCGCACATGATGTTGGCGTTCCGGTACGCCTCGGACACCAGCACGACCTTGCCGGTTTTACGAACGCTGTCAAGCACGCAGTCAATGTCCAGCGGCTGCAGGCAGCGCAGGTCAATGACCTCGCAATCAATCCCGTCCTTTTCGGCCATCTTCTTTGCGGCCTCAAGCGATCGGTTGGCCATGCGCGAATAGGACACGATTGTGCATTGCGTCCCTTTGCGTGTGACGTTGGCCACGCCCAGCGGAATGGTGAACTCGCCGTCTGGGACCTCGCCCTTCTCGCCGTAGAGCATCTTGTGCTCCAGGAAAAGGATCGGGTTCTCGTCCCTGATGCAGGTTTTGAGCAGACCTTTGGCGTCCGCCGGAGTGGCGGGGGCGACCACGAAGCAACCCGGCGCGTGGCAGAACCACGTTTCCAGGCTCTGGCTGTGTTGCGCGGCGATGCAGCGCCCGGCGCCGCCCTCGGAGCGCAGCACCATCGGGACGGTCGTCTTGCCGCCGAACATGTAGCGGTTCTTGGCCGCCTGGTTGGCAAACTGGTCCATCGCGATAGTCATGAAGTCAACGTACATGATTTCCGCGACGGGGCGCATGCCCGCCATCGCGGCGCCGACGGCCGCGCCGGTGATCGCCGCCTCGGAGATGGCGGTGTCGCGCACCCGTTCCGGGCCGAATTCCTCAAAAAGGCCTCTCGTGGCCCCGTAAGCTCCGCCGTAGACGCCTATGTCTTCCCCGAGCAGGAAAACGCGCGGATCGCGCAGCATCTCCTCCCGGAGGGCTTCCTTGACTGCTTCCCAGTAGAATTTCTGTGCCATTTTCTTTCGTCCGGTATCTGGTTTGCCGTTCGCAGCGCGGCGAATGGCCTAGTTTTCGGGAATCCTGACAAGGCCTCTCTCGCCCTGTATCCACCCCTTGTAGACGTCCTCGTAAAGCTCCTTCGGATCGGGGTAGGGGCTTTGATTGAGGGCGAAGTCTTCGGCCTCGGCCATTTCCTTGGTCACGTCGTCGTGGACTTCCTTGATCTCGGCCTCCGACATCAGCTCTTCCTTCAACAGATTCGCCTCGAAGAGCGTGATGGGATCGCGATCATGCCAGTATTGTTCCTCTTCCTTCGTGCGGTATTTGCGCGGGTCGCTGCGGGAGTGGCCGCGATACCGGTAGGTCTTCAACTCCAGGAGCGTCGGACCGTCCCCGGCCCTTGCCCGCCCGACGGCCTTCTCCACGGCTTCCTTGACCTCCAGGACGTTCTGCCCGTCAACCGGAACGCCGGGCATGTCGTAGGAGGAGGAGCGCATGTAAAGGTCCTGCACGGCGCAGGCGACGTCCACGCTCACGGACATGCCGTAAAGGTTGTTCTCCAGGCAGTAGACTATGGGGAGACCCCACCTGCCAGCCATGTTAAGCGATTCATGGAATACGCCGTTGTTGCATGCTCCGTCGCCGAAGAAGCAGAGCGTGACCTGGCCCTCGCCCCTGAGCTTGCAGGCCAGCGCGGCGCCGGTTCCGACGGGGATGTTGCCCCCGACGATGCCGGTCGCGCCCAGGTTGCCCGCGCGCACGTCGGCGATGTGCATCGAGCCGCCGCGCCCGCGGCAGTATCCCGTCGCCTTGCCGCAAAGCTCGGCCAGCATGAACTTCAGCTTGCCGCCGCGCGCTATGCAGTGGCCGTGCCCGCGATGCGTGCTCGTGATGTAATCCTTCTCGCCGATTGCGGCGCAGGCGCCGACGGCGACGGCCTCCTGCCCGGCGTAGACATGCGAGGCGCCCTTGATGACGTCCCTCGCAAGCAGCTCGAAGACCTTGTCCTCGAACTGTCTGATGCTGATCATCAGCCTCAGATACTTCCTGAGCCCGTCCTTGGTGTGTTTCGTCTTGTTCTTTGCCACTTTTGTCTTCCCGTTCAGTTCGGACGCATGAAAGCAAAATTACGGACTCGCGATTATAGTGTCCCGGTCGGGGCGATTCAACGAGCGTTCCGGGAAAAACGCGAACCGATCCTGATGCCTGCCTCCGCACACATTTCCATGGAAAAAAAAGATGAAAACGACATGTTGACCCGGACATGCCCCCTGTTGTAGAATCACGTTTGGTGGCGGCGATTCGCCCGCGAACATGGAGGGGCGGGGCCGCCCGGCGAGGGGAATAAAGTCCGCACATCCGGTTTGATCCAGGAGGACGTTATGATACGTCGAATTGCAGCGTCTATCTGCGTAGCGGCAGTGATTTTCTGCGTCGGCTGCCGGAAGGAAACACGCAAGGATTACGCGCGGCAACTGCCCGAGGGTCAGGTCGCGCTGCGCAAGATCACCGATCCGCTGAAAATTCCGGATTTCAGCCCGGCATGGGACAATCGGGACGGCCTGCTCCAGTCCATTGATTACAGCCTGGACTATCTTGCCCACCCGTCAAGCAAGGAATTCTTCCCCTACCTGGACGTTGACCACGACCGGGCGCAGCAGAGCCTGACGATCATCAAGGACATCCTTCTATCCAGCACGTCCGGCAAGGACATGAACACCAAGATCAGGGCCAAGTTCGAGGTGTACGAGTCTGTCGGCTGCGACGACCAGGGGACCGTCCTCTTCACCGGCTACTGCCAGCCGATCTATGAGGCCAGCCTGGAGCGCACGGACGTCTTCCGCTACCCGCTCTACAAGCTCCCCAACGACCTTGTAAAGGACGAATACGGAACTCCCAAGGGCCGTAAAACCGCCGACGGCAACATCGTCCCTTACTACTCCAGGAAAGAAATCGAGACACAGGGCTTGATGGACGGGACGGAGCTGATATGGCTCAAGGACAGGTTCAGCGCGTTCGTCGTCCACGTCCAGGGTTCGGCAAAGTTCCGCCTCCCGGACGGCAGCTTCTATGACGTCGGGTACGCCGGCAAGACCGACCACGAATACGTCAGCGTCGGCCAGTTGCTGGTCAAGGACGGCAAGATTCCCGCCGACGAACTATCCCTTCGCAAAATACGCGAATACTTCGAGGCCAATCCCCAGGACCTGGACGCCTATCTCTGGCAGAACGAATGCTACGTCTTCTTCCGGCACGTCGAGGGCGGGCCTTACGGCTGTCTGGGCGTGCCCGTGACGCCTTACAGGTCTCTGGCGACGGACAAGGATGTTTATCCCCGCGCGTGCCTGTCCTTCATCCAGACGAAGGTCCCGCGCTACGACGGCGGCACGATCGTCACGTCGGACTTCCAGAGCTTCCTGCTTGACCAGGACCGCGGCGGCGCGATCCGCTCCGCCGGCCGCGCGGACATCTTTATGGGCACGGGAGACACGGCTGAAGAACTCGCCGGCAGAACCAGGCAGGAAGGGCGGGTCTATTACCTCTTCCTGAAACCCGAATTCGTCATGCCGAAGGTAAGCATGAGATAAAGACCGAGTTCCTTGAATTCGGGCGCAAAAAGATTTAGCCGGTTATGTCAGGACTGCTGATAATCTTTTACGGCGGCTTGTAGGAATTCTCCGATAAGGTTTCGGTTCTGTTCGAATTCATCGGGGGTAACCGTGATTCGCACGGTTCTCTGCCATTTTGTCAATGTTGCTGACATACCAACGTCTTGTAAGCGTTTAACCCAGTTTTCTTTCTCAGAAGTGTCTACATACAAGTGAATAAAGGATTTCTTTGGAGTGAATGATACGAAATTTCGCGAACGGTTACCGTCAAACAAACCTATATAGTGTTTATTGTAATTCAAACTCAAGCGCGGATTAGCCAATTCGTTGATTATCGGCAAACACTTGTCTGCAACTTCCAGTGTCTTTACCGACGCCCGGGATATCCAATAGTTACGATCTGTTGAAGCCGGTGGAGGTTCGATCTCCTCGCTTCTCAGCTCGAATCTATCCATTACCTTGACGAAATCTAATATCACATGGGTTCCAACTTGAAGAGCATTCAACTGGATTGCGATCATTGGTATATGGCCGTTGAACAGGCCGAGAACATTAAGAAAGCGGCTTGTTATGTCCTCCGCCACAAGAACCGCACAATGGTCATATAATGGGTAACGCCGTTTCTCAATGTCCCAATATTCAATGCAACGGATGATGTGGCTCTCGTCGGTCCTCCCGAGCATGATCTCAACTTCATAACGTTGTTCTTGGTCGAAATCAGCCAGCAACAAATCTAGCCGTCCCGCGTTCGACTGCTGACGCTCGCGCCCTATCAATTCAAGGTCTCCGAGACCAAGAATACTTGGGTCCTCGGCAATCCTGTCCTGAAGCCACTTCTCATTGAAATCAGGATGATTCTTAAGCGTAAGCTTTTCTGCCTTTGCGTAGTTCAGGTTCGCCATTATTTTTCCTCTCTATCCCAAGCAATGATAATCCCTATGCTGTGAAACTCCTCCTGACATGTCAAGAGACATTTGCTTCATGCATATTGCCTCCGCATCTCAAATCTGAAATCTCAAATCCCGGAATCGCCTGAGCGAGTCCCGGGAATCATATCTCGGTTTCCAGCCGTCTTATCCCCGCCAGATCCGCGCAACCCAGTCCCAGTTCCGCCGCTCGGGTGATGTGGATGATGGAGTTGTTCCGCGGCGTCAGCTTCTCCTCAAGCCGCCTGGCCCGAATGATGTCCTCCATCACGGTATCCAGCGCGACGGGATCGGCGGAAGCCAGTATGCCGTGATAATCCCATCGGGATTTCGCGTTGAAGTCCGGCCCGCCGTCGAAAAGACCGTATATGGCGTCCAGAATGCATATCCGGGTCTTGTCCTTAACCTGCGGCAACGCATTGATATCCGCAATGTACGCGCAGTCCTCCACGTGGAACGCGGCTGCATTCGGGACGGTTCCGAGGTGATTCTTCAGCGCTCCTGAAACGCCGGCCTGCACGTGGCTCTTCATGAATGGAACATTCACCAGCACGTCGGCCTCCTCAAGGATTCGTGACAACTGCGTTTCGATCGGGCCGGTCTTGCATGCCGCGCCGTAGCTGCCGTCGGTTCCATATATGCGCGGTTCCATGCCCTCGCGGTTCTCCTTCAGGCGCACGGTCGCGACATCCTTGGTCTGTCGGTCAAAAATGATGACGTTGGCCGGATCAACGCCGGCCTGCAGGATGCCGTCGGCGACGGCAAGAATCACCTCCGGATGGGTCGTGGCGTTGGGGCAAAGCCCGTTGAACTTGATCGCCACCTTGTCCTTTTTTGATACGAACCTGCCCCATGCCGCCGCGACGTTGTCCTTTTCCGCAAGGTTCATGACGGCGCGATCAACCAGTTTCTTCACGATCACCGCGTCCGGCTTCATGCCTTCGATGGACTTGCGCGAGGCGTCCCGGACGATGACTACCGCCGGGCCGGACGGGGGCGCTGGTTCGGCGGCAATAAGCGCTCCGCCGGCCAGGACGGCGGCGCCTGCGGCAGCGGCTTGCGCCATAAAGCGGCGTCTCGATATGGAATTGTCCATGTTCGCGCTCATCAGAATCTCCTGTCAGTGGAGAAAAGCCGGCGGGATTGTAAGCCTTAGTTGATAATTATACGGGACCTGAGATGTAAATGAACAGCGCTACTGCGTTATTCCGTTCCTTGTGGAACTCGCGCGCATCAGAAAATACAATTGCCGCCTCTGACGTTCATCCCCGCGAGAAAGGCGAGACGAACGGCGCATTCTTCAAGGAAGTGATTTCACAATCAATCCGCATGGTCAGGTCGAAAGATGAAGGCGGAGGAATAATGACCCAACGCGAGGAATTCCTGAAATACGTCCGCGAGGGCGGCGAACGCCCCGCTGTCTCCCTACAGATCGGCGCAGGGGCGGGTTTCGATTCGAAACTTGCCGGGAAGGACTGGATCGGTCAGACGACGCTGGAGGATACGATCCGCGCATACGAAACAGTAGGCGGCATGCCCTTCTACAACATCGGCCTCCCAGGTTTCGATTCAGTCGTTCCGGAAATTGCCTGGAAACATGAATCAGGCATGAAGGAAAGCGCGCGCGTGACGATTTCGCGTCTGGAAACGCCATACGGCGTCCTGACCCGCGAATTCCATGAGCAGCGCCTCATGGGTTGCTCGCCTACGCGATATCCTCTCTCGTTCGGGGATTCGCTGGACGTCGTGAAGTGGTACGGCGAGCAATTCGTGAAAGGCGCGCCATACGTTGCCGACCTTTTGTCGCCGACGATTCAGAAGCTCCGGCTCCACGGTCCGGTCTCGGTCCAGTGGAATCTACAGCCGTTTGAGATATTCGGTCTGGCAAACGCCGTGGAGCAGGTGATGATGCTCACAGATGACACGAAGACGTATCGCATGGTCTGCGATGATGTCCTGCATGTGAACCTCGTAATGTTGAAGGCTGCGATCAGGGCCGGCGCGGACTTCGTCTTCGTCGGCGGTCCGGGTCGGGAGGTAGCATCGCCGCTGGTCTATGAGGAATTCCTCATCCCCGACTCCAGGCGCGTCAGCGACGCCGTCCACGCCTGCGGCGGATTGGTCTACAGCCACATCTGCTCCCCGATAGAGCCGTTCCTCACCTTCGGCTATTACAACCGCATGGGATTGGATTTATTCGAAACCCTGTCCCCTCCGCCAGTCGGCAATGTCCCCGATCTGGCCTTGGCGCGACGCATGTTGCCGCGGGAAATGTGCACGCGGGGCAACATCGGCCTGGACCTGCTGCTGAATGGGACGGTCGAAGAGGTCGAGCGCGAAACCCTCCGGATTATAGAGGCGACGCGGGGATTCAAACACTTTGTGGCGGCGTCTGATTACCTTTTCCATGACATCCCCCTTGAGAATGCGCGGGCTGTAGTCCGAACCGTCGAGCGTTGCGGGGGATAAACGCCGTGATGGGAATTGCGCTGCGAATTGATTATCCGTCTTTACATCAGGCGGCGGTTACCGAGACGGAAAAGACGCGCATTTGCGGCAATACAGGATGTCTCAACACGCGGCAAGTGTGCGTTCGAACGAAGTGAGAACGCGCAGGTAGATGTAGCGAAACCGAAAGACCGAAGGTCTTAGGTTTTACGCGCACATTATGCGCTCAGTTCAAGGTTCAGGGCGAGCAGGCGCTCCAGAATTTCCTCGTCGCTCATGCCGACGGGCCAGCCGTAGGCGGCGCAGACGGCCTCGTCAAGCCGGGCGTGGAGGATGTCCAGCCACTGCGGGCGGGCGTTATACAGGTTCGTGAGGGTGCGTTCGGCAAGCCTCGCCTCGCAATCGGCATCCTTCGGGACAGTGCGCGGATAGCGGACGGTTCCGATGCCGTTTGAGTCGGGATTGACAACGTATCGCGCCCAGGGGCCGGAGACCGAACCGGGGAATTCGAGGACCTCTTCGCGGGTCCACTCCGGCGGGTTGAGCCAGCGGTTGCGCTTCGCGTCAAGCTCCTTCGCTACGACGGCAATAGCCTCCTGTTGTTCGGGCGTCGGCTTCGGAAGGGGGAAGGTCTCGAAACAGGTCGTCGGGGTGTAACGGAAGCCGCTTTCGCGTTCGCGCAGTTGCGTTCCCTGCGCCCGCGCCCAAACCTCGTGAAGGCGGGAATGCAGAAGGCCGAAGAAATAGTCGTCGGAGCGGGCGACAACAATAAGTTGATGGTCAGGCGAGACAGGAGCGCTCAGCCAAAGGAACAAGCGATGTTTTGAAACCGTAGGTGTTGCAACAAACCGATCCAAAGGCGCAAGCGCCTTCCGCATCCCATGTCTCGGCGCATAGAGTTGCCACCATTCCCCCCGGTACCAATCGCGGGGTTTCTTCTCCCGGAACGGCTTTGCGTTATCCTGCGCGTGCTTGAATGGAAGTTCGTAAAGGCAGGCCTGCGCCTCCGTCATTCCAAAGAAGTCAATGATCCACATATTGCGGGAACGAGATGCGACGTCCTTCGCGTTCATCCACGGCGTGAGCACGTCGGAATTCGGCCTGCCGTGGGCATTGGGCGATTCGAGCCATTTCCGCGCCGTCGCGTCTGTTACGTCGAACGGCCCCTGCTTGGTGGTTCCCATGAAACCGAGCTTTCCGTTCCAGCGGATCCGCTTCGCCGTCCCGACGTCGGTCCCGGATGAAAGATTGGCGTTGATCTGAGCGACAGAGTTGCCGTCAAGCGTTCTGGACTTCTCGAAACCGCCGTCGAAGGCGATCAGCGACACATGAACGTTCGCGCCGTCAAGAATCCATTCCCTGTCGCTGACGGCGAGGTATATGTCCCCGTCGCTCTTGATGTTCTCAAGAACCGCCCGGTTGGCCCCGCCGCGAATTCCCTGAGTGGCCAGCAGGCCGACTCGCTTGCAGCGTCCGGATGCGATGTGGCTTCTGCCCTGCTCGAACCAATAGCAGCAGAGATCAACCTCGCTTGGCAGTTTGTCCGCGTAGAGCGCGTGGAGCTTGTTCACGTAATCGTCGCCAAGTTCGCGCCGCAGGAACTTCCCGCCCAGGAACGGCGGGTTTCCGATGACGCAATCCACTACGGGCCATTGGGGTTCCTTCGGATTCTCCGGATCGCTCAGGTCAAGGATGGCATCCATGCAGCGGAAGTTATCCATCTTGCTCAGGACGGGGTTGTCCGGCCAGGCGAAGCCGTTGGCGGCCTGCCACTGGAGGTATCCGATCCAGATCGTGACCTGCGATAGCCAGTAGGCGTAAGGGCTTACCTCGATGCCGTAAAGCTGGCGGGGCGTCACCTGCGGCCATAACGATCCGTTGAGCGAATTCTTCTCGGCGTATTGGATGATCTCCTTCTCGAAGTCCAGAAGCTTCTGGAGGGCGACGTAGAGGAAGTTGCCGGAGCCGCAGGCGGGATCGAGAATTTTCATGCCGGCGACGCGGACCATGAAGTCGTGCAGCATCGTCGCGCATTCGCCCTTGGCCTTGGCCAGGGCGCCGGCGGTCATTTTTTTCGGCTTGCGCGGGGCCTTGCCGGATGTTTCGCCGTCGTCAAGGTGCGTTCTCGCTTCGCTCGGACGCACACTACATTCTTCCCCCGCGATTTCTTCCTGGTTGAGGTGCGTTCTCGCTTCGCTCGGACGCACCCTACATTCTTCCCCCGCGATTTCTTCCTGGTTGAGGTGCGTTCTCGCTTCGCTCGGACGCACCCTACATTTTTGGCCGGTGGTCAGAAGGTTGTTCATCACGCCGCGAAGCGCGTCCCATTCGCGTCTGAGGGGCTGCATGACGACGGGTTCAACGAGGGTTTCGATGTCGGCGCGTCCGGTGAAGTGAGCGCCAAGTTGGGAGCGCTTGGCCGGGTCCATCCCGCGCTCAAACAGCGTCCCGAAAATCGAGGGGTCAATAACGCTCCAGTCAAGCACGGCGGCCTTATAAATACAGTTCAGCTCGTCAGGCTCAAGGGGGATGACCTCGGCGTCGCTGAACAGGTTCCCGTTGAAATAGCGGATTGCGTCAAGTCCGAAATAATCGCCTTGAGCCATGGCTTCAAAGAGGCGGGAAGTTAGCTTCACGAAAATGTCAGGATTCAGTTTGGCCTTGAAGAGCAGTTCGGTAAAGAGGGCTTCCGGCAGGAGGCCCATGTCCTCGGCGAAGAGGCAGAAGACGACGCGGTCCAGGAAGCGGGCGACCTGGAAGGGGTCCAGCCCGCGATCGCGCAGGCGGATGGCAAGTTCCGCCACGCGGCGGGCGGCCTCATCCGTGATCTCCGGGATGGTCATGCTGGGCTTGAGCATTTCCGGCTTGGTAAAGACCCAGCGGAGTATTTCCAGGCTGCGGGGGCGTCCGACGGCGTCCAGCGCGATCTCGTGTTTCTCGGTCGGGGTGTTGGTGAAGTTGGTGCGGATGACGATATTGTCAATATCGCATACGATGAGGAGCGGAGGGTTTTCGAGGGATTCGCGGTATTTCAGGAGTTGGCGATAAGCGTGGTCGAGGTTGGCGTGTTTGCCCTTGTATTCCCAGCCGAAGAATCCCTTTTTCCATACGTCGGCCCAGCCCTGCCCGCCGCCGGACATTTCCGCGCCCTTTTCAAACGTGAAGGTTTCCCCCTGCGGGTCGGCTTCGGCGGGGGTTGGGTGTTCGATCAGACGGCAGAGGTCAATGAAATGCTCCTGGGCTGAGGAGCGCTCCTTCAACTCCGAGTCGGACCATTTCTGTATGAATTGCCTTGCGTCCATTGTCTCAATGCGCAGCAATGTCGGGTGCGTTCGAACGAAGTGAGAACGCGCCGGTAGATGTAGCGAAACCGAAAGACCGAAGGGCTAAGGTTTTTCGCGCGCGGAATCGGGCGAAACCCCATTTCCCGCGTGTGCAAGACATGCGTCCTGCCCACCCTACATTTACATCCTTGTCAACATCTTACACCCATCCCGTCATTTCCGCCAGCAGCCGGGAATAGCGGATGAAGTCCGGCCAGGAGATGTCCGGCGGGACGCCGTGGTCGCAGCTCGGGATGAAGCCTCCGTCCTTCAGGAGCGGCGGGACGACGCGCTTGAGTTCGTCCTCGATGACCTTTCCGCCCCTGGCGATGGCCCGCTTGTCAATCCCGCCGCGGTAGGCCATCCTGCGCCCGAACATCCGGCGAAATTCAACGATATCGTTCTCGGCGGCCACCTCGATGGGATCGCAGACGTTGATGCCGGACTCAATCCAGATTGGGATCAACTCGCCGATGAAGCCGTCCGAATCCATGTCAATGACCGGGCAGCCGCTGTCCCGGATTTCCTTGACCCAGCGGCGATAGGCGGGAGCCAGGAATTCGCGCGTCATGGCCGGGGAGATCATGCTGTGGACCTTGTATGCCATGTCCTCCGAGAGGCCGACGCAGTCCAGTTGCGCGTTTTGCAGCAGCGGTTTCATGGTCTCGGAGACGAAGTCCGTCCAAAAGGCGACCATCTCATGCACGAAGTCGGGATCGTCAATCATCATCATGCAGAGGCCTTCGAAGCCGCACCACTCGCGCAGTTGCCAGAAGGGACCGTTGAAGTGGATGCCGACGGTGTTGTCGCGGTACTTGATCTTCGCGCAGCGTTCGATCAGGTCGGCGGGGCGGCGTTCGGGGGTGTTGGGATCGAAGCGCCACTTCATCTCCTCCCAGTCGTCGCGGTTCTCGACGGGGAACTTGTGCCACTTTCGCGTGACGAAGTCTTTGGCGGCGCGGATGTATGTGTAGTCGAATTCGTCCGAGATTTCCGTGATCGCGCCCATCCAATCCTGGACGATATAGTGCCCGTCCTTGTGCTCGATGACCTTTTCCTCGAAGGTCGGGATCATGCGGAAGGAGACGTTGACGCCGACCTGGGGCTGGGTCTTCTCCGGCTCGATGCCGAGGGTTTCAAGGAGGACCTGGTGCCAGTTGCGGTCTTCGGGCAGTCCCTGAGTCCGCCACTTGCGAACGGTTGATTCGCGGGGTCCGCCGGGCTGGAAGGGGACTTTATCCGGGTTGCCGAAGGTCAGGGTTTCGATGAAACGCTGTCTGGGGTTCATGGCGTGTCCTTCCGGTTGACGGGACGGCTATTTCTGCGAGTCGCGGGTGATTTCCTCTTCCGTGGCGGATTTCGGCTCGTCGTCGGCGTCGGATGAAGGTGGGGCGTCGGGATTCCGACCGAAGCAGACGAAGGTCATATCATCGCGCAGCGGGGTTCCGGCGATGAAGGTGTTTAGGTCGTCCAGCAGACCGCGCGAGATGCCGATCGGCCCCGGCTCGCTGATCGCCGTGGTTCGCCGCAGGCGTTCCTGTCCGTACGGCTCGCTGCGCGCATTCGTCGCATCAAAGACGCCGTCCGTGTAAAGCAGCAGCGAGTCCCCCGGCTGGAGCGTGAGGACTTGCTGCTTGTATGCGGTTTCCGGCAGGATGCCAAGTGGGATGCCGACGCCGGATTCCAGCTCGGAAACCTCTCCGCCGGACCGTTTCAGTATTGCCGGGGGATGCC
This sequence comes from Planctomycetota bacterium, assembly GCA_022711755.1. Taxonomy (GTDB): domain Bacteria; phylum Planctomycetota; class Brocadiia; order SM23-32; family JAKLEA01; genus JAKLEA01. Next base: position 135,986 of record JAKLEA010000005.1, read on the forward strand.
CGGCGTTGACCATGGAAAGCTGGCCGGTTCGCGGGTTGATCGCGGCGGCGATGAGCGTGACGAACATCGGCTCCATGCTGGAGCGGGACAGCGAGGCGTTGAGCGCCAGCAGTCCGTCCGACAGCTTCTGGTTGGTAAGGATGCAGAATCGGGCCTCGCTGGAGAGTTTGGCCATCATAAGCCCGGCGGAGATGCCCTTGCCGCAGACGTCCGCGACCAGGACGACCAGCCCGCCGTCCGGCGTGGGGATGAAGTCGAAGAAGTCGCCGCTGATTTCCTGCGGGGGGTTGTAGTGTGTGACAAATGTGTATCCGGGCAGGTTTGGCAGGTCGCGGGGGAGGAATTGCTCCTGGACGAGGGTCGCGATCTCCAGGTCGCGCTTGATGATCTGCATGCGGAGAGCTTGCTCGTGAACGCGGGCATTCTGGATGGCGATTGTAGCCTCCGGGACGAGGCTTGCGATCAGGCGCAGGTCTTCGCGGGTGTAGGAGCGTTCGGCGTCCCACGTTTCCATGTATATCAGACCGAGCAACTGGTCGTGGTGCAGCAGCGGGACCGCCATGACGCAGCACATCTCGCGGGGAGACTGGCCGGGATTGCCACTCAAGGGGTGAGGTTTCAGGTTGTGCGTCAGCGCTGCCATACGCTGATTGAGAACTTTCTGGTAGACGCCGCGGCTGATTGTGACTTCATCCTTGTCATCGGGGTAGCGTTTCTTGACGCACCTGACTTGAAGACCCTCGGAGTCAACGCCCTGGACCATGATGAGGCCGCGGTCGGTTTGTGGGAATGCCTCGAAGAGTCTGCCCAACATGGCCGGCAGCAGATCGTCCAGTTGCAGATAGGAGGCGACTGCGTGGCTCATCTCGTAAAGCAGGGCGAGGGGCTTGCTGGCGCGGCTGACTTCCTCGACGCCGAGCATTTCCATCGCGTTGATGTTTTCGACGAAGGATTGCTGGGTGTCGTATGAGCCGCCGCGTGTGACAGATGCGCCAGCTCCGACTGAAGCGTGGGTTGTGGAACCGTCGCGCAGATCGTCCTGAAAGAGGAACTTGCATTCGCCTATCTGGATGACGTAGCCGTCCTTAAGCGGACGGGAACGTATCGGCTCGCCCTGGACGATTGTGCCGTTGTGGCTGCCGAGGTCTTCGATTACGTAGCCGTCCTCGGTCTTTCGAATGCGGGCATGGCGGCGGGATGCGGCCAGATCGCGCACGACGATATCCGCGGCGCTGTGGCGGCCCATAACGGCTTCATCGCCCAGGATATAGAGCGTTCCGGAATCGGAGCCGCTTGTGACGACAAGTTGCGCCATGGTTCTCTCTATCAGGGAAGCCGGCGACAATGAGCCGGGATTTCAACGCGGGAGCGGCATTACGCCTGTTCGATGCGCCCCTCCAGGAAGCGCATCGAGCCTGGCGCCACCTTTGCGCCGCCGGCAGTTTCACCGCCGGCGGGATCGCTGTAATTGCCGGGGGCGTTCAATTCCGCGTCTTCTGTTCCGTGATTGAGCGCGAACACCCATGGTCCCCGTTCTCCGGAACCGCAGACCACTTCCAGATCGCGTCCCGTCCACCGGACGTCCGGGACAGACATTTCAGAAAGCGCGCCGGCCAGGAAGTCCGCGTAGAATTTCTGTTCGCAATGCGCTGCCAGATAATAGCAGACGCCCTTGTCCGCGACGTGCCGGGTCAGGGCGGGAGAGCCATCCAGCGCGCCGCCGCGGAAGACCGCCACGGCGGTTGCGCCCTCGCAGCGGAGGCGTTCGGCCCACGCGCCGCAACGAAAATCCCCATCTGGTCCGGCGGTGAAGGTTACGCGGCCCGGATATTCGACGGGCGCGGGTCCTGACCGCAGGATTGACACGCCGGCAAGCTCTCTCAATTCCGGTTGCTCAAGGGGTTGCGTCGCCCCGTTGTATGAATCCCTTGCGCCGTGCAGGAACGTGATCAGCAGCCTTCCCCCGGTTCGGGCGAAGGCGCGGAGGTCCTGCAAGAACGCGTCGCGATGAATGATCGCCGCCGGAACCACGGCAAGGCCGTATCCCCCCAGCCCGACGCCCGGCGGAACAATGTCAACATCGCATCCGGCGGACCTTAGCGAGTCATGGATGGCGCGCGCGTGCGCGGAATAATCGTATCCCGCGCCGATACACGGATGCTCATGCGCCCATTCATTTTCAGAGGAGCGGACCAGCGCCGCCTTGCGCCTGCGCCCGCCCATGCTCTGCCAGCAGTCGCCGTTGTCGCGGACCTGATCGCTGAATTCGCATAGCGCCTTATGGATGAGTGTCGGAAGGCCGTCCGAGCCGAGGCAGCCGTCCAGCCCGGCGTTCAGCCCGGCCTGCATCGGCCGCCAGCGATTGAGGATTATCCCGTCAACGCCGTGGGCGACCGCCTGAAGAAGTTGCAACTTGAGCCGCTCCGGATCCGGCAGCGCTGAGAAGCCATCCCTCCATTCGCATCCCGAGCGCATTCCGGTGAGCCAGAAGTTGCCCCTGCCGGCGGACCTTGCGGTCGCTATTGCAAGGCTCAGACGCCGCCAGTCCTCCTCGGCGCGGGGCGGCGTCATCGCTGCTACTGCGTCCATGCCCTCGCCGAGGCGGGCAACGTCAATATGGGGACACTCCGTGTCCGCTTCAACAATCATTCTGGAGCGCGGATGCCATTGCCGGAGCGTTGCTGTCTGCTCCTGAACGAACGCCTCCCAGGAGGCGGAACAGAACCGGCTGTAATCAAGATGCAGCGCCGGAAGGTGGGAACCCGACGTGTCCCTCGGGCCGGGGATCTGAAGCCATTCCTCGAAGCGATACCCAAAGGCCAGGCCGCCCCAGATCTGATTGAGGCGTCCGATGCTTCCGTATCTCGCTCTGAGCCATTCCCGGAAGGCCTGGACGCAACTGTCACAGTGGCATCGCCCGGTTCCGAAACCGCCGATCTCCGCGTCAATCTGCCACGCGGCGATGCCCGAACAGCGCCGGAACTCGACCGCCATCTGGCGCAGGATGTAGCGAACATATTTGCGATAAGGCTCGTTGTTGACGCACGCGAAGTGAACTCCGCCGACGGATCGCAAAGCGCCGTTGGCGTTCTGGCCCAGCAGGCTGGGATGTCGTTTGACAAGCCAGATCGGCGGGACGGCGGTGGGAGTGCAGAGGACAGCGTCAATCCCGCGCGAATGGAAATAATTTATCGCCTGCTGAAGCCAGTCGAGTTGATAGTCTTGTCGCTTCGGCTCAACGACGGACCATGCGAACCGCCCGATGCGGATAAGCCTGATGCCTGCCTGAAGCATCAGGTCGGCGTCCTTTTCCCAATAGGACTCGCCCCATAATTCAGGGTAATAGTCAACGCCGAGGATCATTCGGCATGCATTCCAGTCATGAAGGTCCTCACGTCCGCCGAGCGGAACGCGCGCGGGTGGACTCATGGGGACAGTATCGCGGCTTCGGGAGGGCTTTCAAGGGGTTTCCGCGCGGCGGCATGCGCGGTCCTCGTCCCCTCCGGTCATCCGCGTAAAAATCCGGCGGGCCGTCCGTGGCTGCCCGTTTCGCAAAGCGTAGCCGCTTCCCCATACGCCGTTGTATCAGTCCAATCGGCGCAGGGCCGCCTTTTGAATTAATGGTAGATTCGATACCGGGTGAAATCAAGCGAATTAAGCGCGTGTAAGGGCTGGTTGCTATGGCAGGATTGGACGATGCGGTCACATCAGCAGGTTATCTTCCCGCCGGGAAGAGGTTCCGACCGCGCTTTTGTCTGTTGCGAAACCCGCCGGCCTGTGACAGAATCATTGGCAGACGGATGACATTTTGTTTCCGAACGGCAATCGGTTCCGGAGATACCGCGATGCTGAAAGAGAAGACAACTCGAAGAGCATTTCTGGGCGCCGCGGCTTCAGGCGCTCTTTTCACGATTGTTCCCCGGCACGTTCTCGGCGGCGAGGGCAACACCCCCCCCAGCGAGAAGCTCAACATCGCCGGCATCGGCATCGGCGGAATGGGTCAGCACAACCTCGGCGCAGTGGCCGGATCAGAAAATATCGTAGCGCTGTGCGACGTTGACCACGCCTACGCGGCCGGCGTCTTTCAGAAATACCCCGACGCGGCGGTCTTCAGCGATTACCGGGAGATGCTGGACAAGCGCAAAGACATTGACGCCGTCATCATCGCCACGCCCGACCACACGCACGCGGTCATCGCCCAAGCAGCGATGAAAACAGGCAGGCACGTCTATTGCCAGAAGCCGCTCACACACGACATCTACGAATCCAGGGTTCTTGCCAGAACGGCGGTTGACACAGGCGTGACCACGCAGATGGGCATTCAGGGGCATTCCGGCGAGGGAACCAGACTCGTGCGCGAGTGGATTCAGGCAGGAGCGGTCGGCGAGGTTACCGAGGTTGACGCGTGGTGTCTGATCGGCTACTACCCGTGGGGACACGCCTATTACAGCTCGAAGTGGGGCGGCTCCCGCCCGACCGACACGCCGCCCGTGCCGGCCACGATGGACTGGGACCTCTGGATCGGCCCTGCTCTGATGCGCCCATATCATCCGGCATATCACCCCGTTGTCTGGCGCTGCTGGCAGGACTTCGGCTCCAGCATGATGTGCGACCGGGGGACTCACACGTTCGATCCGATCATCTGGGCGCTGGAACTTGGCCCGCCGACAAGCGTCGAGGCCAGCGCGCTGGGCGAGAACGACGAGACGCACTGCCTGGCGGCCGTGGTCACTTACCGTTTCCCGGCGCGGAAGAACCGTCCGCCGGTGAAGCTGACGTGGTACGAGGGGCTGCGCGCGCCGCGGCCCGCGGAGCTTGAATACGGGCGCGTGATGGGCGAGACGGAGGGCGGCGCGGTGTTTCACGGCGCCAAGGGGAAGATGATGTGCGGCATTTACGGCAACAGCCCGCGCCTTATTCCGGAAAGCAAGATGGACGATTTCCAGCGTCCGGAGAAGACGATCCCGCGCATCCCTGACTCGCACGAGATGGACTGGGTGCGCGCCTGCAAGGAAGGCCGGCAGGCCGGCGCTCCGTTCGATTACGGCGCAATGGTCACGGAAATCTGCTTCCTGGGCAACATCGCCAAGCGCGCAAAAGGCCCGATCGAGTGGGATTCCGCAAACATGAAGGTCACGAACGACCCGGAGGCAGACAAGCTGGTGCGCAGGCCCTACCGGGAGGGATGGACGCTGTAAGCCCCATCCCTGTTTTACGCCCTCTCACATGTTGAGGTGGAGACTCGGCGGTACGCTACCGCCGAGTTATGAATAGATCCGGCGCGGCGGCTCATCATTAGCCGCCGCGCATGACCTTGAGGAAACATAATGAATCGGAAACAACTGCTTGATCGGATTTCCGTTGATCCCAAGGTCTGTTTCGGCAAACCGTGCATACGGGGCACGCGCATCTGGGTGTCGTTGATTGTAGATAATATCGCTGACGGCATGTCAGAAGCAGATATACTTAGCGCGTATCCGCAATTGAAAACAGAGGATATTCGCGCCGCACTGGCCTTCGCAGCGGAAATGACGCGCGAGCGCGTGATGCCCATCCGCATAAAGAGGGCCGGGGCGTGAAAGTCAAACTTGACGAGAATTTAGATATCGCGTTGGTTAACATTATTTCTGCTTTCGGACACGAGGTGGATACTGTTGTTGGAGAGCATCTGGGGGGGAGCACAGACGAACGATTATTCGAAAAGGTGTTAACGGAAGGGATGATGCTAGTGACGTTGGATTTGGATTTTGCCAGCCCCATCCGTTTCCCGCCCTCCTCGACATACGGAATTATAGTGCTTAGACCGAAACGTTCAACGATTAGACTGATTAGAGCGATGGTGGAGGCGACTTTTCGGGAACTGGACGGAATCTCTCTCAAGGGGAAACTCTGGATCGTGGAACCGGGACGAATACGGGTTTTTGATCCTGGCTAATCATGGTTACAGGGATGAAGATCATTACAGAAGGCGTCGTCTTCTCCAGTCCCCCCGGGGATGCCTTCTCCAGCAACGCCTTTCCGCTTCCGTGCGTCAGCGATTCCGGCCGATGGCTTTGCGCGTTAAGGTCCGCACCGACCAAGGCCGGAACGCGGGGGCAAAGGACGCTCATGACATGGTCGGACGACTGCGGGCGCTCATGGAGCGGGCCGATTGAGCCGTTCAAGCCGGTCACGGTTGAGGGGAAACCGGGGCTGATCCGCGGCGCGGGGTTGACGGCGCTTGGGGGGAAGCGTCTGCTTGCGGCGCTCTGCTGGGTTGACCACTCCGCCCCCGACCTGCCGTTCTTCAACGAGGAGACGGAGGGACTGCTCGACACGCGGATTCTGCTGTCGCGCTCGGATGACGACGGGCTGACGTGGTCAGAGCCGAGGCTGATGGACACGTCGCCCTTCAACATGCCGACGCCCCTGACCGGGCCGATCCTGAGGCTGCCGGGCGGAGAGCTTGCCTGTCAGTTCGAGTTGAACAAGCATTATTACGATGTCAGACCCTGGCGGCACGCCTCGGTAATGATGTTCTCGCGCGACGGCGGGGAGACGTGGCCGAATCACACAATCGCCGCGCAGGACCCGGAGATGCGCGTCTTCTACTGGGACCAGCGTCCGAGCGTTCTGACCGGGGGGCGTCTGCTTAATCTGTTCTGGACATTTGACAGGCGGGACGCAGCGTATCTCAACATCCACACGCGGGAGTCGTCCGACAACGGCAGGAAGTGGTCGCCGCTCTGGGACACTGGCGTTCCGGGGCAGCCGGGGCCGGTATTCCCGCTCTCCGACGGAGCGATTGCGATGCCGTACGTTGATCGCGCCGGCGCTCCGAAAATCAGGCTCCGGCGCAGCGACGACGGGGGACGGTCATGGCCGGACGGCGGCGAGTTGACCGTGTATGATTCGGCGGGGCCTTCGCAGACCGAGCGGAAGTCGTCAATGCAGGACGCATGGTCGGAGATGGCGAAGTTCTCCGTCGGATTGCCCAACACGGCGGCGTTGCCGGGGAGCGGCGCTCTTCTTGTGTATTACGCTGGGCGCGCCACGGATAATACGGACGTTCGATGGGCGGTCATTTCATAATTGCAGTCCGGTCCGCAAGAATTTGATATGGATTCTCACAAGCAGATAACGCGTATCGCCATTTTGCAGTGATTTGTCATATGTCTTTATTAGACAAGGGATAACAAGCGGATTATGTCTGTGAAACGATCGCAGATATGGCAATGGAAGACCATATATAATGTCCTCGGAATTCCGAACAACACCGGGTTTCAGCGCTTCCCACTGCTTGGGAGTTCCCCATTAACACCCCCACCAAGCCGCTTTTTCTGCATGAAACGCGATTATTCCTTCTCTGCCACCGCCCAGAACCTGTCCACCCATATCTCCGGGACGTTGCCCGTGTTTGCCGCCGGGGCGGCCCAGAGGTAGACGTTCTCATTGGGCGCAAAGATGTCAAGAAGGTAGGTCTGGTAGCCGTCCTTGAGTTCCGCGGACTTCACGGCGTTGTTCTTCCCGGTTCTGGCCTCGGAGTCCCACCACCCGAAGGTGAATGCGTCGCCGTCGTTTCCGGTCTTCCGGGCGCGGATTGAAACATAGACGCGCCACTTTTTCCCGTGCAACTGCGGCAGGCCGGCAAGTCTGCACTGCACGGCCCATTCCTTATGATCGCACGGCATTCTGACTGCGACGCCGTCGGATGCAGCATCATCCGCGACGCGGCTTCCCCAGATGCCGTCTTGTGCGATGGAGAACATGTCGTCCTGAATCTCAACCCACTGCTCCGGCTTCAGTCCGGCGCACTCCGCCGGCGGCGGAGCATCGCGCCGGGGCATGGGCTTGAGCGCCGCGACGCAAGCGTCGAAGTCCCCGCCCTCGCGCAGATGCGTGACGCCCGCTTCCTTCGCCGTCTTCACGAAATACTCGTAAAGCGCAACGCCGGAAAGCGACGGCTCCCACTGCCCCGGCAGGGGCCTTAATCCCTTGCCCCGGCAGAGCATGACGTAGTAGACCGGGAGCCGCGCGGTCTTCACGCGCAGCAACAGATCGGAATCAGCCGCGACGGACTGCTCGGCCTTGTCGAAAAACTCCTCAGCCTTTGCGATTGTTTCCGAGGTTAGGTAGGGCGCGTTCGGATCGGCCCAGATCGGCGTGTTGCAGTTCAACTCCCCGACCTTGTCGTGAAGCATGTCAATGTAGTCGCGGATGTGCGGCGCGGCCGCTCCGTAGTAGCCCTTGAGAAACTCGTTCAAAAGCGCGTCGTCATCCTGATAAGGATTCCAGAGCAGTTTGGCAAGCATCCACGCCTTCAATTCCTCGAATTCGCCGCCGGTCGAGTGATAGTTTCCCTGCTCGAAGACGCCTTTGACGCCGTTCTCGACGAAGAAGACGAGGTTCGGCTTCAGGACGCGAAGGTTCGGGAATGGAAGTATGTAGTGGCTAAAAGTGGTCGTGTAGTCCCAGACGTAAAGGCGGTCGCATATTTTCGACCATCCGCGTATGTCGTCGCCGAATTTGGCGTTCTTTTCCCCTTCCAGAGGCTGGGCGAATGAGCATTCAATGCTGCACAGCCTGACTATGACGTTCTTGCGGGGTTTGACGTTCAGCGGCGGCTTGCGGGTATACTGGTATGCCAGCGTATCAATAGCCAGATCGGGGAATTCAGGCTCAAGCCTTTCCGCCACCTTGTTGACAAAATGGAGAAGCGGACCGGAAGGGCTGCCCTCCGCCTGCTCCAGCGCCTTGCACTTCGCGCACTCGCAGCGGCCGTGGCAGTCGTTCTGCGAAACGGAGATGATTGTCGCATCCGGGGTTTCCTTCATCCATTTGCGGACGCGCTCGACGACCAGATTGAGAACCTCTTCGCTGGTCAGGCAGAGCTGGTTGTTGCCCCACACGCGCTTGCCGCCGATCTCGGAGTAGTATTCCGGATGCGTCGCAGCAAATTCCGCCGGGGGGACAAGGTTGTAGAAGGTGTGGACGAACCCCTTGTAGACGGTCTTGCCGCCATGTCGGTCGGTCAGCAGGGGACGGTGGCCGTTGGTGCGGTTGCGCGCGGCCCAGTCCCCATCGAAGCCGGTGAACCAGAAGGACTCGCGATACTCCAGCTTCGGCTTGACCTGCTCGTCAAGGAAGGGGAGTTCAAGGGTTTTCCGATGCGGGATTCTGTCAACCCCCGGGGCGAACCAGCGGCAGCCCATGTGATCTTCAAGAAGACCGTAGACCGCGTAAAGCGTTCCCCGGGGGCGGCCTCCCGCGAGGATAAGATCCCGGTCCTTCGTCCGGATGACGTATTCCTCACCGCCTAACGACGCAGTATTAAGCCCCGGCTCGATCTCCTTGAGCTTCACGCTTGGGCCGACCAGTATGAACGGCCCGGCGGAGGAGATAGGTTCGGTGACGACGGGGAACTTCGCCCCCGTCATCCGGGACAGGAAGTAAGCCAACTCGTCTGCGGCATGTTTTTCCGCCTCTGTGGCATCCGCGCCGAGCAGGATCGTGTAGACGGTTTTCCCGTCGGACGCCATCGGCGGAGTCATCCGCACCTCAATCTCGCCTCCGGAGTGGATTTCCGATTCGACTTCTCCGGCGTTTCGAGCGCATCCGACAACCGCCAGCATGCAGGTTGCCGCAAGGACGATGTTTCTCATGTTCATTTCTCCCCTTTTCATGCCGGACGCATTGCGCCCGGAAGCCGCCCTGATTTTACCTTGACGGACATGCCGGAATCCATGATAGACTGAATGTGGCAGTAATGCGCTAATTACGGGCGTGCGGCCGTAATCTGGATTGCGGCAGTCTTGCTGCCGCCTTGTTGTTTCCCCCGGCTTGCCGGGGTTGGAAATTGCCGGATCCGGCATCGCACAAGCAAGCTTGTGCTGGAGCAAGGCGCAGGCAAGCCTGCGCAATCCAAGAAGACGCGCCCGTGACTGACCCAGTACGTGTGGCAATTTCGCAGGCGGGATATAATTCTCATGTCTGTCGGCGTTGCCAGTCGCGGCGACACGGACGAAAATGCCGCCGTCATTCCCCATGCTTTGAGAGGATGAGATGAGAAAAGCTCTGAGCAGACGCGATTTCCTGAAAAACGCAGGCCGGGTTGGAGCAGGCGCGGCGTCCGTCCTGAGCGCAGGTTCGGTTCTCGATGTCCCTCTGATCGGGACGCGCATATTCGCCCAGACCAAAGAGGAAACCCCCGCGCCGGCGTCGCCCCGCGTCGTCAGAGTGATCTCCGAGAAGTGGCAGACCGAAGACAAGAAGGTGAACGACGCCGTTGTGAAGCGGATGATCCATGAATCGGTCAGGCAACTCACCGGAAAGACGGACGTGTCGGCGGCGTGGAAAAGCCTCTTCTCATCCGGAGAAAAGGTGGGCGTGAAGTTCAACAACGTCAGCCGCGATTACTGCCGAACGAACATGCCCGTCATGCAGGCGGTACTCGAGGGACTTAAGGAAGCCGGCGTGCCGCGCGAGCAGATCACCTTCCTAGAGCAGGGAGCCGTCCCCTTCACGGGCGGGCTTCAACCGGACCTGACGCCCAAGACGGAGGTTGAATTCGGACACGGAAAAACGCGCCTTACCCCGTTCCTGACCGATCAGGTTGACTGCCTTATCTGCGTACCGGACCTGAAGCACCATCATCGCACCGGCGTGACGGGCGCGTTGAAGAATTTCTCCCATAGCAAATCCTTCATGGACAACCCCAGCGAGTTCCACAGCAACAACTGCGATCCATACGTCGCGGAACTCTGCGCCCTGCCGCACTTCAGGAAGAAGCGGCGCCTCAACATCTGCTGCGGATTCAAGGTGATCTTCGAGGACGGTCCTGTCCCGCGTCCGCGCCATATCGAAGACTATCACGGCGTCCTGGCCAGCATTGACCCCGTCGCCATGGACCAGATCTGCTACGAGGTCGTCAAGGACATCCGCAAGAAGAAAGGTCTGTCCAACCGCGTTTTCGACACGATGGTCAGGCATATTGCGACGGCGGAAAAGATGGAACTGGGCATTGCGGATTCATCCAAGATTGATCTTGTGGAAGTCCCGCTTGCCTGACAGCCTGCCTTTCCCTCCGGATGACCCTTTATTTCCCCGGAAGGCTGTTCAGGTATTCCTTCAGCGCCATGAGCGCGGACGAATGGGAAGCCAGAAACACGTTGTTGTTGACGACGCTGTTTCTGAACCCGCCTTTTGTCAATTCAGGATTCCGGCAGGCATGTAGTCCATCCCCGCCGAATCGAAGTCTCATCAGGAATCTGACGGCGTCCTCCTCGTTTTCAGCCACCCCATTTTTATCTTTGTACAGAGATCGAGCAATTGAAAGCGCCCGCAGCGCCTCGGACGTCATGATGGTATCGGGGGGATGTAGTCCGATGAAGCGCGCGCTTGTCACAAACCCGCCCTCGAAATCGCGGAACATGTAATTGCCTTGAACGTATTGGAGCGCCGCCAGCTCTTCCAATATCCGGGCGGCCGCCGTCACATCCGGCGCGTCCATGCAATCCCGCCCCGCGCGCAACGCTTCAGGCAGATGGATGAAAGGCATTCGGTCCGATTCCCCATTCGTCTCGTTCATGGCCTTTATCTGCGCTCTTGCGGCGGTGACTGCCGCCTCCTTCCACGCCGGATGCCGCGTCTCGCGGTATAGCTCGAAAAGGGACCACGCGGCAAGCGATTCGACCCGCTCGGCGAATGGCTCCAGCTCAATGGGCGTCGCCCTTTCGTGCGTCTCCACGTTCATGCGCAATCGGAATCGCCCGTCGCTGTCCTGAAGGAAAGTGATGAACCGGCCCAGGCGATCCATCAGGTCGTTCAGCCCGCTGTCGGGTATAAGGCGGTTGCAGGCGCAGAATGTCAGCAGTCCGGCGGAACACGCCGCCAGGTCGGCTTCCGCGTCGGGTAATCCGGTCTCGGCAAGATAGCCTTGTCTGGCGTCCCAGGTCGGGATTCTTGCCCTGTTCCAGAGGAAGGCGATCCCGCGCTTTATGGCCAGAATAACAGCCTCCCGTCGTTCTCCGGGCGGCATGTCCCGCGCAGCTTCGCAGAGCGCCAGGACTGCGAATGACTGGGCGGCGGAACCGGTTTCGGTCTCAGCAGGTTCGCCCCCCATTGGCGCGTAGATCGGCGTAAAACTCCCGTCCTTCGCCTGCTCGCGCAGTAGAAATTCAACGGCTTCCCCGACAGCCCCCTTGACCGCTTCCCTCCCGGCGTCCACATTCCAGGGCCTGCCGCGAAACAGCGTCACGCATCCCTGCCCGGGCGATGTCTCGCCGAAACTTATTGTCTCAATTACAGAAACATTCACACGCGGTTCCGCCCAGTCGCCGGACTTCAATCCGGCGGCAAGCGAGGCGGCCTGCATGACCGGACCGGCGGCAAGACCGTTCGTCAGGTATGACGCCTCCTGCGGGAGCACTACTCCTTCCCTGCCTCCCTCGGAGACCACAATGCCTATCGGCGCAAGCAAGGGGGTGGCCGCGAAGCCCACCCGCTGATTGGGCGGAATCTGGTCGGCGCAGGCCGATACGTCCACCCGAAGGCTGAAGTCCGCCGGATTGCGCCTTTCATAAATATCCCCGGCGAGCGATATCGCCGCCGCCCTTACGGATGCCGCAAGACTGCCCCTGGCAGCGGACTTGCGGAAGGATGCCCCGTCGCCGGAACGGGCGGTGAGGAACACGCGCCGCTTGAACCCGGCGCATAGCAACAATTGAAGATTATCGGGAAGCTCCGTCACGTCCTTGCCGGCGGCAGCCGAGTCGAACGCCGCGCGGGCTATCGGCAGAAGGGCGGTTTTCTCAGCCCGTCCCAAGGCATACGAACCGGACTGTGGCTGAGCGATTTCGGCGTCAATAAGCAGCGCATCGTCCGGGATGCCCTCCACCGGCTTCGCGGATTGCACAGAAACACGCTCCGTGCGCATGATCAGCGCCCGGACGACTGCGCCCAGGGCAATCGCGACAAGAATCCCGATAATTACGCGCTTTCCTGAAATCATGTCATGTATTACGGCGGGAGGCGGCTGGATCACGAAATGCCATGATCCTGATATGCATCCGGCCGGGAGCGTCCACTTTCGTCAATCCGTTATCAACTTCCTGATTATGTCATCCGCGCTGACACCGTCCGCCTCCGCCTCAAAATTCAGAATGATGCGATGGCGCAGGCTTGGCAGCGCCACGGCCTTGACGTCCTCAATCGAGGCCGCCGATCTGCCGGCGCCGAGGGCCATGACCTTCGCCGTCAACGCGAGGGCTTGCGCTCCGCGGGGGCTGACGCCGAACCTGACGAAACGGTTAACCTCCTCCGTGGCGAACTCGCTGCCCGGATGCGTCGCCAGCGCCAGTTTCGCGCAATAGTTCCGAACGTCATCCGGCAGGGCGGCGGCGCGGACCTCCTGCTGCATCCGGATTATGTCCTGCCCGTCCGCCACGACTTTCACATCGGGCTGCTTCTCGCCGGTCGTCCTGTCCAGAATCTCAACAAGCTCGCTCAGTGACGAGGCAGGAACATTTATCTTAAACATGAAACGGTCAAGCTGAGCCTCAGGGAGGGGATATGTTCCCTCCATCTCAATCGGGTTCTGTGTCGCCAGGACGAAGAATGGCGGCGGCAGCGCGTGAGTTACGCGGCTGACGGTGACGTTGCGCTCCTCCATCGCCTGAAGGAGGGCTGATTGCGTCTTTGGCGTCGCCCGGTTGATCTCGTCGGCAAGGATCGCGTTGCCGAAGATCGGCCCCTCCTGGAACTCGAAGCGCTTGCCCTTCGTCTCGTCGTCAACGACGATGTTGGTTCCCAGTATGTCCGCCGGCATCAGGTCGGGCGTGAACTGGATGCGCGAGAACCGCACGTTCAGAGCCTGCGCCAGGGAGCGGATAAGCAGCGTCTTGCCCAGCCCCGGCACTCCTTCAAGTATCGCGTGGCCCTTCGCCATCAGAGCCGTAAGAACCTGGCGCAAAGCCTCGTCGTGGCCGACAATGACCTTCGAAACTTCCGTCTGAATGGCATCGAAACGATCTCTGAAAGACACGGAACCGGTGTTATCCGCCATCAGTCGCCCCTTTCATCCGAAGAGAGCGCGCCGCGCCAACGGTTGCGAAGAGGACGCGCCCGCGGCCGGCCCATTGCGGGAATTCACAAGAAGACGCTTTGGGCGGCCGCCTGCATGGACTAGAGTATCCGGCGTCTTGTAGGTCTTTCAATAGTGTTCATCGCGCCTTGCGCTCCATTCCGAAAGAATGTAGGATTTTGTTCCGGTTGAGGTCTTCAAAAACATTATCCCTTTTGAGGAATTCGGGTCATGGCAAAGCTCAAGACGGCGGTAATCGGATGCGGCGGCAGGGGAAGGAATCATACTGAGGCATACGCGCAATCGAAGGACACGGAACTCGCGGCCTTCGTGGATATCGTCCCGGAACGGGCGAAACAACTGTCTGAGAAATATCCCGGCGCCGCGGCCTATACCGACTACCGCAAGATGCTGCGCGAGGTGAAGCCGGACGTGGTCGCCATGTGCACCTGGCCGGAAAGCCACAAACGGATAGTAGTCGCCGCCGCGCGCGCCGGCGCGAAGATCATCAACGCCGAGAAGCCGATGGCCCCGACCTACGGTGAGGCTCTGGCCATGCACAGGGAATGCGAGAAAGCCGGCGCCGTCTGCACCTACTCTCACCAGCGCCGCTTCTCCAGCGACTTCGTGAAAGCGAAACAACTCCTGAAAGATGGCGCGATCGGCGAACTCCGAAGACTGGAAGGCTCATGCCCGAACATGTTCGACTGGGGGACGCACTGGTTCGACATGATGTTCTTCTTCAACGATCAGGTCCCGGCGTCGTGGGTAATGGCGCAGATTGACGTCTCGCGCGACTCGAAAGTCTTCGGCGCAACGCTGGAAACATCCGGAGTATCGTTTGTTAAATTCCAGAACGAGGTCAACGGTTTGATGATTACCACCAGCGAGGGCGGCGAACCGCCGGCCAATGCGCTGATGGATCGAGGCGGCTTCCTTGTGGTCGGCACAGAAGGAACCATGCTTGTACATGCGCATGAATGTCCACTGGAGTTGCGCCGCATAGGCGGCAAGAAACCGGAAAGGCCCGACCTGTCGAAGGTCGAGGTCCTTCATCCTGATCCGACGATAGCGGGCATCCTCGACTCGATTGACGCATGGAAGAAGGGCAGGGAGCCGGAACTCGCAAGCCGCAAGGCGCTAATGGCGACGGAACTGATCTTCGCCACTTACGAGTCCAGCCGCTCGCGCGGGAGGATCGCGTTGCCTCTGAAGACGAAGGACTCGGCTCTGCTGGCAATGCTTGCCGACGGGCAAATCGGCTACGCGAAATCAGGCAGGAAATAGCTGCGCGCGACGCGATAAAGATGTGGCATGGAAAAGAAGCTGATTGACATCCACGTCCATACCTGCCCCAGGCCGACGACCACAAGACCGAACGGGCAGACCTACGCCACGCCGGAGCAATTAATCGAACGCTACGACGCTATCGGCGTCGCCATGGCCGTCATTCTGCCGCAGGCCAATCCCGAGTGCGCTCACCGCAGGCTCTCGGATGACGAATGCCTGGCTATCTGCAACGAGTATCCATGCCGGTTCATCCCGTTCTGCAACGTTGATCCCCGGTATCTCACAAACTCTCCGGAAGCCGACTTCTCCCCGCTCCTGAATTATTACAAGGAACGCGGATGCAAGGGCGTTGGGGAATGCGCGGCGAACCTGCCGTTCGACGACCCGCTCGTTCTGAATCTTTTCAAGCACTGCGAGGCTTGCGGCATGCCGCTGACGTTCCATGTCGCGACACAGCGGGGCGGCATGTACGGCCTCATTGACGAACTCGGCCTCCCCCGGCTTGAGCGGGCGCTGGCCATGTTCCCCGGCCTGATCTTCCTGGGCCATTCACAGGCTTTCTGGTCGGAGATAAGCGGCGACGTCACTGCGCAGAATCGCGGCGGATATCCGAAAGGCCCCATTGCGACGGGCGGGCGCGTTGTGGAACTCATGCGGCGATACCCCAATCTCCACGGCGATCTCTCAGCGGGAAGCGGCCACAACGCCGTCAGCCGCGATCCCGAATTCGGATGTCGGTTCATGAACGAGTTCCAGGACAGGCTTTATTTCGGGACGGACATATGCGCCCCGGACACCCCGACCCCGCTGGTCGGATTCCTCAAGGAAATGCTCGATTCCGGCGGAATCTCCCGGGAGGTCTACGAGAGGATCGGCTGGCGCAACGCGGAGATTCTGCTGGGCCTTGATCCGCAGGACTGACATCACCACACATAAGCAGCAGGCGGGCAGAATAATGAGCTGGAACACAGGCCTCGATCCGAAGGTCGAAGAACGCATAATGCTCTCCCTCAACCACCGGGAAGGCGACCGCGTCCCGATATGGGACTTCATTGACAACCACAAGGTCGTCCGCCATTTCGCCGGCGCGGAAAGCGATCTCCTGAAGGCGATGGTGAAGGTTTATCACGGTCTGGAGATTGATCTATGCCGCGGATTCGGCCACGCCTTCTCTCCCGAGGACGAGGGGGTTCGCCCGGACGGCGCGGTGGTCTCCGGCCTGACCCACTGGCATCGCCCGCATATCGCCACGATCGAGCAACTGCGCGCCTTCAAGACGCCACTTCCGACGCGGGAGGAACTGGACTCCTTCATTGCCGGATTCATTGCCTGCCGCCAGGCCTTCGCCCCGCTGACCATGTACGTCCCGTGCATAGGAATGGGTTTCCACGCGGCCTATGGACTGATGGGCATCGAGCGGTTCTCATACTTCATGGCCGACGCGGAGGATGAAATCCTGCGCGTAATGTGGGAACTCAACGCCCGATACGTTGAATACGCGCGCATCGCCGCCGAGAAAAAAATCTGCCCAATATTTTTCGTCGGCGACGACATCGCCTACAAGCGCGCATTGATATTCTCCCCGGACTTTCTGCGCCGCACCTGCATCCCGATGCTGGCGAAGATATGTGACGTCTGCGCCGGGGCCGGTATGAAGCTTATATTCCACAGCGACGGCGATCTGACAAAAATCATGGATGACCTTGTGGATGCCGGCATTGAGGGCATCAACCCGATCGAACCCATCGCTGGCATGGACATCGGGTTGATGAAGAGGCGCTACGGGGACCGTCTCGTCCTGGTCGGCAACGTTGACTGTTCACAGGTATTGCCGCTTGGGACGAAGGAGGACGTGATAAAGGCGACCATAGAATGCCTGCGCGCGGCGGCGCCGGGGGGAGGGCATTTCATCGGGTCATCCAGCGAGATCACGCCGGCCACGCCTCTGGAGAACGTCCTGACCTTCTACGATGCGTGCAGGCAATACGGCAAGTATCCGATCAATTTGTAATACGAGACAGGTCACATCTCGACGAAGTAACCTTCCCAAGCCATGTCGAGGAATTCCTTGGTCAAGGCGGGCTTTTTACGCTGGTAACCCGCGATGTCCATTATCTGATCGAGGAGATCGCGCGGGTGGCAGCTTCTGAGGCTGAAACCTTTTTTCTTGTAGTATTCATTGAAAAGGTATTGCACGGCCGCCGGGTCGTATTCGATGTTCCGGTGTTTGCACATAAGCTCAAAGATATTCGCGTATTGTTCCAGGGTCGGGCTGTCTACGAGGATCTTGTATCGGATGCGCCGCAGGAATGCCTCATCCACCAGGTCCTTCGGGTCAAGATTGGTGGCGAATATGATCAGCTCATCGAATGGGACGTCGAATTTCCGCCCGGTGTGCAGCGTAAGGTAGTCAATATTCTTTTCAAGCGGGACGATCCAGCGGTTCAGCAGGTCCTGCGGGCGGATCAGTTGCCGGCCCAAGTCGTCAATGACAAAAACGCCACAGTTCGCTTTAAGCTGATACGGGGCCTCGTAAAACCTGTTTACGGGGTTGTATTGAAGGTCCAGCCCTGTCATCGTCAACTCGCCGCCGACGATCACAACAGGCCTCTTGCACAACACCCATCTCAGGTCCTGCCCCATTGTTGCGCGACGCACCCGGACGGATCCAGTGCCCTCCCTTGACTGCTGGGAGTAGTGCATGTCGAGGACTTCTTGCTCAACGGAGCTATGCACCGTCTCGTCGAAGACCCTTATGATTTCATTTCCCAGGTTCAAGGCGTATGGGACGAAGATGGGGCTTCCCAGCAGCTTCGCTATCGTTTCAGCGATGGTCGTTTTGCCGTTTCCTGGGGGGCCGTAAAGAAAAATGCTTTTTCCGGAGTTGATAGCCGGTCCCAGGCGTTCAACGAGTCTGGGGTCGAGCACCAGTCGCGAGAAGGCCTCCTGAACCTGATTTTCATAGACACTGACGTTTTTGATGGTTTGCAATTCGACCATTGTCGAATAATCATTTAATGGGACAGGCGCCGGGCCGGTGTACTGGGAAACTTTGAGCGCCTCCTCCGCCCTGTGACGGCCAAGGTCGGAAAGCTCATACTGATAAGTCGCTTCGCCGGAAACTGCGTCCCGTCCCAGAACCTCTACCAGCCTTTGCTGCCGCCAGTAGGAGAAAATGTGCTCCATCACACCTTCGTAGGGAAGGGCCACTTCGTTGGTGATTTCATAACCCGTCATCACGCCCCCGAAATAGAGAATCCGGAGGGCAAGGTCGGACAGGAACTGAAGATTCAGTCCGGTGTCCTCGATGCTCATAGGCTGGGGCGGCGGCTCAAAACGCATCTCAGTCTGTTCCTGAGAGCCGTCGGGGGCGGTCGCCACGGCGTTGCATCCGGGGCACTTTACGCGCTTGCCCGCAAATTCGTCCTTAACCTGCAGAGACATCCCGCAACTGGGGCAGTTCATGCGAATAGTCATGTCGGGGTCCTCTGTCTCAGATCATCAACTCCGGATGTGCGCGCCATCACCCGCCAAAGAGGCTGAACTTCTTTTTTGACTGCGATTCGCGTATCGGCAATCCGCCGAGGTGCTGCGACAGGGTGAGTATTGAATTTGTCAGTCCGCTTCCCTCATTCACGACGGTCAGCGCCGTTCCGCCGTCAATCGCCTTCACCGCCGTCTGCGTGTCGTAGGGGATGACCCAATACACCGGCATATTCAGAACTTTAGAGATTTCTTTCAGTCCGACAGTGTCGCTCTTGTAGAAGCGGTTGATTACGACCTTCATTTTATCGGCCTTGTATTCAAGCCGCCGGAAAAGCTCCAGCGCCTGCTGCGTGTTGCGAATGGTCGGAACCAGCATGTCGCAGAGTATGAGTATTGAATCTGATACGTCCAGCGCCACAACCGTACGGTCGTCAATAATGTGCGCAACGTCGGCGACAGTGAAAGCGAATGTTTCCCGGCACTTCCGGAAAACCACACCCAGCGCGTCGGGCGTGATGACTTCGATGTCTTCAGGTTCCCTGGGCGCAATTAGCACCTGGCAGCCGCTTTTATGCGCGGCTGTGTAGCCCATCAGCATCGTGCTGTCCAGCCGCTCAGCGTCGCGCGCGGCGTCGGCCAGCGTCCCCGGCGCTCGGGTCGTGTCGGTGAAGACCGCCGCGTCGCCGAAGTAAGGATTCAGGTCAATCAGCAGTGAGAAGTTGGGCTGCTGGGATTCCGCCGCGAGGTTCATTGCAAGGTTCGTTGCCAGCAGTGTCGTGCCGGTGCCGCCCTTGGCTGAGAAGACGCTGATAATCTGTCCGGCCCGCTTGGTCCGGAAGCCCTTCTTGCGCAGGACGCGCTCCAGCGCTGCGCCGAGTGCCTTTGTGTCAATCGGGAAGTTTATAAACTCTTCCGCGCCGGCCCTCATGCATTGCAGCAGGAGCTCCTGCGATGCGTCCTTGCTCACAACGATTATGCCTGTTTTACCGGTCGTTGCGCGGGACACATGCTCGACAAGCCGGAACTGGGGGTCGTTCACCGTGTCCACCAGCACGACCATGATGTGCGCGCCCTGCTCGACGATTTCGTTCTGCGCCCGGCGCAGATCGGATTCGGTTATGACCGCGATGTCGGGGTCGTTCAATTCATTGAACGACTTGGCAATCTGGCCGCACATGTCCTGGTTCGGGTGAACCACGTAGACTTCAATTTCGCGCTCCTTGCCCATCCGGCGGCTCCTTACTGCGGTTTCAGCACTTCGGCGTTGTCGGTTTTCACGCCCAGCAGTTCGCAGCCCTGCCTGTATTGCGAGGACATGGGGCCTTCCTTCTTAAGGCGCTGCAACTGTTCCATGGCGGCCTCGGTCCGCTTGGCCTTTTGATGGTCCTGAAGGAATTTCAGTGTCGTATCCAGCTTCTTGGCCTTGTCTTTGATGGCGGCGTCCAGATTCGTTATGGTCCTGTCCGCCGTATCCTTTTCAACGACGGTCTTCTTACGAAGGTCAACATCGTTGAAATCCTCGTCGAACTGGGTCCATACGTCACGGGCGCCAATCAGATCCCCCGTCTCGATCATCCCGTTTATTGAGTCAATGTGTTTTTTCATCATTCGGTCGGGGGCTTTATTCACGATCTCCAGGCGTAGGGCCTTGAGCAGATCCTTGACGGTCGTCTTGCCGCCCAGCGCTTGCGCGTCAGGTCCGGTCAATGCGGTTTCAGCCTCATCCAGTTTCCCATCGTTTATCAGTTGTCTGGTCTTTACAGCAAACTCATCCTCAGGATCCTTGGTCTTTTCAATGATGACTGTCTTGGGGGTTGCTTCTTCAATCTTCGCCATCAACTCGCGCACGAGAAGCCATTCGCTTGAGCCTTCCTCAACCAGCTTCATTGCCTCTTCAGCCGCATCGCGGGCCTTTTGATATTCCTTGCCCTTCAGGAAGTTCTCCGCCTTTTCCATCAGAGCCTCAATCCTGGCCTTCTTATCATCGGTGTCAACCTGCGCCTTCGGCCTGCTGATGCTTGCCACTCGGTACGCCGCGGTTTCAGGGACCTTCTGAACGATCTGTTGATACTTCCCTGACGCCACCCGTTCATACTCTTCGCCCACTTTCTGCGGGACGGCCCCGTAAATCTCCGGCTTGTCCTTCGAATCCTTCTTCGGAGGATCCTGCAGGAGCCGCACGTCGCGGATGGACATTTCCTCGACGCCGCTCTTCATCATGAGGATGTTCACAACATCCCCGGCCTGGACGCCGGCGCTCTTGACTGCATCAGGGTCAGGCTTTATCCGCCGCATGTTGGGCGGGAGCATCTGCTCACTCTTGGCGTAAAGCTTTGCTTCGGTGATGATCTCCCCGGCTACGAAAGGATACTTCACCCGGCGTCCCTCAACAGCTTCCTTCCACTTGGAGGATTCAACGGCTGTTTCCGGCTTGAATTCCTCCGGGTAGTTGGCCACCTTAAGGTTTTCCTGGGACATTTCCTCGCCGAACGGGATGTCGCGCGCAGCGATCAGGATGCCGACCGTCTTGACTTGAGCGGCCTGGGCCTGCGGCTTCTGCATCAGGAGAATAATGATGATCCCGATGCCGCAGATCACGGCGACTACCAGAAATATGATCGCCCGACGTATGTTCATCGCTCACCTGTCTCCCAATTATGAAACCTTAACCTCTCCGAAGCGCCCGGAATAACGCTCCGGCGACAAGTTTGCACAATCGTGAGTGTATCAATCGCCCCCCGCGCTGTCAAACACGTTACGCCACTGACTTTTCAAGATCGTTTCGGGAGAAATCCCGCTTCGTTGAGGCAAGCATTCCGACGCCCGGCATCCTATAAACCGCCACAAGCTTGGCAGCGTCGTTAGTATGCCCCTATCTGATCCCGACAGGATGGCTGACACAGGATTTGAATGCAGCCATCCCATGTAGTAACGTATTCACTGTCATCATTTCAGTCCTTGAATCGTTCCTGATCGGGAGCAGGCACATGGTTCGAATTCTTCAATCATCGGCCCTGATAAGCGCGTTTATGGGTTTTACCTCAGTCCTCGCGGCGGCGGAGGGCGTCCAATCGGCTGACCGTTTTGAAGGGCGGTTCATTTCCGGCGCTGGGGACGCGGAATATCTCCGCCTGCTGGACGCGTCCTGCCGCGTATTCCAGCCCGATCCGGAGCTTCAGAGCATAACCATGCTATACACCCCGGCTTGGAACGGTTTTGTGGAAGGCCCGACGTGGGGCGCGTGGTGGATTCAGAACAGCTACGGCCCCTCCTTCTGCGCCATGCCGTTCCTGACGGAGCCGTGCGTCACGTTCCTCCAGAACGCCCAGGACCTCTGGTTCAGTCAGATGGGGGACGGCAAGCGCAAGGGCTACAAGGATTGGGTGGCCCCCGACGGCTGCCTTTGCGACGCGGCCGCTCCGGGATGGATCGTCTACAAGCAGGGCGACGGGCGCATAGACATACACGACTGGGGCATGGAATTCACGGCTGCCGGTGTCGTAATGCAGTCCGAACTGTTGCTCATCGGGCGGGACTCCGATGCGATCAAACGCTACCTGCCGATGCTCGAGCGATGCGCCAACTTCATCGAAACGCGCCGCGACCCCTCCAACAACCTTTTCCTGGCCGGAGCGGCGGGGAACCTTCTCGCCCCAAGCTTCGCGGGATACAAGAAGCCCGACGGGACTTATGACAAAGCCTATCTGACCGGACTTTCAATCACCCACATCGCCGCGCTGGACAGGCTTATCGAACTTGAGAAACTTGCCGGAAATCCCGATATGGCAGCGCATTATGCCGGATTGCGCGATTCGGCCCGGAAAGGACTGGCGCTTCTGACCACCGATGAAGGTTATTTCATCAAATACCTTGATCCTGACGGAACGAGGCACGGAGTCTTCGGCGCGAAGAAATTCGGCTACTTCGAAGCGGTATGCAATCACGACGCCGTAGCGTTCCGCGTGGCCGATGACGCGCAGGCGGCTAAAATCTGCGGCAAAATCGCCTCAATTCCCGGTCTTCGCCCGAACGACGTCATCATCACCAACCATCCTTCGCTTGACGACATGTATGAAGCGCCGAACGGTCTCTGGTCGTTCGGGCGATGGGTGAACGGCGGGCACTGGACGACCTGCGAGGCGCGCATGATCATGGCCTATTATCGCGTCGGAAGGTTCGAGGAAGCCCGCCGCGCGATGAAGCAGATCATGAAATTCTACGAGACGTTCCGGACGGACAATCCGCTGGTTGATTTCGGCGACAATCCGTATCAGCCCAACCTGCCGATCAACTGCGTATATGACACGTGGGGGGCGCCGGCAGGCTTCGTGCGCGGACTATTCGAGTATCTTTACAAGGCAGACGGTCTTACCCTCATGCCGCATATCCCGTCCGCAATAACGAGGCTGGAACAGAAATTTCCGATACGTTTCGGAACTAAACGCCTCTACATCTCGACCGCTGGAAGCGGCGAAATCACATCTGTCGAAGTCAACGGAACGTCATGGAAAACCTTCGACAAGACGTCGGTATTCCTCTCCTATGACGAGACCCCGGATGTTGCCAGCGTCACAATCTGCATGGGTGGGGTATCTTTCGCAGAATCTCAAAAGTCCGCGAAAATCAGCGTGAAAGAAACTCCGGCGTTGGGTAATGCCTTCTGGGACATAAGCGATTTCGCGGCTCAGTCCGCCGGCAATACGCACCCGTTGCGCATCGGCGCCGACAGCAACGGGGAGACGCGCTTCGTCGGGGACATACGCCGCGCGAGAATCTTCAACCGCGCACTGAGCGTGGAAGAAATCGCCGCGCTGGCCGCATCTCCCACAGCATCTTTGAAGGGCAATGCCGGACCTGTCGCAGATTACATCCTTGATAAAGCTGACGGAGGCGCGATTGCAAACGCCGCAGGAGGCGGTCTGACTGCAAAAATAACCGGCAAAGCCGATTTCGCAGACTCTCCGTCGGGCAAAGCCCTTCGACTCGCCGGGGAGAGTTTCGTCGAGGTCGCTCATGACCCTCGCCTGAGCATGAGAGACGCCTATACGCTCGACGCCTGGATTCGCCCGGAAAAGATGTCCGAAAGGGGCGGGCGCATAATAAACAAGGTTACATCCGGCGTTGATGACGGCTTCCTGTTGGACACGTATCCCGGAAACTCGCTGCGGCTCATCACAGAACAGGGACACGCCGAATTCGACGCGAA
This sequence comes from Planctomycetota bacterium, assembly GCA_022711755.1. Taxonomy (GTDB): domain Bacteria; phylum Planctomycetota; class Brocadiia; order SM23-32; family JAKLEA01; genus JAKLEA01. The sequence continues at coordinate 160,027 of JAKLEA010000005.1, forward strand.
GCTGACGCCCGGCGAGTGGGTTCACGTCGCCGGAACATTGGACAGGAACGGCGAGATGCGCCTGTTCATAAACGGCAAGGTCGTGGCGTCGGGCAAGGGGCAGCCGGCCCCCGCCGCCCAGCCCTGGCGCAGAGTCGGCGAGTTCCATCACCGTCTCTGCAAGGCCGGAATGGGGGATTCGTACGAAGCCGCGCACGCAGGACTGGTGATTGATTACGTTGCCGCGATACATGAACGCCTAGACCTGAGGGCGCAGGGCAAACTCAAGCTGTTGCCCGATGCGTCCCAGCTTGCCGCCGACAGGAGCTACGTTGACACCGTCAACAAGCTCGTCGAAGGTTTGGGCAAGACGATCCAGGGATACGAGAAGACGGACGACCCGCGCAAAAAGCGGATTCTGGCGATCTGGCGCGAATGCGCGCCTGAATGAGGCACGAATACGCCATCAGGCAGGACGCGCTTTCGCAGCGCAATAACGCATTGCGCGCATGGACGCAGAGAGACGAAATAGAAGGGTCAGGGAGGGCGAGAATCCGTGTCGGAAGTCGGCGTGGCTCTGGAACTGCGCGGCGTGTCGAAACGCTATCCCGGCACACTCGCCGTGGACGGCGTGGACCTGACCGTCCTCGCGGGGGAGGTGCACGCCATCGTCGGCGAGAACGGCGCAGGCAAGAGCACGCTGATGAAGACCATCGCCGGCTCATTCAACGACTATTCCGGCGAAATTCTTGTCAATACGAAGGAGGTCGCCCTTCATTCCCCGGCAATCGCGCGGTCCGTCGGCATCGGGATGATTCACCAGGAGTTGAGCCTTGCCCCGCCTTTGAGCGTCGCCGAGAACCTTCTTGCCGGCCGCCTGCCGAAACGGTTTGGCCTGCTCGACCGCCGCCGGACGATCTCGGAATCGCGGCGTCTGCTGGAACAAATCGGTCTGAACCTCGATCCGAACGTCCGCGTGGAGGAAATCTCTCAGCATGAGGCACAACTCGTCGAAATCGCTAAAACTCTCGGCAACCGCCCCTGTATCCTCGTGATGGACGAGCCGACAAGCTCGTTGAGCCGCGATGAGGTCGGCCGCCTGTTTGAAATAATTCGCCGCCTTCGCAACCAGGGGCTGGCAATCATCTACATCTCCCACCACCTGTCCGAAGTTTTCGAGATCGCCGACCGCGTAACGGTCATGCGGGATGGGCGGAAGGTGGCGATGAAGGAAATCGCCGAGGCCACGCCGGCGCAGATTGTCGAGATGATGATCGGCGGCATGGTCTCGGACCTCTACGCCGAACGGGCCGCCGCTCCAGGCGAGTACCGATTCCGCGTAACCGGGTTGACACGATGGGGCTTCTTCCACGAGGTTTCCTTCAGCGTCCGGAAAGGTGAAATCTTCGGCATCGGAGGTCTGAGCGGCTCCGGGCGCAGCGAACTGGCAAGATCGCTCTGCGGCATTGACCCGGTTGACGCGGGAACCATCGAACTGGACGGGCGGAGATTAAAACCATCCTGCTACAGAGAGGCAATCGAGGCCGGCATCGCCTACCTGACCGAGGATCGCAAGCAGGCCGGGCTTGCCCTGCGCATGACAATGGCGGAGAACGCGCTGTCCGCCGTCATCCCGCGCCTGTGCCGGTTGGGAGTCTACCTCCCCGGCAGGTGGCGCGACCGGCTGACGGAACTGATCTCATCGCTTCGCGTATCCCCCCCCGATCCCGGCGCGGAGACAGGCAGTCTCTCAGGCGGTAATCAACAGAAGGTCCTCCTTGCCAAATGGCTGGCAGCCGGGCCGGAGGTCCTTATCCTGGACGAGCCGACGCGCGGGGTTGACGTCGGCGCGAAGGGAATCATCCACCGCGCGATAGCGAAGCTTGCCGACGACGGCAAAAGCGTCATCCTGATCTCATCCGACCTGCCGGAACTTGTCGGACTGAGCGACCGGATTGCGATCATGCGAAAGGGACGGCTGATAGGCGAAATGGCTGGAACTGACTGCGCGGAGGAAGCGGTACTGCTGGCCGCCAACGGCGAGGTGGAGATGCTGAAGACATGACTCCCGGCGCCGGAAACCCGGACATGAGCGCAACGGCTAAAAACCGGCTTGCCGCCTTCATCGGCCGAAGCGGAGTCTTCGCGGCGCTCGGTCTCTTGTTGTTGCTGGGCGGGGCGGTGTCGGGGGATTTCTACACGCGCGTCAACCTTATGAACGCGCTGAAGACGGTGACGCTGCTTGGCATTGTCGCGGTCGGCGTGTCCTTTGTCGCCTACAGCGGCAACTTCGTTGATCTTTCCCTGCCATTGATAATGGCGTTGTCCGGGATCGTTTCCGTCACAATGCTGCGTTATGGAATCGCCGTCAGCCTTGCCTGCGGCATCGCCGCCGGGATGTGCGTCGGCGCGGTGAACGGGCTTGTTGTCGGCTATCTTCGACTGAACCCGATCATCTGGACGCTGGCGATGAACTCCGTGGCGGACGGGTTCATACGCTGGGTCTACGGCGGGCAGCAGGTCTACGCCGATGAAAAGACGGATGCCGGGCGTCTTTTCACAGGTCTGTACCACGCAGAGATTTTTGGAACGGTTCCCCTCATAACCGTGATTCTTATCCTGCTTGCGATCGCGGGGCAGGCGATTATGAAGCGAACGGGCTACGGCGCGGGGCTGAAGCTGGCAGGCTCGGCTCCGGAGGTTGCGCGTCTCACCGGCGTTCCGGTCAGCCGTTATGTGTTTTTCGCCTTCCTGATCTCAGCTTTCGCGTCATCGGTCGGCGGATTGCTGCTGACAAGTTTCAACAAGGTAGGCGCGGCCTACATTGGTGAGGGCTACGGCTTCTCGGCAATCACGGCGGTCGTCATAGGCGGCGTGACCCTCGCCGGCGGTCGCGGGAGCGTCATCGGCGCGATGGGCGGCGTTCTGGTCATGGGATTGCTGGCCAACATCATGTCGCTGGCCGGAATCGGCATGTTCAAACAGTCCGTCATCCAGGGAGCCGTATTCATACTCGTGGTCGGCCTCCAGTCCTACGCTCGCAGAAGAACGGGGGTGGAAGATGCCTGACGCGACAAACGAGCGCGGCATGAAGACCCCGGCGCTGCAGGCTTCCCATTCCGGTCGGCGGATCGGGGGGTGGATTGACCGCAACAGGATATTCCTCCTCGGCGCAGTCGTGATCGGCGTCATGGCGGTCATGGCTCCGGGTTTCCTGACGGCGCAGAACATGTCCAGCATTCTGAAGACGACGAGCGTCAACATCTTCGCCGCCGTCGGCCTGACGATTGTCATGATCTGCGGTCATCTCGACCTTTCGTTCGGCTCCACGGCGACGCTCGGCGGGATGCTCGTGATCGGGCTTCAGCCGGAGCTGGGATGGGCCGGCGGGACGTTCGCCGCGCTCATCGCCGGAGCGCTTGTTGGAATCGTTAACGGCCTGCTCGTTTCGCGCGCAAAGATCGGCTCCTTCATCGTAACGCTGGGCACAATGATAATTGTCCAGGGCCTTGTGAACATGTATTGCGGCGGGGGGACGCTCAACGTGTCGGACTTCCGCCTCGCGGATTTCTTAGACCGGGACATATGGGTCTTGTCGCCGCGCGTCATTCTGGCGATTGCAGCCGTCGGCGCGTTCGCAGTAATGCTCTCAAGTACCGTCATAGGGAGGAACTTCCATCTGATCGGAGGCAACCCCCAGACCGCCTGGTACGCCGGGCTTTCCTCGGAAAGATACCTGGTCGGAGCATTTACCGCATGCGGCGCGCTGTCCGCCTTCGGCGGGGCCGTCAACTCGATGGCAACCAGTTCAGCGAACCCGACGTCCGGATCAAAGTCGCTCATGCTCGTCATCGCGGCGGTCATCATCGGCGGAACGTCAATGAAGGGCGGCAAGGGCAGCGTCGTCCACAGCACGGTTGCCGTATTCACGCTGACGGCCCTCATCAACGGACTCGGTCTGCTGGGGGCGGGATTCGAAATACAACTTGTCGCCAGCGGCATTGTCCTGGCGACGATAATCCTCTACGATGCAGTCTCGTTGCGGCGTCAGGAGAGGAAGCGCGGCATCCGCCCGGACCTTTTGGCGGAGATGCGCGCCAAAAGGCCGGGGAGATAGCCCTGCCGCCCAACGCAAGCTCAAGGAGATCAGCGATGAATTTGCGGAAATCAATGTCCGTAGCAATTGCCGTAACGGTTCTTTTCGCGATCGGGTGTCGGCGCGCGGAAAAGGCCGCAAAGACCGAAGACGCGAAGCAGCGCGGGCGGGAGGAGTCCCTGGCCGTTGACATCTCCGGCCTGAAGTCCGAGGACGGCCAACCGCTCATCGTGGCGGACGACTCCCCTCTGACTCCCCCCCAGCGCCCCGCCGACCCCGAGGCGCTCCCGCTGGAGGACCCCCTCCATTGGTACGACATCGAATACGCGGGATGGAAATGCGAGAAGGCGAAACAGCCGGAATCCCCCAACGACGGGTGCAAGGGCAAGAAAGTCGTCTTCCTCAAGTTCGTGGACCATCCCTACCACAACGCCTACTTCAACGGCATGAAGAAGGTCGCCGACGCCTACGGCATCCAGGTCAAGACGATGGTCGCCAATACGGACATCAACATTCAGGCCCAGCAGGTTGATCAGGCGATCAACGAGCGCCCGGACATGGTCATCATCCAACCGGTTGACGCCAAGGCGGTCGTCCCCCTGCTCCGGAAGCTCAATCAGGCGGGCGTCCCTGTCATCGCCAGCAACCTGATTCCGACAGACCAGGGGATGCCCTACATACTGACGTGGACGGGGCCGGACGACTGGGGGCAGTTCCGAATGCTGGCGCATGAATTCGCAAGGCTGATGAACAACGAGGGCGGCTACTGCATCGTGCGGCATCTGGAGGGAACGTCGCCCTACTACTCCCGCACTTTCGCGATGATGACGGAGCTGAAGAAGATCGCCCCGAACATGAAGATGCTGGACATGCAGCCGTGCGGGCTGAAGGCGGAGGCCGCCTCAACGCTCGTGAGCGGGTGGATCAGCCGCTTCAAGGGCGAGTTGAAGGGAATCGTCAGCGCGGACGATTCGGGCGCGCAGATCGGCATCAACGACGCGATCAAGGCGCACAACCGGGAGGACATAATCCGCGTCGCCGCCGGCAACAGCAAGGTGGGGATGGACTTCGTGAAGGCCGGGACGCTCCACGCGATAACGTATCAGTCCGCCGAGTCTGACGGGGCGCTTCCGATGAAACTCGCCGCCGACTGGTTCATGGGCAAGCCGATAACGAAATCGGTCCACTACCTGCGCAAGCACATTATCACGAAGAAGGACGTTGACCAGTTCATGCCGGCGCAGTGGTAGCAGAAAACGAAACGGGCGTAGATGCAATTGCGTCTCCGCCAGTATGTTTTAAATAAAACAATAGCATATTATACCGTTCTCTACCACTTTTTCGCTAACTAATGCGGAGAGCGAACGTCGTGTCGCCTCATGGCCTTGTTGGACGATTCTCACTTCTCAAACAGCTCCCAGTTGTCCTCGAATTCTTTTAAAGGACCGTAGTTAACAGCAGGCATTGTACTGGGTGTCTCTCCAGCGTAGGACGATCCAAAGAACCGATTGATATCACGGCGAATTGACTCACCAGGGACGATGAAGAACTGCTCGTCCTGATCGTCTTGGTTCAACAAGACAAACACATACACATGTCCCGGCTTGATGCTTTCGCGTCGCATCAGGAAACAGTTTTTCGACCGGAGGGTCTTGACTTGAACGTTGAACGTCCGGTCGGTTCTGGGATTATGTACGAAGAGATCGATTGCTTTCGCGTTTCCCATCGTGACTGATACCTGCATACGGCGCTTGAACAGCTTTCCAGCGACGAGAAACTCACCGGCCATGCCAGTGAGTTGCCCGTCAATGTGCGGTCGTCTGACATTGTCTGTCATTTGTCGTCTCGGCCAGTTGTAGGGTGGGCGAAACCGCAGGTTTTACACAGGCGGCAGAAGCATCACCAACCGCGTGCGCGCAACTCGCAGTCTCGTTTCGCGACGGTGTCTCGCTCAGAGACTGCGAGTCGCACACCCAACTACCAACTACTTCGCCTTCTGCGACGCCCGTAGCGCCTTGACGTACTGCACGGCGACTTCAAGGTCCTTCACTGCGTCTTCCGAGGGCGAGATCAGCGGCTGCTCGCCCCGGACCTCGGCGACGAACATGCGCGCCTGCTCGAACATCGCCCATTCCGTGTTGACGTAAATCCGCGATTCGGACGACTTGTATTTCTCTGCCCCCCGGAAGCAGGCTAGCGATCCGGAGTACTGCTGAAGCGGCGCGGGAAGATCAACCTGTATCCAGCCCTTCTCGAAGCACGCCTTGTATGTTTCCTCCCAGTGATCCGGACACTGGTACGGGGCCATCTCAAGGACGATCACGACGCCGCTGTCCGACATGGCCGTGAAGGTGACGCCCTTCGGGTCGGCGTACGTTACCTTGTAATCCTCGCCCAGCAGGTAGCGGATGAGGTTGATCTGGTGGATGTAGTAGTTAATGAAGGCGTTGTAAAGCTGGGCGTCGGCCTCCGGCATGTCGTCCGGAAGACCCTCCCATTTCTGACCGTCGTAGCCGGGGAACGGCTCGCCGGATGAAAGGCATTTCGCGGTGAGATTCCAGGGGCCGGGGGGCATCGTGACGCGCAGGTAGCGCAGCGGGCCGCATTCGCCCGATTTCTTCCATTCGGCGATCATCGCCTTGCCGCGCACGGACGCCGGGTCGCAGCGCTTCATGTATCCGACGTGGTAGATGACGCCGTTCTTTTTCGCCAGCTTCGATATCTTCTTCGCGTTGGCGACGCGGCAGCAGATCGGCTTCTCCGTTATGACGTGCTTGCCGGCCTTGAGCAGGTCGGGGATGATCGCGTCATGCAGGGAATAGGGCAGAATGGCTACAACGGCCTCGACGTCGGCCTCCTTCAGCATCGTCTTATGGTCCGGGTAGACCTTCGCCACGCCGTAGCGGGTCGCGACCAGTTCCGCCAGCTTCGGCCTGCCCTCGGCAAGGGCGACCAGTTCGCAATCCGGCAGTTGCGCGTAGTTGGCCAGGTGGGCTAGTTGGCCCATGTATCCCGCGCCCACGAATCCGAGTTTCACCTTTGCGGCCATCTTTATCGTCTCCTTCAAATCACACCGTGAGAATGAAAGCAATCTTGTCTCTGAGTTCCGCCAACGTCTCCTCAATCGGCTCCTCCCAGCCCCCTGGATTAGGCGTCCTGAGAGTCACGGGGCCATCATATCGCAAAGACTCAAGGGCGCACAAATAGTCCCTGTCGAAGAGGGCGGCGGCGAGGTGGACGCCGAAGAGCTTTTCGCGAGGAAAGGAGCGGACCGCGTCCGGCCAGCATTGCGCCAGAACGAGCTGGATGGTATCCGCGTCCAACCCCACGTTCTCCCGGCCAGTGCGTCGGATGACCTCCAGCGTCTCCACCGGATGGGACATGAAAAGATGCCCCTTGCGGGATTCGAGGGCGACCCGGAGGCCGAACTCCGCCGCCATGCGCCCGTAGTCCCGCGCCGTCTCCATGGAAATCCTCATGCAGTCGTCCAGCGTGCCGCCGGGGGGAGGGCCTTCGGCAATCGGGCACGAGAGCGTCCGACCACCGAGGGATGCGCACATTTCCGCCGTCTCAGCAAATTCCGCCCGCCTTCGCTCGTCGAATGAGAACGGGAGAAACGGAAATCCGGAGACGCCGGCTGCGCGGACGCGGTTGCGCTTCAAGGCGAATGCCAGCGGCGTCAGTCCCCTGCGCTGAAGGTGGGATTCGAGGGAGAGCGCGTGAAACTCGATCAGGCGGAAACCGTATTTCGGAAGCAGACCTATCAGGGCGATAAGGTCCGCGTCCGGCCCCGCCGTAATCGTATTGAAGCAGAATGCCGCCATTTACATCCCCAGAACGACCGGTCTCAGCCGGAAGCTATACATCCGCCGGATTGATGGCGCCGCGTCCGCCGCAAGCGTCGCGGTAACGCTTGAACGCCCCCGGGAGGCGGTCCAGAAGGTCTGTTGCGATCAGCGAATCCTCGCCAAGCTCATCCGCCGCCAGGTCGCCGGCCAACCCGTGAAGGAAAACGCCCAGCCGGGCCGCGTCGAAAGGCTCCATCCCCTGCCCCGCGAGCGCCGCGATGCAGCCGGCAAGAACGTCGCCCGTCCCGCCCGTGGCCATTCCGGGATTGCCTGTCGGGTTTGTGAAAAACTGTTGTCCGTCGGAGACGATGGTTCCCTGCCCTTTGAGAACGAGAACGCCGGGATGCCGCCGCAGAAACTCCGCCGCCGCGCCGCGCCTGTCCTTCTGAATCTCGCCCGGGCCGCTCTGACCCAGCAATCGCGCCATCTCTCCCGGATGTGGCGTCAGGATTCGCGGCCCTGCGGCGTTGTCAATCGCCGCGACGTCGCCGGCCAGCGCGTTCAGCCCGTCCGCGTCAATAACCATCGGCGCGGCGACCGAGCGCGCAAGCTCGCGCACGATCATCGTCGTCTCATCATGCCTTCCGAGGCCTGGCCCGATTGCGACGGCGTCCGAGGCCCTGCAAAGCCCGGACAATTCGCGCAATGCCGCGCTCCCGACTGTTCCCTTGTCCGTCGCCGTAACCGGGCGGACCATCACGCAGGCGTGCTTTGCGGCCAGGATAGGATAAACAGTCTCCGGGCAGGCCAGCGTCACAAGCCCCGCGCCGGAACGGAGCGCCGCCTTTGCGCAGAGGTACGCGGCCCCGGTGAATCCGACCGAGCCGGCAATCACCAGAACGCGCCCGAAGTCGCCCTTGTGGGCGTCGGGACTCCTGTCTGGAAGGCGGGGGAGTTCAACAATTTCCCGCATGTTCTCACTCCGCGCTCGCGGCTTCCGAGCGCGCACAGCCGGTCTGATTGATGAGCGAGGCCATGTGCGCCGCGCCGAAACCGTTGTCAATGTTCACGACGGCCACACCCGCCGCGCAACTGTTCAACATGCTCAGGAGGGGGGCCAAGCCCTGGAAGTGCGCCCCGTAGCCGACGCTTGTCGGCACGGCGATTACGGGGCGGGCGACCAGCCCGCCGACGACGCTCGCCAGCGCGCCCTCCATGCCTGCGACGACGATGAGGACGTTCGCGCGAGAAAGGTTATCGTAATGCCGCAGCAGACGATGAATCCCCGCCACGCCGCAGTCGTAGACGCATTCGACATTGTTGCCGAGGAACTGCGCCGTCACGCGCGCCTCCTCGGCGACGGGGATGTCGGACGTGCCGGCGGTAATGATCAGGATCAGTCCGCCGCGGACTTCCTTCTTCAACCTCTGAAGAACAAGCGTCCGAGCCGCCGCGTTGTGCTCCACATCTGGAAAAGCAATCTTCATCGCGGCGGCGACTGCATCGTTGGCGCGCGTGGCCAGAACGTCCCGCCCGGCGCCGAATATTGTTCCGGCTATGCTTACGACCTGTTCCGGCGTCTTGCCCTGGCAGAATATGACTTCGGGCGCGCCGCAGCGCAGGGCGCGATGATGGTCAATCTTCGCGAAGTCCAGGTCCTCGAACGGCATCTTCCTTAAGACGTCGAGCGCGTCGCTGACGGCGATCTCGCCGTCCTTCACCTGTTCCAGTAGCCTGCGGATGATTTCGTCGGGCATTTGTTTTCCGATGGGGGGCTATTGAAGTCCTATCGGCCTGTCCGGCAGGACGACGAGCGTCTGCGCGTTCGCGTTTGCCAGCGCGGTCTGAAGCAGTTCGAGCCGCTTGAGCATCGTCTGGAACCTGCCCAGGCCTAGTATGCGCGACAGCGGAATCTCAGGCTCCGGAAGGCTCACGAATCCCAGCGGCCCTTGTAGCGTCATCTTCCCCTTGGCGTTCCCGTTGGCGATGATGAAGGTGACTGTGCTGGGCTGGCCGAGGGACAATCCCTTGCGCCCGGCCATGATCTTCGGGTTCTCCTCGTTCGGATCAAGGAAGAGCAGAATGCGGTCCAGCGCCTTGCCGCCTATGTGCGTGACGTTGAATTGCAGCCGCAGGTCCTCGATCAGGCTTGCGGATGAGCGCGTCTTCTCGACCGGCACGAAGAGCCTCATCGAGGCGAAGCCGGATATCTCCGCCTCCTCGTCCGGGATCGTGGTGAACGTCCCCGGCAGCAGCTTCTTGAAATTCAAGCCGACGAACTCGGACTCAAGCCCCATGACGTAGCTCTCGCGATATGGCTGCACGAACATGCGCCCGACGATTCCCCCGCCCAGGAGGCGTAGTTGAAACTTATCCACGTTGAAGCGCCCCTCTTCGAGATGGACGTCCACGCCCACCTTGTCAATCACCAGCGGATCGCGCTCGACGCCGCCGATGGCCGGGGGCTTGACCTCGATTGCCTTGATGGAGAATGTGTTTCTATTAGCGCTGTAGGGGCGCAACGAGTCTCGCATCGTCTCCGCCTCCATCCCGATGTCAACCTCGCCTGGCGTCAGGGGCGGGAAGGCGTAGACCTTGCGGGAAAGGAAGCCGAGATCGTCGCCCCGGGCAACGACGGCGGGAGTCACGAGTTTCAACGTCTTGCGGAACGGAACGTCGCCGTTGATCTCCAGCACGTGGCGATGCTGCGGGAGCTTGACGGTCATGTCCTCGAACTTCCCGGACGCGGAGATGATGAGTCTGTCGGCGGGTATCAGCTTGATCCCGAACGTCCCGCCCGCGACGCCCTCGACGCTCATGCCCTTCATGACGAAGGCTTCCTTGCCGGGGGCGAATGCGGCTTCTGCGGAGAAGTCAACGTCAAGCTTCTCAAGGTAGTCCCAGACTGCCGGCTTTTTCGTCGGCTCGTCGGAGGCGGGGGGGGGCATTGTGAACATGTCCAGCCCGCCGACCGTGCCCTTCGCGGCCATGCGGATCGTATTGTGGCGCATGTTCAGAGAGGCTTCGCGCACGTTCAGCCTGCTCATTTGCTCGAAGCTCATGGAGAACTTCGATCCGAGGTCGAGGACCTCCGTCTCCGGCAGCTTGCCGGGCAGGTCAATGCGCCCGATGACGAGGTTGTTGTCAATCCGTATCACGTCCGGACGCATGGAAAACGTGAAGGCGTCGTTGAACCCGCTGACAATCGCCATGACGTTTTTCTGCGTCTCGCCTGTGACAACGTCTTTAACCTCCGATTCGACGCTCAGCCCCAGGTTGACCAGCCCCGCGCTGAAATCAACCTCAACCGGGAACTGCCGCTTGCGGATCTGCTCCGAGGTCGGCTTCTCGCCCTTTACGCGCAGGGCGAACGTGATTTCTCCGGATTGGAGCATGGCGAGTTTCCGCGCAAGGGCAGGCGGCAGGCGCGGGGCTATGCCCATCGGCTCGAATTTGCCTTCCAGATTTCCGACCGCGAACGACTGGCCGTTGTTGACAACGGCGATGTCCTTCACCTTCATTCCGAACAGGCCGGGAACGTCAACCGCCATATTCTTTATGTCGTAGTTCTTCGCCGCGGAATTGGCCGTCATATCCATCACGAAGGAAGCGTCGGTTCCCTTGATCTGGTAATTCGTCGTCTCGCCCGGTTTGGCCTTGCCGTATGTGACGTTCAGGTATTCCACCATGTCCGGCATCGGGCGGAAATTCGCCATACCGGTGTCCATGCCGATGCGACAGTCCGTCATCGGGTCCTTCGGCGCGTCAACCTTCGTCCGGAACCACGACTTATCCATCATGATACCGATGGGCATGTCGTTGCCGGGCATATTGACGAGCGTCGCAAGAGAGCCGAGTTCGACCCCCATCTTGACGGCAAGCTCAGTGATCTGAGTTCCGGGTTTCCCTGCCGCTGCTTCACTCTCATCCGGCTTCGTTTCGGCGGGGTTCGTGACGTTCCCGCCTGCAGTATTGGCAGCGGCATTGGAAGAATCATCTCCGTCTCCGTCGCCCTCGGTTTCATCGGGGGGGGGGACGGCTGGCTTTGGCGGCATGTGGACTGCTGTAGAGACCGATAGATTGAAATCAAGCTTCTCCTGTTCAAGCTGAACCTTCATGCCCGGCACGGACTTGACGAACGTCACCGCCAGCGTGTCGTAGCCAGCCGAGAACTCCATGCCGCTGCGAAGGTCAACGTCCAGCGCCTCGCCCTTTTTGACGTCCGGCTCAGTCTCCAACTTTGCACGGATGCCGGAAACAGACGCGATTGCGGACGGATCCTGCGGTGTGGAACTCATCCCGGCCTCAAGCGAAGCGATTCCAGCCTCAAACGACACGGCGGGGCGAACCGACATGCTCTTGTCCGTGACGGTCATCAGGACCGGGCAGTTGACGTGAACCTTCGATGCCAACTCGCTGATTGTCAGGCTGATTCGGCGTTTTTTCGGTTCGGAAGGCGTCTCCGCTGCGGCAGGCGCTGGGGCATCGCCGGCAGCTTGGGCCGATGGAGTAGCTTCCTTTGCAACCGGTGGTAGCGGCGCAACCGTTGTTTGCGAGGTGGAAGACTGTGTTTCAACCACAGGCGTCTTTGCTTCCGCCGATGCGTCTGTGGCTGGAGCGTCAGCGCTGACAGGCGACGGGGGGATAACCTGAACCATCGCAACATTGATTGCGCCTATGCCCAGTTCGCCCTGCGTATCGCTCTTGACGTCAGTGTTTTCTTCCGATTTCGCCACATCGGCAGCGATTTTGAACGACGCCTCGATCTTCTCAATCCCGACGTCGGCAATGCCGCCCTCAAGGGCGATCTTCGGCATGTTCGCCCCGCCTTCAACGCTCGCTTTGACAAGCATAGGCTTGCTCTTGTCGGGGGGGGGCATGGTCACGTCCGCCGCGATCTTCAGCCCGGCGTTGCCCGCAATGCTGATTTTCCCGGCCTTCTCCAGGAGCTTTGGATTCACTCCCGCAAGGAGGCCTTCAAGGAAGGCGAAGTCCGCCTTCGCTTCTATGTTGGTCTTTACGGTTGAAATCCCCGGCCCGACCTCGGTTCCGAGGTCAAACAGCACCTTCCCGTCCCAAACTTTCGCGTTCAGGGCCACCTTCGGAACCGCGCGCTTCTGCGCGTCCAGGCTATCGCGGACTTCCACTCCCAGCGCCCCCTCAACCGGGATGGTGAACTTGCCCGTGCTATCAATAGAGGCGCTGATGGTCGTGGCCAACCGCGTGTCGGTTACGCTTACGGAGGTTGCCTTCTGGTCGCTGACGGCAACCGCGAGATTCCAGCTAGTCTTGTCCAATCCGGCGGCGATTTTCGGCCCGACGGTTGCGTTGACGGAGGCGAGCGCCCCGCGCGGGGTGGAAAGCCTGATGTTGTTCGCGCCATTCTCCTTGCTGTAAGCGACAGCGAAGGCAAGGTCGGCGTCCAATCCCTTCAGGGCCACAACAATCGGCTGGGGCGGCGGCGCTTCCCCCTGCGCCGGGGGAGTTGCGTCCGGAACCGGCGATTCTTCCGGTTTTGCGGGCTTTTCCTCCTCGGCAGTCTCTGTCTTGGCAACTTCTGCCGCCTGTTCTGCGCTACCGACCTTTTCAGCTCCCGCGTCCTTCGTTTCCTGCGCGGCGTCTTCCGCTGCCTTAGGCTTCGGCGTATATGTCAGATCGAGGCTGTCAATCTTCGCGTATGCCTCCCCGCTCACGTCAAAGGCCATTTTCTTTTCGGTCGCCGGATCGTCAAGATTGCCCTTTATCTTCAAATCGCGGATACCCGCTTCCCCGGTGAGTTTGAACGGCGGAGTTTTCTCGGCAAGTTTCGGGGTGATAAGCGTTTCAATCTTCGACAGGTCCAACCGCGCCTGAATGTCCATCGCGATCGCATTCTTACCCCCCCCCAGAACATCCCCGTTCACATCGAGGAAGGCCATGTTCGCCGCCGCAACCTTCAGGCTCAACGGCGCGACGTCCAGAGTCGCAGGATGGACATTGACCGCGACCGCCACGTCCACCGGCAGGTTCTCTAGCCTGCCAACCGCCGGCCCAAAAACGGTGAACTTGTTGGCGATGTCAGTCTTGACGGCAATGGCCGCATCCTTGTCATCCTTGTCCTTCGGAAGCCGGCCTTCGACCGTCATGTCCCAGACCGTGCGGCCATCCACGCCATAACCCTTCGTTTTGGCCCGGATTTCCGGCGAAAGCAGGCCCATCAGCGCCCCGTAATCAACCGTGACGTTGTGGACTATGCGCAGGCTTTCCTTGCCGGAACCGGCGACCTCGCCCTCAAGCGATTCCGTGATGATCGGGGTCTTGTCGTCGCCAAAGGTGAACTTGTTGCTCAACTCCTTCGCGGAATAACTTTGAAGCAGCGGCTCGACCTTGAACGCAAGGGCGATCCGGGGCAGCGTTATCACGCCCATGTCCGTCATCGAAATGCTTATCGGGTCTACGCCGAGATCGGCGGCAATGTTGTTGCCCTTGTCTTCGCGGGTGAGGATGACGCCCAGCGCGAAATCCAGCGCGGGCATTGAGACGGCGGTTTCCTTGCCGTCTTTAGCCATCGTGAAATCAAGGCCGAAATCGTCAACCTTGAATTCCTTGAGCGTAAAGTCAACGGGGAGCTTTAGGCCGGGGGCCTTGGGGGCGGTTTCCGCAGGCTTGGGTTCAGGCGCTAGCGGCGCGGCGGGGGGAGCCTGCCCGTCAGGCGCGGCGGCGGGTTTCGGCTTCAACTTCATCACGTTCATCGAGCCGTCCTTCATCTCGACGAACACGCGCGGCTCCTTCACCAGAATCCGGTCAATCTGGACCTTCCTGCTGAAAAGAAGCTTCGGTTGCCACTCGAAGAGTATCTGCCCGACGCTGACCACCCGCTTGCCGTCCGTCCGCTCCGGATCGCTGATGGTCAGATCGTCAACCTGCACAAGCCGCCTGCTCAACGGGGCCACGCGAAGCCGCGCGATCTTCAGGTCGTGCCCGTTCATCTTTTTTACGGTATCTGCGATCTTGCCCTTTACAAAGCCGCTGTCCGTTATTGCCGGAAGGAAAAGCAGAAGCAGGAAGACGGCGGCGATCAGGCCGAAGGCTGCGATGACGGCCCACTTGAACAGCCGGAAGATGAGGCGGCGTTTCTTCTTCGGTTTCCCGGCTTTCGCAGCTGCCGCGTCTGTTTGAGTCGGGGCTGCGACGTCAAGCTGCGCCGCTTCAGTCGGTTGGCCGCCTTCCGCTCCGGTCTGTTCCGACGGCGTCTGCCTTACGGCGTCGCCTTTTTCCGGCTCGGTTGGATTCGTCTTTTCGTCGTGGTCGCTCATGGGCTTCTCGAAAAACGGTTACATATTGTCCCGGGCCAGTGATTCTATCTTATCAACTCTGCCGGGCAATGGAAAATAAGCCCAAACCTCAAATGGCAACGCGTATCATTGATCTATATGCTCAACATCCCTGGAACGTCCCCGGAAGGGGGTTTCCCGGCCGCCCGTTTGTGATAGAATCAATGTCGGATTCTGACAAATCGGAGGACAGGTCAATGACAAGAAGCTACCACTGTAGCGAACGGGTTCTGGTCACGGGCGGGGCCGGTTTCCTCGGCTCACATATCTGCGAACGCCTGCTTGAAGAAGGCGCGGACGTGCTTTGCGCGGATAATTTCTATACCGGCACGAAGGACAACATCCGCCACCTGCTGGCCAACCCCCGCTTTGAACTGATGCGGCATGACATCACTTTCCCACTCTACGTTGAGGTTGACCGCATCTACAACATGGCCTGCCCCGCATCGCCGGTGCATTACCAGTACAACCCAGTTCAGACGACCAAGACCAGCGTCCACGGCGCGATCAACATGCTCGGCCTTGCCAAGCGCGTGAAGGCAAGAATCCTTCAGGCCTCCACCAGCGAGGTCTACGGCGACCCGCACGTCCACCCCCAGACCGAGGATTACTGGGGCCACGTCAACCCCATCGGCCTGCGTTCATGCTATGACGAGGGCAAGCGCTGTGCCGAGACGCTCTTCTTCGATTACCATCGCCAATACGGACAGTCCATCAAGGTCGCCCGGATTTTCAACACCTACGGCCCCCGGATGCACCCGAAGGACGGGCGCGTGATATCGAATTTCATCATGCAGGCCCTCGCCGGGGAGCCGATCACGATCTACGGCGATGGGGAACAGACGCGCTCATTCTGCTACGTCAGCGACCTGATCGAGGGACTGCGCCGCCTGATGGACTCCCCGCCGGAGTTCACGGGGCCGGTGAACCTGGGCAATCCTAACGAGGTGACAATCGCGGAACTGGCGGAGAGCGTTATAGATATGACAAATTCCAAGTCGGAGCTTGTCCGCAAGCCGCTGCCCAGCGACGACCCCCGCCAGCGCCAGCCGGACATTACGCTTGCCAGGAAGGTCCTCGGCTGGGAGCCGAAAGTCCCGCTGGCCGAGGGACTTGCCAACACAATACGCTATTTTGACAAGCTGCTGACGGAAGGGAAGATAGGGGAATAGGTTCAGCCTTATCCCAACCTCGTGTCTTAGTAATGCACCTTCCCGATCTTCAGGGACAACTCGCGCCGCACGTTAACCAGCAGCACCGCGCATGCCATTGAGAGCGCCTTCGACTCCGCCGAATCCGCCCGGCTGGTCAGAACGACCGGCGCCTTCGTCCCCATAAGGATGCCCGCAGCCCTTCGCCCGCCCATGAATACCATTGACTTCACGAGCATGTTGCCGGACTCGACGTCCGGCGTTATCAGGATGTCCGCGTTGCCGGCGACCGGCCCCTCGATCTTTTTGTGCCGCGCCGCCTCCTCCGATATCGCGTTGTCGAACGCGAAAGGCCCGTCAATGACGCACTTCGGCGAGAACTGACGCCGCTTGCACATCGCAGCGAGCACGGCCGCATCAACCGTCGCCGGCATGGCCGGGTTGACCACCTCCACCGCAGCAAGAATCGCCACGCGCGGATTCGGCACGCCGAAACATTCCGCCAGATGAACGACGTTCAGCACAATTTCCGCCTTCTGCTGGAGGTCCGGCGCGATGTTCATGGCCGCGTCGGAAACGAAGATAAGCTTGTCCTTCTGCCGGTCCTCTACGATGAAGACGTGGCTCATCGTGACGCCGATGCGAAGGCCTTTCTCCTTGTTGAGCACGGCGCGCAGGAAGTCGTCCGTGTGGATCATGCCCTTCATGGCGATGTGCGCCTGGCCGTTGGCAGCGAGTTCCACGGCCTGCTGTGCGGCGGCAAGCTCGTCTTTACAGTCTACGATCTCCGCGTCCGGAAGCGTCAACCCCTCGGCGGCGGCGATTTCGCGAATCTTCTGCTCGTTGCCGACCAGAAGGCACTTCGCGATGTTGCGCTTCCGCGCCGCCTCGACGGCCTGCAGCACGGACGCGTCCTCCGCCGGCCCGACGGCGATTGTGCGTATGGGATGATCGTCAACGACGTCAAGAATTTCGTCGAAGTTCTTCATTTTCGTGTTCTCCAGCGTCATGATTCGTCCTACATCCATTACTCTGGTGTCAACTGTCATGGAAATCAAGTGTGAAGAGTTATTATCATCCCGGTTGAATTACCTTTAATCATAGCCGGCGATCACTGCGATTAATGCCAGCCAGACAAGGATGACTATGATCAATCCCGAGAACGCATGTGCATGCCGACATCGGTTGACTCATCTGCCCTCGCCCTGCATTCCGCCAGAACGTTGTCCGGCAGGAGTCTGACGGCGATCCAGATGCCGAGCGGAAGAAGAATAAGGTCATCGAGATAGCCGAGAACAGGGATGAAGTCCGGGATCAGATCAATATTACACGGGTTGCGTTCCGGTTCAAGGGACAAACCGGGCGCGGGACGGAGGCCCAGTGACGCTATGGTATATGCGTAGTATATTGGACGGGTGGCATCAGTCAACCTACAGGAGTGCCAACACAGCCCGCCAATGAGCCAGCCTGCGCCAGCATTCGGATGTTCCCGAGAAGAAGGCACCATATGACCAAGGCAAGAGGCGATACTACGCCACGGAAGTTGGCATTGGGATGTCTTGCCCTATTTGCTGTCTTTACGCTGTCGCTTCTGGCCCTGCAATGGCTGGGCCGCGAACACCACCCGCCCGATTACGAAGGCGCATGCAGGTCGAACCTTAGAACGCTTGCTACGGCTCTTGCCATCTATGCTGATGATTTTGACGGCAAGCTTCCTTCGGCAAAGAACATTGAAGAACTGAAATCCGTTCTTATGGAAGACTATATCACTTCGGAGCTGGTATTCGAGTGTCCTTATCATGACTTCTGGGCAAATAGGACGATCAGGCCATATGAATTTAATGCCGCGCTGTCCGGCGCATCTCTTCTGGAGATATCGGGCGGCAAGGATTGGATCCGAGGTTACTGCCGCACGAGCGAACTTCGAGATGAGGCCTGGCGGCAGCGGAAGAGCAACGAGGCCACAAACAAACAATTTGAGAGAATCCCATGGGTTGTGCGCTGCCGGGAAGCCAGACACCATGAGCGATACCGGTTCTACTTGTTTGCCGACGGTTCTATACGCTCATCTTCCCCAACATACAGAGAGGGACCAGAACTCGCCGTGAAGTACGACACCGGCGATCCTCCGTAACCCAAGTAGTAATCGTGAATTGCACGACAGCGTTTCCCGTATCTGCATCGGACCGGGCCGCCCGCTTCAGTTCAGTAATCCGCAACCCGCCTGGCCGTCTTCTGCCAGAACCTGTAATTATCCCAGCTCACCGTGGGCGGGACGGAGTGGTCGCTGTGGTGGATGTAGCCGCCGCCCGTCTTTGCGGCCTCGATCTTTGAGACGACCTCCGTCTCGATCTCTTTCCGGTCTCCCTTTGCCACGATGTCCATGTTGATATTGCCGAAGAATGCGATGTCCCGTCCGTAACGGCGTTTGTAGACGCGGACGTCGTTGCCGCATCGGGCTTCAAGGGGCTGGATGCAGTCAATCCCGGCCTCGATGAGCAGCGGGATGAATTCGGAAACATTGCCGTCGCAATGATAGATGATCGGAAGTCCGCGTCCGGCGCACCATTCCTTGATGCGGCGATGACATTTCAGGAAATGCCGCCTGTGCAAGGCGGGGGAGTATAGCATCCCGTTCTTGTAGCAGAGGTCGGACCAGAGCCAGAGCGCGTCGAACCGCCCCCCCGCGTCAAGCAATCGCGCGGCGCGCCGAAGTCCGAAGTCCGTTATGCGCTCGACTATGTCCTCGATGAACTCAGGCTCATCAGCCATCCTCTCCAGACAGTTGTCGTGCCCGAGCAGGCGGAGCGAGAACCAGATCGGTTCATCAATGGTCAGGAAGTGGAAATCGCCAGATTCACGGGCCTTGACGGAATTTTCGATGACGTTCTTCTCAAGAGGGAAGCGCTCCAGGTCGAGCATTTCCGCGCGTTTCTTCCAATCCGCGAGGGTCTTTATCGCGAAGTCCATCTGGAGCGGGGTGGCGTATTGGTCCTTCCAGACTTTCGTTGTCACGCCGTTGGCGTCAATCTCGATCCTGTAATGCTCGTTCTCTTCAAGGGTCTTCGTCTCAAAACCCAGATTCGCGCATACCCACGCGCCTCCGCAGCGGTCAAGCCCCAGGGCGTCGGCGGGCGATTGTCCCTCCGGCAATCCCTCCTTGCGCCAGCGTTCTTCAGCCTGCGGCCAGGGGAATCCGTCGAATAATGGAATCCGGTCCGAAACCTCGCGCCTGAGCGCCTTTATCATCCTTTCGCGGGGCTGCATACTGTTCCTCTCGTCAATCGTTCAAGAAACTGCGTTTGTATTCCTCAGCGCCCTTCATGGGCGGTTGTTCTTCCTTGAGCAGGAGCACGTCTTCGAGGACGAGCGCGTCCATGTCCGTGAACATGAAGCAGCGATAAGCATCCTGCGGGGAGCAGACGATCGGCTCGCCCCGGATGTTGAAGCTCGTGTTCACGAGGACGGGGCAACCGGTTTTTTCACGGAATGTCCGCATCAGGCGGCAGAGCAGGCCGTGCCGCGTCTCGTCCACGGTCTGGATTCTTGCGCTGAAATCCACGTGCGTGACCGCAGGGACGACGCTGCGCTTGACCTTGAGCTTTTCCGTGCCCTGCAGCCGCGCCATTTCGTTGGCGACGGGCAGGCGCTTGTCCGCCAACACCGGCGCAACAAGGAGCATGTAGGGGCTTGGGCGATCAAGCTCGAAGTAGTCCGAGACGTTCTCCTCCAGCACAACCGGCGCGAAGGGGCGGAATGACTCGCGGAATTTGATCTTGAGGTTCAACATGCTCTGCATGCTCTCGCTTCGGGCGTCGCCCAGGATAGAGCGGCATCCCAGCGCGCGCGGGCCGAACTCCATTCGCCCGGCGCAAAGCCCGACCGCCTTCCCGGCGATCAGCAGTTCCGCGACCTTTTCGCATAATTCGTCTGATTGTTCGAACCTGTGGAACGGGGCGGCAATTCCGCGCAGATGATCCGCTATCTCATCGCTGCCGAAAGCCGGACCAAGCAGGCTGCCCTTCTGAGTGTCGCTCCTGCCGTTGGCGTTGCGATCATTACCGAGGAACTGATGCCAGGCGAAGAGCGCCGCGCCGAGCGCGCCTCCGGCGTCGCCCGCCGCCGGCTGGATGAAGATGTCATCGAACGGCCCCTCGCGCAGCATCCGTCCGTTGGCCACGCAGTTCAGTGAGCATCCTCCGGCAAGGCAAAGATGCTTCATCCCGCTTTTGCCGTGAACGTGGCGCGCCAGCCTGAGCATGACCTCTTCGGTCACCTGCTGAATGCTGGCGGCGATGTCCATCTGCGTCTGATTGATCCATTCATCCGGTTTGCGCGGGGGCATCCCGAAAAGATTGTGAAACCGCGCATTGGTCATCGTCAGGCCGTCGCAATAGCCGAAGTAGCGCATGTTGAGCCGGAACGAGCCGTCTTCGCGCAGGTCAATCAGTTCCTTCAGGATAAGGTCCGCGAAACGCGGTTCGCCGTATGGCGCGAGGCCCATGACCTTGTATTCGCCGCTGTTGACGCGGAAACCGAGGTAATACGTAAAGGCCGAATAGAGCATCCCGAGCGAGTGCGGGAATGAAATCTGCTCGCGTATCTCGACGCGGTTGCCGCGTCCAACGCCCCACGTCGTCGTGGCCCATTCGCCGACGCCGTCAACGGTGAGGATGGCGGCCTCCGGGAATTGCGACGGGAAGAAAGCGGCAGCGGCGTGAGACTCGTGATGCTCGGTGAATATGTAATCCCCGTTGAACTGTTTTCCGAGAGCCTTCTCGATCTTTCGCGGGATGTGGAGCTTGGTTTCCATCCATTCCGGCATGGCTTCCCAGAACGAGCGCAACCCGCGCGGGGCATAGGCCAGATAAGTTTCCAGCAACCGCTCGAATTTCAGGATTGGCTTGTCGTAGAAGGCGACGACGTCAAGCTTGTCCGGACCGATACCAGCCTCGCGCAGGCAATACTCGACGGCGCGGGCGGGGAAACCGGGGTCGTGCTTTTTCCGGGTGAATCGCTCTTCCTGCGCGGCAGCCACAATGTCTCCGTCGCGCACGAGCGCAGCGGCGCTGTCGTGATAGAAGGCGCTTATGCCCAGAATGTGCTTGCTCATAAGGGGCAATCTTAACAGATCGAACCGGAGGCTGACAGGTCCTACGGTCTGCGCAGAACCTCGACGGCCACTTCGTGACTTGGAACGCCCATCGGATTGGGGACCAGGCGGATCAGACGCAATTCTGTCTCAATCGGGGCGGGCGGGGGCTTGCGTTCTTTCCACTGCCCCCATTGCCAGGTCGTGTAGCGTCCAACTGTGCGGCTCAAGAGTCGGGGCGTCACGCTCCGGTCGGTCCTCTGAAACTCCAGACTGGAATTCGGCAGGATGAACATCGGGACAGCATCGTTCTCAAGGCTCAGGACGAACCCCTGGTTGCCTTCTTCAAGGTTGAACCACATGCAGTCGCCCCGGCGGACGAATTCGCGCAGTGAACGGCCCGCCTCGACAACGGTGAAGGTTGGGCGCATGATGTAACGTCCCGTCGTCAGACATGACCATGAGGCGAACAGGACAATCGCCGCGCCGGTCACGCCCCGCCTGACATTTTTTCTGCCGCGTCCGAACGACAAGAGCAGGCATAACGCCGGTAATATCGCCCAGAAGGGGGAAATCGCAATGCCGCCCTTGAACTCGGTTTTTGATACCCATGCGCGGGAGAGCATGAAGTAATCCGCATAACACCGGAAGCTCCATATCGCCAACAGGCCGGAGTAGACCGCCATGCACGCCACAACCGACCAGCCTAATCTGCCGGGCGACGACTCGTCCCCTTCACGCTCGAAACATCGCGGGAACAGCAGACACATGGGGACGAGCAGGAAGACCATGCGCCGGATGACATTCTCCGGGTTGAGCAGGCACATTACGACAACACCGGCGGATTCAAGCAGCATGGCAAAGGTAAGCAACTCGGATCGTTCGTCGCATTGCCCTTTCCATATCGCGGGAAGTCGTCGCACAAGCCAGTCCGGCAGCCAGAGGCAAGTCAGCGCGAACGGTATCCAGAAACCCGGATCGCGGAGAAGATGGCAGTTCACGATGACCCGTATGAAGCGCTCTCCCAGGGAAAGGGCGGTGCGCTTCGAGATCAGACGCTGGAGTTGGAAGTTGATTTCCCAATCCCCGCGCTTGACGCTCCACGCG
Source organism: Planctomycetota bacterium (assembly GCA_022711755.1). Classification (GTDB taxonomy): domain Bacteria; phylum Planctomycetota; class Brocadiia; order SM23-32; family JAKLEA01; genus JAKLEA01. The sequence goes on from JAKLEA010000005.1 coordinate 182,553, forward strand.
AGCATGGCAACGCCGGCCCCGAGAGCAAGCGGCGCGGCAATCGCAATCGCCTCACGAACGCCGATCCGACGGCGCATCAAGCCCCACAGGACGAAGATCCCCGCCCCGGCGATGCCGTAGACGCCGGAAAGTTTCATGCCGATAGCCAGACAGAATAATAATCCGGCAAGCGCGTAATTTGCGATCCCCCGGCCGGACAGGAACCAGTATCCGGACAGGAGGCATAAAACGACTCCTGTCTCCGCGCCGAAGTTTCTGTAAAGTGCCAGGAATACGGAATTTGCGGCCATCAACGCTACGGCCCAGATCGCTCCGCGGGAGCCGAAACAACGCCGCGCGATCAGCGCGAAGGCCGCCAGCAACACGGTCGCCAGCCCCGACGCAACAATCCTGAGGCTCAGATAATCCGCCTTCCCGACAAGGCGGGCGACGAACAGCAACGCGCCCTGATAAAGAGGACACGCCCAGACATTATCAAGCCAGTTGACGCTCCATTTGCCGAGTTTGACGCAGGACTGCACGTTGCCCGTGTAGTTCGCCTCGTCTGTAAATTCACCTAGGACGTTGTTCCAGGGCGGGTCGGCTCTCAGGTGGAGCCAGAAGCTCATGCATCCCGCAGCGACGAGGAGGAGCAGCGCCTTGTCCAGGCTGTGGTCGGACGCCGAAGAATGCATGGCGATGGGTGTGGAGTTCACTGGACGGTTTGGGCTACGTTGTTATCGCAGGAGCGCGGTTTGAAAGCGAACCTGCTGGAGCGCATCACAAACAAACTAAGACATTATGTTATTGACCGGCGTCCCGAGCGACACGAAATCCAAGCCTGTTGCTGCGCGTTCCCGGATCGTAGGACATTCTTGCCGCGCTGCGGCATTGCGGGGCTTTGTTGTTCCAGGATCCTCCCCGGGCGGATTTCTTGGAACCGGAGGCTGGGCCTGCGGGATCGGCTTCAGGGGATGATCTGTAGTATGCGGCGTCATACCAGTCCGAGCACCATTCCCAGACATTCCCGTAGACGTCTGCCAGTCCCCATCCGTTCGGGGTTTTCTCGCCGACCGGGCGGGTTCTGTTCAGCGCGTTCTTTTCATACCAGGCATAATCGGAGAGTTTGAAGGCGTTGGAGCCGTAATAGAATTCCTGTATGCTCCCGGCGCGGGAAGCGTATTCCCATTCAGCCTCCGTGGGCAGTCTGAACATTCCGCCCTCCTTCTGTGACAGCAGGCGGCAGAACTCCTGCGCCTCCTCCCAGGTCACGTTCTCGACCGGATTCGCCTGGCCTTTGAATTCGCTTGGATTCTTTCCCATGAGAGCTTCGTATTGCGCCTGCGTAACCTCAGTCTCGGCGATGTAGAACGGTCTTGAGATTTTTACGAGATGTCTGGGGCGTTCTTCGACTCCCACATTCTGAAAAGCGCCGCCCATTGCAAATGCGCCGGGCGGAATCAGGCGTAATTTGATTCCAAGTGGGATATTTATCTCCGCCTCAAGCGCGAGATTCCCGGCCTGTTCGGATTGAAAGGATGACGCCGCAGCCGCGTCCATGTGCGCGGGCTGACCCGACAGAAGCTCAATTTCATCTGTCGGTTTCTTAACTGGTTTTCCCGCGTTTGGATCAATCGGCTCAGTTGGCGCGGGTTCAATCATGGCCGGTTGTTCGACAATCGGGGGGCTATCCTCCCCGCCCATGATCGTCATTACAACAGCCCCCGCGATTGCCAGGAAGGCGGCGACACCCAGCGCGCCGAAAACCTTCCCCCAGGGAATGCCCAGCCCCCGGCCGGGTTTGGGGAATGAGGCGCCCACTGCAGGACGGGAGCCTGAGCGTTGCGAAACATCCGCCCGTTGTGAGGAAGAATCGCCGACCGTCATCAACCGGTTTGAAGACTGGAGTTCCAGATTGTTTTCCGCTTCCTCCTCTTCGGATATCCCTTCACTGACGACGACCACCTCCTCTTCAACCTCCGACTCCACGGCGGCTGAAACCGGAGTCGCCATCATTGTGTCTTCGACTCCTGCTTGTGTGAATCCCTGTTGAGGCTGGGTTGAGGTGATTTTCAGAGCGCTTTCAATAGCCTCAGCCATTTCTGTAGGACGTTGATAACGCTTATCCCGCGTCTTGGCCATTGCCTTGACGCAGATTTCGGATGATTTCCAGTTAATCGCCGGGTTGCGGTCCCGAGGGTTGGGCACGGACGCGTTGAGATGCTGCGCCAGAACCGCTCCGCTGGATGTTCCCGTGTATGGAGGGGACCCGGTCAGCATGTGGAAGAGAGTGGCTCCGAGGGAGTAGATGTCCGCCCGTATGTCCACATCAGCCTCTCCCGCAGCCTGTTCTGGAGAGATGTAGAGGGGAGTTCCGACCGTCGCGCCGCTCTGGGTCAACCCGGGATCGTCGCCAATCTGCTTGGCCAGCCCCAGATCGGAGAGCTTGGCAAGGCCGCAGATGCCGCCCAGTTGCGGCTTCTCCTCGGCGGGAATGTAAAGAATGTTGTCGGGCTTTATGTCCCGGTGGACAATGTTGTTTTCCGCCGCGTGCTCAAGCGCCCGGGCCACCTGGAGGGCGATGCCCAGCGCCTCCTTCTCCGGCAGCTTGCCTTCACGCTTGAGTTTGTTCCTGATGTTTTCCCCCTGAACAAGCTCCATCGCCATGAAATAGTAGCCGCGCGCCTGGCCGACCTCGTAGCAATGTACCACGTTGGGGTGGTTCAGCCTTGCGGCGGACTTGGCTTCCTGGAGGAAGCGGGCGACATATTCCTTGTCCTTTGCCAGACGCGTAGGCAGGATTTTCAGGGCAACTATTCGGTCAAGGCTGATCTGCCGGGCTTTGTAGACCTTGCCCATGGCGCCCCGGCCAATGAGGTCGAGAATCTCGAATCCGGCCAACAGCTTGGCCTTGCCGCGGGTGGCCATTGCGCGGCGGATTTCCTCAGCCTGGATGCTTGTCAGAAACCCCTTATCTTGAATAACTTGCAGCAGATCACCCTCATCGCCTTGCCCCCAGAGCATCTCCTGCGCTTTTATGCAATCATTGATCTGGCTTTCGGTGACGTAGCCGCGCTTGAGCAGTAGCTGCGCGGATATTTCATCATCAGGCGATACATATTCCGGCATAGATTTTCCCTGTGCCAGCAGCCGCCTCAGGGGCGACATGTCGGTTGTTCTATCTGTTCGGCATCAACAGATGACACTGCATTACCGTCCGTGTATAGTATCTTATCTGGTCTTGTCGCGCAAGCCGTGTTACAACAGACTGTTATTCCGGCGTTGAATCGGGGGGATTCTGGAGGATCAGATTCTGAGCCTGTGCGCCCCCGCCCATGCGCAGAATCAGTGCGTCAAGTTCCGGCCATGCTGGCGTCCATTTGTCGGCCTTGATCAGCGATGCTTCTGATGCGCCGTCGTCGAATTGCAGGGGACGCATTTCCTTCTCCCCGGCGGTCAGATCGCGGACATACAGACGGGCTTTGCCGGATCCCCCGTTCACGACCATGCGCACGCGATGCCAATGCCCGGGGACAAGCTTTCCCGTTGTCAATAATCTTGCCCCTGCGGAATCCTTCCGCCCGCCGACGGCGTCCTTCCTGTCATCCTCGCAACCCATTACAAGCCCCGGACCGAAGGCTCCGTCCGCGTGAATCTGTCCTTTGTTCAGGTAGACTTCAACTGAACTGTTCTGTTCCGATTGTTCGGGAAGGCGCACGTCAATCTGTATGAGAAGGTCCTTGGCTGGATCAAGCGCGATTCCGTGCCATATGACTGCCCATGTGTCCAGGCCGGCGGCTGCCGCAACGAGATTCTTTTCCTCGCCCGCGGACCGGGTTCCCTGTGTAACTGCCACGTTTCCACCGGGTCCGAAAACGTCCCATCCCGACTGTCCCGGCAGGTCGCCTTCCTGGAGGGCGCTGAAGTCCACGACGAAGGCGCGCGCGGCGGTTCTGGGGGCGATGGCGGGTGAGTGATTGCACGTCGAGGGACACCACCACGGCCCCGCCCCGGCCTCCGCCAGACGGAGCGCGGATGCGAAGGCGGCGCGAAGTTCAGGCGTGGTCTGGCCGGGCGCACAAAGGATGTTATCGCGCAGAACGGGCGTCCCGCCGCTCCCGCCGAAAGGCGCGGTTGAATCCACAACCAGGTTGCCCTCTACCAGCACGTTGTCGAACTCATTGTCCAGGTAGATCGCAAGGCATCGGGCGCGGCTGACGAAGTTGCCCCGGAACACGTTGCCAAGCCCCTGCCCGAAGCCGTAAAGCGCGCCGCCGTCGGCGGGCAGGCGCGTGAGCGTCTCGTAGACCACGTTGGCCTCCACGATGTTATTGCGCCCATGCAGGAAAGGTTTCACGCTCATAGCGGAGAGGGGGTTGTCGTCGGGGATTTCGTCCCAGCGGAAGTTGTATTTTGCGCGCCCGAAGCCCTCCCCGCGCTCGCGGTATTGCTTGAAGTAACCGGTATGCGCGCCGCTGATGGCGACGCCGGTGTAGGGCATGTGGTGAATCACGTTGAACGCGATCAGGTTGTTCCCGCTCTGGCGAAGGTCAATCGCCCCGGCGTGCCAGCATTCGGTGGAGCTGTGATGAATATGGTTGTTCGTAACTATGTTTTCCTTGTTCACATCCTTTGTTCCGGGGCCGTATCCGCCCATCTGGAGTCCGCCGCAGCCCGCGCCGGAAACCTCGTTGTGGACGAAACGGTTGCCTCGGGCCGCAAGGTTGAAGCGAGCCGCAAAGCCTGCGACGTCAATGAAGCGGCAATGCTCGATTCCGCAATGCTCAGTCCCCTCGAAGAGAACGGCGCTTTCCAGGAGGTGCAGATTCGCCTCATCCGCGGTCGGTATCTCATTCCAGCGCCGCCTGTCGCAGTGGGTGAAGATCAAGTCCCGCAGGATGATGTCACGGACGAATTGCCCGCCGCCCTCATTGCCCTGAAAGCGGATAAGCTGATGGAGCGCCGGCGCAATCGTCTCGGCGGTTGCCATGTCCTCGCCCGGTTCCGGCATGTAATAGACGACGCCTGAGGTGGAGTCCACGCGCCATTCGCCGGGGCGATCAAGGGCATCAGGCGAGTTTTCGATGCGGAAGGGATCGCCCGGCTGGAAGTTGTAATAAGCCAGCGAGGCGAGCGTAACGGTAGAATTCGCTTCATCCACCGATGCGATAGGAGAGATGAAATTCGCGTATCTGTAGGAGGGAAGACAGTTGATCTCCACGTCGCCGGAATTGTCCCAGTTTCGGATGCTGCCGGGGGGATATTTGAAGATTTTACTGCCCATGCCTTCCGGAGCGTCGGCCTCCGGGGGGCCGCCTGCGGCGACTTTCAACCACGCGCCCCAATTGTCCGTATCGGGCATCCGGGCGCGGGTCTTGAGGCGTCCGTTCACGAACATGCGCGTGAAGCACCATCCCTTCGGGACATCAGCCGCCCACAGGTTGTCCCGGTCCTTGCGCCAGCCGGTGATGCGCCGCCCGCCGCTGACGACCGGACGCTCCCCGGGATACGCCATGTATACTACAGGCCATTCCGGGATTCCCGAATCCTGCGGCTCCAGCACGAGCGTCCGCGCAAGGGTATGAACGCCGCCTCGCAGGAAGATCGTCACTCCTTCTGGATTACCGTTTTTACGGGTGTCGGCAAGTGTCCTGCGAGCGGCGTCCCGCGCCCGTTCCAGCGTGGCAAACGGGCCGTCAGTCCCCTCGGCGTTGGGATCGGCAATCTTTCCGGACCATGCGTCGTTTCCGCCCGGGGAGACGAAGAACTGCTGCCCCGCCGGGGCCGTGGACGAAATTGCAAGGACTATGAGAAACAGAATGAATGAACGCATGATGACTCCCTTTCCTGTCCCCTCGGCGGCATGGGCCGAAAGACGATCTGTATTTCAGTTCTCACGCCCTCGATACTTTCAGGCGATTTGATCCGGCCATCGCTTCAGCGCGGGATTTCCATGACGATTCTGAAGCCGCCGTTTGCGCGGATGTGTTTCGTCGGCGCGCCGGAGCTGCGGGTCGCGCACTTGCAGCTTTCGACGCGGTTGATGTATGAGCCTCCGCGAAGCACGCGCTCGGTCTGCTTTGGCGGGCCGGGCGGATCGTCTGTCGGGCTTTCCGCATAATACGTTGTGGAGAACCAGTCGTTGCACCATTCCCATACGTTGCCGAGCATGTCATACAATCCCCATGGATTCGGCGGTTTCAGGCCCACCTCGTGCGGATGCTCGTCGGAATTTCTGACGTACCAGGCGTGCTTGCCGATATCGTCCTCATCGTCGCCGAAGTAGAAATCCGAAGTCGTCCCGGCGCGGCAGGCGTATTCCCATTCCGCCTCGGTCGGCAGGCGGTAGATACGCTTTTCCTTCTCGCTGAGCCTGCTACAGAAGCGCTGCGTATCAATCCACTTGACCTGTTCCACCGGGTTTCTGGCTCCCGGCGTCAGACTCGGGCTTTTCCCCATAAGCTCTTCGTACTGCTCGTTTGTCACGGGCGTGACGCCCATGTAAAACGCCTTTGTGATCCTGATCCTGTGGGTGGGCTTCTCTATCTCCCGTTCCCTGTCCGATCCCATGATGAACTCCCCGGCCGGGATGAGGCGGAAGCGGACGCCGAGACTGCTGGCGGCCTCGCGCGGAACGCCTTCCGGAAAGCCGGATTCCGAGGCGACTTTTGACCATAGATCGGAATCGGGATCGGGGATTTTCAGCTTGCTCTTGCATGCCGGGCACGGGACCACCTTGCCGGCCAGACCGACCCCTACGCGCAGTTTCTTCCCGCATCCGGCGTTGGGGCATGTGAACGTTATCTGTGCGGTTTCGCTCATAACCGGTGTGGGCGGATCAGGGTTGCTCTTCCTTCTCGCGAAGCGTCATGCGGTAGTTCTTTGCGCGGTTCGTAAGCGAGCGGCAGACCAGTTGACGCGTGTCGTTTGCCGGGAAATACTCCGGGCGCCAGTTGGTTTCGTCCTGGCGGATTTCCTTGCCGGCTTCGTCAAGGAAGACGGTCCTGACCTCTGCCCAGAAGGGATCGCCCTTGCAGTTCAGAATTTCTACAGTGACCGTCATCTGGCCGTCCGGCGCGACCTGGACGTCCTCGCTGATGAGGCGAAGAGTCTTGTGCGCCGCTTTGTCGCCGAGGCGGACCTTGATGTCGCCACCGCGAACCTCCCCGGCGGGTTTCATCGCGTAAGGGGGGCCGGAGCATCCGGTTAGAAACGAAGCAAGAACAAGGACAATCGTAATGGCCTGAATCTGACTTCTCATAAGCCGTCTCTCTTATTCAGTCCGGTGGCAGGTTACTTTCCGGAACATCCGCAGCCGTCCGCCGGCTTGGCGTCGGCAGGTTTTACTTCAGCGGACTTTTCCTTCGCAGAGGCGTCCCGAACCTCGGTCTTCTCAGAATTGACGACTATGCAGCCGGACTGGACGGCCAGAAGAGCGGCCGCGGCAAGGATTACAAACATTCTTCTCATTTCCAACCTCCTTTGCGATTTTGTTGCGACATGAGTGATTATAACGCGGACTGAAGCCCAGTCAACGCCGGCGACCGGCTGTGCGCATGAAGACTCGCGCAATCCGTAATCTATCCGGCGCGGCAGTATCCCAACATTTCCGCCGCTGGACTTGTTCGATTGTGTCAGGTAGATTGACATATGCGGTTCTGAGAGCGTGTATGAAAAGGGGCAGGAAGGTTCGCCGCGTGACGTTTCAAGCACGAACTCATTACTACGGTCCGCGTGGATTCAAAGAACCCTACCTGTTGACACCCTTTTCATACACGTTCTGGGTGATTTTGTCGGATCGCCGGTGGAATTCGTCTGAGACGGCGCTTGGAAAATCGGCTGGGGCCGTCCGGAAATGAGGGAGAAATCATGAAGTCGGATTGGAAATCATGCGGTCTGAACGGTTGCGCAATCAGTCGGCGACGTTTTCTTGCCTCTGGCTGCGCGGCATGCGCCGGGGCGGCGGGACTGTTTGCGGTTCCGAGCCTTGCCCAGACGTCGGCGGGCGGCAAGGCGCGCATCAAGGTCGTCTACTCCTTGCACGCCGTGAAACAACCCGGCCCGGACTGGCCGAACGTGGGCTTCGACTTCGCCCCGGTGATCGGTGGCATTAACGACGCGCTGGCCAGGGGCTGTCCGGAGTGCGAGTTCCTGTCGGCCACCGCAACCGGACCGGAACAGGCCGCAAAGATACTGGAAGAGGACAAGTCGGCGGGCATTGATGGATACGTCGTCTACCAGATGAACGCCTGGAACCAGGTCGTGCAGACGCTGGCCGCATCCGGAAAGCCGACGCTCTACGCCGACTTCCAGTTCGGCGGCAGCGGCGGATTCCTGATCTACAACGCGGCGTTCATGCGAAACAAGGCGTCGAACGTCGGATTCGTCTCATCGTCAAATCCGGATGACCTCGTCGCGGCGGCCAAGTGTTTCGCTGCCGTAAAGAGCGGTGGAAAGGCCGACGGCTTCGCGGCGGCGGTGAGCAAGACCCGGCTCGCCTCAACCCGGAAGTCGGGGGACATGGGCTGCCTGCCGGACAAGGTTGATGCGCTTTCGGCTGAGGACTGCAAGAAGAGACTGAAGGAGTGCAGGATTCTCGCCGTGCGCGATCAGAGCGCGGGCGACGAGGGAACGCTGTTCGGCATCCCGGTGACGAAGGTCCCCTTTGCCGAAGTCAATGCCGCGTGGAAGGATGCGGACAAGGATGAGACCCGCGCAGTCGCCGATCGCTGGCAGAAGACGGCCGCGTCAATCGTCGGCGTCTCCAGGGAGACACTTGAACAGTCCGCCGCGATGTACCTCGCCGAGAAGGCCATATTAAAGAAATACGGAGCCAACGCGATAACTATGAACTGTCTGGGCGGGTTCTACGGCGGGCACATCCATGCCTATCCCTGCCTCGGCTTCCATGAGCTGAATAACGAGGGACTAATCGGCGGGTGCGAGTGCGACACGCAGTCGGCGGCCGCGATGACGGCCTTCGGCGCGCTAACGCATGGCCGCCCCGGGTACATTTCGGACCCCGTGATTGACACGGCCAAGCGCCAGATTATTTACGCCCACTGCGTCGCCTCGAACAAGGTTTTCGGCCCGAAGGGCGCCGCGAACCCGTTCGAGATTCTCACCCATTCGGAGGACCGCAAGGGCGCCTCAGTGAGGTCAATTCTCCCACTGGGTTACATGACCACGACAGTGGAACTTTCGGAAGGCCGCAAGGAAATCCTTTTCCACCAGGCAAAGGCCGTAGCCAACGATCCGGACGACCGCGCGTGCAGGACGAAACTCGGCGCGGAGCCGGTCGGCGATATGGAAAAGCTGTTCACCCTCTGGGATCAGTGGGGCTGGCACCGGGTCACATTCTACGGCGACCTGAAGGCCCCGATCTTCGCCCTGGCGGACGCCATGAAATGGAAGGTGGTGGAGGAGGCGTAGCGCGGGAGCCGCGCGAGCAGAGCAATAATAGCCGCCCCCTTCCGTCGCCTCGATAAACGAGGCAACACCTTCCCCCGCATTGCGCGGGGGAAGGAGATTTCCCGCCATCCATCTCGCCGGTTATTTCGCCGGACGTTCGAGCAGGTCGGTCTCGACGACTTTCCCCGCGCCTTTCAGCGGAATCCGGAACGTCTTGACCTGATTGGGGCCGAAGGCCGCCTTCCACTGTTTCCCCAGCGTCGGCAGCGCGAAGGACGCGGAGCATTTCCCGCCCTGAGTTTCAAACGCGCGGAGGATGAGCGCCTTGCCGTCCTCGGATTCCTTCAGCGCCGTCGCGACGACGCTGCCGCCCTTGACCGTCACGAATTCCAGCGTTCCGGGTAGGTCGCCGGGGTGCTCGTGCTCGAACTGGAAGTGGACGGGGGAGTTAAGCTCGTCGGCGCGCTTGACCGGATCGGCCTGCCGCCAGTCGCCCGCGTGGGGGATCAGGGCGTAATTGACGGTCTGCGGCCCCTGGTCCTGAACGGCGTAGGTGACGCCGGGTTCGATCTTGCTGGGCAGGTGGTGGGAGAAAACGGCGCTGCGCAACACGGTCATGCGCATATCCGATCCTTGGATGTCGTAGCTGTATTTAGAATCGTTGAGCAGCGAGACGCCCGCCGCTTTTCCGTTTCTGAGTTTTCCGCTGACGTCAATCCACTGCTGGCCGGCCTCCTCCTCGCCGTCGGCGGGGCGGCGGATGAAGCCGTAGGGCTGGGAGTAGGTCGCCTCCGGGGACTTCACCGCGATTGGGAAGGAGAGCTTGAGCATCTTGAGCATCTCGTGCCAGTGGACATCGGCGCGGACGATCAGCGCGTCAAGGTCCTTGTAGAGCATAAAGTCCTGGCGCAGCGTGGACTTTCCCCATTCGCTGAACACGCGGATCATGGCGCGGACGGGACCGGATTCCTCGACCTTGACGGACGTTTTCTTGAATTTGCCGAGTTCGTCGCGGAAACGGAACACGCCGTGGCTCCACGTATCGCTCGGGTCGTTGATGACGATCGGGGCCGCGCCGGGGCCGGAGAGAAGTTCGACCTCCTGACGCTTGTCGTAGAGGCTGGACAGGCATCCCATCCGCCCGTCAACAGTCACGCGAAGGAAGCTGTTCTCCATCGTAAGCTTCTTCACCGTCAATTCGTCGCCCTTAGCGGGTTTGGCGGCGGGTTTCTCGCGGCGCACCCACAGGCGGCGGTAGCCCATCGAGGGCAGTTCGACCACGCCGACGTATTTGCCGCGGCCGACCGCTGTCTCCGGATGGGTCCACTGTAGCGGGGTTTCGTTGCCGCGCTCGTCCGTCAGCACGTATTCCCGGTCAATCGGCCCGCCGTCGTCAATCTTTACGATGGCCTGCCGGGTCCATGCGAGGGGGTTGAAGAGGAAGACGGGTTTGCCCTTGCCGACGGTGTCCGCGCGGGCGGAAAGCCGCTGGCACGCTATGTTGAATGCGCGGCCTGCAACGGCCAGGGATTCGCTCTGCATCCAGCGCACGTCCTCATAGGAGGCGGGGATGCAGGTTCCGCCCATGATGTCGTGGAACTGGCAGTAGAGGATGTTTTCCCACGCGCGGCCGAGTTGTTCGGCGGGGTACGGGACGCCGAGCATGGTCGAGGCGGCCGCGCTCATTTTCTCCGCCCTGCAGAGGGTATTTTCGGCGCGGCGGTTGTCCGCGTGGACCTGGGAGTGCGCGGCGTAGCAACCGCTTGCGTGGTGCTGCATCTCGTCCTTCCAGGTCGGCAGTTTCGGATTCTGCCGCCGCACGGCCTTGAAGAAGGCGTCCGGGGAGCTGAGGATGATCTTCGCCTCGCCCTTCAGTTCCTCAGCCATCTTTTTTATGCTGGCGATGTTATCTTTTGTAGGTCCGCCACCGTGGTTGCCGACGCCGTAGAAGACCATCATGTGCTCGACGCCCGGCATGGCGGAGGCGATGGCCTGCCTGATGTGTTTTTCGAGTTCCCCGCCCCAACTGGCGTAGGTATGGGCGATTCGGAATGTCAGGACGTCGGAGCCGTCCGGGCCGCGCCAGTTGTAAATGCGCTGCGGCATCTGCGCGTTCTCATGCGGGCCGGGGCGCATGAAGGTGTAATCGCTCAGTCCGGCGTCCTTGAGGAGCTGCGGCAGCGTCCATGCGTGGCCGAAGCTGTCCACGTTGTAGCCCGTGGTCGCCATGCGCCCGAATTTTGCCTTGAAGTAAAGCTGGGAGCGCAGCGCCTGGCGGACGAAGGACTCGCCGCTTGGAATGTTGCAGTCAGGCTCCATCCACCAGCCGCCGACGAGGCACCAGCGCCCTTCCTGCACCCGCTTCTGTATTTCTGCAAACATGACGGGATCGGCCTCCTCGATCCAGCGGATCATGGCGGCCTGGGAGCACGTGAAGACGAAATCGGGCGTCTCGTTCATGCGGTCCAGGGCGGACCGGAAAGTTGCGCGAGCCTCCTGAAGGCCTTCCTGCCAGTTCCAGAGCCATACGGGGTCAAGGTGCGCGTTGCCGATCATGTGCAGCGTGAGTTTCTGCTTCCGTCGGGCGGGGCTTTTAGCCATGTTCCCAATCTCCTTTATTTCGGGATCGCCGTTATTGTCTTGCGAAGAAAACGCCGGTGGGAATAATACCTTCTGGAATCGCGCCGCGCAATTGAACTGCGGGATGCGCGTTTGGGAAGGGAGTCTCAAATGTCCGATGTTTTGCTTTCAGAATGCAGGAAGTATGAAACCGGCGACGTTCGCAAGGCGGTCGCGCGGAGTTTTGAGTTTCTTGAATCGCAAGGCGCATTGCCTGCGCGGGGCGCGACGGTCGTCCTGAAGCCCAACCTGCTTTCAAGCATGCACGCGCCGGACAGGATGGTCAACACGCATCCGTCGGTTATCGAGGCGGTGGCGGGCGTCCTGATCGCTGACCTCGGCTGCAAGGTTCTGATCGGGGATTCATGCTGCAACCTGACCCCGCGGGCCACCCGCAAAGCGATGGAGATCATGGGGTATCCGGGCATCGCGGAGCGCACCGGCGCGGAGATGTGCAACTTCGACGAGGTTCAGCCCGTGGAGGTCGAGGTTGCGGGATTCGATCAACTGCAAAGCGTCCTGCTTCCAAAACCACTGCGGGAGGCTGATTACATTCTGAATCTGCCCAAGCTGAAGACGCACGGGCTGACCTTCTACACCGGGGCCGTGAAGAACACGCTCGGATGTGTGCCGGGGGAGCGCAAGAAGCGCATACACGTCGTGTCGGCGAAGGCAAGCCTGCTTTGCCGCGCACTGGTTGACGTTTTCAGCGTCGTAAAGCCAAATGCGTCAATCATGGACGCGGTGACGGGCATGGAGGGCAACGGACCGTCAGGGGGCAGTCCGCGGGATATCGGCATGATCGCGGCGGCGACAGACGCGGTGGCGATGGACGCCGTCGGGGCGGACCTGATCGGCTACGGGCCGAGGGACATAACGACGACAATAAACGCTGCCGAACGCGGGCTGGGGACGGCGGACCTGAAGCGCATTGAGATCAAGGGCGATCCGCCGGACGCCTTCCGCGTCAGGGATTTCAGAAAACCGCTGAGCTATCATGCACCATTCGCGCTGGACTGGATGCCGCACTGGATGAGCAACACGGTCGTGCGGTGGATATTCGAGATGAACGCCTCCATTGACATGGGCAAGTGCAAGAGATGCGAGCTTTGCCTGAAGAACTGCCCGGTTAATGCGATCTCAGTCGAGGGGGAGGCGATGGTTGTTGACGAGGATAAATGCATCGCGTGCTTCTGCTGCGAGGAGGTTTGCCCGCACAAGGCCATTCGGGTATCCAGGAAGGGATTCGGGCGCTACCTGCCGCTGAAAAGGTTCTGATCGGGAGCGAGTCGTCAGAAGGGATGCCCGCCGGGATGAGTCCCGCCGGGATGGGGTCCGCCGCGCGGGGGCGGGCCGTGAGGAGCCGCCGGGGCTTCGTCCGGACGGGGGGGGGTGAAAGGTATCCTGAGGCTGAAGGTCGAGCCTTTGCCGGGTCGGCTTGACAGTTCGATGAAGGAGCCGAGAAGTCCAGCCAGACGGTTGGCCACGGCAAGACCCAGCCCCATGCCGCCGAAAGCGCGCGTCCGGGAGCTGTCGGCCTGGACGAAGGCGTCCATGATCCTTTCCCGCCTGTCGCGCGGAATGCCTACCCCGGTGTCGCTGACGCTGATTCTGACGGCGTTCTTCTCACGCGACGCCTTGATTGAGACCCCCCCCTTGTCCGTGAATTTGACGGCGTTCTGGATGAGATGCGCGACTATCGAACGCAGGTGTCCCTCGTCGGTTTCGATAATTTCGGGGATCGCCTTGTCAATCGTCACGGTCAGTTCGACGCCCTTTTTCTCAGCCAGCGGGCGATGGATTTCAGCCAGTTCCGCGACGCAGACCGCCACGTTGGTCGGGGCCGGGGCGGCTTTTACTCTGCCGGCCTCTATGTCCGCGATTGTAAGCACATTCTGCGATATATTGAACAACTGTTTGCCGTTTTCCCTGATCGTGTCCGCCCACTGCGCGTGTTCGCCGGGCAGGGATGCCGAAACCAGCATTTCGGCGAAGCCCATAATGACATGAATGGGGGTGCGGAATTCATGGCTGACGGTCGCGATGAACTCGCTCTTCATGCGGCTTGCCTCTTCGGCGGCTTTTCGGGCCTGAACAAGGTCGGTGACGTCCGTTCCTGTAAGAATAGCCCCCGCGTAGACGCGCCCGGAGAATAACGGATGCACGCGCAGGGAGACGGATCTGTTCCCGAATTCCACGACTGCCTTGAGGGGGTCGTGACGCCCTTGGTGGAATTCCTTCAACAGATCGGCAAGCCTGTCCTGGGATTCGCCGGGATGGAACGGAAGAACCGGACGCCCGATGATCTTGTCTCGCTCGGCGTCCATGACGGTAAGGAAGTAGGAATTGACCTCCGATACGCAGTCATCCGGTCCGACCAGGACTATCATGGAATCCACGCCCTCAATAATAGTCCTCAGTTTCACGGCCTCCTGCTCTACGCGGGCGCGCAGGGCTTCAACCTCGGTGAGCATTCGCATGGAGGAGGAGCGCGCGTCCTCCAGTTCAATGTTCCTGCGCTCCAGTTCCATGGCGTATCGGCGTATCTTGTCCGTAATGTCCTTAAGGTCCGTTATATCGCGCGCTATGCCGCAGAGACCCGTGATCCGTCCGCCGCTGTCGCACATGGGGACCTTGATCATCTGAACTGTGCGATCCTCCCCGGCGACATTGAATACCTGCTCCTCCTCCGCGATTTCTCCACGCAAGACAATGGAATCCATGGCATTTATCTTGCGGGCGGTTTCAGGATCGAAGATTTCCTTGCATGTGCTGCCGATCATGCGTTCCGCCGGGACGCCGAAAAGGTGTTCGGTAGCGGGGTTGACCTGGACGTAGCGCCCTTCGATATCCTTGATGTATATGGCGTCGCGGGCGGATTCAAAGATCGTCCGGAAACGCTCTTCGCTCTCCCTTAGCGCGTCCTCGGCCTGGCGGCGTTCGGAGATGTCGCGGCTGTTGACCACGATGCCGTTCACGCTCGGATTATCCAAAAGGTTCATCCCTACCGCTTCCACCCAGACCCAGGAGCCGTTCTTGTGCCGGGCGCGGAATTCCACGCGTTCGACGCCTGCGTCTCCTTTCAGAAGTTTCTCAAGCTGTTGCCGGACGCGCCCGACGTCCTCTTCTTTTATATAAGCAAGCGAATTCGTCCCAACCAATTCTTCTGCCTTGTACCCCAGGACGTTTTCCACGGCCGGGCTTTCATATATGACCTCTCCATCAGGTCTCATAATCATCACCATATCGGACGAGTTCTGCACGAGGGAGCGGAAACGGATTTCGCTCTCTGCCAGTTGCTTTTCGGCGTTCTTGCGCCCGGTGACGTCGGCAGCCGTGAATAATACGGAAACCGGTCTGCCGTCGGAGTCTTTGACGGGTTGGACGCTTGTGCGGAACCATCGCAGTTCCCCGCGGATGTCAATCCCGGTTTCCAGTTCCCTCCCCTCCCCGCTGTCCATGACTTCGCCTACGAACTGCCTGAGATCGGCTGCCTCATCGGTATCGAAGATTTTTTCAACCGGATTTCCTATAAGTTCAGCCGGCGGTCTGCCAAGCTTCGCCCCGGCCATTCGGTTTGCATAAAGGATATGCCCTGTGCGGTCGAGCGTGAAGACGGCCTCATCCGTGCTTTCCACGAGGGTGCGATAAAGCTCCTCGCTCTCGCGCAGGGCCTGTTCCGCCTGGAAGCGCGCAATTGCGGAGCTGACCTCGTGTCCTATTGTTATTAGGATGTCTTTGTCGGCCTGGGAGAATGGAGCGGCCCGCCCGGAAGCCAGATTCAATGCCCCGATGACCTCCGACTTTGAAAAAAGCGGGATGCTGGCGATGGACTTCAATCCCCATGGATCGGAGAGTCGCTCGGTCAGTATTCCCTGCGGGGCTTCGACAAAGAGCGGCTCTCCGTCGCACAGGACGCGGTTGTATGGCTGAAGATCAACCGGGATATTGCCAAATTCCTCTTTGAATTCGGCAGGGAGCGTATTCGTGGCGACAACCAGCCTTGCCGTGCGCGACGAGTCAATCATATAGATGCCGCCGGAGTCGAACCTTGTCAGCGCGATGGCGGAATCCAGGATTTCGGCGAGGAGTTCCCTGAGATCGCGGGCCTGATTTCCGGCGGAGATGACGCGGTTGAGGATTTCCAGCCTGCGATTGTATTCCCGTATCTCGGCCTCGGCTCTCTTGCGCGGGGTTATATCGCGCCCCAGTGAAACCGTTCCCATTGAGTTGCCGTTTTCGTCAATGAGGTTTCTCGAATACCAGGAGATGATCTTCTCCTGGCCGGATTTCGCGCGGATGGTCGTCTCAAAGTCCTCCACGGTGTCGGCGCCTTCAATCGCCTTCGCCGCGGAGCGCGTTATCTCTTCACGATAACTCTCATCCGGATACAGCCATTCCCATACATTGTTGTGTCCGACGCATTCATCCTTTAGGTATCCGCTTATGGCCTCCGCAGCCTTGTTCCAGAGAACGACCCTGCCCTCCGTGTCCACGACGTCAAGCCAGACGTTGGCGTTCTGCACCACCAGATTCAGGAACTGGCTCAGCCTTCGTATCTCCTCCTCTGAACGTCGCCGCTCCGTCACGTCGCGGAAGAGACCCATCAGGCATTTCCTACCGTCCAATGTGATGGGTGAAGCGTTAACATCTACATAAAAGATTGATCCGTCTTTGCACAGTACGGGCGTGTCTTTGGAGACAGGGGCTTCTCCCGTAACCTGCTTTCGGAAGTTGACCATTACGATGGGAAGCGAGTTCTTCGGGTGAATATCGGCGACTGTGAGCCTTTTGACCTCCTCCTCTGAATATCCGAGCATCGCGCAAAGCGCCTTGTTGCAGGCAAGGAACCTGCCTGACTCTATTTCCGCTATGAGTATACCGTCCGTCGCATTCTCAAAGATCGCCCTGAGTCGCTCTTCGGATTGTTTAATCGCGTCTTCCGCCCTTGCCCTCTCGGTTATGTCGTCAACCATCTCAATCGCGCCGGAGACGTTGCCGTCGTGATCTCGGAGGGGGGAGGAGATGATGCGGTATCGGCGGATTTCGCATCCCTGGGGCGTTTCCGTGACGTCTTCGTGGACAAGCCCGTCCCGGATGGTCTTGCAAGTCGGACAGTAGGAGCAGATTTCATCGCGCGGGGGATTGTTGAAGGTCTTGTAGCAGATCGGTTTCTGCGAGACGTCAATGTCCGGGAACCATTGCCGCATCTGCCTGTTCAGGGACAGGATGCGCATATCCTTGTCAATGATAGAGATTCCGACTCCAATATTGTCAACGACGCTGCGGAGCATCTGCTCCGACTGGCGCAGGGCTGCCTCGTTCTTCTTGCGCCTTGTTATGTCCCTGACGACAATTTGTATGCACTGTTTCCCTTCAATAGTCGTCAGGCGCGAGCCGACCTCGATGTTGATTCTGGTTCCGTCCTTCTTTATGGCGACGGTCTCATATCTTGCGGGCGCGCCTTCCTCGGCGAGTCGCGCTTTCATGAAGCTGCGGATCCTGGGCAACTCCTCAGGCGCTATGACAAGATCAGGACCTTTGCCAAGCATCTTCTCCGGCTCGTATCCGAATATCCCTGCGAATGTTTTATTGACCCAATAGTTCTTTCCCTCCACGGTCAGGGCGACGCCCTCGGACATTCCCTCGGCGAGATTTCGGAACTTGCGCTCGCTGTCGGCCAGGGCTTCTCCGGCCTCGACCTGAGCGGTTATGTCGCGCACAGTTCCCTGGGCCGCATATTCCCCCTCGAAGGTGATTGCCGACACGGAGAACTGGCAGTGCTTCACCTTGCCGCCGGGGGTGATGCTGCGGGCCTCGAAGAACGTCGGCGCCGGCTCGCCTTTCAGACGCTTCGCCCCAATCTCGATAAGTCTAGGGCGGTCTTCCGGATGAATGAAGTCGTACGGGTTCGACTTCAAAAGGGATTCGCGGTCGGTACCGGCAATTTCGCAGAGGGCGGGATTCACGTAAAGGAAGCGGTCTCCGCGCGTGACGTAGATACCGCCGAACGCGGTCTCTGCGAGGCGCACGTAGCGGAGGTAGGCCTCCGTGAAGCGCTTCTGCAGCGCGTCCTCGCCCTCCGCGCCGCGGAAGAGTCCGACGACCCTGTCGTCCGTCAGGAAGGCCGTGGCGACAACGCGCAGCTCCTCGCCGTTCTTCGCCCGGAGTCTCCAGGGCACATTCTCGGCATGGCCGTTCTCGACTATGGATCGGAACATGGCCATGTTCTGTTCCGTGTCTTCGGGGAAATTCAGATGGCCGAATTCAGTGCCGAGCAGTTCTTCCCTCGAGAATCCCGTCAGGTCGCAGCAGGCTCGATTGACGTCAATTGGCCTGCCCTGAAGGTCGGCGATGATTATTGGAATCCGGCTTGATTCGATAAGGTCCTGCTGAACCGCCCAGACGCGCTTCATCTGCTCGGCCATGGCCGTTTCGCGCTTGCCCGCTTCTTCAAGCTGCCGCGCGAGCGCTTCAACGTTGTCTTTCTTTTTCGACGCCACGCCGGTTCCCGTCCGGTTGAGAATCCGCTGCCCGTTTGTCCGCGCGTCTTCAGTCCGGAATCGTAAAGAAGTGATTATATACGTTGCCGACGTGATTCATCAATGAGGCTGTTGATGAAAAAAAAGAGGGGCTTCCCGGGCGTCCGGGAAACCCCTCGCATTTTTAGCAATCGCTTTCGGCTGAGCGCTAAACCTTTTCCGGCCTGCCGCTCAGGGCCGAACGGCGTTCGGCGTCCGCCACCTGGATGGACATGGCGGAAGACCTGGGCATGCAGCGCGCCGGGGCCTGGCCCTTGTTTATGCACTCGATGAAGTAGGTTATCTCGTGCAGGTAGCCGTCCCCGGGAAGTATTTCGGGGGTCTTCTCCCCATCCTGCGTGACCTCCACCAGCGCCGGGGAGAAGCGCGAGTCGTAGCGTATGTGCCCCTTCTCGAAGACGGCGAGATAGGCCATGTGGAAGCCGCCGCCGAGGCACCAGTTGCCGGTGGTGGTGACGATCTTGTCCAGACCGTAATTGTATTGCGTGACAACCGCATCAATCTCGCTGCTGGGGCCTTTCACGCCCTGGCTTGAGACTGATTCGGGCTTCCCGAAGAGGGAGACCACGAAGTCAACGTCATGGACATGAAAGTCAAGCAGCGCGCCGCCGCTCATGTCGCCCTTCAGGAACCAGTTCTGCCATCCCCAGCGCGGGGGGCCTGAAAAGCGCCACATTTCAAGGCTGATCAGCCTGCCCAGCCTGCCGGAGTCAAGCGTCTGCTTCAGGTGAACGTAGTCCGGCCAGAAGCGGATGCACTGCGCGATCATCAGCGTCCTGCCGGTCTTCTCAGCCGCCTCGACCATCGCCATCGCGTCGGCGGGGGTGCGGCCCATCGGCTTTTCGCAGATGACGTGCTTGCCGGCGTTCAGGGCTTTGACTGCGCAATCCTTGTGTACGGGCGTCGGCGTGCAGATGTCAACGGCGTCAATCCCCGGGTCAGCCAGCATTTTATCGAAATCCGTGTAGACCTTCGTCTTCTTCGGATCAAGGACGCCGCCGCCGGTTCCGAGGTTGATCTCCTGCTTGCTCTGGCCGAGTTTAAGTTTCTCGGGATCAATGTCGAAGACGGCGACTACTTCCGCGCCGTCGAGTTTATTGTAGATTCCGAGGTGCATGTTGCCCATGCCGCCCAAACCGACTAATGCCATGCGCGCCATCGTAACCTCCCGGCTGCAAGAGCCTTTCCTGTTGAAAAACGATCAATAGAACAAAGAGTTGATGTACTCGGCCTTCTTCGCGCCGATGAACAGGTCGCTGTCAACGTCAACGAGCCTGACGCGGACGACTTCCTTGCCGTTGGCGTCCTTTGTGACGACCGACGGGTCATGGAAGCCTATCGGGACAACCTCGTCATTCTGGTAGCCGACCATGCGGCCGCCCTGGTCGTCCAGGAGCAGTTCCATCGCCTTTACGCCCAGCCTGGTGCAGAGCCTGACGTCGAAGGCGCTCGGATCTGTGCAGCGCAGCTCGTATCCGACCTGCTTGAAAACCGGCTTGGCCTTCTTGTCCCGGGCGTTGATCTCCTTCTGGAGGATTCCGCCGATGGCCAGATCGGTCACGCGCGGGTTGCCGTGTTCGTCGTAGGCAAGGGGGATGTCCTCGCTCAACCCCTTGATGAGACCCATCTTCGGCTTGCCGTCCGCGTCGCGCTCTACGATGACGGTGTTCAGGTTGTAGGCAAGACCTTCCGCGACGACCAGCACGCCCCAGTTCAGGCCACGCTCGCGGCGGGCCTTGATAAGGTCAACCTGCTGCTGGACCAGAGTCGCAATGTCCAGCGCCAGGTCCATGTCGTCCGCGCCGGACATCTGGCCGGTGATTGACTTGTTGAGGTCAAGCTGCGCCCCGCGCAGGCGGGTCGCCCCGGCGCAGCGCATGAGTTCGTCCTTCGCCGCCTTGGCAGTCAGGGGGTCATCGCTCTTGGCGAATGTCTCAAGGCTCTGCATGCCGAAGACCTGGAAGGTCTCGCGGATAAGCGTGCGGTGGACTCCGGCGGCAAGGCCGGCGCGGAAGGCCAGCGAGCCGCTCTGCCTTCCCATCAGCTCAGCGACCACCCAACGGCCGGCGGATCTGGCGTCCGTGGCCAGGTCGGCGAGGATGTCCGCCGCGACGCCGACAGCCGTGTCGTGCCCAAACGTGATGTCCGTGGCGGGCAGGTCGTTGTCAATCGTCTTGCAGACGTGAACGCAGGGGATGCCGGACTCGTTGAGGCGGCGCGCGGTTCCGAGCGTGTCATCGCCGCCGATTGTGACAAGGCCTCTGACGCCCAGCTTCGCCAGGACATCATGGATTATAGCGAATTCGTCCTTTTCAGCGGTTTTCGACGGGCGTTTGCGGCTCGTGCCGATGCAGATGCCGCCGCGCCGGAGCAGTTCGCCGACGTATTCCGGGCTTAGAACCCGGTGATTGCCGGAGATCAGCCCCTCGCAACCGCTCAGGAACCCGAGGGTTTCAACCCCCGCTTCCGCTGCGGCCAGGGCAGCGCCCCTGATGACCGAGTTGATACCGGGGGCGGGACCGCCGCCGACGATTATGCCGACCTTGTTTCGTTTTTCGGGCTTGCAGCACGCATCCGCCATCGCGCAAATCTCCTTGCATGACAGAATATGATTTTAATGCAGACTTCCATCGGACCGCCGCTCCGCGCGACGATGCCGACACCCTCTTGGGGCAGGGGCGTTTCTTGTATCATTGAGCGGACGGCAAGTCAAGGCGCAGAAAGCGGCGCAGAAAGCGGCGGGATGGAGGATGCGCCAGATTCGGCCGGCCCATTCGGGCATCACGCATTCATTCCGGACAATGAACAGTCAGCACGGCAACCCCCTGTCCCGGTATCTCGACAGCCTCCTCCTTCGTCTGCCCGTTCGTGAAAGCGACGGCAACCTTGTATTTCCCCGCCTGGGGGGCGAAATGCGCCTCCGCGGGGGCCTGTCCCGGCATGGCCGAGCAGTTCCCGACCTCGCGCGCTCCGAGAACCTTCCCGTCCTCAGCCTTCAATATCACCCTTGCCCCGATCACGCCCCGCGTCCCCTTGAGCGCCACAAGCAGCGCGGGATGTTTCCCGCCGTCGTTCATCGCGTTCCGGAGCGCGGTGTTGGGACGGTTGGCGCTGACGGCGAAGACGTCCAGGTCGCCGTCGCGGTCGTAATCAACAACCGTAGCGGCGCGGAGGAATCCGGTTTTGGCTGGCAGTCCGGTCATGTCGCCAGCCGCGGTGAATTTGCCTCCGGGTTCGGCGAGGAAAAGCTCGTGATCCTGCGCGGTTCCTGCGCCCAGGGCGTAGAGATCAAGCAGGCCATCGTTATTGAAGTCTCCCCAGGCTGCGGCGTGGAAGACGAAACCCGGACGGCCCAGATCGCCGGACGACTCCGTCACGTCCGCGAACTTGAAATCCCCCTCGTTGCGGTAAAGCCGGGAGAATCCGCCGCGCTGAGATTTGCCGCCGCCCGGGATGAAAACGTCCATGTCGCCATCGTTGTCGTAGTCGCCCCATGCGGAGCAATATGCGACTCCCCGCTCATCCGGCAGCCCCGGGAAGCAGTCGGGGACTTCCTCGAACTTCTTTCCCTCGATGTTGCGCAACACGGCCCCGCGCCCGGCGTTCCAGACAAGGTCCGTGAAACCGTCCCCGTCAACGTCCACCGGCGTCACAACGTCCGGGAAGCCGATTTTCTGGAGCTTTCGCGCAGAGGGGAGCATTTCCGCCGTGGCGTCCGCCATGCCCGCCTTGCCGCGATTGATGAAGATCATCGGATTGCGGACCGAATCCATCACGAACATGTCCGCCGCGCCGTCGCGGTTGCAGTCCAGCGCGGCGACGTATGAGAGCGGGCCGCGCGGATTGGCCCCCTTGACCTCTTTGGCCTGCTTCATCTGGAATGCGTCCGGGCCGCCGTTCAGAAAGAAGAGCATCGTCCGTCCGGCGCACGCCAGGTCGTTGAATCCGTCGTTGTTGACGTCCAGCCACGCCACAGACCGGGCGAAGGAGCCGGGAAGCCCGGGGCACATGGCTTCTATGACGTCAACGGATTTGTCTCCGGCCCAGCGCATGATTATGGAGTGACGCCCCTCGCCAGCTCCGACCACTGCCAGCTCCGGCAGGCCATCGTTATCGCCGTCCCCCCACGCGCCCCAGAAAGGCTTGCCGTCCGTCAGGCTGAAACCCTCCCATGCCCCGCCCTTAACCGTGACGCGCTCGAAACCGAGGTCGGAACTTCCGCCCTTGAGGACGATTTCCTCCGAAGAGGCGCGCCCCCCGGCATCGCGGTTGAAGATGATGACCCTTGCGTCGCGCAGGGCGGATATCCCCTCGATTCTTGCTGAATGCTCCCGCGTCGGTTCCGGATTCGGCATCGAAGATGCCGCGCAACCGCCGGCAATTTCAACGGTGACAAGCCCCTCGGTCGGGACATCGGTCTCCCAGCCTGCGACTATGGAGGTCGGGGAATCGCGCCTGACGCTCAAGTTGGATACGCCAATGCGACCGCCGACTTGAGAAACACCGGTCGGTTCGCACCGACGCATTCCCGGTTGCGGTTTCATAGCGAGGACGTAACCCACTGCTGTCAATGCCGCCAGAAGCAACGCGACAAACAGCGGCAGCGAGTCGGCCCTGGGCGTATCAGTTTTTTCTGGATTTTGAGATTCCATGAGCTTCGCCCGACCCGCCGCAATCCAAAACGGCTACGCCCCGCGTGGAACAATGCGCTCCCTGCCGCCCATATAGGGGCGCAGCGCTTCGGGAATGACGACACTGCCGTCCGCCTGCTGGTAATTCTCAAGCAGAGGAATCAGTATGCGCGGACTGGCGATGACGGTGTTGTTGAGTGTGTGGCAGAACTGCGTCTTCCCGTCCTTGTCCCTGTAGCGCAGCTTCAGCCGCCGGGCCTGGAAGTCGTAGAACCGGCTGGCGCTGTGCGTCTCGCCATAACCGCCGCGGCTCGGCATCCAGCACTCGATGTCGAACTTTTGCACCTGCCCGCGCCCAAGATCGCCGGTGCAGACGTTGACAACGCGGTACGGCAGTCCGAGCGCCTGCACGACCTCCTCGGAGTTGCGCGTGATGAACTCGTGCATACGCCGCGATTCATCCTCGTCGTTGCGGCAGACGATCACCTGCTCCACCTTCTGGAACTGGTGAATGCGATAAAGTCCCCGCGTGTCCTTGCCCGCTGCCCCGGCTTCGCGCCGGAAGCACGGCGAGAGCGCGACGTACATCTTCGGCAACTCGGCCTCCGTCAGAATCTCGTCGTAATGGTAGGCCGTCAGGGAAACCTCGGCGGTGCCGACGAGGAATAGCTCGTCCTTCTCAACCGTGTAGGCCTGCTCCTCGCCGCCGGGGAAGTAGGCCGTGCCGGTCATGGCGTGTTCCCGCGCCAGCACCGGCACGATCATGGGGACAAAGCCCTTCTTCGTCATGTGATTCAGGGTGAACTGAAGGACTGCCCATTCCAGCATCGCCCCGTCGCCCTTAAGATAGTAAAAGCGGGAGCCGGAGAGCTTTGCGCCGCGAGGGATGTCAATGATGTCCAGCGCCGCGCCGAGATCAACGTGATCCTTCGGGGCGAAATCGAATTTCGGGACCTCGCCCCATTTGCGGACCTCCACATTCTCCGTATCGTCCTTGCCATCCGGCACTTCCGGGGCGGGCGGCATCGGCATGGTCAGCAGCAGGCGGTCGAATTCCTCCTGAACGCCACGCATTTCGGCTTCAAGGTCTTTGATCTGGCCTGAGACTTCCTTCATCTGCGCGATCAATTTGCCCTTTTCCTCTGCCGCCGCCTTCTTGATCTGATCGTTGGTCCTGTTGCGGAGTTCCTGGAGTTCCTGCGTTCTGGTTATCAGTTCTACCCGCCTCGAATCCACGGCCAGCAGGCGGTCAACGTCGGCGTCAATGCGCTTGCGCTGCGCAGCCTGTTTGATGAGGTCGGGGTTTTGGCGGATGAATTTGATGTCGAGCATTATCGAATGCCTTTCGTTACTTTTACCGCGGCCGCGGGGAGGCTATTCACTTCAAGCGAACGGCGTTCCACTATCCTTTGAAAATGCAAACAAGTCGTTCCCCTTCTCCCACGGGGAGAAGGTGGCGCGCCGTGACCGGCGCGGCGGATGAGGGGGGAGAATCCTGCGGCACATTCGCCCCGTCGCCCCCCCCCCTCACCCACCGCTTGCCCGAAGCGGGCGTCGCGGTCCCCCCTCTCCCGGAGGGAGAGGGTTAACTTTACAGCAAAGGGGGAACTTAGCAACTGCGCAGGAAATCCTGAATACGCATGATTCATGAATCTTCCCCAAACCTACGCCCACGGCTGGACGACGACCTTCAGGTTTTCGCCCGTCTGGGCGGCCTCGTATGCGGCGACCATCCTGTCCAGCGGGAAACGCGCCGTGACGATGCCCGCCGCGTTGATCGCCCCTGCTGCGATGGTCTGGAGGGCCTGGACGTACTGGCGTGGGCACGAAGCGAACGCGCCGTAGACCGAAATCTCACGGTAGTGCAGGGCATTGGCGTCAATATCCAGCGTCGGCTTGTCCTTCGGCAGCCCCGCGAAGAAGCTCACGCGCCCGCGCTTGGCCGTCATCAGCACGGCCTGCTGCATCGCGGCGTGAACCCCGCAGGCGACGATCACGACCTCCGCGCCAAGCCCGTCCGTCTCCGCCATGATCCGCTTGACGGGGTCTTCCTTCATGTTGTTGAAAATGAGGTCCGCGCGAAGCCCCTGCTTCTTTGCAAGATCGAGGCGGCTGTCGGAAACGTCCATCAGGACGACCTTGCCGGCCCCGCGAGCCTTGGCAAGCTCGACATGCATGCTGCCGATCGGCCCCGCGCCGATGACGACAACCGTCTCTCCCAACTGCACGTCAAGGTACTCCTGCCCGTTGATGACACAGGAGAACGGCTCAACGATGGACATCAGGTCCGGGTCCATGCCGTCCGGGGCGATGATGATGTTGCCCTGGGCGACGGCCCGCTCGTTGATGAGGCAGTATTGCGCGAAGCCGCCGGGGAAGTGGTAGCCGATAGCCTTGAACGTCGCGCAGATGTTCGGCCTGGCCTCCCGGCAGTACTTGCACACGCCGCAGCCGACGGGCGTGACGACGATGCAGCGCTGGCCGACCTTGTATCCGGAGACCTCCGAGCCGACCTCGGCAATCTCGCCCGCTATTTCATGGCCCGTTATCGCGGGCGGGGTGACGGTCGCGTGGCCGTAGTGGTAGATTCTGACATCAGTTCCGCACACGGCGCAACCGAGCACCTTGAGCAGGATTTCGCGCGGGCCGCATTTCGGGGTGGGGACTTCCTTGACGACTACGTTCCTGATTCCCTCGTAGACTGCCGCTTTCATCTTTCACCTTGCCTGAAAATTTTGATTGACTTCGATCACCTGAAAAACAATGCGCCTGCCGCAGGGGCGCAGCATGCTGCGCCCCTACCTCCTGACAAAACAACAACGATGAAACACGAAACATGCCACTCGCTGTAGGGGCGGGTTTGAAACCCGCCCCTACGCCCCGGCCTTCTTGCGATTGCTCATTGGATATGATAGCGTTGTCCGGCGGCTTTGCAAGTCGCGTGAAAACATGGACTCCTGCCTCGAAAAGATAATTACAAGGGGAGACAAGACGATCCGGTTCCGGTTCTGGAATCAGGATTGCGTGGAAGGCATGGCCAGTCGGCTCGATGCCGGATGCGCTGATGTTGTCGTCACTTCTCCCCCGTACAATATCGGCGTAAAATACCGGAGTTACGACGATACGGCGTCGCGCCGGGAATATCTGGAATGGACGCGGAAGTGGCTGGAAGAGGTGAAGCGCATACTTGCAGCGGAGGGGTCGTTCTTCTTGAACGTCGGCGGAATGCCCAGCGATCCGTGGGTACCGTTCGAGGTGCTCTCAGTAGCGCGGGAGTTTTTTGCGCTCCAAAACGTCATACACTGGGCGAAGTCAATTGCGATTGATCGCGACGACATGGGCAACTACCCGGGACGCTCCGGCGATCTGGTCGTCGGCCACTATAAGCCTGTGCAGAGCTTGCGCTACCTGAATGACTGCCACGAGTACATTTTCCACCTCACGTCGAATGGGGATACCCCGCTTGACCGGACGGCAATCGGAGTGCCGTATCAGGACAAGTCGAATGTAAAAAGGTGGAAGGCGGCGGGCAAGGACAGGCATTGCCGGGGGAATGTCTGGTTCATACCATATGAGACGATTCAATCGCGTAATAAGGAACGCCCACATCCCGCGACCTTTCCGGTGCGTCTGCCCTCGATGTGCGTGCTTCTGCATGGGCTGGAGCGGACGCGGCTGGTGGTTGACCCCTTCCTGGGCCTGGGAAGCACGGCGGTCGCTTGCGCGAAACTGGACATTCCGTTTGTTGGCTTTGAGATTGACGAGGAATACATCAGCCTGGCATTTGAGAGATTGAAGGAATCTACGGGCGATTCGCCGCTTTTCAACATGTAAACGCAATGGAAGACGAGCGGAACAAAACCAAAGCTGGGAACGGCGCGAACGCGGAAACAGCGGTGAATGACCGTTTGCAGGCGACGCCGCCAGCGGGAAGCGAAGAGAAACCATCGCGTGGGTGCGGAGCACCCACCCTACATGCCGCATTGCTGGCCATCGTCGTCTTCGCCTTCTTCGCCCGCACTATCGGCTTTGAATTCGTCAATCGCGAATTTGCTTTCCTGCGATCTAACCCCATCCTCAAAGACGTCCACCGCATTTTTGAATATGCGCAGGATGGAGTTCCGGCGCCTGTTCTCGGCCTCGCACAAGCGGGGCAATACCGTCTTTTCGAGATGGTTCCGAACGGGTATCACGCCATAAATGTCCTGTTTCACGCGCTCAATGCCGGGCTGATTTATGTCATATGCCGCAAGATAGGTTTCAAGTCCCTGCCGTCTGCTGCGGGGGTTCTACTCTGGGCGCTGCATCCGCTGCGGGTCGAGTCCGTCGCGTGGGTCATGGGACTGCCGGACATTCTGGGATTGTTCTTCTGCCTCGTGTGCGGCCTGTTGTATTTCAGGCTCAGGGAGCATTTGCGGACATTCTGCGGGGCGTCAATCGAACCGGCTTTCTCCATGCCGAGTTACTGGTTCTGCGCAGTCGCATTCCTGTTTGCGGCGGGGGCCTGTCCGACCATTTGCGCCTGGCCGTTGCTGCTTGTGCTGGTTGACGCCTTTCTGGACACGTTCCCCCTTGATGTAAGACATGACGAGGTCGCGCCGACGGCCTTTATCGAGCGTTTGCGGATCGTCATGCAGGTTGTCATCAGGAAACTCATGCTCGCCGCGCCGATGCTGCTGATCATTGCATTTGCTGTTATTGACTTGGTAATGCCATCCTTGGATGTGTATTGGACTGAACACAAAGACTTCCCTGTCAACCCATTGGTCACTTGCTTCAGCCTCTGCTTCCATGCTGGAAAGATAGTTTTCCCGGCAAACCTTTGCGCGGAGTACGTGCTGCCTGAACCCGTGTCGCTGCGGACGGGCGCATATTCGCTTGCCGTTGCTGGTTGCCTTGCGTTTGTTGGCCTGGCAATTTTCACTTTCAAGCGCGCGCCGTGGGTATGCTGTGCCCTGCTTTGCTTTCCACTCGGGATATTGCCGAGAGTTATCCAGACCATCCCCGACTCGCGCTCCCTGGCCGACAGTTACACATACCTTCCAGGCATTGCAGTCAGCATCCTGATCGGACAGGCGTTGGTTACGCTCGGCGCTTATCTCAAAGAAAAAGCAGTAATCCTGAAAAGGCCGGAACTGATCTACGCGATTGTTATTGGCGTCTACGGCATTGCCGCGTGGCAGCAGATGCCTGTCTGGCGGGATTCCCTGACTTTCTGGGCCGATGCCGCGCAGCGCAATCCCAACTCGCCGCAAGCGCTCGGCAACCACGGGCTTGCGCTCCTGATGGTAGGAAGTCGCGAGGAGGGCGTCGAGCAATTGCAGAAAGCGCGCGACCTGGCTCCGGGATGCCGGGAATACGCCCTCAACCTTGCACTGGGCTTGTCGGACTTGATATCCGATAGAAAAGCGTTTGAGACGTTGCAGGCGTTCTCAACCGTATCCGCGCCTGACAAGGATGAGCGTGAGCGCATGATGGACGTAGCCGAACTTTGCCTGCAAGTGGGCATGAACCGGCGGGCAGCAATAATCTATGACGAACTCAGTGGAAAAGTGGCTGATGATCCTGTGTTTCATGCATTAACAACGATCAATGCTGCCGAAGCATATCGTCGCGCCGGTAAGTTTGAGATATCTCTCAAGTTGCTCGGAAAAGTTCCAGAGGTTGTTTCACTCAATGTCAGAGGCCGTGTTTATCTTGACCTTGGAAGACTGGATGAGGCTGAAGCCGACTTCGGCAAGTGGGATGACACTGACGCCAACAAGTTGCTATACCATGACAATACAGAATTGGCCGTAGCTCTGAGCAGGCTGGCATCAGCAAGGGGGGATATAGTAAAAGGAATAAACATCTGCCGTGATGTGTTGACGAAGTCGAAGTATCAAGCTGATCCCATCCTGAAAGCAGCAATGGCAGCTCTGCTGCTGGAAAGCGCGCAGAGCTGCCAGATTCGGCACACTCGTTTCGAGCAGCTTGAGGAAGCGGAAAACACAATCAGGCAGGCCCTTGAATCCGACCCCGACAACTGGGAATGGAATCTCATATTCGCCCGTGTTCTCTTCGAGAGGGCCAGGACTAAGAAGGCCTACTACGTTCTCTGGAACCAAAGGGGAAATCTGCTCGCCCAGCCCGAACTGAGCTATCACTTTGCGCGAATATGTTCTGCCATGGGCAAGACCAAACTTGAACGCACATATCTGTTACATGCTCTAGCACACGCGCCACGCGGAGCTTATTGGCTTGAGGCTGCGGCAAAAAGATATGCGAAATAACTCCTGACATATACTAATGACGACCTTCCATCGCATTGCGCTCGGATGGAGGACCCAGGAACCGGCAGGTCACAATGGTTATCTGCCTGAAAGCGTCCTATGCCATACCGTAATGGCAACATTCATCCGATGAGAATCAGTGAATGACCTCGTCCTTCAACGCATCCCCCGGCGCGTCAAGGACGACCACGCTTGAGATGGTCTTCATCGTCGCGTGATCCTGGAATGTCCACACGACCTTCTTGTCCGGAGTGACCTCGATGATGTGCGGGGCCTTGCCGAACTCGCCGTGCCCCACCCAGTTGGACATGACCGTGTTCCCGTTCGGCAGCCTCTGGAATCCGGTCATGAATTTCAAAGAAATCCCGGGCAGTTCATCGTGTGCGATCTTCCAGACGATCTTCCCCTCCGGGTTAACTTCAAAAACCGTCGCCTGTTTCTTCATGTCCCCGCACGCGATGAGCGTGTTGCCATTCTTGAGCCGCGCAACGCTGTGCGGGCCGCCGGGCGCGGCAGTCTCCCAGACGGCTTTTCCGCCGGCGTCGTATTCCCGCACCTTCTCCTCGCCGTAGTGCGCGACCAGATAATGCCCGTTCGGGAGCTTCCGCGCGTTGCGCATGTAGACGTGCCCGCCGTCCGTACCCTCCGGCAGCAGGCGGATTTCCTTGACGATCTTTCCTGCCGGGCTGACCTCCAGCAATCGCCCGCCGTTGCATTCGCCGATGAAGGTGTTGCCGTCGGCAAGGCGCTGACATGCGTAGATTTCGCTCTTCGATTCGTATGAGAACACGACCTTCTTGTCGCGCGTGACCTCCGCAACGCCGTGCCCGGTGTTGAAGAGCAGGTTCCCGTTCGGCAGCGCCCAGAGGTCGTTGCAGTTCGCGGCGGGATACTCCCACTCGACCTTCCCGTCGGGCGCGACGATGAACACCTTGCCGCCGGAGTAATCCGTCGCCGCGAAGCGATGCCCCTTGCCGGTCTGGATATCGCTGGTTTCTGCGGTGCAGACTGCCGCGTGGAATGCTGAGATCAATGCAATCGCAATTACAACGCAGATTGGTTTCTGATTTTTCATGTCGGGTCTCCGGAAGTGCGCCATGCGCCGCAAGACGCTTCTCATCGCCGCGCCGACAGCATACCCCGGCTCCGCAGTCCGCGCCACTGCCGGCTCAGGGCTTCCCGTGCATCGTCCGTGCAATGTCCGTGTCTCGTCCCTCGATGCGAAGGAAGCTTCGCCAACGGCAAGGCGGCGGCAAGCGCGTCCGCTAAGCGGACGACCGCACCAAGGAAAGTCAGAACACGCTGTGCGCGTGCAGCTCGCTGTAATACCCGTTGCGCCCCATCAACTCGTCGTGCGTCCCCTCCTCGACGATCCGCCCGCTTCGCAGGACGTAGGTGTAATCGGCGTTGCGGACCGTCGAGAGGCGGTGGGCGATAATGATTGTTGTCCGTCCCTCGGAGAGTTTCTCCATTGCCGAGCGGATAAGGCTTTCGGATTCGGTGTCCAGGGACGATGTCGCCTCGTCGAAAATGAGTATCGGCGGATTCTTCAGGAACACGCGCGCGATTGAGACGCGTTGCTTCTGCCCGCCGGAGAGTTTCACGCCATGCTCGCCGACCTGCGTATCGAATCCGTCAGGCAGCGACTTTATGAACTCGTATATGTTCGCGTTCTTCGCCGCCTCCACAAGCTGCTCGTCGCCGGCCTGCGGATCGCCGAACATGATGTTCTCGCGCAAGGTCGCGTCGAACATGAAGACGTTCTGCTGCACGATGCCGATGTTGCGCCTGAGGGCGCGTTGCGTAATGTCCCGAACGTCAATCCCGTCAATCGCGAGCGTCCCCTTCTGCGCCTCGTAAAAGCGCGGGATGAGCGCGGCCAGCGTTGACTTGCCCGCCCCCGACTCCCCCACGAGAGCCGCGCTCGACCCGGCCGGCACGCGCAGGTTCACGTCCCGCAGAACCCAGTCCTCCGATCCCTCGTACTTGAACCACAGGTCCTTGAGCGCGATATCTCCCTTGATCTCTCCGGGTTCCACGGCGCCGGGGCGGTCCACTATGTCCGGCTCGACGTCCATGATCTCGATGAAACGGTCGAACGACGCCATCCCCTGTTGCATCTGCTCGATGAAGTTCACCATCCGTCTCACCGGACCGATTATGAAGGGCACGTAGAGCTGGAAGCCGATCAGGTCCGCAAGGTCAATCCTGCCGTAGTAGACCAGCGCCGTGCCGCCGCCGATTATCACAAGGCTGTACGCCTCCATCATGAACATCATCCCGCCGTGGAACGACGCCATGATCGAATACATGCCCTCCTTGGCGCTCTTGAACTCTTTGTTGACCTCGCCGAATTTCCCGATCTGGTGATCCTCGTTGGTGAAGGATTTCACCTCCCGGATGCCTTGGATGGAATTCTCGACGCTGCTGTTGATGTCGGCAATTCTCTCGCGGACGGTCTTGAATCCCCTGCGCATCTTCGTGCCGTAGACGGCCCCCCAGAGAACCATGAAGGGCAAGGGCGCGATGGACAGGACAGCCATGGTCGGGCTGATGCTGAACATCAGGGCAAAGCTCCCTATGATGGTCGTCAGCGATATGAAGAGGTCTTCAGGAGCATGGTGCGCGACCTCGGCGATGGTGAAAAGGTCGTTGGATATCCGGGAGATTATATGGCCCGTCTTGGTGTTGTCGAAATAGGTAAAGGATAGCTTCTGCAGGTGGCCAAAGAGGTCGGCGCGCATGTCCGTCTCCATGCGCGTGCCGAGGTAATGGCCGAAACGTATGTTGACGTATGACGCAAGGCTCATAAGGCCGACCAGCGCGAGGGCAATTCCAAGCGAGGCGGCGATGCGGTTGACTTCCTGGGCCGGGAGGTCGTACTTGATCGTGTTTCGCACGAGCATCGGGATGCAGATGGCGAATCCCGACTGCATGACGGCCGTGGCCATGTCCAGGATGAACAGCCACTTGTGCGGGCGGTAGTATGCTGCGAACCGTCTGAGGGAGTTCAACATGCAGGTCAATCTTCAGAACGGGACATTGCGCGGCCCACTGCGGCGCTGGCGCGCTTGGCGTCAGCAACCAACATAAATAGCGATGGGGCGAGGACAAGGGTGATAAGGGTCGCAAAGAGCAACCCGTATCCCAGAGACAATGCCATCGGGATAAGGAATCGAGCCTGACGCGACCTTTCGAAGATCATCGGGGCCAATCCGCCGAACGTGGTCAGGGTGGTCAGCATTATTGGCCGGAAACGCTGAATGGCAGCGGAATGAATCGCATCCCAGGGGGATAACCCATCCTGCCTCAGCCTGTTGTTTGCGAACTCAATCATTACAAGGGAGTCATTAATCACCACGCCAGACAACGCGACAATGCCGAACAGGCTGGGAATCGAGAGGTTATAACCCATAACCAGGTGGCCCATTATCGCGCCGACCACCCCGAAGGGAATGCTGACCATTATGATCAGGGGCTGAGAGTAGCTGCGGAACGGGATGGCCAGCAGCACAAACACCCCCATGACAGCCAGAATAGATGTGATCTTGAGACTGCCCATGCTTTCCCGCATGTCCGCCTCATGGCCTTCGAAACTATACATCAGCCCAGGATATTTGCGTATCAGCTCCGGCAGCGCCCCGACCTTCAGGTCGGCCAGCACCTCTCCGGCCTGGCTTCGTGGCACGATGTCGGCGGAGACCTGAACCACCCTGCGCCCGTTGCGGCGGTTTATAGTCGTGTATGCCCGTCCGCGACTCACGTCGGCGACCTCCTTTAGCGGGACGAATGCGCCGGCTGGGGCGCGGATGAGCAGGCTTTCGATTGTGTGTTCAGTTGAGCGCTCGGTTTCAGGCAGGCGAACGATGATCTTCACCTCGTTGCGCCCGCGCTGCTGGCGCAGCACCTCAGCGCCGTAGAACGCGCTCCGGACCTGCCGCGCAACATCCCTTGCCGTAAGCCCCAGCGCCTTGCCTTCGGGCTTGATCGTGAAGTCAAGTTGCTGTTTGCCTGGCTGGAATCCGTCGTCTACATCCTTGACCTTGGGATACGTGGCAAGGGTTTCGGCCAGGTCGGCGCTGGCCTGCTCCAGCACTTCGATGCTGCGATGGCTCAGTTCGACCGTGACCGGGCGGCTGCCGCCGCCGGGGCCGCCTGCGTCGGAAGCGAAACGCAAATATTCGACCCCGGGGATTTCGCCGACCTTCTGCCGCCATCGGTTTGTAAATTCCAGGGTGCTCATTATCTTGTCGCGCACTTCCGCCTCGGCCAGTTCCACGCGCACGCGGCACATATGGCCGCCGCCATTGCCGACCTCCGCCAGGATTGACTTCACCAATTCCGGATGCCCGGATTCTTCGATTATCTTTTCAGCCCCGGCGACGATGCGCTTCATCGCGGCTTCGGTTTTTTCGACTGGCGCCCCGTACGGCAGCACGAGCCGCGCGTCGGCGAAATCGGATTCCACGATCGGGAAAAGTTCCAGGCCCATCCTTCCGCTCAGCGCGTAGGACAGGCACAGTACAAGAAAAGTCAGAGCCGCAGCGACTGTGACGTAACGATGGCGCATGGTGAAGGCCAGGGCGGGGCCATAACGATCCTGTACCTGTCTCATGAACCACTTGCTGAAAGCCTGCTGCCTTTCGTGCAGCCATTTCTTGATGCCGCGTCTGCGCCTTTCGCGATGATGCCCAAGATGCGCCGGCAGGACATAAAGGCATTCAAGAAGCGATATGGCAAAGACCATGCAAACCACGACGGGCACCATTTTGAAAATCTTTCCCATGGTGCCGGGTATGAAATATATCGGTATGAAGGTTACAATGTTCGTAAGGACGCTGAATACGACTGGAGATGCGACTTCCTGCGTTCCGATTATCGCCGCGCGAAGGAAGGGAACCCCGGACTGGTGATAGGTGTATACGTTTTCACCGACTACGATCGCGTCATCAACCACAATGCCCAGCGCGATGATAAAAGCGAACAAGGACATCATATTGATCGTTATGTCAACATGCGGCAGGAAGAGGAAGGCACCCAGGAATGACACCGGTATGCCCATCATCACCCAGAAAGCGAGCCTGGCTTCAAGAAACAGGCCGAGGGAGATCATTACAAGGGCCAGCCCCATCGCCCCATTCTTCAAGAGAAGCTCGACGCGCTGTTTATAAGTGTCCGACCTATCGTCCCTTATAGCAATATCAATACCCGGTGGAAGATCGCTCTCGATCTCCGCTAATTGGCGCTTCACCGCGTCGGAAACGGATACTGGGGTCTGATCGCCAACCCTGTAGACGTCAAGAGTGATTGCTCGATGGCCGTTGAATTGCGTGAAGCGGTCGGTGTCGGCGAAGCTGTCGTCAATCCTGGCCACGTCGCCCAGCCGCACCTGTGCGCCGTCCGGCGTCGTGATTATCGGCAGTTCGGCGAACTGTTTTCCGTAATCGCGACGCTCCTTGACGCGCACAAGCACCTCTCCGGTCTCAGTCTTCAGGCCGCCGCCGGGCAGGTCAACGGAGGCGTTGCCGAGACGCCGGGCGATCTCCTCAATTGTCAGCCCGTATCGCCTGAGGTTTTCCTGGGAAATCTCAATCCCGATCTCCAGCGACGGCAGGCCGGAAAGATCAACCTGTGTGATGCCGGGGTCCTGTAGCAACTGGTCCCTGGCCTGTTCTCCGAGCCTGTGAAGAACGGTATCAGGGGCATCGCCATACAGCACTACGGTCAAAACCTCGCGCTTATTTTGAACAATCCTTATCTCAGGCTCCTCGGCGTCCTCCGGGAAGGTGGTGATCCTGTCCACCTCGTTTTGTATCTCGTTGGCCAGCTTCTGAAGGTCGGCCCCAAGCAGCATCTCGACAGTGACAACGCCGCCGCCCTCTGACGCCGTGGCTGTAACCTCGTCAACGCCGTCCAGTCCCTGCACTGCTTCTTCGACCGCAAGCAGGATTCCGTTCTCCGCGTCTTCTGGCGTCGCGCCGGGATAGGCGACCTGCACGGTCACCGCGTCGAAGGTGATGTCCGGGAATACCTCCTGTTTTGTGTTTCTGAGCGCAATGAAGCCGCCAACCAGGCACAGAAGCATTGCCAGATTTGCCGCGACCGAGTGGCGGGCCATCCATGCTACGGCTCCCTTGTTTTCCTTTTCCAGCGGGAGTTCAGTCATGGCCGCGCCTCCGGTTGCTTCCCTTCGCGCCCTTTCTGCTGTGGGCCGCCCTCCGGCCTCCCCTGAGTCTGCGCTTCGGTCCTGAGCGCCATTCCCTGAACAGGAGCGCCAAGATCCGTCGTCACCAGCATATCCCCATCCTCAAGACCGCCGGAAATATACACTTCCAGATTATCGCTCCATTCGATCTCGACGCTTTGTATCGCCAGCGTATTGTCCGGGCGCATCACCCATATCCTGTCTCCGTCATGAAGACAATTGCGCTCGATCCGCACGACATTGCCGATCTCCTTTCCCTCGATTTCCATTCTGACGTAGGAACCCAGTATCAAGGGATGCTTCGCCCCCTCTGCGGAGTCATACTCTAGCGGGTCGGCGACGCTGACGATCAGCCGCGCCATGCGCCCCTGCGGCTCAAGCTCCGTCATCATGCGCCGCACGACGCCCTCGCGGAAAACGCCCGGCCCCCACGCCGCCTCGTGGAAGATTCGGACCTTCGATCCGGCGTCTCCATTCAGGCCGGGAACGCTGATCCACTTCAACTGGTCAACCGGAACCGTCGCCTCGATCCAGAACTCATCCGTCCCGACCAGCGACGCAAGCTCTGCGCCGACCGCCACTTGTGCGCCGCAATCAACGGCCTTTGTCGCCACAATCGCGTTGAACGGCGCTTTGACGTTCGTCCTCTCCAGATCAAGCTCCGCCTTGCCCAGCGACGCCTCGGCGGCCATGACGTATGCCGCGGCGGCCTGAGCCGCGAAATCGGCGGATTTCCTCTGGGTTTCAGCTGACAGTTTTGAGATCTCCGCGGCCTTTCTATCCGTCTCAGCTACTCGCTTTGCCACCTTCGCGGCATCATATTGGGCTTGGGCAGTGGCCAGTTGGGGCTGCCTGAGCATCAGTTCCCTGTCTTCTTCCGCAGCTTCCTTGCCGAGAAGTTCATATTCCCGCTTGGCGACGGACTGCTGCCCCTTTTCAATCTTCCACGCCGCCTCGGCGCGGATGGCGTCGGCATCCTTCAACGCTATCTGGTTCGCGCTGTTTTCCAGCTTGACGTCGGCCTGCTTCAGGTCCGCATCGCGCAGGGCTATGTCCGCCGCACGCTGCTCCGCCTCGGCCTTGCGCCGCAGCAGTTCCGCCCTGGTTTGCTGAAGGGCCAACTCATAATCAACCTGCTCGATTTTCAGAACCTTATCGCCGGCCTTGAAGCTGCCGCCGGGCATGAAATTATCGGCGACCTCGACAATCTCCCCGCCGACGCGGGAAGCGAACTTGATCCGTTTCGCGGCCACGACTGTTCCCATCGCCGGAACTGCGACCGAATGTGTCCCGGCCTCTAGTTTGCGGACTTCCACGAGCGCGGCCTGCGCCTCGCGGGGCTTGCGTTCCGCCTTCGGCGGATTCTTCAACCACCATACTGAGATCGCCGCGCCGACAATCAGCATTGCGGCGCCTATCGCGAATCCCGCGATCTTTCCCATCCTGCCGCTGCGCTGCGGATCGCCCTGTCTGCCCGGGGCTCCCGATTCAGTTCCGTTCGTCATCATGATTTTCCGTTTTCCTGTGCTTGTCCTGTTGTGTTTCCGCTGTTGTCGCCATCGTCTTTCTTGCCGGGCCGCTCCATCTCCCAGCCGCCGCCGAGCGCCCGGTAGAGGCTTATGCGATACTCGACGAGCTGCCTGCGGGCCTGAAGGTGCGTCCTCTGAAGGCGTTGGTGCGAAAGCATCGTCGTGAGGTATCTCGTGAAGTCGGCTCCGCCCTTGGTGTAATTCTCGCGGGTCTGCTCCGTCGCCTGCCGGGAAAGGTCAAGCTGTAGTTGCAGGCTTGCGACGTATTGCGCCTGACGGTCTTCTTTCACCAGCGCCTCCTCCACCTCCTTGAGCGATGTCAGCAAGGTCTGGCCGTAGGAGTCGAGTTGTTGGGCTGCGACCGCGCGCGTTCTCCTGACCTCGGCCCGCCTTCTGCCGCCGTCAATGATCGGGGCGGCGACATTGGCCGCCAGACCGGCAAGCCAGTTATCGAAGAGATCGCGCGTGCGTTCGGCGCTGGTTTCCGCCCGGGCCGTCAGGCTCAAGCGTGGGAAGCGGTCGGCTATTGCCGCCGCCACGCGCCTGTCCGCAGCCTGCACGCGCAACTCCGCCGCGCGCAGGTCCGGCCTCTGCCGCATCCATCGGGCGGGAACGCCCGTCTCCGGAAGCGGCGGCAATTCCGGCAGTCCGCCTGCGTAATCGAAATCCCTGCTCCCCGGCGCGGCGCCCAGCAGAACGGCCAACTGGTACTCCAGCACCTTCGCGCCTGATTCGACCAGCGCGCGCTCCCCTTTTGTTGACTCGACCAGTTGCCGCTGTTGAAGCACGTCCGTCGCGGTGGCCTGCCCGCTACGGAATTTCAGGGTGACGACCTCCAGATAGCTCTCGTTGGTCCGCGTCTGCTCGTCAAGCAGCGCCAGTTGACCCCTTAATTCAACAAGTTGGTACCACGATCCTGCGACCTGGGCCGAGAGCGTGATTGCGGCCGCGCTCAAATCCTCGCGCGTGGCCAGAAGTTCAAGTTCCGCCGCGTCTTTAGTCGCCCTGACGCGCCCCCAGAGGTCAATCTCGTAGCTTGCCGCAAGGCCGAGTGTATATTCAGTTCCATACTGCCTGTCGCGTCCCTCCATACTGTTCAGGGATCGCGTCCAGTTCGCGGAGCCGTCCAGACTGGGCCAGAATCCCGCCCAACTCGCGGACGCCGACGCCTGCGCCTGGTCCAGCCTGTCCCAGGCGGTTTTCAGCGTGAAGTTTCGCAGGAGAGCCTCATCCACAAGCGAGTCCAGCCGCGGATCGCCGAAGGCGGACCACCACTTCGCCGGGGTTGCGGTTTCCCCGGAGGTTGAAAAGGTCCCCGGCATATGGGCCGGCGGCTCAATGTCTTTGACCTGCGTTTTACAGGAAACCATGAAAGCCAGTATCAGTATCATCGCCGGCCGGAATCGGGCCTGAGGCGATTGCTTATCATTATCTCTCATCGAATCTCCGCTTCTTCAATGTTGCCGTTCGTATCCCCGTCATCCTGCCTCGATGCGCTCCCGGACCGCCTTCATGCCGGCAAGAGAGAATAGCGCGATGTGTTCGGAAAGGCGGTCAACATCCTTGAAGGTAAAGTTCCAGGGCGGCCCGCGCCGCTTGCCGGGGCGTTTGTGGCCTATCATCCTGCACTGGCTGACAAGGCTCATCTCGCACATTTCCAGATCTTCGCGGGAGGCTTTCGGTCCGAGAAGTTCAGCTATGACGCCGAGAGTGTATTCGCGCCGCTCCCTGATCCGGGCGTCCAGGGCTTCGTCAATCAGTCCCGTCGGGTTCACAATTTCCATCATCCTGAGCCGATGGAAATGGCCCATCTTGTCGTCGAGAATCCGCATCAGCATGGCTCGCACGAACGCCTTGAGCTTTTCATCGGCTGGGGCGTCAGGCCCCGCGCCGCCGTCAATGGGATAGAGTTTGTCCATCTCATCTGCCACATGTTCCCACGTCGCCTTGTAGAGCGCGTCCTTGGAGCGGAAGTGGTAGTTTATGGCGGCCGTGTTGACTCCGGCAAGGCGGCATATCTCCGCGTGCGTCGCGTCGCGGTAGCCCTTCTCGCCAAAGACACTGCACGCGGCCTCCATTATCTTCCGCCGCGTTTCTTCCCCGTCTTTTCTCACGCTCATTGCCGCGCTCCTCCCGGGCAAGTCAACCGGAAATTTCAACTGGACAGTTGAATTATACGATTGCCCCGGGTCCGAATCAATGCCGTTTTGAGAAGAATATCCGTTGAGCGGCGGCTCGATTTACGGACTGCCGGCATTGACATGCGGCGCATTTTCTTGTCCCGATATCTCGACTTTCACGCCTCTGTGTAATAAAATGCCGTCCTGACTTTCAGGCATGGCCTGCGCCGTGGGAATCGGACTGTCAGGCGACAGGATGCGGCGCCGCCAATCATGGAAGGAAAGGATTCGGAGTCTGAAATGGCTAAAAGCAAGCGCGGAAAGATAGTTCTGGCCTATTCGGGCGGATTGGACACCAGCGTGGCAATCCGCTGGCTTAATGAGACATATGATCTGGACGTCGTGTGCGTCTGCGTGCAGATGGGAGCGGCGACGCGAGACCTTGAGGCCTCCCGCAAGAAGGCGATCAAGATCGGCGCGGTCGAGTCCATCCTGATTGACGGGCAGCAGGACTTCGTTGACTACTTCGTCTGGCCGTCGCTTCAGGCTGACGCGCTATACGAAGGCCAGTATCCGATGGCCACCTCGCTGGGCAGGCCGCTGATCGCCAAATACATGGTTGACGTCGCGCGAAAGACGAACGCCGTCGCCGTAGCGCATGGCGCCACCGGCAAAGGCAACGACCAGGTCCGCATGGAGATCGGTTGCCGCACGCTGAATCCGAAGCTCAAGATCGTCGCCCCGCTGCGGGAATGGACGATGACGCGCGATCAGGAGATTGACTACGCCGCCGAACACGGCATTCCGGTGGAAGCCACCAAGAAAAGCCCCTTCAGCATTGACGAAAACATCTGGGGCCGGTCGGTCGAGTGCGGCATGCTGGAGGATCCGTGGAACGAGATGCCGAAGGGGCCGTACACCTGGACAGTCGAGCCGGACGAGGCCCCCGCCAAACCGAAATACATCACGATCACTTTCGAGCAGGGCATTCCGGTGGCGCTGGACGGCAGGAAAATGGGCGGCATCGCGCTCATAAAGACCTTGAACGAGATCGCCGGCAAACACGGCGTCGGGCGCATTGACATGATGGAGAACCGGCTGGTCGGCATCAAGTCGCGCGAGACTTACGAAGCCCCGGCGGCTGTCGTGCTGCACACGGCGCACAGAGCCTTGCAGAGCCTGACGATGTCGAAGGATCAGGTCAGATTCAAATATTACGTCGCAACGCTCTACGCCGACCTGGTCTACAACGGGCTTTGGTACACGGCCCTTCATCAGGACCTGATGGCGTACGTCCGCTCCAGTCAGCGGTGCGTGTCCGGCGACGTGCGAATGAAGCTCTACAAGGGGTCAGCCACGAAAGCGGGCGTCAAGAGCGACGTCAGCCTCTACGCCAAGTCCCTTGCGACGTACGACATAGGAGACACATTCGACCACAAGGCGGCGGAAGGCTTCATCAAGCTATACGGACTTTCCGCTCAGACGCAGGCGCTGTTGCAGAAGGACGCGCTGGGCGTCAGGGACATCAAGACGTCAGTGGTTCCGCCGACGAGGAAGTACTAGCGGACTTGCGCGATGAACGACGGATGACAGGCAGTTTCTTATCACTTCCCTCATCCGTCGCTTCGCGCCGCATTCTCCCGGCGGGAGAAAGAAAAGCCGTTTTGCGCGGCGACATGCTCTCCCCATGGGAGAAGGGGATAGGACAATGGATTCGGACGCGATTGTCTTCTATGAGGAATACTACCTCATCACGCACTGCGCGAAGAGAGGAAGCAATCTTCTGGAATCCGACGGCCATAAGCGTCTGCTCCTTGACAATATCAACTTCTTCCGCGCCAGGGGGCTTTATCAACTGGCCGGCTACGTCATCCTTCCGGACCATTATCACCTGCTTATCTCGCCGGCGGAGGGGCGTTCCTTTGACGATATCCTGGTTCCGCTGACGGCTTACGTTACGCATCATCTCAGCGCGGTTTCCGGACTGCCGAAACCGCTCTTCAGGTCGGTGGCGGGCGTCCGCGTCGTGCCCGAGGAGAAGCTCAACGACGCGTTGAACTTCCTGCATGAGAACCCGGTACGCCACGGACAGACCGGGACTCCGAAGGATTACGGCTGGTCCAGTTACGCAAATTACTACCTGCGCAACGAGTCGCTGGTCCAGCTTGACCGTATCCCAATGTGGTAGAGCGGATGGGAATGCGCCCCCTTCACAAGGAGCAGATCGGGACAGGCCCTTCCCATTCCATCGCCCTGATCGCGGTCATGGGTATGACGTGCGGAGGAATGCTGGCAATATCGAAACTCTGGATGCCGGCACTGCGCAGCCGTTATGAAACCTACCCCAAAATTCCGGCGGTCGCCCTGGGATGCGGACTACTGTTGGGGATGATGGCGGCGGGATATCTCCCGCTTGTCCGCGTCGCAAAGAACGTTGATGGACTGCCCGGCGGCAGGACTTCGCGAGTAAGACGTTTTCTCCTGGGTTCGGACGGCCCGCTCCGGATATTTCCCATCCTTATGATCCTTTATCTTGCGTGGACGTGCATCAGTTATTTCTTCGCCCCGACGGACGGGACGCGCGAGATGGTTCTGCGCGGAATTCCCTTCGCGCTGCTTTACGCGATCCCGGCGCTTGTCGTCCGCAGGGCGTTGCGCTGCCGGCGCGATTTTCAGCTTGTCGTCTGGACCTACGCGGTTCTCACCGTCGCGGCCGCGGCGTTCGGACTGCTGGACAATGCCGGGCTTCTGATCGCGCCATTCTCGGGCAGTCGGTTTCCGATGGCCGTGCAGCGCCCGTTCGGGAACACTAATTTCGTCGGCCCGCTTCTCGCCCCGGCGGCCGCGCTGCTGACGGTCAGGTTGATTTCCGCCCTGAGCGCGTTTTTCGGGAAGGCCGGCGGGCAGTTCGCGGGCGACTCGAAGCGCGTTCTGGCCTTCCGCGCCGCAAGCCTACTGATCGGATTGGCGGTGGTTCTTGGCGCGGCGTGGCTCGCCGGATCGTTGTCGGGGAACATTGCGGTTGCCGCATCGCTGGCGCTGCTGCCGTTTGGATTTTCAAGATCGCGGGCCGGGGCATTCATACTGGGCGCGGCTTTCCTGTCCGCCGCGGCGGGGTGTTATTTTGTATTGTTGAATGACGCGGCGTGGGGCGCTTTCTGGAACGGAGCCAATGCTCCGGGATCAACGATGGCCGTCAGGACTTTCCTGGGAGCCGGAGCGCTGGAGATGTTCCGCGCGCGCCCGCTGACGGGCTGGGGTTACGGCAATTTCTTGAGCGTCTATCCGGCCTTCGAGCTTGCGAACGCAAACGACCATTTCTGGGTGCGGCAGGGCATCTCCGCAAACGCGCACAACGAATACCTCCAGATACTGTCCGAGCTTGGCATCGTCGGCTTCGTCCTGTTCATGCTCGCGATCATTGTTCCCATCGTGATGACGCGCTCGGCGATGCGCAGTGAGCCTGACGCGCGCCACCGCGCGACAACGATTGCGCTGACTTCCGGGCTATGCGGGATGTTGCTGGCCAACGCATTCAGCGTGAGCCTGCGGTTCTGGGACGTGGCGCCGATCTTCTGGGCGCTGTTCGGCGCGATGACCGCCGCCGGCGAGGGGCTGCCGGCCGAGACGGCGGACGCAATCCTCCTCGCTGCGCCTGCCGCCCGGAGCAAGGCAGTCCGAATCCTGTGCTGGACGACGCTCGCCGTGGTCTTCATGGTTTTCTCAAATGTCTTTATCAACGAGTATGCCTCGGACTGCTCATACGCCCGCGCATCCGAATGGCAGGCGCGCATCGGCCCGGATCAGGACGCGGCGAACAAGGCTGTCCATGCGACCGCTTCGGCGATTTCGACCGGGCTTCAGCCGGCGCATCATCTTTATGGGTTAAAAAAGGCTGCCGATCTCTTCCATCGGCTCGGGTCTCCGCAACTGTCGCTCGAATTCCTGCTCCGGCTCAGGCGGCTTGCGCCTCATTACGAGGCCGCGCGAATTGACATCATCAGGCGACTGGCCCAACTGGAGCGCCATGACGACGCCCGCCGCGAGGCCGAGGATTTCGCGCGACGAAATCACGAATCGCCGAGCGCGTGGATGCTTCTGGCCGAGGTTGAGCTGCATCGCGAAAGACGCCCCACCCGCGAGGCGGCGGACGCCGCGCTGGTCGCCTCAATATTGGCAGTCCGAAACGCGGCGCAGTGGAAGAACGAACCAAGAATGGGGGGGGAAATCGCCGAGGAACTGCTCCGCGCTGCGGAGCTTTGCGCAGCCTCCGGCCTGCCCGGACGCCGCCGTTTGGTTCTTGACGCCGTCGTCAATCCGATTCTCCAATCCGCTGCGCTGGCCGACCGCGAGGGGCTTGTTGATTCGCGGGTCTGCGCCCTTTTCCTGGACGCCGCAAGGCTGTGCGCGGCGGAGGGCATGGAGGCGGAGGCGCGGGCGATCCTGAAAGCGGCAGCGCCTTCGGCATTGAGATTGGGCGCTTACTATGCCCGGATGCCCGCCCCGCAAAGGAGGCGCGCCGTATCCCTGCTGGCGGGCATGGCGGAACTTTGCGAGCAGAACGCGCTTTACGGCTGCGCGGCCGACATGCTCGATAAAATCCGGACTATGGGAACCGACGCACCGGGACTTGACCGCAAGATCGAACAACTGCGCGCCCTTGAGGCGGGGCGATAAAAGGGTCTTCGCCGCATTCAGACGTCCAGTCTTGCGCCGCGCACCGCGCGCCGCGCTGGGTGACGTTATGAGGCAGGCCGGGTACGCCCACTTTGGCCATTCTTGCCATGCGTTACAGGCTAACCCGAAACGCCGCGCTGTCAATATCTGTATGATGTCCCAAGCTATGGGATAACGTCCCCAATTACCAAATCAAATGTTGTTTTTCTTGCAGGTTACGAAATTGCCATGAAGCTACTGCCTCTGCATGTAAAGATCCAAATGAGTGCCAAGATTTCCCAACATTGATTGTCTCTTCGGTTGCTCACCGTAAAAGAGAATAGCATGCTCGTTTATTGTCAAAGATGGGATGGGCTTGTTCATCATTTCGCGCGATCTAACACGGACATCCTCAATTACTTTACTGAAAGGGACGAACAACGCTTCTGATTCTGTTTTTTGCAGACCGAGCGCGAATACACTTACGGGACCCTTTTGATCAGGACAAAATAGAATACCCATTCTACCGGTTATAGCGACAAGCTTTACATCATTTCCC
Organism: Planctomycetota bacterium; assembly: GCA_022711755.1. Taxonomy (GTDB): domain Bacteria; phylum Planctomycetota; class Brocadiia; order SM23-32; family JAKLEA01; genus JAKLEA01. Next base: position 227,076 of record JAKLEA010000005.1, read on the forward strand.
AAATCCTTATTTCTCCTGTTGTCAAGTAATAATTTCCTACTTTCAACTGAATCTTGGTCTGTTGTAATACACGGAAAGACATATTCTTTTCCACGGTATTCCTCATAGCGAGGTCCCGGAAGATAGTCTTGCAGGCTTTCTTCCGCCAGCGCATCAGTGTCAAATCCCACCACACACAAGATTAGTCCTGTGGAGTCACTCCATGTCAGTACTGTACATAGAGGTATTCCGACGGAAGACTTATCATTGATGATGAATCGAATAACTATTTGTTTTTCCTTCATAATCAATCTGTTTCTATCTTTAGCCAAACCCTCCGGGAGGAAGCCAGCACGATTGAACTCTACTAAGTAGTCTGGAAAAATATCATTATACTTATTATGATCTAATATATCATGTTTCAGCGGGATTGCAGCCAGCCAGTATTCAGTCTTGGTTCTCCTTCCGAGGTAGAAAGCATCAACCTTGCTCCGTCGCGTATCAGTATCAGTGGGAAGGATTCCATTTTTAAACTCGCCTTTTGAATGATCTTCGCCGGGTCTGTATAAATCAGCTAATTGGTCATCACGCAATTTATCCTTCAGGCTCCTTTTATAATCACATGACACTTCCATTGTCAGTTTCTGGAGCCTTTTCTCGGCTATTTCCCTGCACTTGTGGATAAATTCTTGGCCGGATTCAACAATTTTAACCTCGATCTGACTGACACGGTTTCCAATATCTGATATTCGCGTATCCAGTTCTCTGTCGCGAACATCTAGCCGCTTGACCTCTGTATCAGTTCTGTTTCTGAGATTTACAATCTCCTTGGTGGTACTAGCTGTGACACTCGCCATGTCTTGCCTAATCGCTTTGTCAGCTTGTTCTTGCTGCTGTTTTGTTGCATCAAGACCGCTTGAAAGCTTCTCATCAAATTCTGCTCTTGCACTTGCCAAATCGTTTCTGAAAGCCGTATTGGCCTGTTCTTGTTGCAGTCTTGACTCGACAAGTTCCTTTCGTAACGCTTCAAGGTCACCCTTGGTCGCACAGCCAGCGACAAGAAAAACGGAACAAAGGAATGAAAGCGCTGTTGTTGCTGGTCTGATCACTTCATTCTCCTGAAAGTTAACTGATGGAGGGCGTTTGTTTTGCGATTTTCCCGAGATACTCCAGTATCTTGTCTGAATAATCATCCAGTTTTGGTTTAATCTGCTCTTCTCTAAGTTTCTTGGTCCCGTTCTTCATTGCCTCCGTTATTCCTGTCGCTATCCTGTTGGCATCAGGTTCGCCCGACAAACGCCGGTCAAGTTCTTCAAAAAAATATTTAGCGCCAACTTTACTTGCGACAGTCACTATCTGACCAACACTGGCGCCTATTGGATTACTGGGACCTCCTGCAATAGCTGCAGCGCCAAGTCCTGCCAGAGCGCCAGTAGCTACTGACAATACCTCCCTTTGAATTTCATTCAGCGTTACTCCGGGCATTGCATTTTCAATGGCCTTTTTTATGTCTTCAGCCGTGCCGTTTTCTCTGAGTATCTTTTCAAGCGGTATTGATTGAACCGCCTTGATTACAACACCCCGCAGGTTTTCATCGAAAGCTTTTCCCAAATCCTCGGCAATCAGTTGTTGAAAGTAATCAAGCATTTCCTTCTTGACAGCCAGTTCCAGTTTATCCGCCCACTCGGTAAGCTCTTTTCGCATTTCGGTTTCCGAGAGTAACTCGGCTATTAGGGCATCACGTTTATTTGCAAATTCAGGATCTTTCTTGACCTGATTCCAATCCTCTCTGGTCCGATTGCGAATATCCTTTGCCAGCGCCACTAGATCGGCAGATCCCTTGTTGATGCGTTGCTCCCGGTTCTGTAAAAAATCCTTCTCCCATTTATTCAGACGCTCTGCATATAGCGATTCAAGTCTGCTTTTATACTCCTGTTTCCTCTCTATCAGTCTTGTATCTTTGGATCGTGGATCCCTTTGTGTTGACTTTTCGGCTCGAATTTCCTGGGCGCACATAATCGCCACGGTCATCGCCAAGCACATGCGGAAGATTTTGTTTTTCATTCAACGTCTCCCTTTTATGAACGCCTTGTCAGAAAAAAATGAAACGCGAACCACGTCTGAATCTTCGGAATCACTCCCACGCCATTGAGGATTTCTATTCTGAAATGCGCATGAAATCAAGGGGCAGTCCAGACGGTAGTGCCAGTTCCGTCTCGCAACTCAAGACGTCCTATTTTATTGCAAGCCGCCGTGACGACGGGATTGCTCTTCTCATTTCGTATCGTCATTATTCCTCCGCCATCGGGCGTAGTGGAAGCTACGAATATAGTGCCTCCCGCATTGTTTTTCAGGGCGATCATCCCGCCGTCTTCCCCGGCGGTCAATAAGCATACAGCCTTGTCATTCTTATTAATGATCTCGACCATGCCTCCTTCTGGGCTTTCCCTGAGTCGCAGAATGGTCTTACCATTCCCATTAACAACTTCAAGTTCACTGACTGTGAGTTTGTCTGCCTGCCGACGGTTTGCTGCTGCAAAAATAAGCGATGCAAAAATCACATTGGATATCAGAAGCCATCTTCTCAGGCCGCGAGAACCTTTTTCCAATCTGTTCAGACGCTCCTCTATTCCTGACATTGATTAGCCTCCTGCTGGAAAACACTGGGAATCCGTAGACAGCGACCCTATTTCTGCATCTCTCATGTCCCTTACACCCTTTCTTTACCGGGCGGCCCGCCGCCTTCCGCAGAGTAGTGTGGGCAACGTGATACGCGTTGCCCACGCGGTTTCTCCGTTCGCCATCCTCAAGCCCATGACTCTACTATACCACGCCCATTGAAAATTCCAATCCCCGCCCCCGCCGTTCTTCGTGTCTTTGTGACAATTGGGGACGTTACCATATTTATTCTTGCTCGCATTCTGCTTCCTGCATTCTGGCTATGAATTACAGGCTACCGCGCGAAGCCCGCGGCGTCAACGCATCCGCCGTCTTGATGTCCTTGATTTCCGATTTCCGGCCCTGTCACGCCTCCAGCCGCGCCCCGCGAGAAACAACCTCCCTCCTGACATCGGCATAGTCGAGATCACGCGGATCGCAGTCATTAAGGGCGGACTTCGCGGCGGCGATGCCGGCGGCCTGGCCCATCATTGCGCACGTCGTGCTGACCCGCGCAGAGGACAGCGCGAGCTGGTCCGCCGAGAAACATCGCCCGGCAACGAGAAGATTACGCCCGTCCCGCGCAAGGAGGCTGCGAAACGGAATCTGGTAGGGCGGCACGGCCAACTGATCTTTCGGCAAAATGTAGGTCCGCTTGTCGTCGTCAGGCTTGTGTCCGTCAAGGTAGAAAACCCCGCGCGCAACGGCATCATCGAACCTTGCCCCCGCCCGCAGGTCGTCAACCGTCAAGACGTAATCCCCGACGACCCGCCGCCCTTCCCGGACGCCGATCATCGGGGAGCAGTGGTTCAGGAGCCACGGCTTCTTCTCTACGCGCTGGTAATAGTCCAGAACCTCCATCATGCGCCTTCGGGCGCGGATTTCCGCAGCGGTCAGGCTCTCCGTGTCGCCCGAGTCGAACATGGGTATTTTGATTTTGATCGCGTTGCCGCCGGGACCGTTCGGCCATACGCTTGTCATTGGCAGGTCCTCACGCTTCTCGATTTTGCCGAACCTGCTCTCCGGAACCTCGGCGCGGGCGTCGCCGGCGGAGACGTGCCTGATGAAGAACATCATGGACATGGGCAGTTGCATGCCGTCCTCCGGACGGCCTTTCATGATCTCGAAGCCTGCCGCGCGGGCAAGGTCGGCCTCGCCCGAGCAATCAATGAACTGCCGGGCGCAAAGCGCCTCCGGGCCGGATTTGCCGCATAAGATGCAGTGGGTGAGTCTTCCGTTGTCGGCGATGGCGTCAACGAAACGGGTGTGAAGGAGGAGTTTGACGCCGCGCGACAACAGCATTTCCTGAAGGACAATGGCCAGGATTTCATGATTGAAGATGCGCGCGTCTCCGTCCGGGTAGGGCTTGTATGGAGCCACCGCGCCGAATTGATCGAGTCGGGCGATGATCTCGTCGAAGACCTCGCCCTGGCCCGCGCTCTCGCCGCAGAAGGAGCCGACGCCGCCGGCGGTCATATTCCCGCCTGTGACGGCGAAGCGTTCGATAAGGACGACCTTCGCACCGGAACGGGCTGCGGCGCAGGCCGCCGAGACTCCCGCGATTCCGCCACCGATGACGGCCACGTCCGCCTTGTAGCGTATCGGCATACGCCTCTGCCATAAAACGGCCTTGTCCGATGGATTACCAACCGCATCGCCGCGATCCTCGTCATGATGTCCTGTCGCCGCGGAGCAACCGGTTCCGACGGCAAGAGCAGTCCCGACCAGTCCGCAGCCGGCGGCGTGAAGGAAGTCCCTTTTCGTTATTCCAGAAGCCGGCGAATCATCCACGGCATTCTCCTTTGCGCGCAATCAGGCGGCGCAGATTTGACACCAGCTTTGCAGGCAGGGATAAATCAAATGACTTCCTTGTCACGCGGCCCGGGGCGCTTGAGCGATGGGAGACCTGTCCCCGCCAAGCACCCGGGTCGCTATAAAGAATCCTACTTCGTCCTCCCTCTCGGCCCACCGACGTTCTGGAATGCGGAGTTGAAATCCCTGTAAAGGGATTTGTAATCGCGTATGCGATGCCACTTTTTCAGCAGGTTCTCCGGCAGGGAGTCAACCAGTTGCAATCCCGCCCAGCCCTCAGGCACCGGGAAGGCGTAATATGGATACTGCTTCGGAACGTTGCGGACAAATACGACCTGCGGGATGACCCAGTCAAGGTACGCCATGTAAGCCCTGTGCATGCCGTCGTTTATGATGTTATGTATCGAGCCGTCCCGCTCGATTGACTCCTCCACAACGACCGGCAGCAGGTCAATCGCCTCGTCCTGTCCCTCAATCAGGATCGAGAGATAGCCTTCCAGATTGAAGATGTCGTATCCCGCATCCGCAAGGGACCATTTAAGCTCACGTACCTTCAGAAGCTCGGAACTCAGAACGTAGCGCTGGGCCGGGCTGAGTTGCGGCGTCGCGATGCGCTCAAGCGAGATCGAGGCGTTCTCGTAAATCCTCACACCGGGATTCTTCATGAGCGTGACGCGCCGAAGCCGGGAAATCAGTTCCTCTGCGGAATGATGTTCGACTTTCAAGATGTTCATTTCTGAACGCTCCTTGTCAGATTGAGACGGACGTTTTTCCACGCCGGGGGCATGTTACTGTTCAGTCCGGAGCAAGTCCAGAACAGCCGGCAGTTCCCCGATTGAACTCACTATTCGGTCAGGCGAGGGCAGCGTCCCGTCGCGGATGCCCTTTATGTACGCCTCCTCCCGGTCGGGGCGATGGACAATCCAGGCGGCGCGGATACCAAGCTCCAACGCCGGGGCAATGTCCGTGTCGTAACTGTCCCCGGCCATGACGCATTCCCCCGGGGCAGCCCTGGCCAGTTCCATGGCTGCGCGGAAGATTGCCGGATCAGGTTTGATCGAACCCGTCCGAAAACTCAGGATCGAACCTGACACCGCGCCGGCTATCCGCGGACACGTCTTGCAGAAGGATTGATAATAGGGAACCCAGATATTGGATACCAGGAAGACGCGGGCGTCCATCCGGACCATCGTCTCGACGGCCTGAGTCGCGCCCTCTATCTCGCGCGTGGAATCGGCCTGGGCTTCCCAGAGGTGGGCGATTATCCCGCTGTCATGAGGAAACCCGGGGATTTCACGGGCCAGCCTTTCGGCGACCTCGCCGGGACCGGAGAATTCATGCGTCATCATTACGCGCCCGATCGCGCGGGCGCTTTCAGGGGGCAGGCCCGCCGCGCGGGCAAGCGTCTTGTTTGGGGGTTCGGGAGGACCGCTGATCAGCGTTGCGCCGATGTCAAGAAAGACCGTGTTGACGCGCGTCATGGCTGCTCCAGGGATGGAGGCGCTGGAATTTCGTCAACGCGAAGGCCGTGAAGCCTCAGCAGGTTGATCCCGTGGTCGCCGCCCATGTTGTCCCGGCGGATGACGACCCTCTGGATGCCCGATGCGAGGACCATTTTTGCGCAGGTAATGCAGATGTCCGCGTTGACGTAGAGCGTCCCGCCCATGGTGGCCAACCCGCGTTTGGCGCACTGGCTGATGGCGTTCTGCTCGGCGTGCAGGCAGACCTTGTATTCCTCGTCGCCGGCCTCGTCTTTCAGGCAACGGCCGGTGTCAATGCAGTGCGGCTGGCCGGAGGGCACGCCGTTGTAGCCGTGGCTGACGATGCGGTTGTCAACGATGAGCACTGCGCCAACTTGCTTGCGCAGGCACGTGGAACGCTCGCTGATTATGTCCACGACGCGCATGTAGACCTCGTCGAAGGTCGGACGGCTTCTTCCGTAACGGTTTTCGGTCGGTGATGTCACTTTTCCATCCGGGGGGAAAATTGGGATCGAATCAATCGGCGAGATTATCGAATGCCTTCTCGAACATCTGGCACGCTCTTTCGTCAAAGAGGCAGAAGACGACCAGGGCGATTTTCGAATCGCCCTTCAGGTAACGAGCCGCCTCGCCGAGCATTATCTTGGCGCAACGGTCCATCGGGAAGCCGTAGATTCCCGCGCTCACCGCCGGGAAGGTCAGCGACGTCATGCCCTTCTCATCCGCAAGTTTCAGGCAACTGAGCGTGGCGCTGCGGAGTTTATCGTCTTCGCCTCCCTCGCCCATGCGGGGGCCTACGGTGTGAATGACGTATTTCGCCTTGAGCTTCCCGCCGCCGGTCAGTACCGCCCCGCCGGTCGGGCAGTGTCCTATGCGGTTACTCTCCTGCTGTATCGCCGGGCCGCCCTTGCGGCTGATGGCAAGGGCCACTCCGCCGCCGTGCTGAAGACGGTTGTTTGCGGCATTGACGATCGCGTCGGTGTCCGACGCCGTGATGTCGCCCGTCATGATGCGGAGGACCTTGCCTCCGATTGTCTTATCTTTCTTCATCCGCATTACTCCCGCGTTGAGCGCGCCGCTCGTGCAAAGCCTCAGACCTTCGGTCTTTCGACTTCGCACCCCCTACGCGGCCTTTCGGCTTCGCGCAACCTACGCGGCTTTTACGCGCCGCGCATCAGGCGCGAGTAAAGCCTGACGGATGCCTCCAACTGCGCTATCTCGATTGACTCGTCCGCCGTATGCGCGCCGGACGGTTCGCCCGGTCCTATTACAACCGCCGGGATGCCGGCGCAACTGAGCGGGCCGGCTTCCGTGCAGAAGGCCACGCCCTGCGGAGTCGGCTCAAGGCCTACAGCGCTGCACGCCCGCGCGACCTGCGTAACAATTTCCGCGTCCCGCTGGGTCTCAAGCCCAGGCGAATTTAAAAATCGCTCGATCTCGACCGACCCCGGCGCAACGCCGTTCTCCTCCAGCGCGGCGTCAAGCTCCGCGAAGATTGACTCCTCCGTCTCGCTCGGCATTGCGCGGCGGTCAACGTCAATGCGGCATCGGTCGGGGACGATGTTGACCTGATTGCCGCCTTTGATGATTCCGACGCTGATGGTCGGCCGGCCCAGTTGCGGATGGGGCGGCCTCGCGGCAAGGCGTTTCTCAATGGACCTGACGGCATTCAGGACGGGGACAATCTTGTAGATCGCGTTCTCGCCAAGCTCCGGCGTGCTGGAATGCGCGCACCGGCCCAGCGTCGCCATGCGCCACCGGATCGCGCCTTTGTGCGCGTTGATCAAGCGAAGGCCGGTCGGCTCCCCAACGACGGCCATCTTTGCGTCAATCCCCCACTCAAGCGCCTTGCTGATGCCGACGAGGCTGATCTCCTCTCCCATCGTCGCGACGAGCGTGACCTTGCGCCCGGTTCCGCCGGAACGGACACAATCGGCCAGGGCAGTCATGAATCCCGCAAGCGATCCCTTGTCGTCGCATGAGCCGCGCCCCCATAACCTGCCTACCCTGATGACCGGATCGAACGGGCTGATGGTCATGCCGTCAATGCGGACGGTGTCCATATGGGCGCAAAAGACGATCGGCGCGGCATCGCCGGGGCCGTCAACCGTCGCGATTACGTTGGGTCTGTCCGGAAAGACGTCGAAGGTTTCGGCGGGAACTCCGTGCTCACACAGCCAGTCCCTCACGAAGCGCGCCATCCGAGCCTCCCCGCAGTCAGGTCCCGGTTCGACAACGGCTTCCGGATTGACGCTTGGGATTGCGACCATTTGCGCGAGCAGTTCGACAACCTCGCTCATGAACTCCTCCAGGCATTTTCCTGCTGCAAAGCTCGTTTAAATTCGGCCCAGGGGAAGAGTTGACCGGGGCAGTCGGTCTGCTTCACGTCGCGATGCCCCAGCACCTGCGTGATCGGAATTCCGCAGCGGCGTTGCAGGTAATTCGTAAGGCCGATCAGCGATTTGATCTGCGCAGGAGATGGAACACCGGCATTGAAATCCCCCACTAGACAGATGCCTATCCCGTGCTCGTTGTATTCCTCGACTCCAGCGTGCGCGCCCTGAATCTGTTCGTTCCAGCGGAATGTCGTCTCGATCTCGCCTTCCTTCGACAACGTGCCGTTGCCGATGACGAAGTGATACCCGACACCCAGCCACCCCCGTTGCTTATGGGCATTATTGAAACTGCCGGCGCTTCCCTTGTCGGTTCCGCTGTGATGCACGACGATATATTTCCAGCGTCGGCGGAGGCGAACCTTTGTTAAATCATCTTCAAGCGCGATGGGAATTGCATTGGGGGAGCGTGGCGCCACCTTAGCGCCCGACCCCGGCTTCCCCCCCCGCTGGCTGTCAGGCACATATGGCGCATCAAGGTACTTGTGGTAGTTTTTGCGTTCCGGCTTTTCGGTCTTTACAGTTTCCTTCTGCCCGTTGCAACCGACCGCTCCGGCCAGGCATATCATTACGGCTACTGCCACGCTCAAGTCCCTCATTGTTACCTCGTTTCCCCCTCAGGAACCGGAAACAACGGATGAGTAGAGAAAACTGCGCGCGTCCTCGCGCACTTCCGTCGTCAGCGCATTATCCTCAGAACACCCTCCTGCTGTCCAGAAGCAGCGTTACCGGCCCGTCGTTGACGAGTTCCACGTCCATCATGGCGCGGAATCGTCCCGTTTTTACCTCGATTCCCCCCCGCCGCAGCCGTTCGCAGAACGCCCCGTAGAGCCTTTCTGCCAGGGCCGGATCGGCGGCGTTGTCGAAGGACGGCCTTCGCCCCTTGCGGCAATCACCAGCCAGCGTGAACTGCGAAACGACCAGCGCCTGACCGCCGCTCTCGACGACCGACCTGTTCATCTTACCCTCAGCATCCCGGAAGATTCTCAGCCCCGCCGTCTTGGCGGCCATGTATTCGACGTCAGGCTCCGCGTCGCCGTTCTCGACGCCCAGCAGGACAAGCAGGCCCGGCCCGATCTCGGCGATCTTCTCGCCATCAACGGTCACTGACGCCCGGCTCGTTCTCTGAATCACAGCACGCATTGTCGTATTGTTGCCGGACGGAGCGGGAGGGACAAGAAAAAGTTGGCTGATGCAACATGTGTGCGCGAGAATCTGCAGGAACGTTTTGCGGCGCGCCCGTAAATGTGGCGATAAAACGCAACATCCGGTTGACAAAACGCTTGATGTGCCGTAATATGAACTTACTCAAATGTCGCGGGGTGGAGCAGCCTGGTAGCTCGTCGGGCTCATAACCCGGAGGTCGCAGGTTCAAATCCTGCCCCCGCAACCAGAACGCAAAAGACCGCCACCGGCCTGAAAACGACCGATGGCGGTCTTAGTCTGTACGGCCTGCTTCGTTTTCGGTTGACTGTTCGCGATTCGCTGTTACATTGGAAACGTTACGGGTCTGCAAGGGGACATGCGGCCTGCGCGAGGCGCGCCCGCCCCGGCATTGCAGGCCGCGCAGTTTTCAAGCCCAATCAAGCCGCCTGAAAGCGCATGTACGTACGGCGAGCAGGTTCAGCCCCGCCCGCCGGACAGATCAAAGGCAAGGAGGTGAAGACATGGAAAACACTCTCGTCATGGGTCTCCAATGGGGCGACGAGGGCAAGGGCAAGATCATTGACGTCCTGGCGGAGGATTTCGACGCCGTCGTCCGCTTCCAGGGCGGGGCGAACGCCGGGCACACGGTGATCGTCGGCAGCGAGAAATACGTCCTTCACCTGATTCCTTCAGGCATATTGCATTCCGGCAAGCTCTGCGTGATCGGCAACGGCGTGGTCATTGACGCTGCGGAACTGATCAAGGAGATCACCGGGTTGCGGCTCAGGGGCATCGTCATCGGCGACAACCTGGCCGTGAGCGACCGCGCGCATATCGTCCTGCCGCTGCACGTCGCGCTTGACAAGGCGCGCGAGGCCGCCAGGGGCGACGGCAAGATCGGCACGACGGGGCGCGGAATAGGCCCCTGCTACGGCGACAAGGCGGCCAGGACCGGGCTTCGCGCAGGGGACCTTGTCTCGCCGGGACTGAAGGATAAGATCGCTCAAATCGTAGCGGGCCTGAACAAGCAGTTGACAGGTCTGTACGGCGCCGCGCCGTGCAACGCTGATGAGATTTTCACGCTCTGCCAATCGCACGGCGAATTCCTGAAGCCGCACATCAAGGACACGACCAGGTTGCTCCACAGGTTGCGCGACTCAGGGAAGACAATGCTTTTCGAGGGCGCGCAGGGCGCGATGCTGGACCTGGATTTCGGAACATACCCGTTCGTCACGTCTAGCAACACTTGCGTCGGCGGCACATTCACCGGAACGGGGCTGCCCCCGTCGGCACTGGGCAGGACTCTCGGCGTGGCGAAGGCGTATTGCACGAGGGTCGGGTCGGGACCGTTCCCGACCGAGCTGAACGATAGCATAGGCGCCATGATGCAGACAAAGGGCGGGGAATTCGGCGCGACCACAGGGAGGCCCCGGCGTTGCGGATGGTTTGACGCTGTCGCAGCCCGTTACGCCGTTAAGATAAATGGCGCGGACGGCCTCGTAATAACCAAGATTGACGTGCTGGACGAATTGGAAGCCATCAAAGTCTGCACGGCATACGAACTCGGCGACGAATTAGCAGACTGGGTTCCGGCAGACGTGGAAAGGCTGGCCGAGTGCAAGCCGATATACCGCGAATTTCCCGGTTGGCGAACCCCGCTGCGCAATGTGAAGTCATTCGCCGATCTCCCGGACGCCGCGTCAGCCTATCTGCGAGCGCTTGAGGAGGCCGTCGGCGTTCCTGTAAAGATTCTCTCGCTCGGTCCTGAGCGATCCAGCCTCATCAGACGGAGTTAGCCCTGATGGCAGACGCCCCGCAAGGCGATCCCCTTCCTGAACATCTCCCGCGACACATCGCCGTCATCATGGACGGCAACGGGCGCTGGGCGGAGCGGCGCGGGCTTCCCCGCCACGAGGGACACCGGGCCGGCGGTGAAAGCGTCGGCGAAATAATCTCGGAGTGCCTGAAACTCCGGATTCCGTACCTGACGCTCTACGCTTTCTCGACCGAGAACTGGAAGCGCCCCATCAAGGAGGTCCGCTTCCTGATGGGCATGCTAAAGGAATTCCTGTCCCGCGAGCGAAAGCTCATCACGGAACACAACGTCAGGATACGGGCCATCGGCGATCTTTCCCGATTGCCGTCCGAGGTAGCTGAGGAGGTCAGAAAGGCAGAGGATATCGGGCGCGGAAACACCGCGCTGACGCTGTCCGTCGGGTTAAACTACGGCGGGCGGGCGGACATCCTTCAGGCCGCAAGGCGATTTGCCGAGGACTGCTTGAGCGGCAGGGCGAAAGCGTCCGATCTGAATGAGGAAACATTTGCCGGATACCTTACGACCGCCGGCATTCCCGATCCGGACCTTCTCATCCGCACCGCCGGGGAGATGCGCGTGAGCAACTTCCTCCTCTGGCAGATATCCTACAGCGAGATATACATTTCGGACGTGCTCTGGCCGGACTTCCGCGCCCCGCAACTGCATGAGGCGCTGAGGGAATACGCCCGGCGCGAAAGACGCTACGGCGCAACCTCGGAGTCGAAGTGAAATCCATACTGGGAAAGACAATCGTCGGGATCGTTGTCCTGAGCATCACCCTCAGCCTGATCGCCGTGGATCATTTCTTCGGCGTGTCGCTGGGGATGTTCTGCCTGATCGGGACGATCGCAGCCCTTGCGCAATGGGAGTTCTACGCACTGGCCGGGCGCGACGCGATACCGCCCGCCGCGCGCATAACCTGCATCGCCTTCGGACTATCGTATCTGGCATTTCACGCGCACCTCGTCGCTGACAGGAACACGCTGGCGGCATGTGTTCCATTCCTGCTGGCCGCGATCTTTCTCTCGCACTACATGCAGCGCGGCTACGCGGGAATGATGAAGAGCCTCGCGTTATCCATAACTGGATTCGTCTACGTCCCCTTCATGCTCGGTCACATCTTCGACGTTCGCCACGCATGGGGATTGAAAGCGGCACTCGCCCTTATGCTTATCGCCAAGATCGGCGACACCGGCGGATGGGCGTTCGGAAAGCTCTTCGGCGGGCCGAAAATGGCCCCCCGGATCAGCCCGAACAAGACATGGGCCGGTTATCTCGGCAGCATCGTCTTTTCCGTCGCCGTGGCCGTCCTGACGAAAAAGCTGGGGCTGATGGATTTCCTTCCGATGGGCAAGGTCGTCATCCTCGGGCTTGTTCTTGGCGCGATTACTCCGCCCGGAGACCTTGCGGAGTCAATGCTCAAGCGCGACGCCGCGGTGAAGGATTCCGGCCTGATTCCCTCCATGGGCGGATTTCTGGACCTGGCCGATTCCCCGATATTCTCCTTTCCTGCGGCATACTACCTGATGCTGGCGCTCGCATAATTTGAACGGATGCAAATCCTGTGATACCGTAGGCAGGCTCGCTATAATGCCATTCATGATGAGAGGCGCAGCGCGTTTCCGAAGAATGGAAAAATGAAAGACGACAATCCACAAAAACAAGCTGATCAGCCGAAGCCGCCCCTGCCATCCGTATTGCTCTACGTCCTGGTGGGGTTCTTCCTTCTGTTGCTGGTGGCCAGCTACTTCGCCGGCGCCGGATCGGACATGCCCTACAGCAAGTTCGAGGAGGAAGTCCTGTCAGGGCGCGTCGAGAAGGTCGTGATCTTCAGAGACCGCAACCGGCTAATCGGCTACTACAAAACGCCCGAAAAGCCCTCGTCGGATAAGGCGACAGGGGAAAATCCCGCCGATGATAAGAATCCGCCCCCGAAGGATTCTCCCGCCAAGGCTCCAGAGGATGCGGCGCGTCTGGAGGATGCAAAAACCACGTCAGACGTAAAGTCCGCTGAGAAACCGCCTGACGGAGGCAAGGGGAACGACAAGGCAAAGACCGCCGCCGGGGCGAAATCCCTGGCCCGGCGGCTTTGGGACAAGGGGAACAATGAGGAAACCTTCGTAACCTACTACGACAGCCCCGAACAACTGCTGGACCTGCTTCACGCGGGGGCGGTAAAAGACATCCGCTACAAGGTAGACGACCACGTGGCGGAGAAGATTTTCATGTTCATGCTAATCGGACTGCTGGCGCTGATACTCTGGCGGACATTCACGAACAAGATGGGCGCGTCCGGCTCGATGGTCTCATTCATGCGCAGCCGGGCCAAGCTCTTCAACCGGGAGGAATCGGACATCACTTTCGGGGACGTTGCCGGAATTGACGAGGCCAAGGAGGAGCTGAAGGAGGTAGTAGAGTTTCTGAAGTCGCCCAAGAAGTTCCAGCTTCTCGGCGGAAAGATTCCAAAGGGGGTGCTGCTTGTCGGATCGCCGGGAACGGGCAAGACGCTGCTGGCAAAGGCCGTGGCCGGGGAGGCCGGGGTCCCGTTCTTCAGCCTGAGCGGTTCGGAATTCGTCGAAATGTTCGTCGGCCTCGGCGCGGCGCGCGTGAGGGACCTTTTCCAGCAGGCCAACAGCAGCGCCCCGTGCATTGTCTTCATTGACGAGCTTGACGCGCTTGGCAAGACGCGCGGCATCTCGCCGGTGTCCGGGGACGTGGAACGCGAGCAAACGCTAAACCAGCTCCTCGTCGAGATGGACGGCTTCGACACCAATCGCGGCGTGATAATCATGGCCGCGACAAATCGCCCTGAGACGCTGGACGCCGCGCTTCTGCGCCCGGGGCGTTTCGACAGGCACGTGGTCGTTGACCGCCCGGACCTGCTGGGACGCGAGGCGATTCTCAAGGTCCACGCAAAGAACGTCAAGCTGGACGGCAGCATTGACCTGCGCAAGATCGCGGCCATGACGCCGGGACTCGTGGGCGCCGACCTGGCGAACCTGATAAACGAGGCCGCGCTCCTTGCGGCCAGGGGCGGCAAGGAAGCAGTGACCATGAGCGACATCGAGGAGGCGGTTGACAGGGTTGTGGCCGGGCTTGAGAAAAAGAAGCGCCTGATGAGCCAGGACGAGAAGCGAATAGTAGCCTATCACGAGGCGGGACACGCGCTGGTCGCCAATCTTGTTGAGCACGCCGATCCGGTCCATAAAATCTCAATGATTCCGCGCGGATTGGCCGCCCTGGGTTACACGATGCAGTTGCCGACGGAGGATCGCTACCTGCTGACCCGCTCCGAGTTGCTGGACAGGATGGCCTGCCTGCTGGGCGGGCGCGTCAGCGAGGAGGTCGTCTTTGAAGAGATTTCGACCGGCGCGGTGAATGATCTCCAGACTGCGACGGAGATTGCCCGGCGCATGGTCTCCGACTTCGGCATGAGCAGACTCGGCCCGGTCACATATCGCGGAGACAACCAGCCAGCCTTCCTGCCGGAAGGCTGGCCGCAACCGAAAACCTACAGCGACGATACTGCGCGCATGATTGACGGGGAGATAAAGCGCCTGGTCGAGGAGGCGCGGGACAGGGCCACGGCGCTGCTGACCGAGCACCGCGACGCGTTGGAGAAGCTTGCACAGGCGCTCATTGAGAACGAGGTCATCGAAGCGGGGCATCTCAAGGAAATCCTCGCGGCGTCGGGAATCAAGGTGAAGGAGCGCAGACATCCTGAATCCGCGGAGTCCGGCAAGGCGGAAAAGCCGGCAGAGCAATCATCGGAGAGCATAGCCGTCGTCCCCCTCGGCTCCGAGGGTAAGGACGCCTCAACTGACACAAAGACCGATGCGTCCGGAACATGGTCGGGAGGTTAGCATGAATAGAATCGGGATCATTATCGGCATGGCGGCTTTCAGCGCGTTGGGTTGCGCGACCGGACCGAAATTGGAACCGCCTGACGCGCTTCCCCCCGCGCCGAAGGGACAGGAATGGAAGCTCATCTGGAACGACGAGTTCGACGGGACCGAGCTTGACGCTACGAAATGGGAAGTCCCGGAATACAAGCGGCGCGACGTCTGGTGGTCGAAGAAGGCCGTGTCGCTTGACGGCAAGAGCAACCTGGTTATCAGCACGCTGAAGGAGGGCGACGAGTATTACGACGCCTGTGTGAGGACCAGCGGCAGATTCGAGCGCGCCTTCGGCTATTACGTAGCCAGAATCCGGCTGCAGAAACAGCCGGGGCACTGGAGCGCGTTCTGGATGTACGGGAACGGCGTCGGAACCGTCGGCAACGGCGGACGGGACGGCACAGAGATTGACATAATGGAAAAGCCGTGGATTGACGACCGCGTGCAGCAGACGCTCCACTGGGACGGCTACGGCGCTGAGCATCGCTCGAAGGGCAACATCCCCGCCGTGCCCGGCGTGATGGACGGATTCCACACATTCGCGCTGCTCTGGACGCCGGACGAATACGTCTTCTACGTTGACGGCAAGGAGACATGGCGCACTGACGCCGGCGGCGTCTGCCAGGTTCCCCTTTACCTCAAACTCAGCGACGAGGCGCAGTTCAAAGGTTGGGCGGGAGATGTTCGCGAGGCGAAGCTGCCGGACGAATTCCTGACGGATTACGTGCGCGTCTATGACCTTGTGGATTCGAAGACCGGTCAGCCGGTCTGGAAACCGAAACCGATTGAATGGACAGAAAAATAGACTTTCCGGAAGAGCGGGGGGAATCGGACTGTGATTGCTGAATTGAAGCTGAAGGGCGATGAAGGCCGGTTGCCGAACTTCAGCCAGGCAGATAGAATCCCAAAGAAATATGGACGAATCACATTTCCAATTCCGATGAGCTGTTTTTCATGATGAGCGATAAAGAGGATATCGTCGAGATTCTTTGCTACCCGGACGATCTGCTGCGTCGCAAGGCGCCGCCCGTGCGGGAAATCAGCGATTCCATCGTCAGGCGGGCCGAAGCTATGCTGGAGGCGATGTACGAGTCCGAGGGCGTCGGCCTGGCGGCCCCGCAGATCGGTTGGAACGCGCGCGTTTTTGTAATTGACGCCGAACAGGATCGCTCCGGAAATCGCATCTGGTTCAATCCGAATATCGTGTCCTTTGAAGGATCGGAGGAGTCTGACGAGGGATGCCTGAGCCTTCCGGGAATCAGAGGCTCCGTGGAACGCCCAGCGCGGATCAAAGTGTCCGCGTATGACGCCGAAGGGCGCAAGCGGGAAATGGACCTCGAAGGCCTCTTTGCCAGAGCATGGCAACACGAGACTGACCACTTGGACGGGATACTGTTCATTGACCACCTCAGCCCCATCTCGCGCCTGCGCATCAGGTCACAGTTGAAAACACTTGAACGCGAGGCGAAGAAATCCGGCAGGACCGGAATGAAACCGGCGCGATGAAGGGGCGGCTTCGGCAGCCTTGAAACATGAACGTTGTATTCTTTGGAAGCCCCGACTTTGCAGTTCCAATCCTGAATGTAATGACCGGGTCCCGGCATCGGGTCACCTGCGTTGTGACGCAACCGGACAGGCCCCAAGGACGCTCGATGAGGACGCAGCCCCCCCCCGTCAAGACCCGCGCCGTGGAACTTGGGCTGCCCATCATGCAGCCGGAGGACTGCAATGATCCGGCATTCGTGGCCGAGATCGCGCGGCTTGGGGCAAACGCCGGCATCGTGGCGGCATACGGCCAGATGCTGCGCAAGCCGCTGCGGCATTCCTTCCCGCTCCGCTGCTGGAACGTTCACGCCAGCCTTCTGCCCAAACTTCGCGGAGCCTCGCCCATCAACTGCGCGATCATCAACGGAGAAAAGAGGACCGGCATAACGATCTTTCGCATGAGCGCCGGCATGGACACCGGCAAAATGCTTCTCCAGGAGGCGACCGATATCGGAGATGACGAGACAGCAGGGGAACTCTTTTCCAGACTCTCGGTCATGGGAGCGGACGCCGTTCTAAAAGCGATGGACATGATTGCCGGCGGCGATCCCATCCTTACCGCTCAGGATTCCGCGAATGCGACCTACTGCGGGCAACTATCGAAGGAAGACGGCGGGATTGACTGGAACATGCCTGCCGGACGGCTTCATAATTTCATAAGGGGCATGACGCCGTGGCCGGGAGCGTACGGTTTTCTTGACACTGGAATCGGGGATGAACCCATCAGGTTGATTATTCACAAGTCGCGGGCTGGCACAGACGTTCCGGGAGCCGGCGTCTCCGGTTCCATTGCCCCCGGCGATGTCATCCGCGCCGACGATGCCGGAATGCTCGTGGCCGCAGGCGAAGGCATAATCATTCTTGACCGCATTCAGCGAGCAGGCAAGCGGGAGATGGGCGCGGGGGAATTCCTGCGCGGCCAGCCATACCGCCCCGGTTGGCGCTTCATCGAGGCTGGCAGATGACCGAACCGGAACGCAAGAAGGCGGAATCCCCCGTCCGGCGCAAGGCCGTGAGGGCGATGAACGCAGTCACACGGTTCAGAAAGAAGCGATGTCTGCCCGGGGAGATGTTGCTCCTAGTCCCCCATTGCCTTCAGTATTCCGACTGCCCGCACAACATCGTCGGCAAAATTGAGAACTGTAAACGCTGCGGGCGCTGCAAGATCAAAATACTCATCGAGCTTGCGGACGAATACGGCGTGAAGCTCTACGTCGCGTCCGGCGGGCGCATGGCCGTGCGCCAGGTCAAGGACGACGCCGTGAAAGGGGTTGTGGCAGTCGCTTGCGAAATCGAGCTTTGCGAGGGGATGCGCGCGTCTCTGCCAAAGCCGGTAATCGGGGTGCTCAACCTTCGTCCAAACGGCCCATGCAAGGATACGGATGTTGATATATCGGAGGTTCGAAACGCCCTCGACTTGTTCCTGAGCGGGGTGAAGTCCGGTAGCCGATAACGGGAAGGACCGGCTCGGTCGCGTCATGCGGTGGCGGCGCGGCGCCATTTCCCGAGGGCGGCAGTAGGTTGAACAACGGGGGGATTCGTGGTGAAATGGTGTTTGACAGCGGGAACATCATCCCGAACGCCGCCGAGGAGGCCGCGCCATGGACATGATACAGACTAAATGCCCGAACTGCGGCAAGATCAACAAGGCGCCGCAGAACCTTATGGGCAAGCGGGGCAAGTGTCCGGCCTGCAGGGTTGTCATGGTCATTGGCGGCCCTTCCAAACTTCTTACCGACGATGCGCTAAAGACGGAGCTTCAGCGTCTGGCCGGCGTTAAAACTGTGGGAGCCGGGGGAGTCTCAGCGGACGATCTGGGCGGCGATGGCGCATCCGCGCCTGCGGCGGAAAAAAGTGGTTTGCCGGTTTGGGCCAAGGTCCTTGCGGCAGTGGTTGTTCTGGGGATCATCGGAGCGATTGCGTTTGCGCTGATGGGGCGGCAGTCGGCGGCAAAGGATGAAGAAATTGCGGCGACGCAGCGCGCCGTCCAGTCGGCTCTGCTGGCGACGCGCAACAGCGCCCGGGCGGAGGCGGCGTCCCTCTGCCGAAAGGCTCTTGAGGAGATTCACGCATACCAGGACACGCACAGGGAGGACCGCTTCCCCAACGAACTCAGAACCGTTTCCGCAGCGCTGACTCAACTTGAGGGATATGACGCGAAGCTGGCGCAGTTCAGGGAGGAGATGGACAAGGGGCTAAAACTCGCCGGGGAGAAGAAGGAAGCGGAGGCGAAGGCAGGCATGGGCAAGGCGGGGGAACTTCTCGCAGAATTGCAGAAAACAGCGCCGAAAGATCCGGATACCATCGCTTCGGCAGAGGTATTTCATACCGCGAAGGCGAAGACCGGGTTTGACGTCGTCGCAATTGCGGCAGCCGCTCCCGCGCCCAAGCCCCCCGAGGCCACGGCGCCGCCGAAGCCGTCGGAGAAACCAGCCCAGCCGCCCCCCCAAGCTCCGAAACCCGCAGCGCCGAAACCGCAACCGGAAGCGATAAAGCCGGCTCAGCCAAAACCCGCCCTTGCGCAACCTGAACAGGCAAAGCCTGAACCGGCAAAGCCTGACGCTCCTAAACCGGAGCCTGCCCCGCAACCTCCCGCTCCGGAACCTCCGAAGACCGCGGACGCAACCACGCTTGTGATAGAGGACTGCAAGGGCAACCTGCGATGGGCCGGCGAACCGGCGTGGTCCAATGAGCCTGCGTTGAAGTTCGTCCAGGATAAAGGCGCGCAGGTTCTCGCGATAGGATATAAGCCCGGCCAGAAGGACAAGTGGGTTGCGACGCTGCCCGGACACCTGAACCTGAAACCTTATCGGTATCTGATCGTAACCGGGCAGTCCAAGTCCACACAGGCGCTCAACATCGCGCTCGGTCTCTGGCCCCCCCCCAGCCTTTACGAAAGTCGAGGCGAGTTTATCCGTCCGGGCAAGGAGTTCAGGCTCGTTTTCGACCTCCAGTCGCAGACTTTCAAATGCGCCAGGACCGATTGGGCCAACACTAGCGCGGTGGATTCTCCCGATGCGATAGGCCGCATGTCCATTATCATCTACGGCAAGGGCGATTTCGGGGAGATTCTCATTGACCGCATTGTGGCATCACAGACCGCCGACGCGCCGAAGGAAACTCAAAAGACCGCCGCGCCAGAACCTGCCGCGCCCAAGGCCGGAACAGCAAAGCCAGGAAAAACCCAGGACGGCCAGCCCCGTCAGGATCGTCCAAAAGGGATGCGCAGACGCCCCGCAGGCAAGTAAGCGCAAGGCGTTGAGCGGCAGCAGAGCAGGAAGCGCAATTCATGCCGAACCTTGTGCAGCCCGAGATTGACGAGACTCTTCTGCGCAATGATCTTCCCGCGCAGTATGACGCCCTCGATAAAAGTTTCGGCATCCGGGACGGCGGCGGCACGGGCAATCGCTCGTTTATCCTGAAATCCGGCGGTTCCGAATGGTTCCTGCGGGTCAGGAATCCGAAATACGACGACAAACCGGCGATGGATTTCGAGCTTGACCTGCTGCTCAGATTGAAGGCCGGCGGGCTGCCGGTTCACCCTCCGATATTGTCGAGAGATGGGCATCCGTGGGGTTACGCGGGGGATTTCACCGTTCAGTTATTCCCGTTCATCAGGGGGACAATGTTCGAGGACGGCAATCCGGAACAGATAAAGGAGGCTGCGCGCATTCTGAGGGAATGGCACAAACTCGCCATGCCGCTATGCGGCGACCTGAGGAAACCGTGGGAGAGGGAGGATAGCTTCATGATCGCGTTTGCCGGGCGCGACCTGGCCTTGCAGGGCGCGACCGACCAATCGCAGATGTCGGAACTGCTGCGGACGACAGACGCAATCCATCAGCTCCTGAGACGCCTGCCGCCAAAAACCTTCTGGTCGCTTCCGCAGACGATCGTTCACGCGGATTATCACCCCGCCAACATGCTTTTCGACGGCTCACGGATGGTCGGCCTGTTCGACTTCGATTACTCCTGCGAGCATCCCCGGCTCAAGGACTTGGCCAACGCGCTGATCTACTTCGGAGCCGGGCGCGAGCGTCAGCTGGATTCAAGCGACATACGGACGTACATACAGAAATTCGCATTCATCCCGGAGCGGATACGCTGTTTCATGTCGGAATATGAGAGGGAGGCTCCGCTGACGAAAGCGGAGCGTGAAAATCTGTCGGTTATGATGCTCGGACGCTGGCTTCAGATGCGCTCCTGCGGGATAGTCAAACTTCCCGCCGGGGAACGCGCCGCCATCTTTTGCGACGGGATGGGCGATGTCATCGAAATGATTCTATCCTTCCGTCTGCCTTGAGGAAAAGCGCGCATGAAATGCCTGGTGGGAGTTGACCTCGGGACAACCGCCGTGAAGGCCGGGCTGTTCACGCTCGATGGACGCGAGATCGCCGTGGCAGATTGCGAATACGCAACCGATACGCCCGCGCCGGGTTGGGCGGAAGTTCCAGCGGAGAGATATTGGGAAGCATTCGTGAAGGCCGTCAGGTCGGCCCTGAAGCAATCCGGCGCCGCCGGGCCGTTCGAGGCCGCCGCGATAGGCTTCTCCAGCCAGGGCGAGACGTTCCTGCTGCTTGACGGACGGGGGCGTCCGATCCGACCCGCTATCGCCTGGTTCGACACAAGGGCTATTGCGGAAAATCGCTTCATCGAGGAACACATTGACAGGCGGGAGTTATACGAAACCACGGGGACGCCGGGATTCAGCCCGATCTATACCGCGCAGAAACTGCTCTGGCTGCGCAATAACGAGCCGGAATCCCTGGAGCGCGCCGCGCACATCGTCCTCCTGCCGGATTACTTCATCCATCGCCTGACCGGGGAATTCGCAACCGATCCGGTCAACGGCGGCTCGACGTGCTACGTGGACATTCGAATTCGCCGATACTGGGACAGGATGCTGAACCTTATCGGAGCGCCCCGCGAAAAGCTGCCGGATATAGTCAGTCCGTGTTCGCCGGTGGGAAGGTTGCGTGATGATATTGCCGCTGAGCTTGGTCTGGCCGCGAACGGCGCGCCGGTGGTCGTCGGCGCGAACGATCAGATTGTCGGCGCACTGGGCGCGGGCAACGTAGCCCCGGGGATCGTAACGGAAGCCACCGGATCGGCTCTGGCGGTCATAGCGACGACGGAGCGCTTCGCGCTTGATCCCGGCATGAGGGTTCCGATCGGTACCCACGTTGTTCCCGGCCTGTTCTACGCGCTGCCGTTCACGCAGAGCGGCGGCATCGCTCTCAGGTGGGTTCGGGACGTCTTCGGCTTCAAGGACTTCGCGGAACTGACGCGGGAGGCGGGTCAGGCCCCGCCGGGAAGCGCGGGCCTTCTCGCCCTCCCGCACGTGAGCGGATCGGTCTGTCCGGACCTGAATCCCGCCGCAAGGGCGGCGTTCAGGGGGATTTCGCTGGCGCACAGCAGAGGCCACATCGCGCGCGCAATGATGGAGGCCCTCGCGTATTCGCTGCGTGAACAGATCGAACTGCTGGCCGGGATGGGCATCCGGACGAACCGAGTGCGCTGCATCGGCGGCGGGGCGCGATCCGATCTCTGGCTCAGGATCAAGGCGTCAGTCCTCAACGTTCCGACCGAGCGTCCTGAGTGCATGGAGGCCGCCGCGCTGGGGGCGGCGATCATCGGCGCGTGCGGGGCGGGGCTGTTCAAGTCCCCTTCGGAGGCCGGCGCCGCGCTTGTCAGTGTAAAGGAACGATTCGATCCGGAGCCGGGGCTTGTTGAAATCTATCGTTCCGGCTACAAGGATTACATCGCTTTCTACGGCGGGCTTTACGGCCGCAAGACATGAGTTTCCTGAGAGGAACGGACGGATCATGAAACGAGAACCAATGCGCGGACACCACCAGGTTGGACACCGACTTTGCCGAATTTCCGGCGTTGCAATCGCCGCTGCTATCCTGCTCTCTGCGGCGGCTTATTGCGCCGATGACATGGCAAAGGCAAAAGAGATAGCGGACGCCGTAATGAAGGATTTTTATCCGACCTGCCCTGCGCGCTACGAATGCCAGGTGAAGGTCTCCGCTCTGGAAAAGCTGTTTGACTCCAATATGCTCGTCGGCCCAATCAGGCCGGTCTGCAAGCTGGAGATCGGGCCGGGCGAGAAGATCAGGATGGCGCTGGGACTTCCCGGCGACGCCGGTAAAAAGGACGCCGGCGGGCCGCTGAAGGAACTGACCTCCGAGAACGCCGAGAAGTGGCTAACCTTCGCCGCGCAGCCCTTGCACCCAAATTTCTTCCCGAACCTTCTTCAGCGAATGTTTCTGACCGCTTCCGAGGTGACGATAAGCAGAGAGAAGGAGGGGAAATACGAATTCGACGTGCTGGACTTCCACGGCATGGAGGCCGAAATCCACAATACGATGCGGATGCTGCGGATAAAGTTCTGGATTGACGAATCGCGGGTCATCCGCAGGATAAGGCTCTTCGTCAACCGGAGCCCGCTGCCGCCGCTGATGCCGCCGGAGGGGTATCCGGACGACGTCCGAACCGTCGAGGAACTGATCCTGAGCCTTGACCTGAGCTACGGAGCGCTCAAACTCGAAGGCGGGACGTACCGAGTCCTCACGAAGGTCAACATAACGCCGCTGGTTTCAGAGAAGCTTCCGCCGACCTCCAACTCGTGGAACTTCTCGTTCAGCGGATTCAAGCTGCTGTCGAACGAGCATTGCGCCGTTCCTGCGAAACCGAAGTACGTCGCGTTCCCGAAGGCGCCAAAAGTGACGAAGCCAAGCACGGCAGGCAACGTCCAGTTCGGCAAGAAGACCGACCGCCCGCTGAACGATGAAATGCTGGAGAAACTAGCAAAGGCTGCGCCGAAGGAGGAATTCACGTTCGCAGCCATGGCTGATCCGCACGGTCTTTTCGAGGTTGCCGATGAAGTCCTCAAGGATATCTCGACTAAGGGCGTCGAGTTCTGCGTTGTGCTTGGCGACTGTGTCGGGCGCGGAGCCGAGCGCGCCAGCCATGAAAAATACGTGGAGAAAATGAGAGCACAGCCGTTTCCCGTCATCAGCCTGCCGGGAAATCATGATGTCTTTTCGACCGGGCGCGGATACTTCAGGCATTACATCGGGAAGGAATATTTCTATTTCGATTACGGCTCCGTCCGCGTTGTCTGCCTGGACAACTCCATGGTCATGCTGCCGCAGACGCAGATCGAATGGATGAAAGGCGCGTTGAAGACGGACAAGAAGAAATTCGTCTGCATGCACTGCCCGCCGATGCTTGACGACTGGTGGCCGCACGCATTCTATCTCGGCTGGCCGGAGTTTTACGCCGCCGTCATGGACGCTGGCGTCAGCGGAGTGATGGCGGGTCATGCCCACGTTCTGGGACAGACGAAGAAGGGCAATACGAAATTCATGATGCTCGGGGCAAGCGGACCTCTGGCCCCGCCGGTTCCGACCGGAGCTTCAACGCGGGGATATGCGCTGATAAAAGTCGGGAAGGACGGATGCGACATGGAGTTCAAAAGGGTCAACGTCGCAAACGACCATCGCTGGGGGATTCCGGACACCGACCACAAGGCGGAGGGATATTGAACAACCCAAAAAGCCGGTAAAGATTACCGTGGCAAGGGCACACTCCGGCAGCAGTCAGATTCCAGCGGAGTTGAACGCCCGACTGTATCACGCGAAATGGTCCCGAAAGTTGAGTTTCCCTAAGCGGATTCAAGATAAACCGAAGATGGAGAGATATTGCTGGACGTCTACGTTGGCCCACCCGATGGAATCGTCCATACCATTCTGCCGGGAAATAGTATAACATCCGGTTTGTCATGAAAGGATATCGCCAGTTCCTGTTGCTCATCATTTTCCTCGCTTCCTGCGGGTGGCTCTGCCGCGCGGCGGATTCGGAGACCTTCACCGGCCGGGTGATCGGCGTTTCGGACGGCGACACGATTTCCGTAATGCGCGGGAGAAAAGCCGTAAAGGTCCGGCTGCACGGCGTTGACTGCCCGGAGTCGAAACAACCATTCGGCTCGAAGGCGAAGGCATTCACGTCGGAGCGATGCTTCAAAAAGACTGTTGCCGTCCAGGTCGTTGATACGGACCGTTACGGGCGGCTCGTCGGTCGTGTTCATGTTCAGAACGGAGACCGGCGGGAGTGCCTGAACGAGGAGCTTGTGCGCGCCGGTCTGGGGTGGTGGTACCGCGAATATGCTCCGAAAGATCCCAAGCTGCAGGAGCTGGAGGCCGAGGCGCGGGCAGCGAGAACGGGGCTGTGGTCGGACGATCATGCCACCGCGCCCTGGGACTGGCGTCGGGACGAGCGCGATCCCGATGGCGTTGACGCCATGGATATCGCCCTGTCGCCCGCCTGCCTGTGGCTGTTACTGGCCGGCAGCGTGGTCGGCGTTCTTGGAAGTTACGCCGGCGGCGGGCGCGGCAAGCGTTCAAAGGAATCCCGCAGTCAGGTTGCCATCGTCTTTCTGGCCGTTGAGGGCGGATTGAGCATCGCCATGGGGATGATTGCGGGATGGTGGGTAGGGGCGCTGTTCTTCCTGTGGATGTGGAAAGGGGCCAGGATGACGGGCGGGGCGGCATGGCGCGCGGTCACGTCCGAGCGGCGCAGGAATAAACGCAACCCGGATTGACGCACCGGCAGGCGGATGCGCCCGGCTTCTCAAAAAGGCCCTCTCGATGTAGAATCCTATCATCATTGACAATTCCGTCGCGGCGCGGGCGTTTGAGCCTCGCGCCCATGCGCAAGGAGAGAACAAGAATGGCAGGACAGATAGCGCGGGAGAAGGTTGCTCAGACCGTCAGGGAAGCGATGAATACCGCCCCGATCCTCGATATTCACACGCATCTCTATCCCCCCAGCTTCGGCGGGCTTCTGCTCTGGGGCGTGGACGAGCTTCTGACCTATCATTACCTGATTGCCGAACTGTTCCGCGCAAAGCCGGAAACGACGTATGACAAGTTCTGGAAGCTCGGCAAGACGAAACAGGCCGACATGATCTGGGACGCGCTCTTCATCGCCAACTCGCCGGTTTCAGAGGCATGCCGCGGTGTCCTCACGTCGCTTTCCAGGCTGGGAATTGACGTCTCCGGCAGAGACCTTGGCAGGATCAGGAAGTGGTTCGCTGCGCAGACCGTCGAGGGCTACGTTGACAAGGTTTTCGAGCTGTCCGGCGTGAGCGCGGTCGTGATGACGAACAATCCCTTTGACGACGAGGAGAAGCCCGTCTGGGACGCGAAGCCGAAGATTGACAAGCGCTTCATTCCGGCGCTGCGGATTGACAACCTGCTGAACGACTGGCCCGGCGCGCAGAAGAAGCTGGCCGCCTGGGGTTACAAGGTTGAGACCGCGCTTACGAAGCAGACGCTTGAGGAAATCCGCCGCTTCCTGAACGAATGGGCGGACAGGATGAAGCCGGCGTACATGGCCGCGTCGCTGCCGCCGAGCTTTGCATATCCGGAGGATTCCTCGCGCGGGATCATTCTGGACGAGTGTGTGCTCGCGGTTGCGAAACAGCGCGGGCTGCCCGTCGGGTTGATGATCGGCGTGAAGAAGCTCGTGAATCCCGATCTCAGGCTTGCGGGGGATTCGCTGGGCAAGATGGACATTTCGGCGCTTGAGCGCCTCTGCCTGTCGAATCCGCGCGTCAGGTTCCTCATCACGCTGCTTTCGCGGGAGAATCAGCACGAGCTTTGCATCGTCGCGCGGAAGTTCGCCAATCTGACGCCGTTCGGTTGCTGGTGGTTCCTGAACAATCCGAGCATCATCCGGGAGATGACGGCGGAGCGGATCGAGACGCTGGGGCTTTCCTGCATCCCGCAGCATTCAGACGCCCGCGTGCTGGATCAGCTTATCTACAAGTGGACGCACTCGCGCGCGGTCGTGGGCGATGTGCTGGCGCAGAAGTATGAGGACATGGCGGCGACGGGCTGGCTGCCGACACGGGCAGAGATCGAGCGGGACGTCAGGAAGATTGTAGGGGGGGGGCTTCTGAATCGGTATTAGCCGCCGCGCTTTCCCGCAGCGCCGAAAGCCGGGAAGAGAAGATCACCGCGCCGACGAGGCTCAGCGCGCCGCACTCGAAGACCGTCCACGACGGCCCGATCCAGCCCGCCACGGTTCCGGCAAGCAGGCTTCCGAATGGGGCCACGCCCAGGAAGGCGACGGTCCTGATGCTCATCACGCGCCCGCGCTTGTCGTCGTCCACAACCAGTTGCAGGAGCGTGTTTCCGGCGACCAGTTGCGCAACCTGCCCGAAGCCGACGGCCGCCAGCGCGGGGCCGGCCAGCAGCATGACCATGTTCGGCGGCAGTTCTGACGCCGCGCGACCGAAGACGAGCGGCGCAAGCCTCTCCCACCCCGGGGCGCAGAAGGCGAATCCGACAAGGGACGCCCCGAAGACGAATGAGCCGATTGACATCATGCGCCCAAGCTCAAGCACGCTTTTCTGCGAGGCCAGGAAAAGCGTGGCCAGCGCCGCGCCTATGCCCACCGAACCAAGCAGGAATCCCTGCGTGCGCGCGTCGCCATGAAAAACGTCCTTTGCAAAGGCGGGCATGAGCACGCGATATGGGATGCCGATCAGGCTCAGCACGGCCAGGAAGACCAGCACGAGGCGGATGTGGGGAAAACTGAAGGTGTATTTCGCTCCTTCAACCAATTCCCGCCGGAACCGCATCTCCCCCCCGCGCGGCTCCCGCGGAAGAACGCGCATCGCCAGCAGCGAGAAGATGACGGCGAGATAACTCGCCGAGTTAAGCAGGAAGCACAACCCCTCCCCCCGCCACGCGACGACGATGCCGGCCAGGGATGGGCCGATGAAACGCGTGACGTTCATCAGGAGCGACGTGAGCGGCACGGCGCTGGCGAAATCGTCCTTCCTGTCAACCATGTCGGCGACAAATGCCTGGCGCACGGGAACGTCCACGGAATTCACCAGGCCGAGCGCGAAGCTCAGCCCGATAAGCGTCCATGCGTCCGAGGCGTCGTTTATCCATCCGCCAAGAACGAGCGCGGAGAGGACGGCGGCCTGGACCATTGAGAGCGCCTGCGTCGCGATGAGCAGCTTGCGGCGGTCAACGCGGTCGGCGAAGACGCCGGTGACCGGAGCGAAGATGAGGTGGGGAATCTGCCCGACGAAGCCGGAAAGTCCAAGCAGGAACTTGTCCCCCGTCAGGCGATAGAGCAGCCAACTGACCGCCAGGTTCTGCATCCACGTGCCGATGAGCGAAAGGCCCTGCCCGAAGAAGAAAAGGCGGAAGTTGCGGTGGCGCAGTGCGCGCAGAACGTAAGGGAGCCTGATCGGTCTGTTGTCGAAATCGCTCATGCGCGGCGATTGTTTCCTGAAAGGGGGATCGAGCGCTGGAACAGGGGGACGATGGTACCAGTTACCGCCCGGGTTTCAACGGAAAAGGCGCTGAACCACACTCACCATCGGGGATAGGGGAAAAATATCAGAGGGATGCTCCCTGGGGTAATAGCGGAAGAAATACTGAGAAGGTTTCGGGGAGATAAGGAAATGGGGCTGAGGAGGGTTTGTGGAGGGTGTTACGGAAAAGTCAGACCATTCCGCAATGCCCATCTTTGTGCAATTCATAGAGATATACCCGCTCCCACGTCCCTGTCACGCGGCTTTTGCGTGTGATCTCGCCGGTTTCGCAGATGCGGAAACCGTTATCATTGATTGTCTGTCTCAGGCGCGTGACGCTTCCGCCGCCGGCTCGCTCCGATATGTTCGAGTACTGGAGCAGAATGACCCCGCCATCGCTCAAATGCTCCCCCGAGCCGCGCATGAAGGCATCAATCACCCTGTATCCGGGATCGTAATTCGCGGTGTCGTAGAGCGTCTTCGGTTCGCCCTCGATCCAGGGGGCATTGAAGAGGATGACGTCGAAACGCTCGCCTGCGACCGTCTCGAAAAGATTGCCGGGACCACGCGTTTCAACGACATTAGCAAGGCCGAGCAGGGCGGCGTTGATGCGGGCGTTTTCCACGGCGTTCGGATTGCTGTCCGTCGCCACGACGCGGGAGGCCCCGGACCTGGCTGCCATAAGCGCCAGAACCCCGGTTCCGGTTCCCATGTCGAGAACGGTCTTTCCCTTCATGGCCCCGGCATATGCGGCATACATGGCCGGGACGCTCTGGTCGGAGGGGACGTAGACGTGCGGGAGAATCGTTATCCTGTCCCCCAGCGCCTCGATGCGGACGCCATCCCTGGCGCGGCGCATGTCCGTCAGGATGCGTTGGAATCTCCGCGCGGGGATCAGGAACGGAACGTCTCCGACAGGTTTTTCGAACCAGTCCTGAAATCCCGTCAGGTCCGGAGCGTTTTCGACATTCAGCAACCCGGTCCCCCTTGCGGCCAGGAGCAGCCTGTAGAGTCTGCGCTTCCTCTGAGCGGCGTAGGTGGAATTTCTCGCCTTGCGCTCCTCGATGTGCCCGAATTCCTCGTCGGAAACCAGCCGTCCGGAATAACGCTGGCAATAGCGCATGACGGCGTCAACGCGGGAGTAATCCCCGCTCAGGACGATTGCCTTGTCCGATGCAAGCTCGTCAAGGAAG
The DNA here is from genome assembly GCA_022711755.1 of Planctomycetota bacterium. Taxonomy (GTDB): domain Bacteria; phylum Planctomycetota; class Brocadiia; order SM23-32; family JAKLEA01; genus JAKLEA01. Next base: position 256,339 of record JAKLEA010000005.1, read on the forward strand.
AGGTAAGGCGCGGCGTCCGCCCGCATTGCGATGACGCTGCGAATCTCTCCGGTGAAAGCGATGAACTCATCCGGCAGAAGGCAGGTCCCGACCCCGGAAACGTCAATCAGACGGCGCTGTCTTTCGTTGTCCGGAACGATATCGCTCATTAGGCGGTAGAGATAGCCGAAGACGAATGTCCCCGTCAATCCGCTTCTCAAACCGGCATCAAGATGATATCTTCGCCCATGTCGGAATCGCGCTGCGCGATAAGCGGACCCGACAGGACAAGGCGGAATCCCATGATAATTGACTGCCACGGCCACTGTTCCGTTGACGGCTCATACTGGCTCTCTGCGGATGACACGGTCAAGAGCCTCGACCTCTACGGCATTGACAAAATCTGCTGCTCGGCGCCGATAACGAGCGCGGACGCCCCGCCCGAAGCCGTTGCGCGGTGCAACGACCTTGTAGTGGGCGCGATGCGCAAATACCCCGACCGTATCATGGGGTATTGCTTCGTGAACCCCGGTTACGCCGCCGGGGCGCTGGAGGAGATCGCCCGCTGCGTCGTCGGCGAGGGGATGATCGGCGTCAAGCTTTATCACCAGTACGCTATCAACGAACCGGTACAGTTCCCGATCATCGAGCGATGCATCGAGCTTGGCGTTCCGATCCTGATGCACGCCGGTTATCCCGCGGCTCCGGAGCTGAGAGAGGCTCAGCCGCGAATCTCGCGCGGAGACCACTTCGCCGACATCGGGAAACGCTACCCCGACGCGATTATCATCTGCGGGCATATCGGCGGGGGCGGGGACTGGGAGCGCCAGCTCAAGGGCCTGCGTGAGGTTCCGTCAGTCTTTCTGGACACGAGCGGAAGCGTCATTGACTCAGGCATGATCGAGAAATGCGTCCGGGAACTCGGCGCGGACCGATTGCTTTTCGGTTGCGACATGAGCATGGAGCGCGGCATCGGGAAGATCATGGACGCCGATCTCACAAGGGCAAGGCGCGGGCGAATCCTCAGCCGCAACTTCCTCGGCATCCTGGCAAGGAGAAAGGCATGATATACGACGCCGACACATGGGCGGGCCAATGGCCATTCCGCTCCCTCCCCCGGACGACGGTTGCCGAACTGCTTTCGCTGATGGACAGGCTTGGCATTGAGAAGGCGCTCGTCGCCAACCTGCACGGACTGCTTTACACCGACGTTCACGAGGCCAACCACGAGCTTCACGCTTGGACGCGGAAGCATCGCGACCGGCTTTCCCCGGCAGCCACGATAAACCCGACATATGACGGATGGAGGCGGGACTTGAGGCAGTGCCGGGAGGAATTCAGCGCAACCATCCTCAAGATGTATCCGGATTATCACGGTTATTCTCTTCGAGATCACGCCGCGCGGGAGCTTGTTCAGGCTGCCGGAGAACTTGGAATGATCGTGGCTCTGACGGGGCGTGTTGTTGATCCGCGCGGGAGACATCGCCTGGACCCCGGGCGCGAGGTTGACTCGGCGGACGCGCAGGACCTGATTGGGCGATTTCCTGATTTGCGTTTCCTGATGCTGAACTTCTCGTCGAGGGTGGATAAGGATGAATCGCCCCGCTGCCTTTACTCCATAACGCGCTTCATGGGCGAGAACGGACTCCGGCTGGGCAAGCAGATAAGGGAGCACGGCGCCGCGCGTTTTTGTGTCGGCACAACGATGCTTCTGCGGTGCGGGACTCCGGCGCTATTGGGGCTGGAGAAATGCGGGCTGGGCAGGAGGGAAAACGACGCCGTATCGGGCGGGAATCTCAACAAACTCCTTGCCGTGCGGTAGTGATCTCCGGAAACATTCTTGTTTCAGCGGGTTTCCGCCGGGATTAAAGCAGGGGGCATCCTTGAAAGCCCGTCCGGACTATTATAAGATATGAAGCGATGCAGGATGGGAGAGATCGGAACAGCGGTTCTGCTACTGTGAAGGAAAACGGATTCCATACTCCCTCGGAATTATTCATGCGGAACCGCGACGAGGCGCGGCGTGATCCGGCAGACGTGAAGTCCGGAAGAACATGCCCGTCAGGAGCTGATGCCAGAAACATATGAAGTGGCGCTCATCGCGGCGCTGCTGTTGATATCGGGATTTTTCTCCTGTTCCGAAACCGCCCTATTCTCACTGAGCCGTTATCGCGTAAAGAAACTGCGCAAGGAAAAACGCGGCGGGGTTGACAAGGTCGCCGCACTTCTCAAGAACCCGATAAATCTCCTCGTCACCATCCTTCTGGGCAACATGTTCGTGAATGTCGCCGCCTCGACGATATCCGAGCGCATGATGGTCAGGATTCTCGGTCCGGCGGGCCTGGGCGTGTCTGTTGTGATGATGACGTTCCTGCTGCTGGTCTTCGGGGAGGTAACGCCGAAGGCGCTGGCGGTAGTCATATCCGAGCGGGCTGCGCTGTTTGCCGCCCCCATCCTGACCGCCTTCGGCCGCGTGATAAGTCCGCTGCGCCTGGCGCTGCTGAAAACCTCCGATTTCCTGCTCTCAACCGTAACGCCCATGATCCCCTCGCCGCGCGGGCTGAGCACCGCCGAGCTGAGGACCGCCATCGCCATGGGGCAGGAACAGGGCGAGCTTGACGCAGACGAGCGGACCATGATGAACAACGTCCTGTCCGTCGGCGGAAAGACGGTCAAAGACGTCCTGATCCCGCGCGAAAGAATCTTCGCCATTGACGCAAGCGGGGACATGGAGGCGCAGAGACGCAGGATCAAAAAGCTCAAGTATTCCAGGATACCGGTCTGCGACGGCTCGCTGGACAACATGCTCGGCATTCTGCACGTGAAGGACGCGCTACTGTGGGTGCGGGGGTTCCAGGCGGATTTCGACATCCGGGAGAACCTTCGCCGCGCGGACATCGTGCGGGAATCAATGCCGCTGGTCATGCTGCTGAGGCGGTTCCAGCGGACGAAATCGCTGATGAGCATCGTGACGGACGATGGCGGGCGGCTCGTGGGTCTGGTAACGCTGCAGGATATTCTTGACGAGATGCTTGCGGGGCTTGGCAGGGAGGACGGATCGGCCCAGAAGATCAGGCGGCTTGAAAACGGCGATCTGATCGCGCAGTCGGACGTGACGGTCGAGGCGCTGCGCAGGCACGTGGGTATCGTTCTCAACGCCCCCCCCCGCAACAGTCTGGCGAACATTCTTGAGGACGTCCTCGACCGCGAGCCGGAGTATGGCGACGAGGTCGCGCTGGGGGATTACGTTCTGCGTGTTCACGCCCCGGTCTACGGCATCCCGGACGCGATACAGATATCCCACCGCCCGCAGAATGACGGGGAGGGGATGGAATGACCCTGATCATCTGCCTCGCCAGCATTGCCATGTGTCTCGCACTGCAAGCCTTCTTTGTGGGATGCGAGATGGGGCTGATCTCATGCGACAGGATCAGGCTGCGGCATCGCAGCGCGTCCGGCGACGAAAGAGCGCGAATACTGGAGGATTTTCTGGCCAATCCGAAAAAGCTTTTCGGAACCACACTCGTGGGCACGAACGTCGCCATAGTTCTCTCGTCGTCCGTCGCATCGTGGCTCATGGTCAGCTACATACCAGAGGATTATGAGCGGTGGGAGGCGGCCGTGGCTACCGCGCTCATGTGGCCGCTTACCGTTTTCCTGGGACAGCTTATTCCCAGCGGCCTTTTCAGGCGTCACGCTGACATGCTTGTGCTGCTCGTCGCAAGACCCCTGCGCACGGCATACATGGCGCTTTATCCGGCTGTGGCTCTCACTACGATCATTACCGAGATCGTCACGCGCATGGCAACCGGGCGAAAAAGCGCGCGCACGTTCGACGTCGGAAGGGACGAGCTCCAGTTGATCTTTGACGAATACACGCGCGGAGCGTCGGGGATCACGCGCGAAATCCTGTCCGATATCTTCGAGTTCGCGGACGCCGATGTCCCGGAGGTCATGGTCCCGCTGGTGGACGTGGTGGCCGTCCCCGCCGAGACGAACATGCAGGCGCTTTGCGAGCAGATACGCCGTTCGGGGCACGGCTTTATTCCCGTCTACAAGGACCGAATTGACAACATCGTCGGAGTCGCGGCCATATGGAAGGTAATGGCCGCCGACGAGAAGGCGACGGCCGGGGACATAATGGCCCCCCCCCTGATCGTCCCGGAGTCAATGCCCGCCGAGGAACTCCTCTCCCGCCTGCTGCGCACCGGCAACCACCTTGCGGTCGTCGTTGACGAATACGGCGGAGCCACCGGCATCGTGACTTTCAAGGACCTCGTCGAGGAAGTCGTAGGCGACATACCGGACGAGCATGACCGCGAAGACGTCGTCATGATGCGCGCCGGAAATCAGATCGCCGTTGACGCCCGCGCGAAAATCAGCGACCTGAACGAGAAATTCGAGCTTGACCTGCCGGAAAGCGAGGCCTACGAAACCGCGGGCGGCTTTATCGAAGAACTGCTGGAAAGAATCCCCGCCACCGGCGAGAAAGTGCAATACAATGGCATGACCTTCATTATCGAGAATGCGACCGACAGGCGCATCGTCAGCATCAGGATCATATCGCCCTGATCCCGCAATACCGGAGGCAGAACCGGCGTATGGCGTTCCAGTGCCCGACATGCGGCAGGCAATACGACGCGACACTCTTTGAGTTCGGCAGGAAAATCGTCTGCGAATGCGGAACTTCCTTCGCCGCCGAACGCGGGCATGAGGCGCGGCTTGATCCGCCTGAGCGCGTCCGTCGCGTCCTCATCGTCAGGCCCGGCGCGGTCGGGGACTTCATACTGACACTCCCGGCGATTGAGGCAATCCATCGCCTCAATCCCGGCGCCGAAATCGTCCTGATGACGTATCCCAGCCTTGCGGAACTGGCCATGCAGTCGTCATGGACGCCCGCCGGCGCGCCCTACGCCTCCGATTTCCTCGATTTCGGTTCGGCCCGCTACACGAGTCTCTTCGGCGAATCAGCGGTGGAACGCGCCGATCTGAAATCGGTCTTTCGATCGTTCGACCGCGCCGTCATCTTCGCAACCGGAAACATGGAATGGTTTGCGGGGCATTTGCGCGGGATGGGCATCGGTGATATAAGTCTCGCTTCGGCGAAACCGTCGCCGGACGTTCACATGGCCGACCTGATGCTGAGCGAAACTGTCGGACCCGGCAAGCCCCCGGCAATTCCGCGCCTGATGCCGTTCGTGCGCTCCGCGCGAATTGCCCAGGAAATCCTGGATGCAGCCAGGTTGCGCCGTCCGTTCGCCCTGCTTCATCCCGGAAGCGGCGGAAGGAGCAAACGCGCGCCCGCCGGACTCTACGCGGACCTTGCAGTCCGGTTGAGAAATGCCGGCTTGGACGTCGTAGTGAGTTCCGGCCCCGCCGACGCGGAGGCGATGCGGGAATTCGCGATAGAAGCGAAGCCAGGCTCATGCCATATGTTGCGGCAGGTTGGCCTGGCCGAACTTGCGACCGTTGCGGCATGCGCCGCCGTCTTCGTCGGCAACGACTCCGGAATTTCGCACCTTGCGGCGGCGGCGGGATGTCCGACGCTTGCCCTGTTCGGGCCGACCGATCCGGCGCAATGGGCCCCGCGCGGAGATCGAGTCATGGTTCTGCGGGCGGAAGGCTTCGCCGCGCGGAATGGCCGGAACAATCAGGCAGGATGGGATTCACTTAAGAACGATCTGGTCTTCAACAGCGCAGAAATGCTGCTGAAGAATGGACGAATTGAGGAGACGAAGAAGTGACAACGGACAAATCAAGAAACGAGCTTTTCGATTCATTTGCCGCTGCGTCAGGCGGCAGGGCATATGAGCAATCCCTTCACAGAATGGGCGACGGCGCGTGCTTCATGGCGCGGACGGCCTCCGGCAAACGCTTGGTCATCGTCGGCGGCGACACGGGCGGATTCGAGGGGCAGGCGGGGCCGGATGGGAAATACGGCGGAGGATTAAAGCCATCCCTTGTCTGCGAACTCAGTAAAGCCAACGCCGAGGCCTTGCGAGGGCGTTACGGGGAATTGAAAGCCGCACCGATCGGCAAGCGCCCATCCTTCGGCTGCGGGGACCGGCTCGGACCGGCTGCCCCGGCGCACATCCGAGCCTGCGCCTCGCGCGGCGTCATCCCGATCCTGGCGCAGCAGTCGGTCCGCGAGCTTGAGCGGACGCAGAGGACGGCTCAGGAAGTCATGGACTGCGCGACGTGGGGCGCGTTCCAGGAGGGATTCTCGCAGGTCTTCGGCGCCGACGCCGACCACCTCAAGCAGGAAAAAGCCGTTGACGGCTACGCCGCCGCCGGCTTCACGATGTACACTATTGACCCTTCGGACTTCGTCAACGACGCAGCGGCGACGATGCCCGTAGGAGACCTGGAGAAGGCATACCGCTCGCTCAGGGAGGCGGAGCGATACGACCGCGACTACGCCGGGCGGGATTTCACCGTGGGAGTGTCATCGGAGCGGCAGGCGATCACGGTCAGGCCGGAAGACCTGAAGGCGGCGGCAGTTTGCTACGGCAGGGCGCTGCCCCGCGTCCGTGAGCTTTACGAGTACATTCGCGGCAAGGTCGGCTCTGACGAGTTCGATCTGGAGGTGTCGGTTGACGAAACCTCGACGCCGACCACGCCGGCGGCGCACCTGTTCATAGCGATGGAGTTGAAGCGCATGGAAGTCCCGACGGACAGCCTGGCGCTTCGTTTCTGCGGCGAGTTCCAGAAAGCGGTGGACTATCGCGGCAACACTGCCGAATTCGAAAAGCAACTCGTCCTCCACGCCGCGATCGCAAAACAGTTTGGATACAAGATAAGCGTTCATTCAGGCTCGGACAAGTTCGCGATCTATCCCCTCCTTGGCAAGGTCTCGCCCGGGGCGTTCCACGTAAAAACGGCTGGAACGAGTTATCTGGAGGCATTGCGCCTGGTCGCCCGCCGCGCGCCCGCCCTGTTCCGCAGCATCTTGTCTTACGCCTTCGAGCGATTCGCGGAAGACCGAGCGTCATACCACGTTACCACGAACCTTTCGGTCGTCCCCAAGCCGAACGAGCTTGCCGACGGCGATCTTGAAGGACTGCTTTCGGAGGACAACGCCCGGCAACTCCTGCACATCACCTACGGCTCGGTCATGACCGTCAGGAACGCAGACGGCGGCTATCGCTTCAGGAATGACGTTATGCGGACGCTGGACGAATTCGAGGACGAGCATTACGAGATAGTCGCCGCCCACATCGGACGACATCTGGAGTTGCTCGGCCCGGCGGTGGTTGAGGGCTAATCAGAACAGGAGCAGCTTCGGCTGCAAGTTTGTAGGGTGTGCGAAATCGAAAGACCGAAGGGCTGAGATTTTGCACACGCTGGATTTGCCGTGATGACCCTCGCGGGGTGTTCTTCAGATTTATTAGTTCCGCGTGTGCAACGCTCCTTTCGCTTCGAGACGCCGGCTCGCTTCGAGACGCCGGCTCGCTTCGAGACGCCGGCTCGCTTCGAGACGCCGCGTCGCACACCCTACATTGCTCGGCCCTGTGGTGGTTGAGGGCTGATCGCGGCTGACTGACGTCACTTGCCGTCCGTGGTTAATTCAGCCTCAAGCTCCGCTAATTTCTGTTCCATGGTTTTCCCGTACCACGGAATATCGAGGAAGAAGCGCCACGTCTTGGGCTGGCCGTCCCACTGTACCCAGTCGTCCTCCGGCGCTTTTCCGTCGCCGCGACGATAATCCCTCTCGACGTTCTCATACTTCTGCGCGAAATCGGCGTAGTCCCTCTTCAGGGCGGCAACGAACTCGCGCTTCACCCCGCGCTCGGCGTGAAGTCCAGCAAGTTCAATCGAGTATATCTGACGTTTCAGACTTTTATACCATAATTCGGGATTGTCAGTCAGGTCCCTGAAATTCAAAAACAACTGCATGCTATATACCACTGGCTTTGCATGAAGAATGGCCGATTCGTCCGACAATTCCCATCTTCTGGTGACAAAATAATTCCATGGGGAATTCCAATTATCGTTCCCGAATCTGCCTGCCTTGAAGGCACAGGAATTGTGATAAACAGGCACATAAATGCTGACTTTTCTTCTGGCGCCGACTGTAAGACCGGATAACGGTAAGCGGAGATGAAATCCGGATGATGTGTTATACTGGCCATGTTGATTTGTACGGGCAAGTACTCCACGAGTATCTGAAAAAACAGGGGCAGGGCGAAGTTCATATTCAGCGAATGCAACCCCAATATCCTCCCTGTTTCGCCCTTCAATGGGGATTTGTATGCCGAAATCATATTCGATGCTCGACATCAACAATAAACTGCAAGTGATGCCGTAAACAACCGCCATCCGTTTGACGATGCCCATATTTGTCACGGCGCTTTTCGGCTGATAACGCCTGTAGACGAGCATCCCCAGCGCCGGGAATCCCACGACGAGAACCACAATCAGAAGGCAGACCGCGTCGGCAGTCTCCATCGCCGTCCGGGAATGACCGAGAGACGCCGAGACTTTGATGGCGATACAGGCGATTCCGCTCAGAACGCCAAGCAGGAACAGCATGAGCAGGCATGAGAACGCGCCAAGCTTTTCTCTCCCCAGGACGTGTCGGATCAGCCCGATTCCCTGCCAGGTAATAAGCGCGATAACGGCAATCGCCAGTATCGCAGCGACCGGTATCACGCCCATATGTCGTTACCCCCCGCGCTGATGCTCCATTTTGGAGTGCTGTAGCCATGCTACAGCCTTCACAGCGGGAAGCCATGCTTCCCGCTATGCCACCAGCCCCTTGGTCAACCCCATGAACACGCTCTCAAGGGTGACCGCCTCGCGGTAATACGTTATCGCGAATCCCTTTTCCGCAAGCAGTTTGGAGACGTAAGAACGGGAGACGGCCTCCCGGTCAACCTTGATTGTCAGCACGTCGCCGGAAACTTCGACGCTCAGGATGTGCGGCGCCTGCTTGAGCGCCTCCGCGGCCTGTTGCGCGTCGCTCTCCAGCCTGACCTCGTACGTCCCCCCGACACCCGCCTTGTCCTTTAGCTCGTCAATAGTTCCGCTGTAGAGCAGATTGCCCTGCTCGATGATGCCAACCCTCGTGCAGAACTCCTCCAGCTCGGAGAGGATATGGGATGAGATGACGATCGTTTTGCCGAGGTTGTGGAGTTCCTTCAGGAGCGCCCTGATTTCGATGCGCGCGCGGGGGTCAAGCCCGGATGCCGGCTCGTCAAGGATCAGCAGTTCCGGATCGTGCAGGAGCACGCGGGCCAGGCCGAGGCGCTGCTGCATCCCGCGCGAAAGGGTCAGGACGGGGGCGTCCCGCTTGCCCTTCAGGTCGGTGAGGTCGAGGACGTTCTCGACGATTTTCCCGCGCTGGCGATATTCGATGCGATACGCCGCCGCGAAGAACTCCAGGTAGTCCGCCACGCGCATGTTCTCATACGTGCCGAAGAAATCGGGCATGTAGCCGATGAGTCCGCGAATCCTGCGCGCATCGCCCCAGACGCTGAACCCGCCGACCTTTGCCTCTCCGTAGGTGGGTTTCAGGAGCGTAGCGAGGATTCTGAGCGTCGTCGTCTTGCCGGCTCCGTTTGGCCCGATGAAGCCGAAGACGTCGCCTTTTGCAACTTGGAGGTCAAGCTCCTTGACGGCCGTGAGCGAGCCGAAACGCCTGGTCAGTTTGCTGGTTTCGATCAAGCCCTTGGTCCCCGCCGCGCGCGAAGCGCGGCCCATTCGTTTGCCGCCGTTCGCCGGGCGGTCATCCCTTGGTCTTTACGCTCGCCTCGTGCTCCCTGGCGCGCTTGGCCATCTCCTCGGCCTTCGGCGCGCTCTCAACGTCCAGGTCCTGCTGTATGTTGGTCAGGCCCACCCGAACCTTGTCGGTCGGACTCAGAACGACTTCCTTGATTTTTTTGAGGTTGACATAAGTCCCGTTGGCGCTGTCCAGGTCGGTGACTGTTACTTTGCCCTCTTTGAATGACAGCGTGCAGTGGCGCCGGCTGACCTTGCTGTCCATGACCATGATGTCCGCCTGTGTGCTGTCCCGCCCCAGGCTGACCTCCTGACCCTCCTTGAGGACGAAGAACATCCCGCGCCAGTCGTCCTGCCAGATGTAGAAGGTGGCATGGTCGCTCTTTTCCGACTTTACCGGCTTCATGGCCAGGGAGATGTCGTCAACAGTCGCCAGACCATCCGAGGAGATGACTTCCTTCGCCTGCTCCTCCGGCACGGTCTTGACCGTCTCCTCATGGAAGTCAATCGGTTGTTCCTGCGTCTGCTCAACCTTGGCAACCTGGAGCTTGTTGGAGGTTTTGACGACCTCCTCGGCATTCTCCTCCGCTGCGATCTGGGCCAGCACTTCGTCCTCGTCCTCACCCTCTTCAAGTATGATGATCCGGCGTTTCTTTTTCTTGGATGATATGCCGGATTCCTCGGCTTTCAGGAATTTGCCGGATACCTCCTTCGCCTTCTCCAGATTCTCAGCCTTGGCCTTCTCATCCCTGGCCGCCTCCTTCTCCTTGGCGGTCAACATCGTCGGTATGGACTGCCTGCCGAATATCTTGGCGGAGACCAGCTCGATTAGAAGTTCCGCTGGCGTCTTGAATCCTTCGCCCGGCTTGCGGGCCAGCAGGCGGCGGATGATGTTGCACATGTAATCGCTGACGCTTGCGCCGCCGCCCTTGAGATTGCCGATCTGATCCACGACGTAATCGCGTATGGGAACGCCTTCCGGCGGGGTCGGAATCGAGCCGCTGAGCAGCGTGAACGCGATCAGGCCCATGCCGTTCATGTCCACGCCCCAGTTAGGCCCGCCCTGTCCCCTGACGCCGGAGTCCTCCGGATTATCGAACTCGCCCCGGGCCGAGCGCTCCACGCAAGGATCCAGAAGCTTTATATTCCCCTCCGGCGTCACCATAACCGTCCCGAGCCTGATATCGCCGTGCGTGAGATCGGCCTTGCGAAGCGCCTCAACAGCCTTGGTCATGCCGTTGAGGATGGGAATCGTCTCCCCCTCCTGGTAGCGCCCCTTCTGCTTGAATATCTCCTCCAGCGTATTGCCCTCAACGCATTCCCATACCAGGTAGGTGAAGGTCGTTGTCCGCGCGGCTTCAATCAGCTTCGTCACGTTCGGATGCTCGAACTTCTTCACCCGCCCCATCACTTCCATGAACTTCGCGGCGAAGCCCACGTCCTTCATGGTCTTGCCGCGCATGATGGTTACGACGACCTTTTCCCCGGTCTTTTCGTTCTTTGCGAGCGCGGAGATGCTGGTCGGACTATCAGCCGTCCGCTTCAGGAGCTTGTAACCGGGTATCTGCAGCGGGGCGGAGCCTTCGCCTTTTCCCATGCTATCTGCCTTCCTGCGAAGTTGTTCTCAATGTCAGGTTCCCGTCATTCGACGCGCTGTTCATCCCCCGGTTCCGCCGGATTCGGCGGCTTGCGCATCCCGACAACTGCTGATGTTATCGCGCTTCGCGCCGGTGTCAAGCTTCGGTCATGGAGCAGGCTTGGATCCGCCGATGCGGTCCAGCAGCTCGCGCAGGTTGTATTTCGCGTACGGCTCGTCGCACGCCAGCGTTCCGGCTCCCGCGTTGGCCACCCAGAAATCCAGCGACTGGGGCGCGAAAAGGGCGTCGTGAAGGTTGGACGTCATCGCCACCGGCCGCGTCATCATCCATCTGCATTTCTCAGCGTCCAGCTTGCCGTAGTTCTCCTTCACGCGCTTGACAAGCTCCTCATAACGCCCCCCGGCGGACAGGAGACACGCGTCCTCCACCGGATGCGGCAGCAGTTCGTGGAACTCGTTCGGGCCTATCACCTTCAGGAACTCCGGCTCCGCGTGCAACCCGCGCGCGCTGGGTATTTTGCCGTCGGACACCACGTAGAAGTATTGGCACGTTCGCGGCGTGTCCTTGAAAATCTTCAGCGTCTCGTCCAAGTCGTCCGCCTCCTCAAGCGCCATGCGCACCAGGTACCCCATCGGCAGCCCGTCCCACTTCCCCTCCCCGCGACCGCCCATCTCGCCGATCCCGATCTGCTTCTCGTTCATGCCCGTCACAGAACCCGTGAAGCCGCAGTAACCGACGTTCACAAATCCGTGGTAACCTTCCGGCTTGCATACCATGACCGCCGAGCGGAACTGCAACCCGACCTCGGTCATGTAGTCCAGCACGCGACCGTGGTAAAGCTTTCCGTCTGGCGTCGCCTTACCCCAGACCGCGAAACCGCTGCAGTGGAACTGCTCCGGGAACAGGGCCGCCAGTTGAATCTCCTCCAGCGGAACGCCGGAGCCTTCAGCAAGCCCCTCAAGCTCATCCTCGAAACGTTTTGGAACGAAGGGCAACGTGCGACTCCTGGCCTCCCTCATGCGGTCGAAGAACCATGTCCCGGTCTCGTAGCTGTAGAACGCCCCGACGCCGTAGAGAACGACGTCCGTCAGGAACCGGACCTCCTCCGGCACAAGCCCGCCGTGCTGGCGGCCCATCTGCCTATGCGTCCCGCCCAGCAGCAGCACTCGATTGCCGTCCTGCCAGACAAGCTGCCCGCCCTCGAAACTCGCCGGCTTCTGATTCCACTTCGGCGGACGCTTCATCTGGATTTCATAGGCGTACACCTGGAAAGCGCGCGGCGGGCCGATGGACAACGTCCGCTCCAACTCAAGCCGCGATACGTCCAGCGTCTTCCAATCACACCCCGGGGCATCAGGCGCTGCGGGCGGCGCGACGGCGCTGCGCTTAACGGAAATCTCAAGCTTCCCGTCCTTGGAAACGTAGGTAAGCCGCTCAATCGCCTTCGTGGCGGAGTCCACCACAAGGTCGGCGGCCCCGTTGTCCTCCCCCTTCAGCGCGAAGGAGTAGACTATCTTGTCGCCCTCGCGCTGGCGTCCCTTCAGGTGAAAGAACTTCGTTCCCGCTGCGGCGATCTTCATGGCCGCGCCTGTCGGATCACCGGCAAGGTGCTTCTGATACTCCGAAACCGGCTTCAGCATGTCCCTGAGCAGACGCCCGAAAGCCAGTCTTTCAGCCTCAGGGCACTCTCCCTTGCTGCGGAAGGATATCTTCTTGTCCGGGAACGACAGGATGGTCTGCTCCGGGGTCTCGTCAAGCCTGAAGGACGCCTGCGGGGATGAAAGCGCGATGCTGAGATTCCCAGCCCCTTCCTTCCGAATGAAGGCGTTGGCGGTTCCAGACTTGTCGCCGGACTTCCATTCCACGTCGTAGGCAAGGGCGAAGTCCCCGAAATCGCTCTTTATCCCGCTCAGGAGATTGAAACCCATGCCGTAGAAGACGCTGAACGTCTGCATCGCAGGCAGGAACTTGAGCGCAAGCGCGCAAAACGCCAGAACGGCCACAATTCCTATTATTCTCTTCGATCCGCCCGCGCCCCCGTGTTGGGATGCCGCCGCTCCGCCGCTGCCGGTCTCAGCCATCTGGACTACCTCCCAAAGGATGCCCGCCCCATCGCCCCGCCCGCGCCGTCCCCGACGCAATTTCCAAGCCGGGATTATACGAAAAATCCGCCCCGGAAGTAAGGGCATATCAGGCACATTTCGGCATGGACTTCAAGTTATCGAGGATGGACCGAAAACCGCTGCCGTCAGTTATTATCCATTCCCCGAGCACGCCGGGCAGTCCGGACTCGGCGCCGGGGGCAGTTTGACGCGCCTGAAGGTTCCATTCCACACGTCAATATTAATGATGAAAGGTTCTTTTGGATAGGCCGGGTCAATAATCATCCTGAGCGCGGTCGCCGCCTCCAGTCCGGCTGTCGCATGGACAACAGAGCCAAGGACGCCGACAATGTTGCAATTGGGAAACATGTCCCGGCGCAGGTCGTCGCCGAAAACACACGCCAGGCACGGCGTCACGCCCGGTCTGATCGGCATGATGTTGCCCCGGCAGTCCAGGCATCCGCCGTGAACCCACGGGACTCGCAATGCGACGCACGCCCTGTTCACCGCCCGCCGCGCCTCCGGGTTGTCCGCCCCGTCAATGACAATATCAACCCCCTCCAGCAGTTCCCGCGCGTTCTCGTCCGTGAACTCCGCGTGAACCCCCTCGATGCTGATTTCCGAGTTGACCGAGCGCAGGTATCGCTCCCCGGCCAGCGCCTTCGGGCTGGAGTGCCGGACGTCCTCCTCTGTGAAAAGGCACTGCCTTTGAAGGTTGCTCAACTCCACGCGGTCGCGATCAATCAGGCGCAGGAACCCGACGCCGGCCCGGGCCAGTATGTTCGCGTTGGCCCCGCCCAGCGCGCCAAGCCCGACGACCGCCGCCCGCGCCGCACGAATCTTCTCCTGCCCCTCCACGCCTATTCCGCGGAAGAGCGCCTGACGGCTGTATCTCTGTTTGAGGAATTCGGCTGTCTCCATGATGCCGCATTATTCGCGCGCCGCGCCGGGATAGTCAAGCAGTCCAGACGCATGTGACGAGCCTGCGCAATACCATAAGCAATCTTTCCCTCTCTCTCGCGAGAGTGTGAGAGAATTAATGTGGCGGGGATGGTAATGTTGGACGAGGGGTGCGGTCAAAGACGCCCCCCTTCGTTGCATTCCGCCGCGGTATGAGGAAAATTTTCTTAATAAATGGCTTGACAATACAGAACGGGGGGGGGGTACTATATCATTGAGTAAATCGGCAGGTACGGCGTCAGTCACGGGCGCGTGGCAGCGTAGTGGCGGGTTTGAAACCCGCCCCTATCAAGTGGCTGGCATATAAACGCTCCCTTCACTGACCGGATACATTGGCAGGCATTTTGACATTAACGTTCGTCCAACATGCGTATATAATAATCATATGCGCAGTCGGACGCGCCAAACCATTTGTTGGAGACAGAGTGATGAAGACGAAAATCGCCGCAAAAAGCAGAGGCATTCCCCGCCATTCCGGATTCCGTACCGTCGAAAAGCTGGAGAACCGTCTCCTGCTCACGGCCATCGTTGACATTGATCTCCAGGCCGGAAGCGACACCGGCGCGTCGGCAACGGACAATATAACGTCCGACAACCAGCCGACCTACGACGTCACGGTCAACGACGCGGGAACCATAGAGATTGACTACGACGGAAACGGCGTGATTGACGACCGCCTTGAGGTCGCTTCAGCCGGAACATACGAGTTCACAGCGCGGCTGGCATCGGGAGAAGTGCTCGACCCGAGAATCCTTACTTCCGGGCGGAGGCCGGACACAATCATAACCGATGATTTCAACGGCGATGCGATCCCCGACCTCGCCTGTACTAATGAATTAGACGGCACAGTATCCGTCTTCATGGGGCTTGGAGATGGCGGATTCAGCGGACAGACTGTCTACGCGGTGGGAACAAGAACGCTTGGGATCGTCTCCGGAGATTTCAATAACGACTCGAATCCCGACCTTGCTGTTGCCAACTTCAACGCGAACAGTGTCGCAATTCTTCAAGGCAATGGCGACGGAACCTTTGCCTCTGCGGGGTCAGTTGCCGCAGGAGCCAGCCCAAGATACATTGCCTCGGACGACTTCAACGGCGACGGGAATGCCGACCTTGTAGCCGGCACCGCAAACAACGTCCTCAGTGTATTCCTCGGCGACGGTGACGGAACTTTCCAGACTGAAGTCACATACGCAGCGGGACAACAGCCTTTGGGAGTGGTGGCAGCCGATCTCAACTCGGATGGCGCTCCCGACCTCGCCACTGTAAATGAGTTCGACGGGACGGTATCGGTACTGCTCGGCGTCGGGGACGGCACTTTCGGCGCGCAGCAGGCGTTCGCGATCCAGACCGGTCCCAGGAGTCTCGCAGCGGCCGATCTCAATGGCGACGGGGTAGGGGATGTAGTGGCCGCGAACGCAGGTTCGGACACGGTTTCCGTGCTTATTGGCGTCGGCGACGGCACGTTTCTCGCCCAGCAGACATATGCCGTCGGAGATGCGCCCACCACGGTTTGCCTGGCCGATTTGGACGGCGACGGCATCCAGGACATCGCTGTCACCAACGCAATAAGCAAAACCGTATCAATTCTTTCCGGCATCGGCGACGGCTCTTTCCAGGCTCAACAGGCATATCCTACTTTTGAGAGCAGTTATGGACTCGCCTCAGGCGATTTGAATCAGGACGGCCTGCCGGATTTGGCATTAACCATCTATATC
Organism: Planctomycetota bacterium; assembly: GCA_022711755.1. Classification (GTDB taxonomy): domain Bacteria; phylum Planctomycetota; class Brocadiia; order SM23-32; family JAKLEA01; genus JAKLEA01. Next base: position 272,416 of record JAKLEA010000005.1, read on the forward strand.
GGCAAGCTTCAAATCCTGCAGGGCGACGGAGACGGCAGCTTTAAGATACCGTCGGTCTCCGCGGTGTTCAATGCGCCGAGATCGCTGATCGCGGGGGATTTCAATGCCGATGGCATTACCGACGTGGCATCAGTGAACATCAATTCGGTCTCCGTACTCTTGGGCAATGGAGACGGATCGTTCCAGGCGCAGCAGGACTATGGCTCGGCGGAATACGCTTTCGGCGTCGCAATGAGCGATCTTGACAATGACGGAGACAGCGACCTCGTAATCGCCGGTTTCTATTCAGCGCAATACGCAGTCCTTCTCGGAAACGGCGACGGAAGTTTTGTCAGGGTTGCCTACGGCATTCCGGACTATCTTAGCGACGTCTTCTGCGGAGATTTCAACGGAGATGGAAATCAAGACGCTGCATTCGCGGCATATTCGGGCCTGCGCGTTTGCATGGGCAATGGAAACGGAACTTTCCAACCGTCAGTCTATTATGCCGGCCAGATTCTTCAGGCGGGGATTGACGGCGGGGACTTCGACGGAGACGGCGATACCGATCTTGTTACTGCAAACTATGGCGATCCGGAAGGCGCTCCCGGCAATACGGCGTCGGTATATCTCGGCAACGGCGACGGCACATTCCAGTCTCAATTGACCGTCTCGACGGGACTCCGCCCCGACAGTATCTTCGTGGCGGATTTCGACGGGAACGGCGCACTGGATTTTGTGACGGCCAATGCCGAGAGCAGCAACATTTCCATCATCCTGGGCAAAGGCGATGGGACTTTCCAGACACAGCAAACGTTCGCTACGGATGCCATTCCCAACTCGATCACTGCCGCCGACTTGGATCTGGATGGCGACTTGGACATTGTCGTGTGCCACGGCGATCCGCTGATGACAGGCGTCAATGGATACACGATATCAACTTTCGACGGCAATGGCGATGGCAGCTTCCAACCGCCGCGCAGCTATACGGTCAGCAAGCAACCGATCGGTTCAATCGTCGGCGATTTCAATGGCGATTGTATTCCAGACATAGCATTCGCAAACTATTCGCGTGACAGTGTCTGGGTTCTTCCCGGGCAGACGATGCCCTTGCCGGACGGAGTGTATCCGGCGCGCGTCAAGTTCACCGATTCAAGCCTTGATGTTGCTACAGCATCCGACCCGACCACCATTGACACCGTCGGCCCGGAGGTCGCCGCAACCGACGGCTGGCAGATCGCCGGGACGCACGGCAACGGAATCGGCGAGCTCGTCACGACCATCGCTAACGGCTACGTCGAGTCGCGCTATCAGGGGATAAAGAAGCTCGTCATCAACATGGACGAGGCGATGAACCCCGGCAGCGTGGACGTTTCCGACCTGAGCATTGTCGGCGTCTCTCACGGCGACCAGAGTTCCCTCATCACAAGCGCAGTCGTCGCGGGAAACAAGATCACAATCGGCCTCTCCGCCGCCCTTCCGGACATTGACACATACACGGTAATACTCGGCAGCGCGGTTGAGGACCTTGCGGGCAACGGGGCCTCCGGCCTCTCGCAGATAACCGTCAAGGCACTGCGCGGGGACGCCAACGGCGACGGGCAGGTCAACAGCTTCGACCTCCTGAACATCCGCGCATTTGTCGGTCAGGCGGTGAACGCCGCCAATGCCCGGCGCGACATCAACGGCGACGGGGTCATCAACTCGTTCGATCAGCTTATGGCGAGAGTATACGTCGGGAACAAGATAACGTGAACATCTGCGATTCGGCCCCATCTGCGATAAGGCCAAATCTTCAATGTGGGCTGCCGTTATGACCCTCCTTCGGATGCTTTCGGAACAGAAAGCATCAGCCCGGTTTTGGCGCGGCGGGTTTGCCGGCGAGTTCTGCGACGCGTTTCTGATACGCCAGAGCAAGGGCGCTGGAAGGCGCCTCAGCCACGGCCCTGGCAGCCAAATCAATCGCCTTCGTAGCGTTACGGGCCTGGAGTTCTATCAGGGCCAGCAGGAGGTAGCTCTGCGCCATGCGGTCGCCGCGCGCCTCGCCTTCGGGCTTTGATGCCATTTCAAGAAGCTGCGCCTCGCTGACGTTGGGCGCTCCCGGTTTCCCCGCCGCAATCCTGCCCACCAGGCATGCCGTCAGGGGGGCGGGCCATTCCTTGCCGGGAGTCTCTCCGACAAGGTCGAGCATGTTGCGCGCCCGCATATCGCTGTCCGGATTCATGAACGCCAAAGCAAATTCGATGGTCGTGGTCGTGGCCGTGGGGCCGTTGTCTGCGGTCGAGACAAGCAAGGGGACCGCCGCCATGGCCAGTTGGTCCCCGTCCTTCACCCCCCCTTGAGGCAGCGCCCAGGGGTTGACGGCGTCCGTGAACCGCCCCGCCGCCGCGAAAGCCCACGGCAGCACCCATGATGAATACGAGTTCGGATCGCCCGGCGCGGCGTTCTCATGCCGTCTCACTGCGTCCGCCGCCAACAGCGCGCCCTGCGCGTCCCCGTCGAAATAGCGCGACAGGGCAAGCCACGCGAGATTCTCCGTAGACCGGTCGAAGACCGCGCACAGCGAGGCGAAGGCAAGCGCCTCCCCGTATGACCGCGCGCGGAAAAGCCCGGCTAGCGTGTTCCATTTCTCTTCCGACTTCAATGCCTCGTCACTGGCGAACCACGATTGAAGTGTTTCAGCCGGGACATCCTCGACGGCTTTGCGAATCGGCTCGGCGGCTCCCTTGCCCAACGCGGTCTGCTCAGCGGCCATCGCCAGCAGGCGGCTGCCCATGCCCTTGGTCGCGTCAAAAGATCCGGTCCTGACCATCGCTAGGACAAGCGAACCAACATCCATGGAGCTTGTGAATTCACGCAACGCCCGGCTTGAACTGCCCAAAGCGCCGAACGGGGCGGGCAGCAGGGATTGGATGCTTGTGAGCCAGAAAGCCGTGCCGGACACGACCGACCTCGGATCGGCCGGCCTCCAGAGATTCGCCTCCGCCGCCTCCACCGCCTCCTCAGCCTTTGCGCTTGTGACGAAGACCATCTTGCCCGTCGTTGACCTTCCGTAAAGAATATTCCCCCCGGGACCGAATTCGAGCGCGTAACCCGGCAACGAGAGGACCTCCCGCCGGCTGGCAACGTCCCAGATGCGAGTCCCGTCAACAGCGTATGACGCCAGCCTTGTGCCCGAGGGGTGGAACGACGGAGCAACCCCGCCGCGCGTGTGGGCAACGTGCGCGTCCCACGTGAGAACCTTGATGCCGGCCTCCAGACTGACAAGGGACAACGTGCCGTCCGACGAGCCGACCGCAAGCTGCCCCGGCTGCGGGCCGAACCTGACGACTGGGGCTGGCACGCCTTGAAGAATCTTCGCGCTTGTTCGACGCCTCAGGTCAATGACATTGACAAAATCCCTCTGCGCAGGTCCGGAAAGCCCGACCGCGACCATCCGCCCGTCCGGGGAAATGTCCATGCTGAACGCCTTGGCTGATTCCTCCCCCTTCCAGGAGAAATGCTGAATCACTTCGCCCGTGCCGCCCCGGATCACGACCATCTTCTGGGGCAGCCTGCCGACCGCCAGCAGTATGACGGTTGCGCCGTCGGCGCTGTATTTAAGTTTTACTTGATCCTCCAATTCCTTCGGTCGCGCTGTTCCCCTCCAGAGGCCCGGAGTCGCCCAGAGCCTGGCCCCTGTGCGCATATCGCGGCACCTAAGGGAGCCGAAGGCGGTCAGATACACGATGGCGTCCCATCTCGGGGAAACCGCCCATGAAACCCAGGAGCGGGGGTCCTCCATTTCGCCCGCCTGCGCGCCTTCCGCGCCGGGAATCTCAGCGTAGGCCGTCCCGCGTGAGTCAGCGAACCGCATCTGCCTGTCAACGATCTGGCTGATGAGACACCCGCCGTCCGGAGCGAAGAATATATCGTATGACGACGGCAGGCTTAGTATCTCGGATGACTCATCGGTCGAGTATACGCGAACCGTCTGGTCGTCTGAACAGCTTGCGAATCGCTTGCCGTCAGGGCTGAAGCACATGTCGGTGGGGTAGGAGCCGTTGTGCTCGCGCAGCCGGGTCAGAGGTTTGCCCGTCGTCGTGTCTACAACATCTATCTGCCCGGACGCCCTGGCCAGCGCGACCATTCTGCCGTTCGGGTGGGCGATCGTGCGGACGATTTTGGTCCCGACCGGAGCGTCGAAACTCCACTGCCTTGCGTCCTTTGACAACGGCAGGATATGGACGCGGCCCGTGTCCTCCGCGGCGATGATTACAGATTCGCCCCTTTTAAAGCAGAAATCGGAAATCCGAAGCTTCCACTGCGATATGGGTTGTCGCGCGCTGACGCCGACGATAGTCAGTTCGTTGAGAAGCGCCAGCTCCGACTCTCCCAGGAACGCAAGGTACCGCCCGTCGCCGGAGAACCTGGGCGGAACCGTGTCCTGAAGACGGCGCCCTATAAGCTGAAGGATATCGGCGCCTGTTGCGGTATCCCACGCCTGAAGCCCCAGCGCAAGGACGCCGAGTCCGTATGGCAACTGCGCCGCCAGCATCGAGCCGTCGTCGCTCAGGACAGCCGTCTGCGGCATCAGGCCCTTGACCAGCCATCGCCGAAGCGGAGTAAAATCCGGAAGCCTGCGAAGCTCGATGACGTTGCCCTTGGCCATTATCATTGTCCCGCCCGTGCGGCTGAAGCGCGCGGCGCAGTCCAGCCGGACGCCTTGAAGCTCCGGAACCGACCACTCCGGTCTGCCGATTTCCCTGCCTTCCTCGACGTCCCACAGGCGAACGATTCCATCCGCGCAACCTGACGCCAGAAGTTTGCCGTCGGGCGAGAAGCTCACGCTGTCCACCCTTTCCGCGTGGGCAAAGGTGGCAGAAAGCTTCCAGCCCCGCGTCATGCATCGGTAATTGAGATGATGCCATTCCCAGTCGCGCAATTTAGAGGGGGCCTGGCGCAGCACATCGCGGGCGGACTGGTAATCCCCGGCCAGGGACAACTGGTCCGCCCGCGCGATAGCGCTGTCATAATGCGATTTTTCCGCCTCGATTCTGGCGGAGCGCTCCTTTTCGGCCGCCTCCCTGGCCCGCGAACGCTCGGCCCGCGTCCTGACCAGCACATAAGACAGCGCGGAAATCAGAACGATCAGGCAGAAGCTTGCCACCGCCATCAGCTTCCAATTTCGCCGCACCGACTTGCTGAAAAGGTAAATCCCGCTCGCCCCCTTGGCTTCGATGGGTTCCCCGTTCAGGTAGCGCCTTATGTCGTTGCCAAAGGATTCCGCCGTGCCGTACCGCCTCTGGCTGTCCTTCTCAAGGGCCTTCAGGACGATGGCCTCGACTTCCTTGTCAATCGCCTTGTTGATTGATCGCGGGCGCTTCGGGTCGGTGTGCTGGATGCGGTCCATGATGGTCAGCGGCCCGCCGCTCAGATCGTAGGGGAAGTCGCCGGTCAGCAGGTTGAACAGCACTACGCCCAGGGAGTAGACGTCGCTTCTCGTGTCCGCCCCGCCGGAACGTCCCTTCGACTGTTCCGGGGCCATGTAGGCCACCGTCCCCATGATTTCGCCGTCGGCCGTGATCTCGGTCGGCAACTCGAAATGCGAGATTTCATGCAACGCCTTGGCCAGCCCGAAATCGAGAATCTTCGGCTGCCCGACGGAGTCAACCAGTATGTTCCCCGGCTTGAGGTCGCGGTGAATGACGCCGCGCTGATGAGCGTAGGCCACCGCCTCGCATACCCGCGCCATAAGCTTGAGGCGCGCCCTGAGGTCAAGGCCTTTTGACTCGCAGTAGCTGTCAAGCCGCTGCCCCTCGACGTATTCCATGCTGAAGAAGGGAACGCCCTCTGCCTCGCCGTATTCGTATATCGGCACGATGCCCGGATGCTGGAACTTAGCCATCGCCTCCGCCTCGCGCTCGAAACGGCGGCGGTCGCTGTCCGACGCCAGGACTGCCAGCCGCATCACCTTTAGCGCGACAGTTCGGCGCGGGCGCTGCTGCTCCGCCTTGTAGACAGTTCCCATGCCGCCCCGCCCCACGGTTTCAAGAATCTTGTATTTGCCGATGTATTTTCCCACGAGCGGGGATTGAATCTCTTCACGCTTCACTGACCCGGCGCGGGTTTCTTCAATAAGAATGCTTGAGCTGTCTTCAGCTGTACCGGAGACGATTATCGTATTGAGTTCCGAGAGCAGCCGCTGGCAGTCCGCGCACCTTCCGATGTGCGATTCCAGCCACTGCCGTCTTGCGCCGGCGGTCCCTCCCCCCAGGAACTCCACCAGCTCTTCTCTTGTGACGTCGCAACCCATTCCATGCTCCAATTCGGGACAGTTTGATTATACATCCAGAGATGGGCGTATATGCAAGGATAGCCTTGCCGCAGATGCGTGAAGATTCCCATGTTCCGGACAGCTCGTTCCATCGGGCTGCCTGATTCTAATATCGTTTTCAGTAATCAGGCGTTATCCGCCGCTTCGACAAAATACAGCGGATCGGCGCGCAAGGCTTTTTCCGCCTTATCCCACATTGCGGGGCATTCGATGACGTATGCTTCCGCCGCCAGAACCCGCCCGGCGGCCAGTTCCCCCCTTCCCAGCAACTGCTCCAGTCTGTCATATCGCTGCCGTTTTCCGGCGAAGTTGTGCCGCCTGAGCCGCATCGTGAATTTGCCGCCGTCCGGGCGGGTTACGGCATGCTCAATCGTCTCGCCGAACAGGTAAGGCGGCCCGACCAGTTCTTCGACCCCGTGCATTGAGGTATTGGGGCGCAGCCCGCAGCCCAGCATCAGTATCTGCCCGCCGCAGTCGCGCAGTTTCCTGAAAGGGGATCGCGGCCCGCAGGGGGTGTCGTCCAGATGATGCTCCGCCAGAATCTCCTTCGCTGCCGGGCCTGCGCCGCTGACGGAGTGCGTGGGGCACCAACTGCGGACGCTCCCGCGTCGCGTCCGGAAGAACTCTGGAATGAGACCGATATTCGATGGCGTCAGCAGGACGTTGAATACCGGTCTTTCCGGAGTGACGAACTCGTAGCTAAGCGATGGGATGAGGAGCGTCCCTTCCGGCCCAAGCGCTTCCAGAAGGCCGAGAATGACCGTTTCCGGACCTGCCGGCACGATGCCCAAAGCGCTCATCGAGGAATGAACCAACAGGACGCCGCCCCTTCTGACTCCGCAGCGCAGAAGGTCTCCGCTGATGCGCTTTATGGCAGTCGCCTTGTTCACTTTCCCACCGCCCTGTCCAGGAATTCGTAGGCCTGCTTTCTTATCTCCGGCGGAAAGTCGTGTTCTGCGTCGGGATGGACCGCAACGAGATGACCGTCCGCTCCGAAGAGCTTGTAGACGGGCGCGGCGGCGGCGATGCAATCCCTGACGCCTGAGACCTCGAAGTTGGCGTCGCGAGTCGGGGAGTTGGTGAAGAAACGCCGGGGCGCGAGCGCGCCGACGAGTTCCGTGAAGTCGAACGGCATCTTCTGCGGATTCTTTTCGTAGGCGCCTGCAATGCGGGGCATGTAGCCGTTATGGCTCCAGCCGGTCAAATCGCCCCCGTAGTATCTGGCGAACGAGTTGAAGCCGCAACTTGATACAACCGCCTTGATGCGCTCGTCGAATACCGAGATGAAGATGGAATTGTGCCCGCCCAGGGAATGCCCAATGCAGACGATTTTATCTTTTGCGACTTCAGGGAGCGATTGCAGAACGTCAACCGCCCGCATGTGATTCCAGATTCCCTTCATGGTGGCGCTGGCGTAGCCCAGGGCGTAGGGATCGCATTTGTATTCGCCGTAATTCGGGTAATCCGGTGCGATTGCGACGTATCCGCGCTCGGCAAGCTCGCTCGCGTATCGGAGGTTTGGCTTCCCGCCGAGTCCCACTGGTTCATCCTTCCCGATGGAGACGGTCTGATGAAGGCAGAGAGCACCGGGGGCGCCGGCGCCCGCGCCATGCGGGATCAATACCCATGCCGTCACCCGGTCGCCCGGCTCCGAGGCGAAGGTGATCTTCCTGCGAACGTATTTTTCTTCGCGCGTCTCTTCCAGGACGCGAACGTCGGCGGGGATTCGGCGTTCGTTGCCCGGCACAGGCCCGGCGACAAGCTGGAAGTTCGCCAGGATGTGCGCCCGGCGAATCTTCCACTTTTCAATCGAATCAACCGGGATGCGCCGCCCTTCAGCGTCAAGGAAGTGAAGGAGATCGAACTTGTCTGGATACAGTGGGACTTCGCTTTCGCTCTTTGCGTTCATGGTCAGCACACCCGTCAGAATGATGAGATGGAACAGGCTGTTTGCGCGCATCGCTTTTTCCCGCCGGAGTTTCTGGTAGAATAGCCTGGACGCGGCGCGTGTCAAGCTTCCCCCGCGCCGGATGGGAGTCCAGTTATGACCTGTGGAATCGCGGCAATAATCCTGTGTCTCGCAGTCTCAGGAACGGATTCCGGTCCTGCCGAAGGCATGCGCGTTATCCGTCCCGCCGACACTGGCGTTGCGCTGGAGAACCCGGGCATGGGATGGGTCTTCCATTTTTATGACAATGTCCCCGCCAATTACGGCTCCAAGCTTGCGGCGGCAGACACAATTCGGGATTTCCCCGGCCTGACGACCGTCTATCTGAGGATACCGTGGTCCTATCTTGAGCCTGAGGAGGGAAAGTTCAACTGGTCCGTGCTCGACTCACCCGCCCAGCGATGGATTTCCGAGGGCAAGAAGACGGCTTTCAGGTTTTCATGTTCGGAATCATGGATGCGCTACGCGACCCCCGAATGGGTTCATAAGGCCGGGGCGAAGGGCTACAACTTTCTGCCCGGCAAGGGCGTGACAGATGACGGGCCGTTCTGGGAGCCTGACTACAACGATCCGGTGTTTCTTGAGAAGCATGGCCGTTTCCTTGCAGCAGCGGCGGCGCGCTATGATGGCGCTCCCGAGGTCGCGTTCATTGACGTCGGCTCCTTCGGAGTCTGGGGAGAGGGGCACACCTTCTCCAGCACCGGGCTGAAGTATTCCGCCGAGACCGTAAAGAATCACATTGACCTTTATTGCAGGCATTTCAGCAAAACGCTGCTTGCCGCCAATGACGATTTCTCCTTCCAGGGCGATGACGTCATCCCTTACGCCCTCGGCAAGGGCATGGCGCTCCGCGATGACAGCATCCTCGTCCAGGGAGGGAAGAACGCCTACTTTCACGCGGGAATGGCGCAATCATTCTGGCCCACTTTGCCGGTAATCCTTGAAAGCGAGCATTACGGCGGATCACGGGACCGGGGGAACTGGAAGGACGGTTCGCAATACCTGCTGGCGGTCGAGCAATACCATGCAAGTTACGTCTCGATTCACTGGTGGCCGAGGGAGTTTCTGGATGAGAACCGCGAGCTTGTCGAGAAGATAAACAGGCGGCTCGGATACCGAATCCAACTCGTTGAGGCGTCATGGCCGGAACGGTTGCGCGTGGGAGACAAGTGGCGTTTTTCCGCAGGATGGCGCAACGCCGGAGTCGCGCCCTGCCTGCCCGGCGGCTATCCCGCCATCACGCTGAAAGACGCAAAGGGCGGCATCGCGGGGGTTTTTACGGATCAGTCGTTTGACGTCCGCGCCCTGACTGTCTCGGAACCGGACAAAGCAAAAGTCTTTGAGCAATCGGCTGAGTTCACCCTCCCGTTCAACCTTCAGGGCGGGAAATACGACTTTTTTGTGTCCATCGGAACAAAAACCGGAACCCCTCAGATTGCTCTGCCCCTGCCCGACAGCGACGGTCAGAGACGTTATCGTATCGGCAGCATCATCGTCTGCGCCGATTATGCGCTTGATGTCGGGCAGATGGTCAAAAAGGATAAAGAATATGTCCTGCCCTTCTCATGGACGGTTCACATCCCCCTGCCCGAAGGCGCGAAACCTTTCTGCCATTTCGATTACGGCGACGCGATCGCCTTTCAAGGAATTCCCGAGACCGAATCCGCCGGGTTTTCAAAGACCGGACGCGTTGACCTTGGCTGCGCGTTCACGATTCCCGAACATGCAAAGGGGAAGGCGTTCGCAGTGCGCGCGGGGCTGTGGGTTCCCGACAGAATGGGAAAGTCGGACGAGCGGATGATTCCGGACGAAGGGCTTGGCGACCGGCGGGTTGATGTCGGCAGGCTGGAAGTCCCGGCGGACGGAGAACCGATCTTCACGCCGACAAGGTAGTCGCAGCGTTGGCACCGGAGAATGATAATGAGCGGAAAACAAAGTTACATGTGTCTGAGTTGCATTCAAGCGATCGCGTTCTGCGCGATTCTTTTATCGGTGGCGGCTCAGGCGCTGGATTGGCCGTCCTACAGGCATGACGCCTCTCGTTCAGGCCAGACAGAGGAAGAGATTGCTCTTCCCCTGCCCGACGGATGGGTCTTCACCCCCGGACATCCGCCCTCCCCTGCCTGGCCGGTTCCAGATAAGGAGGTTGCCCGCGACCGTTTCGACGAGGTCTTCCATTGCGTCTCCGACGGCGCGAGAGTCTATTTCGGATCATCGTCCGAAGATAAGGTCGTCTGCCTTGACGCTGCGACAGGCGCAGTCATCTGGACGGCCTTCACCGAGGGACCGGTCAGGCTTGCCCCGACGCTGGCCGCCGGGAAGGTATACGTCGGTTCCGATGACGGATGTTGCTATTGTTTCGCAGCGGATAACGGAAAGCTTGTCTGGAAGACTCGCGCAAGCCACATTGACGAGCGGGTAATGGGCAACGGCCGCATGATTTCTCTCTGGCCCATCCGGACGGGTGTGGCTGTTGACGGGGGAATCGCTTATTTCGGCGCCGGCGTTTTCCCAGGAGAAGGGCTTTTCATGTGCGCCGCGGACGCTGAGACCGGGCGCGTCATCTGGCGCAACGATAACTGCGCCCAGCGTCTCCCGCCTGCGGAAAACTACGGCGGTTTCACGCCGCAGGGATACATCCTGGTCTCCCGCGACACGATTTTTGTGCCTTCCGGACGCTCTATGCCGGTCGCCTATTCACGCAAGGACGGAAATTATCTTTACTCCTGTTCTCCGGGTGGCAAACGCGGCGGAACGTGGGCGCTTCTGACTGATAATCAACTGGTGGCCGGCGTTAATGACAAGGTTGCCTACGATATTGCCACAGGAGCCCCTACAACCGATGCGGCATTTGCATGGTTTCCCGGAACAAGCCTAGTGGCGACAAATGATTTTTCATTTCTTCTAAATGAGAACGGAGTCTATGCCGTTGATCGGGCAAGATTCCGAGAACTGAAGGCCAAACGGCAGGCCATTACAGAGGATATTTCCAGAGTCGGAAATCAGATTTCGGCCCTTGAGAAGGTAAAGGAGACGACGCCGGCTTCCGCCAAGCTGGTGGAGTCCCAGATGGCCGACCTGGTGAAACGCCGCGATGCGTTCCGCGCTGAAAGGAACGAACTTGAGCAGAAGGTCATAGCATGGAAAACCGATTTGAAGGATTGTTTTTCAATGATCCGTGCCGGCAAAACGCTCTTCATAGGCGGACAGGATTTCGTATGCGCGGTGGAGAGTTCAAGCGGGAAACTGATCTGGAAGGGCATGGTACAGGGCAAGGCGCAGGGGTTGGCAGTTTCAGGCGGCAGGCTCTTTGCAAGTTCCGATAATGGCCGCATTTACTGTTTCGGCGCAGGATCGGCTCAAGTTAAGATCTTTGAAAAGCATGAAGCATTACCTCCTTCTTCCAGAGCCGCGGAGTATGCCAAAGCTGCCGGAGAAACCGTTCGCTCGACGGGCATCCGGAAAGGTGTCTGCCTCGTGCTTGACTGCGTAGACGGCGGACTGATCGAAGAATTAGTGTCAGTCACTGAATTAGAGTTTGTCGGATTGGCTCCAGATTCGGAGACAGCCGATCGTGTCAGGAAACGGTTGGATTCTGCTGGTCTTTATGGCTCCCGCGCCGTCATTCATGTTGTGCCGGCAGGGGGATTGCCCTATGTAGACTACTTTGCCAATCTTATTGTATCTGAAGGACTTGTGACGGGCAGCAAGTTTGAATGGTCCGGAGTCGAGATAGCTCGCGTTCTCAGACCACTGGGAGGCACATTGATGCTTCCTGCGCCTTTGGCGAGTGGTAATAAAGGCGCAGAAGCCGAAGCGATGAAGACCGCGCTCGAGCAGCAGACCGGAATGCCGGTGACCAGTTGTGGAAGTTATAATCACTGGCTGAAGATGGTTCGTGGAGCGCTGCCGGGTTCTGGAGAATGGACCCATCAATATGCCGACGAATCGAACACGGCATGCGCCGAGGATGTTCTTGTAAAGCCGCCCCTAGGAGTCCTCTGGTTCGGAAAACCGGGGCCTGACAGGATGGTGGAACGCCACGCCCGCGCGGCAGCCCCCGTATCGGCGGACGGACGTCTTTTCGTTCAGGGTGAAAACCTGATCATGGCCTATGACGCTTACAACGGAGTTTTCCTCTGGGAACGTGAAATTCCAGGCGCAGTGCGAGTGCGCGTTGATTGCGATGCCGGCAACCTGGCGTTATCCGATGACGGGCTTTACGTCGCGGCGGAGGGGCAATGCCATCGGCTTGAACCGGAGACGGGCAGGACTCTTGGCGTATTTCCGGTTCCAAAGTCGGCGTCGGGGAAAGAAAGAAGATGGGGTTACATTGCGTGTTCGGGAAAGACCTTGATCGGCACGGCTGCAAAACCGCTCAGCGAATACGGCGAACTGTGGAACTCAGTCGTTGATGAGGAATGCCAGTGGTGCGAACCGCGCGAGAAACTCGATCAGCGTTCCCGGGATTACTTGAATCGTCTGAAGACTGAAAATCCGATCCCAAACGACCGCGTGAAGGGCGACTTCAATGCCGGTGGCGGAATGTGGCACAGCATGGCGAAATATCCGGCATGGGGAAATCTCAGCGCGATCCAGACGTCGCTGACCGAGCAGATCATGACGGCGGACGCGATCTTCGCGCTGGATTCCGAGAGCGGGCAAACAAAATGGGTATATGACAACGCGAAGATGGCGCATCCAACAATCTGCATCGGCGATGGAAAGGTTTTCTTCGCGGAGAGTTCCGTCACCGACAACGAGAAAGAGGAAGCGCTCAGGGCAAAGAGGGCAAGCCTGCCTGGTCTGGCGCAGGCCGACGCGGAACGGGTGAACATCGAGTTGAAGAATCCAGACGTGCGGCGCGTGGTAGCCCTCGATCTCAAGACCGGGAAAAGGCTGTGGGAGCGCGTGATTGATCTGACCTCCTGCGGCGGCGACCGAATGGGATCGGCCTGCAGCAACGGAAGGCTGTTCTTCTTCGGTTGCTTCAGCAACCACGACCGCGCCCTGTTCGCCTCGAACCAACTGACGTGGCGGAGAATAACGGCGCTGAACGCTTCCAACGGTACCGATATATGGTCGAAACCGCTCAATTACCTGAGAAGGCCGGTCATCGTAGGCGATAAGATCATCATCGAACCGAGAGCGTGTTGGGCGGCGACCGGCGAGATAGTCATGCGCGAGCACCCGACGACGGGCCAGAAAGTTCCGTGGGAGTTCATCCGCGCAGGGCATAGTTGCGGGGTAACGTCCGCCGCAACAAACTGCATATTCCTACGCTCGGACAACACGACGTATTGCGACATGGCGCGGGACACGGGCATGCTGCCGTTCGGTGCGGTGCGCGCCGGATGCTGGATCAACATGGTTCCCGCAAATGGCCTGTTAATGTTCCCCGAGGCCAGTTCCGGTTGCACGTGCTCCTATCCTATAAGGTCGAGCGTCGTCATGCGTCCGCGCAGGGAGGACCGGACGTGGGGTATCTTCGTCGCGCACGGCGACGCCGCGCCGGTCAAACGCATTGCGCTCAATCTGGGCGCTCCTGGCGACCGGCGGGATTCGTCCGGCACTCTCTGGCTGGGCTGGCCGCGTCCGCAGGTCACATACGGCATGAAGGTCAACGCAGCCGTGGAGTTCATGAGCGGCATGGGATATTTCGACCGCGCGCCGGAGGCAATTGCGGGCGCGAAGACAGACACGCCGTGGATATTCGCCTCCGGTTGCCGCGGCATAACGAGATTGACCCTGCCACTGATTGATACAGGGCAGACGCCGGGCTTCTATACTGTTCGGCTTCTTTTCATGGAGCCAGAGGGCGGGGAGGCCGGAAAGCGTGTGTTCGACATTAAATTGCAGGGAAAGGTCGAATACCGCGACCTCGACATCGTCCAGGCCGCCGGACGGGCGAACAAGGCGATTCTCATCGAGCTTGCGAAGATACCGGTTGCCGACGTATTGACGGTGGAGTTCGTCCCGAAGGCTCAGAATCCGAATCCTGCGTCAACTCCGATTCTGAACGGTATCGAAGTCATCCGCGAGGACGTTGAGAACCTTTCCAAGGGGAGCGCGCAGGACTCTGCGGAAAGGCGTCAGTTGAACGACCTTATCGGCTCTGCCGGGGACCGATCCACTGCGTTTGTTGAATTTTTAAGAAGTACGGAACAGGCATTAAAGGACGGCAAACGCGATGAGGCGATCAGAATGCTTCACGTCCTGCTGACGGTCGCGGAGGATGACGATTTCAGGAGCAAAGCGTTGGCCAGACTGTCTGAGGTCGGCGATCTCAACTCAACAACAGTCATTTCCCGTTTTTGGCGCAAGGCCGATCCGATCCTCTCGGATTATCGCCCGCAGGCCGCATGCAGCGAGGCGGTCCGTAAGCAATCGCTTCAGACCTACATTGCCATCGCGTCCCGGATAGGCGCCGGGGGGGACCCAGAACGGCAACAGGCCGTCGCCCTGCTGCGCGAAGCAATGGCTCAGTTGCCAGGCGATCTGGAGACCCGCGCAGCGATAACGGCGGAACTTTCGAGGCTGGGTTATAAGGTCGGAGACGCCGCGCGCGCTCAGGGATTCATCACGCAATGGAAGCTGGCGGGGCCGTTCCCGTTTGGCGGGGCCGACAACGCTGACAAGGTGTTCGTTGCCGAGCCTGCGCCGGACATGAACGCGACATACGAGGTCGCCGGACGCTCCATCCGGTGGCGCGAATACGTTACCGAGCATCCGACCGGCATGGTGGACCTTGAAAGGATTTTCGCCCCGAACATCAACGTATCGGCATACGCCTGCGGGGAGTTCGAAATGGCGGAAGACGCCGACATCCTGCTGAAGATCGGCAGCGATGACAGCTTTAAGTGCTGGTTCAACGGGGCCGTGGCCGGACGGTCGGATGAAATGCGCGGTTATCTGCCCGACCAGGACGTGCTGAAGGTCAGGGCGAAGAAAGGGTTGAACACCGTGCTGATCAAGGTCTGCCAGGGAAGCGGAGAATGGGCGGTCGGGGCGAGGGTTACGGATGCCAACGGCAGGCCTGTGCCGATACGGAAGTAGTCGCTTCCGGCTGTGTCAGAATCAACAGGCGACTTGAATTGATTACGAGAGGAGTCAATGAGTGCGACTTCAGCGCTTATTGCAGCATTTTGCTCTGAGCCTTGCAGGAAGAGATTTGACGGTTACAGGCGAAGAAACGCTCCACTCAGGCATAGGACCGGGATACCCCCAGACAGTAGTAATTGAACTATGACTGCCGCTTGATGATCGCCGGCTAGCGATATATACTTAATCGCAAAATTGTCTCAGGCGGTTGGGATTTTCAACAGGGGCGGAAATGCGTGTCGCGCACATAATACTGGCGTTGGCGGTCTTGATGCCGGCGATAACCGGTTGCACGGCGGGGCAGACCGCGCGTCTGACCTACGGGGAACCGTTCTCGACCCGCCAGATCGCCAGCGACATCGAAATCGTCATCCAGCCCTTCCGCGACCTGAGGCGCGATCCGGATATCGGCCTGCAGATCAACCTATTCGACGGCGTCCGCTACAGCATCGGATCAGTCAACGACGTCGGCTCCTACGTCGCGGATGCCATGGCAACGGAATTCCGCGCCCGCGGCTACAAGGCGTCCGTGCATGACCCTAAAACCATGGGCGAAGTGCCGCAGGGGGCGCTCGTCATCACCGGCGACGTGGTGGAGATGCGCGCCGTCCAACCCGGCGGCATGACCCTCGAAGGACAGACTAAACTCTTTGTTAAAATGGTTCGGGACGGCAACGAGGTATTCGAGCAACGCGTGTCCGGCAGCATAGAGAACGTGGTCAACGAGTGGTCGGTCAGCGCGGACGTATTCGCCGCGACTTGTGAAAAAAGCCTGCGAAACGTGTTCATGGAATTCCTGCCGAAGATGGACCAGCAGATCGAGCTGGCAATGGCGCGCACGATCGGCGTGATCGAGCAATAGCGCGGCGGGAATTCAGCCGCAACCCACCGCGCAAAACGTCATTCGCCCCATTTCCGCGCCGCAAACCCGCCAATGAATCTGAAACTTATCTGCGCAGCCGTATTCGTCTGCCTAGGCGCGTCGCTTGCAGCCCTTGCCGGGGAGGCGGGAGCGCCACGAAAGGGAGATGGGATGAGCGTCCCAAAGGAAGCGAAGGGCGTCAGCGGAATCCTCCAACGTGAGCAGATTATTGAAGCCCAGGAATGGCCCTTTGCTCCAGGGCCGAGAACCGTAAAAATCCATACCGAGGAGCCTTCCGGCGGAATCAACGCCAACACAGGCATGATGCTCTGCCTGCACAACTGGGGTGGAATCTACGACCAGCCGGTCTATCTCGAATGGTGCCGCGCATTCGCTGATCGCTTCAACGTCGCGACGTGCAGCGTGAACTACCTCCAGAGCGGTGACGCCGGACTCCAGAACTTGAAGGAGAAACCCTACGATCACGGCTATCTTCAGGCGATTGATTGCCTTCGCGCCCTTTACCATATTCAGAAACGGCTGAAGAATGCCGGAGTTGCGTTCAACCCGCGCCGTTGCTACTCGATGGGCGGAAGCGGTGGCGGGAATGTGACGCTGATGGTCAACAAGCTCGCTCCGCACACCTTCGCCTGCGTTGTGGACATATGCGGAATGCCGGGACTGACGGACGGCATCGCATTCGGAACCGGCGAGCACGGCAGCGGGTTGAACGCCGGATATTCGCGTGATCCGGCAAGCCCGACGCATCTGACGAAGGACATGCAGGAAATCCGCGATCCGGGCCATCCGGCCCACCTGAAGATTCAATACGAAGCCAACCCCGGCAACAAAGTCGTCATTGTCCACGGGCTTGACGACGCCTCATGCCCGGCAGTCCACAAGATCACGATCTTCCGTAACATGGTCGCCGCAGGATTCCGTCCCGACGGGCATTTCCTGACGCAGTGGCACATTGACGGCAAAGCGGTCAAGACTACTGGACACCCCGTCGGAGACCGGCAGCAGGTAGTGATCCGTTTCGCGGACCGTTACATGCTTGAGGACGGGGACATGGCGCTGCAAACACCCGGCCCCAATGATTTCGAGCGCGGGGAAGAGGTCGTGTTCCCGACCGGCGGCGGGCGTTATGTCGTTGATTTTTCCGCCGGGCCGCCGACAATCCGCTTTGAGGCAAAATAAGGGCGCGCGTTCTTGGAGTGCTGTAGCCATGCTACAGCCTTCAAATCGGGAAGCCATGCTTCCCGATTCCGTATTTCCAGACACGAAAACAACCGGCAGTGATTCTGTTACAATTGAAGGTGGGTTGCGTCCGCCGCCGCACAGAAAGGCAATACCGAATGAACCGGAAACGCGAAATCAGGACGTGCGCGCTCGCCGCGCTGATCCTTCTCATCGCCGTTGATTGCTCATTGGCGCCGCGCCGCGTGGATCTGCCCGATGCGTGGAACAGGCGATTTGACGCGCCTCACCCGACGCTGGTCAGGCTCTATCGCTTCGATCAGGCAACCGAATCCGACACGACTTTCGCAAACGTCCTCGGAACCGGCGGGGACCTGCGCCTCGGCGTCATGGGCGATCATGGCAAGCCGGAGATCATCTCCGGCATGTTCCCCGGCGGGAAGGCGATCCGCATTGACCGCGCCTTCCTCTGCGGCGACGCCTTCCCGGTCGAGAACAAATCTTTCACGATTGAGGCATGGCTCAGAACCAATGGCCCGGGGGCGGTTCGCGGCAATCCGATCACTCACGGCGGCACGCTGCTTTCCGTCGGCAACGGCTTCTGGGAGGGGTGGCGCGTGACGATGAATCACTCGGACGGATGCCTCGGCTTTGAGATGGGCCGCCCGAAGCCGGCCTCCTCGATGGGCATAAACGCCGGGCCGATCGCCGAGGGCGTCTGGCATCACGTGGCGGCGACGTGGGACGGGAAACGCATGAGGCTTTTCTGCGACGGGCTTCGTATATGCTCCGCCGATTACGACGGCGCATACGCCCCTCCCCCCCCGGACGGTCAGTTCCGCATAGGCTACGCCGGCGCGGGATGGGGAACGTCCGTGCTGGATGTCGCACAGGTGGCAGTCCATAACAAGGCATTGTCGTCCGTCGAAATCCTGCAATCGGCATGCTTCAACATCCCGCTCGAACCATACTATGTGGCACAGTTCCAGGCGGGGGAGTCGGTACTGGAAGCGGGGAATCTTGACGAAGCGAGGCGGATATACCATCCGCTGACACGGGCCGGGCTGCCTGTGCCGTATGACGCAGCGGCGCGTATCAGACGCGGCGCATGGGAGCTGGCAAACAATTACACAGAGACTGCGGCGGCGGTATTCACACTCCGTCCCGATTCGGAAGGCGTTCCGGAGGGACTCAGGAGCATTGCCTGCATGGAACTGCTGGCAATGGTGAAAGCTGAAATCAAGCTTCCAGACTATGCCTACGAAAACCTGCTTAACTGGAAAGGGCTGAAGCCGAAGGATGAGATCAAGGTGCGGATGAACTTCGCCCGTCAACTGTCCGCCAACGGCAAAGAGAAACAGGCCCAGGAACAATACGCAAAGATCACGGGGATGGAAAACATGAGCGAACGCGAACGACTTGACGTGAAGCTTCAGATCGGGAACGGCCTGCTTCAGGCCGGGGAATGCGCCGCCGCGCGGGACGCTTACGCGAAAATCACGGGGGATGAGAAAGCTCCGGGACATTATCGCAGTTACGCCCAAATGCGCATCGCGCAATGCTTCCTGAAGGAAGGCGACACGGACGGCGCAAAGGCCGCCTATGGCGTCATTGCCGGCATGGACGGCACCCCCGCGCATCACCGCTGGGAGGCGAAGGAAAGAATCCGGGAGATCGAGCGGATGCAGCGCGGACTGCCCGCGCGCGAGCCGGCGGATTCCCGCACGCCACCGCCGAAACGCCCGAAACCCGGCATGATCCTCTTCGTCGCCCCGAACGGTTCCGACGAAAACCCCGGAACGCAGGACAAACCCCTTGCCTCGCTTGAAGGCGCGCGCGACACAATCCGCAAGCTCAAGGCGCGCTACGAGTTTCCATCCGGCGGCGTCGAGGTCCGCGTCATGCCTGGAGCCTACCTTCGGGATAAGACCTTCACACTGACCGCCGAAGACTCCGGTACGGAGCAGACGCCGATCGTCTACCTCGCGGAGAAAAGCGGCGAGGCGGTCATGTCAGGCGGCGTCCGTGTGACGGGCTTCGAGCCGGTCAGGGATCAGGCGATACTGGACCGCCTGCCGGAGGAGTCGCGCCGGAAGGTCATGCAGAGCAATCTCAAGGCGCTCGGAATCAACGACTACGGCAAGATGTCCCCGCGCGGGATAGGGCCGGAACCCGCGCCTGCAACCGAGTTGTTCTTCGACGGCAAGCCGATGATTCTCGCCCGCTGGCCGAATGAGGGATTCGTGCAGACCGGCAAGGTCATTGACACTGGCGTCGCGACGCCGCTCAGGGGCGCGACATTCGAATATAGAGACGATCGCCCCGCCCGGTGGTCCCAGGCGCGCGATGTCTGGATTTTCGGATTCTTCCGCTATCTCTGGGCCGACGGCACGCTGGGTGTCGCGTCATTTGATACGGACAAGAAGACCATGAAGCTGGCCGATCCCTACACCTATGGCGGTGGTGTTGCGGAGAACATGCCCTACTTCGTCTTCAACCTTCTGGAGGAGATTGACCAGCCCGGCGAATGGCATCTCGACCGCGCGACCGGGACGCTTTATCTGTATCCCCCCTCCGATCCTCGCAAGGCTGTCGTCGAAATGTCCGTCATGTCCGCCCCGATGGTCAAAATGGCCGGCGTGTCGCGCGTTTCCATCGAAGGCCTGACCTTCGAGCTTGGCCGCTTCCACGGCATCGTCATGAACGACTGCTCGGACTGCATCATCGCCGGCTGCGTCATCCGCAAGATCGGCGGGGACGGGGTGATCGTCGCGGGCGGAAAGCGTAATGGCGTCCTCTCGTGCGACATACACACGCTGGCCCGCGGCGGGACGCGCATTGCGGGCGGCAACCTGAAAACCCTTGAGCCGGGCGGACACTTCGTCGAAAATTGTCGCGTCTACGATTTTTCGCGCCTTGACCGCACCTATACCCCCGCCGTCCACATGGACGGATGTGGCAACCGCATCGCGCATAACGTGTTCCACGGCTCCCCCTGCCACGCGATGCGAATCGAGGGCAACGACCATCTAATCGAATTCAACGAGGTGTATGACGTCCTGCAGGAATCGGACGATCAGGGCGGGCTGGACATGTGGTACAACCCCGCCTATCGCGGCAACATTCTTCGCTACAACTACTGGCATGACATGGGACCTAAGGGGGCTGTGCACTGCGGCGGCGCGGGCATACGCCTTGACGACGCCATCTGCGAGGTCCTCATCTACGGCAATGTATTCGTCCGCTGCTCCTCAAAGCTGTTCGGCGGGGTTCAGATTCACGGCGGCAAGGAGAACATGATTGACAACAACGTCTTCGCTGAATGCGAATTCGCCGTCAGCTTCACCCCCTGGGGCGAGAAGCGTTGGAAGGAAACACTAAAGCGCGAGGACCTGGGGAAAAAGATTTACGAGACTGTTGACATCCGCAAACCGCCCTACAGCGACAAGTATCCCCTTCTGGCGCGGCTTGAGGAGAACCCGGACGTCAACAGCGTATGGCGCAACGTCGTCTACAACTGCGGCGGAATGCTCACGCGCGATCAGGGCATACAGGACCTCATGGAGAACTGTGTAACGAGCGACAATCCCGGATTCGTTGACCCGGCAAAGGGCGACTTCACCCTTCGCAGTAATGCCCCCGTTCTGGATATGATCGGGTTCAGGCCGATACCGTTCGGCGAGATCGGGTTGTACGAGGATGAGTGGCGATGACTGGGAGGGGAATACAGAACCTGAATCTGTAAATGGCCGGACAGATGACTTCTTTCATCATTCCCATTGTCAGACCTCCCGTTTGTTCGTCGTGGAAACCTGATGAAACAATGCCGTGGGGTCTCGACTAATCAAAATGGATCAGGGGCTCTTGCCGCAAGCGCCTTCTGGACCGTTCATTCGCTGTGGCGGTCATGGCTGTAGTCATCACAAAAAAGCGCAAAAAAGTGATGTCATTCTTTTCCGCCTCAATCACTGAAACAAACACCTTGCTACATCTCAATCATGACTGATGGACGCGATTGAACTGAACAATACATCCGGCTTGTCATCCGTTAGCAACCGTAATAAAATTGCGCATGTCAAAAATTCGCTTCTTCAGGGATGGCTCATAACCTTTGGCAATATCATCACAGAAGGCCGCAGGACCGGATCGCCGCGCGCAACTGCTCATGCGCAAGGGCAGAGTGGACGAGGCCGTGGAACTGCTGAGTAAAAGCGCGGATGAATGCCCCGGCGATCCCTTCCTGATTATTCACCTCGGCCTGGCCCTCCTTCGCAAGGGACAGGCTGATGATGCGGCGGCTCAATTTCAGAAAGCCGTCGTGACGGCTCCGGCGATGCCTGCGCCATGCGTCTTTCTCGGTGCGGCCCTTCTCGACCTTGGAAACCCATCCGACGCGCTGGCCGGATTCAACAACGCCGTCCGGATTGACAAGACTTATTCCACCGCCAGGGCATGGCAAGGACTCGCGGTAATGGCATCCGGGAACGTCGCGGATGGATTGGCCCGCATCAGACGGCATCGCCAGTTCGCCGACAATCCCATGCTTGGCAGTCGAATCCTGGCCTTCTGCGAAGAATACGTTTCCGCCCGCGGCGGCCCGCCCTTCGGGGATGAGCAGCCCGCGCCCGGCTTCGCCATGCGCATTGACGATTATTACGACCGCCTTGAGCGCGGCGTTCTTGCGCCGGCGGAGAAGGTCATCGGCGACGCCATCTTCGCCGTCAGTTCGCTGGAAAGGCTCGTCGCGCCAAAAAGGTTCGAGGCGCGATCCCTCTGGCGGCAGGCATACGCCGACGCCGCCCGGAACGACAAACAATCCGCCGCGCAGAAATCCCTGAAACGCCTTGAACTCGTCTCATTCGACGCGGACAGCTTTCTCTGGACGCTCTGGATGCAGTACGAATGCGGAGATTACGAAACGACGCTCAAACTGCTTAAAGTGCTCGAAGAGGAGATCAGGGAACCCGCGACGGAACACCCCGTTCCGGCGGAGATTTTATCGCGCATTCAATATCGAAACGGCGAATACGACGCTGCGATTAAAAGCGTCATGGAGCATTCCGAAAGCCGCGTCAGCGACCACGGCCCGCGTTACGTTCGCGGTCTGGCCCTTCTAAGAAGGGGCGAGAGGGCAAACGCGCTGCGCTGGTTCGAGGAAACGCTGGACCGCCCCAATCCACGCCTTCTGGATGCGCGGCTGAGGGATGTTGAGGAACTGGTCAACCGCGAATAATGCCTGCTATTTCGATTTGGTTGACAGCCAATCCATCGCCACAGGCACGTCCATGTCATGCCCGCCCTCGAATATGGTCACGCGGGTCGGCCCGGCTTCCCGCCTGAGAAGTATAAGATGCCTGCGGTTGCGCTCCTGAGGTCCGCCGTAGAGTATCGCTTCGGGGACTTCGCGCGTTTCCTGCATGAACGCGATATCCGCGCCCGACACCGCCTTGCCCGGCTCGCCGTTGGCCTCCGCCAGGAGATTGAATGCCCTGAGCGAATGGCCCACCGGCACGCTTCCAGTATGCCCGTCGTGAATCCCGGCATTGATGTCAACCGGCAGTCCCGCCGCGCTGCGCAGATGCGTCAGGGGCGAGCGGAGCCGATACTGCTCGTCAACTGCGGCGGACGCGCCCGGAGGCCCGCCGCAGACAAGCTCCAGGTCCCGGCAGTATTTCAGTTTTGCCTTCTTCGTCTCAGCGTGCCACGCGGCAAGATCGCTGATTGGAACCCATGCAGAAGCGGCGGCCCAGAGTTCCGGAGCCTTTGCCGCCATCATGAGCGTCATATGCCCCCCGCCCGATCCGCCCAGCACATAAATACGTTTCTGATCAACGCGAGCATGAGCTTTCGCATATTCCACGGCATCCAGAACGTCGCGGACCGCCGCATTCGACGCGCAGGCGGACGGGCAGAAATTCGGCCCCCGGAAATCCGGATGGATCATGATCCACCCGCGCCTTCTGCATTCCTCGAAGTATTCCTTTGACGTCTCGTGCGCGTATCCGGAACTCCACTGATGCAGCGCGACCGCCAGAGGCGCGGGTTCGGCGTTTTCGTCTTGTGCTCCCGCCGGCGCATAAAACAGCGCCTTCTGTAACTGGCCGTCGAAACTGCTTGTTATGCCGACCTCTCTCAATCCGTCGCTCCTTGAATCCGAGTCCCTGACTGCCGCTGCGGCGAGCAGGACAACGCACGCCAGTTTCATAGTCATGTCTCCCGGCAACAAGCATCGCCTGCAGGCTCCGGAATGCGCCCCCGGCACATTCGTCAGCCTGTTCGCACATAGTCCAACACAAAATCCATTTCTGTGCAAGCCGGCATGTGCTGCTCAACAGTACGGCATCAGTCACGGGCGCGTGGCAGCGGCTGGCATATAAACGCTCCCTTCACTGACCGGATACGCTCAACATTTATTCAAGCTTGAACTGTCTCTGCCGCGCCGCTACAATCCCCGCTCTTCGCCCTTGAATTCGCCAGCAATGGCGGCTAATCTGAATGTTAAGTTGATACGGCCGGGTAGCTCAGCTGGCAGAGCAGAGGATTCATAAGCCTCGGGCCGTGGGTTCAAGTCCCACCCCGGCTACCAGCAATCGGAAGCCCGTCGTCGCGATAATCGCGGCGGCGGGCTTTTTTCTTTGCGTTTTTCCGCCCGCGACGTATCAGAAGTTGAAACGAACGGCGGCATAAACGTTGCTGTCCTTCTCAAACTGTCCAAAAAATGTGTAGTCCTCCTCCCCTATGAATACGTTCCCGCCGACCTCCGCCGTCCAGTTGTCGTCAATCTTATAACTCACGTTGGGTCTAAGATACGCGTCGCCGTCCGTCGGCGAATAGAACGTAAAGAGCGACAGGCTCAGGTTCTGATTCATGAGGAGTTTCGTCAATCTGAGCGTGACGACGTGCCGGTATTCGTCATCGCGCCTGCTCCCCGGCGGCAATGAACGCTTGTACGCACCGTAGCCCATCATGCGCTCGATGTAGTATTGCCCCCCAGCCGTGAAATCCTCAGCGACCTCCTGCTCGTACCCGGCTAGAATCCGGAGTTGGCTGTTCTGAATCATGGGGTCATCACCGTTGCGGTCATTCTCGGAGTCATAGTATCCCGCCTCGACGTTTCCGATTCCCTTCAGAACGCTGCCTCGCCCGCTTGCGCCGTAAACGCTCAGTTCAGGGAAAGTCGCCTTTCCGGATCGGGGATTAAAACCGGCGGGGCTTTTCCAGAAACCGTTGTAAGCGTAGGCCGCAAGCTCGTATCCGGAGATATTCCTGTAAAGCCTCCCGGCTATCTCATCGTCATCGAACCAGCCGTCCGGCTTGTCAGCGCGGACAACGGCGTCACGTCCGGCGCGCCTGCCAAGTATGTCATTCCAGTAAGAAACCCGCCGCCCGTCCACGTAGCGGTCCGAATCGAACCGCGGAGTATATACTATGTTCAGATTAGCGATCTCGGAATATGCGGAGGCTTTCACAGCATCGGATGGAGCCTTCAGATACTCAGTGTCCCGCCCCAGCAGAAAGGAGTTCCAGTCCTTCGGGAACAGATCGTTGATGAAGATCATGTCGCCCGTGCCCCACGTCAGAATCTGCCTCCCGGCCTTCACGTCCATGAACTCGACGGGCGTCAACGTGACGTTTGCCTCCCGCAGATCAACGAATCCGCTCCCATCCTCAAGGTCAACCTTGTGGCGGTCGAAGACGGGATCATAAAGAAAATCCGCGGTCGTCTTGAAGCCGGCGAGGCTGACCTGCTTCTCAGCCTCCAGTTGCAACCGCGTCTCGCCGATTGAACAATCCTTCTCGTATGGATCGTTATCCGCCCTGACTCCCCCCCGGGCCTCGGCAAAGCCCGAAATGTCGAACGGCAACTTTGGAAATCCGGTTTCTTGAGCCGATTCGGACTTTTCCTTCTCAGCCGCTCCCAGACCGACAGGAAGCTCCGGTTCATTTGACTCTGATTTCACAGGCGCAGGAGTCAATCCCTCCGGTAATCCCGGTTCCTCCGGCGTGGCGGAAGGTTCAAGCCCCGCCGGAAGCGCAGGTTCGGAAGATTCACCAGGCTTAATACCTGCCGCATCCTGCAAACCGGCGGGCAATGGAGGCTCCTGAGTATCCTGCGCCGTGGTAATCGCGGTCAGGAATGACAATATCATAACGAAAATTGGCGCATGCGCTCTCATCATCGCGGATAGTCTTATCTCAGGAACTCTCTAGGCGGCTTACGCAGAAAACGCTCGGTAAAAACATCGTCGGGGACATTGACGTTATACTTCACGTTACTGTACTCGATCACCGTGGCGCTCTTTGCCTTCAAATCGCTCATGCGGGCCTTCGTCACGGTGGTAAAACCGTCAACCGTCTCGACCTTTTCCGCGGAATATTCACGGTACTTGTCGCCGTTCTTGTCGTAATATTCGCCCTTGACGGGGATGAATGATGTTTTATGTATCCACATCTTGAAGTGGCTGAACTCCACGCTGGCGGGATCCTTCGGCGTATTCTTCAGGACATAGTAGTTCTGCGAAGTCTCGACCAACTCGTGCGTGTCGTCATTGATATTGCGACCAGACACGTCCTCGTAGAGGAAGTCCGACCCCACAAAGCTCGTGCGTTTCTCAGTCGCGGCTATGCGCTTTACTAGGTCCAGCGCCGGCAGGTAGAGATAACGCTCATCCTCCCTGTCCACGTTCTTGTGGACCATGAAGACCATCTTGTTCACGTCAGCGGGGCGGCTGAAGTAGACGTAAAATTTCTGATTCCCACAGTGGGAGTCGTCATCCTTGCCGTCCGGCGCGGGATCGTCCCGCCGCAGGATGGCGAACTCGCGGGTCCGCGTCCTGCCCTGCGAATCGGTGATGGTCATCAGCACCTTCGCGCTGCCGTCGCGTCCCTGGTAGTAGGCCGTCCGGTTCGTCCGATTGACAATCTCGTCAACGGAAAGCTGTTCATCTGCGGCGCGGACGAAGCCCCCGGCAAGCGTCGAAAAAACAATGAAGACGCGAACCGGCATGGCGAGTCTATCCAGAGTTTTCATCTTTCTTCTCCTCGATTGTTCCATCCCGAGCGATCAGACATTTCTCCCGGTGCGAAGCATAGTAGCAGATTGCAGCCAGAATGACAGTTGCCGCGATGCTGATCCATGTGAGAGTCGTCCAGCCGATGGCGATGAATGATTGTACGTTCACCGCCACCAGAGCCACTGCCGATGCTGCCGTCAGAATGCACGTGTTGCACTTGCAGACGAAGCAGCAGACCTCGGTCTTCGGGAACATCAGCTTCTCAACCAGCGCCATTGCGGCAGGCAGGATAATCAGCGTTCCAAAACCGGCGGCAAAAAGAATTGCTGCAATCAACACCCCTACCGTCTTATACGGAACCAGCGGGGCAAGCACCAGCGGCAGGAAGCCGACCCCGATCACGATGATGTTCCGCGTTATCGCCCGCGCCGGCTCGCCGAATATCGTTCCTATCGCCGCGCTCATGCTTCCGTAACGCGGATATAATTCACGTGTCCGCGACAGGAAATGTATCGAATAATCCACGGCCAGCCCCAGACTCAGTGATGAAAGGACCGCAACAGGCATGTCATAATCCTTCCCGATCAGGCCGATGACGCCATAGATAAGCCCTATCGTCACCGTCAGCGGGACCATGCAGAGGAAGCCCCAGAGAGCCGACCTGTAAAGCAGCGTCATCATCAGAAAGACGCACAGGAAGCTACCCAGAAACGACTGCATCATCCCGCTGACCATCTTCTCCTGCCAGATGACGTTAATATGTGTCAGACCGAACCAGTGGTGATTCAAAACCGCCGGCGGGGGATTCTCGGCGAAGAACTTCGCTACGGCGCGTTCCACGCGCGACATGTCACGGTTGTCGCCGCTCTTCAACTGAATCCAGAGATTCGCCTTGCGATAATCCGGCGTCACAAAATGCCAGAGGTCCTGCGGCCTGTGGCTGTTCTGGTAGGTTATCAGGCACTGCGCCACTCCCGCAGCCGTCTCCGGTATCCTGTAATCCTTCTCCTCGCCGGTAAGGAGTTCCCGATAGACCGTCTTAACAATGTCGGCAAGGGAATTGGATTTCCCTACCACTTTTGTCTCCAGCAGCGCTTCCTGAAGCCGGTTCATGTAGGCCAGAACTTCTGGCTGCTTGAAGACCTCGCCCCTGTCCCGCTCCGCGTCAATGAACAAAAGCGCTTCGTCCCATGCGTCAAGCTCCGCGTCCGGAGCCTCATCGTATTGAGTCTGCCCAAAGGCCTTGAGTTCATCCAACAGGCCGGTTGCGGACTTTGCCTTTGGCGCCAATTCCACAGCCTTTGCGGACAGCGCGCTGAACGCCTTGCCGGCGGAGTCAACGTCATCGCCGATCTCGGCCCGTCGCTTCGAAATCCGTTCCAAAACTCCCCTGGCAAATAAGGCAACGTCCACGTCCTGACCGCCCCCGGCCTCAAGCGCAAGGTATCCCATGTATGTCCCGCCGAAGTGCGAATTTAATACTTTATCCGCCACGCGGATGGGATGTTTTGCGTTGAACCACCTCGTAGGGTTGTCGTTGATCTGGATCTTCGTAATGCCATAGATGGCGATGGTCGTCAGGATCGCCACGCCGAGCATGATAGCCCGCGCATGGCGAACCGTCGCGATTCCAAGCTTCGGCAGCATCCTGCCGAGATATGAAGCGTGCTCCTCGTTCTCCCCGGTCTGCGCAAGCCCGAAATTATCCAGCGACCTTGCAGGAAGCAGCATCACATATGCAGGAATGAAGAGAATCGTCCATACCCAGGCAACCATCACGCCGAAAGCCACGAATATGCCGAATACCTGAACTGGCGGAATCGGCGTCAGCGCAAGCGACCCGAAGCCGACCGCTGTTGTCAATGACGTGTAGAGCATCGGCATGAACAGAATATCCATGACGGTGACGATAGTCTTTTCCCGATCGCGCGTTTCCTGAAATCTGTCAAAGAATTCAGAAAGTATGTGGACCGCGTCCAGCACCGCGATCGGCATAATGAAGATCGGGATCATGGAACTCATGATGTGAACGGTGTTTCCCGTCGCCACGAGCAGGCCCATCGTGCATATGGCCGACACTACCGCCACTATCATCGGGGAGATGACCAGCATCAGTTTGCGGAAAAAGACCATCATCAAAATGAATATAATCAGCATGGCCACCGGCGCGGAGACCGCCATCTGCTTGAACATCTCAACGCCGAAAGTGTCCTCAGCGACCGGCAGTCCCGTGATGTGGAATTGATCGTCGCCGCCGAATCCGGCGATTTTCTCATTCAGCTTCTGATAGACGCGATGACTCAGCTTCTTTGAAGTCAGCGGCAGGTAGATGCAGAGCGCCTTTCCGTCCTCCGAAACGAGCGTGCCGTTCAGAAACGGGATGCGTTTCGCCTTGTCGCGAATGGCGCGGGCCTCCTCTGCGGTTTTAGGCGGGGCCTGCATCAGCCACTCGAAACGCACCGTCCCCGGCCCGGCCTGCTCCATGTTGTCCACGGTAGATGGCGCAATCAGATCAACCTCAATTACCCCGACCTTCTCCCCCGGATTCTCCTCGGAAGGCCACGTCAGCGTCTTTGCGAACTGAGTAAGCTCGAAAACCCGTCCCAGGGACTCAGGATTGAAGACGCCGTCCGGATGCTTCTCATTGACGATCCCGACGACAACCATGTCATGGATCGCCATCTCCTTGTTCATCTCGTCGTGGAATACGCGCTCCGGCTGGTCCGCCGGCAGCATGTTTTCCGGATCGGTGTCAACATTTACCGGGTGCAGGAAGGAAAACGCCTGCGGAGAAATTGTCGGCAGCGCGGCGGCCAGGCCCAGAACAAGCGCCATTGCCGCCATTGCCGCTGTCATCTTCCACGGGCGCTTGACGGCATACACAACCATTTTGTGACCGGGATTCATGTCTCTCATGCTCCACTCAGACGCTGATATCGGTCCGCGGGTATGCGGTTCGCGATTTCTATTAATACCAGACCCCGCAATGAGCCGCAAGTTACAGGGAATTTACGATCCCCAGGCGGATATATGACGTAATGATTCGCAATGCCAGCATCTTTTCCCTCGACAATCCGTTTACCGGAAACGGCGAATGTGGTACTCTATTCCCTCTTTCATTGCAGGTTGTTTTTCAAGTCGGACCAGGCACATCCCCGAGCGAGAGAAATGAAGAAACTGATTGTCGTGCTTTTGGTGTTCGGAATCCTCGGCGTAGGAGCATGGCAGGGGTACAAGTGGCGCAAGAGCAAAGGCCCCAAGGTTCCACCCGAAGAAGTCCGCATGGAGCCTGTCGAGAAAGGCAAGATCAGGATCATCGTTCCCGGCGTTGGCGCTATCGAACCGAATCTCATTGTCGAGGTCAAAAGCAAGGCTTCGGGGGAGATAATTGAGTGCCCGTACGAGGAAGGCGACGTTGTAAAGAAGGGCGAGTTGCTGGCGCAACTGGATCCCAGCGACGAGAAACGGAACATGGACCGCGCCACTACCGCCTTACGGGAAATCGAGGCGAGGCTCAAACAGGCCGAATGCGCCCTGCAGCTTGAGACCGCCAACCAGCAACACGCCGTGACAGCAGCAAAGGGAAGGCTGGCGCTCAGCGAGGAGCGTTTCAAGAACGTGGAGCTGAAACTGAAGCGCCAGCAGGTACTGGCGCAGAGATCGGGCGTCGTATCGGACGAAGAGATTGAAACGGCCCAAAACCTGTACAACATAGCGAAAGTCGAGATCGAACTTGCCAAGGCGGACGCCGCGTTTGCGGAATCCAGCGCCCCACAGATCGAGGTCCGCAAGTCGGGCATAGAGGCAATAAAGACCGAGATGGAACGCGCCAGGGTTGCCATCGAAGAGACGAGCGAGCGGCTGGCGGATACGAAGGTGGGAAGCCCGATTGACGGCATCATAGTACAGAAGTTTATCCAGACCGGACAGATCATCTCCTCAGGCGTCTACAACGTCGGCGGCGGAACGATGCTAATGCTCATGGCCGACGTGTCCCGCCTTTTCGTGCTGACAGAGGTTGACGAGTCTGACATCGGCAAGGTTAAGATGGGCCTTCCGGCGGAGATCACATGCGACGCCTTTCCCGACCAGATTTTCAAGGGCGAAATCACCCGCATAGCCCCGCGCGGCAAGGTCAATTCCGGCGTGACCATCTTCCCTGTAAGGATCGAACTCAAGGGCGAGAACATCAACGTCCTGCGCCCGATGATGACCTCCAACGTTGCGATAATCATCCAGGAAAAGGACGATGTGCTGAAGGTTCCAGCCGAAGCGGTTAAGAGAAAGAAGGGAAAAGAGGGGGAGAAAGAGACAGAGGAGACCGGCGTCGTTGTGGTCTCGAGAGATTATGCCTTCAACCCGGTCGAACATTGGATTCCCGTCAAACCCGGCATTACCGACGGTGAGAAAACGGAGATCATCGGCGACATCGAACCCGGTAAACTTGTCTTGATGAGCATGCCATCCTGGGAACGCGAGGCCGCAAGCAAGGTTGTCCGCTTCTTTGAAGACCCCTTCGACGAGAGCAAGAAAAAGAAGAAATGACGGTATCTGAAAACGAATTGATGGTCGAAATAAAAGGGATTCGCAAGATATACCCCTTCGGCGATGGAGAGGTCCGCGCGCTCGACGGCATAGATATCGAGGTTCGGAAGGGGGATTTCGTAGCAATAGTGGGGCCGTCAGGCAGCGGCAAGTCCACGCTGATGAATATGATCGGCTGCCTTGATACGCCGACAGAGGGAACCTACATACTTGATGGCGTCAACGTCAGCAGGATGAACGATGACGAGCTTGCCGCCGTGCGCAACCGCAAGGTGGGTTTCGTCTTCCAGGTATTCAACCTTTTGCCGCGCCAGAACGCGCTGGACAACGTGGAATTGCCGCTTCTCTACGGCCGCGCCAGGGACAGCCGGAAAAAGTCCGCGGCCGCGCTTGCAAGGGTGGGGCTGGCAAATCGTGACCATCATCGTCCGACTCAGCTTTCCGGCGGGCAGTGCCAGCGCGTGGCAATCGCGCGCGCGCTGGCAAACCAGCCCGCAATCATCCTGGCCGACGAGCCGACCGGCGCGCTGGACAGCAAGACCGGCAAGGAAATAATGGCACTGTTCAGCTTACTGAACCGCGCCGGCGCGACGCTTATCATGGTCACGCACGACCTCGAAGTGGCCTCCTACGCGCGAAAAATATACCACCTGCACGACGGCAAGGTCAGTAATGTCGAGCTTCCGGAACATCCAAAATGCGACGGTGTCCCTGACGTCGAGGAAGCGGACAGCGCGCTGCTGCCGCGGGATGAACATCATTCAAGCTCGCACGGACAACTCACGCTTCTGAAGCGCCTTTTCCTGCTCTCCCTAAGCAGCCTGTTTGTCAACAAGCTCCGCTCGTTCCTGACAATGCTGGGCATGATAATCGGTGTCTCGGCCGTCATAATAATGATGTCCCTCGGCGAGGGCACAAAGACGGCCGTAAGGGACGCTGTCAGAGGCATGGGTACCAACCTGCTCATTGTCGTAACATGGTGGCCCAGAAGGAGAAATGTTCAAACAACTCATGTCCAGATGCTGCGTATTGACGATGTCAAAGCGATTGTGGAATACAGTCCATACGTAGTTGATGCCGCGCCGGAGAACGATACTTGGGCGCAGACCAAATACTACAACCGTAATTACATCACGCGCATTGTAGGCACAACCCCGTCATACGAGAAAGTCCGCAACGCTACAGTGGCCCAGGGAAAGTTCTTTGACGAGTCCGACCACCGATGGACAAGGATGGTCTGTACCATAGGAATGGTCGTGAAGCGGGAACTGTTCGGCGAAGGCGATCCCATCGGCAAGCAGATAAAAATTAATGGAAAGAACTTCACGGTTATCGGAATCATGGAAGAAAAGGGTATGGCACAATTCATGAACATGGACGATCAGGTATTCATCCCTCTGTCAACTTATCGCACAAGACTGTTCGGCGGGCGATGGTGGGTGGAGAGCATAAGTTGCCAGGCAATAAGCGAGCGTCTGATGAATGACGCATCTGAAGACATAGAAGAACTCATGCGTCGGAGACATAAGATAAAAGAGGATCAGGAATCCGACTTCAGGGTCTTCAGCCAGCAGGAAATACTGCGTCAACTAGGCAAAATTACAAGTGTTTTCCAATACCTGCTGGCAGGAATAGCCAGCATCTCGCTCCTGGTGGGCGGCATCGGGATCATGAACATAATGCTGGTTTCAGTGGCCGAGCGCACCCGCGAGATAGGCGTACGAAAGGCCATCGGCGCGCGCAGAAAGGATATTCTGCTTCAATTCCTCATCGAAAGCGTTGTCATGAGCCTTGCCGGCGGATTAATCGGCATAGGCCTCGGCGTCGGAATCTGCAAGCTGGCATCCTCGGTATTGCCACTAAAACTCATCGTTACCCCCACCGCAGTTCTTCTCGGTTCGCTTACATCAATGTGCGTCGGACTGTTCTTCGGAAGTTATCCAAGCCATCGCGCGTCACGGTTGAACCCGATTGACGCCTTGCGTTACGAATAGTAATCCATCGCTTTACAATAAGGCTTGCCAAGGGAAGAAATCTGCAATGCATGTGGCTTATATGAGCCAGTGGCTTACGTTCGATAATCAGATATATGGCTCATATGAGCCACCATGTTATGAAAGTACACATGATTATGCACAAAGGCTAATCCCGTCATTGAAACGCGATCTTGACCGCCTCTTGTTCATGATCATATCTGATTGCATTGCAAAGAGTTATGGCCATCACTTTATAATTGACGAAATACCCGATTTCCTGTCATGGATAAGGGCTGATGGCATAAGGTTTGCGCCTTTTGTTAGGTAGACAATGGCATTCCCAGAAACTCCAGCATGGAAGGCAGGGCCATGAACAGACACCAGACAAACAGAATGAGAAGGAAGGGGATGGCGAGTCTGGCTTTCATCTGCCTGATATGCGCCTGCTCGGTTGGTTGCGGGCTTGCGCCTAAGGCGACGCTCGGATACGAAGGCCCGGTCTGCCCCTCCGGTTCCTTCAAGAGCGTTCCGGTGGTCGTATGTGAGTTTCAGGACCTGAGGGCTGACAAAAGGGTCGGCATCATCCTGAATCTCTTTGACGGCGTTGAGAGCGGCATTGAGAGCAAGAACGAAGTAGGAAGGTGGATGTCCGAGGCGCTTGCCAAGGAATTGCGTCACAGGGGTTTTTACGTCTGTTCAGGAAGGAAGGCGCTGAGCGTTGACGACCCGAAGCGGATAGTGGTCAAGGGCGACATACTGACGCTGAACACGTTTCAACCTAGCGGACTGATGGTCTACTGTCGGACGCTTGTCGCAGTGCGCATCTATCGCGACAACAGACTGTTGTATGAGCGGCACTTCGAGGGCAAGCACGATCTGGCGGCGACGACGTGGGACATCGGAGCGGAACAGGTGGCGGCCGGGTGCGAGAAGGC
Organism: Planctomycetota bacterium; assembly: GCA_022711755.1. Lineage (GTDB taxonomy): Bacteria > Planctomycetota > Brocadiia > SM23-32 > JAKLEA01 > JAKLEA01. The sequence goes on from JAKLEA010000005.1 coordinate 306,292, forward strand.
GGTCCAGGACATGATGCATGGTCTGGTTCCGACGGTAGACCGTCAGATTCTTTATGCCGCCGGCGCGGCATCATCCGACGCAGTGGCCGAGGAAGTTCAGCAGCCATACCGGATTAAGATATCCAGCGCCAAATAGAAAGCGGCAACGGTAAGTTGCAGGGGCGGCTTGACACTGGCAGGCGGGTCTTTTGACCCGCCTGCCACGCACGTTAAGCCATTTATGCAACATGTCGCGCGAATCCTTTACGAGTCCGCGATTATCGAATAACATATCAATCCGGCCATGCAAATGAGCCGATTTCGATCTTGAACGGAGGGAAGCCTTGTCCGCCGACAGCGCCACAAAAAAGAGGGTTGAGGAACTTCGCGATCTGATCCGCCATCACGACCGGAAATACTACGTCGAAGCCGCGCCGGAGATAGGCGACAGGGAGTATGACTCCCTGATGTCCGAACTGAAACGACTTGAAACCGAGAATCCGGAGCTTGCCGCGTCGGACTCTCCGACTCAGCGCGTGGGCGGCGAACCGCTTGTCGAGTTCCAGACCGTCGCGCATCGCGTCCCGATGCTGAGCCTGGACAATACTTATTCCAGAGAGGATCTGCTGGAATTCCACAACAGACTCGGCAGGTTGCTGCCGGACGAGAAGCTGGAATATGTCGCCGAACTCAAGGTTGACGGCGTTGGCATTTCCGTCTGGTACGAGGGAGGCGTGTTCGCAAGGGCCGTCACGCGCGGAGATGGAAGCAAGGGCGACGACGTGACCGCCAACGCCCGAACCATAAGAAACCTCCCTCTGCGGCTTGAGGACAGGTCGGGGCGTATTTCAAGCGATGCCGTCATGGAGGTTCGCGGTGAAATCTATATGCCTTTCGAGTCCTTCCGGAAGGCGAATGAGGAGCGGGAGGACGAGGGAGAACCCATCTTCGCCAATCCCAGGAACGCAACGTCCGGTTCGCTCAAACTGCTGGATTCAAAGATCTGCGCCCGGCGAGGTCTTAAACTTGTCGTCTACGAAAACGCGCATTCTGAGAACATAGAACTGCCTGACGAGCATTGGGAAATACTGAGACTGCTCTCAGCATCCGGCCTGCCGGTCAGCCCGCACAACAGGCTTTGCCGGAACTTCGACGAAGTGGTATCCGCCGTTGAAGAATGGGACGCCGGGCGGCGCAGGCTGGATTTCGGCGTTGACGGCATGGTTCTGAAGCTCAATTCGCGCAGCCTGCGCGATGCGGCAGGATTCACCAGCAAGGCCCCGCGATGGGCGATTGCATATAAATACGAGCCTGAGCAGGCGGAAACCCGCATCGTCAGCATTGACATCCAGGTCGGCAAGACCGGCGCACTGACGCCGGTGGCGAACCTGGAGCCGGTTCAACTGGCTGGAACAACCGTCAGCCGCGCGACGCTTCACAATTTCGACGAGGTGGCGCGAAAGGATATTCGTGAAGGCGACACCGTGATTGTCCAGAAGGCGGGCGAGATCATCCCGCAGGTCGTGCAGATCGTCGCGTCGAGGCGTCCGGCCGACAGCAAACCGCTTGGGCTTCCCATATCATGCCCTGTTTGCGGCGGCGACGCCGTGAAGCCGGAAGATGAGGTTTATTATCGCTGCGTCAACCCAGTCTGTCCGGCCCAGGCGAAGCAGCGGATAAGGCACTTCGCTTCGCGTCATGCGATGGATATTGACGGCCTCGGCATAGCCCTGATCGAGCAACTGGTTGACGCAGGGCTGGTTCGAGATTATGCGGACCTCTACTCGCTGAAGAAAGATGAGCTGGCCGCGCTTGAGCGGATGGGGGAGAAATCAGCCGCAAACCTGGTCAACGGAATCGAGGCAAGCAAAACGCGCGAACTGCGCCGCCTGCTTTTCGGACTCGGCATCCTGCACGTTGGCGAGCGCGCCGCAAGATTGCTGGCGGAGAATTTTGACTCGATGGACGCCATCGCAGCGGCGGACGCCGAAAGATTAATGACGGTCCACGAGATCGGCCCCAAGATTGCCGAGAGCGTCGTCCGGTTTTTCGCCAATGAGCGAACAAAGGACGTCCTTGCACGCATGAAAGCCGCCGGAGTGAACATGCAGTCGGAGAAGACACAGACGGAGGCTAATCCGAATTTTACCGGCAAGACTTTCGTCGTTACCGGAACGATGAAGAACTACTCCAGAACCGACATCGAAAATCTCATCAAAACCCTCGGTGGAAGGGCGTCCGGGAGCGTGAGCAAGAAGACGGATTACGTCGTTGCGGGCGAAGAGGCCGGATCGAAACTCTCCAAGGCGCGGCAACTGGGCGTCCGGGTGCTGAGCGAGGAGGAGTTCGAGAAGCTGCGGGAGGGGGGATAAAATGCCGGCGTTCCTGAGAAGGTTAGAGGCGAATGCGGCGGCGGCGTTGCTGGTTATGATTGCCGCGCTGAGTTTCGCGCAGGTGGTTGCGCGGGTGGCGTCACGCTCATTTTCTTATACCGAAGAAATCACGCGCCTGCTCCTTGCCTGGGTCTGCATGTTGGGCGCGGCGGAGGCCGCGCGCGCGGGCGGCCATCTTGGAATGCGGTTGTTGTCCGTGCTTCGCCCCCAATCGCGCGGCGTTCTGCGAGTGGTGGAATTGTCCGCCCTCGCCGTCTTCTTTCTGGCTCTTGGGGTTGTCGGAGGAATTCTCGTCCTGAAAGTGCAGGCCATGCAGACCACCGAGGCGCTCGGTTGGCCGAAGTGGCCTTTCGGCCTTGCGATCCCGGTCGGCTGCGCTCTGGGCCTTGCCCGGTGCGTTCAGAGAATCATCTCCGGCAACGAAAGCGAACCATCTTTGATTGAGACATCAGGTGACTGATATGCTTGTACTGGGCATCGAGACTTCATGCGACGAAACCTCCGCCTCGGTCGTCAGAGACGGACGGGAAGTGTTGAGCAACATCGTCGCCTCACAGATTGACCTTCACTCCAGGTTTGGCGGTGTGGTTCCGGAACTGGCCTGCCGCGCGCACGTTGAGCAAGTCCTCCCGATCATCGAATCGGCATTGCAGGACGCGGGGATCGCGCTTGGCGACATTGATGTCATAGCGGTCACAAGCAAACCCGGACTGATAGGAGCGCTGCTTATCGGCGTGAGCGCCGCAAAATCCCTGGCATGGGCCGCCGGGAAACCGCTTGTCGGCGTCAATCACATACACGCTCATGCCTACGCCAACTGGCTGGAGAATCCAGATACGCCGTATCCAGCGGTCGCCCTTGTGGCGTCTGGCGGCCACACAAGCCTGCTGCTATGCTCCGGACCGGCGGAGTATCGCCTTCTTGGGGCGACCAACGACGACGCCGCCGGGGAGGCGTTCGACAAGGTTGCGAAGCTTCTCGGCCTCGGCTATCCCGGCGGGCCGATCATTGACAAGCTTGGCAAGAAAGGCAATCCGAAGGCCGTTGACTTCCCCCGCCCGATGCTGGGCAAGGACAGCCTTGATTTCAGTTTCAGCGGGCTGAAGACGGCCGCGCTCTACACGTGCTACGGGCAGGATTCCCGGGGCGGTCCGCTCCCGATGCCGAATGACTTGTCCGAAGAGCGAGTTGCGGACATAGCCGCGAGTTTTCAGGAGGCGCTCATTGACGTGCTGGTCGCCAAGACGGTCCGCGCCGCCGATTTAACGGGCGTGCGGGAGATTGTTGTCGGCGGCGGCGTCGCGTGCAATTCGCGCCTTCGCGCGAAGATGGGCGAAGCTGCCGCTCAATTCGGACTGCGGATGAACATCCCATCGTTGAAGTTCTGCACGGACAACGCCGCGATGATAGCGGGGCTTGCATTCCATTCCGCAGCAAGGGGCGAGTTCGCGCAACTCGATCTGGATGCATCGCCGTCGTACTAAAGGTGTTTTGCTCCGCGCATGAACGGGAGAACATTGAGGTGGGTCATCGCGCCCGCCAAGGGCTTGGCGCTAACGACCCACCCTACATTTGGATGCATCGCCGTCATACTGATGCAAGACGCTTGTTCGACGGGTTCTTGCTGACCTGAACGCTGTTGCAAGGCCACAACGCTCCAGAAGGAAAAATCATGATAAAGAAAACGATCATCTCAGCCTTGTGCATTATCGCCGTGTTGACCCTCTGCGATGCTCTCATGGCGGAGCCGTTCCGGGGGATCGAGTTGAAGTCCGACGCCGAAGATTCAATCCTCGACAAGTTCGACGGCGCTGGAATCAACGCAATCATCATTCCGTTCCCGAAGCAGGGGAACCTGGAGGATAGGAACTTCCGCCGCGACCTGAAGCGCTGGAGCGCAATCGCCGGCAAGCGCAATATGCGATGTTTCTACGCGATCCGGCTCTTCGGTCCGCCGGATTACACTGGAGCGAAGAAAGGATATCCCGGCTGCGTTGAGGCAATTTCGAACGGTGGGCCGTGCGTTTGCCCGACGCATCCGGAATACTGGAGCGGGGTCGTCGCGCCCCGCGTCAAAAGAGCGGCTGAACTGGCCAAAGAAAACGGACTGTCAGGCGTCATGTTCCAGTATGAAGCCACGCTCTCCGGCTTGGTTTATCACCAGATGTTCTGCTACTGCGGTTATTGCTGGGGCGAGTTCGTCAAGACAAAATGCGGCGGGGACGCGAAACTCCTTGCCTATGGTCCGAGGGATCGCTTGAGTTGGCTCAGGTCGTCCGGACGGGCGCATGAATATTACGCATGTCTGGCGGGCATGGTGGAAGCCCGGATGCGCGAGGCAGCGGAAGCAGCAAGAATCGCCGCGCCGGATATCGAATTCGGAGTCTTCGATTACTGGGACACTTGGTTTTATGACGGCGTAATTCGCGGGCTTTCGCGCGACGGCGCGTCGGTTCCGGCGATACTCACCGAATATGAACGCTACAGCATCGGCAGGCTGTCCCCCGTTCTGGCAAGGAGATGGGAAAAGAACAAACTGGCTATCGGCCCGGTGGCGCGATTGCCCCTCAATTACTACACGCCGCGAGACGTCCGCAATCAGATCGCCGAGCTTGACAGGGAGAAGACGGGATTTCTTCTTGCGGCGACAGACTCGCTGTGGCGGCAGGTGGAAGATTACTTCCACATCCATCCCGCCTGCGGATCTGCTGAATCTTTCGCGCTCGCTGTCCGGGACGGAATGGCCGGCAGCGCGGGCGGAAAGGGCGCGCTGAACAACAGGCAGCATCAACTGCAGTTCATCCCGCGAATGGGCGTGCTTCACGGCTCCGGCATTTCCGATGTCGTTTCATCCGCTCTCGTGCAAATGGCCGAGGCGTTCCAACTGCCGAGCACAAGGCTTGACGCGACGAAGCCCGACGACTGGGCCGGCAATCTCTCGCTTTTCGAGATGGTGATGGAGTTGCCGGGGGCCGGCAAGTCCGGAGGCGAAGGGCTGGAAAAGCGGGCAACGGATATCGAGCGCTTTTTGAAGCGGGGCGGGTTGCTGTTCGTCCTGAACGCCTCCGACGCTGCGCAGACGGCGTGGCTTTCCAAACTCGGCAGGCAGTATGCCGTCAAGGGCGAGATGAAAGCGGGGCTTGCCCAGGCATGGCTGGACGATAAGACGGGCGTCATGACCGAACCGGTGAATGTGGAAAGTTTCCCGCCCCTCATGTGGCATTTCACCGCCGCCGCCGAAGGTTATATCCCGCTGGCGAAAGATAACAAGGGCGCTCCATACCTGCTCTATCGCCCGGTCGGGCGCGGGCATCTTTATCTTGCCGCCGGTCCCGTAATCCCGCTTGAGGTAGTCCTGAACGCATGGTTCCAGAATGTCCGGCGCGGCGACCTTTTCACAGCAAAGTTGATGACGGACGGCGACCTTGCATTCGGAAAGAACCGGCTGACGGTGGGCGTGGCGGAATATCCCGAAACGGCTTCCCCGGTTGATCTGCGCATTGACGCCGTCAACTCCCGGGGCGGGACCACGGCATTTCAGTTCAATAACGCCTCTCTGTCAGGCGACGGGATGCGGCTGCCGGTTGACTTCGAGATCGCGGACGAAGGCGCGGGAACCGTCGTCGTAACTATCAGCGACCCGGAAGACGGAGCCTTGATCCGCCGCTACACGATGCCCGTGATCCACGACCAGCGTGTGATCGCCGTGCCGAACAAGAACTATTACACCGACGAGAAGGAGGCCGTGATCGAGCTGAAATATGTGGACAAATCTCTGCTTGACGCGACGGTCAAGTGCCGGATGACCGGCGGCGAAACAAAATTCGGCGCCCCGCAGGATGGGAAGATGACGATTCGCTTCCCGCTTTCACAGGTCTTCTGCGGCGAATATGAGGTCTACATTGATTTCACCAGGGGCAACGAGGACGTCTACACGATCGCGCTCCCCATCAGGAAGGAAGAACCGTTCCCGACGGCGGTCAAGATGCTCTACGGGCGGAGTTGCGTATTAGAGATGGGCGGGAAACCATTCTTCCCCTTCGGCTGCTACGGGATAAACGCCGCTCAGGAAGAGGAGCTTGCGGCGCTGGGCGTTAATATCAACGTCGGTGCGGGTGGTTCGAGCGATAGAAAGCTGAAGGGCATGGATCACACCTTGAGACACTGGGCTGACAGCGCGGAATGGACGCCGCAGAAAGTGCGCGAGGAATTGAAGAAACCGGAATATGCTCAAATTGCGGCATGGTACATGTTTGACGAGCCGGAACTCAACAGCCAGTCGTCTGACCTGCTGTTTGACACTTACACAAAGGGGAGAGAAAAAGATCCTTACCACCCGCAGGCGTCGGTCTACGTCGGGTCAATGTCGTACCCGGTATATCCCGACTACATGACCTCCGGCGAATGCCAGATGATGGACGACTACCCTCTGCCCTATTTCGGCCCGGCGCGGTACGGAGACATGATGCAGAAGCTGGCGGACGCCTGCCGCGGTAGGCGTTGCGCGTGGGGAGTTCCGCAGTGCTTCGACTGGCGCGAAATCGGCGGCGCAATCGGTCCTTACAAAAAGGTGAACCTGCACCCGGGCGGCGAGCAGGCGCTGAATTACATATACCAGTCCGTGGCGCACGGCGCCGGGGCGATGACATTCTGGACGTATGGCTACGTCGCCGGGGACGAAAGGCGTAACGCCGGTTTCAAAAAGGCTCTCGCGGAAGGCGCAAAGGTCGTTCGTCTTGTGGAACAGGGGGAGGTTGTCCAATCGCCGCGTTTCAGCCCGCTGTGCGCAGACATCCGTATGAGAAGTTTCAAGATTGACGGCAAGGTTTATGTCGTCGCCGTTAACCGCACGACGCGAAACCTGAAAATCCGATTCGACGATCCGATGATTTCAGGGCGGAAACTCACCCAATACCTGCCGGAGGAAAAGGCCCTTGAAGGTATCGAGGATGTGTTCGGCCCTCTGCAAGGCAAGGTCTACGTAATCGCCGACAAATAGATTCCCACGTCAAGGTTGCGTCGGTTCGGCTGAATCCAGCCCGAATCGTTTCGATAACAGGGCGGAGCATTTGGGAGCGTTTCGTTCAGCGCTTTCCGGACTCAGCAGCAGATGGACCATCGTGTCGCTTAGATGTTCCTGTGGACTGCATTTGGAATAGTCGGTCAGTGCCTCGATCCCTTTGAATATCCATACCTCTGTTTTCTTCTCAATAATATCCCCCGGCTTATGCATGCCGGGGACATAGAAGCGTCCGATATCCTGCACTGTCGGGGCGCGGAATTCCCACGGTCCTGAAACCTCGGCGTATTCTTTCATCAGCAGGTTGTCGCGCCAGTCTCTGTGAATTGTTCCCGTCTCAGGATCGTAATTATTGAACGCGTGTGTCCACTCGTGGATGACCGTCGCGGTGAAGTCGTCAATCTCCCCGAATCGCCCGTTCGGACGAAAGCACGAATCGTTGATGACGATGGCTCGTCCGGCGGAAACAAAACCGCCGTGAAGCGGGCGCAGGACGCCGTGAATCCGCCCGTAGAGCATCGGTTCCCGCCGGATTGAGGTCAGGACGGGCAACCCGCGGAAGCTTCTCGGCAGGGCTGCAAGCGCCATCCTCAGTCGCTCAAGTTCTTCAGGGGACCACGCCCGATCACCGTCTAGTATTTTGACGCCGCAGAGCGCGGCAAGGTCGCTCTTTTCGCCGGTTTCATTCGTTATCCATAACGGCCTGTGGACTTTCAGGACGCGCCTTATCAGGCTCGGACTGGAATTGTTTGGCGGCGGTTGAGCGACATTTTCCGCACAAGCCAATGAGGACACAAAAAGCAGCAATGCAAAAACGGCTAACGACGAAAGGGACCGGCTATAGGCGCTTGGCCGTAATTTGGAGTGCGGCAGTCTTGCTGCCGCACTGCCGTTACCCCGGCTTACTGGGGATTGGAAACTTTTTAATCCGGCATCACACAAGCAAGCGCGTCCGCAAAATCGGACGAGCGCACTCCAGGGAGACTCACCTGTCTCTGATCCTTTACATAACGGCGCTGTCTTTTTAAATCGCATAGTTCATGGTACACAGAAGCGTGGAAAAGGCGTTGTCCCGTAACAACGGGCTTAAACACAAAACGAAGGCGAACCTCTCAACTCTTATTATATCACTCAGGGCGGATTTGCGCTCTACAGGGACGCCATGCCGGAGAAGCCCATGAAGGCGATTGCCATCAGGGCAGTGCATATCAGAGCGATCGGCGTTCCCTTAAGCGATTCCGGTATGGAGGCGAAGGCCAACCTCTCCCGCACGCCGGACATCAGGAGCATTGCAACCAGGAAACCAAGCCCGCCTGCGGTTCCCTGCACCATCGCCGCTATGTATCCGGGGATAAAGGGCAACGAGGCCATTGCCTCCGGCGCGTCGGTGGTGTTCAGAAGCGTCACCCCGAATACCGCGCAGTTCGTGGTGATGAGGGGCAGGTAGATGCCCAAGGCCCTGTACAGCGGCGGCATCTTGGCTTTGAGAACCATCTCCACAAACTGAACAAGCGTCGCAATGACCAGTATGTAGACAGGCGTTTTGAGAACAGACACCAGGTTGAGCGGAACGAGCACGAACTTGAAGATGGGAAATGTAACAGCTGAGGCAAGCAGCATGACGAACGTGACCGCTATGCCCATGCCGATGGCGTTCTTGGTGCTCTGCGTCACCCCGATGAAGGGACAGAGGCCGAGGAACTTCGCCAGCGGGAAGTTCGCGATGAAGATGCTCATCATCGCAATCGTGACCAGCAGCCCGAAGTCAATTCCCATGTGCGTAATCTCCGTCTATTTCGCTCCGCATGCCCCGCTTGCGCAGCCCGCGCAGCCGCACTGCTTCTCCTGAGCGGCGGACTCGGCGGCAGCGGCTCCTCTCAGGCGGATGTAGTTGAAAAATCCCAGCGTCAGCCCCAGCGTCAGAAACGCGCCGGGGGCAAGAAGCATGATTGAAGCTGGAGCATAGGACAGGCTGACCTTGTAGCCCCAGAAGGAACCGTCTCCCAACAACTCCCTGACCGAGGAAACCAGAAGCAGCGCCAGGCCATATCCGATTCCCATGCCCAATCCGTCTGCGATGGAATGCGACACGGTGTTTTTCGACGCGAAGGCTTCAGCACGGAAAAGAATTACGCAGTTGACGACGATCAGAGGGATGAATATGCCCAGCGCCCTGTTGATTGCCGGTGGGGCAAATGCCTGCATCGTCAGGTCAACCATCGTCACGAAAGATGCCGCGATTACGATAAAGCAAGGCATGCGAATCTCGCCAGGGATGATCTTGCGCAACGCGGCAATGATGATGTTCGAGCAGACGAGAACCGCAATGACGGCGATTCCCATGGCGACCGCGTTGCGGACGCTGGTGGTAATTGCCAGACTCGGGCACATCCCGATCATGGAGATTATCAGCGGGTTCTCGGTGGTAATCCCGCTTTTGAAGACCGACCCGAAGGTTTTTGTCTGAGCCATCCCTTGTCTCCGCTTATATGCCGGCGCCTGCATGACAACTCGCGCCTGATAAGAATTCCGGATTTTATCCTCTCCGGGCTGACAATCAATAGGATTACATGAACTTTCGTACGGCGTCAGTCACGGGCGCGTGGCAGCGTAGGGGCGGGTTTCAAACCCGCCCCTACGAGTGGCTGGCATATAAACGCTCCCTTCACTGACCGGATACGAACTTTCTAAACCCGGAAATTTGCTGTGATCAGCATCCCGGAATAGATATTCAGCATTTTTGCGTCAAGGCAAGACCTCATCGCTAAGGTCAATGGTAAGCGTATTTCCCGCCGATTATTTATCTTTTTTTCAGGGATTGTCTTTCACTGAATGACTTTATCGTGTATATATACCCTTTGGTGGGGGAAGCATGGGTATTGCCCGTTCGTGGCAGCGATGCCGAAAATTCGCAGTTACAATGTTCCATTCTGGGCAAGGACCGATGAAAAAAAAGCTGAAAGCGTCAGGAAGAAAGCAGGACATCGTCACGTTCAAGGTTGATCAGTCGCTCATGGACGCCATGAAGGGAATCCCTAACAGGTCGAGATTCATCAGGGCCGCCATCCTCTCTGCCTTGAACAACACCTGCCCCGTGTGCAACGGCACGGGCACGCTGACCCCCGATCAACGCGCAATGCTGGATGAGATCAAAGGTAAACCGGTTTTGAAGCGTTGCGAGGAATGCAAGGCGCTCCGGCTCATGAGCGGCGGTTCGCAGGGTGACGCGGTTCACTAAAAAACCGACGCGCCCTCAGGAACCATGCCGATGATCAAAGACCGGGACGCCGCGTTCGCAGGAACAACACGATGCGCGCAGACCCGGCCATTGAGCTGATAGACGTATCCTTCGCCTACGACGGTTACGAAGCGTTGCGGAATGTCTCCCTCGTCATCCGCGAGGGGGAATTATGTTGCGTGGTCGGACCCAATGGGGGCGGGAAAACCACGCTGCTTAGGTTGATGCTGGGCGCGCTGAAACCGACCCGGGGGGAGATTCGCGTGTTCGGACTCTCGCCGAACGCTGCGCGCGCGCGCGTCGGCTACATGCCTCAGCACTCCCGCTACGACCCCCAGTTCCCCGTCACAGTCATGGACGTCGTGCTCATGGCCCGCGCGGAGCGCCGCCTCGGTTGGCGCTATACCAGCGCCGACAAGTCCGTCGCCGCCCGCTGTCTGGAAGAGGTCGAAATGGGCGGCTTTTCGGGGCGTCTATTCAATGCCCTTTCCGGCGGGCAGAGGCAGCGCGTCCTGCTGGCGCGCGCCCTGGCTTGCGAGCCGCAACTGCTCCTCCTTGACGAGCCGACGGCCAACGTGGACGTCGTCGTCGAGGATAAGCTCTATTCGATACTCAAGGCGCTCGGGGAACGCATGACAATCGTCATGGTTTCCCATGACCTGGGCTTCGTGTCGGATATAGTTCAGAGCGTGATTTGCGTCAACCGCCGCGTGGTCGTCCACCCGACCAGCAACATCACCGGCGAGGTGATCCGCGACATCTACGGCGGGGATATGCGCATCGTGCGCCACGACCACCGCTGCTCCGAGGAAGGCCACAAGCATGGGTGAGTTTCTGCGCGCGCTGGCCGATCCGGATATCGCCTTCCTGCGCTATGCCTTTCTGGCGGGCCTGCTGGCAAGCGTCGCCTTCGGCGTCATCGGCACATACGTAGTCGTGCGCAGGATCAGCTACATCGCCGGGGCGATTTCGCACTGCGTCTTGGGAGGCATTGGCGCGGCGCTCTACCTCCAGAAGGCCCGCGGCCTTGAGTGGTGCGATCCCATGTTGGGCGCTGTCGTCTCCGCGTTGCTCTCGGCTATCGTCATCGGTCTGGTGAGCATGTACGCCAGTCAGAGGGAGGACACCGTTATCGGCTCGCTCTGGGCGACCGGCATGGCCGTGGGGCTTCTGTTCCTTGCCCGGACGCCGGGTTACATTGACCCCATGAGTTATCTCTTCGGCAGCATCCTGCTGATATCAAAGACCGACCTGTTCGTGGTTGCCGGACTAGACGCTGCGGTGGTTGCCACAGGCGTCTTCTTTTATAATAAGTTCCTCGCGCTGTGCTTCGATGAGGAGTTCACGCGGCTTCGCGGCGTGCGCGTCGGGTTCTATTACATGCTCCTGCTCTGCCTGACGGCGCTCACCGTCGTGCTGCTGGTCCGCGTGGTGGGAATCGTGATGGTCATCGCCCTGCTGACGCTTCCGTCGGCTGTGGCCGGGCAATTCGCGCGGCGACTCTGGCACATGATGCTGCTCTCGATCTTCTTCTGCGCTGTCTTTAACATCGCCGGGCTGGCGATAAGCTACATTCACGAACTCCCCAGCGGACCGACGATCATTGTGCTGGCTGCCGCGACCTACCTTGCCGTCCTTGCCGGAAGCCGAATCCCTAATCTGTTGAGGGGACGCGGACGCAAGAGCAGGGCGATAGCAAAATAACGAGACTGTGACAGATCGGCGATACAGGATTCATGGGAGAAACCTGATGAAAGCGATAAATAATCATTTGACGATAAGTTTCTTCCTCTTTTATTGTTTGCCGATTGTGACAGGCAGTCTGCTCTATGCAGCCGATGACATCCTCATCGCTGATTTCGAGGGCAAGGACTACGGCCAGTGGAAGGTTGAGGGAACGGCTTTCGGCCACGGCCCGGCGCGGGGGACGCTGCCCAACCAGATGGAGGTCAGCGGCTTCCGCGGCGGCGGACTCGTCAACAGCTACTTCGGCATGGACGGCTCAACCGGCAAACTGACTTCCCCCCCGTTCAAGATCGAAAGGAAGTTCATCAACTTCCTGATCGGCGGCGGCAAGTATCCGGGCAAAACGTGCATGAACCTGATCATCGCCGGCGAAGCGGTCCGCACCGCAACCGGACCGAATGACCGGGACGGCGGCAGCGAAAGACTCGCGTGGCAATCCTGGGACGTTTCCGACCTTACGGGCAGGACGGCGACCATCGAGATCGTGGATGAAAGGTCGGAAGGCTGGGGGCATGTTAACGTTGACCACATTTTCCAGAGCGATGAGCAGGCCATGAAGGAGATGCAAATGGAAATCACGGTCGTGAAACGCTACCTGAATATTCCGGTTCGAACTGGAGCGCCCAAGCAACGCATGAAGCTCCTCGTCGAGGAAAAAATCGTCAGAGAGTTCGAAATCGAGCTTGCAGAGGGCGATCCGCAATTCTGGGCCTTCGTTGATCTCTCGGACTTCGCGGGAAAGAAAATGACGATTTGCGTTGATGCTCTGGACAAGACATCGAAAGCAGCAGAATTCATCAGCCAGGACGATGCGATTCGCGGCGCGGATGACCTTTATCGCGAAAAGCTCCGCCCCCAGTTCCATTTCTCCTCACGGCGCGGGTGGAACAACGACCCGAACGGCCTTTGTTACTACGACGGCGAATACCACCTTTACTACCAGCACAACCCCTACGGATGGAACTGGGGCAACATGCACTGGGGGCACGCCGTCAGCCGCGATCTCGTCCGCTGGAAAGAGCTTCCAATCGCCATCTATCCCCATGAATTCGGCGACTGGGTGTTCTCCGGCAGCGCGACGGTTGACGCGGATAACACCGCCGGATTCCGAACCGGAAGCGAGGACGTCATCGTTGCGGCATACACCAGCACTGGCCGTGGCGAAGCGATTGTCTACAGCAATGACCGAGGGCGCACCTTCACGGAATACGAAGGTAATCCCGTCGTCAAACATCAGGGACGCGATCCGAAACTCCTCTGGCACAAGGCTGCCGGACATTGGGTCATGGCCGTCTACGATGAAAAGGGCGATTCGAAGGCGATCGCTTTCTATTCATCGCCCAACCTGAAGGATTGGAAATACGAGAGCCGCGAGGAAGGTTTCTTCGAGTGCCCGGAGATATTTGAGCTTCCGGTTGACGGCGACGCGAAAAACACCCGATGGATTCTCTATTCCGGGGACGGCGCGTATTCCATTGGCGCTTTCGACGGAAGGGAATTCAAAAAGGAATCAGGCAAGCATCGCTTCAACTTCGGCAACTGCTTCTATGCGTCACAGACGTTCAGCGACATCAGGCCGGAGGACGGACGCCGAATCCAGATCGGCTGGGGTCAGACGGGCGATCAATCCATGCCGTTCAATCAGATGATGGATTTCCCGGTCGAGCTGACCCTTCGCGCTACCGAGGAAGGTATTCGTATGTTCGCTCAACCTGGCAGGGAGATTGAGGTTCTGCATCGCAAAAAGCACTCATGGAAGAATGTCAGGCTTGCGTCCGGCGGGAAAAATCCAATTGAAGGAATTGAATGCGAACTGCTTGAAATCCGAGCAGAATTTGAGCCGGGAACTGCCAATGAAGTCGGTCTGAATGTCCACGGTTTGCGCGTCGCATACAACTGTGCCACTTCTGAACTAGTGTGTGATCAGAACAGGGCGGCGCTGAAACCTGTTGCTGGACGGATTCGACTGCGATTGCTGGTTGACAGGACATCGGTTGAGATTTTCGCAAACGGCGGACGCATTTACATGCCGATGCGCTGGATTCCTCCGGCGGGCGCGAACGATGTTGAGGTTTTCTGTTCCGGCGGAGAGGCGCAAATGACTGACATGCAAATATATGAGTTGAATTCAGCATGGGAGTAATTCATGTCCTGAGACTTGGAATGATTCATGTTCATAGGAATGATTAAATCAGGTTGCAGGCATGGCTTCTTTTTGACGGGTATTCTCGTAGCCATCCTGAGTATGCCTTGTCTCGGCGCAGATACAGGCAATGGCAGATTCGGAAATGCCCTTGCTCCATCGCCTACGGGACTTACTGCTCAGGCGCGGGAAGAGTATAACCGGAGACCGCTGACGGTCGAATGCTGGATCAGAATCAGAAGCAAGTCCGGATTCAATATTATTGTCGCAAACGAGCCTAAGTCTTCCCCAACGCATTGGGAAATATACACTTACGCTGGGAGCGGCGTATTCTCGGCTTATCTCCCATCAAACAATCCGGCTGAGATCAAAACAACTACAGACATCAGTGATGACAGGTGGCATTATGTCGCGATGATTATGGATGGAAAACGCATTCGGCTTTTCGTGGATGGGCGTGAGGAGGCGAATGCGATGCAGACTATTCCTTCAGCAACGGTCGGACAGGCCGGTCCAATAGGTTTCGGAACGCTCTCAGAAGGCGGAATCGGTTGCGATGGTTTCGTTGATGATTTGCGAATATCCAATATCGCTCGCGAAATATCGGGGATTCCGAGCGAACAGTTCAAATCCGACCATCATACCATCGGAATCTGGCGTTTCGATGAAGATGCTCAATCGCAATGTTTCAAGGACGAATCTGAACTGAAAAATTTTGCCATGCCGGCTTTGCCGGTCTGGAAGCGTCCGGACAGGCATACCGGCAAATCGCTCGCCTTCATGCCGCCGGAACCTGATTTCGCCGAATTACGGCAAATGCTCGATGCGGCCCTAGGTGAATTGAATCTGGCAACAATTCGCGATTCAAAAGGAATCAGAGAGGGTCTCCTGCGCGACTGGGAGGAGCAGTATCTGACCCTCCTAAGACAGATAACAGGCGCAGAAAAACTCCCGCCCGGCGCCGAAAATCAAGCGTTTGACCCAAATGCGCTCATCTGCAAGGATGACCGTGACCCGTTGGATGTGGTTATACGGCGAATCAACGCCCTGCTGGATCTTTTTTCGATGAAACAAGGAGTAAATGCAGGCCCTGACATCATAAGCGATGTTCATATAGTGAATAATGCAAGGATTTCTTTTGACGCAAAACAGGAATCCAGACGGAAAGGATGTTTTCTGGCCGCCTGTGCGCTATCCAGACAACTTTCCCTCTCGAATCCTCTGCTGGACTTCGATGATATTCTTTTTGTCGCGCGCGGCGTCTACATGGGATCGCGCAAGACTGGCCCGACTGTCACCGGCGACGCCTTCGGACAGCATTTTGCCACTCAATACTTCGGCTTCAACAGCATCCCCGGCGGCGGCCTTTTCATTATCAAGAACTTCAAGAACAATCCCGCCATAGTGAACGTCGTCAAGAACTCTGAGGTCGGTAATGGAAGACTGCAAGGACGCAAGCTTGAGGCCGGGGCGTATCTATCCCCCGATCTCTCCTACGACGGCAAAACGATCCTGTTTTCCTGGACGCAAAACAAAGAACATGACTGGAAATGGTCTAAGGAAACAGCCTGGCATATTTTCAAGGTAGACGCCGATGGAGCCGGACTGACGCAGTTGACCAATTCGGAGTATGACGATTTCGATCCCTGCTGGCTCCCCGGCGGACGGATAGTTTTCATATCCGAACGTCGAGGTGGATACATTCGCTGCTTCTCCGGCCTGCCGGTGCCGCAACACGTCATGCATTCGATGAAAGCGGACGGAAGCGATCTCCGCCCATTCAGCTTCTTCGAGACCGGCGAGTGGCATCCCAGCGTGAACAATGACGGCATGGTCGTTTATACGCGCTGGGACTACGTGGACCGCGAAAACTGCCTGGGGTCGAACATATGGATGTGCTTCCCCGACGGTCGGGATCCGCGCGCGCCGCACGGAAACTACCCGTATCCGTGGCATACGTTCCCTGACAATGACCGTGGCGACAGCCGCGTTGGGCGGCCTTACACTGAAATGAACATCCGCGCGGTTCCCGATTCGCCTCTCTATATCATGACAGCCGCCCCGCATCACGGCGAAGCGTTCGGCAGCATATGCATGCTCGACCTTCGCAAGCGCGAAGACGGTTTCATGTCCCAAATCAGACGGGTCACGCCATACGTCCGCTTCCCGGAATCCGAAATCCAGGGGCGCAGCCAGTATCCATACGGAACCCCCTGGCCGCTGAGCGAGGACTTTTATCTCTGCAACCGATGGGAGAACATCTATCTGCTCGATCGCTTCGGCAACGAAACGCTGCTCTGCGAGAATGCCCTCGTATTCGGCGATACGGATTACGACATGCGTCTCATTGACCCCATCCCGCTGAAATCAAGGAAAGCGCCGCCGGTAATACCGACGCAGACAAGCGAAGGGGAGGATGCGAAAGCGGAGGGCGGGAAGGCGACAATTAGCGTGATGAACGTCTACAACAGCGACCTCCCGTTTCCGTCCGGGACGAAAATCAAGTGGCTGCGAGTGATTCAGGACATACCGAAGCCGAATCCGGAGATGGGGCAGCCCATGATCGGATATCAGAACGAAAACACGCCCCGGATCCCGCTCGGAATCGTTCCCGTGGAGAATGACGGCAGCGCATATTTTGAAGCCCCGGCGGGCAAGGAACTTATTTTCCAGGTACTGGATGAAAATTACATGGCTGTCCAGTCCATGCGTTCGGTGGCTTACCTCCATCGCGGCGAGCATCTATCCTGCGCCGGATGCCATGAGGACGTTCAGAAGACGCCCGTTGCGCATTCGACGCCGCTTGCAATGCGTCGTCCGCCTTCGGAGCTTGCCCCTGAAGCAGGCCCTATCGAGCCGATGACGTATTACCGAATGGTGAAACCGGTGTTCGATAAAACGTGCGCGCCGTGCCACGCAAAGGGCGGCGGGGGGCCTGTTGACATGAGCTACAACGCGCTGGAGCCATACGCCTTTTACTTCGCGGGGGGGATGATGGGAACAACGATAAAGCCGATTCATGGAGGATCGCGGACAATCCCCGGGCGTTTCGGCGCGCGCAATTCCCGCATGGGGCAAGCCATGCTGAAAAAACCGCACACTGACAACGTCTCGCCGGAAGAGCGCAGGCGGATAATCTTGTGGCTTGACGCCAATTCGCCAAGACTCGGCGCCTTTCGCGACGAGGATGCCCAGATCCGCGGCGAGATTATCTGGCCGGAGATGGACGTTGATCCGGCGAATCCACAGGGAATCGCCCAATAACTCGGAGACATCACTCCGTAATTGACTCGACCTTGAATAAACGCTATTTGGCGGCTGGCGGAGCGGTGTAGATAACCGCATCCTTCGGCAGCTTGTGTATTCCCAGATAATCCTTCAGCCTGACCGGCACGTAGGTTCTCTTCGAGGCCGGCTCCTGTTTCTCAGCGTAGGAAACGTACATCTCCAGGTCCGTGGCGTCATAGACGACGTTGAGCAGGTTGCCATCGTCAGAAGCTACGGCCCTTGAGATTGCGATCATGCTCTCGGCATTCTGTTTCGCGCCGGGTTTCGACAGCATCTCGTATGCTATTTTGTTTTCGATGGACTGGTATACGACGTTCGGAAGGATGTTCGGAGCGCGCTCATCCGTCGGGTCTCCGCCACGCCATATCTTCATATCCGGCGCGAAGGCCTTGATCTTCACGCCTGCTGGAATCTTGCCGTCACCGACGTACCAGTAATACTTCTTGACCCGCCTGGCGCTCTGGAGCATTTCCAGCGCCTGATCCATCGTGTGCGCGTCATACAGCACGCGCCGGAAGAGCGTCATGAAATGCTCGCCATCAAGCTTGAAGGGCATTTCCTTCGCCGGAGACTCGCCCTTCTCCCCCAGCGATATGCCCTCCGCGTTCATGCCCGTGTTCACGCTGATTACCCCGGCGAACGTGACGTTGGCGTGCGGAATGCCCTCGTTCGGAATGTAGACGGTGATGACTGGAACGTCCTGCAATCCGCCGTCAACCGTGAAATCGAGATTTCGGAAGTGATAAAGGTGCCCATCCGTCGTGGCGTCGCCCCATGCGATGACGCCGCTGCATGAATATGGCGCGATTGCCGGGATCATGTGCCCGCGCCTGATCGTGTCATAATCAACGCCCGATCCGTCTGAGACGCCTTGAAGTTCCTGCTTGAATCGCTCATCAACGTAAGGCTCCATAGACTTCCACGCCATGTCGAGCGCGCCGTTGAACAACGCGTCGTTGCTCAGCACCGGTCCGGCTTCCTTTTTTGCGTGAGCGATGAATGAATTGACGCCGGCCTTGATCTCATCCTTCATCAGGCTCCCGAACGCCTTGCCCATCTCATAGGGCGTCCCCCGGACGACCACCAGGTTTATGGCATCATCGCCGGTCCCGACAGTGGTCCGGTAGCCGGAGGGCATCGTCGCAGTAGCGCATCCGACCAGAAACGCAAGAGTCAAAGCGCACAGCAGGCGCGACAGCATTCTCAGATTCCGCATCATCCGCTCCTTTCAGATTTCAAAGTCTGAGCAGCCCCGGACTTACGGCGGGGGCCGATCATCTTCGTAGTTCATCCCTTCAGGCCCGTCATTGTAACATCGAAAATGAAAAATCTCTGCGTCAGGAAACCCAAATTAACGCCGGTAACGTCATCATTCTATCCGCCGTATCAATGTCTTTCGCAATACGACGGCAGGTCGTCGCTCCGCGCATTTCTGAACGTGCCCTAATCTTCCTCGTCCTGCCCCGCAGTGTCCGAACCGAGAATCTCAGAACGCATCTTCTCCAGTTCTCCGGCTTTTACCAGACAGTTGGCGGCATCCGCCCGACGGCCCATCTTTTTGAGAATGATGGCCTTAGTCTTCCAGAATCTTGGAACGCGGCCGTTTATCCCGATCGCCTTGTCGAGGCATTCCAGCGCCTCGTCATATTTCTCCCGCTTCACGCAGACGTTCCCCTTGTTGCACCATGCCCGGGCGAAAAGGGGATTCAACTCTATGGCTCGCTGGAAGCAGTCCAGCGCCTCCTGCAGCTTGTCGCTCATGGCCAGCGCAACCCCCATCTCATACCACGCCTTCGCATTCTTCGGCTCAAGCTCGACGGCCTTGTCCAGACACCGGATCGCCTCATCGTTGCGCCCCAGTTGCGCGTGAAGCGTGCCCAGCTTGTGCCACGTGTTCGCGCGCTTGGGTGACAGGTCCGCCGCCGTCTGAAGCGACTGCACGGCCTCGTGAAGCCGGCCCAACCCCGCCAGCGCCCGTCCGCGATGGAAATGCGCGACGTAAAGCTTCGGCGCCTGCGCCACGGCCTTGTCGAGCTTGTCCAATGCGCCGTTGAAGTTCCGGCTCCGGATGTCGTCCATCCCCCGGTTCACAAGTTCCACCGGACCCAGATCGTCAGCCATATGTTAGCCCGAACCTTCCTCGCGCTCAGCGCCGCCTGATTCCCCGGCTTTCAAATCATATGAATCCGGTCCCTCAGGTGCAATGAAGTTATTGTTGAATGATGAAGCGAGTGTGCTTTGAAAATCGTGTGAAAATCGAGAT
Source organism: Planctomycetota bacterium (assembly GCA_022711755.1). Classification (GTDB taxonomy): domain Bacteria; phylum Planctomycetota; class Brocadiia; order SM23-32; family JAKLEA01; genus JAKLEA01. The sequence continues at coordinate 326,362 of JAKLEA010000005.1, forward strand.
TGCATACTTATTTCCACGTTTATACTACGGACAGTCATCTTTCTCTCTGCGAAAGCATGATGGATAAATCAAGTATCGTCACAAATAATACACGCTGCGCGCGGGGGCAGGTTGTGGTTGTTGCGGCGATTCGTGAATCACCCTTACGACAGGGCAAGGTCGTTGTGATATTGGTCGGGCTGAGGCAGGTCGTTGCGTAAAATGTCGCGCGAGGGCGGCGGTCTCAACCTTTGTGATCTTCATGCAAGTTTTTGACTCATGGATCCTGCATCATGAACGACTGCTCCGAAAGTAGCGGTTGCAACGCGCCCCTGCCTTCATTATCTTCGGGCGAGGCGTCGCCTCATGAACGACTGATCTGAAAGAGGTCCAAACATGAGATGGCTTTGCACAATCATCCTTTTAATCCTGACGGCGTCCGTCAGCCTCGGTCAGCAAGGGCCGGATCGAACCGGCGGTAACGATCGCAAAGGGAGTGGAGGAATGGAACCTGCGCAAGCGGCTGGAGAACAAGGCCTGAAGGCCACGGTGAAGATTGATGCTGAAGGCGAGGCTGTCCCCTACAGCCCGATGCTATTCGGCGGATTCATAGAGCACTTCCATCGTCAGATCTATGGAGGCATCTTCGAACCTGGATCGCCCCTGTCGGATGAAATGGGATTTCGCAAGGACGTCATCCTGGCACTCAAGGAGTTGAAACTCGCCGTCGTGCGCTGGCCCGGGGGTTGCTTCGCCAGCGGCTACCACTGGAAGGACGGGGTCGGCGCCGACCGCAGGCCGGTTCCAGACCCGGTCTGGGGCGTCGTGGATCCGAACACGTTCGGCACGGGCGAGTTCATCGAGTGGTGCCGGCGCGTCGGCTGCGAGCCGTACATCTGCACAAACGCCGGGAACGGCACGCCCCTGGAGATGAAGGAGTGGGTGGAGTATTGCAACAGGAACGGGGGGAGCCGCGGCGCCGCAGACGCCGGGAAGAAGGGCAAGACGCCGCCGAATGTGCTCTTCTGGAGCATCGGCAACGAGAACTGGGGCGGGCACGAGATCGGCGCGCGGACGCCCCAGGAGTGGGGACCGCTCGTGGCCGAGTCGGCCCGGATGATGCTGGACGCCGACCCCGATCTGACGCTCGTCGCAGCGGCCACGCAGGACAGGGGTTGGACGCTGCCACTCCTGAAGTCCGCCGGAGAATACCTTGACTACATCGCGGTCCACAACTACTGGCTTCCGTGCTGGGGCGAGAATCTCACGCCCGACTACCTCACGTGCATCATGCATTCTGAGGAGCCGGAGGCGATGATCCGACAGGTTATCGCCGTCCTTAATGAGGCCGGTTGCAGGGGGCGCATCAAGATTGCCTTCGATGAGTGGAATCTGCGCGGGTGGCATCATCCGGGCTTCCCGCGCAAGGCGGTTAATGGCGGGACCGATCCGGTCGTTCAGGAGTTGATACGGAACCGGGACAAGAACGACATGGCTTCTCAATACTCGATTGCGGACGCGCTCTTCTCGGCATCCTTTCTCAACGCGTGCCTTCGCAATGCCAAAGACATCGGGATGGCCAACATCGCCCCGATTGTGAATACGCGCGGCCCCCTCTTTGTTCACCCCGGCGGCATCGTCAGGCGCACGACATTCCACGTGCTGGCGATGTATGCAAACGAGCTTGAAGGTTTCGTGGCTCGGGCTGATGCGAAGGCGGACGCGCTCATTCAGGGCGACAAGGCGATCCCGGCGCTTGACGCAATTGCGACCGCCGATGCATCCCGCAAAAAATGGGCGATCGCCCTGGTGAATCGCCACCCGTCGGGCTATGTGACATGCGATGTCAGCATCGGGGGCGCTGCGCTGGATGTGGAATGCGAAGCCATAGTTCTTTCGGGCGACTCTCCTGACGCATACAATCATATCGAGCGTCCGGATCGAGTCGTCCCCGAGAAGACGCGGATTGCGTTCAAAGATGGTTCGATCAGGTTACCGCCGCACTCGTTGACAATCGTCAAGGTCGGTCTTCCGTGATTGGATACCAGGGACGGATACCATGATACTAGGATACGAGGGACAGTCACCCGTTTCTAATCAATGATCCTGCCCACGCGCTTGAGTATGTGTTCCTCCGGCGCCAGCTCGCCCAGCTTGCAGTAAACAAACTCCTCCTGACCGCGCTGCTTCTCGCCGATCACTTACTCCCTCCATACGTCCCCATTTCATATTATCCGCCTCTCTGTCTTATCTCGTTATAATCATATCTCTATTGCTAACCTTTTTCAACAGCCCCAACGTCCCAGAATTGCAGATTTCGCACTTGGCGATGGACTCCTTGTGCTTCTCGTCCAGCTCACCGAGTTATGTCAGTCCGGTCATTCGAGCATCCGTTGTTGTGTTTGGGATTGCCATGTCGAGCGGCAATTATACTATACGTAGCAGAGTCATATCAACAATGAAATCAATATGATACGATATCATACTCCCCCCCACCACACACACACACTTCCCACGCACATCGGAGTGAATAAATCGCTTGACAAACCTGGATTACGCCGCCATAAAGCAATCAGTCAACGAGCCAAAGCATAGCCCAGTGTGGGATTTTACAAGTGGCTCAAGTATCTTGTACCACACTGGATACTGCCGCAAGGTATCCTGCGGCCATAGTTGCTGAGTCATGAGTTACCAGGAGATCCGGATGAATAAAGACAAATACTGCATATGCCTGGTTTTGCTCGTTTTCTCCGTTGTAACCCTCTTCCCACAATCCGCCCATGCCCAGCGGGCTGCGCCACGCAAGGAGACATCCGAGACGAACGAGGAACTGCGTAAGACTCTTGATGACTTCCCGCAAGCGGACAAAAACGGCGACGGGGTCCTCACCCGCAAGGAAGCGACGCAGTTCCGGAAACGTCATTCCGGGCGACGAGCCGGTCTGGATGCGCTGAAAGCGATCTCCGTCGAACCGACTTACGCGGATGTTCGCTACGGCGACCATCCACGCAACCAGCTCGATTTCTGGAAAGCCAAATCGGACAAGCCGTCCCCGCTCATCATCTGCATACACGGCGGCGGATTCACGGGGGGAGATAAGAAGATGTTCGCGCAGTTTGTTCCCCTCGTTCTCGCGCAGGGCTTCTCAGTCATGACGATCAACTACCGGTTCGTCAAAGGCCCGGACTCCGAACCGTTCCCCGGACCGATGAAGGACGGTGTCCGCGCTCTTCAGTTTGCGCGCGCCAACGCCAAGGAGTGGGGAATTGACCCGACGAGAGTGGGCCTGACGGGCGGATCGGCCGGCGGATGCATGAGCTGCTGGATCGCCATGCACGACGACATGGCCAACCCAGACAGCAACGATCCGGTCGAACGGCAGTCTACCCGTGTTTCCTGCGTGGTCGCGCTCGGCGCTCAGACGAGCCTCGATCCCCAGTTGATGTTCGCGAAGATCGGCGGAGATCCATCCATGCATCCCGTGCTGCTCCCCTTCTTCGGCGCCCGGACGATCGAAGACCTGGCCAAGCCCGAGTTCCGAAAGATCATCGAGGAGGCCAGCCCGATCAACTATGCCACCGAGGACGACCCGCCCATGATGCTATCCTATAAAGGCGTGCTCGACGACGTTCCGCTGCCTCCGGACACCCCCATCGGGAAGTCAATACACCATCCGATGTTCGGCAAGGTGCTTAAGGACAAGCTTGACTCCTTGGGCGTCGAGTGCCACTTCCACTACACAGGCAGTCCCGTCACCGTGCAGGACCACATTGCATTCCTGAAGAAGCATCTCGGGACGAAGTAAGGCCTATGGGAACTGCGCGCAGCCGTTCCCCGCGGCGGTATTGCCCGCGGCCCTGTTTTCCACCAGCGCGCGAGGAACCATGCATTAATTCGTGGGCGCACCCAAACGGCAAATCCGCCGGGATTTCGCTTGAAATCATCGGGGGGGGAGGGAGATAGGCTTTCTCCGGTCTTTGGGAAGTTACAGTTGTCGGGAAATGTACTGCGCCACACTGAATTGTAATTCAGGCTAAGTTGAATCAGTGTGTTGAGTTGATACTTGGGAAAGGAGATACTCGATGAGGCACGCAAAAGGCTTGATTGGTCTTCTCACCTTGGTTCTCGCATCCTCCGTTTGCCAGGCCGACATCGTGACCGACTATGCGGCAATGGGCGACAGCCTGACGGCCGGAAGAAACTTCCGCACGACCTGGGTTCAGCACTGCGTGGCAAACCGCGGACTGTATTTCGGAACGGACAACATCTACAACCGCGCCAGGAACGGGGCAACGACCCAGTCCCTGTTGTCCGGCGGACAACACACATACGTGGCAGACCTTGTGGCCGGCGGGGATGTGGATCTGGCGTTCCTCTGGATCGGCGGGAACGACTTCCTGTATAGCGCGCCAGACATGGCGTCGGGCGCTCTGTCCGGCGCAGCTCTGGTGAATTTCGAGAGCAATGTCGTCAGCCGGATTCAGACTGCCACGGACACGGTGCTGGCCGCCGATCCGACCGGTTTTGCTCTTGTGGGCATTCCTGACATAACGTTGACCCCGGCGGCCTATCTGTTGGGCGCCACGCCGGAGCAACTGGCGCCGATGGTTTCCGCGATTGACGACACGAACGACATGCTCAGGGCTTTGGCGGAAAGCCGGCAGATAGTCTTTGTGGACTGCGCGGCAATGATGCGGGACATCCTGCTCGGCCCGCTGGTCGTGGGCGGCGTGGCGATTGACACGACCACCATCGGCGACGCCACGCATTTCTTCAGGGACGAGATCCACCCCGGCGCTGTCGGTGAAGCGATCATTGCGAACATGATGATGACGGCCGTCAACGTGGGCTACGGCACGACATACTCCCCCCTGAGCGATTTCGAGATTCTCAGCAATGCCGGCCTGGCCGCGTCATATGCCGGAGAGACGTTCTCCCAGACCGTCAACTATTGCGACTACATCACGAGCTATGTTGTTCCGGAGCCTGGCGCATTGATCCTCTTCGCCTTCGGCCTTGCGCCGATCGTGTTTTCCAAAGCGCAGAGAGGTTGAAAGCGCATTTTACTAGGGACAGTCACCCGTTTCTTCAATCGCTCGACCGCGGGCGGCCCACCGCAAGGGGATGCAGCCGCCGGCCAAGCCTCCCTTCCCATTCGGCAATGAAATCGCCTTCCGCCCACGCCCTGCCGGTCTTCGTCCTTACCCGTAATTCCTCGGCGTCCCGGCGCGCGCCGGCCAAACGCAAGACCTTCTTCCAGTCGGACGGCTTCATCAGACTCGCCCACGCCTCCAATCCAAGCATCGCTTCGTCTGTGGAGGAGGGGCATCCGCAGTGCGCAGCCGCGCTTGACCAGGGCCAGTCCCACGCGCGATCGGCCAGCCCCGCCCGAACGGGGTTGCGCTCGACATACGCCAGCGCCAGCCAGTAGCGCTTCTCGTCCAGGGCGCAGGAGTGGAAGCGGTTCTGCCAAAGGTGGCCGCTGCCCGAGTTGCGGCGGTTGTATTCCTGCGCGTAGCGCCAGTTGACGCGCCCGATCGTCCTGGCAAGCGATTCCTCTTTGCGGGGCGTGGCCACGATATGGACGTGATTGGTCATCAGGCAGTAGGCGTGGACTTCCAGGTCGAAGCGTAAGGAATAGTCAGACAGGAGGGCGATGTAAAGTTCGCGGTCGTTATCGCAGTGGAAAACGTCGCGGCGATTATTCCCGCGCTGGGTGATGTGGTGAGCGCAACCGGGCAGGACTATTCGAGCGATTCGCGGCATGGGAGTTATGATAGCGGGAAAATGGTGAAAATGCAAAATTAAACAGGTGACTGTCCCTATTTATCTCCGCCCCTCGTCCAGCATCGCCAGGTAGTTGTCCACCGGTATGTAGTTGGCAACGCTGTTGCCCGTGCCCAGGACGTATCCCCCGCCGGGCATGCACGCCTCCAGCGTGCGTCGAACACGCTCCCTTACCTGCTTCTCGTCCGAGCGACAGAGGAAGTCAACGTCTATCCCGCCCAGCAGCGCGATCCGGTCTCCGTATATCTGCTTGTCCTCGATGACGCTTTCAATCGTGTCCTCGAAGGAGTGTTTCGCGTCAATGCCGACGTCCGCGATCAGGTCCTCCATGATGGATTCGAGATTGCCGCAGGAGTGCAGCAGGTACGGCCTTCCCGCGTCGTGCGCCATCTGCGCCATGATCTTGTGCCCGGGCAGGACGAACTCCCGCATATCTTTCGGCCCGATCAGCGTCCCCGTCTTGAAGCCCATGTCGTCGCTGCCCCAGATGAATTTCACGCGGTCGAACTCAAGCATCTTGCGTATCGAGACCTTGAAGATATCCGTCAGCTTCGCCGCCATGGCTGCCACGAGATCGCGCTGATCGTACAGCGCGTAGCAGAGCGTTTCATACCCCATCAACCAGTTGAGGAACTCCGCGAAGTGCGCGAAGCCCCCGCTGCCGATGATGCACATCCCATCCGGCAAATTCTCCTGATACCACTCCAGCGCCTGAGTGGATGCCTTCTCCGGGTCAGGCCAGGGATACTTCTCGAACTCCTCCCAGTTCGTTATCGGCCCCTTGTGTTCGTCAACAAAGTGCCGTCCGCCGGACTTCTTGAGCGCGGCGGTGTCGTCCGTCTGCATCGTGTTCATCGGGAATGCCATGCCCTCGACGCCGCAGCGGATGAAGTCGTAACCGAGGAAGCGCTCAAGCCTGAGCTGGCGCTTGTAGTGGAAGGCGGGATCGTCCGAACTCAGCCCGTCCAGCAGCCTGTAGCGCGCGCAGATCGCCTCCTGAATCTCCCAGTCGAGGAAGAGTTCGATGTAATGAACCCTCTCCGGAGTTCCGTCGCGCATGATGCAGCGATACAGCCCTTCCCAGTCCGGCTCGATTGCGTTCTTAAGAAGCGATTCGGTCATCTGACGGCTCCCCGGCATTCAGGTTATGAAACACGGGTCAGACGGCTTACATTGCGCGATTATGCCCTCTTTCGGAGGAATATGCCAGTCCCGGATATGCGCAAGTCCTCCAGACCGTTTCAGACAACTATGGAACGGCAGGTATCCGCGGGCTATAATTCCGTCTCGTTCCGGACTGGATTTGCGACTGGCGAACAGGACTCAATCAGGGAACATGGCCGTCGAAAAAAACAATAACGGACCAACGTTGAAACCGGGCGACAGGATTGACGGTTACCACGTCCTCCAGGTCATCGGCAAGGGGAACATGGGGGACGTCTACCTGGTCAGGCAGCTCAATCTCGACCGTATGGTAGCGCTCAAGACCATGAAACCCCGCATAGCCGGGGACAAGGAATTTCTTGAGCGTTTCTACAGAGAAGCGCAGGCCGCCGGGCGCATCACTCATCCGAATATCGTGCGCGTATATGACGTCGGTTGCGAGAACGATATTCACTATATCGCCATGGAGTTTGTGGATGGGGAGACCGTCTGGGAGCGGATGAAGCGGGAAAGAGCCATCCCTGTCGTCGAATCCGCAGCCATCGGCATCGAAGTCCTGAAGGCGCTCGGTCATGCCCACCGGCAGGGAATTGTCCACAGAGACATCAAGCCCGACAATATCCTTGTTGACCGGCATGGGGACATAAAGGTAAGCGACTTCGGGCTTGCCATGTCAATCGAGGGAACCGGGGTTGAAGGCGCCAGGGCCAAGACAGTGATCGGCACGCTGGCCTACCTTCCGCCGGAGTTATGGCGGGGGGGCAAGGTTGACGGGCGGGCGGACATTTACTCACTGGGCGCTTCTCTTTATCACATGCTGACCGGTCAAAAGCCTTTCCCCGGAAATTCTAACGAGGAAATCTTCGACAAGATGAAGCGATGGGACCTGAAGGCCCCGTATATTGTCAATGCCGATGTGCCGAAACCCGTAAGCGACGTGATAATGAAGATGATGGCCCCTGATCCGCCGGAGCGTTTTGCGGACTGCCAGGAGGCAATGCAATCGCTCAGCGAGGCGCTGGCAAAATGCGTTTTCAGCAAAACCTCTCGCCTCGTCAGCCTGCCGCCGGGAAGCCCTCCGGCGGGCGTTGAGCCTGAACTGAAGCGGCGCATACCTATCGAGGAAGGCGCGGTTCTTGTTGACGACCACGCCGAGAAAGCATCCGCAACGCCGCGCGAGGCACCGCCGAAGAACGCGCAGGGAGAGGAAAACGAAAAGGAATGGGGATATCAGTCCGAGGTTTCCATTACAGCGCCGTCGCTCAGGCAGCGACTGGGACTGACGGATAAACGCCAGGGGCGTTCATCCGCGCCTCCCACACTTGCGCCAACACCGGCGACAACGCCTTTGGCGCAACAAGACGCCAGGACTGAAATAAACCCCGCACAAATAAAACAGGGAAACCTTGATCCGGTCTACAGTAACCTGTCAGATAATTCTTCATCTCCCGGCGCCGAGGAACCCGGCAAGTGGGCGCGATTACCCGACAAAGACGCCCAACAACCACAACCTCAATCTTTACACGATATTCCACAGACTGAGAAGCCAACCGCGCAAGGAGCGAGCGCGCAAGGAGCGAGCGCGGAGGGACCGCCCTCGACCAGGGAACTGATCGTCTGCGGGATTCTTCTTTCTCTGGCCGTGGCTATTTTCTTAATTGCGGTTATTGTCTACGCGGGCAGAATAAAAAGGGCGAAGGTCCGGAAATACGAGGAACTGCCGGGGATGAAGAAGCGAAGCTCTATGCTCCTTGAGCCGGCATTCGCCGAGGCGTCTCAGGAAGAACGACCGTCTTGACGATACTACGATACGAATCAGCTGGATTCAGGTATGCGATAATAGCATAGAATGGGATTCCGGAAGGGGGATCGGAAACTGTCATAAGTATAATTACATTATGGCGCTCGCCCGGGTTCGAGCCAACCAGGATGCTACCCCCCCGCGAAGCGCAACGCCCGGGCCGCGTGGCCGCTGCTGCGTTCGTTCTTCTTTTCCGACATCTTTGCGCGCAGCGTGTGCCTGCCCGGTTTGAGTCCCTCCGCCAACATTCTGCAAACGGGGCGGTGGAAGAACTGGCAGTAATGATCGTAAAGATCAATCTCCCGCGCCTCCCCCCCGTCAATAGAACATTCCAGAATCCCGGCGTCCATGCCCGCGATGCCGTACATGGCCACGAACGATCCCTCGAATTCAAGCTCAAGCGCATCGCCGGGCGCTTCCGCTGCAAGCACGTCAACCGCCCCGCCGTAATTGCACTTCTTCTCGGTGTCCCATTTCGGGATGCGCTTCCAGCCGTTGATGACGCGCGCCTTGTCCAGCGCGATGAATCCCGCGCGCTCGTAGTTCATCTCATCGAGCGCGGCAGGTAGCATCCGCGCCATCGGTTCTGCATCGGTGGTTGCCGGCGGATTTTTCCAGGCGGTCTTCAGGAACTCCGTGATGCATTCGGCGTAACGCTCGTGGCCGAACGGATTGGGGTGGCACGTGTCACGCGAGAACTGCTCCCACGCGAACTCCTTCGCGTCCAGCCGCCGGGTCATTTCCTTGGCCAGATTCAGGACGGGGACGCCGTAGTGCGCGGCGATGCGGTCATGATCGCTGATGACCTGCGGGATTTCGCCCTTGCGAATGGCCTCGACCTTGCCGGTGTCGGCGAAATACTGGACGATGATGTCAATGTGCGGATTGAGGCTGCGGGCGCGGCGGATGATGCCCTCCATCGCTCTGGCGCGGCGGTTGTCCGGCCCGGGCTGGCCTTCGTCATTGACGGCGAATTCCAGGAAGAGCAGGTCCACGGGGCCGCGTGCGAAGACGTCCTCCTCGAAGCGGATTGCGCCGAGCGTGGAGTTCGTCCCGCCGATGCCGGCGTTGATGAAATCGAATTCGGTCTGCGGAAATTGCTTTCGCAGGATGTCGTAGGTCAGGTCGCGCCAGCCGCCCATTGTCGTGATGGAGCCGCCCAAGTAGGCGACGCGCCCCTTCTTCGTGTTCAGAAAGACCGCCCGGCAGTTGTCCAGCCCGCCCCGAACCTCAAAGTATGTTTTCTCTTTCAGGGAGAGGGCCGGGGAGACAGGCGTTTCGGCCTCCGTACCGGCCCGCGCCGCGAAGAGAAAAACGGACGTAATTGCTACCGGGCACGATAACCACAGGCGTCCCGACATAGGTTGCATCCTTCCGTGATTGTTGTCTTCCGCAGGTCAGCATCGCGCGCCGGAAGCGAAGCCGACGAGCCGCCTTTGTATCATGGGCGCGCCAAGATATCATTCCCCGTTTTTTCCCGCCCCCTTCTTATCCGTTCCATCGCCGGGTTTATCCGCAGTAGCCGGGGCGGGGGCCGGGGGTATGAAGGGCTGTGCCGCCTGTCCTCTTGGCTTGAGCGTATGGGGGTGGAGCATTTCAATAAACTCGTGTATGCGCTCAAGCGCCTTGGCCGGCTCCTCGCCGGGGGGCATGATGGTCGAGAGGCGGATGAAGGTCATGGCCGGAACCTTGCCGCGCTTGAGGCGGGATTCGACCATCCAGAGGAGGTCAACGTCCCCCAGGCCGCGCACCAGCTTCCCCTCCTTGACGTACCAGAAATAGGTCAGCAGCGTAGTCTTGGTTTCGTTATCCTCGGAGATAAAGTAGCTGCCGGGGAGGACGACGCCTTCGTCGCACTTGACCTTGTATTCTTCGGTCTGGCGTTCCTTGGTCCACCAGCCCTGGGCGTTTGAGCAGCGCTCCGGCTGGTGGAAGTTGCTCAGGACGCAACTGACCATGAAGAGGGCGGCCATCTGACGGTTGGTCTTCTCGTCCTTGAAGCGCAGGGCCATGCACTGGCACTGCGGGTAGATGCGCTCGGTGTCCTCCTCCAGCTTCGGCTCGGACTGGGCCTTGTAATCGCCCAGTTCCGCGGGGATGAGCGGGAGGTCTGCCTCCACGCAGTTGCGGATGGCGTCCGGGAAGGGGACGGCCAGCGTCAGTCCGCAGATTCCGGCTGCGAGGATGAAGAAGACGGCTGGGTTGCCGGTTCCTTTTGATCTGGCGTCAGGATTGCCCATATGAGGAACATGATAACAAAAGCGAAGAGGAAAACCAATCCGCCGAAGGCCTCGTGAAGGAGGCCCTCGGTGACCGAACCGCCGAAGACGTGGCCGAGAATGGCCGTCGTCACGATCCGGCCGACGTTGGCGACAAGCGCGACAGGCATGGACGCGCAGATGAATACGGCCTTTTTCCAGAGCGCGCCGGGCATCATGTAGGCGAAGATGGTCGCCAGCGCTGTGAGCGCGATGAGACTCTGCTGCCCGCTGCACGCCTTCTCCACAACGAGCTTGAAGTTGCTCGTGGCCATCTGGACGCCGGCGTGCGTTGTTTCGACGCCGAAGGTATTCAGCACGATAGACGCCGCCGTTGTGGCCGCCGTCTGCATAGGCAACTGCAGCGGCATGATGAAGACGAATGGTACCATGAACGCAAGGTAGGCGATGGGGAAGGCCAGTTTGAGAGCGTTCTTCCAGCCCATGAAGTAGAGGACGGCGGCGAAAAGCTCCGAAACCATCGCATATCCGGAGAGGACATGAAGGCCCAGATAGCGTCCGGCGAAATGGACAATGAGAGACAGGATCAGCAGTATAATGGCTGGTTTCGTAGTATCACGTTTCCAGTCCTGGTCCAGCTTGTCGCGATCCGTCCATATGAGATATCCGGAGATCAGAGGCACGAGCCATCCGTGTGAAAACTCCTCGTGCGTCTCGAAGTGGATGGACATCCAGACAAGGGTTTCCGCATTGGCCGCGAGGATCAGCGCCACTGCGATGCTGAGTTCAAGGAAGCCGGGATTCAACTCGACTGGCTTGCGTTCCGCCGGAGCGGATTCGATTGTCGCTTCGCTACTCAACCTTCTTTTCGCCTTCCACGGTTTTTCTGACAAGCACCTGAATAGTCCGGTCAGGAACCGGCGTGACTATCATGAAATCGTTCCTGATCTCCTGAATCATCAGTGCGTTCCCTATATGATGCTTGCTATCAACGATATAGTCCAGTCCTTCTTCTTTCAGATACTGCGGAAAACGGCCGGCAGCCCAGGCATGTATGACGGCGTCGTTGACACGCCCGTCAAGGTTCAGGACGTTGTCCCGGTAGTAGCTCATCATACCGCTCTGAAATGCTCCGACCTTTGCGTCCGGCCCGGCGACTGCGTCAACGGCGGCGACGTATCGGTAAAAGATCGGCACTTTCCTGGGAAAGACGTCGTCTACGGTCAACCATCCCAGAATGAAGATCAGGGCTGTTATCATTATTGTACGCCGCCGTGCCGCGCCTTCCGAATTCAGCAGCCGTCGCGTCAGAACCCATGCGCCGATGGGCAGGACGACCACGTAACCCGGCAGGAAGTATCGTTTGAACATCCAATTCGCGCCGGAATAGAAGAGGTAATAGGGAACCAAACCCAGCGCAAGCGGAAGGGCCAGGAGCAACAGGCTCTCGAAGCGGAATCCTTCAAGCGTGGGACGCTTGCGCCGCGCGAATTCGGCGATGAAAACGCTCATCATGCCGAGGAATGCAACCAGTTGCACGACTCCCATTGCGATCTTGGTCGAGGGGTTTGAAAGGAAGGACAACGGCCAACTGCCGCAAAGCAGAGGCATGTCCAGCGCGACGTAGGCCACGGCTTTCAGGTTTCTTATATATGAGACGGCCTGTGGCTGGACCATCTTCATGTTTTCGAAGCTGTTGGCGCGCCCGCTGTATGGGATGATGTGACCGAAGTTCTGATAATTGGCGATCAACCACGGGGAGACGATTATGGAAGCGGTCAGGCCGACGATAACCGCGCTTGCCGCTGATTTCACGGTCGGACCGCGTCTGAGCAGCACAAGCAGGCATCCCGCCGCGATTACGAAGCAGGCGTCATTCCTGGCCAGCATGGCCACGCCGAGCAGGAAGCCGAAGTGAATCGAATGCAGGCCGGGTTTCTCGGAAAGACTGTCGCACTGGCGGGCATAGTATGCAAGGCAGATTGTCAGCGTCAGCGTGTAAAGCCCGGTCTCAAGCCCGTTGAATTCCTTCTTAAAGCACTGTCCGTTCGCCAGCCATAAAGCGCAGAGTAGCAGCGTGAAAAGCCTCCTGCCCTCCCCCTTGTCCGGCACAAGTGCTTCAGCCAGAATCTTGAGCGCGCAGACCTGCATGATGCAGACGGCGAAAGTCCACAAGGCTATCACACGGATGGTTCCCATACGGTCCCCGCCTGAAAGCCGATACCAGATGGAATTCAAATAAGTGTTCAAAGGCTGGAAGCCATTGGTCCGGTGCAACCCGGATACTGTCGGGCCATTGTTCAGAGCAAGATTGCGGGAAACCGACAGGGAATAATAGGCGTCATCGCAGAACAGGAGCCGTTCGTCTGCGAACGCAGCAGCGAGCCTGACGCACAGACCGGCAGCGATGATGAGGATAAGAACGGCGCGGATTCCCTGCGGCGCGCGGTCTGCCGCCGCAGTTCCCTCAGATGCGCCCTCTCTCTGTATCTCGCTTGTCACTCGACCCATGCCCCTCCGACGCTTCAGTCTCAGTCCGCCTCGGCCTCAACCGTTCTCCTAAGCCCCTCTGCGAAACGCACCTGGGGTTGATACCCCAGAACATCGCGAATCCGATCCCATGAGGCCTGGGAGTGGAGCACTTCGCCCGCCCTGGTCGGGGAGAATTCCGGACGCAGGTCCGTGCCCAGAATCTTGTTCAATTCATCAACAAGTTGAAGCACGGTGACGCGATCTCCGCAACCTACATTGAGAACTGCGCCGCTCAGCGGCTCCTTCTTCTGCATGGCAAGCAGGTTGGCGTGAACAACATTGGCGACATAGGTGAAATCGCGGCTTTGCAGACCGTCTCCGAAAATTGTCGGACGTTTGCCGGCCTTCATGATCTTTGTGAACTTTGCAATCACCCCGGAATAGGGGCTGGACGGATCCTGCCGGGGGCCGAAGATGTTGAAGTAGCGCAGGTTGACGGTGTCAACGCCGAGTGATTCCGCAAATACGCGGCAGTAGTGTTCCCCGGCGACCTTCGCCACGGCGTAGACGCTCATGGGACGGGGCGTCGCGTCCTCGCATTTAGGCAGTTGCTCCGTGTCGCCGTATGCGCTTGATGACGCGGCGTTTATGAGTCTTCGAACTCCCATGCGGCGTGCGGCTTCGAGCATATGCACAGTTGTTGACAGGCAGGAATGATGGGACTCCACCGGATTATCCATCGAGCGTGGAACACTGGGTATCGCAGCCTCGTGGAAGATGACTTCGATATCCTTGCAGGCCTTCATGCAGGCGTCACGGTCTGTCGCGTCACCCTGGATGAACTCCACGCGGCCTTTTACGCCTTCAAGATTGGCCAGGTAGCCGGTCGCCAGGTTGTCCAGAACCCTGACCTTGTGCCCCCTGGCCACCAGCGCCTCGCAGAGATGAGAACCGATGAAACCGGCGCCGCCGGTGACGAGAACATTTGTCATTTCAGATCCTCGCGCATCCCCTCATGCTTATTGCAGGGGGATTCGCCGTGAAACTTAGGAAACAAGCAGGCCATATCTATAGCGTCTGAGACCCTCCAATGCAAGGTCTTGACGTGGTCTGTTCATTGCTGAGATTGACAAAGAAGCGTGAATCTGAGACGTTATTGCAGATTTCATTTTCGTAGCATGGCTCGCTGCGGTCCGGCATCTAAACTTCCCGGCATCCGTATAAGGGGATTTGGTGATGAACAGAATTCAACAGTCGCCCATCCTTGCATATGTTGTTTCCGCCGTTGCGACATTTGCTCTGCAGGCATGTCGCGCGCCGCAAATCAGGGAGGAACAAATTGCCATGCGGACGCCAAAGAACCCGCAACACGTCATTCCGGTAGTCAAAAACCTGTCCCCGGAATGGATTAATTCGCTGTATGAAGTCGGCGGCAAAGAGGTCCACTCCGGCGATGCGCTCAAAAGCATCGGCATGCCCGTCGGCGGAATCGCCGCTGGACAGCTTTACCTCATGGGTGACGGGACGCTGTCATACTGGCATGTTTTCAACCGGGAACTTAACTCAGGCTATGGCGATACGTGCTATAATCGCCCAATACCATCTTCGCCTGTGCGTCAGGGATTTGCGGTCATTCTTGAGGGGGGGACATCCTCCAGCCCCGACGTAAGGCAGTTGTGCGGCCGGGACTTCAGCGATGTGTCCTTCCTGGGCGAATATCCGATCGGTCTCGTCAAATACGCGGACGGGAATTTCCCGCTAAAGGTCGAGATGGAAGCGTTCTCGCCCTTCATTCCATTGAACGCAAAGGATTCCGCCCTGCCTGTCACTCTGTTTCATATAACTGTGGAGAATGTCTCAAGCGCGGAGGCGAATGTGTCCGTAATAGGGTGGCTTGAGAATGCGATATGCCCTGATTCGGAGTCAGGCATTGAAGGATTGCGACGCAGCAGGATCTCCAATGGGCCGATGAGAACGATCATGCTGCATTCTGCAGAAGAGGCGCCAATCATCCCCGGGCAGGAGAAGGCCAGCCGCGAGGATATCGTCTTTGAGGATTTCGAAGGGCAGGACTATGGTCGGTGGAAGGTTGAGGGGGAAGCCTTCGGAGCTAAACCGGCCGAAGGAACACTGACGGGGCAGCAGAACGTCAGCGGTTTCCTCGGCAAAGGCCTCGTCAACACATTTATTGCCGGGGACGCGCCGCAAGGAAAACTTACGTCCCCACCGTTCAAGATCGAGCGGGAGTTCATCAACTTCCTAATCGGCGGCGGCAATCACAAGGGGAAGACCTGCATGAACCTGCTTGTTGACGGCAAGACCGTCAAAACAGCAACAGGCGTGAACGACGAGAAATTAAAATGGTGGTCGTGGCGCGTGAAGGAGTTTGAGGGCAGGGACGCCGTTCTGGAGATCGTGGACGCGAATTCGGACGGTTGGGGACATATCAACATTGACCAGATCGAGTTCTCCGATAAGACGAAGCGCGGGCCTTCGGGTCCGGTGAATAAACTGCCGGACTGGGGGACACTCGCCCTCGCGATTGAGTCGCCCGGCGCGGGAGGGGCGCGCTCCTCGGGAATTATAAATATGGTTTCGGAAAGGCTTGACCTGCGCCTTTCGTCGGATGATGAAACGACATCGGGCTTCGGCGAGCGTCGCAACTGCGCAATCGCAGCGCCGTCATCCGTTATCGGACCGAAATCGAAGCGGACATTCATCTTTGCGTTGGGATGGCATTTCCCGAATCATCCAAACGGGAGGATGTATACGAACTGGTTCACGGACGCCGCAGAGGCGGCTAATTATGCTCTCGATAACCGCGAAAAGCTCTCCGAACTGACGCGGAGATGGCGGGACTGCTTTTACGACAGCACACTGCCCGTCTGGCTGCTGGATCGTTTGAATTATCCGGTGAGCATTATGGCGACCGAAACGTGCCAGTGGTGGAAAGACGGAAGGTTCTGGGCGTTCGAGGGCGTAGGGTGCTGCCACGGAACATGCACGCACGTCTGGAACTACGAGCATGCGATGGCGCGGCTGTTCCCGGAGCTTGAGCGCAGCGCGCGCGAGCGCCAGGACTTCGGCGCGGCGCTGCATCCGAACGGCCTGGTAGGGTTCCGAGGGGACAGGAATTACGCCGCGGACGGACAATGCGGGACGATTCTTAAGGCATACCGCGAGCATCAGATGTCCCCCGATTCGGAATTTCTGAAGCGAAACTGGCAGGGCATAAAGAGCGCCCTGCTCTTCAGCATAGGGCATGATGGCAACGACGACGGCCTGATCGAGGACCTTCAGCACAACACGTATGACATCAACTACTTCGGCGCCAACACGTTCGTCGGATCGCTCTATCTGGCGGCGCTCAGAGCCGGGGAGGAGATGGCGACGGAGATGGGCGATGTGGAATTCGCACAGCGCTGCCGGAATATCTTCGAGAGCGGCAGCAGGCTTTCCTCTGAAAAACTGTTCAACGGCGAGTATTTCATCCAGGACGTGGACCTCGGCAGGTTCCCCATGCACCAGTATGCCGATGGTTGCCTGTCAGACCAGTTGTTCGGTCAGGGATGGGCGAGACAGTTGGGGTTGGGAAACATTTACCCGCAGCCGCAGGTCGAGGAGGCGCTCAGATCCGTCTGGGCTTACAACTGGGCGCCGGACGTCGGGCCTTATAACCAGATTTTCCCGCCTCAACGATGGTTCGTTGCTCCCGGAGAAGGGGGGCTGATGACATGCACGTGGCCATTGAGCAAGCACCTCGGCAACAACTCCACGCTCTACAGGGACGAGGTCTGGACGGGAATCGAATACCAGGTTGCGGGCAACATGATATGGGAGGGGATGTTGACCGAGGCGCTTTCAATCTGCCGCGCAGTGCATGAGCGATACGCCCCTGCGAAGCGCAACCCCTACAACGAAGTCGAGTGCGGGGATCACTATTCCCGCGCCATGGCAAGCTGGGGGGTATTCACAGCGCTTTCCGGGTTCACCTGCCATGGACCAAAGGGACAAATGAACTTCGCTCCAAAGCTGAATCCGGAGGATTTCCGCAGCGCCTTCACAGCCCCGGAGGGGTGGGGAACCTTCACTCAGAAGAGATCAGGCAAATGCCAGAAGAACACGCTGACGGTCCGCTGGGGGCAGTTGAAATTGAGCACGCTTTCCCTTGAACTGCCGGAAGGCGCGAAAGCGAGAAATGTTAAAGCGCGAATCGGGCAGAATGAAGTTCCTGTGACCTTCAACGTGACTGGCAATCGGGTCATTGTGAATTTAAACGAAGGACTGCGCCTTGCGGAAGGGGAAGCGTTGGAAATTGACATGACTCATTAGCACAGCATAAACCGTACGGCGGCGACCATATGTGGCAAGAAGTCAAGGGGGACCTACAACATACGGCATGTGTGATCGTTCAGGCTGCCCTTGGCATTTTCTACAGTCATGTGATTGCGTCGGAACGGGGTTGCTGATATTATTTATCCAAGTGTCACGAAGTCCCAGCATTGAAGTTGGGAATAGGATGATGGAACAAGGTCGGCTGGAAGATGAGGCAACCCCGAATCAAACCGCAGTTCCCAGTTAAACGATGGAATTAAAGCGCTCAAAACAATTCACCGCGGTTCTGGATGTGCTCCGGGAGGAGGAATTGACCTTCGCCGAGGCGATGGACGACGACAGTTGTCTCGTCAACCTACTGGGCGAGCATGCGTCTTACCCCGTCAACATCCGCTACATCCGGGAATTGCATCTTCTGCACTTTTCGATAAGCCATTACCTGAAAGTGCAGAATCCGGCCCGCTTGCCGGTGGTCTGTGAGGGGATCGCCAGGGCCAACTATGGCATTTACCTCGCAAAGTTCTCCCTTTCAGAGGACAACGTGATTCTGCTTGAGGTGACAACCCCCCTGGGCAGGCGCGCGCCTGAGCGGATGCCGATCCTGGAGATGATGTCCACCCTGATGATTGCCGCAGACACCTGTTATCCGCGTTTCAGCAGGCTGATCTGGTCGGATTGCCCTGTCGAGGAAGTCTTCAGCGACCTGCTTGGCCCGGCAGCGGACGAAGAAGCAGTCGCGACGGAACCGGATGACGCCGAAGATGAGAAGGACGACGGAGAGACCTACTCCCCGGAGGACGGCGAATTCCTGACGGAAGTCTGATAAACGCCCTGGGAGGGCGATTGAAAGAGATACAATGAAGAAGACGGTTCTTGGAACAGACGTCAAGAGGGTGCTAAGAAGCGCCAAAGCCCGCGTGTTGTCAGAGCCGGGCGGGACGCCTGAGGCGGAGCTTTCCGCGTCGGCGCTGTTTGAAGAAATCCTGCTGGACAAGCAGGGCGGCTCATTGCTTCAGGAAGCCGGCCTTGACATGGAAAAGGTCCGGGGAGAACTGCGAGAGCGCCCCGTGCGGGAACCTGCGCGAGGGTTGAATCCACGATCAGTGCCACTGGACGAAAAACTTATATGGATCTTCAACGTGGAAGTTCCGAAGTTGACCAGGGAAACAACGGTCAGGGGCTGCCGGATAAAGAAGATTGGGCTGGAGGAGTTGATCGCCGGCCTGCTGACCTGCGATGATTCGCGCATAGGACAATTGATAGCCAAGGCAGGACTGACCTCTGAGAAAGCGGCGGAGCTTTCCCGCGCACTGCGCGGTCGGGCGAAGGTCCGCCCGTGTGGAGATCATCTGCCGGCGAAAGGCGCGACGCGCAGAGGCCCCGCCCCCCGACCGGCGAAGTTGGAAAGCTATACCGCATACCTCTGGGAACGCGCCAAAACATTTCAGATGAGGCGCAAGGCAGTCGAGAAACGCCTCGGCCCGTTCAACTACGGGGCTGATTTCGTCATGGGCGATTACGTTGCCCAGGATTATCCGTTGATGAATGAAATCCTGCAAATGGAGACTGGAATAGAAGAACAGCGCAATGCAAGCGCATGGTGGGAGGCGTGCCCGCTCAACAGCCTGTTTCAGACATACACATTAAGCCAGGTTCAATGCGAAGTGATCGAATGCCTGCTGGCGCATGACGTCTTCGGCGTAGGACCGGCGCTGATCGAGCCGTTGACGGTCAAGGATGTCTGCAAGATACTCAGCCCCTGGGGCTATCCGCGCAATCGTCGGGCAGTGGAGATCGGCATCAGGGAACTGGAGGAAACCGATACTATCATACTTGAACCCCTGTCGGACGGCGCGACCTCGATTCCGATAAGCTGCGCTTGGGTATATCTGCCGGACGAGGTTCTGAATGAACTGGTGCCGCATGGGGAGAGTCTGCCGATTGACGAAGCGGACAGGCAGTTGCTTGACCGGCAACTCGATGCCCGGGAGCAACCTCCGTCCGACGGGAGGCGTAGACAATAAGCCTCCGGATATCGTGATCGAGGTTACTGGCTCTCAGCGCGCCCTTTTGAAGCATGACGTCGCCAAAAGATTCAGATACGGTGTAAGCGCGGATGCGATTATACACGATGACGCCGCGATGAACCCAAAGACAGGGTCCGGGTCGAAATTCCTCCACGGTATCCCGAAATAATTGACTCCGATGATATATATCCAGACGATGATTACAGTCGCTCCGGCGCCGCAGCAGACGGCATGAAGGTTTGTAACGGCTGCTTTTCGCGCGTCTTCAATGTTCCGGACCGCGGAACTCAGTGAAACCGCAGCCAGTCCTGCCAACAAGGCCAGCATGGCAATCCAAGGATATGCTCTTGCCTGTGATTCCGGTTCGGTAATAATCATCCTGTCAGTCTTGGTCCCCGAGGATAAGTATAGCTCGTAGCCGGCGGATGCAAGTATCTGCGCTGCGTCATCGGCTCCGCGCGGCGGAGTGCGCGTCGGATCCATCCAGGCGTAAGCATATGCTCCCAGATCGCTCAGCATGACCCGGGGGACAATTACAACCTCCTCCGGCGCAGGAAGCGCCATCCCCGGCACAAAATGTGGAGCATTCCCGTCCGGATCGGTGAATTCGCTCAGCAATCTGCCGTCAAACACGCCGACCACGACGAAACGTTTGCCGACCAGCCCGCATTCTCTTCCGATCATGTCCTCCGGTTGAAGGCCAAGCCGTCGAATCATGCCTGAAGGCAGCAGAATGGCGTTATTCTCGCCTTCAAGGAACCAGCGCGACCCCCTGGAAAGCAGGTATTGATCCAGGTTCAGACGGTTGCCGGCCGCGCCATCCATGCCGATTACGCGCCCCACGGGGAGGCTTAGCGAGTCGGACAGTGTCAAGGCAAAAGCGATCTTCCCGCCGTCTGCGGCGGCGGACTGGGAATCCAAAAAGGTCCTGACCAGAGGTTGTGGGGAAT
Source organism: Planctomycetota bacterium (assembly GCA_022711755.1). Taxonomy (GTDB): domain Bacteria; phylum Planctomycetota; class Brocadiia; order SM23-32; family JAKLEA01; genus JAKLEA01. The sequence goes on from JAKLEA010000005.1 coordinate 347,096, forward strand.
CGGAGCGTTCTGCGGCAAGTGCGTCGGGCAGTGCGTCATTTTCCCGGGAAAACTGCCATCTGGCCATTAATCCTTGATACCAGGCTGGGTCGGATCCCGCTGGAACAAAATCGAAGGCGCCCCGCTCCTGACGCGGCTGCTTCGGATTCATGAAGGCGCTGGTTATAGCCAGGAAGGCGAACAAGCCGACCGGCAGACGCCCGGCTCGCGCGCCTTGTCGCGAGAACGGGACCGCCGATTCGCGCCAGACAAGCCAGCAAAGTCCCCAACCGAGCAGACAGGAGGATACAGCGGCCACTCCCAGGGAAAGGTGCGTGTGACCACCGGAGGCTGTGAGCGGAATACTCAGCAGAAATCCTACAACCGGCAGAGCCGGCAGCAGCGCCACATGCCGTCTTTCCAGCGCGACGATCAGGAGCGCGGCAATGCCAAGCGCCGAAAGAGTCGCAAACGGAATGAATCCGTTTTCCGCTGCGCCGCGGGAGGTGTTCGCCCATGCCTCCGCCCTGCCAAGCCAGAATCCGGCTTTGCGCAGAGCAGCGCGTTGTGAAGCCTCTGCATGGGTCTGTCCTTCCGCCTTCGTCATTTCGCGTCCGCATTGCCTCAGGTGTTTCAAGGCGCGCTGAGTCAGCGGGGAGGAAACCGGCAATTCTGATAATTCCATGCGCAGCGCGTCCGCTCTTCCGGCAAGCCTCTCGCGAATATCCTGTCCGGAACTGTCCGGACAATTCCTGGCCTCCGGCGGGGGGGCGGTGGAGAATCCGGCCTGCCCGCGAACGGGAAGCAGGGCCGCCCACTCGATGTCCGTCGCGTCCGGTGGTCTGGGCCCTTCAGGCGCGCGTATGGTTCCCTCCATACGGCTGTCAGGCCTTATCTCCATGCCGTAGATGTCTGAAACCTTCGATACAATCAGCAGAAACTTGTGACCTGGAGTAAATAAATCAGGAGCATTGTCCTTTCTGGGCAGTTCTATTGTCACGGTCGCAGCGAGGGGGTTGTAGGCGAAGTCGGCATCCTTCAGAAGGATAATCTGCCGTCCTTTTTCCAACGTCTCCCCGGTCTCCAGCGCGTAATGCCCGCCAGTGACTGCATCGTCGGGATCAAGTTTTCGGCTGAATCGCACTGTTATGGTTCTGCCTACGAAGGAAGCGCCCAATACGGTTGGGGGTTCTTCGGGCGGAGTCTGCAACGGCGGCGAATTGGTGCAGGAGGTTGTGTTGCCGGCGATGTCCTGAATATTCCGCGCAATAGCCGCGGGGCCTTTGCGCCAATGCTCCAGTGTCCAGAAAGCGGCAGGCAGGAGGGCGATCATGGCCAGAATTCTCAGGGCATCCGGAATGCCTCGCCGCGGGAAGGCGCGCCCAAGCCCGCACAGCGCAACCATGACAAGAAAGATCAGGCTTACGGCAACAAGCCTTTGCCCGGGAAGGACTGCCGGATCAAGACGCCGGTCGAAAGTGATCCAGATGGAGCTAAGGTCGGACATTGGCCGATGATTGATTATCTGTGCGCCCTCCACTTCGATACTTTTCGCAGACTCCGCAGAAGGAGGAACAATCGCGCGGTTGAACCTGAGCAGCGCCATCCTGCCCTCCGCCCCGGTTCCACTGCCCTTCTTATCCGCCCTGGTATTTTTATATAAGTCGAATGAAATGGCAACCGGGCCGCATGACGGGCCTTCAACAATGCCTCTGGATTCGTTCCTGTGGGCTATGGCATTGCCGGAAAGGTCGCGGATGTTTGAGATTCGGAGAATGAAATCCGCGCCCCTTGACAAGTCAGCAAGCTGGCTCTGCAAGGTCGGCGGAGATTGCGCCTGAGCAGAGCCAATGATCCTGTCTATCGTTGATTGGGGCGTGCGCAGGCTCAGGATCACCCGCCGTTTGCCGTCATATGCTGCGCAGCCTGGGGTGAGCGGGATGCGCCTGTTAGGGCAGCTTTCAAGCTCGTAGTTCCTGTAATCCGCCGCGTCCTCGGCGCGCAGAGCTTCGCTGAAAATGATTGTCACCGTGTCAGCGTTTGGCCCGGCTTCGGCCCTGGCTTCGACACTGACCACCCGAGGCGGAACAGTTTCGGCCGGCGAGAGAGGAAGGGCTGGAGCTGATATCAGGGCTTCGCCGTTGGAATCGCAAACGCCGGATATTGCCAGAGTCGTCTGCCCCGGAAGCAACTGCTCCGGGAAAACCAGAAAAACGCGATTGACGGATTCAGGCGCGCGGACCGCCGACGGCTTCAGCCGTCCGTTAGCAAGATAATGTTCAGTATCACCGGCTGTTTTCCTGTCCACCGGCCTGTTGAAGAAGACCTCCACGACGTGTCCCGAGGGGTCAGCCTCGACACACAGAAGCGCTTTCTGAACCAGAAATCCCGCAACGGCGTCGGTTCTGAAGGGATCGTCTTCGAAAGGGGATGGCCACCTTGGATTAGTATTGTCCGCGCCCGGCGCGTCCTGCGCCATGGCAGTGAAATGACCGCATATCGCAAGCGCGCATAGACATGCAACCGTTAGAATGTCAATTCTTCTGCGCATTCAGATCTGCCGTCGGCGAATCCTATTTTCCTGGGGAATCAAACCCCCATTCCGTGTTTGAGGACCAGTCAAGCATCCACGTCGGCTCGAAATCCAGAAGAGTCGGCGCGGCCACGCTCCTGTCCTTCGACCATGTCAGAGAAGTCGCCGCCGTATCATCATTGATCTTGAAGTTCAGCCGCATCAACAATCCGGGATTGTGTGGAATATGCCTCAGCTCAGACCAGGGGATCTTTGCCTCGTAGAACCATGACTTGAGGTCGTCGTTGCGGGAGCAAACGACCGACGCTTTTTTCACAGAGCATTTCTCCGCCATGAATGTGTAATCCAGGGGCAGAGGATGGCGATAATAGAAGTCCGGGGTGCGGAAACGGAAAACCTCTGTCGTGCCTTCTAGCGTCGGATATAATTGGTATTGATAGCGTCCTGCCAGAATCGAGCCCCATGCGTATGTTTCGCTCTGCGGCGGCGCTTCCTCATATCTCTGCACCCACTCGGTCCTATAGGGAGAGTCCATGCTGAGGAGCATGGCGTCGCCGGTGAAGCCCGGCCACGGCCCCGCCTGGTAGTAGATGTAATCGGCCGGCGGTTCCTGCCAGACGTGCCTTTCAACCCCCGACAGGAGCGACGGTATGCGGACTGGATTGGGATCGAAGACTTCAGACATGGCGTAGAGGTTTTCGTCATCCCAGGCGAACGCGACCCTGGCGGCGCGGCCAACCGCGCCCGCCGTCAACTGCTTCCAGGGCGTCCATTTCGGCGCGAATTTCAGACTGGAGTCGGACTTCCCGGCCAGGATTACCGGGACCGCATTGACCGTTCGCCATTCATCCAGGAAACCATCAACAGTGATTGTCGCGCGCGTGATCGTCGCGACGCTCAGAACCTCGTCATGCACGACATTCGCTCCGCCGACCTGAGCGGTGACGCGCACCGGGAAGGCTGAGGATTCGAGCGACGCCGGCGTTATCACCGCCTCAAGTTCAACGGTTTTACCCGGAGCCAGTTGCTGGAAGGAAAGGGGCATCGCAGCGAACTTTACGGAAGGGGACTCAAGCATCACGCTGCCTGTCGCGTTTTCCCATCCCGTGTTTCGTATGATTACGCGGATTGCCGGGCCTTTCTCAATCGGGAAGCAGGGATCGCGCAGGGCGATCTCGACCGGCGGGATATTCCTGAACGCCGCTTTGTCCAGCCGTTCCTCGAAGTCTGCTCCCGCCGTCCCTTCTGTGCGCACGTAGACAAGGTCCCTGCCGATCGCCAGGAAGAGTTTCCCGCCCTCGCGCCGTCCGATCGGATTGCCGATTGCATCAAAGGCGTCCGTTCTGCCGGACGGATCGTCAAGCTCCATTTCGAGGTTTGTAAGATTCTGGAAGTTGCGCCATGGAAATTCAGCATAATTGTCCGGAACGCAACCGTTGCCGGATATGATTACAGCCACCTTGCGGTCCTGTTTGCTGAAAAGGCATATCAGCGGGGGACGGTCCGGGCGGGTGAAACGAGAGAATGTGAACCCGTCAAGGATATGCGTCATGAATGCCGCCCAGGCGACGACCGGTCGCGGGTTTCCCTCAACGTCCCAGATTTTTCCTCCGCCGAACAGGTTCATCTTGCGCGTGCCCTTGGCCATGTGCATGATCGCCCAGGCCGCGGCTGACCTGTCGCCCCATGTCGTCGTGTCTGTCCACGTCTCCCAGACCTCCTTGTTGAAGAGACGGGCGAGGCTGAAGGCGAATGACTCATCCGGATGCGCACCAATCGTGTTTATCGCGTCCAGGAACGGAACGGACTCGTTATCCAGAACGTTCCAGTCGGCGTTGTGGGCGCGCCCGCCGGCAAGAACCTTCGGTTGCCGGGCCATGCCTGCCCTGGCGACGGCCAGCCCCTTGAGCAGCCTGCGGTAGTGAGCGCCGGTGGAACGCCAGTCCGGCGTGGTCCCGCCTTCCCATGGCTCGCCCCACAACTGCACAGCGCCAATAATGTCGGCGTACCTTTGCATGTAGGACTGCCATCCGCGGATCCAGGAATCCATGTGGGCCGGCGAGGGCGCGCTGTCAAGGAATACAAGATTGTCATAATTCAGAAGCGGGCGGAAACGCCCTGCCGGCTGCGCCCATTTCGGGGCGCCTGAACATATGTTGCACAACATGAGTTTAGCCCGCCGGCATTGCTGGGCTATCGCGTCGGGAACGCGCCAGTCGTACCTTCGCTCTTCAGGTTGGAACCCATCCCATGTCACACGAGTCAGAAGCCAATCGAAACCGAGTCTTCTATAGGTCTCAGGCTCTACACTCATGTCCGATTGGATAAGGAACGGGGTATCCTCTCTGAAGACCGATATGTTCCGCTGCGGGACGACCGCATACCTGCCCAAAGGCTGGGCGGATATGGAATCGCCGAATCTTATCACGGCGGCGATCTGGTTCACGCCATACAGGCTGGTCGGCAGTGCGAGCTTTGCGCTTAAATTTTCTCCGGCCTTGAACTGCATGCGGTGAACGCCCAGCAGAAGCGTCTGGAACATCCGGGATGAAATTGACTGTGAGCCCTCCGCTTCGGAATCCGCCAGCCGCACCTGTTGGTAGGCGATTCTGATCTCGCCCTCCTCTGAGGACGGTTTGTCCCCGACGAATCTTGCAGACAGAGTCGCCTCGGCAGGCATCGCAGGATTGAAGTCCCTCTTGCCGGCGGGAAATTCCAGCCCGGCTACCAGTCCTTTCAGGGCGGGAAGTAATTTTACGGATGAAATCGCCTCTCCTGCGGGAAGGCGTAGTTTCAAAAGGTTTGATCCGGGTTTCAGGTTAATTGGCTGAAGCCACAGCATTCTCCGGAACGCCGCGTTTTCCGCTTCTTCATTTAGCCAGAGACACGCTTCGGAGCCGACCGTGGCGGGCCAGCCGTCCGTGAATATGCAGTACCGCGGAGCCATATAGGCCGGCGATGGGGCGCAGGTTCCGGTTACTTCAATATAACACTGGCGCGATTCATCCGAGGATATCACGAGATTCACCAGCCTCTCGCCTTCCTTCTGGCGAAGGACCTGCGCGCCGTGAAGTTCAAGCTTCTCAAGACCCGGCTGTCCCGACAGGTCGTCAGGTTTTATCTCAAGCGGCGCTCCGGAATATGCAAGCCCGGCCTTTGATCCCTGTCTGTGCCAGCATTCCATATATATCCTGCCCAGAATCTCGTTTTCAGGGAGCATGAACCGAAGCGAGGAGTGGCCTTTTCTCAGCGCAATATAGTCGCCGTGGTAGGAATGATCCTCCGTCGGGCCGGACTCCGGGCAATTTGTGGCTTCGCAATAGACGACCTTCAGAATCCCTTGCAGGTGCGGGGGATCATAGAAAAAGCGAAACGCCATATCCGAATCCAGAAGGACAGACATCTGGACGAAGGAGCCCCCGGTGACAACCTTTTCAGGTCTGTCTGCGACCCATCCTCGCTCCGTCTCCCTGGCGGCGGCGGAAACGAGTTCAATAGCGTCCTTCGGGAGAGCCACGACCTGCCCCGGCTCAGCCACAATCTGAGCCGGCTTTTGCTGGGCCACTCTGAAAATGCCCTCCAGACTGTCAGGGCCGAAGTTTACAGTAACACGATAAAGTCCGGGTTGATCCATGCGTCCCGCGATAGAGATGTCCGCGACGTCATGAGCCGGCGCAAGCATCGGTCCTATCCGTCCCACGTTTGGCGGGCCGTCCGGAGGCTGAACCTTGATTCCGACCCAGATGTTTTCCTGTTTCGTGTGCGAGTTCATGATGAGGGATCTGCAAATGCCTTCGGACCCGACGTAGCAATCCTTCACCTCCAGCTTCACAAGCTCAAGGCGCTCAAGCCGTTTTGACGCCTCGCGCGCCGCATGAACAAGCCCGACTTTGTTATACCACTCCCGCGCCCTGACAAAGTTGTAAGCCTGCTCGTAACATTTCCCTATGAATTCCTTTTTCTCCTCCAGCAGTTCCTTTGCTGATTCGGACTGGGGCAGTTCGTCAACAATGCGGCTGGAGAATCCCGCCGCATTGGCGAAATCGTTGTTGGTATAAGCCAGTTCAGCCGCTCGTTTGAGGGCTTCCTCCTTCAGGCCGGCGTCAGCATCGGGATTTTCATGCACGCGCGCCCATGCCGCGAATGCCTCGGTCGTCGCGCCCTTGGCTGACAAAGCTGATCCAAGAAGAACGTCCACGCGGTTCTTGAAATTGACTGCTGTTATGAATTGCGGCAGATCGCTGAGCAGGAGGACGGCTTCATCAACACGATTGGAGTCCAGCAGCGTGCCGCCCAATTTCACGAGAACGTCAACATATTCCTCCTGCAAACGCTGCGAGGAAGCGATTTGCAGCAAGCCCGCAAATGCTTTGATGCTTTCATCCTTGTGCCCCATATCCCCCAGCATCTTCGCGAGCTGGTTGCCAATCTCTATCCTGAGCCTTATCTCCGAATTGTCCATCCTGTCCCAGACGGCCAACGCCAGGTTGATGGCCTGCTGCCTTAATCCGTAGGCCCAGAGCATGGTTATGAGCTTGGATGCGGAATTGCGCCCCTCGGCGGAAGCCGCAAACTCGTCAGGCAGCCTGTCATAAAGCTCCTTCGCCTTTTTTGCTGCTTCCTCGTTGATTGAAGATGCCCACTGCAGCATTTCCGTCTTGCCGGTCGTGAAGGAGAGGATGGCTTCGGAATCGCCCGTGCTGCGGGCGAAAACCATGCCTTTCTCCCAGATTTCGACAGCAGTCGCCACGTCGTTGTTGCGTCTGGCGATTTCGCCAAGTCCCATGCGCGCCACGTAGCATTGTTTCCATCTGTTCTTATTTTCGCGTTCCAGCACTTTCTCAAAATAAAAACGGGCGTTTGCCGGATTATCTCGTCCGAGTTCGATCTGACCCAGCCGGGCGATGGCGTTCATTACCGGTTCCGCCCCTTCAGGTCCCGCCGCAATCTGTTGTAGCAGTCTCTCGCCTTCCTTCTGCTTTCCTGCAAGCAGGAAGACCTCCGCAAGGCTGTATTTGGCGTTCAAAGGCTCCAGACCGGCCTTGGCGGGATCATAGGCCGCCGCGCATTGCAGTTGCCTGACCCCCTGCATGATCTCCCCAAGCGCCACCCGCTTCATCCCGGCATCTGCAAGCGCCTTGCAGGCCGCCTTGCTTTCCGGGAACTCCGCCGCAAGATGCTCCCAATACGAGGCCGCGTCTTCATCCCTTTCGTTTCGGATCGCAAGCTCGGCCAGCTTCTGATAGACCTTGATTTTGAGCTCTTCAGATGCGGTGACTGCCTCAACCAGTTGCCTTTCCAGAATCTGGAAGCTTTCCTTGCGACGCCCCTGTTCCCAATAAACGTCCGCAAGCGCAATCAACCCCTCGCCACCCTCGTCGGTTGACTGATATTGCTGCCACAGACGGAAGGCGGAGTGCTCCGCCGCCGTGAGTTGCCGCTGAGACTTGATTTCCTTCCATGCCGCAAGCAGAGCCTTCATGTATTGGAGCAGGAAGGCGCGGATCATTTCACTGTCATTAGCGCTTTCCGCCTTGTCAAGCGCGCCCTTCCACATCTCAAGCCCCGGCTCGATGTTCCTGCGGCGCAGATGCATCTGCCAGAGGTCCTTGCGCGCCTCAATTATGACCCTCCAGTCGCAACTGTCCTCCCGGCTGATCAGGCGGGTGAGCCATTCCTCAGCCTCTTCGGGCCGTCCCGTGCGTTCTTTGACTTTTGCGAGTTGAAGATGAGCGTCCTGAGCCTGCGTCCACTTTATGTTTTCAGCGGCAAGCTCCTGAAAAACCTTGATCGCATCATCCATGCGCCCCGCATCCGCCAGTATTTCCCCGCTACGGAGATGACACTCGAGCGTTTCCTCTTTCCATATTGATCCCTTAAGCTGCGCTCCGCGCGCGAGGTCGGAAAGCGCGCCGGGAACATTCCCCTGTTGCAGTCTCGCCTCAGCCATGCGCCTCCACGCCAGACTCGATTCGCGGCTTTCAGGATAACCCGCAACCAGTTCCTCCCACGCAACGACGGCGTCCTTCGGAAAACCCCAGTTCAACTTTAACTCGCCAAGGAGAAATAATGCCGCGCTCGCTTCCGCCGACTTTGGGAATCGCGCGACGACATCCTTCAGGTCTTTCAGCGCCTGCTGATCCTGCTCTGACTGTTTGCCCCTCAGCGTTGCGGCCCGCATGAGCAGGACTGCTACTTCGCGGTCCTCCCCAAGCACGGCAACCGCTTCCTCCAGGCAGGCTGCGGCCCTTGCCCACTTCTCCAACTTTTCGTATGAGTCGGAGGCCCGCTTCAGAAACCATATCCTATCCTTGCCCTGGTAGCTTACCGCATTCTCAACCGCCCGCTGCGCTGCCTTCTCGTATTCCTTCTGCTGAAACAGTGTCTCGACGTCGCGCATGACATCGGAAACCTGCTGTGCCCGAGCATGGGCGCAGAATGTCAGGAATACGAGCAATGCAATAGGCCATGCATGTCTCAACGTGAAATGTCTCAACACGTATTTCCTGCAAACACTTGCGTAAAACAGACCAAGTTCTCCCAACCCGGATCATATCTCAGGATGGGTTCCGAAAACCTCCGGGGAATCCCGCCGCGGTCACAAAATTGGGGAAGGTTGTCTCATCCCCATCCAACAATCGTTATTTGATTGTATTCGGATTCGGCGCAAAATTGAAGAGGGTTGCGTGAAACCTTGCCTTGCCGGGACGTGTAATCATATGCTCAAGGCAGACCTGAAAGCTGCGGCTGAGGCGCGGATATCCTTCTGAGATATCACGGCGGAACAGACTGCGATCCTTTTAATGCCTGCCGCGCGCAATTCCGGAACTCGTTGCGGTTTCATCCCTCCAATGGCTACGACGGGGGCCTGCGAAATCGCGCTGATCCGCCCGGCAAGCTCGATGCCGATGCCTTCATCATACCCCTTCGTCGCCGTCGGGAAGACCGGCCCAATGGCGATGTAGTCCGCGCCCTGCGCTAACGCCTCCTCCGCCTGCTTGATGCTATGCGTTGAACGTCCGATAACGGCCTCCGCCCCCAGAACACATCGCGCGGCCTCGATCGTCAGGTCGTCCTGCCCGAGGTGTACCCCGTCCGCTCCGGCCAGGCGCGCTATGTCCGGGCGGTCGTTGACGACGAACATGGCCCGCTCGCGCGGGATGATCTCTCTCACGCGCCGCGCAAGCGCCAGCAGGTCGCGGTCGCACAGGTCCTTTTCACGCAGTTGGATCGCGTCCGCCCCGCCCTTAATCACCTGCCGGATACAGTCCTCAAGCGGGGCGGAGGCCAGCGAACCGGTCACGAGAACGTAGAGGCTGAAATCGCGCTTCACTCATGCCCTCCCCGCGCCTGTGCGGGTGGCGCAGTAGGGTGTGCAACTCGCGCAAGCGAGTTGCACACGCGGAGAGACGGTATGACTGCGCAACCCTGCCGCGTGTGCAAAACCTGCGGTTTCGCACACCCTTGTATCTTGGAAAACGGTTAAAGGTAGAGAGTAATCAGAGTAATCTCTAGACAGGGAAAGA